>NZ_VWVL01000001.1:0-1409647 GCF_008632015.1 Pantoea sp. B_9 | reverse complement strand
AATTTGCCTGGCGGCAACAGCGCGGTGGTCCCACCTGACCCCATGCCGAACTCAGAAGTGAAACGCCGTAGCGCCGATGGTAGTGTGGGGCCTCCCCATGCGAGAGTAGGGAACTGCCAGGCATCAATTTAAGACCCCTAATCGGGTCGTGACCTTCCCGGTGACGCGGAAAGGGCGAAACACCTGAAATCAGCGACGGTCTGATATCAGTACAGAATCGGTGGAGCGGTAGTTCAGTTGGTTAGAATACCTGCCTGTCACGCAGGGGGTCGCGGGTTCGAGCCCCGTCCGTTCCGCCACTTAAACTGAGAAGCCCTGACTGCAAAGTCAGGGCTTTTTCATGTCCGCTAAAAACCCGCCATTGTTGAGTAAAACGCAAAATTCCTCTGCTCATAAGCGGATTTTTCAGCAACAATAATCCTGCCACAATACGCCTCATCGCAACATTCAACGCAATGATGAGGAAAACATGACAATCCCCGCTTTTGGTTTAGGAACATTTCGTCTGCAGGACGATGTCGTTATTCATTCAGTGAAAACCGCACTGGAACTTGGTTACCGCACCATCGATACCGCTCAAATTTATGAAAACGAAGCTGCCGTAGGTCAGGCGATTGCCGAAAGCGGCGTGGCACGTGATGAGCTGTTTATCACCACTAAAATCTGGATTGAGAATCTCGCCGCCGACAAACTGATCCCCAGCCTGCAGCAGAGCCTGGCGAGACTGCGTACCGACTATGTCGATTTGACGCTGATCCACTGGCCATCGCCGGGTGCAGCGGTATCGGTCAAAGAGAGCATGCAGGCATTGATGGCAGCGAAAGAGGCGGGTTTGACGCGTCAGATTGGTATCTCTAACTTCCCGATTGCCCTGATGAAAGAGGCCATTGCCGCTGTGGGCGCAGAGAACATTGCGACCAACCAGATTGAGCTGCACCCGTTCCTGCAAAATCGCCAGGTCGTGGAGTTCGCGAAACAGCAGGGCATTCACATCACTTCATACATGACGCTGGCATATGGCGAAGCGTTAAAAGAACAGGTGATAAAGCAGATTGCGCAGAAGCATCAGGCCACACCCGCGCAGGTCGTCCTGGCGTGGGCACTGGCACTGGGTTATGCCGTGATCCCCTCCTCAACCAAACGTGAGAACCTGGCCAGCAATATGGCGGCGCAGGATCTGACACTGGATGCGGACGACATGGCGCAGATCGCCGCGCTGGATCGTCAGCAGCGTCTGGTCAGCCCGGAAGGCCTGGCACCAGACTGGGATTAATTCTCCCGTGCATCAGCCCTGCACGCGCCAGGGCTGATCTCTGACCCACTCGCTGAGAAAATCAATAAAGGCCCGCACGCGCTGGCTCACCCCTAAATCGCTGTAATACACCGCATTAAAAGGCATCTCAACCGGTACCGACTGGTGCGCCAGCACCTCAACAAAAGTGCCCGCCGCAATTTCCGCATTCACCATAAAGTCCGACAGGCAGGCGATACCCTGATCGTTAAGGCATAGCTGCTTGATCGTCTCTCCGCTGTTCGATGACATCGCCGCGTCAATTTCATACAGATCGCTGCCATTGGCCGACACGGGCCAGCGATTAAGACGAGGCGTCTCGACAAAGCCGAGGCACTGATGCTGTGCCAGCGCCTCCACCGACGCCGGTGTACCATATTTCGCCAGATAAGCTGGCGTAGCGACCATTTTACGATAGCTGGTGAACAGCAGCCGGGCACGCAGCGTGGAGTCGGTTAAATCCCCGGCACGAATAGCGACATCCACTTTACGATCAATCAGGTTGATAAAGCTTTCGGAAGAGATTAGCGATAGCGTGACCGCCGGATAGCGTTCGCGAAAGGGTTTAATCATCGGCATCAGCAGGTTAAGGATCACCGGTGTAGCCGCGTCGATGCGCAGCACGCCCTGTGGCGCCTGCTGGCGCTCAATCAGCTCATTCTCTGCTGTCGCCATCTCAAGGATCAGCTTCTGCACGCGCCGGAAATAGAGTTCGCCTTCATAAGTCAGCGCCAGCTGACGGGTGGTACGCGTCAGCAGCGACACGCCAAGCTTGTTCTCCAGCTTCTTCACCGTGCGGCTCACCGCCGAATTGGCCATCTGTAACTGCTCCGCTGCACGGCTAAAACTGCCGCTTTCCACCACAGCGATAAAGACTTTTAACTCCTCTGAAGATGCCTTCATTATGCCTCCTCAGGCAAAAGTTTATTGTTACTTTGCTTCTTTTTGTTATTAAAGCACGAGTCGATAATGGCGCCCATCAAAACATTATTGGGAGTCAACCATGCCACTTGCACTCTGGGCGCTGACCATCAGCGCCTTCGCTATCGGAACCACCGAGTTTGTTATCGTCGGGCTGATTCCGACCATCGCTGAACAGCTCAGCATTACGTTACCTTCTGCCGGGATGCTGGTATCCATCTACGCGCTTGGCGTGGCCGTCGGCGCGCCAGTGCTGACCGCCTTAACCGGCAAGCTGCCGCGCAAGCAGTTGCTGATGGGGCTGATGGCGCTGTTTACCGTCGGTAATCTGGTGGCCTGGCTGGCACCCAACTATGAAACGCTGGTGATGGCGCGTCTGCTGACCGGACTGGCGCACGGCGTTTTCTTCTCCGTCGGCTCAACCATTGCCACCAGCCTGGTAAGCAAAGAGAAGGCTGCCAGTGCGATAGCCATCATGTTTGGCGGCTTAACCGTGGCGCTGGTCACCGGCGTACCGCTTGGCACACTGATTGGCCAGCACTTTGGCTGGCGTGAAAGTTTTCTGGCGGTCTCTCTGCTGGGTGTGATTGCACTGGTCAGCAGTATGATACTGGTACCGCGTAACATCGCACAGCCGCCTGCCACCTCCCTGGCACAGCAGGCCGCGGTGATGATTAATCCGCGTTTGCTGCTGATTTACGCGATTACGGCGCTGGGCTACGATGGCATCTTTACCACCTTCACCTTCCTGGCACCGATGATGCAATCGCTGGCCGGTTTCTCGCCGACCGCCGTCAGCGGTGTGCTGCTGGGGTACGGTATTGCGGTGGCGATCGGGAATATCTGGGGCGGCAGGCTGGCCGATCGCCGCGGGGCGGTACCGGCGCTGACGCTGATTTTTATCGCGCTGGCCATTCTGTTAGTGGTATTCCAGTTCACCGCCAGCATGCATTACCTCGCGCTGCTCACGGTGCTGGTGATGGGCGTCTTTGCCTTTGCTAACGTACCTGGCCTGCAGGTTTACGTGGTGCAAAAGGCTGAACACTATGCGCCAGGCGCAGTTGATGTCGCGTCCGGGCTGAATATCGCGGCCTTTAATATTGGCATCGCACTGGGTTCAACCGTCGGCGGTCACATCGTGGAACATTACGGTCTGGCGCAGACGCCATGGGTGGGTGCCGTCATAGTGTTTGCGGCTATGCTGCTGGTCCGCCTCAGTGGCCAGCTGGATAAGCCGCGCGCGGCAGCCATCATTGAATAAGCCACACAACAGCCTGCCGCATGGCGGGCTGTTGCCGTTGCTGCCTGTGAGGCGAATTCCGACAATCAATAACAGCAATTGAAACCCCGCGCTAAAATCCCTATAACAGTCAGGTGAAGTAGTAGTCGTAAATCAGCCAGGCGGGACAGTGCGAAAAAAAACTTATGCAATGCGGTATGTAGCAGGTCAGCCTGCTGAGCGGATTTTTCCGCCAGGGGCGATGCTGCATCTTGGGCAGGCGTTACCGCCCGGTGCACCGCTGCCAGCCGACCCAATCCTGCGCGTGCTGGTGTGGAATATCTTCAAACAGCAGCGGGCAGACTGGATGTCAGTACTGCAGGGCTTCGGTAAAGATGCCCATCTGGTGCTGCTGCAGGAAGCGCAGACCACTCCGGAACTGGTGCAGTTCGCCACCAGTAATTATCTGGCGGCCGATCAGGTGCCGGCCTTTGTGCTGCCACAACACCCCTCTGGCGTTATGACGCTGGCTTCTGCCCATCCGGTCTACTGTTGTCCGCTGCGTGAGCGTGAGCCGCTACTGAGGCTGTCTAAATCCGCTCTGGTCACTGCCTATCCGCTTCCCACCGGCGAAATGCTGATGGTGGTCAACATTCATGCGGTCAATTTCAGCCTCGGCGTTGATGTGTACAGCAAACAGCTGGGGCCGATTGGCGAGCAAATCCAGCATCATCGCGGGCCGGTGATCATGGCCGGCGACTTCAATGCCTGGAGCCGCCAGCGTATGAACGCGCTCTACCGCTTTGCCCGTGAGATGGCGCTGCGCGAAGTAAACTTTACTGATGATCATCGGCGCAAAGCCTTCGGCCGCCCGCTGGATTTTGTCTTTTACCGCGATATGAAGGTCAGCGAGGCGTCGGTGCTGGTGACGCGTGCCTCTGACCATAATCCTCTGCTGGTTGAATTCAGTCCCGGCGCGGCTAAACGCTAAGCTCAGTGCGGCACGCCAAAGCGAATGATTCACAGCGCTGAAGCCGCATCCTGCTCAATAAACCACTTCAGACCGCTACAGGCATGGTGCAGCGGCGAAAAAATAACGAGGTTTACGCGGGAGTGTGTCTGACTGCGGGAACGGGAAAAGGTAAATAATGAAAAAGGCTGACAAAAGTCAGCCTTTTCGGTGCATCAGGTATCGGGTGTTGCGCTATTCTTCACAAACAGCGTCAGCTTATCGCCGGGCTGAATATCTTTAGCGTCACTGTTCCAGCGCATCACGTCTTTGGTGTTTACACCGTGACGTTTGGCGATACTGGCAAAAGAATCACCCTTACGTACACGGTAGGTGATGCTGTTGCCGTTATCCGCCAGCTGCGACGCGCCAGCTTTGCTGCCAACGGTCAGGGTCTGACCGATGCGTACTGACGCACTGCGCAGGTTATTCTGCTGCTTCAGTGCACTAACGCTCACGCCAAGCTTACTGGCAATGCCCGATAAGGTGTCGCCTTTGCGGACCTTATAGCTATTGCCTGCAGCGCTGACTTTCGCCAGCTCGCCGGGCTGTACCGCAGCAATATCACCGGAAGCCAGTGAATTGCGCAGCTGAGCCACGTTGGACTTTGGCACCATAATATAGTGCGGTCCGTTTGGCGCGGTGGTGCCGTTTTTATACCCGGCATTGAATGTCTTCAGCTTGCTGAGCGACATACCGGCCATATCTGCGGCCTGCGTCAGTTCAATCTGCTGTCCCACTTCAACGCGAGCCAGTGCACGGCTCTCATTCGCGGTTGGCAGCTTAATACCGTAACGCTTGCTGTTCTTGAGAATATCACTCAGGGCCAGCATTTTAGGTACGTAAACCGTGGTCTCGCGTGGCAGCGATAAATGCCAGAAGTCGGTCGGCTTACCGCGCGCCTTGTTCTGTTTCATCGCCTTCAGCACGCGCCCTTCACCGCTGTTATAGGCGGCGATGGTCAGTAACCAGTCACCGTCAAACATGCCGTTCAGACGCTGCATCATATCCAGCGCAACTTTGGTTGAGGCCACCACATCGCGGCGTCCGTCGTACCATTGGTTCTGTTTCAAACCATAGTTTTTGCCCGTCTGCGCAACGATCTGCCAGATGCCAGCGGCATTCGCAGAAGAGGTTGCGTGTGGGTCAAAAGCGCTCTCCACTATGGGTAGCAGTACCAGTTCCATCGGCATTTTACGTTTCTGTATCTGCTCGACAATCCAGTACATGTACGGCTCTGCCCGTAATGTTACATCGTGGAGATAGCTCTTATTTTTTAAGTACTTTGTTTTTTGTTCGCGGATTCGCGGGTTTTCCGGAATTCCCATCTTCAACTCGTCACTAATGTGATTCCAGAGATCAGTGTCTTCTGCGAGGCTGGTTCCATCATCTTGCCAGCGCGGCGACAACAAGCGATCTCCGTACTTTCCATTTTCACCTTGACCAGCTGAAGACAGACTCTGTGCATGCTGTACCGGGATACTGGCGTCATTCCTTGATGCCTGACATCCAACCAGCAAGACCGAGGCGAGTAATATCGCTTTAGCCTTCATGTGTGTGTCAATAGTTCGCTTAAAAGACGAGCAACTATACGTTAGCGACCGGCACAACACAACCAGAAATATCAAAAACGGTCTTTCTTCTCGCGTAGATCGGCAAAAGTCTGCCATAACGGAGCCGACGACACATTAATGCCTAAAGCCTTTTGCAAATCAGGATCTTGCGTACGCAGGAATAAATTTATTTCACGCTCCAGCGCCAGTTTTGTTGGCAAAGTAATGCGATTTTCTGCGCGTAAGTCCTTAATTTGCTGATACCTTGCCAAAATTTTCGGGTCCTGAGGCAGAATAGCCGCAGCAAACTTCATATTGGATAAAGTGTATTCATGCGCACAGCAGATAAGCGTATCGGCAGGGAGTTGATTAAGCGACTGAAACGACTCAAACATTTGCTGCGCAGTGCCTTCGAACAGTCGTCCGCAGCCACCCGAAAACATCGTATCGCCACAGAAAAGATAAGGTGAGCTGAAATATGAGATATGTCCTAAAGTGTGTCCAGGCGTTGCGATGACGCGGAAATTTAGCCCGAGCAGCGTAAATTCATCACCGTCACTGAGAATAGTGCGCGCGCCTTTATCGGCGGTCTCCTGCGGACCATAAACCTCAAGTTGTGGATAGTGCTCCAGCAGTTCGCTAACGCCGCCCACGTGATCGTGATGATGATGGGTCAGCAGAATGGCCTGCGGCTGCCAGTGATTGGCGTGAATTTTTTCCAGCACCGGTCGGGCTTCACCCGGATCGACGATCAGACAGCGTCCCTGTTCATCGTTCAGTGTCCAGATGTAGTTATCCTGCAACGCGGGAATACTGGTAAGATTCATAAACACCTCTCAGGTCGTAGAAAAAGGAAAATGGTAGAGCATGAAGCCAGCGAAAACACGCCAAATCCTGACTGCGCCGCGCTCCTGGCAGGATATGCCCTGGGGCGACTATTTCCGCGACGCGTTAACCCAGCAACTGCAACCGTATCTCGGCAAGCTGTACGGCTTTCATATGCTTAAAATTGGCAGCCTCAGCGCAGAAATCAATACCCGCCAGTGTGCCATATCGCATCAGGTTAATGTGGGCGATGAGGGCGATGGGCTGCACGTCATCGCCAGCGCAACGCAGTTGCCGTTTGAAGCCAAATCGATTGATGCCTGTCTGCTGGCGCACACGCTGGCCTGGAGCCAGGATCCGCACCGCGTACTGCGCGAAGTGGATCGTGTACTGATTGATGACGGCTGGATGATTATCAGCGGCTTCAATCCGTTCAGCCTGCTGGGCATCAGTAAAGGCCTGCCCGGATTACAGCGCCGCGCACCGTGGAGTGGACGGATGTTCAGCCAGGTGCGCCTGCTCGACTGGCTGAGCTTACTCAACTATGAAGTGGTGTATCGTACGCGCTTTCAGGTGGTGCCGTGGCACCGCCAGGGCGGCAAGATGATCAGCACGCACCTGCCGGCGCTGGGCTGTCTGAATATCGTGGTTGCGCGTAAGCGCACCTTCCCGCTGACGCCGGGCAAAGTGAAGATGATGCCCGGCAAAACCCAGTTACGGCCAGCGGTCAATGCCACGCGGCAGTTTCGTGAAGCCAGCGATCAGGACTCAACCTGATAGCCAATATCGTCGAGGGAAGGATTGCCGGCAGCGCTGCGTGCCAGTTCATCGCAGCGTTCGTTCTCCGGATGACCGGCATGGCCTTTTACCCACTCCCACTGAATCTGATGGGTACTGAGCGCCGCGTCGAGTCGCTGCCACAGATCAACGTTCTTCACCGGCTTCTTTTCTGCGGTTTTCCAGCCGCGCTTTTTCCAGTTGTGAATCCAGCTGGTGATCCCCTGGCGCACGTACTGGCTGTCGGTGCTGAGCACCACGTCACACGGCTGGGTCAGCGCTTCCAGTGCCACAATGGCCGCCATCAGCTCCATGCGATTATTGGTAGTAAGGCGATAGCCGGCGCTGAATAATTTCTCGTGCTGGCGGTAGCGAAGAATGGCACCGTAGCCGCCGGGACCGGGATTGCCCAGGCAGGATCCATCGGTGAATATTTCTACCTGTTTGCGCATCTCTGGTAGACTTCCTTCTGACAAAACGCCAAGTCTGACATAAAACGAGTCCTATGAGCACTGCAAATAACCGCCAGATCGTCCTCGATACCGAAACCACCGGCATGAACATGATCGGGGTGCATTACGAAGGACATCGCATCATTGAAATCGGTGCGGTTGAGGTGATCAACCGTCGCCTGACCGGCAACAACTTCCATATGTATCTCAAGCCCGATCGGCTGGTGGATCCGGAAGCGTTCGGCGTACACGGTATTGCCGATGAATTCCTCGCCGATAAACCGACCTTTGCGCAAATCGCCGACGAATTCCTCGATTACATTCGCGGCGCGGAGCTGGTGATCCATAACGCTTCGTTCGACATCGGCTTTATGGATTACGAATTTGCCATGCTGCAGCGCGACATCGGCAAGACAGAAACCTTCTGTCAGATCACCGATAGCCTGGCGATGGCGCGTAAAATGTTCCCGGGCAAGCGCAACAGCCTGGATGCGCTGTGTAACCGTTTCGAGATCGACAACAGCAAACGTACGCTGCACGGCGCTTTGCTTGATGCCGAGATTCTGGCCGAAGTGTTCCTCACCATGACCGGCGGCCAGACCTCGCTGGCGTTTTCAATGGAAGGCGAGCAGAGCAATCAGGTGGAAGGTGAGCATATACAGCGCATCGTTCGTCCGGGCGCAGGCCTGCGCGTGGTTAGTGCCAGCGATGAAGAGATAATGGCGCATGAGAGCCGGCTCGATCTGGTGCAAAAGAAGGGCGGCAGCTGCCTGTGGCGCGCCTGAAACCGCTGATTTTGCGTGGAAAAGCGTCGTTAAGCTGAAAAAACCGGCAAACGAGAGATTCGCCTGCAAAAAGCGTTGACGAGTGATGAGGCTGCCATTAATATGCGCCTCGTTCCCGACGGGGAACAAAGCGCGGAGCGGTAGTTCAGTTGGTTAGAATACCTGCCTGTCACGCAGGGGGTCGCGGGTTCGAGCCCCGTCCGTTCCGCCAATCTCTTTAAAGAAGCCGATGCAGCAATGCATCGGCTTTTTGCTTTTCTAAATCATACCCATCTGGCGTACGGTCGCCATTCATGGCGACCACCAGCACATTAATCCTTCTGTACCGCCACTTCCGCACGATAGGTGGCTTGCGGCACCTCACGTTCAGCGCGCGCCAGCCAGCGGTAGCAGCCAGCGCCCAGCGCCACGCCGATGAACCAGCTGAAGTTTGCCACTGCGTGCAGGGACGGAATAAAGCTAATCACCAGACATATGCCAACGGAAGGCAGCAGTGCAGCAATCGCTTTCGGATTGAAACCGCCGAGATACCAGTAGCGGCCTTTTGGCGTATCGTTGAACAGGTCATCAACGTACACCTTGCTGCGTTTGATCAGGTAGAAATCGGCGATCAGAATGCCAAACAGTGGCCCGATAAACGATCCCAGCACATCCAGCGTGTAGTGAATCAGCTCCGGCGACTGGAACAGATTCCACGGCGTCAACAGCACTGAACCCACGGCGGCAATCATGCCACCGGCGCGGAAGCTGATCTTCTGCGGTGAGCAGTTAGAGAAATCAAATGCTGGCGAAACGAAGTTCGCCACGATATTGATGCCGATGGTGGCGGTAATCATGGTCAGCAGTCCGATAGCGACGGCCACATCGTTGCCTACCATGCTCACGGTTTCAATCGGGTCGGTGATCATTTTGCCAAACAGCGACTGAGTACCCGAGACAATGACCACGGTCACAATCGAAAACAGCAGGAAGTTGAACGGCAGGCCCCAGCGGTTGCCGCGGCGAATCTCACCCATGCTTTTGCCGTAGCGCGAGAAGTCACCAAAGTTGAGCAGCGGGCCGGAGAAATAAGAGACCACCAGCGCAGTCGCGGTAATCATCTGCCAGGTTTGCTCGCCCGCGCTCAGTGATTTACTGGCGAGGGTGAAGGAGATACCGTCAAAACCGGTTTTGTATACAATCCAGCCCGCCAGCGCCACCATCACCACGTAGACCGCCGGACCGGCGACATCAATAAAGCGTTTAATTGCGCTCATGCCGTGCCAGAACACCATCGCCTGCAGCAGCCACATGACGCCGAAACAGCACCAGCCAAGCTGCGACAGGCCGAGCCAGCTGCTCTGCGTCATGCTGCTTAACGACGGGTAGAACTTCAGCAGCACCAGCATCAGCGCATTCGCCGCCAGATAGGTCTGAATGCCGTACCAGGCGAAGGCGATCAGCCCGCGAATCACCGCCGGGATGTTGGCCCCGAACACGCCAAATGCCTGACGCGAAATCACTGCATAAGGCACGCCGGCCATCTGGCTCGGCTTTGCTACCAGGTTAGCGCACAGCTGCACGATGCAAATTCCCACCAGCAGACACAGCAGCACCTGCCAGCTGGCCAGACCGAGGGTGAAGAAGCTGGCCGCCACCACATAGCCGCCCATGCTGTGCACGTCCGACATCCAGAACGAAAAAATGTTGTACCACGACCAGCTCTGGTTGCGGGTCGGCGCCAGGTCGTCGTTACACAGACGCGGGCTGTAATGGGCGTTGGCTTCAGAGGCCACCGCAGAGGTCACTTCAGAATGATTTGGCATGAAACCTGCTCCTCTTAACTTCATGGAAAAATAATGACAGCGTGAAACGGTATTGCAGGATCCAGGCCAGAATTGATTTCTTGTATACAAAAAATGAATTTCACGTATACGATGTCTGCATGCAGTCACTTGCCGGAGCGGGTAATGAAGAGTGAAACAGGCCTGAAAACGGCTGCCGATCTGAATGACAGAGACGAACCTATCTATCAGGCGTTGCTGAACGCCATCGTGGAGCACCAGCTGCCGCCGGGCAGCAAATTGCCGGAAGAGGCGCTGTCGGAGGTGTTTGGCGTCAGCCGTACCGGCATTCGTAAGGTGCTGCAGCGCCTCGCGGCGGTGCAAATGATCACCCTGTCGCCCAGACGTGGTGCACAGGTGGCGACGCCGGGCGTGGAGGAAGCGCGCGACATCTTCGCCACGCGCAGCCTGCTGGAGTGCGCCAACCTGCCGGCGGTGCTGGCGCATCTGCAGCCGCCGCATCTCGCCGCGCTGAGTGGCTTAATTGCCGACGAGCAGCAGGCGCACCAGCAGCACGACGGGGCCGCCGCCATCCGTCTGTCTGCGGCTTTTCATATCCAACTGCAGGCGATTTCCGGCAACCAGGTGCTGACTGACATGGTGACGCGCCTGACGCAGCGCTCCTCACTGGTGATCGCCGCTTACGGTGCCCCCTGGCAGCGCGGCTGTCGTTGCGATCATCACGATCGGCTGGTGGATCTGCTGCGGCAAAACGATCTGCCGGCGTTAACCACGGCGCTGCAGCATCACTTCGAACATATCGTCGCCAGCCTGCACTTTGAACGCAGCGGCGAAACCCTGCCTGATTTCACCCGGTTATTTGCCGGTCATAAAGGAGCGGCATCATGAGCCTGATCCAGGTGATCAACCCGAATACCAGCGCCGCCATGACGGCGACCATCGGCGCAGCGGCACGCGCCGTGGCCGCGCCTGGCACGGAGATTCTGGCGGTGTGCCCGAGCGAGGGCGTGCCCTCCATTGAAGGGCACTTTGATGAAGCGATTGCCGCGGTGGGCGTGCTGGAACAGGTAAAACGCGGCAAAGAGCAGGGCGTCAGCGGCCACATCATCGCCTGCTTTGGCGATCCGGGACTGCTGGCGGCGCGCGAACTGGCGAGCGGACCGGTGATTGGCATTGCCGAAGCGGCGATGCACACCGCGACGCTGGTGGCGACGCGCTTTTCGATTGTCACCACGCTGCCGCGCACGCTGGTGATCGCCCGCCATCTGCTGCAGCAATACGGATTCAGCCATCACTGTGCCGCGCTGCACGCCATTGACCTGCCGGTGCTGGCGCTTGAGGACGGCAGCGGCGTCGCGCAGGAGAAAGTGCGTGAGCGCTGTCTGCAGGCGAAACGTGAAGATGGCAGCGGGGCGATTGTGCTGGGCTGCGGCGGCATGGCGTCGCTGGCGCAGGATCTGACTAAAGAACTGGGCCTGCCGGTGATTGATGGCGTCAGTGCGGCGGTGAAAATGGTCGAGTCATTACTGGCGCTGGGCTTTGGTACCAGCAAACACGGCGATCTGGCTTACCCGATTAAAAAACCGCTCAGCGCGGCATTTCAGCACCTAAACTAAGGGCTGGTTGAGGACTGATGACAGGAACTTGCAGAATGAGTGATGTATCTGAAAAGAAAGAGTACAGCTTCAACAAAAATTATCCGCGCGATCTGATTGGCTATGCGGGCCAGCCGCCGCACGCGCAGTGGCCGGGTGAGGCGCGGGTGGCGGTGCAGTTCGTGCTCAATTATGAAGAGGGCGCTGAAAACAATGTGCTGCACGGTGACGCGGGCTCTGAGCAGTTTCTCTCCGACATCATCGGTGCCGCCAGCTATGCCGATCGCCACATGTCGATGGATTCCCTGTATGAGTACGGCTCGCGTGCCGGTTTCTGGCGCATCCATCAGGAGTTTCAGCAGCGCGGCCTGCCGCTGACCATCTTTGGCGTCGCGATGGCGCTGGCGCGGCACCCGCAGATTGTCGAGGCCATCAAAGCCGCCGATTACGATGTGGTCAGCCACGGCTGGCGCTGGATTCACTATCAGGGGATGGATGCCAAAACCGAGCGTCAGCACATGCAGCAGGCAGTGGACGTGCTCACCGAGTTATTCGGTAAAGCGCCCACCGGCTGGTATACCGGGCGCGACAGCCCCAATACGCGGCGGCTGGTGGTCGAGCAGGGCGGCTTCAGCTACGACAGCGATTACTACGGTGACGATCTGCCCTTCTGGACGCAGGTCACCTGTCAGGACGGCACGGTGAAGCCGCATCTGATCATTCCCTACACGCTGGAGTGCAACGACATGCGCTTCGCCACGCCGCAGGGATTCAACACCGCCGAGCAGTTCTATACCTATCTGCGCGATACCTTTGATGTGCTGTATGAAGAGGGCGCGACTGCGCCGAAGATGATGTCGATTGGCATGCACTGCCGTCTGCTGGGGCGTCCGGGGAAATTCCGCGCGCTGCAGCGTTTCCTCGACCATATCCAGCAGCACGACAAGGTGTGGGTGTGCACGCGTCAGCAGATTGCCGATCACTGGATGAAGACGCATCCGGCTGCCTGAGCGGCCTTACCTTTCACGGATGTGTGCCCTCTCTTGCCAGGAGAGGGCAACACTCGCGTCCGCTCAGCTCATCAAACTCACCTGCGCTGCCACGATGCGCCAGCCGCACGGCAGCCGCACCCAGGTCTGCTGCTGACGACCGATCTTCTCTACGCCCTCGCGGGTGAACTCGGTGCTGCACACCGCATAATCATCGCCAAAAGTGGTGATGACCGTATTGCGCAGCGTGCGATCGAGCCCCTTTGACGGACGCGCCGCGCGAAAGGCGCGAATTTCGTCAATCCCGTACAGATTCTCTCCGGCACCGAGTCGCACCGTACGCGCATCGTGCCAGAACAACTCGTCCAGCACGGCGACATCATTGCTCACCAGCGCCTGCTCGTAGCGGTAAAACGCGGCGGTGACTTCAGCCAGTATCGCCGGACGATCGATATGTTCAGGTGTCATCTTCAGGCATCCATAAAAGAGGTTTGTGGCAGCGTCACACCCTGCTGCTGCAGTGCCCAGGCGGCGCGCAGCGCCAGCTGTTCGTTAAACGGCGCAGCAATCAGCTGCAGGCCAATCGGTAAGCCGCTGGCAGTGAGCAGCGGTACGCTACACACCGGCAGGCCGAGGAACGAAATCGGCTGCGTCAGCATGCCCATGCTGGCGCGTGTCGGCAAATCCTGACCGTTGATGTGAATGGTTTCCTGGCCGATGGTGGTGGCGGTACAGGGCGTGGCCGGAGCGATCAGCACATCATAATGGTCGAACAGCGGCAGCACCTGCTGCTGGAAGTGACGGCGGAAACGCTGGGCCTGCACATACCACGCGGCGGGCAGCATCGCGCCAGCCAGCAGGCGTTCGCGTGAATTCGGCTCAAAGCGTTCTGGCTGGGTGCGCAGCGCTGGCAGATAATGATTGCCGCCTTCCGCGGCGGTCATGATAAACGCGGCCGAGCGCGCCAGTTCTGCCTGGGGCAGCGTCACTTCTTCTGTCGCGCCGAGCGCGCTGGCCGCTACCGTCACCGCCGCGCGCGCCTCATCGCTGCACCAGTCAGCAAAAAAGCCGCCCAGTACCGCGCTGCGCAGCTTTTCGCTGCCTGCAGAGAGCCTGTCACTGACCGGTTCCGCAGGGCGCGCCGCCTGAAACGCATCGCTGGCGTCGCCGCCCTGCAGCGCATCGTAGACCAGACTCAAATCTTCCACCGAGCGGGCAAACGGACCGATGTGATCGAGGCTGGCGACAAACGGATGGCTGCCGCTGCGCGACAGACGACCAAAGGTAGGTTTCAGGCCGAAAATGCCGCACAGCGAAGCAGGCACGCGAATCGAGCCGTTGGTGTCGGTGCCGAGTGAAAAGTGCACCAGCCCGGCAGCGACGGCTGCCGCGGAACCGCCAGATGAGCCACCGGCCACGCGCGACAGATCGCGCGGGTTGCGGGTGGCACCATAATGGGTGTTCTCGGTGGTAAAGCCGTAGGCGTAGGCGTCCATATTCAGCATGCCGGAGAGCAGCGCGCCGCTCTGCTGCAGCTGAGAGACCGCCCACGCATCCTGCTGTGCCACCGGTCGCTCGCTGAACAGGCTGGCACCGGCAAGCGTGCTGTGACCGGCGACGTCAAACAGGTTTTTTACCGCATAGGGAATGCCAGCCAGCGCCGGCAGCGGCTCGCCGCGCTGACGCTGCTGATCCAGCCGATCGGCTTCCCGCAGCATGCGCTGCGCGGTGACGGCGGTCCAGGCGTTGATGGCCGGGTTATGCTGTTCAATGGCGGCCAGCGTCTGCTGTGCGATGTCGCGCGCGCTGAGATCGCCCTGCGCCAGTGCCTGCTGCAGCTGGCTAATCGATAAGGCTGCCAGCGTCATGGATGAAACACTCCCGCCACTTCCAGGCGATCGTCCAGCGGCAGCGCCATCAGCGGCTGCGCCATCGCGGCGATACGGTTAAACTGCGTCAGCAGTTCGGCGCGGCGCGTGTCGTCCAGCTCCAGCGCCAGAATCTGTTCCATTTGGGCGATATAGGTTGCCCAGTCCGGTTGTGCACTCATGATTGTCTACGTTAAAAACCGGCAGCGCTGCCGTTGCTGCGAGGATCAAACGCGCCTTCCAGCATGCCATTGTTGTGTCTGACGATGGCGCCAGCGTGGCCCACCACTTCACTGTATTCAGCCAGCAGTTCGACCTCATGACCGAGCGCGCGCAGTTGCTGCACGGTTTCAGGCGCGATGCGCGCCTCCAGCTTGAGGGAGTCCGAGGATTGGCCCCACGTGCGGCCAAGTAGCCAGCGCGGTGCGCTGACCGCCTGCTGCAGCGGCTGGCTCTGAATGACATAGCGGGTAAAGATCGCTGCCTGGGTTTGCGGCTGGCCATCACCGCCCATTGAGCCGTACACCAGCGTGCGGCCATCCTTCAGGCGCGCCGCCGCTGGATTGAGCGTATGGAACGGCTGTTTGCCCGGTGCCAGCGTCAGCAGGTGATCCGGCTGCAGGCTGAACGCCGCGCCACGGTTTTGCCAGGTAATACCGGTGCCGGGCAGCACGACGCCGCTGCCAAATTCGTGGTAAATGCTCTGGATAAAGGAGACCGCCAGGCCGCTGCTGTCCATCACCCCCATCCACACGGTATCGCCCGGTCCGCGTCCGGTGCCCCAGGGCGCGGCGCGATCGTCCTGCACCTGCGCGGCCAGCGTGCCGAGATAATCGGCATTCAGCAGCGACTGCACATCAATCGCCATGTGACGCGGATCGGTGATGTGTTGATCGCGCAAGGCAAAGGCCTGTTTGGTGGCTTCAACGATGCGGTGCACCGTCTGCGCTTCACTGGCGTCGGCCATCGCCAGACGATCGGTGATCCCGAGGATCGCCAGCGATACCAGCCCCTGCGTTGGCGGCGTTATGTTCCAGATATCGCCTTCGCTGTGCGCGAGGTGCAGCGGCGTGCAGCGCCGGGCGCGCTGCCGGTGTAAATCGTCCAGCGTAATCGGCATGCCGAGCGCGCCCATTTCGCGGGCCAGATGGTGCGCCAGCTCACCGCGATAAAAGCTCTCCAGCCCTTGCTCGCTCAGCACGCTCAGCGTCTGCGCCAGCGCCGGCTGGGTAAAACGACTGCCGGCGGCGGGCGGTGTGCCATCAGGCAGAAAGGTGGCGGCAAAACCGGGCTGATGTTGCAGCTCATGCTGTTTAGCCGCCGTCGCTGCCGCCTGCGAGGCGGTGACCGGAATGCCATCGGCCGCATAGCGAATCGCATCGCGCAGCAAACGGCTCAGTGGCAGCGGCGTCGCGCCCAGTTCGTGCGCCAGCGTCAGCGCTTCCTGCCAGCCGCTGACGGTGCCGGCGACCGTCAGTGCCGCTTTAGGGCCGCGATGCGGAATATGGCTCTCACCGTGATAGAAGTCGGGGTGCGCCAGCGAACCGGCGGCGCCGCTGGCATCGATAGCAATCGGATCGCCACCGGGCGGCACCACCAGCCAGAAGCCGTCGCCGCCGAGGCCATTCATGTGTGGGTAAACCACCGCAATGGTCGCCGCGGCGGCCACCATGGCTTCCAGCGCGTTGCCGCCTTCACGCAGAACTGCCAGTGCGCTTTCGCTGGCAAGGTGATGTGGCGTCACCGCCATGCCCATCGGGGCCATATTGCTCTGAATCATAGTGAACTGTTCCCGGATTATTCTTTTGTAGCGGCGCGATTTAGCGCGCTGGATAGGGAAAACAAGCGCAACAAATTGCGCCGCTACCAGTCTGTGTCAATGGTAAAGCAAGAGCCGTTCCAGTTTTGGTGTTACGCCAGCCTGGATCGATTTATGCTAGCTTGTGGTGAAACGAAAGTTACAGGACCAATGATGAAACAGCTCGATGAACGTCTTCGCAGTCACTATCCGCAACTGTCGCCGCAGGAGCAGCGCATTGCTGACTTTGTGTTTGACCATTTTGATGATCTGATTAGCTATAACAGCGCTGAGCTGGCGCGGCTAAGCGGCGTATCAAAGGCCACGGTAAGCCGGCTGTTCAAACGCCTCGGCTATGAAAAATACAAAGACATGCGTGACGAACTGCGCATCCTGCGCCAGAGCGGAATGCCGCTGACCGATAACCGCGACGCGGTGCAGGGCAACACGCTGCTGTCGCGTCATTACAAGCAGGAGATGGCGAACCTGACGCAGTGGGTCAACAGCATTGACGCCCGGCAGTTTAGCGAGGTGATTGCCGCACTGGGCGCCGCACGGCGGGTGTTCATCATTGGTATGCGCAACGCGTATCCGGTGGCGCTGCACCTGCGTCAGCAGCTGCTGCAGGCGCGCGCCCAGGTGCAGGTGTTGCCGCAGCCAGGCCAGACGCTGGGCGAAGAGCTGGTGGACATGACGCCGGAAGATGTGGTGGTGGTGATGGCGTTTCGCCGCCGGCCACGCATCATCCGTCCACTGATGCAGCAGCTGCAGCAGAGCGGCATCCCGGTGCTGGTGCTGTGCGAACCGCAGGCGCAGGGCATTCTCACCCTGGCGCGCTGGCAGCTGTGCGCACCGCTCGACAGCGTTTCCGCCTTTGACAGCTACGCCTCGGCAATGAGCCTGATCAACCTGCTGGCCAACGCGCTGCTGCACGAAATGCTGTCGCAGGGGCGTCAGCGCATTCATCAGATTGCCGATCTTTACCAGCAGCTCGACGAGCTGGAATACCGCTAAAGGGCACCGTTTTGGTGCTTTGCACCTTTTTTGATCGCGTCTGCTAACGGGGTGATCCCCGTTATGATGCGCCCTTAACCGCCTTAAATCCTCCGCTTAGCCGCTGCGTTTGCTGCCCGTTGTGGTTGGCACATTAGTTGCAAATCAATTTATCAAGAATCTTTTGTTTCACCATTAACTCACCGGGGTGCATAATGAACAAAGTATTACTGGCAGTAGCAGGGGCAGCATTGCTGCTGGCGCAGGCAGGCAGCGCCATGGCCGATCAGCTGCAGGATATCCAGAAGCGTGGCGTGATTCGCGTGGCGGTGCCGCAGGACTTCCCGCCGTTTGGCTCGGTCGGTACCGATCTGCAGCCGCAGGGCTATGACATCGACATGGCGAAATACCTCGCGAAGCAGATGAAACTGAAGTTGCAGCTGGTGCCGGTGACCAGCGCCAACCGCGTGCCGTATCTGCAGACCGATAAAGTCGACCTGGTGATCTCCAGCATGGGCAAAAACGCCGAGCGCGAAAAAGTGATCGACTTCAGCCGCGCCTACGCACCGTTCTTCCTCGGCGTGTTCGGCCCGAAAGGCGAGACGCTGAAAGATGCGGCGGCGCTGAGCGGTAAATCGATTGGCGTGACGCGCGGTGCGGTAGAGGACATGGTGCTGAGCGATGTCGCCCCGAAAGATGCTCAGGTGAAGCGCTACGAAGATAACAACACCACGCTGTCCGCCTATCTCTCCGGTCAGGTGCAGTATGTCGCCACCGGTAACCTGGTGGTCGCGGCGATTGCGCGCCAGAACGCGGAAAAAGCCCCGGTGCCGCAGTTTATGCTGAAAGATTCACCGTGCTTTATCGGCCTGAAAAAGAATGAGCCGGCGCTGAAAGAGAAAGTGAACGCACTGATTGAGCAGGGTATTAAAGACGGCACGCTGAACAAGCTGTCGGAAGAGTGGCTGAAAGCGCCGCTGCCTGCCAACCTCGGCGCATAACAGGAACGGCCAATGATTGGGCAACTTAACTTTGCAGATCTCTGGCCGCACTGGCCAGAGCTGCTGGCCGGACTGTGGGTCACGGTGCAGCTTACGGTGCTGGCGACGGTGGGCGGTGTCGGACTGGGTATTCTCGGCGCGGCACTGCGCAGCGGCAAACCGGGCTGGGCCAGCCGCCTGTGGGGCATCTACGTCGAGCTGATTCGCAACACGCCGTTTGTGGTACAGCTGTTTTTTATCGTGTTTGGTCTGCCTAATCTCGGGCTGAAACTGACGGCCGGTGAAGCGGCGCTGCTGGCGATGCTGATTAACCTTGGCGCCTATAGCACTGAAATCATCCGTGCCGGTATCCAGGTCACGCCGCGCGGGCAGTGGGAAGCGGGGCGCGTGCTCGGGCTGAGCCGCACGCAAACCTTCATCCGCGTGGTGCTGCCGCCCTCGCTGCAGCGCATTTATCCGGCGCTGGTCAGCCAGTGCATCATTGTGATGCTCGGCTCGTCGGTGGTGTCGCAGGTCTCGTATGAAGAGCTGACGTTTGCCGCCAACCTGATTCAGTCGCGCACCTTTTTGAGTTTTGAAGTTTATCTGGTGACCACGCTGATCTATCTGGCGTTGTCGATTGCCATGCGTCAGCTGCTGCTGGCGCTGGGTCGCAAATGGTTTGGAGCGCAGCCGGCATGACAACGTTTACTGACTGGGACATCCTGCGCAACCTGCTGCTGGCGGCGCGCTGGACGATTTTGCTGTCGCTGGTGGCCTTTTTCGGCGGCACGCTGGTGACACTGCCGCTGCTGTTTCTGCGTCTGCTGCAGCGTCGCTGGCT
Source organism: Pantoea sp. B_9 (assembly GCF_008632015.1). Lineage (NCBI taxonomy): Bacteria > Pseudomonadati > Pseudomonadota > Gammaproteobacteria > Enterobacterales > Erwiniaceae > Pantoea > Pantoea sp. B_9. The sequence continues at coordinate 1,389,964 of NZ_VWVL01000001.1, read as the reverse complement.
CACCCGCCTGATTCGCTGTTATACCGAGCTGTTTCAGGGCACGCCGCTGCTGATGCAGCTGTTTCTTGCCTTCTTCGGCGTTGGCCTGTTCGGCATCGACGTCGCGCCCTGGACGGCGGCGTCGCTGGCGCTGACGCTGTATACCAGCGCGTTTTTACTGGATATCTGGTACGGCAGCATTCGCGCGCTGCCAAAAGGGCAGTGGGAAGCGTCGCGCTGCCTCGGCCTGAACTTTGGCCAGACGCTGTATCGCGTGGTGGCACCGCAGGCTATCCGCATCGCCATCGCGCCGACCGTTGGCTTTGCCGTGCAGGTGATCAAGGGCACCGCGCTGGCGTCGATTATCGGCTTTGTCGAGCTGACCAAAGCCGGCACCATTCTCAACAATGTGACGTATCAGCCCTTCAAGGTGTTTGGCCTGGTGGCGCTCGGTTACTTCCTGATGTGTTATCCGCTGTCGCGTTACAGCCAGTACCTGGAGAAAAAATTCAATGCCGCTCATCACCATTAATCAGGTCCAGAAGTATTACGGTGATAACCACGTACTGAAAGGGGTCGATCTGGATATCGACAACGGCGAAGTGATTTCCATCATTGGCCGCAGCGGCTCCGGTAAAAGTACCCTGCTGCGCTGCATGAACGGGCTGGAAGGCTATCAGGAAGGCAGCATTAAACTGGGCGGCATGACGATTACCGATCGTGAATCGCAGGCGCGTGAAATCAGCCGCTCGGTAGGCATGGTGTTTCAGAACTTTAACCTGTTTCCGCACATGACCGCGCTGGAAAACGTGATGCTGGCACCGCGCCGCGTGCTGAAAAAGAGCGAGGCGGAGTGCCGCACGCTGGCCACGCAGATGCTGGAAAAAGTCGGGCTCGGCGAACGCCTCAATTACTACCCGGCCAACCTGTCGGGCGGTCAGCAGCAGCGCGTGGCGATTGCCCGCGCGCTGGCGATGCAGCCAAAAGTTTTACTCTGTGACGAAATCACCTCGGCGCTCGATCCGGAGCTGGTGGGTGAAGTACTGAAAGTGCTGGAGCAGCTGGCCGCCGAAGGCATGACGCTGATTCTCGTCACCCATGAAATGAACTTCGCCCGCGAAGTGGGCGACCGCGTGGTGTTTATGCATCAGGGACGCGTGTGGGAGCAGGGCGACAGCAAAACGCTGTTTGCAAATCCACAAACCGCCGAGCTGAAGCAGTTTATTTCGACCGTGCGTCTGTAACCGAACAATAAGGAACCCCTCATGGATATCAGCCAGTTTTCGCAAATCAATCCGCCGCAGCGTCTGCTGATGGGACCGGGCCCGATCAACGCCGACCCGCGCGTGCTGCGCGCCATGTCGAGCCAGCTGCTTGGGCAGTACGATCCGGCGATGACGCACTATATGAACGAGGTGATGGCGCTGTACCGTGGCGTATTCCGCACTGAAAACCGCTGGACCCTGCTGATTGATGGCACCTCACGCGCCGGTATCGAAGCCATCCTGCTGTCGGCGATTCGTCCGGGCGATAAAGTGCTGGTGCCGGTGTTCGGCCGCTTCGGCCATCTGCTGTGCGAAATTGCCCGTCGCTGCCGCGCGGAAGTCCATACCATTGAGGTGCCGTGGGGCGAGGTATTTACCCCGGATCAGATCGAAGATGCGATCAAAAAAGTCAAACCGCGCCTGCTGCTGACGGTGCAGGGTGATACCTCAACCACCATGCTGCAACCGCTGGAGCAGCTCGGCGCCATTTGCCGCCAGTACGGCGTGCTGTTGTACACCGATGCCACCGCATCGCTGGGCGGAAACCCGCTGGAAACCGATGCCTGGGGGCTGGATGCGGTCTCAGCCGGGATGCAGAAATGCCTCGGTGGTCCGTCCGGCACCTCGCCGATCACCCTGAGCCCGCAAATGGAAGCGGTGATCCGTCAGCGTAAGTGCGTGGAGCAGGGCATCCGTACCGACGCACATCAGGATGGCGACGACGAGATGATCTACTCCAACTACTTCGATCTCGGCATGATCATGGATTACTGGGGACCGGAGCGGCTCAACCATCATACCGAAGCCACCTCGGCGCTGTTTGGCGCACGCGAATGTGCCCGTCTGATCCTGCAGGAAGGGCTGGATAACGGCATCGCGCGTCACAAGCTGCACGGTGATGCGCTGCTGAAAGGTATTCAGGGCATGGGGCTGGAAACCTTTGGCGATCTCAGACACAAGATGAATAACGTGCTTGGCGTGGTGATCCCGCAGGGCATCAACGGCGACCAGGTACGCAAATTGATGCTGGACGATTTCGGCATTGAGATTGGCACCTCGTTCGGTCCGCTGCACGGCAAAGTGTGGCGCATCGGCACCATGGGCTACAACGCGCGCAAAGATTGCGTGATGCTGACGCTGAGCGCGCTGGAATCCGTGCTGAATCACGTCGGTTTCCGCACTACTCAGGGCGCGGCGCTGCAGGCTGCCTGGGACCACTACAGGAGCCACGCATGAGTCATAGCCTGATGAGCGCCGGTGAGGCGCAGTCAGCGGCGGCGCGGGTGATGGCGCGCTGTGACGCGCTGGCAGCAATCAGTGAAAGCGAAGAGGGTCTGACCCGCGTCTATCTGTCGCCGGAGCAGGTGCGCGCCAACGCGCGCGTTGCTGAGTGGATGCAGGCGGCAGGTATGCACACCTGGCAGGATGCGGTCGGCAATATCTGCGGTCGCTATGAAGCGGCGGAGCCGGGCGCACCGGCGCTGCTGCTCGGCTCGCACCTTGATACCGTGCGCAACGCCGGACGTTACGACGGCATGCTGGGCGTGCTCAGCGCCATCGAAACCGTGCAGTGGCTGCACGACCATCAGCAGCGCCTGCCGCTGGCGATTGAAATTGTCGGCTTCGGCGATGAAGAGGGCACGCGCTTTGGCATCACGCTGCTTGGCAGCCGCGGCCTCACCGGCAGCTGGCCGGAGAGCTGGGTGTCACATCCGGACGGTAACGGTATTACGGTGGCGCAGGCGATGCAGGACCTCGGCCTGGACGCGGCGCTGATCCCGCAGGCGGCACGTGAGGTGAGCGACATTGTGGCTTATCTCGAACTGCACATTGAGCAGGGACCGTGCCTGGAACAGGACGATCTGGCGCTTGGTGTGGTGACGGCGATTAACGGCGCGCGCCGTCTTAACTGCCGCTTTGTCGGAGAGGCCGGTCATGCCGGCACGGTGCCGATGACGCACCGCAAAGACGCGCTGGCAGCAGCGGCAGAGTGGATGGTGTTTGTGGAACAGGCCACGCAGGATCAGGATGCGCAACTGGTGGCCACGGTGGGCACGCTGAGCTGTCTGCCGGGCGCCGTTAATGTTATCCCCGGCGAGGTGCAGCTGTCGCTCGACGTGCGCGGACCGCAGGATGAACCGCTGGAACGTCTGCTCTCCAGCCTGCTGACCCAGGCGGAAGCCATCGCGCTGCGGCGCGGGCTCAGCTTCAGCGCTAACGAGTACTATCGCATCGCGGCCACCGCCTGTGATACGCGGCTGCAGCAGGCGCTGAGCCATGCGGTAGAAACCGTGCAGGGGCGCAGTCTGGCGCTGCCGAGCGGAGCCGGTCACGACGCGATCGCGATGGCTGAGCGCTGGCCGGTGGGCATGCTGTTTGTGCGCAACCATCGCGGTATCAGCCATCATCCGGCGGAATCGGTGCAGGTGGCCGATGTGGCGCTCGGCGTGCAGGCCTATCTGCAGGCGGTATGCGATCTGGCGCGCAGCTAAAGGAGCCGGGAAATGGATCTGAACGATTTTAATCAGGCGAGCGTCGCGCAGGCGCAGGCGGCGATTGCCCACTGCGTGGCGATTCCCGCCTGGCAGCAGGCGCTGGTGGCGGCGCGGCCGTTCGCCAGCCTGACGGCGCTGTACACCACGGCGCAACAGCTGGCGCTGGCGTGGCAGGGCGACGCCTTGCAGCAGGCGCTGAGCGCCCATCCGCGCATCGGCGAAAAAGCTCAGGGCGCGGGCAAAGAGGCCGCGCTGTCGCAGCAGGAACAGGCGGCGATGCAGCAGGCTAACGGCGCGCTGCAGCTGGCGATGCTGGCCGGTAATGAGCGCTATGAGCAGCGCTTCGGCCGGGTGTTTCTGATTCGCGCCAAAGGGCGCAGCGGTGAACAGATGCTGGCGGAATTGCAGCGCAGGCTCAACAATGATGAGGAGACTGAGCAGCAGGAAGCGCTGGCGCAGCTGCGGGAAATTACCCTGTTACGGCTTAAGGAGAGCATTACATGAGCACCATCACCACCCATATTCTCGACACCGCGCTGGGCAAACCGGCGATTGGCGTCGCGATATCGCTGGAGCAGAACAGCCCTGAGGGATGGCTGCCAGTGGCCGAGGGCGAAACCGACAGCGACGGGCGCATCAAAGATCTCACGCTTGAACCGCTGGCGCCGGGCCACTATCGCTTAACCGCGGAGATCGGTGACTATTTCGCCGCCGACGGGCGTGATGCGCTGTACGTCAGCGCGCAGATTGATTTTGTGATTGGCTCCGCCGGCAGCCATTATCACCTGCCGTTCCTCATTTCCCCGTGGTCGTGGTCGACCTATCGCGGGAGTTAATCCAGGTCGCCATAAATGGCGCAATGCTTGTCTGTTAAATTGTAAATCCGCTTGACAGCGGTTGCTTTTTGGTAGCAGCGCAATTTATTGCGCGATAAATCGCGCCGCTACGAATCTTGTGCGACTTGCAGTACCGGCTTCATACCCTCTCAGGCCCGCTGAAATTCGTGCTCTCTATCACAAACCTCGCGCTTGAAAGCCAGTAACTATCAAAACCTTCGGTCCATCCAAATATATTCTGCAACACGGTGCGGTTATCTTAACCGGACAACGTGAAGCCAATGGAGCCGAGAAATGAGCACGCCCGAAAATAATGATAATGCAGCCGCCTCAGGAAAATGCCCCTTTCATCATGGAGCATCGGAAGAGAAAAGCGTTTTAGCGCGTGGCGCCGGAAGCGGGACCACCAACCGCGACTGGTGGCCAAACATGCTGCGCGTCGATCTGTTAAACCAGCATTCCAGCCGTTCTAACCCCCTCAGTGACAATTTCAACTACCGTGAAGAGTTCAGCAAGCTGGATTACGCCGCGCTGAAAGCCGACATTCGTGCGCTGCTGACCGACTCGCAATCCTGGTGGCCTGCCGACTGGGGCAGCTACATCGGCTTGTTTATCCGTATGGCATGGCACAGCGCCGGCACCTACCGCACCATCGACGGTCGTGGCGGTTCCGGGCGTGGCCAGCAGCGCTTTGCGCCGCTCAACTCCTGGCCGGATAACGTCAGCCTCGACAAAGCACGTCGTCTGCTGTGGCCGGTGAAACAGAAGTATGGTCAGAAAATTTCCTGGGCCGATCTCTACATTCTTGCCGGTAACGTGTCGCTGGAAAACGCCGGCTTCCGTACCTTTGGCTTTGGTGCCGGTCGTGAAGATGTCTGGGAACCGGACATGGACGTGGACTGGGGACATGAGACCGAATGGCTGGCGCACCGCCATCCGGAGAGCCTGGCAAACGCGCCGCTCGGTGCGACGGAAATGGGCCTGATCTACGTGAACTCGGAAGGTCCGGAAGCCAGCGGCGATCCGCGCTCGGCGGCCCCGGCGATTCGCGCCACCTTCGGCAACATGGGCATGAACGATGAAGAGATCGTCGCGCTGATTGCCGGCGGTCACACGCTGGGTAAAACGCACGGTGCCGCTGCGGCCAGCCACGTGGGCGTCGATCCGGAAGCCTCGCCGCTGGAAGCGCAGGGTCTGGGCTGGCACAGCAGTTACGGCAGCGGTGCCGGTGCCGATGCCATCACTTCCGGTCTGGAAGTGGTATGGACGCAAACCCCAACGCAGTGGAGCAACTACTTCTTCGAGAACCTGTTCAAATATGAGTGGGTACAAACGCACAGCCCGGCGGGCGCGATTCAGTTCGAAGCGGTTGATGCCGAAGCGATTATCCCGGATCCGTTCGATCCAGAGAAAAAACGCAAGCCGACCATGCTGGTCACCGACCTGACGCTGCGTTTCGATCCGGAGTTCGAGAAGATTTCGCGTCGTTTCCTCAACGATCCGCAGGCGTTCAACGAAGCCTTCGCCCGTGCCTGGTTCAAACTGACGCACCGCGATATGGGACCAAAAGCGCGTTACCTCGGTCCGGAAGTGCCGAAGGAAGATCTGCTGTGGCAGGATCCGTTACCGCAGGCCACGCATCAGCCGACGCCGGATGACATCACCGATCTGAAAGCGAAAATTGCCGCTTCGGGTCTGAGCGTCAGCCAGCTGGTCTCTGCGGCCTGGGCGTCCGCTTCCACCTTCCGTGGCGGTGATAAACGCGGCGGCGCGAACGGTGCCCGTCTGGCGCTGGCACCGCAGAACGGCTGGGCGGTCAACGCCAGTGTCACCCGCGATGTGCTGCCGGTGCTGCAGAAGATTCAGCAGGAGTCAGGTAAAGCGTCGCTGGCGGATGTGATTGTGCTGGCGGGCAGCGTCGGGATTGAGCAGGCGGCAGCAGCGGCAGGTGTCGCGGTGCAGGTGCCGTTCACGCCGGGCCGCGTGGATGCGCGTCAGGACCAGACGGATGTCGAGTCATTCAACGTACTGCAGCCGCTGGCCGATGGTTTCCGTAACTATCGCCGCGTGCAGGGCGGTTCTTCTACCGAAACCCTGCTGCTGGACAAAGCGCAACAGCTGACGCTGAGCGCGCCAGAGCTGACGGTACTGCTGGGTGGTCTGCGCGTGCTGGGCACCAACTTCGACGGCAGCGCGCACGGCGTGTTTACCGATCGCGTGGGCGTGCTGAGCAACGACTTCTTCATCAATCTGCTGGATATGCGCACCGCATGGCGCGCCACCGATGAGAGCGCTGAGCTGTTCGAAGGCCGCGATCGTCAGAGCGGAGAAGTTAAGTACAGCGCCACTCGCGCCGATCTGGTGTTTGGTTCTAACGCCATCCTGCGCGCGCTGGCGGAAGTTTACGCCAGCAGCGATGCGAAGCAGAAGTTCGTTAACGACTTCGTGGCCGCCTGGACCAAAGTGATGAACCTCGACCGGTTCGATCTTTAAGCAACTGACGTGAATAACGCGAACCCCGGCCTGGCCGGGGTTTTTTATTGGTTCAGCGTATATTCATCGGCGTCGCGCCAGGCCGGGAAGCGCTCGCGATAGTCCTGCAGCGCCTGCAGTGACAGCTCGGCGTCGAGGCGCGCGCGGGCGAAGGGTTCAGCGGCCGCGAGGATCTCACCCTGCGGCGAGATAATCCGGCTGTCGCCGCTGTATTGATGCTGATTGCCGTCACTGCCGACGCGGTTACACCCGGCTACATAGGCCTGATTCTCAATGGCGCGCGCCAGCAGCAGCGCCTGCCAGTGTAGCGCGCGCGGTGCCGGCCAGTTGGCGACGTACAGCGCCAGATCGTAATCATTCTGGTTGCGCGAAAACACCGGGAAGCGCAGGTCGTAGCAAATCTGCGGCAGAATACGCCAGCCGCGCCAGTGGAACACCTCGCGCGTTTCACCGGGTACATAGTGCTGGTGCTCACTGGCCATGCGGAACAGGTGGCGTTTGTCGTACTGGTGCAGCGTGCCGTCGGGCTCCACCAGCAGGAAACGGTTTACCGCGCCCTGGTCGCTCTGAATCGCCGCGCTGCCGCCGACCAGGGCATTCAGGGCTTTGGCATGACCGTGCAGCCACGCCACTACCTGATCCTGCGGCAGCGAACTGGCCGCCGCCTCCATGGCGAAGCCGGTGGTAAACATCTCCGGCAGCAGGATGACATCGCGGCCCGTCAAGCCCTGCAGCACCTCATCGAAATGACGCAGGTTGGCTGCGCCATCCATCCAGCTCAGGGTTTCCTGCAATACGGTAAGTTTTAAAGCTGACATAAACGCTCCGCAGCGGCGTCGAGCGTCGCTTCCTGTTTAGCAAAGCACAGGCGAATGAGCTTGTGCGGGAAAGGGGCCGAGCAGAACACCGACAGCGGAATCGCCGCCACGCCCACTTCGCGGGTTAACCACTGGCAGAAACTGACATCATCCAAATCGGAAATGGCGCTGTAATCCACCAGCAGGAAATAGGTGCCGGCACAGGGCAGCACCTTAAACCGGCTGGCGGCCAGCGCCTGCGTCAGACGGTCACGCCGGGCGCGATAGAATGCCGGCAGCGCATCAATATGGTCCGGCTGCTGGCGCAGCATATCGGCAATCGCCAGCTGCGCCGGGGTATTCACTGAAAAGGTGAGATACTGATGCACTTTGCGAATTTCGGCGCTGATCGCCGCCGGAGCGATGCAGTAACCCACTTTCCAGCCGGTCATATGAAAGGTTTTGCCGAAGGATGAGACTGCGATGGCGCGCTGACGCAGGTCGGCATGTGCCAGCACGCTGGCATGGCCCTGCTCATCAAAACAGATGTGCTCATAGACTTCATCGCTGAGCACATAAATTTCCTGTCCGGCGATCGCCTGCCACAGCGCGGCGTAGTCGCTGGCGTGCCACACGGTGGCGGACGGATTATGCGGCGTGTTGACGATCACCAGCCGGGTGCGCGCGCTGAGCAGGCTGCTGAAGGCCTGCCAGTCGACCTGAAAAGCGGGCGGCTGCAGCGCGATGCGTTTCAGCACGCCGCCAGCCAGCTGAACCGCCGGCGCATAGCTGTCGTAGCTGGGATCGAAGCAGATCACCTCGTCGCCCGGCCGCACCAGCGCGGTGATCGCGGCATACAGCGCTTCGGTTGCGCCCGCCGTCACGGTGATGTCGCTGTTGATATCCGGCCGATGACCGTACATGTCTGCGGTTTTATCGGCGATTGCCTCGCGCAGCGGCAGGGTGCCAATCATCGGCGCGTACTGGTTAGCGCCTTCGCTGACGTGATGTGCCAGGCGCTGCTGCAAATAGCGCGGGCCGTCAAAATCGGGAAAGCCCTGTGACAGGTTGATGGCGTTGTGCTGGGCGGCGAGGGCGCTCATTTGGGTAAAAATGGTGGTGCCGAGCGCCGGTAGTTTGCTCTCGGGGATCAGGTTGGGCTGCGTCATTATCGGGTGCCTTAAGCGCGAATGTCGTTGCGGAGTAACCTTGTGCTGCAGCCACTATAAACAGGATGTTAACACTTGGCAATCGAGACGCTTAGACGTCTAAACGTAGCTGGCACACACGCTGAGTGCGCTTATCCGCTGCCGCAGGCCATAAAAAAAGCCTCCGGCTGGAGGCTTTTTACGGTTACGCCGCTTCGCTGGGGCGGTCGCTCGGTTTGGGTTTGCTGTCCGGTTTGGCCACCGCCAGCGCCTCGGGCGCAAAATCATCCACGTTGATGGCCTTCAGCCGGCTGGCTTCGGCCCGCGTCAGCACCTTCGCTTCACTCTCGTCAATCCAGCCTTCTTTCAGCGCGCGCTGGGCCAGCGCATCCAGCCGGGTGAAGGAGAAGTGTTTTTTCTGCTGCTGACACAGACGATCGTGAATCACTTCCGCCGCCATCACATCCTGCAGCGCCTGTTCCAGCTGACCGGCCGGGTTGTGCTCACTCGGCGTCAGATACTGGCCGCGGCCCAGACGGGTGCGGGTTGCGGACGGCAGCTGCAGCATTTTGGCCAGCTTATGATCCAGTTTATCGGACGGTGCCGGGCAGTGTTTGCCGCCGGCGAAAATCACCAGCCGCAGCGCGCCCGCAACCAGGCGATTCGGGAAGTTGCGCAGCAGATCGTCCATCGCCACTTCTGCCTGATGCAGCGCATCCTGCACGCCCCAGTGCACCAGCGGCAGATCCGCCTCGTTGCGGCCTTCATCGTCATAGCGTTTCAGCGTGGCGGATGCCAGATACATCTGACTCAGCACATCGCCGAGGCGTGCCGAAATACGTTCGCGACGTTTCAGGCTACCGCCCAGCACCGCCATCGACACATCTGACAGCAGCGCAAGGTTGGCGCTCAGGCGGTTCAGCTGCTGATAGTAGCGGCGGGTTGCGTCACGGGTTGGCGTAGCGCTGGTGCGGCCGCCGGTCAGGCCAAGCCACAGGCTGCGCACTTTATTGCTGCCGACGTGGCCGATATGGCTGAACAGCGCGTGGTCAAAGGTGACGAGATCGTTGTTCGCGGCGGCGTTCATCTCTTCCAGCACCCACGGGTGGCAGCGGATTGCGCCCTGGCCAAAGATAATCATGCTGCGCGTCAGGATGTTCGCGCCCTCAACGGTGATGGCGATCGGGGCGCCCTGATAGGCACGCGCCAGGAAATTGTTCTCACCAAGCATGATGCCTTTACCGCCGGCGATATCCATTGCATCAATGATGGCGCGCTGGCCGCGATGGGTGCAGTGGTATTTAACAATCGCTGACAGCACCGCCGGTTTTTCGCCCAGCATAATGCCGCTGGTGATCAGCGTCGCCGCCGCGTCCATCACGTAAGCGTTACCGGCGATGCGCGCCAGCGGCTCCTCAATCCCTTCCATTTTACCGATAGAGACTTTGAACTGGCGGCGAATGTGCGCGTAGGCACCGGTCGCCAGCGCCAGGCTTTTCAGGCTGCCGGTGGCGTTAGACGGCAGGGTAATGCCGCGTCCCACCGACAGACACTCAACCAGCATACGCCAGCCCTGACCGGCCATCGCCGGACCGCCGATGATGTAATCGATCGGCACAAAGATATCTTTGCCGCGCGTCGGCCCGTTCTGGAACGGCACGTTCAGCGGGAAGTGACGTCTGCCAATCTCAACGCCTGGCGTATGGGTCGGGATCAGTGCACAGGTAATGCCCAGCTCTTCGGTTTCGCCCAGCAGATGATCGGGGTCGGAAAGCTTAAAGGCGAGGCCGAGCACGGTGGCAATCGGCGCCAGGGTAATGTAGCGCTTGTTCCAGGTCAGACGCATGCCCAGCACCTGCTGGCCCTGCCAGTCGCCCATGCACACCACGCCGGTATCCGGAATGGCGCCGGCGTCGGAGCCCGCTTCCGGGCTGGTCAGCGCAAAGCAGGGGATTTCATCACCGCGCGCGAGGCGTGGCAGGTAATGGTCTTTCTGCTCATCGGTACCGTAATGCTGCAGCAGTTCACCCGGACCCAGCGAGTTCGGCACGCCGACGGTGATCGCCAGAATCCCGGACACGCCTGCCAGTTTTTGCAGCACACGCGCCTGCGCGTAAGCGGAAAACTCCAGACCGCCGTACTCTTTTTTGATGATCATGGCAAAGAAGCGGTGCTGCTTGAGGTAAGCCCACAGCTCCGGCGGCAGATCGGCCATTTCATGGGTGATTTCGAAGTCGTTAGCCATGCGGCAGGCTTCTTCCACCGGGCCATCCAGAAACGCCTGTTCCTCTTCGGTCAGGCGCGGCTGCGGGTAGTTGTGCAGTTTCTGCCAGTCCGGTTTGCCGCGAAACAGATCGCCTTCCCACCAGGTGGTACCGGCGTCGATCGCCTCTTTTTCGGTGCGCGACATCGGCGGCATCACCTTCTGGAAGCTGTGCAGAGCCGGCTTAGAGAACATGCTGCGGCGCATCGCCGGCAGGTTGAAAGGCAGCAGAATAATGGCCAGCGGCAGCAGCAGCCACGGCGTCCACAGGCCGGTGGCGGCCAGTGCCGCGGTCCACAGCAGCACAATCGCACTGCTGAGCCGCAGTGAAACCTGATGGTAGAAGAGGGCGCTAATTAACACCAGCGTCGCGATGATCGAGGCAAGCAACATAATGAACCGCTCCGTAAGTTGTAAGAGGTCTGACCTGTTAGTGATAAGGTTTAGAGCAGCGCACGAAATTTATCAATCTGTTTACATCGCAATTACAACCGAACTCACAAAATCGCGCCGGCAATTAAACGTCAGCGCGGCGTCGCGCTTTTCCCTGCTGCGGGCGCTTTGCGGCTCTGGCCCATTCCGTTAAACTTGCTGGGTCAATTTTCCTCTAAAGGACATCCCTATGTATCAGGACATTATTCGCTCAGAACTCAATGAAGCCGCCGATACGCTCAATAAGTTCCTGAGTGATGAAGCCAACATTCACGCCATTCAGCGCGCAGCCGTGCTGCTGGCCGACAGCTTCAAAGCCGGTGGCAAAGTGCTCTCCTGCGGCAACGGCGGCTCGCACTGCGATGCCATGCACTTCGCTGAGGAGCTGACCGGGCGCTACCGCGAAAATCGTCCTAGCTATCCGGCCATCGCCATTTCGGATGTCAGCCATCTCTCCTGCGTCAGCAACGATTTTGGCTACGACTATGTGTTCTCCCGCTACATCGAGGCGGTCGGGCGCGAGGGCGATGTGCTGCTGGGGCTGTCCACTTCGGGTAACTCGGCCAACATCATCAAAGCCGTAGAAGCCGCGCGCGCCAAAGGCATGAAAGTGATTACCCTGACCGGCAAAGACGGTGGCAAAATGGCCGGTACGGCCGATATCGAAATTCGCGTGCCGCACTTTGGATATGCCGATCGCATTCAGGAGATTCACATCAAAGTGATCCATATCCTGATGCTGTTAATCGAAAAAGAGATGGTTAAGTGATGACGTGCTCCTCCCGCGCCCGCGGGAGGTTCTGATAAGGCGGTTGCTATGTGCGAATTGCTCGGGATGAGCGCCAATGTCCCCACGGATATCTGTTTCAGTTTTACCGGTCTGGTGCAGCGTGGCGGTGGAACCGGGCCGCACAAAGATGGCTGGGGCATCACCTTTTACGAAGATAAAGGCTGCCGCACCTTTAAAGATCCGCTGCCGAGCTACAACTCGCCGATTGCCCGCCTGGTGCAGGAGTATCCGATTAAGTCGCACTCGGTGGTGGCGCATATTCGTCAGGCCAATCGCGGCCAGGTGTCACTGGAAAATACCCATCCGTTTACCCGCGAACTGTGGGGGCGCAACTGGACTTACGCGCATAACGGCCAGCTAAAGGGCTATCGCCAGCTGGAGACCGGACATTTCCGTCCGGTAGGCGAAACCGACAGCGAAAAGGCGTTTTGCTGGATTCTGCATAAGCTGGCTGAGCGCTATCCGCGCACGCCGGGCAACTGGCCGGCGGTGTTTCGCTATGTGGCGGAACTGGCGACGGAGCTGCGTCAGAAGGGCGTGTTCAATATGCTGCTGTCTGACGGACGCTATCTGATGGCCTTCTGCTCAACCAATCTGTACTGGATTACGCGCAGCGCGCCGTTTGGCAAAGCGAAGCTGCTCGATCAGGATGTGGAGATTGATTTTCTGCAGCAGACCACGCCGAAAGACGTGGTGACGGTGATTGCGACACAGCCGCTGACCGGTAATGAAACCTGGCACCGCATCGTGCCAGGTGAGTGGGCATTATTTTACCTGGGTGAGCGCCAGGAATGATTTCGACGCCGCTTCCGGCGTGGTCATGACCGGCGTGTTGTTCACCGCATACTGACCGGTTGCCGTCACGTTGACCGTTGGCGGCACGTGGTATTTGGCGAAGTAAGCATAGCCCGGCTGCAGTTCACGCCAGAAGCTGATGTAAGTCGAGTAACGATGACGCTGCATGTTGCTGTCGGTCATGCGGAACGGGAAGATGTTGACCTGCACATCCTGCTGACCGTTGCGCAGCGCGGCGTTCACATAGGTGAAGATCTCATCCATCGACGCGTTGGTCATGGCATAGCAGCCCACGGACACGCAATCGCCGTGAATCATCAGGTAGTTACCGTTATAGCCTTTGGCGCGATCGTACTGATTCGGGAATCCGGTATTGATGGCGCGATAAAAACGGCTGTCCGGCTTAAGCTGATTCATCTTCACGTTATAAAAGCCTTCCGGACTTTTAAAATCGCCCTGACGACGTTTCGGCCCGAGGCCGCCGGAGAAGTTACAGATGCGATAGCTGTCCAGCAGACGATATTCATTACCGATTTTGCCGTACAGTTCCAGCGTACGCTCTTCCTTGAAGATCTGAATAAATACCGGTGTACCCAGTAATTGTTTCTTTAACTCTTTGCTCACCGGAGCCAGCGGCTGCATTGGCTCAGGCGTCATTGCCCAGCTCAGGAGCGGCATAAGAATCATCGCAAACAATAATGCGATTCTGCCCATTCTGTGTGTACCTTGAAGTGAAGAGGAACGCTGACGCAGTGCGTCACTGTATTGCATTATCGGAAATATCCGCTACCGCAGCGCAACATTATCATTGTCTGGCGTTTAATCAAGCCGGAGTCCGAGAAAATGGTGCAATCCTAAAGGGAATACGACCACAAATTTGTAAACTTTAATCGCACGCGCCACAAATATTGCCGTTGTTTTTCTCTGCTGTATACTTATCCAGTATCCGGAGGGGCGTATGCGCAAAATCATTCATGTCGATATGGACTGCTTTTTCGCGGCAGTGGAAATGCGCGACGATCCTTCATTACGTGATATCCCGATTGCCATCGGCGGCAGCCGCGTGCAGCGTGGGGTAATCAGCACCGCCAACTATCCGGCGCGGAAATACGGCGTGCGCAGCGCGATGCCAACCGCCACGGCGCTGCGCCTCTGTCCCCATCTGAAACTGCTGCCCGGCCGCTTTGATGCCTATAAAGAAGCCTCGCAGCAGATTCGCGCCATCTTTACCCGCTATACGCCACTGATTGAGCCATTGTCGCTGGATGAAGCCTACCTGGACGTCACCGACAGTGAACACTGCCAGGGATCGGCCACGCTGATGGCGCAGGCGATTCGCGCCGATATCCTGCGCGAAACCGGCCTGACCGCGTCCGCCGGCATTGCGCCGATCAAGTTCCTCGCCAAAATCGCCTCAGACATGAACAAGCCTGACGGCCAGTATGTGATTACGCCGCAGGCGATGCCGGACTTTCTGCTGACGCTGCCGCTGAGCAAGATTCCCGGCGTTGGCAAAGTGGCCACCAAAAAGCTCGAAGAGATGGGGCTGCGCACCTGCGCTGACGTACAACAGGCCGATCTGGCGCAGCTGCTGAAGCGCTTTGGAAAATTTGGCCGCGTGCTGTGGGAGCGCAGCAACGGCATCGACGATCGCGACGTGGTGGTGGAGCGCGAACGCAAATCGCTGGGCGTCGAGCGTACGCTGGGCGAGGACATCCATCACTGGGAGCAGTGCCTGGAGATTATTGATTTTCTCTATGCCGAGCTCGATCGCCGTCTCAGCGCGATCCGCCCGGATAAGCAGATTGCACGCCAGGGCGTAAAGCTGAAGTTCAACGATTTCCAGCTCACCACCCAGGAGCATGTCTGGCCGGTGCTGAATAAAGACGACATGATCGCCGTAGCGCGTCAGGCCTGGGACGAGCGCCGCGCCGGACGCGGTGTGCGGCTGGTGGGGCTGCACGTCACGCTGGTAAATCCACAGCTGGAGCGCCAGCTAGTGCTGGGACTGTAACGCCGCGCCCGCTTCCGCTCTCTTCGGGACGTTTCGTACATCGTTCCACTAATGAATCGCCAACAATGCACGCTTTTACACTCCTCACTCAAGGTGCAACATGGCAAATTATTACTCAACCCGCCCGACCATTACGTCAATCTATGATGATGTTGGCGAGACCGGCGTCGTTTCACGCGGCGGGTTCACTGACGATGTGCGTCCACGCCTTACCGGTAAGGTAAATCCGGGGGCAGTGGTTTATCTGTACGACAACAATAAACTGATTTTCCATTTTCAAACCGGACGCGATGGCACTTTTGATCTGACATTCGGTTATGACTTACCGCAGGGTGTGCATAACTTCAGACTATACAGTCAGGGCCAGTACAGCGAGCCTTATGCGATCAACATCTCTTCAGTCAACGTAGAGTCGCCGAAAATCCTCTCACTGTACGATAACGTGGGTGAAACCGGTAATGTGCTGCACGGTGACAAGACCGACGATCGCCGCCCGCTGATCAAAGGCAGCGGCACGCCGGGGGCCACCGTAACGCTGCTGGATAACGGCACGGTAATCGGCCAGACCCGCGTTGATGCCAAAGGCAACTGGAGCCTGCAGCCGTCGCGCGATTTTGCGTTAGGTGAACATAACCTGACGGTGCAGAGCCAGGGCATGACCAGCAGCGGCTTTAAGGTCGAGGTGGTGCCGGTGAAAACCATCAAACCAGAAATTCTGGAAATCTTTGACCGCGTGGATGAAACCGGCCTGCTGAAGCCTGGAGATGATACCGACGACCGTCGTCCGCTGCTGAAAGGCGTGGGCACGCCGGGTGCGGTGGTGTGGCTGATGGATAATGGCCGCGGCATTACTTATACCGTGGTGGATAAGCAGGGCAACTGGACGCTGCAGCCGTCTAACGATTTGGCATTGGGTAAACACCACCTCGCGGTTTACATCAATGGCGTGGTCAGTGAACCGGTTGAACTCAACGTGGTGATCCGTGAAGGGTCTGAGCCGGTGATCGTGGCTATTCATGACAATGTGAATGAAGTGGGGGTGGTTGAGCCAGGTAAAGACAGCGACGATCGCCGTCCGATTGTCAGCGGCACCGCGCTGCCGCACACCACCATCTGGCTGCTGGATTCCGGCGGTATCCTCGGCAGCGCGCGTTCGGATGCGCAAGGTAACTGGAGCATCAAGCCGGATATCGAATTACGTTATGGTATGAATAAACTCTGGGTCAGCAATGGCGACTCGGTAAGCGACATCTATCCGATTAACATTGTGCCCATGCAGGGTCAGGCACCGGAGATCCACGCGGTGTATGACGATGCGGGCTACGATTCAGGTAATGTTGCGCAGGGGCGTAAAACGGATGACGCACGGCCAACCCTGAGCGGTAAAGGCATTCCGGGCGAAACCGTCACGCTGCTGGCCAACGGTATTCAGGTGGCGAATGCTATCGTAGATGCCAACGGTCACTGGAAGATGGAACCCTACAGCGATCTGGATCCGGGCAGCTACAGTCTGGTGGTCGATAGCAACGGTAAGAAGAGCGCGCCGTGGAAAATTGATATCGTGGCGGAAACCCGTATCTGGAGCCTGTACGATGATGCGGGTCTTTCTGGAACAATTGGCGACAACGGTGTGACCGATGATACGCGTCCGAATATCAGCGGTATTGGGCAGCCAGGTAGTCTGGTTGAACTGGTCTCAGGTGGTACGCTATTGGGCACAGCCATCGTCGGTGAAAACGGCACATGGTTTATTGAACCTGGGCGTGATATGCGGCTGGGTTCGCACAAACTGATCGCTATCAGTCAGGGGTTCTACAGCAAGCCTTTCTATGTTGATATTGTTGCCGCGATGGAAGATGCGCCGGACATCTTATGGCTTGAGGATCATGTCCGTAACTACGATTACATGGCTGAAAACGATAAGTTTTACGATCGTCGCCCGACTATTATCGGACAAGGCCGCCCGGGCCAGATGGTAGAAATTTACGATAATGACGTGTTGATTGGTAGCGCTGGCGTGGGTGCGGATGGCATGTGGCGTTTCCAGCCGCATAGCGATCTGGCCGTGGGTAAACATGAACTGGTCGCGAAAATGGCCGGCATTGCGAGTAACACTATGCCGATCAATGTGATTGAGTTGAAAATTACCCAGGTATTTGATGACGTTAACGAGCCGGCGCTGTTGCAGCCAGGCGACACCACGGACGATGACAGACCGTCATTTAAAGGTACCGGCTTACCGGGTGAGTTCGTTTATCTGCTTGATGACGGTGTCAAAATTGGCTCCGCTAAGGTCAACAGCAAAGGTGAATGGACGCTGGAGCCTAAGTGGTATCTCGATCCGGGCGAGCATAATCTGCAGGTTCAGGGACGCTTCTTTAAAACGGAGGTGTTTAAACTGATCGTTGAAGAGCCGGTTGAAGAGGATTTCACGATGCTGGCGCTGGATGAAAGCTCGCTGACGCTGACGTCGCTGCTAAGCGATGCTGCACCGCAGCTGTTCAGTGAGTCGCCGCAGTCTGCCTCTCCCGCCACGCTCAGCCTGGACAACCTCGATCTGCGCGTCGAGAGCGGCGTTCAGCTGGCACGCAGTGAGACGCTGCCGTTGCTGGAGATGTTGCCGCTGGAAGAGCGCTACAGCGCGGTCGCCTGACGCGGCACCGTTACCGTAAATAAAAAATCCTGCCCGGGGGCAGGATTTTTTTTATCGCAACGGCGTTACGCTTTTTCCGGCACCACGTTCAGCAGCGCGGTCAGCAGTTTCCAGTACAGACCGACGCTGTCGATGTGCACCTGCTCGTCCGGCGAGTGTGGACCGGTGATGGTTGGCCCAATCGACACCATGTCCATGTCCGGATACGGTTTTTTGAACAGACCGCACTCCAGGCCGGCGTGAATCACCTGAATGTTTGGCGTCTTGCCAAACAGCGCTTCATAGGTCTTACGCGTCAGCGCCATGATGGGCGAGTCGGCATCCGGCTGCCAGCCCGGGTAACCGCCTTTCGGCGCGGTTTTCGCCCCGGCCAGCGCACCCAGCGAAGTCAGGGTTTCGACCACCCAATCTTTACCGGTGTCGATCAGCGAGCGAATCAGGCAGATGATCTCGGCGCTGTCCTGCTCCATCGTGACCACGCCGACGTTAAGCGAGGTTTCCACCACGCCTTTCGCCACGTCCGAGTTGCGAATCACACCGTTTGGCGTGCTGTTCAGCAGGTTGATGAAGCGATCGCGGCTGTCTGCGGTCAGCGCCTGGCCCTGATGCGCCAGTGGCTCGCTCAGCACGGCGACGTTCTTCTCTTTACTGCCCAGCTCATTCTGCAGCGTGGCCTGGAAATGGGCGGCAGCAGACTTCAGCGCATCCACTTTATGGCTGTCGATGGCCAGCGTAGCGAACGCTTCGCGTGGAATCGCATTGCGCAGCGTACCGCCGGTGAACTCAATCAGACGGATATCCAGCTCAGCAGCGTGGACGGCAAGGAAGCGCGCCAGCAGCTTGTTGGCGTTGCCGAGACCAAGATGAATGTCCGCGCCGGAGTGGCCGCCTTTCAAACCTTTCAGCGTCAGTTTCAGGGTTTCGTAACCGGCAGGCACGGCCTCGCGGCTCAGCGGCAGGGTAGTGATAAAGTCGATACCCCCGGCGCAGCCCATGTAGATCTCACCTTCCTCTTCCGAGTCGGTGTTGATCAGGATGTCCGCCTGCAGCCAGTTTGGTTGCAGACCAAAGGCACCGTCCATGCCCGACTCTTCGGTCATGGTCAGCAGCACTTCCAGCGGACCGTGGGTCAGACTGTTGTCCGCCAGCACCGCCAGCGCAGAGGCCATACCGATACCGTTATCCGCACCCAGCGTGGTGCCGCGCGCTTTCACCCACTCGCCATCAACGTACGGCTGAATCGGGTCTTTGGTGAAGTCGTGTACCGTGTCATTGTTCTTCTGCGGCACCATATCAAGGTGCGCCTGCAGCGCCACCGGAGTACGGTTTTCCATGCCTGCGGTAGCAGGTTTACGAATCAGGATATTGCCGACCTGATCGCGTTCAACCCAGAAACCTTGCTCTTTAGCCCAGCCAACAACGTATTCGGCCAGCGCTTCTTCATGGTAAGAAGGGTGCGGAATCGAGCAGATTTTTGCGAAGATATCCCACAGCGGCTGCGGGGAAAGTTGAGACAATTCAGACACAACGCGTCTCCTGTGTCAGCGCGGCGGACATACCGCTCGCACGCGGGTTTCCAGTGAAAGATCGCCGTCAGCACATCTGACGTGATGGGCCAGAGAATATCACTGTTTCCTGCCGGGTGCGCCATCGGGCGCGCTAAAAACCTGCAACCGATGTGACGGGTGCTGGTTTTTAACGCGTCAGATCCTTATAATCTCGCGCAACCTTTTCCCCCTTGCATATTTTTAAGCCAATCTCATTGGCCGGGATTCCTTTTATGAGCGAAAAATACGTCGTTACCTGGGACATGCTGCAGATTCATGCCCGTAAACTGGCCCAGCGCCTGCTTCCTGTGGAACAGTGGAAAGGCATCATCGCGGTCAGCCGCGGTGGTCTGGTTCCGGCATCGCTTCTGGCGCGTGAACTGGGGATTCGCTACGTCGATACCGTGTGCATCTCCAGCTACGATCACGATCACCAGCGTGAAATGAAAGTGCTGAAGCGCGCAGAAGGCGACGGTGAAGGTTTTGTGGTCATCGACGATCTGGTGGATACCGGCGGTACCGCGCAGGCGATTCGTGATATGTATCCAAAAGCGCGTTTCTGCACCATCTTCGCTAAGCCGGCTGGCCGCGCACTGGTGGACGACTACATTGTCGATATTCCGCAGAACACCTGGATCGAGCAGCCGTGGGACATGGGCGTGGTGTACATTCCGCCGATTGTAAAAAGCTGATTGATGCAACGCAAACAACGCCCGGTTATGCCGGGCGTTGTGCTTTCTGCGCCTCGCGCCCGTGCGGCGGGTGCAGTACACTCTTAGCCATCTATGCGACTGCCGCAGGAGAAGCTTAAGATGGCCGAGAAAAATCTCAGCGAAGAACTGTTCAAACCCCGCTTCAAACACCCGGAAACCTCCTCGCTGGTGCATCGCCAGCACCACCCGACGGCGCAGGTGCACAATGCCCTGGAAGGCGATACCCAGCGCGGCTGGTATCGCATGCTGAATAAGCTGCTGTGGACGTGGCGCGGCCTGGCGCCGCAGGAGATCAGCGAAGTGCTGGCGCGCATTGCCGTCAGTGAGTTTGAACACACCGACGAAACGCTGCTGGACACGGTGATTGGCTATCGCGGCGGCAACTGGAACTATGAGTGGTCGAAGCAGGCGGCGCTGTGGCAGCAGCGCGCGATGCAGAACGCCGATCACGATGAGGCCGGCCAGCAGTGGCTGCATGCCGCCAGTCTGTACAGCCTGGCCGCGTATCCCTACATTAAAGGTGATGAGCTGGCGGATCAGGCGCAGGTGCTGGCGAATCGCGCTTATGAAGAAGCCACCCAGCGCCTGCCCGGCGAGCTGAAATCCCTGACCTTTCCCATCAGCGGCGGCAGTCCGGTCACCGGCTTCCTGCATATGCCGGCGCAGGCCAGCGCGCCGTATCCCACCGTGCTGCTGTGCGGCGGTCTCGACTCGCTGCAGAGCGACCATTACCGGCTGTTTCACGATTATCTGGCACCGCGCGGCATCGCCATGCTGACGCTGGATATGCCGTCGGTGGGTTTCAGCAGCAAATGGACGCTCAATCAGGACACCAGCCAGCTGCATCAGCAGGTGCTGCGCGAACTGAGCAACGTGCCGTGGATTGACCACACGCGCGTGGCGCTGTTCGGTTACCGCTTTGGCGCCAACGTGGCGACGCGGCTGGCTTACCTTGAGGTGCCGCGTCTGCGCGCGGTGGCGTCGCTCGGGCCGATGGTGCATCACGTGTTTGTCGATGCGCAGCGCCAGCAGCAGCTGCCGGATATGTATATGGACATGCTGGCCAGCCGGCTGGGCATGTCGTCGACCTCCGACAGCAATCTGCGCATCGAGCTCAATCGCTATTCGCTCAAAGTGCAGGGCCTGCTGGGCCGCCGGACGCCGGTGCCGATGCTGGCCGCTTACTGGCCCAACGATCTGTTCAGCCCGGAAGAGGAGGCGCAGCTGATCGTCAACTCCTCGGCGCAGGGCAAGGCGCTGGCGATTCCCGCCACGCCAGTGTTTGCCAGCTTTGACAAAGCGCTTAATCAAATTTGCGACTGGCTGGCAAAACAGTTGCAGCGCTAACTGGCGAAATACGCAGACTCTGCTACAACTTATCTTCGGGAAAATACGTGCGGTGGCGTTTTGCCGCCGCGCTGCGTTTTATACGGTTTATTTGAGGGAGAGAGTTAGCATGACGTTACCGAGTGGTCACCCCCGTAGTCGCCTGCTTAAGCGCTTCACCGAATTGGGGCCGTACATCCGTGAAGGACAGTGTGAAGAGACGCGTTTCTTCTTTGATTGCCTGGCGGCGTGCGTCAACGTCAAACCGGCGCCGGAAAGCCGCGAGTTCTGGGGCTGGTGGATGACGCTGAACGCCTATGAAGATCACTTCACCTACGAATACCACTTCGGCCTGTTTGATAAAGACGGCGACTGGAGCGTGGCCGCCATCAAGGGCAAAGAGAACAATGAGAAAGTGGAGAGCACGCTGCGTAATTTCCACGAGCGCCTGAAAGCCACGCTGCATGAGTTTAAGCTTGATCTCAGGCCCGCGGCGGGGTTCAAAGAAGAGCCGGTTAAACTCAGTGCCTGAACCTGAGTCAGACCTGAATAAGAAAGAGCCGGTGATGAGCCGGCTCTTTTTTTACAGACACAGACAGGGTAATGCTGAAGCTTAGAACTGGTAGGTCAGACCGACCGCCACCACGTCATCGCTGTTGATGCCCAGCGGGTTGTTGTCATCCAGCTGGTTGATTTTGTAGTCAACCATGGCCGACATGTTTTTGTTGAAGTAGTACGTCATCGCCACGTCGACATATTTCACGATGTCCGCATCGCCAATGCCTTCAATGTCTTTGCCTTTGCTCTGCACGTAGCCCAGCGATGGACGCAGACCGAAGTCGAACTGATACTGCGCAACCACTTCAAAGTTCTGCGTTTTATTCGCCACGCCGCCCGTGATTGGCGTCATGTTACGGGTTTCAGAGTAGGTCGATGCCAGGTAGATGCTGTTCGCGTCATATTTGATGCCCGCGCCCCAGGCTTCCGCTTTGTCACCACGGCCCAGACGGGTCGCCACGTCCTGCGAGTTGGTCCGGTCAGCAGAGGAGATCGCACTCATCAGGCTGACACCGCTATCGCCGAGGGTGTAACCCAGTGACGCACCGTAACCGTCGCCGTTCTGCTTAGGAATCTCTGAACGGCCGTTGGCGCTGGTGGAATCGTTCTTGCCCTGATACTGCACCGCGAAACGCAGGCCATCCACCAGACCGAAGAAATTGCTGTTGCGGTAAGTGGCGACGCCAGAAGTACGGCCCAGCATGTAGGTGTCGGTGTAGGCGCTGTCGCCACCGAATTCTGGCAGCACGTCGGTCCATGCCAGCACATCGTAAACCACGCCGTAGTTACGACCGTAATCAACAGAGCCGTAGTTACCAAACTTCAGACCGGCAAAGCCCAGACGGGTTTTGTTACCGATATTAGCGTCGGTGTTGGTTTCTGCGCGGTTACCCTGGAACTGATATTCCCACTGACCGTAGCCGGTCATCAGGTCGTTAATCTGCGTCTGCCCTTTGAAGCCCAGACGGATGTAAGTTTTGTCGCCGTCAGCGGCTGCGTTGTCGCTGAAGTAGTGCATGCCTTTCACACGACCGTACAGATCCAGTTTGTTACCGTCTTTGTTATAAACTTCAGCGGCTTGTGCGGTTGAGGCCAGAGCCAGCGCGGAAACGATGAGTGCCAGTGTGCTTTTCTTCATTTTGCTATCAATCCCAATGAGTAAAATTTGTTGTACCCGTGAAAAGGTTTGTAAAACACGGGACGTTTTACCGACTGGCAATGAAAGTTTTATGACATTTTTTCTGATTTCTTGTTAATCGCGAACTTTTGGTCTACCCGCTTGTCAGGCGTTTTTTGTGCTTTTCCCCTTGCCGCTGTTGGCTTCCTTGCTGACTCCTGTTAAAACGTCCCTTCGCAGATTTTTTTCTTACATGGCAGGAAAAACATGAGTGGCAGTCAGACCCTGGTGGTCAAATTGGGTACCAGCGTCCTCACCGGCGGATCGCGCCGGCTGAACCGGGCGCATATGGTGGAGCTGGTTCGGCAGTGTGCACAACTGCACGCCGCCGGTCATCGCATTATCATCGTCACCTCAGGCGCGATTGCCGCCGGTCGCGAACACCTTGGTTACCCGGAACTGCCACCGACCATCGCCTCAAAGCAGCTGCTGGCTGCGGTGGGGCAGAGTCGTTTAATCCAGCTGTGGGAGCAGCTGTTCTCCATCTACGGTATCCATATCGGGCAGATGCTGCTGACGCGCGCCGACATGGAAGATCGTGAACGCTTCCTCTACGCGCGCGATATGCTGCGCGCGCTGCTCGACAACCATATCGTGCCGGTCATTAACGAGAACGACGCGGTGGCAACCGCGGAAATCAAGGTGGGCGATAATGACAACCTGTCCGCGCTGGCGGCGATGCTCGGCGGTGCCGATAAACTGCTGCTGCTGACCGATCAGCCAGGTCTGTTTACCGCCGATCCGCGCACCAATCCCGAGGCAGAACTGATCAGCGATGTGCATCAGATTGATGATGCGCTGCGCACGCTGGCTGGCGGCAGCGTCTCCGGTCTCGGCACCGGCGGCATGGCCACCAAACTGCAGGCGGCGGATGTTGCCTGCCGCGCCGGCATTGATGTCATCATTGCGGCCGGCAGCCGCGCGGATGTGATCGGGGATGTGCTGCACGGCAAACCGGTGGGGACGCGCTTCCACGCGCAGCAGTCACCGCTGGAAAATCGCAAGCGCTGGATCTTCGGCGCGCCACCGGCGGGCGAGATCACCATTGACGACGGCGCGCTGGCGGCGGTGCTGGAGCGCGGCAGTTCGCTGCTGCCGAAAGGCGTCCGTGACGTGCAGGGCAATTTCTCGCGCGGCGAAGTGATCCGCATCCGTAACCTGCAGGGGCGCGATATCGCCCACGGCGTCACGCGCTACAACAGCGATGCGATGCGCATGATCGCCGGTCATCACAGTCAGGAGATTGGTGAGATCCTCGGTTACGAATATGGCCCGGTTGCGGTGCACCGCGACGATATGATCGTCAGTTAAGGAGCGGATGATGTTAGAACAGATGGGTAAAGCGGCGCGTGAAGCGTCGTACAAACTGGCGGAGCTCTCCACCGAACAAAAAAATCAGGTACTGCTGACCATCGCCGATCGGCTGGAAGCGGAAAGCGCCGACATTCTGGCGGCTAACCAGCAGGATCTGGCCGATGCGCGCACTAACGGCATGAGTGCGGCGCTGCTCGATCGTCTGACGCTCAACCCGCAGCGCCTGAAAGGCATCGCGGATGACGTGCGCCAGGTGTGCCGTCTGGCCGATCCGGTTGGCCAGCTGATCGACGGCGGGCGGCTCGACAGCGGCCTGCGCATTGAACGACGTCGCGTGCCGCTCGGCGTGATCGGGGTGATCTACGAAGCGCGCCCGAACGTCACGGTCGATGTGGCGTCACTGTGTCTGAAAACCGGCAACGCGGCGATTCTGCGCGGCGGCAAAGAGACCTGGCGCACCAACGCCGCCACGGTGCGGGTGATCCAGAACGCGCTCATCGAGCATGGTTTACCGGCAGCAGCGGTGCAGGCGATTGAGAACCCGGATCGCGAACTGGTGAATCAGCTGCTGAAGCTGGATCGCTACGTTGACATGCTGATCCCGCGCGGCGGTGCCGGGCTGCACAAGCTGTGTCGCGAAAATTCCACCATTCCGGTGATCACCGGCGGTATCGGCGTGTGCCATCTCTATCTCGACGAAACCATGGAGACGGACGCCGCGCTGGAGGTGATTGTTAACGCCAAGAAGCAGCGTCCCAGCGCCTGTAACTCGCTGGAAACGCTGCTGATTCATCGCGATCAGGCTGAGCGTTTCATTCCGGCGTTTCTGCAGCGTATGGCGCAGGAGAACATTGCGCTGCACGCCGACGAAAACGCGCTGGCGCTGCTGCAGCAGGGCCCGGCCAGCGTGGTGGCGGTGCAGATGCACCAATACGACGATGAGTGGCTGTCGAACGATCTGAACGTCAAGCTGGTGGCGGACCTCAATGAAGCGGTCGCGCACATCCGCATGCACGGCACCCAGCACTCCGATGGCATTCTGACGCGCAGTATTGGCAACGCCAATCGCTTCGTGAATCAGGTCGACTCATCGGCAGTGTACGTCAACGCCAGCACCCGCTTTACCGACGGCGGCCAGTTCGGTCTCGGCGCTGAAGTAGCGGTCAGTACGCAGAAACTGCATGCGCGCGGTCCGATGGGCCTCGAAGCGCTCACCACCTACAAATGGATTGGCTGGGGCGACGATACCCTGCGCCGTTAGTTTTCTCTCCGGCATCACAATGGGCACCTGACGCGGTGCCCTTTTTGATCGCTTTCGATCCAGTTATTTCCAGAGCTTTTCGTTTTATTCCTGTCATCTGTGGCGCGCCTGCGGCTTTTCGCCCATTTTTTGCTGTGGGTGCTGGTCTCAGCGTTACAGAACAATCCTGAAAACCCCTGTCAGAACAAGCTGTCAGAGATTCATTACTGGTTTCCACCAGGGCGAAGAGGATAATGATCGTCCAGCTTTATTGATAAAAGCGGTTGGGTAGTAAACTAGCGGTAATATAAAATGAACTGGTAGCAAAAATGAAAATAACATTCAGTCTTTTACTGATGGCAGACTATTAACTGATGGTTAAAAAAGAGATTACGAGACAAGCTTTTACTGCCAGGCTGATTGCCGCATGCGAGAGCGCGGGAATTGTCGGACATGGACGGAACAAACAGGTCGCTCAGGCACTGCAACAACGGGGATGCAGGATCTCAACTCCAGGGGTCTGGAAATGGTTTAACGCGCAATCCATTCCGGATGACAGTAATCTGCTGGCGCTCAGCCAGCTGTTAGGCGTGCGCGTGGAGTGGCTACAGTTCGGCATGGAAAAACCGGATGTGGCGCTTGCCCGTCAGCGCCTGATCGATCCGCAGCACATGTTCCGCGTCGAAAGCCTGGATATCGGGCAACGCAGCGCACAGGGTATTGTCGCGCGCGACGAACTGGTCGAGACCATTCAGGCGATTGAATACGGTCTGGATGAGGCGCGCGTGCTGTTTAACGGCCGCCCGGCCGAAAATATCCGGCTGATTGCCCTGAACAGTGACTCCATGGCCGGTACTTTTGCACCGCGCGATCAGCTGTTTGTCGATATCAGCGTGCACCGCTTCGACGGCGACGGCATCTACCTGTTTAATCTCGACAACCAGCTCTACCTCAAGCGGCTGCAGTTACAGCACAAGAAGGTGGCGGTGATCTCCGACAACAAACGCTACGAGACCTGGTATCTGACGCTGGACGAAGCGGCGTCGCTGCAGGTGATTGCTCGCGTCATCATGAGCCAGGCGCGTGACTATCAGATTCTGGGCTGAGCAGCAGTGCGTTAACCGGCAAAAAAATAATCCGGCTGAAATCAAAAATTTAACTGCCGGTAAATAAAAAATTAACTGTCAGTGTTTGCCAATGCATTAGAACCTGTTAATAATTTGACCATAGATGGACGACATCTCTGCTCCCGGATGAGCCCGCTCTTAAACAATTGAGGCGCTGCACAAGCGCGAGACAACCCACCCAAAGTCAGTGAATTTTGGGATGGGGTGGATACGCACTTAGCAGCGTCGTCAGTTGTCCTCTGCTTTTACTCTCCTCTGCTTATGCCTGGCCGTTTTTTACGGCCGGGCAAGCCAGTTGCGGGTGATTGCAGAGGGGCCACGGACGTCCCGGTCTGTGCCGAATCGCCGTGCTCACCACCCCATCGCCAAAGACTCATTCACAGGAGGAGTTATGGCGATTATTCAATATGGCAAATCAGTCTTTAGCGGAAACGCGCGCACCCGTCGCCACCGGCGGCGTCAGCCGCTCAGCCGCCTGAAGCGCAGCATCGACAGTGCCCTGGGCCTGGAGTGTGATGAGATCACCCTGCGCACCGCCGAGCGCATCTGCCAGCGGGAAATCCGCTCCCGGGTAGACCGCGCAGTACTGGCGCCCACGCGGCCCTGCAATGACAACCCCAGCTTTGATAACTGCTGTTTGCCCCACGTTCATTTGTACGCCGTGCGTTAATTCTCTGCTGTTTTCCCAGTTCTGAACGGAACGTTTCACCTTCCCTCACTGTTTAGTTGCGCTTGAGCGTTGCGCTTAACGGCTGCCTGTCGCCCGGCGCAACCGATCAGCGAGGTTTATGTATTGTGGTTATTTGCGCAGCTTTTCATGCCGTTGCGCCCGTCAAAGAGGAACCGTTATGAGCCAAATCATTGCCATTTTGAATTTCGAAGAGGGATACCGCGAAGCGCCTTACCTCGACACGCAGGGGTTTCCCACCGTTGCGGGCGGTATTCGCATCGGGCCGAAAGGCGCGTCGCTCAGCCACTATATCTTCCGCGTACCGCGCCGCGTTGGCGACGTGTGGAAGCAGTGCATCGTTGAAGGCAAGGTGCAGGAGATGCAGCAGCGCGCACTGGTGCAGCAGGCACTGAGTCAATGCAATGAAGCGCGCAGCGATGTGCTGATCAGCATGGCCTACCAGATGGGCGTCGACGGTCTGGCGCTGTTTCGCGGCATGCTCACCGCGGTGACGCAACGCGATTTCGACGCGGCGGCGAACGCCATGCTCGACAGCCTGTGGGCGCGGCAAACTGCGGGGCGCGCCCGGCGTCATGCCGAAGTGATGCGCACGGGCACCTACGACATCTACAGGGGGCTGTTATGAACATGCGCTGGCTGTTGTTCATTATCGCCGTGCTGGCGGCCATCATCCTGCTGCTGTTGCTGCAGCGCTTCACCACGCTGGAGTTTGTTAAACACGCGCGCCTGCTGTTTAAAACCTGGTCGGTGTGGCTGGCGTCGCTGGGTTCAATGCTCAGCGCCTGGGTGCAGTCGTTTCCCTCGTCAGCGCTGGATGCATGGAACGCACTGCCGGCGGATATCAAAGAGATCCTGCCGCACAACTATCTCGGCCTGATCGGTGCCTTCATGGTGGCGATGGGCGTACTGGCGCAGTTCGTGCGTCAGAAGAACCTGGTGGAGCAGAGAAAAACGCTGGAGGACAAACCATGAGCTTTCTTCTTTCTCAGCTTGCCGGCAGCTGGCACTGGCTGGCGGCGATTGGCGGCGTGATTGCCGCGCTGATTGCCAGCTACGCCGGCGGCAAAAAAATCGGCAAGGTGCAGCAGCAGGCGAAAGCTGATGTTGCGCAGGCCGAAAAGACCGCCGCGCAGGCGGTTGAAGTTAATCAGCAGCAGCAACAGCTGCGTGAGGAGGCCAGACGTGTGGAAACCCGCAACGGTAATCTTGATGACGCTGCTGCTCGTGACAAGCTGCAGCAGTCGAAATACCACCAACCCTGAGGCGCCCGTCGTTATCGACTCCGCCTGTTCGTTATTTTCCCCGATTTACACCCACGGCAATGACGCCGAACGCATGGACATTCGCACCGTGCGCGCCATCAACAACCACAACGATCTCTGGGACCAGCACTGCCGCCTGGCGGCGCACTGACGCTGTTCTCTCGCTTTGTATTGCAAACCTGAAATGCCGAGGAGGCTAAGATGATCGAAGTTAACTCTTTTGCTGAACTGCGTACCACTGTGCCGGCCAAAAACGGCGATCTGGCGTTCCTGCGCCGCTATAACCCGGATTCCACCTTCCGTGGCGGCGGTGATTTCACCGGCTTTATCGGCACCACCACGGCCGCCGATGACGGCGGTACGCTGGCGGTCGGCAATGGCTTTTACTGGAAACGCGTGATCAACGATCCGGCCGACGTCAACGTCTACCACTTCGGCGCGAAAGGGGACGGTTACGCTAACGATACCGACGCCTTTAACCGCATGCTGGCGTGGACGCAGGGCTACAGCGGGAATATCCGTGACCTGCCGGTGCGTTTCCCGGGCGGTAAATTCCTGATTAACCCGATCGACATCAGCGCTACCGAGATCGCCTTTTTTGGTCTGCAGGGGGATGACGTGGAGCTGGGTTCGCTGCCGCGCACCACCATCATCTCCGACAAAAGTGCCAACACGGTGTTCAAAGTGAAGGCACGGCGGACCGCGATCAAAGGCATCACCTGGCACGGTCAGGCATCGGCCGACGTCACCACCAACAAAGGTACCATTACCGCCGAGATGTGTACCAACGTGCAGCCGTTCTTCGAAAACACCTGCATCGAAGGCACCACGTTAAATATTTACTGTTTCCGCGCGCAAAACAGCGGCGGCACGGTGATTAAAGCGCTGGATACGCTCGACAGTAAATTTGACCAGATCTACACGCTGTGGACCTATGGCCGGGTGTTTGACATTGGCTGGTCGAACTCGCCAAACGGCAAGTGGGACCACTCAACGGCTATCGAGATCTGCAACTGTAACTTCCAGACCGGCTATGGCGACGCCACGCTGTACATGCCGCGCGTGACGCAGGGCATCATGCGTAACGTGTGGATTGAGCACACGCGTAATCCGGGCGATCTGTCGGACGGTGCCTGGAGCATTGATACGCTGAACATTGAGGATTGCGGCACGCCGTTCAATCTCAATAATGCGCGCGTCATCATGCGCCAGATTGGCCTGCAGTCCGGAGCAAAGATCACGAACGATATGGCCGGCACGCGCTGGCTGTCGACTTTTGACTACGGCTATCGCCGCGAAGAGCATCACGGCACGCTGATCACCGGCTCATTCCGCGCGGGCTATTACAGCGGCCACAAAGTCACCAACAATACCGACACCGATAACTGGTATCGCCTCGGCCAGCTGTTCTTCCCGACGGCGAATCAGCAGTGGGTGATGGAGCTGATTGGTAAAGCCGACGCCACCCAGCCAACCGGAACGGCCGCTTCGCCGGTCAATCTGGCGGGCACCGGGAAAACGTGGATTAACCTGCAGCGGCTGGAAACGGTATGGGCGGACGCCTGCCATATGGGGCAGCCGGCGGTGCTGGATATTCGCTACAGCCGCGTCGGCACCACCTATGCCGTGGTATGGGTGAAGCTGCGCGCCAACAGCGGCGACACGCTGATTAACCTGAAGACCACCGGTCCGACGCGTTTTGAAGCCGGCTCCTGTTCGCTGTTCCAGCCTGACTTCTCGGTGGTGACGGATACCACCAAAATGGGCACCCTCAAACCGGCGGCGCGCTTTGGCCTGCACAATGGCGTCGCGGGTATTGGGGCTAACGAGAAAGGCGTGCTTACCGTCGCGACGGCAGCAGGTACGCCGACCAATAAAACCACGCCGACGGGCTTTGTGCTGGTCAATATCAACGGTGTCGATCGTAAGCTTCCTTATTACGATTGAGGCCAGCACCTTTTGGCGAGGCTGCAGCCTCGCCTTTTTTTGTGCCTGGCGCGAGAGGGCGCTGTTCGCCGCGGCTTTTTCGCGTCAAAATCGTAAGGCCAGCCCGGGTGATGCTGAAAAACGCAGCACTTAACCGGCACCATCTTGACTCATCCCCCCGATTTTTCTATGTTTACTCCCCGTAGTTCCCGCCTCAATGCCGGTATAGCTCAGTTGGTAGAGCAGCGCATTCGTAATGCGAAGGTCGCAGGTTCGACTCCTGTTTCCGGCACCAGTTAAATCAATCCCTTATCTAATATTGTTACTGTCCCGATTCAGCCTGTGTGACAAATTTGTACCATGAATATTCCTATAGCATTTAGCTGGCAACCTGTACTCTGAGATGAATTACAAAATTACCTTAAAAATTTTGAAGAAATCCTGGCGTTTAATGCCTTGATAAATAATTTCTCACGATTGGCTCGCTGCATAGTAAGTTATTTATTGTGATTTATCTGGTTAGGCTTGTAATCAAGGTGTTGGTGTCAGTAAAAATAGCCTACATGATTGTAAGCTACATTTTTCAAGTTTATTTTTTAGAGTTTCTAAGAGATTTAGCATCCGAAGCATCGATTAATTGCTCAATCGTTATCTTTGGCTTTAAGCGGTCAAGAGTAGACATAAACTGTTCTTTACCACCATCTGGAGTCATTCTTAACAGCATTGTTAGTTCTCCTAAATGACGAGTTAAATCGTTGTATCCCGCATTAGCACTGAGCCATTGATGCATTTTACCACCTCGTTTCTTTTTTAATTCTTGCAGCTGACTACGCACGCCCGGAGCTAATCTGTCATATACGATATCTCTAATCACATGAGCAAAAACAGGAGGGTATGCACCAGGTTTTTCAGGCATAGCATATCCCCAGACGCGACAAAGCTCTTCAAAAAAATCTAACTGAAAGGTCTTCAACCAAGGACGCATTTCTTTTGAAACGAATTTCTCAAGAATTGCAGCCAAAGCATCACGTTTTCTATCTCTTTGAAATCCAGTTATCTCGTCTATTAATGCAACGATGCCTACTCGTGCGAATCCCCTTATAAGGATTTCAGCTTTGTCTGCAATATGCGATTGCTGCTTTAACAATGTGCCTTCTTTCCTTGCACCTAAAATTGCATCACATATGTCTGCAAGAATCGTTGCAGGATAAGCCATTCCAACTACATTACTGGATGGATATTTAAATTTTATTGGATTTTGGAGTTGATGAACTAATTCATCATTAATAAAAGGTAAAACACGATCACTAGTTAAAAGGTTTACTAATCGTGCTGAAGCGCTTGCAGGATGAAAACCGAGGCTACTGCCGACCCCCCCTGCCGCTAATACACGAGTTTTAGCTTCATCGTTTAGTACATAACATTCCAGGGAAATATCAGCTATTCTGAGCGGTTCTTCGGGAGAACCATAAGCGACTTCAGGAAGAGATGCCAACTCTTTTCTAGCCGCTGCAGCCTTGACTGACGCGGCTTTTCTTTCTTCTGGAGTACGCTTGGCTGCTAAAGCCTTACCTCCCTTGGCTCTACCAGTCGGCGTGTCATCTTTTTTGGGTTTTTTACCAGTTGAATCTGTCATTTCACATCCCCCGTTTTTTCAAACAAAATACATAATGTGCGTGTGTTAAGTAATTTATTTTTTTTGCGCGATTTTTCGTGCAATTTTGGATGGTTGCGGTATTGATAAATTCAATGAATTCGACTAGAAAACTCCTGTGTTGTTCATATAATTCATGGTGTTATGTTTTTTTCTAAGGATGTGTGCGCTAATATTCATCAGGCTTCTCCTCTACCATAAATGGTTGGCATGACACGGATAACCTTGAGAGGGAGTTTGATAATCAAACATGAGGGCTTTGAAGGTTACAAAGTATATCGTCTAAGCTTTCGATCCATATGTGTCGCTGCAATTACTGCCCGGCTGGTAACGTCGGCACTGCGGGGGCTCACCGAATTTTTGCGTGAGCAGCGTGATACTTCTGCCTCACCTGAAGCTGGATAACGCCCTTTATCAGGCGTTCAGTAACTTCATCACCTGCTGAGGAAGCTGATTAGCCTGCGCCAGTAAGGCGCTCCTGGCCTGCTGCAGAATTCGCTGACGCAACCATTACTAACGGTATCGTAGTCGCACAGCTGGTGAACGTAGCGCCTTAGATCACTCATGCAGTGGACAAGGCTCAGGGCTACATCTCCAGTGGCGATGCCATTCGCCTCTTGTTCGATGTTGCCACTGTAGCAAACGCCATATTCATCACCTTGTCTCAGCTTCGCAAGCATCCGAAGGGGATCGCGTAATGCTTCTTGGCCTTTACATTAAGGCCAAGTAGTACCTGTATTATGCGACGGGGGCATCGATCTTGAAAAAGGATTCAATCATCTGCAAGAGATCCAGATATGTATTAAACGCTAATTTAAGTTATCTGTTCAGGCAATCGATTTTCTAAAGCTACTACTACTTTTCTCTGACAAATATCTGTACCCTTCACAGTTCACTAATGACCCAATTTAGCAGAAATACCTAACTAAAAAATCATGGATTTTTCGTGAAAGTGATCAATGCCTGATATAACTTATTGGACGCCGCAAAATCTACGTCGTACAGTACAAACACGATTATCGCGGTCGCAGTGTCTAAAAGATGTGGCAGAGGCTGTGTTAAGACATATATGTAGCGATGTTAAAGATATCTGCAATTTGTATAAATATGATGCTGAGTACTGGAATTGCTTGTAGGTTTAGGAAGGCATGTTAGAGTATTGATAAATTAGTTGATGATATTGTATTATAAAAATCTTTTGGAAACTTTATCTTTTGTAGGGTTGTAACTGGAATAGAACATGGAAATAAATTCAGTTTATCTTAAGCAGAATGAAAATGAGTCATTGTATAAATTAATGGCCATGAGGCGATTATATTCTAATGCTAAGTTTATCAACAAAATAACTTTTGTTTTTAGTGTGATTGTCCCTGTGTTAATTTCATTGGCTAAAATATTTGCATCCCGATATGAATTTGTAAATAACAAGGAGTTTATACCTTATCTTGGGTATTATGGTATTGCTGTGCTATTATTTACTATTGTCACAGGTGGTATGGTTACTGAACTAAAAAGGAAAGCTGCTAAAATTCAAGAGATGTTTGATTGCTATGTGTTATCGATTAAATGGAATGATGTTAAGGTAGGCAAGAAAGTTAGTTCACTAGATATACATAAATCTTCACGATACTTTCGCAAAAAAAAGGCGAAAACTATATTTGAAAATTGGTACTTTAAAGAGGAGTACGAGTTTGATAAAAATGCAGCCGCTTTGCTATGTCAGAATGAAAATATTGGTTGGGATTTATCTCAAAGAATTATTCTGAATCGAATTCTCTTATCTATTCTATCATTATCTGCATTACTGTTGATAGGGTATGGTTTTTACTGTGATATGAAGATTAGTGAGTTTTTATTTTACATTGTATTTTTGCTTCCTTTTTTTAGGCATTTCTATTTGCAACTAAAAGATAATAAGTCAACCATTGAAAGATGCATTCGTGTAAATGAAATCATTGAGAAAAACATTGATTCTTACCTTGCTGATAAAAAAGAAGACGAACGAGATGTGGAATATATTATCCGTTCTATTCAGGATGAAATTTACTCCCATAGAGTTAGTAATCAACCTGTACCAGATATGATTCATAAGTGTTTCCGTTCGAAAAATGAGGAGCAATTTAAACAACATTTTGATTGCTATTTTGAAAAATTTAAATGATCAGAACTTTACGAATTTTTATTGATCTGAATCAATGAAAAGGTTTTAGGTTAACCTTTATTCATTATTATACAACCAAGTTGTTACTATACGTGTATATTTAGGCGATGAGTTAGCTCGTTAGTGGTTTTATTTGATAAGGATGTATTATATGCCACGTACAATTGATCAAGGTTTTTGTGATTTTCATGATAAGATAAAAACAACTGTAGCTGAGAGCATTGCTGCAAAGTCTCATCGAGCTTCAATAGAGGCTTGTTTGAAAAATAACTTTGGATTGAAAAGATTTATAAGGATCGGTTCGTTCGGTAATGGAACTGATATTTCTGGTTACAGTGATGTTGATTACCTGGCATGTATTCCGACTGGCCAGTTAACTGCTAACTCGACTAATTCCTTAAGTAAAGTCAAGAATGCTTTGAGTATTCGCTTTCCTAATACAGATGTTCGGGTAAGTAGCCCTGCTGTTGTTTGTCCGTTTGGAACATATCGTTCGGAGGATACTGAAGTTGTAGTCGCAGATTATATAAATGATAATAACGGATTTAAAGTGTATGAGATTGCGGACGGAAATGATGACTGGATGAGGATTAGCCCAGATGCTCATAACGCCTACGTTAGAGATGTGGATAATAAACATGGTGGGAAAGTAAAAAAGTTAATCCGATTTATAAAAGCATGGAAATACTACCAAAATGTTCCAATTAAATCTTTTTATTTAGAAATGAGAGTTGCTAAATATGCTGACCAAGAGACATTAATTGTTTTTGATATTGATGTGGAACGCGTGCTTTGCATGCTTCTCGATAATAATTTGGCCGCAATGCAAGATCCTATGGGAGTAGCAGGTTACATACATCCTTGTCAGACTAATCATCAAAAAGATGATGCTATTTCCAAATTAACTTCCGCAGTAAAAAGGGCTAAGAAAGCGCGCGATGCTGCAAATAATGGTGACATAAAAGAATCTTTTTATTGGTGGGGGTTGTTATATAATGAAGGATTTCCTAGCTACTATTTGTAAAAGTTGTTAACTCTAATGTGAATTAATTTTGATAAATAGTTGCGTCCGGTAATTTCTCGGGCGCATAAAAATCTGCAATCTGATATATTTATACGGTTGGTTTTTATTTTTATAATTTTCATTCGGTCAGCAGGGGCTTTTTCATATTTTTTTTGTGATCGTTAAATTAGCTGCGCACTGGTAAATAACAAGCTCTTGAACATGGCTATTGCTTTGACATTTTTTAAATTATATCTGCACATCCTTATCGAGTGTCAGACTTTTCATAATGATCTTTTTAGCAATATCCACAACTAGATTTTTTCATCATCACTACAGCATTTAGATGTTCTCTCGAAGTTAAAATATCTTAAGGTTCCAATAAGAGCTAATTATATCCGCAGCCATGGTGCTCAAGAAGGTTGGTATATAGGATTATCGAAAAAATTCAGTGGGCAGATAAGATTGCCTTTAGTGGGCGTGTCGTAGTGAAATATCCTGAACATTTCTCAGGAAAATGATGGAAGAATTGTGAGCTTTACTTTGATAAGGCTGCAGTTTCGTATGGCTGCACAGACAGTACAGCCTACGAATTTATAAATTTAGCGTTTTGCAATCGAGATTGGATGTGAATAAAGAACTATTTGATAATTAAAATAAATAACGTAACTGGATTTGTTTTTTTTCTGATTCCGGCATCAGTCTAATCAATTCTTTGAACGCTTACACATAACCATACTAAAATGTTGTAACCCTCTCTACTCAGCAATCAGCGCCCGCGGTTCCAGAAACGCGCTGATACCCGCCTGACCCATTTCCCGGCCGATGCCGGAGTGGCGGAAACCGCCGAACGGCGCGCGTGGTTCGTGAGCCAGCGTGTTGATCATCACGCGGCCAGCGATCAGCTGTTCTCCCACGTTGCACGCATGCTGTTCATCCGCCCCGATCACCAGTGCCGACAGGCCGTAATCGCTGTCGTTGGCCATGGCGATGGCTTCGGCTTCATCGCGGTAGGTCAGGATGCTCAGCACCGGGCCAAAAATCTCTTCGCGCGCCAGCGGCATTTCATTGGTGACATCGCTGAACAGCGTCGGGCGGATATACCAGCCGTGGTGCAGTCCGTCCGGGCGGCCGCTGCCGCCGGTCAGCAGGCGCGCGCCCTGTTGCTCGCCGAGCGCGATATAGTGCTGCACGCGCTGCCACTGTTTCTCGTTAACCATCGGCCCGATAGTGGTGCGCGCGTCAGCCGGATCGCCGGAGATCTCCGCAGCGACCGCCGCCGTCAGCGCCTGTTCGAACTCGGCCTTGCGCTGCTCCGGTACCAGAATGCGCGTGCCGGCAATACAGGCCTGGCCGCTGTTGATAAAGCCAGCCTGCACCGCCAGCCCGGCTGCCTGGGCGGCATCGGCATCCGGCAAAATCAGCGTCGGTGATTTACCACCCAGCTCCAGCGTGACGCGTTTAAAGGTGTCGGCGGCGCTGCGCAAAATCGCTTTGCCGGTGGCGGTCGAGCCGGTGAAGGAGATTTTTGCCACCTGCGGACTGCGGCTCAGGGCTTCACCGACGCTGGCACCGCGTCCGGTGACGATATTAAACACTCCCGCAGGCAAACCGGCGGTGTGCAGCGCCCTGGTGATCACCTGGGTCTGCAACAGGCTGAACTCGCTGGGTTTGATCACGGCGGTACAGCCTGCGGCAATCGCGGTCGCCAGTTTGTGGCAGATAAAGCCCGCGTTGCTGTTCCATGGTGTGATCAGGCCGGCAACGCCGAGCGGCAGCATCTGCACCTGCGCGCGGCCTGCCTGTTGTACAAACGGATAGCGTTTCAGCTCTTCAATTACCTGCAGAATCACGTCAGCCGGATAGCGGCTCATCCACTCGGAGCGTGCGGTGGGCGCGCCGTACTCCTCAAGGATCGCCGCGCGCAGCTCGCTTTCGGCTCCGTTAACCGCATGGTACATCTGTTCCAGCAGGGTGATGCGCTGCGCCACCGTGGTCGCGGCGAAGGCGGGAAACGCCGCCGCGGCTGCCGCAATTGCGCGTTCAGCATCCTGCGCATTGGCCAGACGCGCTTTACCGATTACGCTGCCGTCGGCAGGTTTGATAATATCCAGCCATTCATCGCCGTCAGGAGTGACAAACTGGCCGTTGATATAGATGTGTTCAATCATGTGCATGGCTATGCTCCTTTGCATGTTGCGTGGCGGCAAAGTAGCACGCACCACCGGCGGCGATAATCCGCCTCCGCCTGCAAAGGGTATTGCGCGAAACGGAATAATTGATGAACCGGACAGGTCTGACTGAACTGGAAATTGTGCTGGCGGTCGCGCGGCGCGGCACCTTTAAAGCGGCGGCCAGCGAGCTGGAGATGTCGCCTTCGGCGGTGACCAATGCGGTTGCCGCGCTGGAGAAACGGCTGGGCGTGCGGCTCTTCAACCGCACCACGCGCAGCGTCGCGCTGACCGATGCCGGACGGCGTTTCAGCGAGAAAATTGTGCCAGCGCTGGCGATGATCCGCAGCGCGGCTGAGGAAGCCGGCAGCGATCCGGGCGATCCGGCCGGCATGCTGCGTCTCAACGTGCCGCCCGAGAGCAGCGCGCTATGGTACGCATCGATATTGCTGCCGTTCCTGCAGCACTATCCACGCATTCGCGTCGATATTTACAGCCAGAAAGAGCGGGTGGATATCGTGGCCGACGGCTTCGATGCCGGCATTCGGCTGGCAGAAGATGTGCCGGGCGATATGATTGCCGTCAGGCTGACGCCGGAAATGCGCATGATTGTGGTGGCCGCGCCAGCCTACCTCGCACACGCGGGCACACCGCAGACGCCAGAGGCGCTCGATCAGCATCAAACCCTGTGTATGCGTATGGCGGACGGCAGCGTTTACCGCTGGGAGCTGAGCCAGCAGCAGCAGCGTTATCGGCTGCAGGGCGAGCCGCGTATGGCGGCCAGCGACATGAGCGCCATCCACCAGGCAGCGCTGGCGGGTCTGGGCATTGCCTGCATGACGGAACAGCAGGTCGCGGCGGATGTGCAGGCGGGCCGACTGGTGCACCTGCTGCCCGGCTGGCAGGTGCCCCTCGGTGCGCTCTGCCTCTACTATCCAGGACACCGGCTGGTGCCGCCGGCACTGCGGGCGCTCAGCGAATTTGTGCGTGAGCAGCGTAATGCTTCTGCCTCACCTGAAGCCGGATGACACCCTTTATCAGGCGTTCAGTAACTTCAGCACCTGCTGCGGCAGCTGATTAGCCTGCGCCAGCAGGGCGCTGCTGGCCTGCTGCAGAATTTGCTGACGCGACAGGCTGGAAACTTCCGTGGCGTAATCTGCATCCTCAATACGGGAGCGCGATGCCGCAATCGCGGCGGTGGCGTTACCCTGCAACGTTTGCGCCGAGAGCAGCCGGTTAGCAACGGCGCCCAGACGGGTGCGCTGACTGTCGATTTGCCCGATGGCGCGATCCAGCGTGGCGAGCGGATCGTCCGGATGTTTCAGGCGGATCTCTGAACCGGTCTCGGCCACGCGCAGCGTCGTAAAGTTGGTGGAGGCATCGGTCACTGACGACAAAGCCGCCTGGAAGTAAATCTGCACGTCACCCACGCCCTGCAGGGTTTTCAGCATCAGGTTGCCGCTGCTGTCACTGCGGACGAAGGTGGCGGTTTTATCCAGATTGCCGTTCGGCACATCCATGTAGTAATTGCCGTCGGCGTCGAGTTTCAGCACATCATTACTGCTGTTGCCGTCGACATCGGTATAGCGCACATCCACATTGGCCGGATCGAGCGTGATGTAGGAGGTGCCGGTCACGCTGTTTACCGCACTGAAGCTGTTAATGCTGCTGGCGCTGGTCGCGACGATGCTCAGGGCATTACTGGTGCCATCCGAGGTCGCGCTGACGGCGGCGTTGTAATACTGGTAGCTACCGCCGCCGTTATCCACTTCCATTACATACTGCCCGCCGCTGCGCAGCAGACGGCCATTGCTCACCGCGTTGCCGCTGGCATCGCTGAAGCTAAGGCTGGCGGTGCTGGTGTCGATCGCCGGCGTGTCGGTCACCGTGGTCGGCAGGGTCGCGAAATCGCTGTCGGATTTGGCGGCACCGCCGGTCATGCGTGCCGTTACCGCGCCGCTGCTGCCAAAGCTGAGCGTGGCCGGATACCAGCTGTTGTTCTGCTCAATATAATACTGGCCATTATCCTGCGTTAACGTGGCTGCGGGCGTGGTGCTCAGCGCGCTGCCACTGCTGTCCTGAAAATTAACCGCCGGGATGGTGCGCGACGCAATGCTGCTGACGTTGCTGTACAGCGGCGCCGGATTGCTGCGGCTAATCGAGACGTTACCGGCAGCCGTGGCGGTATCCCAGCGCGCACTGACGGCGGCCAGATAATAGACCGGCTTGCCGGCGGCGTCGCTGCTCTGCACGTACTGGCGGTTATCACCACTGCTGCGCACCAGCTGCGGTGAGCCGCTGGCGGGCAGATAGTTCACGGTAATCGCCGGGTTGCTGAACGCCATATTGGTGGCGAGGCCGGTGAGGGTGGTGACATTGGTCACTTTGCCGCTGATGCCGCTGATCACCAAATCCTTAAGTCCCAGTGCCTCCACGCTGAAGCCGGGCGCCGACAGGTCGAGACTGATTTTCTCGTTGTCATTAGCGCCCACCTGGAATCCCAGCTTACCGGCGCTGCCATCCAGCAGCCTGATACCGTTAAAGCTGCTGCTGGTGTTGAGCCGGTCAATCTCTTTCAGATTGAGGTTAATCTCCGCCTGAATGGCGTCTGAGTCGCTCTGCGAATTGGTGCTGTTTAATCCCTGAACCGCCAGCTGGCGAATCCGCTGCAGGCGGTTATTAATCTCATCCAGCGCGCTTTCCGCGGTTTCGACCAGTGACAGGCCGTCACCGGTATTA
Source organism: Pantoea sp. B_9 (assembly GCF_008632015.1). Lineage (NCBI taxonomy): Bacteria > Pseudomonadati > Pseudomonadota > Gammaproteobacteria > Enterobacterales > Erwiniaceae > Pantoea > Pantoea sp. B_9. The sequence goes on along the minus strand of NZ_VWVL01000001.1, from coordinate 1,349,395 downwards.
CGCTGCGCCACCGCCAGGCCGTTCTGCTGGCTGCTAAAACGGTTACCAATCGCCTGACCTGCCGCATCGTCACGCGCGCTGGTGATGCGCATACCCGACGATAAATGGCGGATCGCATCGCCCAGCGCCGCGCCACTTCTGGCAGATTGCTTGCTGGCGTTGAGGGCAGACAGATTGGTTTGCAGGCTGATCATTTCCGGGCTCACTGATAAATACACTGATAGCGTTATCGGCATTTACCGGCTTTCTTTAAAAAAATATTTGGCCTAAGTCACGTCAGCGAAGCGCTGATTGTTAAAATAAGCAGCATGAAATCGCGCTAAGTTGAGTTTGTGATGCGGTAAGGATCTGTATTTTTTCGCACGGCGCTAATTTATAGAGGCAGGGCTTGACGACTACTAAAAATAGCAGGTCAGCAGAATGAATAAAGGTTATTACTGTTTAAGCGAAGCGGAGAGGGCGTAACCCATTGCGATAACAACCGCTTAGGACGCTACTGGACTTATCCGCCGGTTTCCCTGCTCTTATTCCTGGTCAGCAGCGCGCGCCGCCCTTATCAATCGCCGCGGTTGCGCTTTATCCATGCTAATCAGTCAGCGCGAAATATTGTGGCGGGGCGAGTGAGTAAATTCCGTTTTGGTCTGGAAGGCATTGACCTTATAACTGCGCCTGGTAAGAATGCGGTAAAAGTTTTGAATCAGATCGCAATTTTGGGCCTTGTGCCATTTGCAGTCCGTCTGCGATAGCCGGACTGAATTAACGCCACTTGCACCCCGCGCCGCGCAACACACATCGCGGCGTAATAAAAGTGCAGGGCATACAGCAAATATCGTTAATGTCGTGACGCTCGTTGCGAAGGCCCGTCGAAAGATGCACCTTTTCAACCGCGGTCGGCAGTTCCCGTTCTCCTGATGCGGCAAAAAATAGCTGGAGAGGTAGCGCCGTTCAGGATAACGAATAAACCTCTATCTGATAAATGTTTTACCCGGCAGCAACGCAATAAATACGTTGCTGTGCAGGAAGCGTTGGGGCTAACTGGCTGATAAATCACTGTACTCTGCGGAGTGCAGCGCCCCCTCTTTACGCCTGAAAATGCACCAAAGAGAATTCCAGCACGCTGGGCGCCGTAAGCCAGGGGCGGTAGCCTGCGGTTTTTATCCTTTAAATCGCCAGATAAACCTGACCTGAATATATAGCGAAATTCTTATCTGCCGCCAGCAAAAAATAGACGTGTTCCGGCGGTCATATTTTGCTGAGGAAACTCTGAAAACAGCGGTGTATTAATGTTAAGCCGGATGAAAGCATAGGCCGTTAAACGTTAAGCATTAACGGTTCAGTATCGATTTTTATTTTGTCACGGCGGGTTCAACCCCCAATAAATTATGTTTTGAGGTCATATGCAAACTCCCGTTAACGACGTGCTGATTAGCGTCATTGTGCCGGTGTATAACGCCGCAGCTTATCTGGAAAGATGCATCGACAGCCTGCTGCAGCAGGATGAGGTTCGCTTTGAGGCCATTTTTATTAATGACGGCTCCAGCGATGACTCGCTGGCGATCCTGCAGCGTTACGCCGGTTATCCGCAGTTCCACCTTATCAGCCAGGCCAACGCGGGCGTCTCGGCGGCGCGCAACCGGGGCATTCGCGCCTCGCGCGGCCGGCTGCTGTGTTTTTTAGACGCCGATGACTTCCTGCCGCCCCAGGCCTTCTCGACGTATGTGCGGCTGATGAGTGATGAAACGGCGATGGTGGTGGGCGAGTCACAACACTTCAACCCGGACGGCGCCCCGCTGGATTTTCCCGCCAACCGTGAACAGGCGCACGCGCTGTCGGTGTCGGCGGCGATTAACGATCTGCTCTATTACCACCCGCGCCACGGTATCTGCGACAAGGTGTTTCGCGGCGACGTCATTCGTCAGCACCGGCTGCGGTTCAACGAAGAGATCGCCAATTTCGAAGACCTGCTGTTTGTCATGAACTACCTGCATCTGCAACAGGATCGCCAGGTAGTGATGACGCAGCGGGTGGTTTATCACTACGTTAAATCTACGCACTCCGCCACGCGTTCGGCGCTGCGGGAAAAACATTTCTCTTTTGCCCGCTCGTTCAGCGGCATGAAGGCGTTTTTATCGAGCCAGCATTATCGCTGCTATTACCACCTCTATTTAAAAGTCACGGCGTCTTACATCCACAAAGGGCTGCACAGCGACAGCCTGAGCCGCGCCTTTATTGATGAATACATCACGCTCTATCGCCGCAGTTTCCGCAGCTGGTGCTCCGCCGGACCGCTATTTAATCCGTGGAGCCTGTATTTTGCGCTGTTTTTCATTAGCCCGCGCCTGGTTTCACGGCTGCGCCGGCTGGCAGAGAAATAATCGCACCGGAGGCGTTGTGAAAGACAAATTAAAAAACTCCATGTGGATGATTGCCGAAAAGCTGATTGCGGTATTCGGCCTGATCTTTGTCACCTCCTACGTGGCGAAATACGTCGGGCCCACCACCTTCGGCATTATCTCCATCGCCATGCTGGTATTTCAGTTTATTCAGACCATCGCACTGATGGGCAGCGATGTGATTTTGCTGAAACGCATCGCGCAGAATCATCATTCCGGCCTGCGCCTGATGATGGCGACCTTCCTGCTGGTACTGGTGCTGTATTGCGTGCTGTCGATTGTCGGCATGGCGATTATGGAAGAGGAGTGGAGCGCCGACGCGCTGGTCTTTATCTGCGCGGCAGCCATTGCCTGCCTGTTCTCATCCATTGACCTGGTCAATATTTACAACGAAGCGAGGCTCAACGCGCGTCTCAATGTGATTGCCAACGTCATTGGCCTGGCGATCAGCCTGACGGTGCGCTTTCTGATCTCCTATTACCAGCTGGAACCGGCCTGGCTGGCGATTCCGATTGTGCTCGCCACCTTTATTCCTTTCACCATCAAGTTAACGCTGTTTCTGCTGTATGAGCGGCGTGCACCGCTTCCGGCGCTGCGCCACGTGAAAAAGTATTCGCGCTACATGCTGGTTTCCGGCATGTCGCTGATCTTCTCTGCGATTGCCGTTGCGCTCTATACCCGCGTGAATCAAATCAGCGTCTCTTATTTTCTCGGCGTGAAAGAGGCGGGCATTTTTTCCGTGGCGCTGACGTTGTCGACCGCCTGGGTATTTTTACCCAGCGCGCTGCTGGCGTCGTTTTATCCGGCATTTTTTGCCGAGCGGAATGACCAGCAGGCGATCGTCAAAGCGCAGAAACTGCATCTGCTGGTGATTGGCGTTTCCGCTGCGGTAATTGTGGCGATCTGGCTGCTGTCGGGCTGGTTTATTCGTGACTTCTACGGTGAGCAATATCTTGATGCCGTCGCGCCAACGTTATTACTCAGCCTCGGTGCGATGTGCGCGGTGCTGAGCAGCGTCATGGATCGCTTCATCATTAAATATAACGGCTACCGCTATCTGGTGAAGAAAACCTTCGCGGTATTAGTGATTTGCCTGCTGTCGTCGCTACTGCTGGTGCCGCATTTCGGCTTAACCGGTGCCGCCATGAGCGTGGTATTAACCGAGTTTTTATCATTCTCCCTGCTGAATTACTTTTTCCCGGCACAGCCGGTCATGCGTATTCATCTGATCTTTTTCAACCCCAGGAAACTATGGCAGCTCTTTAGCACTATCAAAACCTCAGACAGTAAAGAGAGTTTATCATGAATGAAAAAACGCTATTTAGTATTATCATTCCCGTCTATAACGCGCAAAACACTATCCGGCGTACGCTGCAAAGCGTATTAAATCAAACCTTCAGTAGCTATGAAATAATTGTTGTTAACGATGGCAGTCGCGATAACAGTGCCCGGATTTTGCAGGAGTTTGCTCACTATCCGCAGGTTACGGTGCTAAATCAAATTAACGCGGGCGTCAGTGCGGCTCGTAATAGCGGGCTGCAGCAGGCCAGCGGGGAATATGTCCTGTTTCTCGATGCGGATGACTGGGTTGACGATAACTTCCTGATGAGTTTCAAACTCAATCTCAATGCCTGGCCGGCCGAAGCGGTGGACTTAATGGTTGGCAATCTCAACGACAACCGTATCGGCAAAGTCTCGCAGGCGGGATTCTTCAGTCAGCAGGATATTCCTTACGTGCTGGGCGAGCTGGAGATGAGCGACAACATTGGCTATCTGCATAATAAATGTTATCGCCGCCAGATTATTGACGATCTTCATCTGCGCTTCATGGAAGGCGTCTCGATGAGTGAAGACCTGCTGTTTAACCTGAAGTTTTTCAGCTGCGTCAGTAATTTTCTGATCACCCCAGGCGCGGCTTATCATTATGAGGATGTGGCGGGATCGCTGTCGAAACGTAAAGTGCAGTACAGCGAACTGAAAGTGCGTAAACAGTCGCTTACCGATTTGTACGATTCGATTGTGGAAAAGTACGCGTCGGGTAATCTCGACCATTTTTTAAAAGCAATCTCGAAACGCGTGCTGGCACTGGATATGCAGATTGTCACCGCTATGTATCACGCCTCGTTTTCACCTGCCGATATTGCGCAGGAAATTAATCAAATCAAGCGCGGAAAATATTCTAAGGGTATTTTTACGCTGCTGAATAAAAATGAAAAACTGAAGTACATGATTATGAATTTGAATACTCTCACAGCGTACTATTTCCTTTATGCCCTCTACAGAATGCGGGCGTTCTGATTTTCAATTCTCCCGGCGTTATCCTCTGGCGACGTGCTGCATTGCCCGAGGCTAGCTGCCGGGGGAGTTTCCTCCTTAGCGCTCTGCTGCTGGCAACATCCCCGCACTTCATTCTCCCGCTCACGTCCACTTTGCGCTGTGTCTTGCACTCCTGACGCTTCTCAGGTCAAATAGCGCCCAGGCAATCGATTGCGTGCGTGTTTCGTGCGTTATTGTTGCTTTTATCGCCATCTCGCGCATTTTTACCGCCTTTGTGATGCATGTCTTGCGTTGCGGCAATCCACGCCGGGCAAAAACGGGTAGCATAGGCGCGTTTTGTGAAGCGACCGCACGCTGCAGGCCGCCGCGAATTTTTAGCCGTCGTTCCGGCTGCATTTGAGACAATTTTGGAGAGACAGATGGATAACTCACAAACCGGTACCCTTGGTACGGTGGAGGCGGCAGCAACCGGCTGGCGCAAGAGTGATACGGTGTGGATGCTGGGCCTGTACGGCACCGCGATTGGCGCAGGGGTGCTGTTTCTGCCGATTAACGCCGGCGCGGGTGGGCTGATTCCGTTACTCATCATGGCGATTCTCGCCTTCCCGATGACCTTCTTTGCGCACCGTGCGCTGACGCGCTTTGTGCTCTCCGGCAAAAATCCCGGTGCGGATATCACGGACGTAGTGGAAGAGCATTTCGGTGTCGGCGCCGGTAAAATCATCACGCTGCTCTACTTCTTTGCCATCTACCCGATCCTGCTGATGTACAGCGTAGCGATCACCAATACCGTGGACAGCTTTATTGTGCACCAGCTCGGGCTGGTATCGCCGCCGCGTGCACTGCTGTCACTGATTTTGATCGCTGGCATGATGACGGTGGTGCGCTTCGGCGAGCAGATGATTGTCAAAGCGATGAGCGTGCTGGTGTTTCCGTTTGTGGCGGTGCTGATGCTGCTGGCTGCGTATCTGGTGCCGCACTGGCACGGCGCGGCGCTGGAGACCTTATCGTTTGCGCAAAGCGGCAGCGACAGCAGTATCTGGATGACGCTGTGGCTGGCGATTCCGGTGATGGTGTTCTCCTTTAACCATTCGCCGATTATCTCGTCTTTTGCCGTGGCGAAACGCGCCGAGTACGGCGCCGGCGCGGAGAAGAAGTGTTCACGCATTCTCGCCAGCGCCCATCTGATGATGGTGGTGACCGTGATGTTCTTTGTGTTCAGCTGCGTGCTGAGCCTGTCGCCCGCCGATTTACAGGCAGCAAAGGCGCAGAACATCACCATTCTGTCCTATCTGGCGAACCACTTTAACGTGCCGATGATTGCCTGGATGGGGCCGATTGTCGCCATCGTGGCCATCACCAAATCGTTCCTCGGCCACTATCTGGGCGCGCGTGAAGGCTTCAACGGCATGGTGGCGAAGTCGCTGCGCAGCCGCGGCAAAACCATCACGCCGCAGAAAATGAATCGCCTGACCACGCTGTTTATGCTGCTGACTACCTGGCTGGTTGCCACTCTGAACCCGAGCATTCTCGGCATGATTGAGACGCTGGGCGGGCCGGTGATTGCGATGATTCTGTTCCTGATGCCGATGTACGCTATTCATAAAGTCCCGGCGATGCGCCAGTACAGCGGCAAAATCAGCAACCTGTTTGTGGTGCTGGTGGGGATTCTGGCGATTTCGTCCATCGCTTATTCGCTGATGAATTAACAGCAGGACGCGGTGCGCCGGACCCGATGCGCACCGCCATGACAACGCCAGCGACACTGAACGGCCCCGTCTGACGCATGCAGAACGGGGCTGTCTGTTTTAAACCGCAGCGGTTTTAAACACGCTCATCGACTGCGCCAGACGGTCGGCCTGTTCCTGCAGCGCCTGAGACGCAGCGGACGCTTCCTGTACAAGCGCGGCGTTCTGCTGTGTCACCGCTTCCATCTGCGTAATGGCCTGATTGATTTCACTGATGCCGCTGCTCTGTTCGCTGCTGGCGATGGTGATTTCGCTCATGATCTCCGCTACGCTGCTTACGCTGTTGACCACCTCACCAATGGTTGAACCGGCGTGCGTCACCAGACGGCTGCCTTCATCCACCTTCGCCACCGAGTCTTCAATCAGCACTTTGATCTCTTTCGCCGCGGAGGCAGAACGCTGCGCCAGGTTACGCACTTCGGTAGCGACAACGGCAAATCCGCGACCCTGTTCACCGGCGCGCGCCGCTTCGACCGCCGCGTTAAGCGACAGGATGTTGGTCTGGAAGGCGATAGAGTCGATCACGCTGATGATGTCGACAATCTTCTTCGAGGAGAGGGCAATCGCCTCCATCTTCACAATCACCTGCTCCATCACTTCACCGCCTTCTTTGGCGACGCCGGAGGTTTTCGCCACCAGCGAGTTGGCTTCGCGCGCATTGTCGGCGTTGTGCTTCACGGTAGCGGTCATCTGCTCCATCGCGGACGCCGTCTCTTCCAGCGAGCTGGCCTGCTGTTCAGTGCGCGAAGAGAGATCGATGTTGCCGCTGGAGATCTGGTTGGACGCCACGGCGATGGTGTCGGAGCCGGCGCGTACATCGGAAACAATGGTCAGCAGGTTATCGTTCATTGCCTGCAGAGCCTGCATCAGCGCGCCCGTTTCATCTTTGCTGCGTATTTCAATGCGCGAGCTAAGATCGCCGGCAGCCACTTTGCTGGCGATGGTCACCGCTTCATTCAGGGGATGCACAATCGAACGGGTCAGCAGCCAGCCCATCACCACGGCAGCGAGAATGGCGAGCGCGGAGAACACCAGCGTGACTTCAATCGCCGTGGTGCCATCATCAATAATGCCGGCGCCTTCCTGCTGGAGCTGCGAGGACTGGGAATCAGCAAACGCCACCGCCAGGTCGAGGTAGGCATTCTGCACGGCGGTAATTTTTTTCAGTACGTAGTAGCTGGCGTCATCGGCTTTACCGGCCCGCACCAAATCCAGTACCTCATTTTTCTGCTGTTCAAACTGCTGACTGGCAGCCAGCAGGCTGGCAATTTTCTTTTTGCCTACGGCGGTAATCTGAATCGCTTCGATCTTCTTCATCGCCGCATTGGTGCGGGCGGTGGCGTCTGCCAGCTGCTGAAAGCGCTGCACGTTGAACTGCGGTCGGGTGGTATCGATGACGATGCCGCGCAGGTATTTGATCTGATCGTTGACGCCATCGCGCACGTCAAAGCCGAGCCGCACTTTTACATAGCGATCTTCCACAATCGAGGTAATGCCGCTCTTGATGTTGTTGATCTTCATGATTGAGGTGATACCAATCACCACCAGTAGTGCCACCACTAAACCAAAGGCGATGCCCAGGCGGACGCCGACCTTCATATTCTTTAAGCTCAACATTGGATCTCCCCGCAATGCCAGAATGCTGTTGTATTAAAACGGAAACGCAGACGACGAGTCTGCAATATGTCGATGATGTGTAAAGGAAAGATTTTTTGCCATTGCGACGAGACGGGTCTGGCGCCACCAGCGCAGGCGCTAAAGTTATCGGTTGCTAATGTTTTAACTTTAATTTTTTAGGGATTTGTCACAAAACGGTTAAGAGGGCTTAAGGTTGATTAATCACTGGTCGTAATTAGCTGGCGTCACGGCCTATGTCGGTGCGCAAAATTGCGCATCCTACAAAAACGCGCAGAGGCGGATGGGATATCTGCATTATCCCGTCGCACAAACCGTAGCGGCGCGATTCATCGCGCATTTCATTTCCAGCACCGTGGGGAATGCGCAAAAAATCGCGCCGCTACCACCCGTGCAGTTATCAGGGCATCACATGGAAGGAATATCAGTTACCCGTGCGGTTATCAGCGGCATCACATGAAAAGAATGTCGGTCACCCGTGCGCTTATCAGCGGCATCCTATGAAAGGAATATCTGCGCGATAAGTCGCGCCATCATGATTCATTGCGGATGGGATATCTGCATTATCCCGTCGCACAAACCGTAGCGGCGCGATTCATCGCGCATTTCATTTCCCGCACCGTGGCGGAATGCGCAATAAATTGCGCCGCTACCACCCGTGCGGTTATCAGCGGCATCACATGGAAGGAATATCAGTCAACCGTGCGGTTATCAGCGGCATCACATGAAAGGAATATCTGCGCGATACGTTGCGCCATCATCATTCATTGCGGATGGGATATCCGCATTATCCCGTCGCACAAACCGTAGCGGCGCGATTCATCGCGCATTTCATTTTCCGCACCGTGGCGGAATGCGCAATAAACTGCACCCTGCAAAAAACGCGCAGAGGCCCTGTAGGGTCACCATTCATGGTGACCTCAGACGATTAATAGATCAGTAAGACAGGATAAATACGCCGTTACGGTAACGCTGCTGAAGGCTGGCGAGCGGGCACAAAAAAGGCGCGAACATCGCGCCTGAGGGGAAAATCGGGGCAAGCGCTTAGCGCTTCTTCTCCAGCACGCGATAAATCACGCTGGAAAGCTCGTTGATTTCAAACTTAGCGACGTAACCGTCAGCGCCCACTTTGCGCACGTGATCTTCGTTGGCGCTGCCGGAAAGCGAAGAGTGAATCACCACCGGAATCTGCCGCAGCGCGTCGTCGCGCTTGATGTTGCGCGTCAGGGTAAAGCCGTCCATCTCCGGCATTTCGAGGTCGGTCAGCACCAGCGCGATTTTGTCGTGAATCGACTCGCCGTTAGCCTGTGCTTCTTTCTGCATCTCGCTGATTTTTATCCACGCTTCAAGCCCGGTATTGTGCATGATGGCCGGAATGCCCATGCTTTTCAGCCCCTGTTCCAGCAGCTGACGCGCCACTTTAGAGTCTTCAGCAACAATCGCTACCTGGCCGGGTTTAAGGTTGAAATTCTTCGCCGTCTCTTCGCTCGGCTCAACGCCACGCACCGAGGGAATGATGTCATACAGAATCTGCTCGACGTCGAGCACCAGTGCCAGATTGTTGCTCTGACCGTCGGTGTCCAGACAGGCGATGCTGGTGATGTTACGGCTGCCGATGCCCGCTTCCGCCGTGTGCACCTGATTCCAGTCGAGACGCACAATGTTCTCCACCGATTCCACGGCAAATGCCTGGGTGCTGCGCGCATATTCGGTGACCAGCAGCAGGTTGAGGCCGGTTTCCGGTTTGCAGCCGGTTACTGCCGGCAGGTCGATCACCGGAATAAACTGGCCGCGAATGCTGGCCATGCCGAGCAGCGGTGAATTCATGCCGGCGGCGCGGGTAATCGTCGGCATTGGCACAATTTCACGCAGTTTAAATACGTTGATGCCGTACAGCTCAGACTTGCCTTTCAGCCGATCGGAACCCAGCCGGAACAGCAGCAGTTCGAATTTGTTAGAAAGCGCAAGGTTGGCGCGTTCATCGATCTCTTTCTGAAAATTATCCATTGTGGCCTCGGGGCAGAATCTGGGCGGAGTAAAGGGCAGGGCAATAGCGCCATGATTAACTTATCGGCAGCGGAGGAAAAAAATGAAGGGAAGGGCGATGAAAATTTAGCGTAAGGGCGATCGCCCTCACGCTCACGACAGTTACTTCAGCAGAATCGCGCGCACGCTTTTGCCTTTGATCTTGCCCTCTTTCAGCTTGATCAGTGCTTTCTTCGCCTGTGCGGCGTCGATGGCGACATACGCATGGGTCGGGGTGAGATCGATTTTACCGATCTGATCGCCGCTGAAACCGGCTTCACCGGTCAGGGCGCCCAGAATATCGCCGGGACGCATCTTGGCTTTACGCCCACCGTCAATGCACAGCGTCATCATTGCCGCCGGCAGCGGCTGTGCGCCTTTGCTTTTCAGCGTGCTGGCCGGCTGCCAGTTGAGCTTCTGCTGCAGGTAATCTTCCAGCGCATGGGCGCGCACCATTTCGTCGGCCGCCACAAAGCTGACCGCCAGCCCCTGTTCGCCGGCGCGGCCGGTACGGCCAATGCGGTGAATGTGCACTTCCGGATCCCACGCCAGCTGGAAGTTAACCACCAGCGCCAGCGATTTAATGTCGAGGCCGCGCGCGGCGACGTCGGTGGCGATCAGCACGCGGATGCTGCCGTTGGCAAAGCGAATCAGCACGCGTTCGCGATCGCGCTGTTCCAGATCGCCGTGCAGCGCCAGCGCGCTGATCTGGCGATCGTTGAGCGCGGCTGCAATCTCATCGCATTCCCATTTGGTGTTACAGAACACCACGCAGGAAGCCGGTTGCTGCTGGCTGAGCAGGGCGCTGAGCAGGTTGATACGCTCGCTGGCGCTGGTTTCAATAAACTGCTGCTCAATCGCTGGCAGTTCCGACTTCGCTTCGGTCGCTACTGCCAGCGCATCGCGCTGAAAGCGCTGACTCAGGCTGGCAATGGTATCGGGCCAGGTGGCGGAGAATAGCAGCGTCTGACGCGAATCCGGCGTAAAGCCAATGATGGCTTCCATATCGTCGCGGAAACCCATCTCCAGCATGCGATCGGCTTCATCCAGCACCAGGCTCTGCAACTGACTTAAATCGAGATTGTCACGCTTGAGATGATCGAGGATGCGCCCCGGCGTGCCGACCACAATATGCGGCGCGTGCACCAGCGAGTCGCGCTGCGCGCTCATTGGCTGGCCGCCGCACAGCGTCAGGATCTTGATGTTGCGGGTGAAGCGCGCCAGCTGACGCAGCACGTTGCTGACCTGGTCGGCCAGTTCACGCGTCGGGCACAGCACCAGCGCCTGGGTATGAAAACGCCCGCTGTCGATGCGGTTCAGCACGCCAATACCGAAGGCGGCGGTTTTGCCGCTGCCGGTTTGCGCCTGCGCCCGCACATCGCGTCCGCTAAGGATGGCCGGCAGGGAAGCGGCCTGAATCGGCGTCATGGCGTCGAAGCCCATCTCGCGCAGGTTGTCGAGTTGGCTGGCAGGCAGTTGCGTCAGGGTAGAAAAAGCAGTCACAGGAGCATCTCAGGTAGTAGCAGGAATAGCGGCGGCCAGTCTGGCAGAAAGGCGGCCTATCGGCAACGGCAATTGCGGTAATAATCACGTTGTGAAATTAGTCAGTCGTTGCGCTTTGTCAGGTCAATGATGAGGTGCAACTATCGCAAAGTTTTAATGAATGTTCCGAATTTCACACCAGGCAGCACGAACGGTAAAAACGCTTTTTCGAGGGGAAAAATGATATTAGCGGCAGGTAAGCGGCAATATCGCCGCATGTTACGGCTATTTTCAGTAAGATTTCGCTTATATGTTACCTGTTACGCGGAAAATCTGAGTAAAAATCCTAACCGCTTTGCTTTATATTTAGCGCGCCATTTGGCAATTAATAATTACTTCAGAGGTCACCTCATTGAGTCACTATGTCCAGGGACAAAACGAAGACGTTCTGAAAATCGTCGGCCGCGCCGTGCTAACGCTGCATCTGCATGGAGAGACGTTATCCTCCGATAAAGTCAGCTCCATGATTGCCTGTTATGCGGAAGAAGAGCCTGTTAATGACGATGAGCACCAGCGCCTGTATGCGCTGGCGATTCAGATGTTGTCTTAAATCCAGCATTATCATCGGGCTTGCCGCGCCGGTGTCACCTTCCAAAGCCTCCTGCGGGAGGCTTTTTTCTGGCCGGGTCTGGCGTGCTGGTGCTGGCTGCGATGCGCCTTCAGGCGCTGAATACCGGCGTGCCGCGCTGGAACGTAGCGCGCACCGGCGCAATGCGCGCCACGGCTTCCGCCGAGCAGCTGGCGTCGACCAGCATCATACTGGCTTCATCCTGCAGCTGCGGCCACTGGCGCTCACCGCTATTGGCGAGCGGCAGAATGCCGCCGGTGGCGATATGCAGCGCGCGGCTCAGGCCAAACTCATCCGACCCGCGATACAGCTGGGCATACAGATTGGCTTTCTCCAGCATGCTGCCGGTACCGAACGGCGACCAGTGATCGATCACGCTGTCGGTGCCGGTCATCACCGTCACGCCCGCTGCCTGCAACTGCGGCAATGGCATCGTCAGCTTGCCAATCGGAATCGTTGACGCCACGCTCATCTGCTGTTCGGCCATGCCGGCGATGATCTCATCCAGCGCCTTACCTTCCAGCGTGGCGAGCGCGAAACCGTGGCTCAGTGTCACTTTGCCTTTCAGCTGCGGATTACGGGCGATGGTGGCGATCATGTACTGAATGGCTGCCACGCCGGCGGCGCTGGTCTCATGCAGATGAATGTCCACGCCGCGATCGTAGTCGAGCGCGATGCGGAACATCGCATCAAGCGAAGCCTGCATGGCACCATCCACGTTGGTGGGATCCAGCCCACCGACATACTGCACGCCGAGCTGCATCGCTTCACGCATCAGACCATCGACCTGCGAATGCAGCAAACCATGCTGCGGAAAGGCGACGATCTCACAGCGAAACGCCGGATGGTTGGCCAGCGCCAGTTGCAGATGTTCGAGACTTTTCAGGCCACTGACCGGATCGATATTGCAGTGGCTGCGCGCTTCGGTGCTGCCTTTACTTTGCAGCAGGCCAATCAGCGCTTCGGCGCGCGCCTGCGAGGTTGGCAGCAGCTGGGGAATCAGCACCTGCTCGCGCGCAATCATATCCATGATGGTCTTGCCCTGCCGCGGGCGCGGTGCCTGCCATGGTCCGCCGTAGAAGGTTTTATCCAGATGGATGTGCATGTCCCGCGTGCGCGGTAACAGCAGCGCACCGCCGGCATCCCACTGCGGCAGGGCAGGCTGGCGCGCCTGGCCGGCGGCGCTAATGGCGCTGAACTTGCCTTCTTTAATGGTGATGTCGTACAGCGCGGTGCGGGTGGCGACAATCTCCGCGCCGTCGCGCTCAAATCCCTCTTCGAGGCGCACATTCAGCAGCTGATAGTGCGCCACGGCAGGCGGCGGTGTGGACGAGACCAGTGATGTGTCGGGACGGGCGGCGCTGCTCATGCCAGCCATCATCAGGCTGCCTGCGGCAGTAAGGCGGACGCCGTGGCTGAGAAAATCACGGCGGCTGGAAGCGGTCAGAGGCATCGGAAACTCCAGGCAAAAGGAAAAAACCTAATCTGGCAAAACCGACGCCGCCGCGCTGCGATATTTCCCACTGCCTGGCAGTGGAAAAATCACTGCCACTGTAGCTGGCAGAATTGCACCAGCGCAGCGGCCAGCGCCTGTTGCAGCGCATCCTGCGGCTTACGGCAGAACAGCGCCAGCTCGAAATGGCTGATCACTGGTAAACCCTCAGCGCTGCCCAGCACGCGGTGACCGGGCAGGCGGCAGCTGGCGGGCAGCAGCGTCAGGCCGAGACCGGCGGCGCTGGCGCTGGCGAGGGCCACCAGGCTGGCGCTGCTGTAGCTGATGCGCCAGCTGCGGCCGAGCGCATCCAGCGTCTGACACATCTCTTCGCGATACAGCCCCTGCTGCGGAAACACCACCAGCGGCAGCGGCGTCTGGTCAAAGCAGGGATGTTCAGCACTGTCCAGCCACAGCAGCGGCTCGGGCCGGGCGGCCAGCGGGCGATCGCCGCCCGGCTGCTTGATCAGCATCAGATCCAGCTCTTCACGCTGCCATGCGCGATGCAAATCGACGTACATGCCGCTCATCACGTCAAGACGCAGCTGCGGATGCTGTCGGCTGAATCCGGCCAGCAGGCTGGCGGTCGGGGCGGCAAAATCCTCCGGCACACCAATGCGCACAATGCCGTCGCGCCACTTATCGCTCAGCACATCGTGCGCTTCGCCGTTAAGGGCGATGATGCGCCGCGCGTAGCCGAGCAATTTTTCTCCCTCTTCGGTCAGCGCCACCTGATGTGAGGTGCGCTGTAACAGCGCTTTACCCACCATCTCTTCCAGTCGCCGTACCTGCTGACTGACCGTCGACTGCGACAGGTGCACACGCTCGGCGGCGCGGGTAAAGCTGGCGGTCTCGCACACCGCCACAAAGCTCAATAGCTGCTGCGGCGTAAACATTGGCTGACGATTCATTTATCCACTGCCCATCATGGTGTTATTTCATTTCCAAATAGTACTGTCTGCTGCGATGCTGACAACCTTTTCACTGCAGGATGGGTTATGAACCGACATGCCAATACGTTAACGCTGGCTGCGCTGGTGCTGGCAGGGCTGAACATGCGCCCGCTGCTGACCTCGGTCAGTCCGCTGCTGGGCCAGCTGCGCCACAGCCTGCATCTGTCAGGGCTGGCCGCCTCGCTGCTGCCGGCGGTGCCGATGGTGATGATGGGCGCGGTGGCGCTGTTCAGCGCCAGGCTGATGCAGCGCGTGGCCTTAAAGCCCTTACTGCTGGCCGGGCTGACGCTGCTGCTGCTGGCGCTGGCGGCGCGCGGCGTAATCGACAGCGGCAGCGGGCTGGTGCTCAGCGCACTGTTTGCTGGCATCGGCGTCGGCGTGGTGCAGATGGCGATGCCGGGACTGATTCGACAGCGTTTTAGCCGGCGCAGCGCGGCGGTCACCGGGCTGTGGGCGGGCGCGCTAATGGGCGGCGGCGGACTGGGCGCTGCGCTGTCGCCGTGGCTCAGCGCGCAGCTTGACGTACCGCTGGCGCTCAGCGGCTGGGCGCTGCCGGTGCTGCTGGCTATCCTGCTGTGGCTACTGGTGCGCGTGCCTGCCGCGCCGGATGCCGCGCAGGTAACGCTGCCGCCGCTGTGGCGTAAGCCGCGCGCCTGGTCGCTGGCGCTGAGCTTTGGCCTGGTCAACGGCGGCTATGCCACCTGCGTGGCCTGGCTGCCGGATGCGTATCACCGGCTGGGCTGGTCGGCGCAGGCCGGCGGCTCGCTGCTGGGCGTGATGATTCTGAGCCAGGTTGCCGGCGCGCTGCTGATGCCGCTGCTGGCGCGCGGTGCCGATCGCCGTCCGCAGCTGATTGTCAGTCTGCTGTGTCAGCTGGCCGGGATGAGCGGGTTTCTTTTTGCGCCGCTGCTGGCGCCGTGGCTGTGGGCCGCCATCGCCGGCTTCGGTCTCGGTGCCGCGTTCCCGCTGGCGATGGTGCTGGCGCTCGATCATCTGCCGCAGCCGCAGGCAGGCGCGCGGCTGGTGGCCTTCATGCAGGGCGCAGGATTCATCATCGCCGGCTGCATGCCGTTTATTGCCGGTCAGCTGCAGGTGCTCACCCACAGCTTTGCCAGCGTCTGGCTGATGCAGGGCGTCGTGACGCTGGGGCTGATCGGGCTCAATCTGCGCTTTCACCCGCGCAGCTATGCACGCGCCTTTGGTTCTGCTGCATGCTAACTGGTCCTACCAATGTTATAAAAATGTAGCCACATGGTCACATAACACGAAAAATCACGCCTGCCGCGTTGCTTTGGGTTAACAATGCATTAACTATCTGGAGCCAGAAAGCCCGTCAGCCGCAATGTGGTCCTACCAATTGTGGTGCGGAACCGGGCAACAATCTGCGGCGCACGCCTGCTTTTGCCGATGCGCCGCATCCCTCTGGTGACCTCTGGAGAAACGGCATGCAGGTGTGGCAACAAAACTACGATCCGCTCAACAATTTGTGGCTATCCAGCCTGGTGGCGGTGATCCCGATTGTTTTTTTCTTCTTCGCGCTGATTAAGCTCAAGCTGAAGGGCTATCAGGCCGGTACGATCACCGTGGTGCTGGCGCTGCTGGTGGCGCTGTTGCTGTACGGCATGCCGGTGCCCCAGGCGCTGGCGTCGGTGGCGTATGGTTTTTTATACGGCCTGTGGCCGATTGCCTGGATCATCGTGGCGGCGGTATTTGTCTACAAGATCTCGGTGAAAACCGGCCAGTTCGATATCATTCGCGCCTCGATTCTCTCCATCACGCCAGACCAGCGTTTGCAGATGCTGATCGTCGGCTTCTCGTTTGGCGCGTTTTTAGAGGGCGCGGCAGGCTTTGGGGCACCGGTGGCGATCACCGCCGCACTACTGGTCGGGCTGGGCTTTAATCCGCTCTATGCCGCCGGCCTGTGCCTGATCGTCAACACCGCGCCGGTGGCATTCGGCGCGATGGGGATTCCGATCATCGTCGCCGGTCAGGTCACCGGGCTGGACAGCTTCCAGATTGGCCAGATGGCGGGACGCCAGCTGCCGTTCCTCACCCTCATCGTGCTGTTCTGGATCATGGCGATCATGGATGGCTGGCGCGGCATCAAAGAGACCTGGCCGGCGGTGATGGTGGCAGGCGGCTCGTTTGCCATCGCCCAGTACCTCAGCTCTAACTTCCTTGGCCCGGAGCTGCCGGACATTATTTCGTCGCTGGCTTCGCTGATCTGCCTGACGCTGTTTCTGCGCCGCTGGCAGCCGGTGCGCATCTTCCGCTTTAAAGAACCCGCGCCAGAGGCTGCGCCCTCAGGGACGCAACGCTACACGCTGGCGCAGATTGTGCGTGCCTGGATGCCGTTCCTGTTCCTTACCGCGACCGTTACGCTGTGGAGTATTCCGCCGTTTAAAGCGCTGTTCGCTAAGGGCGGCGCGCTGTATGAGTGGGTGTTTAGCGTGCCGGTGCCGCTGCTGCACGAGCTGGTGGCACGCATGCCGCCGGTAGTGAGCGCAGCAACGCCGTATGCAGCGCTGTTCAAATTTGACGTGGTCTCCGCCACCGGCACTGCGATTCTGCTGGCGGCGGTGATCTCGGTGATTTTTCTGCGCATGAAGCCGGCGGCGGCACTGCGCACCTTTGGCGAAACCCTGAAGGAGCTGGCGCTGCCGATCTACTCCATCGGCATGGTGCTGGCCTTTGCGTTCATCTCAAACTACTCCGGGCTATCGGCCACGCTGGCCCTGGCGCTGGCGCACACCGGCCAGGCCTTCACCTTCTTCTCGCCGTTCCTCGGCTGGCTGGGCGTCTTTCTGACCGGCTCCGATACCTCTTCCAACGCGCTGTTCGCCGCGCTGCAGGCGACCACCGCGCAGCAGATTGGTGTGTCGGATGTGCTGCTGGTGGCCGCCAATACCACCGGTGGCGTCACCGGTAAAATGATTTCGCCGCAGTCGATCGCCATCGCCTGCGCCGCCGTGGGGCTGGTGGGGCGCGAGTCCGATCTGTTCCGGTTTACCGTTAAACACAGCCTGATTTTTACCTGTATGGTCGGCGTGATCACCACGCTGCAGGCGTATGTCTTTACCTGGATGATTCCATGACTGAACCCACACCGCGGCTGGCGGATACGCTGCGCGCGCGTCTTAGCGCCTGGATTGAAGAGCATCAGCTGAAACCCGGCATGCGTTTACCCTCGGAGCGTGCGCTGGCCGCCCGCTTCGGTGCGTCGCGCTCGTCGGTGCGTGAGGCCATCCAGCAGCTGATCAGCAGTGGCGTGCTGATCAGTAAACGCGGCGGCGGCACCTGGCTGTGCGAGCCGCAGGAGCCGTGGTCAGAACAGCGCATCGTCGAGCCGATTCGTCAGCTGCTGGCCGCCGATCCTGACTACCGCTGGGATATTCTTGAGGCGCGCCACGCGATTGAGGCCAGCACCGCCTGGCACGCCGCGCAGCGCGCTACCGAGGCGGATAAAGAGCGGCTGCGCTATGCCTTTGACGCGCTGATACAAATGAACGACTGCGACGATCCCGAACTGGCCGCGCAGGCGGATCTGCGCTTCCACCTCGCCATTGCCGAAGCCTCGCATAATCTGGTGCTGCTGCAGACCATGCGCGGATTTTTCGATCTGCTGCAATCCTCCGTGCTGCACAGCCGCCAGCGTATGTACACCCAGCCGGTGATCTTCAACCAGCTCAACGCCCAGCATCAGGCGATGTTCGATGCGGTGATGGCGGGCGACGCCGACGCGGCGCGCCAGGCGGCGATGGATCACCTCGGCTTTGTTCACACCACCATGAAAACGCTGCATGAAGACGAAGCGCGCCAGGCCCGCATCACGCGGCTACCGGGCGCCACGCAGGTTACCCGTAAGGAAGACAACTGATGATTATTTCTGCTGCCAGTGACTATCGCGCCGCGGCGCAACGTATCCTGCCGCCATTCCTGTTTCACTATCTGGACGGCGGGGCCTACGCAGAACATACCCTGAAGCGCAACGTGGCCGATCTCTCTGACGTGGCGCTGCGTCAGCGCGTGCTGAAAAACATGGCTGAGCTGAGTCTGGAAACGCGGCTGTTCAATGAAACGCTGTCGATGCCGGTGGCGCTGGCGCCGGTCGGCCTGTGCGGCATGTACGCGCGACGCGGTGAAGTGCAGGCGGCACGTGCGGCAGCCAATCGCGGTATTCCATTTACCCTGTCGACGGTGTCGCTGTGCCCGATAGAAGAGGTGGCACCGGCGATTAACCGCCCGATGTGGTTTCAGCTGTATGTGCTGCGCGATCGCGGCTTTATGCGCAACGCGCTGGAGCGGGCCAAAGCGGCAGGCTGCTCGACGCTGGTGTTCACCGTCGATATGCCGACGCCGGGCGCGCGCTACCGCGATGCGCACTCCGGCATGAGCGGCCCGCATGCCGCGCTGCGCCGTTACTGGCAGGCGGTCACCCATCCGCAGTGGGCGTGGGACGTCGGGCTGCACGGGCGTCCGCACGATCTCGGCAATATCTCCACGTACCTCGGTAACCCTACCGGACTGGAAGATTATATCGGCTGGCTGGCGAAAAATTTCGACCCGTCGATCTCGTGGCAGGATCTGGAGTGGATTCGCGAATTCTGGGAAGGGCCGATGGTGATCAAAGGCATTCTCGACCCGGAAGATGCGCGCGATGCGGTGCGTTTTGGCGCCGATGGCATCGTGGTCTCCAACCACGGCGGACGTCAGCTGGATGGCGTGCTGTCGTCGGCGCGCGCGCTGCCGGCCATCGCCGACGCGGTAAAGGGCGACATCACCATTCTGGCCGACAGCGGCATTCGTAACGGGCTGGATGTGGTGCGCATGATTGCGCTGGGGGCTGACAGCGTGCTGCTGGGACGCGCGTTTATCTATGCGCTGGCGACGCACGGCCAGCGCGGCGTGGAGAATCTGCTGAGTCTGGTTGAGAAAGAGATGAGGGTGGCGATGACGCTGACCGGCGCGAAAACCATTGCGGACATCACCCAGGATTCGCTGGTGCAGGCGAATGCGCTGCTGAGCGAAGCCGGACTCAGCCCGGCGCGCCCGCACGCGGTGCGCTAAGCCAGGCAAAGCGCTGGCTCTTGTCTATACTGAATAGCTGTCTGACTAACAGGAGGAATGACATGACCATTCATAAGAAAGGATCGGCCCATTGGGAAGGCGACATCAAAGGCAAAGGCACGGTTAGCACTGAAAGCGGCGTGCTCAGCAACCAGCCATACGGTTTTAACACCCGTTTTGAAGGCGAGAAGGGCACCAATCCGGAAGAGCTGATTGGCGCGGCACACGCCGCCTGCTTCTCCATGGCGCTGTCGCTGATGCTGGGCCAGGCCGGTCATCCACCGAAAAGCATCGACACCACCGCCGATGTTTCACTGGACAAAAAGGGCGACGGCTTCGCCATCACCAAAATTGCCCTCAACAGCACCATTGCGCTGCCGGGCATCGATGATGCCAAATTTGATGAAATCATTCAGAAAGCCAAAGCCGGCTGCCCGGTGTCTCAGGTGCTGAATGCCGAAATCACCCTCGACTATACGCTGAATAATTAATCGCCCTCACGGGTGACCAGCGGTAGACTATACGATGCGCCTGCGGGCGCATCGTTGCTTTCTGCTGTCTGGAGGAAACGTGGCAAAAAAACTGGCTGCGACAAAACACTGGAAGATGATTGTGGTGTTGCTGTGCATCTGCGGCGCGCTGATGCTGATTCGCTGGGCGGCGATGATATGGGGCTAAAGGATTGGGTATGCCGCCACAAGCTCGGGGTGCTGGTGATGATTATTCTGGTGCTGGAACTGGTGCACTACCTGCTGACGGCCTCGTGGCTGCCGTGGCAGTTCTGACGTCTCAGGCATATTCGCCGTCATGCTCATGCTGGCGCAGATTGCGCACGCTGCTGCGCGCAATGCGGTAGGCCTTGCGCGGATCGCCCGCAACAAATTCAAAGGTGGGCGAATAGTAAAACGGCAGCCAGCCGCCGAAGCCGCTCTCCCACTCCCAGCGCACCGGACAGGGCCAGAGAATGCCGTCATACAAAATGTAATAAACCCAGCGTCCGTTGGGACGACGGGGGCGAGTTTTTTTCATGGGATTCACAACTGTAATAGTGTAAAGCAGCTTATATTTTGAACGCTGCGGGCCCAGGTTGCAATGCCGCCTGGCTGTTTTTTATGCAATTGATGACGTACTGGCACCGAATTAACGGTGCACTTCCCCACAAAGCAGCACCACGTTCGGCCGGACTTTATGGATGCGATCGGCCATCTCTTCGCAGGCCACTTTCGTGGGGTAAATCCGCTCCGACACCGGCAGGGCATCACAGGCATCGTGGCCGCAGGCGCTCACTAACAAGACAAAACCAATCAACATAACCGACTCCTTCTGCACCATTCCCGTGGTACGGAATGCGTGGCTGTGTGTTCCTTTTTTTGATCCAGTATAGCTAAACGCCTCAGGCGTCAATGAACAGCCTGAGCGGCTTTTTTGTCCGAACAGAATGATGATAACCAGCGCCGCGCCCATTAGCAGCACAATCTGGGCTAAACTGTGCGGCACTGACAACAATAAGGAGTGATATCTGATGTCTCATGAAATTGCCCATCCGGCCAGCAGCCCAAAACAGGCCGCCCTGCAACTGGTCATCGAACTGGTGCGCGCCGGTAAACTGAGCCCGCTGCACGGCGATGCTTCCAATATGATCTCCATCTACGAACAGTTCAAGGCACACTTCGAAGCCGACAAGCAAAAAGATTCCGCCATCTCCTGACGTTCTGCCCCCGGTGGCGCGCTGTGTCTGGCCGCGCCACTGTTCCTCGACTTTCACATAATATCTTCCGTTTATTATTGCATCCCGATTAAATTTGCAGTGCGCTTTTTGATATTTCTCACAGATCCGTAACGCAAATCTGAAACCGGTTGCAGAAAATCTTTAGCGCGGGTATTCGTTAATTAAACCCCACACTGAGGATTGAATGATGCCAAAGATTCTACTCTGCTGCGCCGCCGGGATGTCCACCAGCATGGTGGTGCAGAAAATGGAGAAGGCCGCCAAAGAGAAGGGCGTCGAGGTTGAGATAAAAGCCGTTGGCATTGAAGAGTTTAACGATCAGATCGCGAACTTTGACTGTTGTCTGCTCGGGCCGCAGATTAAATACAAACTGGCGGACTTCCAGCCGCTGGCGCAGCAGCTAAATAAGCCTATCACTGTGATTAATAGCATGGATTACGGCATGATGAATGGCGCGAAAATATTAGATGATTCGCTAAAGCTGATTCACGCCTGACGATTGTTCCGAAAATAAAATAATTGTTTACGCCTGTGCGCCAATGCACAGGCTTATTCTGTTGTTGCCTGATGCAAGGAGCTCGCCGATGAGCAGCATAAGCGAATCGTTATTTGGTGTGATTGAAAACCGCATCAGCCCGCTGGCCGGACGCCTCTCCAGCCAGCGCCATGTGATTGCCATCCGCGATGGATTTATCGCCTCGATGCCGTTTCTGATTGTGGGCTCGTTTATGCTGCTGTTTGCCCATCCGCCGTTCTCAGCTGACAGCTCATGGGCGTTTGCCCAGTGGTGGCTCGGTATGGTGCGCGCGCATGAAGCGCAAATCATGATGCCGTATAACATGACCATGGGCATCATGGCACTGTATATCGCCAGCGCCATCGCCTATAACCTGGCGAACAGCTACAAGATGAACGGCTTTATGGCGGCCAGCCTGGCGCTGATGGCGTTTCTGGTGGTGGCAGCGCCACAGAGCAACGGCACGCTGCCGGTTGGCTCACTCGGCGGCGAGGGCATTTTCACCGCGATTCTGGTGGCGCTGTTCGCCACTGAGCTGATGCACTTCCTGCAAAAGAACAACATCGGCTTTAAGCTGCCGGAGCAGGTGCCGCCCAAAATTCGTCAGTCGTTCGATCTGCTGATCCCGATCATCGCCATCTTCATCACGCTGTTTCCGCTCAGCCTGTGGGTGCAGGCGCAGTTTGGCCTGCTGCTGCCGCAGGCGATCATGGCGCTGTTCGCCCCGATTATCTCCGCCTCGGATTCGTTACCGGCGGTGCTGGTGGCGGTGCTGCTGTGCCACATGCTGTGGTTCGCCGGCATTCACGGTGCGGTGATTGTCGGCGGCATTCTGCAGGCGTTCTGGCTGACTAACCTCGGCCTCAACCAGCAGGCGCTCAACGCCGGTGAGCCGATCACGCACGTGTTTATCGAGCCGTTCTGGCAGTTTTTCATCGTTATTGGCGGCTCCGGTTCCACCATGGGGCTGGTGCTGCTCTACCTGCGCAGCCGCTCGGCGCATCTGCGCTCGATTGGCAAGCTGAGCATTGTGCCCAGCATGTTCAACATCAACGAGCCGGTCATCTTCGGTTCGCCGGTGGTGATGAATCCGATTCTGTTCATTCCGTTTATCTGCGCGCCGTTAGTCAACGCCACGCTCGCCTGGACAGCCACCAAAACCCACCTGATTAACCACGTGGTGTCGCTGGCCCCCTGGACCACGCCGGCACCGATCGGGGCGGCCTGGTCGACCGGCTGGGACTGGCGCGTCATCGTGCTGATTGCCGTGCTGGTAACCATCGCCACGCTGATTTACTACCCGTTTTTCAAAATTTATGAGCGGCAACTGCTGCAGCAGGAGCTTGAGCAGGCCGCCGCAGCGCAACCGGTTAAGGAGGCATGATGGAAATTGATGAGAGCACGGTCATGGAACTGATTATTCAGGCGGGAGAAGCGCGCTCCTGCTCGATGGAGGCGCTGCGCGCGGCGCGGCGCAAAGAGTGGCCACGCGCCGATGCGTTGCTGAGCGAAGCCAGCGAGGCGGCCAGAGCCGCGCACCGTATCCAGACCGAATTGATTGGTGCCGACGAAGGCTGCGGCAAAATTCCGGTCAATCTGATCATGGTGCATGCGCAGGATCATCTGATGAACGCCATGCTGTGCCGTGAACTGGCGGAAGAGATCATCCAGCTGCGGCGCGAGCTGGCTGCGGACTAACAAGGAGGCAGTATGCAACATCCTAACCCCGGTGCGTTTCCGCACGGCTTTCTGTGGGGCGCTTCAACCTCGGCGTATCAGGTTGAGGGTGCCTGGAACGAAGACGGCAAAGGGCCGTCGGTGATCGATAAAGGCCATTTTCCTGAGGGGATGACGGATTTCACCGTCACCAGCGATCACTATCATCGCTTCCGGGAAGATATCGCGCTGCTGGCGGAGCTGGGCCTGAAAACCTATCGCTTCTCCATCGCCTGGAGCCGCATCTATCCGCAGGGAGACGGCGAGCTGAATCCGGCGGGCATTGCGTTTTATCAGCAGCTGATTGATGAAATTTGCCGCCACGGCATTGAGCCGCTGGTCACGCTCTATCACTTTGACCTGCCGTGGGCGCTGCAGCAGGATGGCGGCTGGTCAAACCGGCGCACCGTGGCCGCTTTTGAGCGCTTCGCCATCACCTGTTTCGAGCACTATGGCGACCGGGTGAAATACTGGCTGACCATCAATGAACAGAACATGATGATCCTCAAAGGCGAGGTGATTGGCACGCTGCCAGCCGGCACGGTGGATGCGCAGAAGACGCTGTATCAGCAGAACCACCATATGATGCTGGCGCAGGCCAAAGCGATGATTGCCTGTCACCAGCGCTTGCCGCAGGCCAAAATTGGCCCGGCACCGAACATCTCCTGTATCTATGCCGCCAGCGCCAGACCGGAAGATGTGCTGGCCGCCGATAACTTTTCAGCGATCCGCAACTGGCTCTACCTCGACCTGGCGGTACACGGCCATTACAACAACGTGGTGTGGGCGTTTCTGCAGCAGCGCGGCTGGCTGCCGCACATTGAGGCGGAGGATATGGCGACCATCGCCGCCGGCCAGCCGGACTTTATCGCCTTCAACTATTATGCATCGGCCACCGTCAGTGCTGACATGCCTGAGGTCGCGCGCGGTGAGCTGAACAGCAAGCAGCAGGCCGACCAGCAGATGGCCGGCATCGACAAATCAGTGTACGTCGGCTGCAACAATCCGCATCTGCAGCAGAATCAGTTTGGCTGGTATATCGATCCGGTCGGTTTCCGCATTACCGCGCGCGAGATCTACGCGCGCTATCGCCTGCCGCTGATTGTGACAGAAAACGGTCTCGGTGCGTTCGACACGCTGGAGGCGGGCAACAAAGTGTATGACGACTATCGCATCGCCTATCTGCGTGAGCATATCGCCCAGCTGCGGCTGGCAATTGCCGATGGCGTCGAGCTGTTTGGCTACTGTCCGTGGTCGGCCATCGATCTGGTCAGCACCCATCAGGGCATCAGCAAACGTTACGGCTTTATCTACGTTAACCGCGATGAACACGATCTGCGCGATCTGGCGCGCTATCGCAAGAAGAGCTTTTTCTGGTATCAGCAGTTGATCCGCAATAACGGCGCACAGCCTGATGCGGAGGTGGAATACTAACGCGCGGTGCGGCGGCATCCCGGCTGGGTCGCCGCCGCACCAGCAGCGTGATTAGCGGTGTTGTCCCGCCATCAGCACATATTTTACCTGCACATACTCTTCAATACCGTAATGGCCGCCCTCGCGGCCGTAGCCGGAGTGCTTGATACCGCCAAACGGCACTGACGCCGTACCGACTGAGCCGGAATTGAGGATCACCATGCCGGCTTCCAGTTTTTTCGACAGGCGGAAAGCGCGGCCAACGTCACGCGTCCACGCATAGGCCACCAGACCGTATTCGGTGTCGTTAGCGCAGCGAATCACCTGCTCTTCATCACTGAAACGGTACAGGGCAAATACCGGTCCGAAAATCTCGGTGTTGTGCACGGCAAACGAGGCGTCCAGATCGCACAGGATGGTGGGTTCATAGAACAGCCCGCCCTTCGCGTGTGGCTTACCGCCGAGGCGCAGCGTCGCCCCCTGTGCTACCGCATCATCCACCAGTGCGGTGACTTTATCGAGCGCCATGCGGTTAATCAGCGGGCCAACCACAAATTCCTGCTGCATACCCTGATCGACACGGATCTCACTGACTGTTTTCACCAGTTGCTGCACAAAGGCATCGTAAATCGCGTCATGCACAAAGATGCGGTTAGGCGAAATACACACCTGGCCGGAGTTACGCAGTTTGGCGCTGACCAGCCCGGCCACGCTCTCTTCCAGCGGGCTGTCGGCGAACACGATAAACGGCGCGTTGCCGCCCAGCTCCATGGTCATCTTTTTCAGCGTGGCCCCGCACTGCTGCGCCAGCAGTTTGCCGACGCGGGTAGATCCCGTGAAGGAGATTTTGTGGATGCGCGTATCGCTGGTAAAAGCTTCGCCGATGACTTGCGGATCGCCAGTCACCATCTCAAACACGCCAGCGGGAATACCAGCCTGACGTGCATACTCCAGCAGTTTATACGCGGTAAGCGGCGTCTCTTCTGCCGGTTTGATGATCATGGTGCAGCCCGCGGCCAGCGCGGTAGCGATTTTGCGGGTGATCATCATAAACGGGAAGTTCCACGGCGTGATGGCCGCGGTCGGGCCGACCGGTTCTTTTACCACCAGCACGGAGGCGTTAGCATCGTGCGACGGCAGGGTATCACCGTTGACGCGTTTGGCCTCTTCCGCATACCACTCAATAAAGCCGAGACCGTACTCGATTTCGCCCAGCGCTTCGCTCAGGCATTTGCCGTTCTCCCTGACCATCAGTTCAGCAAACAGGTGCTTATCGGCGCGTACCAGATCGTACCAGCCACGCAGCAGGTCGCTGCGCTGTTTCGCGCTTTTTGCCGCCCATGCCGGAAACGCGGCACAGGTGCGATCGATAGCGGCCGCGACCTCGTCGTGGCGCATGAACGGTGCTTCGCCGACGAGGCTGCCGTCGGCAGGATTGGTGACTTTAATCATTCCAGTGTGCTCCAGTGTCAGAATCAATGTGACAACCTGGCAGTCAGCGCTATCGGGCTGGCTGCCGCTGTGCAGAAATGATGCGCGTCTGGCCTTTTCGCCACAATCGATTAAAATTGCTCCATCATTGAGAAAAACTGAACGGTTAACTGATGCGTGATTTGCCACCCCTGAATGCCTTGCTGGCGTTTGAATATGTCGCCCGTAGCGGTAGCGTGCGGGCAGCGGCTGATGGCCTGTCGGTGACGCCAGGCGCGGTGAGTCGTCAGATTCGTCTGCTGGAAGAGTACTTTGGCACGGCGCTGTTTCAGCGTCAGGGGCGCGGGCTGGTACTGACGCTGCCCGGCAATGCCTATTTTCTGCAAATCAGCCAGCACCTCGACGGTATTCGCCAGGCGAGCGCCACGCTGCAGCGCAATGCCGGCCGCACGGTCATCCGGCTGCACTCCTTCACCACCTTCGCCACCCGCTGGCTTATTCCGCGGCTGGCACAGTTTCAGCTGGCGCATCCGGCGATTGACGTGCGCCTGACGACCGCGTCGGAATGGGACGATACGGTGGATTGCGACGCAGCGATTCGGCTTGGTGACGGTACGTGGCCGCAGCAGCACGCCACGCCGCTGGTGAAAAACGTGCTGGTGCCGGTGTGCCGTCCGACGGCTGACCGGCGCGCCAGCATGCATCTGGCCGGGCTGGCGCAGCATACCCTGCTGCTGGTGCGCGGACGTCCTGATGACTGGCAGCGCTGGTGCGAAGCATTTGGCGTGGAAATGGACGCGCTGCCGCACCGGCGGCAGATGGAAAGTTCGGCGCTGGCCTATCAGGCCGCCCTTGAAGGGCAGGGGATTGCGCTGGCGCAGCGCGTGCTGGTGGAAGCGGAGCTGAAGGCGGGCACGCTGATCGCCATGGAGGATTACCAGCTGGACTGTGGCCGGCACACCTATTACCTGGTGCGCCCGCAGGAGAGCGTTAAGGCTGCTACGCTACAGCAGCTGGAGCAGTGGCTGATCACGCAGGATGCTGGCGAGGCGTTATGAGCGGCGAAACGGTCCATCGGCCACGGAAGCGCGCTCAATCAGCCGTCCGCTGAACGGCGGCAGGGGCGCAATCGCTTCGCCCTCGAGCATCGCCACCAGCTGCGCCAGCGTGTGCTGAATCATTTCCGCCACCGGCACGTGAACCGTCGTGAGCGGCGGCAGGAAAAATTCGGCCATGCGAATATCATCAAAGCCCATCAGCGATACATCCTGCGGCAGCCGTTTGCCCGCCGCATTCAGCGCCAGCGCGGCACCAATCGCCATATCGTCATTGCTGGCCATCAGCGCGCTGAACGGTACGCCGGCACTCAGCAGCTGGCGTGCCGCCGCCTGACCACTCTCCGGCGTCCACGCGCCCGGCAGTACGCGCTCTGCGTCATAAGGCAGCTGATGATCGGCCAGCGCCTGCTGATAGCCAGCCAGACGCGCGGCGGCGGTGGGCGATCCCGCCAGTCCGGTGATAAACGCGATGTCATGGTGACCGCGCGTAATCAGGTAGTTCACCGCATCGCGGGTATTCTGCTGGTGCGAAGCCCAGACGCAGTTCGCCGCGTGCTGCGTCAGACGGCGGTTAACCACCATGATCGGGATATCGTGCTGGTCGATGATCGCTTCCAGCGCGGCGGTGTCGAGAAAACGCGGGTAGATAATGATGGCGTCGCAGCGCAGATCGAGCAGAAACTCAATTGCCGCGCGCTCATCGTCAGCGCTGGTTTTGCCATCGGCGAGGATCAGCTGGCGGCCATAGTTATTGGTCAGCGTGGCCGTCTGGTACAGCAGCTCGCTGAAATAGGGGCCGTTAAACAGCGAATGGGTGACGATCAGGCCGATATTCTGCGATTTTTGCGTCGCCAGACTGCGCGCCAGCAGATTCGGGCGGTAGCCGGTTTCTTCAATCGCCTGAAACACTTTCTGCTGCGTGGATTTGCTGACATAGCGGTTGCCCGCCAGCACGCGCGACACGGTGGCTTTAGAAACGCCCGCTTTGCGGGCCACATCCAGCATAGTAATCATCAGCGCTTCGACCATCATTCCTGCAGGCTAAAAAGCGATAGTACCTGAAAATGCAGGGAAATTAATGGCATCGTTAGCAAACAGTGAGGGGGATCAGGCGTAGAACCAGGCGGGCAGGATGGCGATCAGGTTATTCAGCGTATGCAGAAAAATCGGCAGCGCCAGGCTGTTGCTGCGCAGACGCGCGTAGCACAGCAGCAGCGAGAACAGCGTCAGCGCAACGATGGTTTCCCAGTGCACGTACTGCGTGTGCAACGCGGCGAACAGCAGCGATGTGAGCAACATGCAGGCAAAACGGCTTTTGGGCGCCCACAGCAAAAACGCCTGCAGCAGAAAGCCGCGGAACAGCACCTCTTCAAACACCGGCGCCAGCAGCACGGCGGTGAGCAGCAGAATCAGCATTGAGCTGCGTCCCTGCTGGCTCTGTTCAATCAGCCAGCCTTCCGGCTGCAGGAACTGCGTCTGCGCCACCATCAGCACAAACAGCGCGCCGATAAACAGCAGTGCCTGGCCGGGACGTAGAAAGCCCAGAGGAATGTCGCTGCGGCGCTGGCAGTAGAAACGGTACAGGGGATAAATCACGGCAAATTCAAACAGGCACAGCACTGGCACCAGCAAGCCGTTATTGCGCAGCGTCCCGTAATTGGGAAACAGCGTAATCAGCATGGTCACGAGGTAATAAACCACAAAGCTACCGACGTAAAACAGGGTCAACGTAACTTTGTCGGATTGGGTGTCCATAGGCGACTCAGCGGGCAGAGGAAGACGCATAGTAGCAACGGCGATCGGTGCTGTCGAGGTGCGTTTGCGGAGATTTTCACCGGTTCAGATACGTCACAATCGCGGCGCTAACCGACCGCCTCATCGCAGACGATGCGCGGCATGGTAGCTTGCGCTTTCATCGCTGACGAGCAGGCGGAGAGGGCATCGAATCACTTATCTGGCGCGGAGGATGCCGCTGGCACCGTTTGGTGCACAACGGCAGAGAGAAAATTAACGAGGCTTAACGCACCCGGACGGCCACGAAGGTCATCACGATGGCGAAGCCGATAAAAATAGCCAGTTCCATCATTATCTCCTCAGAAAAGTCTTAGATAATTGTAGCGTCTGCCCGGGTGATTTTTAGACACAGCGTGCGATTAATCCGAAAATGTGAGCAGGAAATCGCGCCTTTTGTCACGCAATGCGACCAGTCTGCTGGAAAAATTTTCGCATCGGCGGCACGCTTTGTTACTCTCAGGAACCCGCTTGTTCATTATCCAGGAGGAGAAAATTGTGAACCATTATGGAAAAGCGCTGCTGCTGACGGCGATGCTCGCCTTAACGGCCTGTCAGTCAGCCAGTAAAACTGACAGCAGTCACGCCGTCAGCCACGATCCGGAAACCGACCAGTGCGGTGCCTCGCAGTATCAGAACTACCTCGGTCAGCCGCTGAGCGCGCTTGATACCCAGCGCTTTGCCGTACCGGTGCGCGCGATTCCGTGGAACGGTGCCGCCACCATGGACTTCAATCTGCGCCGCCTGAATTTCCTCGGCGATCAGAACGGGAAAATTTCCCGGGTTTACTGCGGGTAACACCAAACGGACACGGCATTGTCATCGGGCTGTCACGGCGGCGGGCGAGGATAGCTGCGCATTACGGAGATTTCCTCGTCACTCTCGAATATGCAATGCTCGTCTTGTTTCTTCCCGCTACGGCGGGAATTTTTTTCGCTATAACCTGCCTGCTGCGCCATATTGCCCCCGCCAAAGCGCGCGTTTAATCGCGGTTCTGCGGCGTCAGGCGTACAGGCAGCAATAACAGACTGACCTTACAGGAGTGACGATGAAATACCTGACCCGAACGCTGTGTTTGACGCTGCTGCTCAGCCCGCTGGCGCAGGCCTCAAGCGAGGCGGCATGGCAGCAGCACGATAAAAACCTGCAGCAGGCATGTGTGCAGGCCAGCGGTCTGAAAGCGGTGAAAGTGGTGGGCAAGCCGATCATGTACGACGACAGCGTTGGCTACGATGCGCTGTTGCTGGAAGGCCGCTATCCGCAAAAGCACATGAAAAATCAGCTGGGGCGGGAACTGTGCCTGTATCAGCGTCAGAGCGGTAAAGCAGTGGTCAGCGAAGCCGACCAGCTGCGGGTGGTGAAATAATCTCCGGGGCCGCTATTTTTGCGGCCCTGCTTCTAACAGCTGCGCCAGCAGGTTGCGGTAACTCTGCAGGCGCTGTTCATCGCCTTCCACTTCCAGCCGGGTAATCACGCGGGCAATCACCGCTTTATTGGTGGCGGGCTGGCCATCATCCATCAGCTCGCGCATGATGGCGGCCAGCAAATCGCTCTCGTGCGGCGCGTGCCAGGCGGGGCTGTTGAAATAGTCGGTAATCGCCCGACTGGCGCTGTCATGGTGCGTTCTCATAGCCGACCTCCGCAGAGACAACGAAGCCTGCCACCCTCGACGGGCAGCAACTGAAAACCTGAATTAAGCATGCGGACTGTCCAGGACGGGCAGCGCCTCGCCAGTGATGACTGGTGATTTTTTAAACATAGATGCGGTGTGGAATATTGTCAGTAACGAATCGTCATATTTTTTCACGTTTGCCGTCTCTCGCGATGCGCTTATCGGGCCTTAGGCCAGGTAACCGCACATAAAGACACTACAAAAGTGAGACATCGCCCTATTTGCTGTGAGCAGAATCACGCCCGGCAGCGAAAAACTGCGTTTTCATCCGCATGCCATGTTTTGCCGTCCGGTAATGTTACGAGGTTGTTAGACTGAACCCTCGTTTCATTTTTTTCTGACATCTGCGCTCATGCTACGCTCCATCGAATCCTGGAAGATCAATCTGATATCCGTCTGGTTTGGCTGCTTTTTTACCGGCCTGGCCATTAGTCAGATCATTCCTTTCCTGCCGCTTTACGTGGAAGAGCTGGGTATCCGTGGCGGCAACGCGCTCAGTATCTGGTCAGGCCTGACCTTCAGTGTCACCTTTATTGTTTCTGCCGCCGTGGCGCCGCTGTGGGGCAGCCTTGCCGATCGCAAAGGGCGCAAGCTGATGCTACTGCGCGCTTCGTTTGGCATGGGCGCGGTGATTCTGCTGCAGGCGTTTGTCACCCAGGCGTGGCAACTGTTGCTGCTGCGCGCGCTGATGGGACTGACGTCCGGTTATATTCCCAACGCCATGGCGCTGGTGGCCGCGCAGGTGCCGCGTGAGCGCAGCGGCTGGGCGCTGAGCTGCGTGTCGACCGGACAAATTGGCGGCGTGATCCTCGGGCCGATGATTGGCGGTCTGCTGGCTGACTGGCTGGGCCTGCGCATGGTGTTTATCGTTACCGCGGTACTGCTGATGGTCAGCTTTCTGGTGACGCTGTTTCTGATTAAGGAGACCGGCTACACGCCGGTGAGCAAGCAGGACAAACTGAGCGGACGCGAGGTGATGCGCAGCCTCGATAATCCACGCCTGATGTTCTGCCTGTTCGTCACCACCATGGTGATTCAGATGTGTAACGGCTCGGTGAATCCTATCCTGACGCTGTTCGTGCGTGAGCTGGCGCCGGATGCGCAGAATATCGCGTTTCTCAGTGGTGTGATTGCCGCGCTGCCCGGCGTGTCGGCACTCATCGCCGCACCGCGTCTCGGCAAACTCGGCGATCGCATCGGTACCCAGCGTATTTTGCTGGCGACCATGATCGCCTCGCTGCTGCTGCTGATTGCCATGTCGTTTGTCACCAGCGCCACGCAGCTGGGCGTCCTGCGCTTTCTGCTCGGCTTTGCCGATGGCGCGATGATGCCGGCGGTGCAAACCCTGCTGGTGCGTCATTCACGCGATAACGTCACCGGCCGTATTTTTGGTTATAACCAGTCGTTCATGTACCTCGGTAACGTCGCCGGACCGCTGCTGGGCGCAGCGGTCTCAGCCGCCACCGGTTACCGCTGGGTATTCTTCGCTACTGCGGTCGTCGTCCTGCTCAATGTGCTGTTGCTGCAGCGCTTCTATCGCCGGCCAAAAACCGAGCTGAAACCCCTTAGCCCGGCGGCCGCCACTAAGCCGGCTGACGCAGCGTCAGCGCATAGTGCCAGCGCCGCTGAGAAAGCAAAAACTCCGGGCTGACGCTCGGGCTCCACGAATCGTCGCCGCCGACGCCCATATGGAAGCCGTCGAGATGCAGCCAGCAGCCGGGTTCGTCCTGCAGCAAATGACGGTGCGAGGTGGCGCGCAGCTGCTCAAGGCTATGGCGGCTAAGCGAGAAGGCAAAGTCGCCGCTGATCTGCCAGCTGCCGCTATCCAGCTGGCGCGTGCCGCAGCGCAAGCCATTCTCACCCGGAAAGACGTAGCCGGTGCTGAGCGCCGCCAGCGGCAGCTGCCAGCGTGAAAACTGCGCCGCCAGCTGGCGATCCGGATAGTTTTCATGAGGCCCCAGTCCCAGCCAGCTCACCTGGTGCGGGACCTGAGCCAGCTGGCAGCGCAGGCCGATGCGCGCGGGCGGCGGCAGACCAGCGGCCTGTTGTACATCGACGCTGATAGTCAGTTCGCCATCGCCGCTGATGCCATAACGCTTATGGCTGGTAAACAGGTGCTGACCCTCACCCAGTACGCGATGCCAGGTTTCAATCTGCACGCCGTGCTGCAGGCTGTCGACCTGCATCGCCAGCAGCTCTGTTTGCAGCCGATCATAGCCCGCGCGTTTCCAGCGCTCGACCCAGGCGTTGGGGTCGATATTGGCAGCTTCGCTGGTGCCGATATCATTATCGATCGGTGCGCGAATAAAGCACTCCTCCAGCGGTGTCAGCATGGTTTCACGATCGTTCACCCACCACTGCAGCAGCGCGCCGCTGCGGCGACAGAAGTGCCAGCGCTGCGTGGGCAGCTCCACCGCCACCAGATTGTGATTGGTTTCCAGCTGGGGCGCGCAGGCGCTGAGCGGCGGCAACGTAACCGGCAGTGCGGCCGGCAGCGCCCACTGATCCCAGGCCACGCGATGATCCGCCTCAGACCAGGGCGTGGCGGCGATCTGATGCACCGCGAGGTTGAGCCACGCTTCACCCTGCAGCGTTTCAGGCGCGGGCACGGTAAAGGTGTGGCTGCCTTCGGCATCGAGATCCAGCACCCATTCACCGCGCGCGAGGGTTACACCGTCCTGCTCAATCCACCAGCGCAGCCGTTCGTTGTCGCTGCGGCGGAATAAATATTCGCTGGTGACGGTCACGCGATACGCATCGCCGGGATCGCGCGTAAACCGGAAAAACTGCTGGGCGCGCTGTGCTTCAAACAGCGCCGGATGCGGCGTGCGATCGGCAAACACCAGCCCGTTCATGCAGAACTGGCGATCGTTGGGCGTGTCACCGAAATCGCCGCCGTACGCCTGCCACGGCTGGCCGTGTTCGTCATAGCGCGTCAGGCTTTGATCGACCCAGTCCCAGACGAAGCCACCCTGCAGCCGCGGAAACTGGCGAAATGCCTGCCAGTATTTGGCAAAGCCACCAAAGCTGTTTCCCATCGCATGGGCGTATTCACACAGGATAAGCGGACGCGCTTCATCCGGCAGGCTGATCCATTTTTTCAGTGACCACTTCGGCACCGCCGGGAAGGGCTGGTCCTGATCGACGCGCGCATACATCGGGCACAGAATATCGGTGGCCGCCGTGTTGGCACCGCCGCCCTCATACTGTACCGGGCGCGTGCTATCGCTGCTTTTCACCCAGCGGTACAGCGCATCGTGCGTGCTGCCGTGGCCGGACTCATTGCCCAGCGACCAGATGATGATGCAGGCATGGTTACGATCGCGTTGCACCATGCGCGTTACGCGTTCGCTATAGGCGGCAAACCAGCGCGGGTCGTCGGAGAGGCGGTTCATCGGCTGCATGCCGTGCGTTTCGATATTGGCTTCGTCAACCACGTACAGGCCGTACTCATCGCATAGCCGATACCACAGCGGATGGTTAGGATAGTGAGCACAGCGCACCGCGTTAAAGTTGTGGCGCTTCATCAGTTCAATGTCCTGACGCATGCTGGTTTCATCCACTACCTGACCGCGCTCGGGATGGTGCTCATGACGATTAACGCCGCGTATCAGCAGCGGCTTGCCGTTGAGGCACAGCTGGCCGTGCTCAATGCTGACGCGACGGAAACCCACATCATAAGCTTCGGCTTCAATCACCTCGCCGGCATCATCAAGCAGCGTGACGACCGCGCGGTAGAGATGAGGCGTTTCGGCGCTCCACAACAGCGGTTGTAGCACCGGCAACACCAGCAGGGTACGTTCCGGATAGTGGCCACGTTCATCAATGATGGCGCTGCCCGGCGGCTGTTCGTGCTGCGCAATACAGTCGCCGTTGCGCCATAGCGTGACGCGTACCCGACACTGACTGAGCGGGCGCGTGCCGGCATGGATTTTGACACTCACCCGTAAATCGCCGCGCAGATATTCCGGGCTGAGCGCGGTTTCGATCTGCACATCGCTCAGGCGGGTGTCCGGTTTGTGCAGCAGCGTCACGTCGCGGAAAATGCCGCTCATGCGCCACATATCCTGATCTTCCAGATAGCTGCCGTCGCTCCAGCGCAGCACCATGACCGCCAGACGGTTGTTTCCCGGCTGCAGCGCGTGGCTGAGATCAAATTCGGCGGGTAAGCGGCTATCCTGCGAATAGCCCATCCACTGTCCGTTGCACCACAAATAAAAGGCCGAGCTGACACCATCGAAGATGATGCGCGTCTGCCCCTGGCTTAACCAGCCGTCATCAACTTTAAATGTGAGCGAGTAACATCCGGTGGGGTTCTCGCGTGGCACCAAAGGGGGATTGACCGGAATGGGATATTGCACGTTGGTATAAATGGGCGCGTCGTAGCCGTGCAACTGCCAGTTGGCAGGCACCGGCAGCGTTGCGGCGTCCGGTAAGTCCTGTAGCAGCCAGCTGTGCGGCACCGCTTCCGGCGCGGTAAAATAGCTGAAGGCCCACTGACCATTCAGCCGCTGCTGCGCAGGTGAGGGATGGCCATCGCGCGCGCTGACTTCATCGCGCCAGCTGGCAAACGGTGGATGCGCGTCCAGGCGATGCAGGCTGGTAATAACCGGGTTTTCCCAGTCACGGCGCGCCAGCACTTCACTCAGAGAAACAGCCGCTAAGGTCATAGTGAGATCTCATTAATTGTATTGCGCTCACATTGCGTGAAATGGCGTTAGCTGTAAAGACGCAGCGCGCAATTTTGTTACTGCGCGCACAGCGAGCAGCACTGACGTTTGCGGCACAGCGTTCGCTGTAACTTAAGCTGATGGATTGAGCGGTCTGTGAGGCTTTTTTAGCGGTTTCTTGCCACTAAAACGTTAAGCGTGGTGAGCAGGCATGAATAGCGCCGGGTTGCGGAGCATTCTGTATTGTCGTGTTAACCGCCGCTTCATACACTCAGCGCAATTTCAGCAACCTGAGGTCAATATGATCCGTATCGTTAAGCTCGCTGCTGTTGTAGCGCTGGTGTCCGCGTTAAGCGGTTGTCTTTTTCCGCCGCCGGGCGGCGGCGGAGGTTGGGGTGGTCCTGGCGGTGGCGGTCCCGGCCATGGGTATCAGGGTCCGCGTTAATTTAGCGCCAGTGCATAATTAATGCAGCGATGCGAAACGTTTTATCTGCGGCGTATTTTGTCAGTGAAACGTTTCGCCGTTATATATTGAATTTCAGCCACTTTTTTTACGCTTCGGCTAACCATTATTTTTCCTCTGGCCGGCAAAAATTCTTGTTGTTTTAATCCTGCCAATGCTAATTTTTGTTTTCCCATTCTGACTGAGTCCATCGCATGAAAAACCTGATTGCGGAACTCCTGCTCAAGCTGGCAGAAAAAGAAGAAGAGTCTAAAGAATTAGTGGTCCAGGTTGAGGCGCTGGAAATCGTGCTCACCGCCATGCTGCGCAGACTGGATGCCGCCCAGGTTAGCGACATCGCGGCGGGTATTGATCGCGCGATGCCGCCCGCCGCTTCCGTGCAGGAAAATCCGGACGCGCTGATGCTGCGCAATTACGTCGAAAAGTTGCTCAACCACCCGCGCGAATAATCCCGCCGTACGCGCATAGATTTTTTTCCGCTTTGCTTATTCCGTGCCATGCTTAACAGGCAATAATCACACGGAGAAACCGGCAATGAAATCGTGTCTTGTGGCAATAATGGCAGCAGGCCTGCTGCTGGCTGGCGGTGCGGGCGCGGCGGAGAAAACCGCGCAGCAGGAAAAAATGACGCTGTGTAATCAGCATGCAGGCGCGCAAAATCTGAAAGGCGATGCGCGTAAAAGCTTTATGAGCGAATGCCTGAAGAAAGACAGCAAAATGGGCAATATGACGCCGCAGCAGATGAAAATGAAAAGCTGTAATAACGAAGCAGGAGAGAAAAAACTCAGCGGCGATGCGCGTAAAACCTTTATGAGCAGCTGTCTGAAGAAGAGTGCTTAAACCTCTGGCGGCCTGCGGGCCGCTTTTTTGTGTCCGCACTCGCAGGGTTAACGCGCGAGGTATTTTTTCTGTCATAAACGGCACGCGTTGCCAAAACTTTACAAAATCCTTACATAAAATTCCATTTCTCCCCATCCAGTCTCTCTGACGCTTAACCGTGGACAGAGCGGCTTTACGTGCAACATAAGGAACCTGTTGTATGGTCGCTGCGATCATTATTGGTGTATTTATTATTAGTGTGCTTTACGCCCACTCACGCGGCGTGGAAAAGCAAAAGTTTTCCCGTCAGTTATTTGATCACTCCACTTTTATGGCGCCGATCAATATGTTTATGACCGGGCTGTCGCGACTGCCGGCTAAACAGCCCTATTTTCCGGTTGAGGATTTTCCTGAGCTGCGTCAGCTGACCGATAACTGGCAGGTGATTCGCGATGAAGCCATTCGCCTGCAGGATCACATTAAAGCGGCGCAGACGCATAACGATGCCGGATTTAATACCTTCTTCAAGCGTGGCTGGAAGCGTTTCTATTTAAAATGGTATAGCGATGCACATCCGTCAGCGCGCGAACTCTGTCCGGTAACCACCGAACTGGTGAGCAACATTCCCGGCGTTAAAGCGGCCATGTTTGCTGAACTGCCGCCGGGCAGCCATCTGGGCAAACACCGCGATCCTTATGCCGGTTCGGTGCGCTATCACCTCGGGCTGCAAACGCCGAACGACGATCGCTGCTTTATTGAAGTGGATCGTCAGCGCCACAGCTGGCGCGACGGTCAGGCGGTGATCTTCGACGAAACTTACGTGCACTGGGCGCAGAATGAAAGCGAGCAGACGCGTATCATCCTGTTTTGCGATATCGAGCGGCCAATGAAATGGCGCTGGGCGCAGGCGGTCAATCACTGGGTGGGCTCGACGTTAATGTCAGCAGCGGCGTCGCCCAACGACGAAAACGATCGTACCGGCTTCCTCAACCGCATCTTCAAATACGTTTATGCGCTGCGCGATGCCGGTCAGAACCTGAAGAAACGTAATCGCCGGTTGTATTACTGGGTCAAACATGGACTGATTGTGGCGATTTTCGCGCTGATCATCGTGCCCAGCGTGTTCTTGTGATCCTTTCGTGTCGCTTAAAACGGCGGTTTAACAGTCAGTTAACCGCCGTTTCGCTTTGTTTCTCCTGCTAAATCCTCACGCTTTGCCACACTTACTCTTTGTAAGGAATTGTCGTATCAGACGAATAACCCCGAAGGAGGCGAACCGTGAGCTATCAATCTGTCGTGGAACTCAAGGCGCTGGCGCAGCGTAAACCCACTAAAGTGACCGTCGGTGAAACGGATATGGTGCTGATTCGCGACGGCGACCGCGTGCAGGCGCTGCAGGCAAAATGTCCGCACGCGGGCGCCCCGCTGGAGCAGGGCGCAGTGTGCGGCGACAAACTGGTGTGTCCGTGGCATAAGGCGGTGTTTGAGCTGCGCGATGGCAAAATGTGCGAGCCGCTGGCGCTGGCCAATCTCAAACGTTATCCGGTGCGCATTGAACAGGGGCAGGTGCTGATCAATCCGCAGGCGATGTCGCCGGCCAGTGCGCCGGTAGCCCAGGGTGAAGCGCCGGTATGCGTGATTCTCGGCTCTGGCGCGGCGGGCAGTGCCGCGATCTGGACGCTGCGCGATGAAGGCTTTAGCGGCCGGATTGTGCGTATTGAGCG
Source organism: Pantoea sp. B_9 (assembly GCF_008632015.1). Lineage (NCBI taxonomy): Bacteria > Pseudomonadati > Pseudomonadota > Gammaproteobacteria > Enterobacterales > Erwiniaceae > Pantoea > Pantoea sp. B_9. The sequence continues at coordinate 1,310,692 of NZ_VWVL01000001.1, read as the reverse complement.
TGAAAGCGACGCCCCTTACGATCGCACCACGCTGAGTAAATTTGTCCCCTCCGGCAAGATGGCCATCGATGAGGTACCCAAGCTGCTGAAACAGGATGTGCTGGGCCCGGTGGTGTGGCTGCAGGGGGAGGTGGTGCAGCTGAAGGCGCAGGAGCAGACGCTGGTGCTGAAAGACGGGCAGCAGGTGAAGTTTGACCAGTTGCTGATCGCGACCGGCGGCGTGCCGCAGCCGCTTGATATCCCGGGCAAGGATCTGGATGGCGTGCACCTGCTGCGTTCACTGCGCCAGGCCGACGCGCTGATTTCTCAGGTGGATGAGGCGCAGCAGCTGGTGATTATCGGCAACAGTTTTATCGGTATGGAAGTGGCCGGTGCGCTGCGTAACCGCGACATAGATGTCACGGTGGTGGCGCGTCATCCGCTGCCGTTTGCCAGACAGTTCGGCGAAGAGATTGGCCACCATTTTTATGAGCTGCACCGCAGCAACGGCGTGAAATTTGTCGAGGGTGAACCGGAAGCACTGACCGGTGAAGGTGCAGTGAGTGGCGTGCGGCTCAAAGGTGGCAAAACCGTGCCAGCCAGCCAGGTGCTGTTTGCCACCGGCATTGTGCCGGCCACCCATTTTATTCACGACCTGCCTTTACAGAAGGATGGCAGCCTGCTGGCCGACAGTCAGCTGCGGGTCAGTGAAAACATCTGGGTCGCGGGGGATATTGCCAGCTATCTCACGCCGCGTGGCGTGCAGCGCATTGAGCACTATCGCGTGGCGCATCAGCAGGGGCGCATTGCCGCGCTGAATATGCTGGGCAAACGCATCATGTACGATCGCGTGCCGTTCTTCTGGACTGCGCATTACGGCACCCGCTATGAGTATCTGGGGCATGCAGAGGAGTGGGATGATTATCGCCTGCTGGGATCGCTGCAGGACAAACGCTTCATCGCTTTTTACTGCCAGCAGGGCATGATTGCGGCAGTGTGTTCAGCCGGCATGTATACGCTCACCGCCGCGCTGGTGCATGAGATGCAGCAGCCAATGACGCTGGAACAAGGCCTGGCGCTGTTTGAAGCGTATCAGGGTTAAGGTTCAAGTCCGCACCCAACAGTCCCCTCTCCCGCCTGCGGGAGAGGGTTAGGGTGAGGGGAAACCCGCACCATCACTGCTTACTCAGCGCCTCGGACTTCGCCATGCACTGCTGCATCGCGCCCATCACCGCAGCGCGGAAGCCTTTCTCTTCCAGCACCTTCACCGCTTCAATGGTGGTGCCGCCCGGTGAGCACACCATATCTTTCAGTTCGCCAGGGTGTTTGCCGGTCTCCAGCACCATCTGGGCGGAACCTTTTACCGCCTGCGCCGCAAACTGATAAGCCTGTGCCCGCGGCATGCCGCCCAGCACGGCGGCATCAGCCATCGCCTCGATAAACATAAACACGTAAGCCGGTGCCGAGCCGCTGACGCCCACCACGGCATGAATCAGATACTCGTTCACCACCGCCGCTTTGCCGAAACTCTCAAAAATGGTCACCACCTCGTCCACTTCCTGCGGTTCCACCAGCACGTTCGGCGTAATAGAGGTCATGCCTTCGTTGACCAGCGACGGCGTATTCGGCATCACGCGGATGATTTTACGGTCATGACCGAGTACCGCCGCCAGCGAATCCAGCGTCACACCTGCAGCAATCGACACCACCAGCGCATCTTTCTTCAGCTGGCCGGCCAGATCTTTGAGCACTTTGAGAATCACGTTGGGTTTCACCGCGCCAAACAGAATGTCCACTTCACGTGCCAGACTCTCGACGCTTTCCGCCGCCGTCACGCCATACTGCTGCGCCATCGCCTGGTTGGTGTCGGGTTTTCGATCGTGCACCCAGATATTGGCCGGGGCGATCTGCCCGCTGTTTACCAGGCCGCTGATGATGGCTTTCGCCATATTGCCGCAGCCGACAAACCCGATTTTCTTCTCCAGCATCGCTTTATCCTTAACGTGGTTCGGTTTTCTCAGTGGGTTAGCTTACGTCAGCGGCGGTGAATAACAAGTCGCGCACAAATAACATTTGCCATTCGCGGCCAGCGCGGCAAGATCGCAGGCATTGCCCGTTAATAAGGATTAAACATGTCGATTTGGGTGGATGCCGATGCGTGTCCCAATGTCATCAAAGAGGTGCTGTATCGCGCCGCTGAGCGCACCAAAGTCACCGTGACCTTCGTTGCTAACCAGCCGCTGCGCGTACCGCCGTCGCCGTTTCTGAAAACGCTGCAGGTAGCTGCCGGCTTTGATGTGGCCGATAACGAGATTGTGAAACGCGTGCAGCCGGGCGAGCTGGTGATTACCGGCGATATTCCGCTGGCAGCAGAAGTGCTGGAGAAAGGGGCGGCAGCGCTGAATCCGCGCGGGGAGCGTTACAGCAGCGATACCATTCGCCAGCGTCTGACCATGCGCGATTTTATGGAAACGATGCGCGCCAGCGGCATTCAGAGCGGCGGCCCGTCGGCATTAAGCCCACGAGACCGCCAGCAGTTTGCTAACGAACTGGATAAATGGTTACGTCAGCGTTAATCAGACGAAGCTGTCGTCGTCGTCAAAATCACCGCCGCTGCCGAAATCGTTGAAATCATTGTTATCGGCAAAGCTGTTGTTGTCCCAGCCTGAATTGTCATTCAGGAAGGCGTTGTTGCTGTCATTGCCGTTGAAGGTGTCCAGATTATCATCCACCTGCGGCAGCGCCGGTTCGTTGATGATATTGACGATCTCTTCCGGCTGCGAATGGTGGAACAGGCTGGTCAGCATGTCCGCCATCACCACACCGCCGGCCACGCCGACAGCCGTTTGCAGTGCGCCGCCAAGAAAGCCGGTACCGCGCGCCGGTGCAGCATACTGCTGCTGAGGCGGTGCGGCATATTGTGGCTGTTGCGGTGCGCTGTTCCATGCCGGCTGTTGCGGCTGCGCCGGGCGTGAACCGCCGCCAAACAGGCTCGACAGGAAGCCGCCGCTGCTTTGCTGCGGGGCCTGCTGCTGCGCCTGCGCCAGACGGCTCTCCAGCTCCGATACCTGCGCGTTGAGCTTTTTCATCGCCGCTTCCTGAATCAGGATCGCCTGCGCCATGTAGTAGGGCGCACCGGGCTGGCTCTGTAAATGCTGATTGATTAACTGTTCGGCACCGGCATCACGCGGGCCGCTCTGGCTTTCTGCCTGTTTCAGACGGCTGAACAGGCTTTCAATAAGTTGTTGTTCCTGGCTCTGCATGGTGAACCTCCGGTTAGGCATAGCGTGTTGTTCTTCAGGCGACCAACAGGACGTCCGTTGCCTGAACTATAAAGCGTATATGCGGGCTGCGTGACAGAAAGTAAATCAGCGGCCTGGTAAGCAAATGTTGCCCCGCGCTTACAAATCGCCTGATGCACGAAATGCGCATCGTTTTTCCGTTTAAAATCATGGAAATGGCACTGACTATCGCTGAAATACGCGTAATTCGTGCTTCGCGGCTGGCTGATAAAATAAAATCCAGGTATCATGCGACGCATTATTGACCTGATGACGTTGCCCGCGCGGCAGACTACGGCGGAGGATGAGCCCGGATGTCATTACCCATCTATCTGATCGGCGCACGCGGTTGCGGTAAAACCACCATTGGCCAGGCGCTGTCGCAAGCGCTGGGCTATGCCTTTCGTGACACCGACCACCACCTGCAGCTCACCACACAGCGTAGCGTGGCAGAGATTGTGGCAACGGAAGGCTGGGACAGCTTTCGCGCGCGTGAAAGTGAATCGCTGCGAGCGGTTACCGCGCCTGCCAGCGTAATCGCCACCGGCGGCGGCATGGTGCTGGCTGATGTCAATCGCCACTTCATGCGTGAGCAAGGCCAGGTCATCTGGCTCAACGCGCCCTCTGGCGTGCTGGCCGATCGGCTGGAGCGCCAGCCAGAAGCGGCACAGCGTCCGACCCTGACCGGCCGGCCTATCGCGGAAGAGATGGAAGATATCCTGCGTGAACGCGCGCAGCTCTATCGTCAGGCCGCGCACCATGAAGTCAACGCGATGCAGGCACCGGAGCAGGTGGTGGAACATATTCTGCAATCGCTGTCTCTCGCCCGCGCCAGCTAACTGCCTAAGAATTCTCCCTCTTTTTTACAGCGATCCTCGATTGTCTATACTCAATAGCAGGCAGAGGATCACCGCTGTCTGTGTGGAAACCTGACATAAGAGGGAAAACGATGCCAACCAGACCACCCTATCCGCGAGAAGCGCGCATTGTTGCCGTTGAAAAAGGGCAGGCGGGCAATACCGTCACCTGGTATGAATTACGGGCTGACCATCCACGTCCGGATACCTTAATTAGCGAACATAAATCGGAAGCGGAAGCGCAGGATGCCAAAGACCGCTATGAAGATGTGGAAAAAGAATAATCCCGGCGGGCAGGGATGCCCGCTTTAGTTTAATTACGTCCGGTCGCTAAATGGATTTTTTATTTTCCCTGATGCGCTAATTACGGCGATAAAAGCTGCCGTCTTTTCTGTTTAATCGCTCTCCTGCCTGATAACGTCTTTTTATTTTGCCTTTAGCCCTTATTTTCTGCTGCCTTAAATAGCCTGCGTTTTGTCCGGTGCAAAATTTGCGCTTGACCGATAAACCGTCGCGTTTTACTTTCGGGTTATCGATACAGGAACTCAGTTCCATATAGTGAAACCAGCGCCATGACCACACTCGAAAATGCCGCCGCCGTGCTTAAGCTGTTTCAGCGCTTTGGCGTGGCGCAGGGCCATCCCGGCCTGACCTTTACCGAGGTGGTGGAGGCGCTGGGGCTGCCGAAAAGTACCGTGTCGCGCCTGCTGGCGACCATGGAAAGCGAAGGCTTACTGGAGCGCGATCCCGACAGCCGCTGTTTTCAGATTGGCCGCGTGCTGTTGTCCGTTGCCGGGCACTATCTTTCGACACCGCTGATTGACAGCGCATCGGCGCCGATGGCGCGCCTGGCGGCCAGCAGCGGCTGCATGGGCTATATCTCAGTGCTGGACGGTGACGATGTGCTGGTGATGCGCATGTACCACGGTCGCTTCTTTACCCAGCTGGTGACGCCGCCGGGTACACGGGTGTCGGTTACCGGCACGTCGACCGGCCGCGTGCTGTTAGCGCAGCTGAGCGATGACGAGGTGCGCGCGCGCTTCAGCGATAACTGGCAAACCGCGTCGATCAATTCACCGCTGAACATCGATGCACTGTGCAAAGAGCTGGCATTGATTCGTCAGCAGGGCTGGGCACTGGCCCGCAATGAAACGCTGCCTGGCATTAGCTCGCTTGCCGTAGCGGTAACCAATAAACACCGCGGTGAAAGTGCCGCACTTTGTCTCTCATTTCTTTCGCAGGAAGCGGCCCCGGGTTATCCGGAAGCGCTGCTCAGCGAATTGCGCGCAACGGCTGCACTGATGGCCGAAAAATACGGCGCAGCGTCCTGAATAAAACAGGACAACCCTAATTTGATTTCAAGGCGTAATACTTCGCGCCACACCGGGGAAATAGCAGGTCTTCGGACCTGCTTATTTCAATAATCAGGGAACGATGAATAAAACGTTGAGGTTCCGCGTGTCGGGCACAATGTCATTGCGCGTTTTCTACAGGGTGAAAATACGGGGATAATATGCGTCTGGATAATCCAATAAAAAATATTGGCGTGGGCCTGATGCTGGTTCTGCTGTCAGTTGCAGGGGCCATCATTGGGGTACAGCTGATCACAACTATTGGGGTAACGCCCAATACTTCCATTATCGGCGCGCTATTTGCCATGCTGCTGGCGCGCATTCCACTGCAGTGGTTTCGCCGCTACCGTTCGGTTGAAGTGCAAAACCTTGCACAGACCGCCATCTCTTCCGCCACCTTCGGCGCTGCCAATAGCCTGCTGATGCCGATTGCCGTGCCGTGGGCGCTGGGTGAGCCGCAGCTGGTGCTGCCGCTGTTTGTCGGCGTCAGCGCGGCAATGCTGCTGGATGCGTGGCTGCTGTATCGTCTGTTCGACACGCGCGTATTCCCGGCCAGCAATGCATGGCCACCGGGCGTGGCAGCGGCAGAAGCGATCAAAGCCGGTGATAAAGGCGGTCGCCAGGCCTGGCTGCTGGTGGCCGGAATCGTGGGCGGCGTCGCGGGCTCGATGCTGAAAATCCCGATGTCCGCCTTTGGTACGGCATTCATTGGCAATATCTGGGCACTGACCATGCTCGGCATTGGCTTCCTGCTGCGTGCCTATGCGCAACCGGTTGCCGGTATTGATATTAATGCGCTGTACATTCCGCACGGCGTCATGGTCGGAGCCGGTCTGGTGGCGCTGATTCAGGTGGTGCAGGTGATTCGCAGTCGCCGTCACGACAACCTCAACGTCAGCCGCAGTGACAACGAAGTCAAACGCGCGCTCGGCCTGGGGACTGTCGGCTATATCGTAATCTCGGCACTGCTGGCGCTGGGTGGCGGGCTGTGGAGCGAGATGGGCCTGCCGATGCTGCTGCTGTTTATTATCTACGCGGCCTTTGCCGCCTTCGTGCATGAGCTGATTGTCGGCATCGCCGCCATGCACTCGGGCTGGTTCCCGGCCTTCGCGGTAGCGCTGATCACCCTGATCCTCGGCATCCTGCTCGGCTTCCCGCCGCTGGCGCTGTGCCTGCTGTGCGGCTTCACCGCGGCCACCGGTCCGGCCTTCGCCGATATGGGCTATGACCTGAAGGCCGGCTTTATTCTGCGCGGCAACGGGGCCGATGTGCAGCAGGAGCTGTGGGGCCGCCGCATCCAGCTGATCGCCGCGATGATCGCTTTCGTCATCGCAATCCCGGTGGTGTGGTATGCGCATAACCTGTTCTTTGTCGACAATCTGCTGCCGCCGGTGGCGCGCGTTTACGCCAAAACCATTCAGGCCGGCGCGGAGTCGGGCATTGCCGGCAGCCTGCTGATGTGGGCGATTCCGGGAGCGATTATTCAGCTGATCGGCGGGCCTAAGCGCCAGCTCGGCGTGCTGTTAGCCACCGGTCTGTTAATCAACAACGCCGCCGCAGGCTGGGCGGTGCTGGTCGGGATTGCGTTACGTGTCCTGATCCTGCGCGTGTGGGGCGAGCGTGGACGTTCACCGATGGAGGTGATGGCCGCTGGATTCATTGCGGGCGACGCGCTGTACAGCTTCTTCCACTCACTTTTTGCCAGTAGCAGTAAGAAATAATCCAGGGATTTAGCGATGAGTTTACAGCAGACACTACAGGTTTTTGAGTTACTCGACAGCGCCTGCGTGGATGGCCAGCAGGTGGTCGATCTGTTCGCCGCCTTTCCGGGCGTGCAAGCCAGCTTTAAGCGCGTCAGCGGGCCAAAAGGGCGCACCGATTTTGTGCGCATCGACATTCCGGGCGCCCAGGGCAAAAGCCGGGGCGGCAGCGCGCCGACGCTGGGGATCATTGGCCGTCTCGGCGGCATCGGTGCGCGCCCGACGCGCATCGGCATGGTGTCCGACGCCGACGGTGCGGTTGCTGCGGTGAGCAGCGCGCTGAAGCTGGCACAGATGCAGACCAAAGGCGACGTGCTGGCCGGCGACGTGATCGTAACCACGCATATTTGTCCGGATGCGCCGACCCGGCCGCACGAGCCGGTGGACTTCATGGATTCGCCCTGCGACGACATCACCATGAATGACAACGAAGTGGTTGCGGGCGTCGACGCGATTCTCTCTATCGATACCACTAAAGGAAACCGCATCCTCAACCATAAGGGCTATGCGCTGTCACCCACGGTGAAAGAGGGCTACATCCTGCGCGTATCGGAAGATCTGCTGCGCATTATGGAGATGACCAGCGGTCAGCCTGCGGTGACGTTCCCGATCACCACGCAGGACATCACTCCTTACGGCAACGGCGTGTATCACCTCAACAGCATCCTGCAACCGTCCACTGCCACCGATGTGCCAGTGGTGGGCGTCGCGATTTGTGCGCAATCCGTGGTGCCTGGCTGCGGCACCGGCGCCAGCCATGAAGTGGACATCGCGGCGACCGTGCGCTTTGCGGTGGAGGTGGCCAAAGAGTTTGGCCGTGAGACCTGCCAGTTTTATGACCCGCAGGAGTACGCGCTGCTGCTATCTTTGTATGGTAGCCTCAGTCACCTGCGCAGCCGGAAAGCCTGATGATGAAACCGTCGCTAGTAACCTTAACCATTGGCCAGTCACCGCGTAGCGATATTTTGCCGCTGCTGCAGGAGCATTTGCCCGCCGACGCCGTCGCGCATGCCGGTCTGCTGGATGGCCTGACGCTGGCCGAAGTGGAGCAGTTATACGCTCCCGCGCCGGGCGATAAAGTGCTGGTTTCGCGCATGAGCAGCGGCGAACAGGTACGGCTGGCGGCGGCCACCGTCGAACAGGGACTGCAGCGTAAAATTACCGCGCTGGAGCAACAGGGTTACGACACCATTCTGCTGCTGTGTACCGGTGAGTTCGGCACGCTGAAAACCACGTCGGCGCTGCTGCTGGAGCCGGATCGCATCATTCCGCCGCTGGTCAGCGCCATCGTACAGGCGCACAAAATCGGCATCGTGGTGCCGGTTGAGGAGCAGATCGCTGAGCAGGCCAGCAAATGGTGTAACCTGCAAAGCTCGCCCTGTTTTGCCGTCGCCAGTCCATACCTGGCGCAGCAGAGCGAACTGATGGAAGCCGGACTGACTCTGCAGGAGCAGGGCGCTGATGTGGTGGTGCTCGACTGTATCGGTTATCACCAGAAACACCGCGATTTCCTGCAGAACATGCTGGGCATTCCGGTGCTGCTGTCGAATGTGCTGGTGGCGAAACTGGCGGCTGAACTGATCGTCTGATCGAGGCCGATCACAACTTGCGACGGGCGGCGCTAATTCGCGTGACAGATCAGCGAGTTCCCTTGTAATCTGCCGGTAACCCTAATGTGCTGTGAGGAAGTAACATGCTCAACGTAAGTGAGTATTTCGACGGAAAAGTGAAATCCATTGGTTTCGACAGCGTGACCATTGGCCGGGCCAGCGTTGGCGTGATGGCGGAAGGCGAATACACCTTTGGTACCGGCCAGCCGGAAGAGATGACGGTAGTGAGCGGCGCGCTGAAAGTGCTGCTGCCGGGCGAAGCCGAGTGGAAATGGTATGAAGCCGGATCGGTATTTAACGTGCCGGGCCACAGCGAATTCCACCTGCAGGTGGCGGAGCCAACGTCTTACCTGTGCCGCTATCTTTAAGCGTTAAAGCAGCATCCATTATCAACCGGTAATGCCTGTGCGGCGTTACCGGTTTTTTTATGCGCCAGCATGGGGTGTAGCCTGCGGTCAGCATAAATGCTGACCCTACAGGTATGAATCAGCATATTTGCAGGGGCGCCATTCATGGCGACCGTTAAACACACCCGTACTATCCTTCCAGCCGGCGATGCCCGCTTAACGCTGCGCTTCGCCGCCTAACGCTTCCACCAGATTGCTGATCAATGCCGCCAGCTCGCTGGTCATCAGAATGAAATCGGCATCAAAACGCTGGGCGAAATCATCGCGATCGATATCGTCATTCTGCTCGCGCAGCGTGTCGCTGAACTTCAGACGCTTCACCGAGGCGTCATCGGCGATCACCAGCTGAATACGCTCCTGCCAGTCGAGCGCCAGTTTGGTGACCACTTTACCGGCTTCGATGTGGGTGGCGATCTCGTCGGAAACCAGATCCTGCTTTTTACAGCGGATCACGCCGCCATCTTCCAGTATCGCCTTCAGCTCAGCCTCGTCCATCAGGGTGAAACCCGCCGGCAATTCACCGGAGCGCACCCATTCGGTCAGCGTCAGCTCGATCGGATTTTCCAGCGTCAGCGGCACCACCGGCAGCGAGCCGAGGCTCTTACGCAGTAACGCCAGCGTATCTTCCGCTTTCTTCGCGCTGGCGCAGTCGACGATGATCAGATTGTTGACGGTGTCGATCCACATAAAGGTCTGACTGAAACGGCTGAAGGCGCGCGGCAGCAGGCTGTGCAGCACTTCATCTTTCAGCGAATCCTTTTCGGTCTTTTTCAGCTTGCGGCTCTGTTCCGCTTCCAGCTTCTCAATTTTGGCTTCCAGCGCCTGCTTCACCACCGGCGACGGCAGAATTTTCTGCTCGGTGCGGGCACAGATCACTATCTGACCGTTAATCACATGCGTCAGCGCTTCGCTGCGGTTGCCCATCGGCGAGACCCAGCCGGTTTTGGCCATGTCCTGGCTGCCGCACGGCGTGAAGGTGAAGGCGTCGAGCTGTTTTTCCAGATCGTCTGCGGACAGCGGGATGTCCCGATTCAGACGATAAACCATCATATTTTTAAACCACAACATCAGGATTCCTTACCGTGGGTGCGATCGGGCGCACAAGTCTAAAACAGTCAGCGCGCATGATAGCGAAACATCGGAGTGGTTTCATTGCCTTTCCCGATTCAGCCTTCTACTGTATCTGTCACCTGAACGAATAATGAGGAATAAATCGTGCGTATCGGTATTGATTTAGGCGGCACCAAAATTGAAGTGATTGCGCTGTCTGACCAGGGCGAGGAGCTGTTTCGCCACCGCGTGAATACCCCGCGTGACGACTACGCCGCCACGGTGCAGGCGATTGTCGACTTAGTCCTGCTGGCGGAAGCGCAGACCGGGCAGCAGGGGACGGTCGGCATCGGTATTCCCGGCACGATTTCTCCTTATACCCAGCGGGTAAAAAATGCTAACTCGACGTGGCTCAACGGCCAGCGGCTGGACAAAGATTTGGCGCGTGCGCTGAATCGTGACGTGCGCATCGCCAACGATGCGAATTGCCTGGCGGTTTCCGAAGCGGTCGATGGCGCAGGCGCAGGCCAGCCGCTGGTGTTTGCGGTGATTATTGGCACCGGTTCCGGCGCAGGCGTGGCCATCAACGGAGAATCACGCATTGGCGGTAACGGTAATGCAGGCGAGTGGGGGCACAATCCGCTGCCGTGGATGGATGAAGACGAACTGCGCTATCGCGCGGAAGTGCCGTGCTACTGCGGGCTGCAGGGCTGTATTGAGACGTTTGTCTCCGGCACCGGCTTCGCCATTGATTATCAGCGTCTCAGCGGACAGGCGCTGAAGGGCGCGGAGATCATCCGGCTGATCGAGCAGCAGGATCCGGTGGCCGAGCTGGCGATGAGCCGTTATGAAACGCGGCTGGCCAAATCGCTGGCGCAGGTGGTTAACCTGCTCGATCCGGATGTGATCGTGCTCGGCGGCGGCATGAGCAACAACGATCGGCTGTACCAGACGGTGCCGACGCTGATGAAGCAGTGGGTGTTCGGCCGCGAGTGCGAAACGCCGGTGCTGAAAGCGGTGCACGGTGACTCCAGCGGCGTGCGCGGTGCCGCCTGGCTGTGGCCGGTGAAAGGGTAGCGTAACGACGCTTTATGCGTGCTTAACCCCTCTTCCAGCGGAAGAGGGGGCCGAAGCGGGTCAGTGTTGGCTTAACTGACCGGCGTGACACACGATATCGTGCGCATGCAGCACGGCTGGCCGGTTTTCATTCAGTCGGATGGCGGCATAAATATCGATATGCAGTTTTTGCGCTTCATCGTCAGCCAGTGCGCGATAACACAACCCTTCCTGATGAAAGGTACATTTCGACTGCGGCATCAGGGCAAAGCCTTTTCCTCGGGCAATGTGTGTCAGCATAACCAGTGAATCATCGGGCTCTTTAACTCTTTTAAGCGGGGTGTGGAGCTGTGAAAACAAGCGTTCACATTTATCGTAGAATGACGGATTTGCGCTTCTGGCAAACCAGAACAGCGGTAAATCACCGATCGCTTCCAGCGAGACTTTTTCTTTCAGGCTGGCCGGATGTCTGGCCGGCATTGCTACCAGCAAAGGCTCACGACCGATCCACTGGTACTGAACGGTATCTTCGTGGCCGGTTGCTTTTTCGCCCGTCAGTACCAGGTCCAGGCGGTTTTTTGCCAGACACTGCAGCAACTGCGCAGACGTCAGATCGGGCGTTTCCACATCGTCGGCGGCGTCCAGTTTCAGCAGTTGCTGGTGAATGGGCGCAATCAGTGCAAAATTCAGCGTGCGGGTGAGGCCGATACGCAGGCGCTTTTCTGAAGAAAGCGAGCCAGGCTTGAGTTCATTCAGCGCCTGAAGGATCTTCTCCGCTTTGATTACCAGCGCCCGGCCAGCGTCCGTCAGACTGACGTCATGGGTGCTGCGGCTAAACAACGGCTGCTCCAGCACGGCTTCAAGGCGCTTAATCTGTCGGGTTAGCGGAGGCTGAGTCATTCTGAGCCGTTCGGCGGCCCGGCGAAAGTTCAGCTCGTGCGCAACCGCAAGAAAGCATTGAAGCTGTTTCACGCTGGGGAGATGGTTGCTGATCAGGTGCTCTGCCGTCGCCATAGAGTCCATCCGGGTAATCAAAGACGTTATTCTACCCCGCTAAAGATCAGCAGGATATGGGGTTAATCGGTCTGGTCGCGCAGCAGGCTGGCGGCGCGACGTCAGAAAAAATAACCGGGCGTTACCCGGTTATGGCTTCAGGCATTAATGCTTTTCATCCCTTCCTGAGAATAGCGCTCGCCCCTGATCTCAATGTGCTGATGAATAGCGTTCAGTAAGGCGATATCTGCCTGCTCCAGCACGATATCGGCGGCCTGCGCATTTTCCGCCAGATAGCGGGTCTGTTTCGTTCCCGGAATGGGGATCAGCTTGTCGTACTGCGCCAGTAGCCAGGCCAGCGCAATCTGCCCTGGCGTGCAGCTGTACTTTTCAGCGAGCGGGTGCACCGCGTCAAGAAGCTGGGCGTTATGGTCGAGGCTGGATTGACTAAAGCGCGCATTATTTTTGCGGAAATCACCCTCAGCGAAGTCGCTGTTATGACGATACTTTCCGGTCAGAAACCCTCTGCCCAGCGGAGAGTAAGGAACTAAACCTATACCCAGCTCTTTCACCACCGGCAGAATCTCAGCTTCGATATCGCGCGTCCACAGTGAATATTCGGTTTGCAGGGCGGCGATCGGGTGAATGGCATGGGCCCGGCGCAGGGTTGAAGCAGAAACCTCACACAGGCCAATGTGGTTGATCTTACCCGCTTTAACGAGGCGGCTCAGGCATTCCATGCTCTCTTCAATCGGCGTAGCCCGGCTCACGCGGTGAAGATAGAACAGATCGATGCGCTCAACGCCAAGCCTTTTAAGCGATTCATTACAGCTGCGGGTGATGTAGTCAGGTTGGTTGTTAATCGTCCGGGCATAAGCCTGGTCCGCAGGGCGATCGATTCCGCACTTGGTGGTAATGTTAAACTGCTCACGCGTGGTGTTATCCAGACCGGCAAGAAAGTGGCCAATCAGCCGCTCATTATGGCCCCGCCCGTACATATCCGCGGTGTCGATAAACGTGATATTCAGGTCGAGAAGCGTGTGTAACAGCTGCAGTGAAGCGGTGTCGTCTGTCTGACCATAAAATTCGCTCAGTCCCATGGCACCATAGCCGATCGAACTGACAGTCAGGGTTTGCGATAAATGTCGGGTGTGCATAGTGGCTCCTTTTGTGGTTTTTTTGATTGTTGCACCCCGATTACGCGTAATGAATTGTCATTTTCGTCATGCAAAAAAGGTATCACAGCAGCAGGACCGGAGCGGTGCTGAGGTGGGATGGATTTATCGCGTGGGGCAGAAAGAGACGGGCACACAAAGGGCTCTGTGTACCTGTCTCCGTTGCCTGAAGGGCAGGGGCAATGCGTTTGTTACTCGCCGACCAGCATGGAATCCTGCGGTGCGCGCTCGCGCTGGGCTTTTGTGGCGAGGAAGTAAAGGTAGCCGAGCACCATAATCGCCACAAACAATCCGCCGATTACCGGGTTAAACCACAGCATCGCCACCAGACACACCAGCGACAGCACCAGTGCGATGCCCGGTACCAGCGGATAGCCCGGCGCACGGAAGCTGCGCTCCAGATCCGGTGCGCTGCGGCGCAGCTTAAACAGGCTCAGCATACTCATCAGGTACATCACGATCGCGCCGAACACTGCCATGGTGATCATCGCGGCCGTCAGCGTCATGCCCTGCAGGTTGATCAGTCCGTCGCTGTAAATGGCGGCGATACCGATGACACCGCCGGCGATGATGGCGCGGTGCGGCGTCTGGAAGCGTGACAGCTTCGCCAGGCTGGGCGGCAGATAGCCCGCGCGCGCCAGGGCAAAGAACTGACGCGAGTAGCCAAGGATGATGCCGTGGAAACTGGCGACCAGGCCAAACAGGCCGATCCACACCAGCATATGCATCCAGTTAGAGTGCTCGCCGACGATCATCTTCATCGCCTGCGGCAGCGGATCGTTAATGTCCGACAGCTTGCGCCAGTCGCCCGCGCCGCCGGCCAGCAGCATCACGCCAATCGCCAGCACCACCAGGGTAAGAATGCCGCTGATGTAGGCTTTCGGGATGGTGCGCTTCGGATCTTTGGCTTCTTCGGCCGCCATGGCCGCGCCTTCAATGGCGAGGAAAAACCAGATAGCGAACGGGATGGCGGCAAAGATGCCGGACAGCGCTGGCATGCCAAAATGATCGCTGCCAGCCCAGCCGTTGGCGGCGAAGTTAGCGACGCTGAAACCCGGCGATACCACGCCCATGAACACCAGCAGCTCCAGCACTGCCAGCACCGTCACCACCAGTTCGAACATCGCGGCCAGCTTCACGCCGAGAATATTCAGTGCCATAAACAATAAATAAGCCCCGACTGCCGCCGTTTTGGGGTTGAGATCGGGATACTGCACGTTGAGGTAGGCGCCAATCGCCATGGCGATGGCCGGCGGGGCGAACACGAACTCAATCAGCGTCGCCAGACCGGCAATCAGACCACCGGTTTCGCCAAATGCCCGACGGCTGTAAGCGAACGGCCCGCCAGCGTGCGGAATCGCCGTGGTCAGTTCGGTAAAGCTAAAAATAAAGCAGGTATAAAGCGTGGCGATCAGCGCGGTGGTGATCAGGAATCCCAGCGTCCCGGCCACGCCCCAGCCATAGCTCCAGCCGAAATACTCACCGGAAATCACCAGTCCAACCGCAATACCCCATAAATGCAGGGTGCCCAGCGTGGGTTTTAGTTTGCCTGTCATCTTCATCTCCCCGTCATGCTTGTTGTGCGGCGTTGGCACCGCGCTATTGTGGGTTTGCGCTACAGTGAAGGGATAATGCCGCTGCCCGGGACGGGAAAACTTGACGCCGGCGCAGTGAGTTTTGTCCTCTGCGGTCAACTCGCTGCCAGAAAAAGCGCTGGCTGTACGCTGCGGTCAACTTTTGCTGTTCTGCGGTCAGGCAGTCAGGACGACCTCATCCCATGCTGATAACACTGGTTTATAGAGACTGATGCTGGAGAGTGATGAATGAGCGCCAAACAAGCCGAATCCCTGACCGATGCCGAGATCACCCTGCTGGCGCAACGTGCGCTGGCCTGCTATCCCGCCGCGCTGCACGGTGAGCTGCAATTGTTGTGCCGTTCGGAGAACGCCACCTTTTTGCTGCGTGCCGGCGGCAAACGCTACGCGCTGCGCCTGCACCGGCCGGATTACCACAGCAAAGCGGATATTCTCAGTGAACTAATGTGGCTCGATGCGCTGCGCGAGACCGGCATCATGGTGCCGCAGGCCATCCCGGCGCGCGACGGTGAAAGCGTGCTGACGCTGATGCTGGCGGACGGCAGCACGCGTCATGCGGTGCTGTTCCACTGGATTGACGGCGAGATGCCGACCACCGACGTCGATCCCAAAGCCTTTCAGCAGCTCGGGACCATCACCGCGCGCCTGCATCAGCACAGCCGCAGCTGGCAGAAACCCGAAGGTTTTCAGCGCATTATCTGGGATCATCACACCATGGTCAGCGAGCACAGCCACTGGGGGCGCTGGCAGGATGCGCCGCATCTCGATCCGGCCGATCACGGCATTATCGCAGCGGCGGTGGAGCGTGCCGGGCAGGCGCTGGCGGAATTTGGTAAAGAGCGCGATCGCTACGGCCTGATCCACGCCGATCTGCGTCTGACCAACCTGCTGCTGCACAAAGGTGAAACCCGGGTGATCGACTTCGACGACTGCGGCATGGGCTGGTATCTGCACGATCTGGCGGCCGCGATCAGCTTCGTCGAGCACCATCCGCGTGCGGCGGAGTGGGTGGATAACTGGATCCTCGGCTATGAACGCGTGGCGCACATCAGCGATGCTGAGATGGCGCTGGTGCCGACGCTGCTGATCCAGCGTCGTATCCAGATGACGGCGTGGATGGGCACGCACGCCGATACCGAGATGGCGCTCAGCCTCGGGCCGCACTGGGCCAGCCATTCGGTGCGGCTGTGCCGTCGCTATCTTGAGAGCAGCCAGCTGCCGGTAGGCGCGTGACCTGCACCAGCAGAGGGCAGCGGCGTGCGCTGATGGCGTAATCTGGTGCCTGCGCATCAAGCGCGCCAGCCTTCACAGGCGCGCTGACAGGGACGCGGATCGCCGCCGGGAGCGCGCCAGCGGCGGCCAGGCGGTGCATTGCCTTGCACCGCGCGCCGCCGGGTGACGCTGGTATGAAAATTGCTGGATCCCTTCATTCTGTTATCCGCGCGATCCCTGAGAGGTTCCCATGCAATCACTCATCTCTGCTGCTGATGCCTTCAGCGCGTTTGCCACACCCGCCAGCAACCGTGGCGTTCTGGCCGCGGCGGCGACCGGTCTGAGCGCCTTCATTACGGATAAAGGTGGCGATGTCGATCGCATCTTTGGCATAAGCGGTATCGATTCCGAACTGCTGGCCAGCCCGACACTGAGCCTCGGGCTGGTGAACTATTGCCGCGTGATGGAAGAAGCGGCGCGCCACTCCGGCTTTGATAACTTCGGTTTGCATTACGGCAGGCAGTTCAAACCGCAGTCATTAGGGTTAATTGGCTACATCGGACTGTGCTCGCCGACGCTGGAGCAGGCGCTGCACAATGTGGTGAACGCGTTTCCCTGGCACCAGCACGATACGCTGACGCGGCTGGTGGACAAGGGCGACTGCTGGCGGCTCGATTATCAGGTGCGCCACGGGGCGATCCTGGCACGCCGTCAGGATGCGGAGCTGACGCTCGGCATGTTCCTCAACCTGATTCGCCACGTGGCGGGCAAAAACTGGGCGCCGCGCGAGGTGCACTTTGAACATCCGCGTCCGGAGCAGTGGCACGAGCACTGCAAAGTGTTTGATGCGCCGGTCTGGTTCGATCAGCCGTTTAACTCACTGTTGATCGCGAAACGCGACCTGCAGCGCGCCATGCCGGAGCAGGATGCGATGCTGCTGATGGTGATGCAGGATGCCATTCGCCGCCTCAACAGCAGCGCCAGCGTGCAGAGCGTGGTTGAACAGGCGCGTTCGCAGGTCAGCCTGACGCTCATTCAGGGCGAACCGGTACTGGAGGAGATCGCCGGCAAAATGGGGTTGTCGAGCTGGTCGCTGCAGCGACGCCTGCGCGAAGAGGGCATCAGCTTTAGCGCGCTGGTGGATAAGGTGCGCTGCGAAATGGCCACGCACTATCTGCAGCAAAGACAGCTGCCCATCTCGGAGATGGCGCTGCTGCTTGGCTATTCCGAGGTCAGCGCATTTTCCCGCGCCTTCCGCCGCTGGTTCGGCATCAGCCCGCGCCAGTGGCGCCAGGATGAGCTGGTAAGTCAGGCCGGTGCGGCGCAAAGCCAAACCACGCTGGCTGGTCGCGCTGCGGCGGAGGCGGTAAGCCGCGCGACTGACCAATAAGCTGCCACGCACGCAAACACAGCGCTTCGTCGCCCTGGGTTTGCGTCACCGCGTAGCGCCCACGGTTCTGCCACTCCAGGCGCACCCAGCACTGCTGTCCGGCATAGCGCGCCGCATCGTGAAACTGCTTATTGAGCTGCTGCTGCAGTGCTTCACTCCAGTGGCAGGCGGCGCTGTCAGCATCGCCCTGCGGCTGGCACTGATTGGCCAGGCTGGGGACTGGCGCGGCCACCTGCTGGCAGGCGCTGAGCCCCACCATCATTACTAACCCACCTGATAGTCTCGCTAATCGATTAATTAAATTCATTAATAAGCCTGCATTTTCGCTAAAGATTCCTGGCGCTGCTGCCGACAGTCTACAGACCGCAGCAGGGAATGCTATGGCATTACTCTGACTGTCGGCATAACCAGAATTTGCCGCCTGGTGGCGGTGTTATCCCTTCCTTTATTCATGGACCAGAAATGCAGAAGAAATATGCCTTTGCGGCACTCTCCTTGTTAAGCGCCGCGCTGCTCAGTGGCTGTGCCACCGAGTCGTCACGCGCTATCGACGCGCCTCAGGTTCGCGCCGCAAGCCAGCCGGCTTATCAGGGCGTGCGCAGCCCAATCGCGGTGGGACAGTTTGATAACCGTTCGTCATACATGAATGGAATTTTCTCCGACGGCGTTGATCGTCTGGGCAACCAATCCAAAACCATTCTGATCACGCATCTGCAGCAGACCAATCGCTTCAACGTGCTGGATCGCAGCAACCTGAAAGAGCTGCAGCAGGAAGCCGACTTCAAACACAGCCAGCAGAACATCAAGGGCGCTAACTACATCATCACCGGTGACATCACCGAGTTCGGCCGCAAAGAAGTGGGCGACCAGCAGCTGTGGGGCATCCTCGGCCGCGGTAAAAGCCAGATCGCTTACGCCAAAGTGAACCTGAATGTGGTGGATGTGACCACTTCAGAAGTGGTGTACAGCGTGCAGGGCGCGGGTGAATACCAGCTGTCAGCGCGTGAGGTGATCGGCTTTGGCGGTACCGCCAGCTATGACTCTACCCTGAACGGCAAAGTGATGGATCTGGCGATCCGTGAAGCGGTCGACCACCTGGTAGATGGCATTAACAACGGCGCATGGCGCCCGGTGAAATAAGGATATTGACGATGAAATTACTGCAACTGAGCGCCGCGCTGATCGCGGCAGGCGTGCTGGCCGGCTGTGCGCCAAAAGGACCGGAGCCGATCTACTACTGGGGTGATTACCAGCAGCAGGTCTACAGCTACTACCAGAAAGACAGCGATCCGCAGAAGCAGATTGATGCGCTGAATCTGGATATCGAAAAGGCCAAAGCGGTGAACAAGCCGGTAGCACCGGGTCTGCACGCCCAGCTGGGCCTGCTGTACGCCAAAAACGGCAATACGGATAAAGCTTTCAGCCAGTTCGCCCTTGAGAAGCAGCTGTTTCCGGAATCGGCCCCGTACATGGACTTTCTGATGAAGAAAAAAGGAGTGAACCAATGAAAAAACTGATTGCCGTGTGCGGCGTATTCGCGGCGCTGCTGCTGACCGGCTGTGCCCAGAATAAGAAACCGTATGACTACAGCGCCTTCCGTGCCAGTAAGCCGGCATCAATTCTGGTGCTGCCTGCCGATAACCGTGCGCCGGATATCAACGCCTCGCACAGCTTCACCTCGCTGGTGACCCAGCCGCTGGCGGAAGCGGGTTACTACGTGTTCCCGGTGGCGGTGGTGGAAGAGACCTTCCAGCAAAACGGCCTGAGCAACGGGCATGAAATTCAGGCGGTGAGCACGAAGCGCTTGCATGACATCTTCAACGCAGACAGCGCACTGTACATTTCGATTACCGATTATGGCAGCAGCTATCTGGTGGTTGATTCGGTGACCACGGTCTCGGCCACTGCCCGTCTGGTTGATCTGCGCAGCGGTAAAGAGCTGTGGCAGGGCATGGCCACCGCCAATGATTCTGAGAACAGCAACAACAGCAACGGCGGCATCATTGGCATGCTGGTGTCGGCGGCGATCAAACAGATCGCCAGCAACGCGGGTGACAAAGCGCACACCATTGCCGGTGTCACCAGCGCGCGTCTGTTAGCGCAGAACGAGCAGGGTGGTCTGCTGGCCGGTCCGCGCTACAAAGCGCCGGTTACGCGTTAATCTCGCTGGCGCGGCGATCAGCTGATCGCCGCGCCACTTCACGCATCACTCGCCCGGCAGCTCCAGTTTACTGTAGCCGAGCCCGTTCATTTTACGCACCCGGATCTGCACCGGGATACGCTCTTTCATCGCTTCCACATGACTGATCACGCCGATGGTTTTCCCGCTGGCGTTGAGCGCATCGAGCGCATCCAGCGCGGTGTCCAGCGTTTCGGCATCCAGCGTGCCGAAGCCTTCGTCGAGAAACAGTGATTCAATGCGCGTTTTATGGCTGACCAAATCGGACAGCGCCAGCGCCAGCGCGAGGCTGACGAGGAAGCTCTCGCCGCCGGACAGCGTACGCGTGTCGCGCGTGGCGTCGGCCTGCCAGGTATCCACCACTTCCAGCTCCAGCTCATCGCTGACGCGGCGCTGCAATAAATAGCGGCCGTGCAGGCGATCGAGCTGGCGGTTTGCCAGCCACACCAGATGATCGAGGGTTAAGCCCTGAGCAAAGCGGCGGAACTTGTCGCCTTTGGCCGACCCGATCAGATCGTTGAGGCGGCTTAGCTGTGCCAGTTCCGCTTCGTCAGCGGCGATCTGCGCCAGCAGCGTTTGCTGCTGCTGACGCTGCCGGGTATCGCTGTGCAGCTGCTGCTGCGCTTCCCCCTGCTGGCGTGCGTTGTCACGCAGCGCCACGCGCAGCTGCTCCAGCCGGATGGCGATGGAGCCAGCATCGGCATCGCTGAGCGCGGCCGGGCGCTGCTGCTGATGATCGCTCAGCCGCTGCGCCAGTCTGGCATGCAGCGCGGTGTGCTGCTGATGCTGCTGCTCCAGCGTTTGCAGCCGCTGGCGCAGCGTCTGCACCTCATCTTCCGCCAGCAGCGCGGCGCGCAGGGCGCTTTCGTCAGCGAAATCACTGAGCAGCAATGCCTGCCGGAAGGCGCTTTCGGCGTCCGCTGCGCGCTGCGCCAGCGTCTGCTGCTGGCTGACAATCTGTTCATACTGACCTTTCAGGCCGTGCAGTTCGCTTTGCGCCTGCTGCCAGCGCTGCAGCTGTTGCGCCAGCGCCTGGTCATGCTGTTGCAGCGTGGCGTGCTGCTGCTGACGCGCGTCCGCCACGCGCCGGTCGCCAAACAGCTGCTGGCGCTGCTGCTGCTGGGCCTGCTGCTGCTGTTGCAGGTGGTTAAGGGCTTGCTGCAGGCTGGCGACCTGCTGCTGTTCACGCGCCAGAGCGTGCTGCAGGCTGCTTCCTTCCGTTTCGCTTTTCGCCAGCTGCGGCTGTAGCTCAGCAAGTAACCGCTCACTTTCCTGCCACTGCTGCCAGCGCTGCTGCAGCGTTTGCAGCCAGCCGGCGCGCTCGGGCGCTGCAGGCAGGCTAAGTTGATGGGCAGCCAGCTGCTGTTCCAGCTGCTGCTGTTGCTGCTGCCATGCCTGCCGTTCACCGCTGACGCGCTGATCGATCTCATCCCGCTGCTGCCGGGCGCTGGCCAGCTGCTGCTGTGCCAGCTGTTGCTGCTGCTGATGTTGCTGCCAGCGCTGCTGCTGTTGCAGATGCGCGTCTTTGGCCTGCTGCAACGTGACGGTCGCCTGTTCACGCGCCTGCAACTGCTGCTGCTGGCGGGCTTCGAGCGCGTCCTGCTGCTGCTGCCAGGCGCTGAATTCTGCGTGCTGTTCAGCGCTGAAGGTAAGCGCCAGCTCACCGCACAGCGCCTGCCAGCGCTCGCGGGTGGCGGCGATCTGCTGGTCGAGATCGGCGATTTCCTGTTGCAGCGCCTGCTGTTGCTGCCGCGACAGTTTAAGCTGCTCGCCCCGCGCGGTGCCGGCTTCCCTGAGCTGCGCCACGTGCGTTTCCAGCGCCGCCTGCCGCTGCTGATTTTCATCTGGCTGCAACTGCTGGTAGCGGTCGATGGCCGGATGCTGGCAGGAGCCGCACAGCGGGCAGGGCTGTTCCGGCTGCAGCCGGGCCCGCTCGTCGGCCAGCTGAATAATGGTGCGCTCCAGCTCGCACAGGCGACGCACATCCAGCAGCGTCTGATGCTCGCGCTTGTACTCCTCGCGCAGCTGCTGCAACGCCAGCGCTTCCTGCTCAGCATGCTGCTGTAACTGCTGCAGTTTAAGCTGACGCTGCTGGCGCTGCGGCTGGAGCGTTTGCCACTGTGCCGCCAGCAGGCTGAGCTGCTGACGTGCGCCGCGCTGCTGCTGATGCTGCGCCAGCGCCGTCCGCAGCGCCGGGCTGGCGATCTCCGCTTCCAGCGAAGTAAGCACCTGCTCCGCCTGCTGGCGCTGCTGCTGTGCCGCGGCTTCTGCCTGTTGCAGCGGCTGTGCCGCCTGTTCGCGCGCCTGCAGCGCCTGCTGCTGCTGTTCCAGCTGGCTTTGCAGTTGTTGCTGCTGCGCGCTGAGCTGCGTCAGCGTTTGCTCACGCTCTTCAAGCCGGGCGAGTTCGGCCTGCCAGCGCGCCAGTTCGCCGCCCCAGCGGGCGACAGCGGCTTCACTCAGGCGAAACGCCTGCTGCTGCGCCAGCTGCTGTTGTAAGCGTTCACTTGCCTGCTGATGCTGATCCAGCGCCTGCTGGCTGAGTAACAGCGTTTTTTGCTGTTCGCTCAGCAGCGCCTGCTGCTGCTCAAGCTGCTGTGCACGGCTGGCGATCTGCTGATCGAGCGGGATCACCTGTTCGCTCAGCAGCGTCTCCAGCTGTTGCTGTTCGGCCAGCGCGCGTTCACGTGCCTGCTGTGCGGCCTGATAGTGGCTTTCACCCTGCTGCAGCGCCGCTTGCGCCTGTTGCTGTTGCTGCTGTAACTGCTGCGCCTGCTGGTTCAGTGTCTGCTGGTCGCGCTGCAGCTGTTCGCGCTGCTGCAGTTTGTCGCGCAGCTTCTCCGCCGGTTCAGCACGCGCCAGCCGCTGGCGATCGCCTTCCGCCTGCTGCCAGGCCGTGGCGGCAGCCTGCAACGCCTGCTGCGCCTGCTGTTGCTCCGCGTTGAGCTGCTGCTGCTGCGTCAGCCACTGCTGCTGCTGCTGGGCCTGCGCCAGCTGCTCGCTCAGATCCTGTTCGGTGCGGGTGAGCTGGTCCAGCTGCTGCGCCAGTTCGGCGCGGCGGGCGTCGTCGAGCAACTGCACCGCTTCGGCGCGGGCGCGCAGCGTGTCGAGTGCCGCGCGCGCCGTGCGCCAGCGCTCGTAGATCTGCATCGAGATGTGGCCGTAGATTTCGGTGCCGGTCAGCTCCTCCAGCAGCTCGGCGCGCTCGCCGGGTTTGGCATTGAGGAAGGCAGCAAACTGCCCCTGCGACAGCATCATCGAACGGGTGAAGCGGGCAAAATCAAGACCGGACAAGGTTTCGATGGCTTTGAGCTTGTCACCGACTTTATCGGCGACGATCTGGTTGTCCGCCACGCGCGCCAGTTCGACACGCGGCGCCTGCAGTTTACCTTCCGCCAGGCCGCGCGCGCGGTTCTGGCTCCAGAAGGCGCGCCAGGCTTCACCTTTGATCTCAAACTCCACTTCGGCGAGGCACTCAGCGGTGTCACGCGTCATCAGCTGATTTTCGCTCTGCGACAGGCCACCAAGGCGCGGCGTCTGGTGATAGAGCGCCAGACAGATGGCATCCAGCAGCGTGGTTTTACCCGCGCCGGTGGCGCCGGTGATGGCGAACAGCCCGTTGCTGGCAAATGGCTCGCGGCGGAAATCGATAAACCACTCGCCGCGCAGCGCGTTGAGGTTTTTAAAACGCAGCGTCAGAATTTTCATGCGCCCGGATCCTCCAGCGTGGCCAGCGTGCTGCGAAACAGCTGCGTTAACTGCGCGCGCTGTTCATCCTCCAGCTGTTCCTCCAGCGCCAGCCGGCGGGCAAACACCTCTTCAACTTTCAGTTCGCTCAGGGTTTCGTTCTCCAGCCGCGCCAGGCTGCGCTGACGCTGATCGCGGCTGCGGCGCACCAGCAGCACCTCAACCGGCAGCGCCTCGGTAAGCTGTTCGATGCGGCGCTGCAGGTCGCTCAGGTACTCCTGAGTAGTGATTTCGATATCCAGCCAAACCGGTAGATCGCCTTCATAGGTGTGAAACGCGGTCAGCTGCTGTTCAATCTCCGCCATGGCGCCTTTTAACATCTGCATCGGCTGGAATGACGGAATAACCAGCGGTGTGACGGACTCCAGCCGGGTGCTAAATTCCAGCAGGAATACGCTTTTCTCACGCCCCAGCTCATCAAAACTGAGCGCAATCGGCGAACCGCTGTAGCGGATGTGATCGCTGTCGGCGATGCGCTGCGCGCGATGGATGTGGCCCAGCGCAATGTAGTCGGCTGGCGGGAAGGCCTGTGCCGGAAAGGCGTCCAGCGTGCCGATGTAGATATCACGCACCGAATCGCTCTTGCTCACGCCCACGGTGGTGAGATGCCCGGTGGCGATGATCGGCAGCGCGCTGCCCATGGCTTCGCGCTGCGCCACAGCGGCGGCATAACAGTGCTGATAGTGCTGCTCAATCGCCTGTAGCAGCGACAGCTGCTTATCGCGACCGGACTGACCCGCCTGGCTGCGCAGGATGTCGCGCGAACGCAGATAGGGAATGGCGCACAGCAGCGCGCCCGGCGTGCCGTCGCGCTGTTGCAGCGTCAGCACCTGCTGCTCGCCGCCGGGCGTGGCGCTGGTAATGACGCGGGTATTGAGGCAGGCCAGCAGCTCGCGCGATTCATTCAGCGTGGCGACCGAATCATGGTTGCCGGCCAGCACAATCAGCTGGCAGCCGCTGGGCTGCAGCGCCACCACGAAACGGTTAAACAGTTCGCGCGCGTAGCTGGGCGGCGAACCGGTGTCAAACAGGTCGCCAGCGACGATCAGTGCATCCACCTGATGCTGCACAATCGCGGCCAGCAGCCAGTCGAGGAATTGCTGGTGCTCGGCGGCGCGGCTTTTGCTGTAAAAGAACTGACCGAGATGCCAGTCAGCGGTGTGAATAATGCGCATGAATGCTCCGTGCCTGCTATCGCAAAGCGGCAGTATAACCGCTTAACAACGCAATGAAAAAAAAGCGAAACCGGTTGTCACAATTGCGCTTTTTATCTGATTATCATGAGGTGGGTTTTTCATAAAAGTGTCACAAAACTGACGCATAATGGCGCCGCAAACCCCCGTGACATGCCGTCACAATCGCAGGAGTAATAATGGCTAAGCGCATTTTGGTTGTGGAAGACGAAGCTCCCATCCGTGAAATGTTATGTTTCGTGCTGGAACAAAACGATTATCAGCCGATTGAGGCTGAGGACTATGACAGCGCGATTGGCAAGCTGATCGAACCCTGGCCCGATCTGATTCTGCTGGACTGGATGTTACCCGGCGGCAGCGGCATTCAGTTCATCAAACATTTAAAGCGTGAAGCCATGACGCGTGATATTCCGGTGATGATGCTGACGGCGCGCGGTGAAGAGGAAGATCGCGTGCGCGGGCTGGAAGTGGGCGCCGATGATTACATCACCAAGCCGTTCTCGCCCAAAGAGCTGATGGCGCGCATTAAAGCCGTGATGCGCCGCATCTCACCGATGGCGGTGGAAGAGGTGATTGAGATGCAGGGGCTGAGCCTTGATCCCTCCTCGCATCGCGTGATGTCCGAAACCACGCCGCTGGAAATGGGACCGACCGAATACAAACTGCTGCACTTCTTTATGACGCATCCGGAGCGCGTATACAGCCGCGAACAGCTGCTGAATCACGTGTGGGGCACTAACGTGTATGTGGAAGACCGCACCGTGGATGTGCATATCCGTCGTTTACGTAAAGCACTGGAAGTTTCCGGCCACGATCGCATGGTACAAACCGTTCGCGGAACAGGGTATCGTTTCTCTGCCCGCTACTAAACGGAGTCTTTTACCGTGCTGGAACGACTCTCCTGGAAGAGATTACTGACCGAGCTGGCGCTGGTGTGTCTGCCTGCGCTGGTGCTGGGTCTGCTGGTTGGCTATCTGCCGTGGTGGCTGTTACTGGCCGTGTGCGGCGTGCTGTTCTGGCACTTCAAAAATCTGATGCGGCTGTCGCACTGGCTGTGGATTGATCGTTCAATGACGCCGCCCACCGGGCGCGGCAGCTGGGAACCGCTGTTTTACGGCCTGTATCAAATGCAGTTGCGCAATCGCCGCCGCCGGCGCGAGCTGGGCAATCTGATCAAACGCTTTCGCAGCGGGGCCGAATCGCTGCCGGACGCGGTGGTGCTCACCACCGAAGAGGGCACCATTTTCTGGTGTAACGGTCTGGCCCAGCAGCATCTCGGGCTGCGCTGGCCGGAAGATAACGGCCAGAATATCCTCAACCTGCTGCGCTACCCTGAATTCTCCCGCTATATCCGCCAGCGCGACTTCAACAAGCCGCTGACGCTGGTGCTCAATAATCAGCATCACATGGAGTTCCGCGTCATGCCTTACAGCGAAGGGCAGTGGCTGATGGTGGCGCGTGACGTCACCCAGATGCACCAGCTGGAAGGGGCGCGGCGTAACTTCTTCGCCAACGTCAGCCATGAACTGCGTACCCCGCTGACGGTGCTGCAGGGCTATCTGGAGATGATGGACGATGCCGGGATGAACGAGCGCACCCGCAGCAAGGCGCTCAGTACCATGCAGGAGCAGACGCGACGCATGGACAGCCTGGTGAAGCAGCTGCTGACGCTGTCACGCATCGAAGCGGCCCCCGCCATTGATCTGAAAGAGACGGTGGATGTGCCGACCATGCTGCTGCTTTTGCAGCGCGAGGCGGAAACCCTCAGCCAGGGCCGTCACAGCATCCATTTCCACACCGACCCGCATCTGAAGGTGTTCGGCAATGATGAACAGCTGCGCAGCGCGATTTCCAATCTGGTGTATAACGCGGTGAACCACACGCCGGATGGCACGCGCATCGACATCAGCTGGTTGCGCACCAAACAGGGCGCCGAATTTAAAGTGTGCGACAACGGGCCCGGCATCAGCGAGGAGCATCTGCCGCGCCTGACCGAACGCTTCTACCGCGTGGATAAAGCGCGCTCGCGCGCCACCGGCGGCAGCGGGCTGGGGCTGGCCATTGTTAAGCACGCGCTCGGCCACCACACCACGCGGCTGGAGATCAGCAGCGTGCCGCATCAGGAAACCTGCTTCCGCTTCGTGCTACCACCGCGCTTGATTGTGGCGAACGGAATCCGCGAGAATGTGGCGCAGTAAACGCCACCGGACTCTGTGATGAAATCGCTGCTGCTCTCTCTTTTATTACTGTGCCCGCTGCTGGCGACGGCTCAGCAAAGCATGCTGACCGGCAACCTGAGCAGCGTGGGCTCGGACACGCTGGGCTATCTGATGACGCTGTGGGGCGAAGATTTCAGCCGTCAGTCGCCGGGTGTCAACGTGCAGGTGCAGGCGGCGGGATCGTCGACGGCGCCGACCGCGCTGGCCGCCGGGGCCGCTCAGCTTGGCGCCATGAGCCGGCCGATGCAGGTGGATGAGCGTCAGCTGTTTATCGCGCGCTATGGCTATGCGCCGCTGGCGGTGCCGGTGGCGATGGATGCGCTGGTGGTGGTGGTCAATCAGGACAATCCGCTGCCGTCCATCAGTCAGCCGCAGCTGGATGCGCTGTTCTCCGTGACGCGGCTATGCGGCGCACAGCAGGTGCCGCAGCGCTGGGGCGATGTTGGCCTGCATACGGCGAACTGGGCAACGCGCAGTATTCAGCGCTTTGGCCGCAACTCTGCTTCCGGCACCTGGGGCTTCTTCAAGCAGCAGGCGCTGTGTCGCGGCGATTTCCGTGCTGACGTCGCGGAGTTTCCCGGCTCGGCGGCGGTGGTGCAGGCGGTTGCCAGCACGCCGAACAGCATCGGCTACGCCAGCTTTGGCTTTCACCTGAGCGGCGTGAAAACCCTGCCGATCGTCACCGCCAGCGGCGACAGCGTTATGCCAGATGCCGAATCGATCCGCAGCGGCCGTTATCCGTGGTCGCGCCCGCTGTATATCTACGTTAACAAGGCACCCGGCAAACCGCTGCCGCCGCTGGTCGCCGCCTTTCTGCAGCAGGTGCTCTCTGCGCAGGGTCAGCGCCGCGTAACGGAGGCCGGCTACCTGCCGCTGTCCGATAGCCAGATCGCGCAGGCGCGCGCGGCGATTGCGCAAAACTAATTCACGCTGACCAATCATGAATTTTTTTCACGTCCCCTGAATTTTCTTCTATTGCCGCCGGCAGGGCGGCATGTCACTCTTATGGACATATAGCCATCCAGATGGCCAAAAATAACCCTACGCAATTATACCCTGACGCAATTATGCGCCAGTGCAGGAGTGAATATGCAACGCAACACCGCCCCGTTCCGCGCCGATACCGTCGGCAGTTTTCTGCGTCCCGCTGCCATTAAGCAGGCACGCGAGCAGTTCGCCAGTGGCACCCTCAGCGCCGACCAGCTGCGTCAGGTAGAAGACGATGCGATTCGCCAGGTGGTGGAGCAGCAGCGCGCCAGCGGTCTGCAGGTGGTGACCGACGGTGAATTCCGCCGCGCCTGGTGGCACTTTGATTTCTTTGGCCATCTGCACGGCGTTGAGCTGTTCGAGGCCGATCAGGGCATTCAGTTCAACGGCGTGCAGACCAAAGCGCACGGCGTGAAGGTCACCGGCAAAGTCGCTTTTAACCCGCAGCATCCGATGCTGGACCATTTCCGCTTCCTGCAAAGCGTGGCTGGCGATGCGGTGGCGAAAATGACCATTCCCAGCCCGAGCGTGCTGCACTTCCGCGGCGGCCGTAAAGTGATTGATGCCACGGTGTATCCGGATCTGGAGCAGTACTTCGCCGATCTGGCGCAGACTTACAAAGAGGCGATCAAGGCGTTTTACGACGCTGGCTGCCGCAATCTGCAGCTGGATGACACCGTCTGGGCGTACCTGTGTTCAGGCGATCAGCAGCAGCAAATTCGCGAGCGCGGTGAAGATCCGCAACAGCTGGCGCGCATTTATGCCCAGGTGCTGAATCGCGCGCTGGAAGATAAACCGGCGGATCTCACCGTCGGCCTGCACGTGTGCCGTGGTAACTTCCGCTCGACCTGGATCTCGGAAGGCGGCTACGAGCCGGTGGCGGAAATTCTGTTTGGCAGCGTGAACATCGACGCGTTTTTCCTCGAGTACGATAATGAGCGCTCCGGTGGCTTTGAGCCGCTGCGTTTCATCAAACCCGGTCATCAGCAGGTGGTATTAGGGCTGATCACCACCAAAACCGGCGAGCTGGAAGACGCTGCACAGGTGAAGGCGCGCCTGCAGGAAGCGGCGCAGTTTGTCAGCCTCGACCAGATTTGCCTCAGCCCGCAGTGTGGCTTTGCGTCAACGGAAGAGGGCAACAGCCTGACCGAAGCGCAGCAGTGGCAGAAGATTCGTCTGGTTGTCGACATCGCACAACAGGTGTGGTGATGCTGTAAAGTTGTGCAAACAGGCGCGTAAAGCGCGCCTTTTGTGCATCCCTGCGGCGGTTTCTGCAAGGAGATCGCCCGCTTTGCAGAAACTTTAAGCAAATCATCTCAGGTGTTTTCCGACTATTTCCTGCTTATCCACTGCGTTCTGACGCTTTCCTGTTATATCCTTCTGGTTTTCCGATCCTGTATTGCCTTTCTTCGCTATAAACGTTTTAATTTGCGCCGTTGTCGATTCATCCCTCTGTGAACAGAAGAAAAGCAGTTTAAATCACCTGCGCTGTACCGATTCGGCCCGCATAACGCACTGGTCAAGCCAGTTAAGCCATTGTTTTCGCGCATCCAGGGGACAACACAAACCCAACTTCCACCGCAACATCAGCTACAGGCAGTACAGAAGTTTATGACACATCGTTTAACCTCCAGGGATATCCTGGCGCTGGGCTTCATGACCTTTGCCCTGTTCGTTGGCGCAGGAAACATCATTTTCCCGCCTATGGTCGGTATTCAGTCTGGTGAACATGTCTGGATTGCCGCCTTCGGCTTCCTGATCACCGCGGTTGGTTTACCGGTGATCACCGTGATCGCGCTGGCGCGCGTTGGCGGCGGTATTGATGCGCTCAGCTCACCGATTGGTAAAGCGGCCGGTCTGCTGCTCGCCACCGTATGCTATCTCGCCGTCGGCCCGCTGTTTGCCACGCCGCGCACCGCGACCGTTTCATTTGAAGTCGGGATTGCGCCACTGACCGGCGACGGCCCGCTGCCGCTGTTTATCTATAGCCTGGTGTACTTCGCGCTGGTGATCGGCATTTCGCTCTATCCGGGCAAGCTGCTGGACACCGTCGGCCACTTCCTCGCGCCGCTGAAAATTGTCGCGCTGACCATTCTGGGCGTTGCGGCGCTGCTGTGGCCGGCTGGCGGCATTTCGCCGGCCACCGCCGACTACCAGCGTGCGGCCTTCTCCAGCGGTTTCGTGAACGGCTATCTGACCATGGATACGCTCGGCGCGCTGGTGTTCGGTATTGTCATCGTCAATGCGGCGCGTTCACGTGGCGTGGAAGACAGCAAACTGCTGACGCGCTATACCATGCTGGCTGGCGTGATCGCCGGTGTCGGTCTGACGCTGGTGTACCTCAGCCTGTTCAAGCTGGGCTCCGGCAGCGGCGCGATTGTCGATCAGAACGCCAACGGCGCCTCGATTCTGCATGCTTACGTGCAGCAGACCTTCGGCGGCATGGGCAGCGTCTTCCTCGCCGCACTGATTTTCGTCGCCTGTATGGTTACGGCGGTGGGCCTGACCTGCGCCTGCGCAGAATTCTTTGCGCAATACCTGCCGCTGTCGTATAAAGCGCTGGTGTTTATTCTCGGCCTGTTCGCCATGCTGGTGTCGAACCTCGGTCTCAGCCACCTGATTCAGATTTCGATTCCGGTGCTGACGGCTATCTATCCGCCGTGCATCGTACTGGTGGTACTGAGCTTTACCCTGAGCTGGTGGAATCGCAGCACGCGCATCATTGCGCCAACCATGCTGATCAGCCTGCTGTTTGGTATCGTCGATGCCATCAAAACCACCAGCTTTAAAGATGCGCTGCCGCTGTTTAGCCAGCATCTGCCGCTGGCCGATCAGGGTCTCTCCTGGCTGCCGCCGTCGCTGGCGATGCTGGTGATTGCTGCGGTAGTTGACCGGGTGAAAGGGCGTGAGCAGGTTGCCGTTCACCAGTAAGCGACATCGCTGTTAATTCCGACCACGGGCTTGCCCGTGGTTTTTTCATTTCCACAGGTACTGTTTGTTATGCAAGAAACCAATAAGCTCAAACGCGGACTGAGCACGCGCCACATCCGTTTTATGGCGCTGGGATCGGCGATCGGCACCGGGCTGTTTTACGGCTCGGCAGATGCCATCAAAATGGCAGGCCCCAGCGTACTGCTGGCCTACATCATCGGCGGCGCCGTGGCGTATATCATCATGCGCGCGCTGGGCGAGATGTCGGTTAACAATCCGCAGGCCAGCTCGTTTTCACGCTACGCGCAGGATTACCTCGGACCGCTGGCGGGCTATATCACCGGCTGGACGTACTGCTTTGAAATCCTGATTGTGGCGATCGCCGACGTCACGGCTTTTGGTATCTACATGGGCGTGTGGTTCCCGGAGGTGCCGCACTGGATTTGGGTGCTGTCGGTGGTGCTGATCATCGGCGCCATCAACCTGATGAGCGTGAAGGTGTTTGGCGAAGTGGAGTTCTGGTTCTCCTTCTTCAAAGTCGCCACCATCATCATCATGATCGTGGCCGGTTTCGGCATGATTTTCTGGGGCATCGGCAACGGCGGTCAGCCGACCGGCATCCATAACCTGTGGACCAACGGCGGTTTCTTTGCCCACGGTATCGTCGGCATGCTGCTGTCGCTGCAGATGGTGATGTTCGCCTACGGCGGCATTGAGATCATTGGTATCACCGCCGGCGAAGCTAAAGATCCGGCGAAATCGATCCCGCGCGCCATCAACTCCGTACCGCTGCGCATTCTGGTGTTCTATGTCGGCACGCTGTTTGTGATCATGTCGATCTATCCCTGGAACCAGGTCGGTACCGCAGGCAGCCCGTTCGTGCTGACTTTCCAGCACCTTGGCATCGCCGCCGCCGCCTCCATTCTGAACTTTGTGGTGCTGACTGCCTCGCTGTCGGCGATTAACAGCGATGTGTTTGGCGTCGGCCGCATGCTGCACGGTATGGCGCAGCAGGGTCATGCGCCGAAGATGTTTATGAAGGTATCGAATCGCGGCATTCCGTGGGTCACGGTGCTGGTGATGATGCTTGCCATGCTGGTGGCGGTGTACCTCAACTATCTGATGCCGGAAAAAGTGTTCCTGGTGATTGCCTCGCTGGCGACGTTTGCCACCGTGTGGGTGTGGATTATGATTCTGCTGTCGCAGATCGCGTTCCGCCATAAAATCGGCAAAGAGCAGGCCGGTAAGCTGCAGTTTGCTCTGCCGGGCGGCAGCGCTACGGCGTGGGTGGGGGTACTGTTCCTTGCCTTTATCATCGCGCTGATTGGCTACTTCCCGGATACGCGTATCTCGCTGTACGTCGGGTTTGCGTGGATTGTTCTGCTGCTGCTGGCGTGGCCGCTGGCGAAGAAACGTAAAGCGTAAGTAACTTTATAACGGGCGAAGCGAGACTTCGCCCGTGGTGCATTACCAGTTTTTCCCCAGCGCCATCTCTCCGCCGTACGGATTCAGGTGATTGTTGTCGTACCAGAGCGGCATGCCCTGATGAGTGACCAGACAACCCTGCGCATTACACAACGTCTCCTGCAGTGACAACACGCGCACGCCGTGCTGCTGATAGTCCTTTAACAGATTTGCCACCGATGCGTTTGGCATCTGCAACTGCTGCGTGCGTTCCGCCGCCAGCGCCGCGCCATCCTGCGCGCTGAGCCAGCTATTCAGGCTGCGGCGCAGCGGCATATTGCGGTTATGGCTGTAGCGCAGCGGATCGAGCGTGATGGTCGGCACATCGTCAATCAGGGTGATCTTTTTCCCCGCCGCCAGCAGCTGCGCCACCACGGTATCCAGCCCGCTTTTCAGCGCCTGCAGATTGTCCAGCGCCGGATCGCGGAGGCTGCGGAATCCGCTGCCCGGCTGATCACTGAGGCCCGCCGCCCAGAACGCGCTGATCACCACTTCGTCTATTTTATCGCTCAGGATGATCGGCAGAACCCGCTGATTAAAATCGAGGCACTGCTGTGCATGCTGCGGTTTTTGCGGCATCACGCGCGTGGCGTCAAGCAGGAAAGGGCAGGATGCTTTGGTCAGCTGAAACAGCGGTTTCTGCTGCCGCCGGGCGTAATCGGCGACGTTGGCCGCCAGCGCGGCGGCATGGCTGTCGCCGATCAGCGCTATCGCCGGTGTGTCACTCTGCGGCTGGCACTGCGCATCGCGGGCGGGCCGCGTGGCGCCGTAATCCAGCAGGCAGGGATCGCGCTGGGCGGCGACTTTCCATTCGTCGCCGAGCATCACCGCTTCACTGACGCGCGATTTCAGGCCACCGCTCTGCCACAGCAGCACCATGGCACCGGCTGCCAGCAGCGACGAAGCGCAGTAGCCGGGGATCAGCCAGCGCGTACCGCTGCGCGCCCGACGGAATGGCTGTTCGACGAAGCGCCAGGAGAGCCAGGCGATGACCAGCGCCACGGCACAGATGCTCAACGCCTGCCAGATGCTGAGCGGCCGATCGCTGCAGATGCGCGCCAGACTGAGCAGCGGCCAGTGCCACAGATACCACGAGTAGGAAATCTTACCGATGAAGCGCATCGGCGCGTTCTCCAGCAGCCGCTGATTGAGCGGGCTGCGTGCACCGATCATCAGACAGGCCGCCAGCACCGGCAGCAGCGCCAGCCAGCCGGGAAAGCGATCGCTATGGCTGAGTAACAGCGTGGCACCGATGATCAGCAGCCAGCCAGCAAGATGACAGAGGCTGGCCAGCCGGCCGGTGACGGGGCGGGGTTGCCACAGCGCCAGCAGCACGCCGGCACCCAGCTCCCAGGCGCGGGTTGGCAGCAGATAAAACGCCTGAGTGCTGGAGAGGGGCGTTAACCACAGGCAGCCGGCCAGCGACAGCAGGCTGAGCAGTAGTACCACGCCGGTCATTGTGCGCCGCAGCCGCGCGGCCAGCAGCAGAATAAACGGCAGCACGATATAGAACTGCTCCTCAATGCCCAGCGACCAGGTCATCAGCAGCGGATTGAGATCGGCATCTGCACTGAAATAGTCGCCGCTCTTCAGTAACAGCATATTGGGCACCGAGAGAAACACCGCCATGCTGTATTTTGCCAGCTGGCTTAATTCCAGCGGTGATAACAGCAGATAACCGAGCAGCAGCAATACCATCAGCATAAAAAACAGGGCGGGCGCAATACGCCGGATGCGGCGTAAATAAAACTGATAAAACGAGAAGGTGCCGGCGGTAATTTCTTTACTGATAATACCGCCAATTAAAAAGCCGGAAATAACGAAAAATATATCGACGCCAATAAAGCCGCCCGGCATGGCGCTGACGCCGCAGTGGAACAGCACAACCAATATAATGGCGACAGCGCGCAGACCATCGATATCCGGACGATAGCGCAGCGAGGCAGGTACAGACATAACAGGATCCCAGTTATTCAATGTTAATTTACGATTTTATTGCTGCGGATAAAAATAGCTCGGCGCATCCTGTCGCCGAAAAATGTAAAAAGAGAAAGGTATTACTAAGGGATGATTGACCCGTGCAGCATATCGCAGTTTTACAGCGCTAACGCTTTTAAGGGAAAAAAAAGAAAAGTCTCAGATAACCGTGCCCACCAGCTTGCAGTTTATTGCTGTAATTTCGCTGCAGGAATAAGCCGGCGTAATCAGTCTGGCTTAACCCGGTGGCTGACGTCAGGGATAGTCCACGGGGATTACCGCGCGCTGATCAATGGCGGTGCGCCAGTGCTCAAGCGTCGATTGATAAGGACACAGCGTGCCCACCGCTGTCTGGCGACAGTTTTGCTGATGCCACTCCTGGCGCAGCAGCGGGTGCTGCCGATCGATCGGCGTTAGCTGGCGCAGCGCATCCAGACTTTGCGCCTGAAAATAGACGCGCAGCAGCAGCGTTTGCGTCTGGTTATCGCGCCAGCGCTCAAACACCAGACTGCTGCCGGGCGGAATATTACCGCGCGCGTAGCCGGGCAGTTGCCAGCTGAAGCCGATCAGCGTGCGCAGCATGGCGATATTGGTGTCGTGTGCCACCAGCAGCAGCCAGCGGGTGGAGGGCGTCGCCGCATCGTCCTGCAGGTTGCGCACCACCGCGTCCAGCAGAATCGACGCACGCTTTTGCGCGATATACGGCACATCATTACTCAGATCGTAATTGGCGGTCAGCAGCGGCAGCAGGGCGCTAATCTGCTGCGACCGGGTGATGTTGCCCCACGCCAGCTGGCTGAACGGCAGATTTTCGCTCCAGCCGAGCCGTAAGGTTTCGGCCATGCTGGCCAGCACGCTGAGACCCTGCACGTAGGTATGGCCGCTTTTACTCTGCTTCAGTTGCCAGGGGCGATCGAAGAACGGGCAATCTGCCGCACACACCGCCTGCCTGAGCTGCTGCACGGCGGGCTGTAAACGCTGCTGCAATGCGGCGAGATCGCCGGCGCACGCCGCGACCGCTGCCCGCTCCGTGGCAGCATCCGTTTGGCCGAACGGCAGTTTTTCGCTCTGAAACAGCGGATCGACAGCCCCTGCGACGTGATGAACTGCCACATCGCAGCCGGGAAAGGCGCCCTGCAGCAGCGCCTGCGCCGTGGCGCGGGTGCGCTGCAGTGGACTGGCACGCACGTAAATTTGCCCGGCATCGGGACAGCCGGCGCGCAGCAGGCCGAGCTGGCGATAGTGTTCACCCTGCCAGCGACCTTTATTCACGACCGCTGCATAACCGTGTGCGGTGAGTTCGCCGTCGGCGCTGCGCCAGCGCGGCCAGGCGCGCTGGGTGGCGGCTTCGATTTCCGTGCGGTTACCTGCGGTGGGAGGCCGCACGCCGTGACGGCTGATCTCTACCACTTTTTCCAGCTGG
Organism: Pantoea sp. B_9; assembly: GCF_008632015.1. Taxonomy (NCBI): domain Bacteria; kingdom Pseudomonadati; phylum Pseudomonadota; class Gammaproteobacteria; order Enterobacterales; family Erwiniaceae; genus Pantoea; species Pantoea sp. B_9. The sequence goes on along the minus strand of NZ_VWVL01000001.1, from coordinate 1,274,858 downwards.
TAGCGCGGCTGCGCCTGCGCGGTGAGGGCCAGCAAAGCCAGCAGCGCGCCCAGCAGCAGACGTGTCATAGCGTTGGTTGTGCCGGCAGCAGCGCTTTGAGCTGCGGATAGAGCACCGCGTTGGCCAGCAGCACCGGATTACCCTGTTGCAGGCCATGGTGGCTGAGATAATCGTTGGTGACGCCGCCCGCTTCGCGCATCAGCACAATGCCAGGCAGGCCATCCCACGGATTCATGTGCGCTTCGTAATAGCCAATCAGCCGGCCGGCGGCCGCCCAGGCGCTCATCAACGCACCGGAACCGTTGCGGATAAACATGCCGCCCTGCGCCAGCAGCTGGCTGATAAAGGTGGTCAGCGGTTCAATCGGCTGGCTGTTCGAGCTGCTGAGGCCCAGCAGTCCCTGATCGAGCCGCTGCGCGCTGTGTGCCTGAATGCGCTTGTCATTCACCCAGGCACCTTTGCCGCGGCAGGCGTGGAAGGTTTCCTGATGATTAGGATCGCTGACTACGCCAATCACCGGCTGATCGTCACAGACAATCGCCAGCGAGACGCACCAGTTGTGCAGGCCGTTAAGAAAGCTGCTGGTGCCGTCAATCGGATCGATGACCCAGATAAAGCGCGCGCCGCTGACGTCACCGCCGCTCTCTTCACCCAGCACTGCATCGTCAGGAAAACGCTCATGAATCAGGTGTTTTACCAGCAGCTCAACGTTGCGATCCGCCTCGCTGACCACATCCTGCAAATCCTTCTTGTGCTCCACCACCAGCTGATGGCGCTGCTGATACCACGCCAGCGCGCGGCTGGCGGCAGTTTTCGCCACCTCACAGGCATAGTGATAACGGGCATCTAATTCGGTTAGCGTAGCTGATGACATTTTTCCCTCTTATCATTCACTGGCAATCGACGTGGCGAACCACGCCGGATAAAGCGCCATGGCTGTGTGACTGGCTTAACAAAAGTTAAGCAAGGCTTCATTAAGCCGCAGATGGCTGCGGCTGGCAAGGGGAGGCAATGCGGGGCAGCGGCAAATTGTGCTTCACAGCTGCCGGGCGCGCGCGGCGGCCATCAGGCGTGGATAGAACTGGAAAAACAGCGGTTCGAGCTGGGTGTAGTGGTCGACAAAATCCTGATAGGAGTCGCGCAGCGCCGCCAGCCGTGGCCGGCGATGCGCCATGCCGCTTAGCACGCGCGCCAGCCGCGCCGGGTCAGCATAGTGTTCAAACCAGCGTTCGCGCCACATTACCGCGTTGAGCTCGATAAAATCGCCCGGCGTGCCGGGCAGCTGCGGCACAATGTCGCGCTCGGCGGCGGCGCTAAAGGCGGACAGCGACTGCGCCGGATGCAGCTGATCCCAGTGGCGCGCCAGGAAGTGGTCCCAGATCACGTCGAGGGTGATTGGCGCCACGCGGCGCGTTTCGGCGCGGAACAGCTGACGCGCGCTGCGCACTTCCGGCAGGTTATCGGTCAGCACGTCAATGCGCCGGTGCAGGCCAATACCGGCCACCACTGGCTGCGGCCACTGCGCCTCAACGTTGCCGCGCACAAAGTCGGCCAGCAGATTACCCAGCAGTGAGCTGTCGGCCAGGGTTGCGAGGTGAAGGTGAGCAAGAAAGTTCATGGCGCATTATAGGCAGAATCACACCGGCGCAGCCAGTTGTTCAGAATTGCCCACTTTTCCGCTAAACTATGCCGCCTGTTTTTTGAGTCCTGAAGAAGTGATGCATGCGTGTAGCCGATTTTGCCTTTGAATTACCGGAATCTTTGATCGCCCACTATCCGCAGGCGCAGCGCAGCGGATGTCGCCTGCTGTCGCTGGATGGCCCGAGCGGGGCGCTGAACCATGGCGTGTTTACTGATGTGCTGGATAAGCTCAATCCGGGCGATCTGCTGGTGTTCAATAATACCCGGGTGATTCCGGCGCGCGTCTATGGCCGTAAAGCCAGCGGCGGCAAAATTGAGATGCTGGTTGAGCGCATGCTGGATGACAAACGCGTGCTGGCGCACGTGCGCGCCTCCAAAGCGCCGAAGCCGGGTGCCGAATTACTGCTGGGCGACGACGAAAGCGTCAAAGCCACCATGGTGGCGCGCCACGATGCGCTGTTCGAAATCGAGTTTGCGGACGATCGCGCGGTGCTGGATATCCTGAACAGCGTCGGCCATATGCCGCTGCCGCCGTACATCGATCGTCCGGATGAGGAAGCTGACCGCGAGCTGTACCAGACGGTGTACAGCGCGCGCCCCGGCGCGGTGGCAGCGCCAACCGCCGGTCTGCACTTCGATGAGCCGCTGCTGGCGGCGCTGAAGGCAAAAGGCGTGGAGATGGCGTTTGTGACGCTGCACGTCGGCGCTGGCACCTTCCAGCCGGTGCGCGTAGAGAACATCAACGATCACATCATGCACTCTGAATATGCCGAAGTGCCGCAGGACGTGGTGGACGCGGTGCTGGCGTGCAAAGCGCGCGGTAACAAAGTGGTGGCGGTGGGCACCACCTCGGTGCGTTCGCTGGAGAGCGCAGCGCAGGCCTGCCAGGATGGACTGATCGCGCCGTTTTTCGATGACACGCAGATCTTTATCTATCCGGGCTATCACTACCAGGTGATTGATGCGCTGATCACCAACTTCCACCTGCCGGAATCGACGCTGATTATGCTGGTTTCGGCGTTTGCCGGTTATCAACACACCATGGCGGCTTATCAGAGCGCGGTGGCGGAGCAGTACCGTTTCTTTAGCTACGGGGATGCGATGTACATCACCCGTAATCCACAGGCTCCCGACGAAATCGTTGGTGGCTGAGTAATCAGACTGTTTCTCTGATTATCGAAAGAGGTCAATGTGAAATTTGAATTAGATACCACCGACGGGCGCGCGCGCCGTGGCCGTCTGGTCTTTGATCGCGGCGTCGTGGAAACCCCGGCGTTTATGCCGGTCGGCACCTACGGCACGGTCAAAGGCATGACGCCGGAAGAAGTGAAAGAGACCGGCGCGCAGATCCTGCTGGGTAACACCTTCCACCTGTGGCTACGCCCGGGGCAGGAGATCATGAAACTGCACGGCGACCTGCACGACTTCATGCACTGGCAGGGACCAATCCTGACCGACTCCGGCGGCTTCCAGGTATTTAGCCTCGGCGATATCCGTAAGATCACTGAAGCCGGCGTGCATTTCCGCAACCCGATCAACGGCGACCCGATTTTCCTCGACCCGGAAAAATCGATGGAGATTCAGTACGATCTCGGCTCCGACATTGTGATGATCTTCGACGAATGTACGCCGTATCCGGCGGACTGGGATTACGCTAAACGCTCGATGGAGATGTCACTGCGCTGGGCGCAGCGCAGCCGCGACCGCTTTGACGCGCTCGGTAACAAAAATGCGCTGTTTGGCATTATTCAGGGCGGGGTTTACGAAGATTTACGTGATGTCTCGGTTAAAGGTCTGGTAGAGATTGGCTTTGATGGGTACGCTGTGGGCGGCCTGGCGGTGGGTGAACCGAAAGAGGACATGCACCGCATCCTGGAACACGTCTGTCCGCAAATTCCGCAAGACAAACCGCGTTATTTGATGGGCGTCGGCAAACCGGAAGATCTGGTGGAAGGCGTTCGCCGCGGTATCGATATGTTTGACTGTGTTATGCCAACGCGTAACGCGCGCAACGGCCATCTGTTCGTCACCGATGGCGTGGTGAAAATCCGCAATGCGAAATACAAAGATGACACCGCGCCGCTGGATGCGGAGTGTGATTGTTACACCTGTCGCAATTACACGCGTGCCTACTTGCATCATCTTGATCGCTGTAACGAAATACTGGGCGCACGTCTGAACACCATCCACAATCTGCGCTATTACCAGCGTCTGATGGCGGGTTTACGCCAGGCCATCGAAGAGGGTAAATTAGAGCACTTTGTTAGCGAGTTCTACCAACGGACGGGCAAAGCGGTTCCACCGTTAAACGTCTGATAATTCTATCAATGAGGGAAATTTAATGAGCTTTTTCATTTCTGACGCCGTGGCCGCAGCTGGCGCTCCGTCTCAGGGAAGTCCGTATTCTCTGGTGATCATGCTGGTGGTTTTTGGTCTGATTTTCTACTTCATGATCCTGCGTCCACAGCAGAAGCGCGCCAAAGATCACAAAAAGCTGATGGATTCCATCTCCAAAGGTGATGAAGTGCTGACCAACGGTGGCCTGGTGGGCCGCGTAACGAAAGTGGCTGAAACCGGCTACATCGCTATCGCCCTGAACGACACCACTGAAGTAGTGATTAAACGTGATTTCGTGGCCGCCGTTCTGCCGAAAGGTACAATGAAGGCGCTGTAATTTATTCTTCCCGAAGGGAACTGCCGTGTTAAACCGTTATCCTTTGTGGAAGTACATCATGCTGGTCGTCGTGATTCTCGTCGGCCTGCTGTATGCGCTTCCTAACCTTTATGGTGAGGATCCGGCCGTTCAGATCACTGGTGCGCGCGGTGGCGCCGCCAGTGAGCAAACGTTGGATCAGATCCAGACCGTATTAAAACAAGACAATATCCAGAGCAAATCCCTCGCGCTGGAAAATGGTGCCATTCTGGCCCGTTTCGCTAACACGGATATTCAGCTGCGCGCGCGTGAAGCCATCACCAATGCGCTGGGCGAAGATTTCGTCGTGGCGCTCAACCTGGCCCCTGCCACACCGCGCTGGCTGACCATGCTGGCCGCTGAACCGATGAAACTCGGCCTCGATCTGCGCGGCGGCGTGCACTTCCTGATGGAAGTCGACATGGATACTGCCCTCGGCAAGCTGCAGGAGCAGAATGCTGATGGCCTGCGCAGCGACCTGCGCGAAAAAAATATCCCTTACACCAACGTTAGCAAAATCGCTAACTACGGCACCGAAATACGTTTCCGCGACGGCGCCAGCCGTGATGCGGCCATCAGCTATCTGACGCCGCGCCATCGCGACCTGGTGATCACCAGCGCTGGCAGCGACACGCTGCGTGCGGTGATGACCGATGCGCGTCTGAGTGAAGCGCGCGAATATGCGGTGCAGCAGAACATCAACATCCTGCGTAACCGTGTGAACCAGCTGGGTGTGGCTGAGCCGCTGGTACAGCGTCAGGGCGCTGACCGCATCGTGGTTGAGCTGCCGGGTATCCAGGATACCGCGCGTGCTAAAGAGATTCTGGGTGCTACCGCAACGCTGGAGTTCCGCCTGGTCAACACCTCGGTGGATCCGAGCGCAGCTGCCAGCGGCCGCGTGCCGGGTGACTCGGAAGTGAAAAAGACGCGTGAAGGTCAGCCGGTGGTGCTGTACAAGCGCGTGATTCTCACCGGTGACCACATTACCGACTCGACGTCCAGTATGGATGAGTACAACCAGCCGCAGGTGAATATCTCGCTTGATGGCGCCGGCGGTAACATCATGTCCAACTTCACCAAGGACAACATCGGCAAGCCGATGGCGACCCTGTTTGTGGAGTACAAGGACAGCGGTAAGAAAGATGCGAACGGTCGTGCGATTCTGGTGAAGCAGGAAGAAGTGATTAACGTGGCGAACATTCAGTCGCGCCTCGGCAACAGCTTCCGAATTACCGGTATCAGCAACCCGAACGAAGCGCGTCAGCTGTCGCTGCTGCTGCGTGCCGGTGCGCTGATTGCGCCAATCCAGATTGTGGAAGAGCGGACCATCGGTCCAACCATGGGCCAGCAGAACATCACACAGGGTCTCGAAGCCTGTCTGTGGGGTCTGATCGCCTCCATCATCTTTATGGTGGTGTTCTACAAGAAGTTTGGTCTGATTGCGACCAGCGCACTGCTGTGCAACCTGGTGCTGATTGTCGGCATCATGTCACTGTTACCGGGCGCCACGCTCACCATGCCGGGCATTGCCGGTATCGTGCTGACACTGGCGGTGGCGGTGGATGCTAACGTGTTGATTAACGAACGTATTAAAGAAGAACTGCGTAACGGACGCTCGGTACAGCAGGCGATTCATGAAGGCTACAAAGGCGCCTTCTCCAGTATCGTCGACGCCAACGTCACCACGCTGATTAAAGTTATCATTCTTTATGCGGTCGGTACCGGCTCGATCAAAGGGTTTGCGATCACCACGGCTATCGGTATCGCGACTTCCATGTTCACCGCTATCGTCGGCACCCGTGCCATCGTTAACCTGGTGTACGGCGGCAAACGCATCAATAAGCTGTCTATCTGAGGAGTGCGTTGTGGCACAGGAATATAGTATTGAACAGCTGAACCATGGGCGTAAAGTCGTCGACTTTATGCGCTGGGACACGCTGGCCTTTATCATCTCCGGCCTGCTGATTGTGGCGTCCATCGCCATTATCGGTGTGCGCGGCTTTAACTGGGGGCTCGATTTCACCGGCGGGACGGTGATTGAGATCAACCTCGAGAAGCCGGCGGATCTGGATGCGCTGCGTGACGGGCTGGTGAAGGCAGGCTTTGAGGAGCCGCTGGTACAGAACTTTGGCAGCAGCCGTGATGTGATGGTGCGTATGCCACCGACCACCGGCAATGCAGGCCAGGAGCTGGGCAACAAAGTGGTCGCCTCGATCAACCAGACGACGCAGCAGAACGCGACTGTGAAGCGCATTGAGTTCGTGGGCCCGAGCGTGGGCAGCGATCTGGCGCAGGCCGGGGCGATGGCGCTGCTGTCGGCGCTGATTGCGATTCTGATCTACATCGGCTTTCGCTTTGAGTGGCGTCTGGCGCTGGGCACCGTGCTGGCGCTGGCGCACGACGTGATCATCACCTGCGGCATTCTGTCGCTGTTCCACATCGAAATCGATCTGACGATTGTGGCGTCGCTGATGTCGGTGATTGGTTACTCGCTCAACGATAAGATCGTGGTTTCCGACCGTATTCGTGAGAACTTCCGCAAAATCCGTCGCGGTTCTTCTTACGACATCACTAACGTGTCGCTGACCCAGACGCTGAGCCGTACGTTGATCACCTCGATCACCACGCTGGCGATGATCCTGATCCTGTTCATCTTTGGTGGCGCGCTGCTGAAAGGCTTCTCGCTGACCATGCTGATCGGTGTCACCATCGGTACCATTTCGTCGATCTACGTGTCGTCCGCGCTGGCGCTGAAGCTGGGTATGAAGCGTGAACACATGCTGGTGCAGAAAGTGGAGAAAGAGGGCGCCGATCAGCCTTCGATTCTGCCGTAATTGTGCCGGAGAAATGAAACGGGCTGCCTGAGTGCAGCCCGTTTTTTTTATGCCTGACGCCAGAGTTACTGGCCTGCAACGACCGTGCTGGCATCCGTCACCGCCTGCACATCATGCACGCGCACGTAGCCGAGCTGATCCGGTGCCAGCCCGCTGAGGCGCAGCGGTACGCTGACCGAACTGCGCGGCATCAGACTGGCGGGCACGGTAATGGTCTGGCTCAGGCTGTCGGCGTTCAGCGGCTTGCCGCTGGCGGGATCCATTTCGCCCCATACCACGCGGGCGCTGAGTGCCGGCACCGGCTTATCATCGGTTGAACGGATATTCAGGTTAGCGCGGCTGCCGCTGGCTTCCCCTTCAACGTGCGACAGCGACAGGCGCAGTTTACCCAGCTGCGTCTGCAGCTCTACCGGCGTATTCGCCTGCGGGAGTAACCATGCGCCCTGCGTCGACTGGCTGTTGAGCTGCCCCTGAATCTCCAGCGCGCTGGCCTGACTGGTCAGTTTGCGCATCTGCTGGTTGAGCTGGCTCACTTCCTGATGCAGCGCTTTGACCTGAGGTGAAGCGGGGGTGGAGCTGCAACCACTGAGCACCAGCGCAGCAAGCGCTGCCGGCACCCAAATCATCCTGAACGTCATGCAATGTCCTTCCGGTTATTTAGGGATACGTAAAACCTGGCCGGGATAGATCTTATCAGGATGCGTCAACATTGGCTTGTTCGCCTCAAAGATCTTGTTGTATTCGTTCGGCGTGCCGTACACCTGCTTCGAGATAGCGCTCAGGGTATCGCCTTTTTTCACCGTGTAGAATTCGGCCTGCGTGGCGCTGTCACTGGTGGTGACGTTATCTTCCACTTTGGTGATGCCGGCCACGTTACCCGCCGCCACCAGAATCTTCTCTTTCAACTCCTGCGAGATACCGTCACCGCTGACCTTCACGGTATCGCCCTGGACATCGACTTTCACTTTATCGCTGTCGGGCAGGCCGAGTTGATTAATGTGCTCCTGCAGCTTTTTGCTCTGGTCATCGCCGCCTGACACCGCATCCCACAGTTTTTCACCCGCTTCTTTGACGAAATTGAATAAACCCATACATCCTCCTGTCATTAAGCCGGATTGGCTCTCTAAGCTTAGTAACTTTTCACGGTTTGCTGTAACCGCCAGGCGTCGCTGTGAGCCAGGTGGCGATTCTGCGCCCTGTATTTTGTTGCAACCGGGAACGCGCTACACTATCTGCCCCCAATTCTCGCGACAGGAAACGTCATGCATTGCCCATTCTGCTCCGCTGTGGACACCAAAGTGATTGATTCACGTCTGGTTAGTGAAGGCTCCTCAGTGCGCCGCCGCCGCCAGTGCCTGGTGTGCCATGAGCGTTTTACCACCTTTGAAGTGGCCGAGCTGGTAATGCCGCGCGTGGTGAAAAGCAACGACGTGCGCGAACCCTTTAACGAAGATAAGCTGGCCAGCGGCATGATGAAGGCGCTGGAGAAGCGTCCGGTGAGCGCGGATGCCGTCGACAACGCGGTCAATCACATCAAAACCCAGCTGCGCGCCACCGGCGAACGTGAAATTCCCAGCAAGCTGATTGGTAACCTGGTAATGGAAGAGCTGAAGAAGCTGGATAAAGTTGCTTATATTCGCTTCGCATCGGTGTACCGCAGTTTTGAAGATATTCGTGACTTTGGCGAAGAGATCGCCCGCTTACAGGATTAATCCATGACCGATGCGCACTACATGGCGCGCGCGCTGGAACTGGCGCGGCGCGGACAATACACCACCACCCCGAATCCTAACGTCGGCTGCGTTATCGTGCGCGACGGCGAGATCGTGGGCGAAGGCTGGCATCAGCGCGCTGGTGAACCGCACGCGGAAGTGCACGCGCTGCGCATGGCGGGTGACCACGCACGCGGTGCGACCGCGTATGTCACGCTGGAACCCTGCAGCCATCATGGTCGGACGCCGCCGTGCTGCGATGCGCTGATTGCCGCCGGCGTCAGCCGGGTGGTCGCGGCGATGCAGGATCCTAATCCGCAGGTGGCCGGGCGCGGCTTGTATCGTTTACAGCAGGCCGGCATCGACGTGAGTCACGGCCTGATGATGAACGAAGCGGAAGCGCTCAATCGCGGTTTTCTCAAACGCATGCGTACCGGTTTTCCGTGGATTCAGCTCAAACTGGGCGCCTCGCTGGATGGTCGTACCGCCATGGCCAGTGGCGAAAGCCAGTGGATCACTTCCGCAGCGGCAAGGCGCGATGTGCAACGTTTACGTGCCCGCAGTTCAGCTATTCTTACCACCAGCGCCACCGTGCTGGCGGACAATCCGTCGCTGACGGTGCGCTGGGATGAACTGAGCGAGACCGTGCGCCAGCAGCTGGATGAGAGCCAGCTGCGTCAGCCGGTGCGGGTGGTGATCGACAGCCAGCAGCGCGTGACGCCACAGCACCGTTTGATCGTCCAGCCCGGCGAAACCTGGTTGATGCGCACGGAGGCTGATGCACAAAGCTGGCCGCCGGGCGTGAGTCAGATTGAGGTGCCGCCGCGCGGTGAGCAGCTCGATCTGGTGGCGATGATGATGCTGCTCGGTCAGCGTCAGATCAACAGCGTGTGGGTCGAGGCCGGTGCCGGTCTGGCCGGTGCGCTGCTGCAGGCCGGCCTGGTGGATGAACTGATCGTTTATCTGGCGCCGAAACTGCTGGGTAATGCCGCGCGCGGCCTGTGTGCGCTGCCGGGACTGGAAACGCTGGCCGATGCGCCAGCGCTGAATTTTAGCGACGTGCGTCAGGTTGGCGACGATTTACGGCTGACCCTGACACCACGCTGAGCATGCACGGAAAAGCCTGAGCGCGTTGCCGAAGAGTATGATAGAATCCGCCCCCTTCTGCGGGGCCATAAAACAAACACCCAAAGGATATGTATGAAAGTTATCGAAGCTGCTGTTGCCACGCCTGATGCCAATATTGCCATTGTAATCGCGCGTTTTAACAATTTCATCAATGACAGCCTGCTGGACGGTGCGGTTGACGCGCTGAAGCGTATTGGCCAGGTCAAAGCGGAAAACATCACCGTGGTCTGGGTACCGGGCGCTTACGAGCTGCCGCTGGCGGCACGCGCCCTGGCGAAAACCGGCAAGCACGACGCGATCGTTGCACTGGGCACGGTGATCCGTGGCGGTACCGCACACTTCGAATACGTGGCGGGTGAAGCCAGCTCCGGCATCGCTCAAGTAGCGATGAACAGCGAAATTCCGGTGACCTTCGGCGTCCTGACCACCGAAAACATCGAGCAGGCGATTGAACGCGCCGGCACCAAAGCGGGTAACAAAGGCGCCGAAGCGGCCCTGACCGCACTTGAAATGATTAACGTATTGAAAGCCATCAAAGCCTGATTTTTGTAAGGGGAATTTTGTGAAACCTGCTGCTCGTCGTCGCGCCCGTGAGTGCGCTGTCCAGGCGCTTTACTCCTGGCAGTTGTCTAACAACGACATTGCCGATGTGGAATACCAGTTTCTGGCGGAACAAGACGTCAAAGACGTCGATATTAGCTATTTCCGCGAACTGCTGGCCGGTGTGGCGACCAACAGCGCGTTCCTGGACGGCCTGATGAAGCCTTACCTGTCGCGCCAGCTGGAAGAGCTGGGCCAGGTAGAAAAAGCCATCCTGCGCATTTCGCTCTATGAACTGAGCAAGCGTGACGATGTGCCGTACAAAGTGGCGATCAACGAAGGTATCGAACTGGCTAAAGTGTTTGGTGCTGAAGACAGCCATAAATTTGTTAACGGCGTGCTGGATAAAGCCGCTCCGCAAATTCGACCGAACAAAAAATAAGTGCAAAAGGCCGGCTCACCGGCCTTTTTTCATTGAGACCTGACTTATGTCCTGTGGTGAATTCGAACTGATCGCACGTTATTTTAACCGCGTCACCAGCTCCCGCCGCGATGTGGAGAAGGGAATTGGTGACGACTGCGCGTTACTTAACGTGCCGGAAAAACAGACGCTGGCCATCAGCACCGATACGCTGGTGGCGGGCGTGCATTTCTTACGTGATATCCATCCGGCCGATCTCGGCTACAAAGCGCTGGCGGTTAACCTGAGCGACCTGGCGGCGATGGGCGCCGATCCGGCATGGTTAACGCTGGCGTTAACCATGCCCGAAGTGGATGAGCCGTGGCTGGCGGCGTTCAGCGACAGCCTGTTTGAGCTGCTGGATTACTACGATATGCAGCTGATCGGCGGTGATACCACGCGCGGGCCGCTCAGCCTGACGCTGGGCATTCATGGCCTGGTGCCGGCCGGCCGTGCGCTGAAGCGCGCCGGGGCCAAACCGGGTGACTGGATTTTTGTCACCGGCACGCTGGGCGACAGCGCTGCTGGGCTGTCGCTGCTGCAGCACCATCATCGCCTGAACGATCCGGCGGTGCATGAAGTGCTGATCAAGCGTCATCTGCGCCCGATGCCGCGCGTGCTGCAGGGCCAGGCGCTGCGCAATCTGGCGACATCAGCCATCGATCTGTCCGATGGCCTGATCTCCGATCTCGGCCATATTCTCACCGCCAGCCGCGTCGGTGCCCGCATCAATCTGGATGCGCTGCCGCTGTCGGCTGCGTTGCGCGATCACTTCGAGCCGGAACAGGTGCTGCGCTGGGCGCTGAGCGGGGGTGAAGATTATGAGCTGTGCTTTACCGTGCCGGAAGTCAATCGTGGTGCACTGGATGTGGCGCTGGGCCATCTTGGCGTGGCGTATACCTGCATCGGCCAGATCGCGCCGGAAGCAGAAGGGCTGACGCTGCTGGAGAACGGCAAGCCGCGCAGTTTCCATCACAAGGGATTTGATCACTTTGACGCTAAATAAAGATGTGGCCAAAAGCCGTCTGCGCATGGCCAATCCGTGGCACCTGCTGGCGACCGGTTTTGGCAGCGGTCTGAGCCCGATTATGCCCGGCACCGCCGGTTCGATTGCCGCCATTCCCTTCTGGTGGCTGATGACGCTGCTGCCGCTGCAGCTGTATTCGCTGCTGGTGCTGATAGGCATCAGTGTGGGTGTCTACCTGTGTCACCGCACCGCGCGTGATATGGGTGTGCACGACCATGGCAGCATCGTGTGGGATGAGTTCATCGGCATGTGGATTACGCTGATGGCGATACCGGCGATGAGCTGGCAATGGGTGCTGGCCGGCTTTGTGATTTTCCGTATTTTCGACATGTGGAAGCCGTGGCCGATTCGCTGGTTCGACCGTAACGTGCATGGCGGCATGGGCATTATGGTCGATGACATTATCGCCGGGGTCATTTCAGCGGCGATTTTGTATGGGCTGGGGCTGGTGCTTTAATGCGCCAGGTGCGCATGAATGCGCACCCTACAGAAAGCGTTGCCATGAATGCGTTGCCGCAGGCAGATCGCCAGGAATGCGTAGCCCGCAGCCAGAGTTGCCATACATGGGTTGCCTGTGACATCAGGTCGCCCTGAAGGCGACCTGACTGGACCGTTACTCGAATCCCACCACCGGATGCGGTTGGTAGACGCTCTCCAGCTCGGCGATATCGGTTGAACTCAGCTCCACGTCGACGGCTTTCACCAGCTCGGCAAACTGCTGCTCGCGCGAGGCACCAATAATCGGCGCGGTAACCACCGGCTTATGCAGCAGCCACGCCAGCGCCACCTGCGCGCGCGTCACGCCTTTGTCCGCAGCCACCGTTGCCAGCCTTTGCGCAATGGCCGCGTCATTCTCTTCGGTGCCGGTATAGAGTTTTTCCATCACGTTATCCGACACCGAACGCGCAGTGGTTTCTCCCCACGGACGCGTCAGCTTACCGCGCGCCAGCGGGCTCCACGGCAGCACCGCGATGCCTTCGCGCTGGCACAGCGGATGCATCTCTTTCTCTTCTTCGCGCTGAATCAGGTTGTACTGATCCTGCATACTGACAAAACGCGCCCAGCCATGCTGCTGCTGTAACTGCAGCGCCTGCGCAAACTGTGTGGCATGCATCGAGGAAGCCCCGATGTAACGCGCTTTGCCTGACCGCACTACCTGCTCGAGCGCTTCCAGCGTCTCTTCAATCGGCGTGGCGTAATCCCAGCGATGAATCTGCAGCAGATCGACATACTCCATGCCAAGCCGCGTCAGGCTGTCATCAATCGACTGCAGAATATTGGTGCGCGACAGCCCCTGCGACAGGTTGCTCAGCGGAAAGTAGACTTTGGTCGCCACCACCACCCGATCGCGCTGCGCATAATCTTTGAGCGCGCGGCCGAGGATCTCCTCACTGCTGCCGTCGGAGTAGCTGTTAGCGGTGTCGAAGAAGTTAATGCCCGCGTCCAGCGCCTGCTTAATCAGCGGTCGGCTGCTCTCTTCCGGCAGCGTCCAGGCGTGGTTACCGCGCAGCGGATCGCCATAGGTCATACAGCCTAAACAGAGACGTGAAACCTGCAGATCGGTCTGGCCTAAACGAACGGTTTTCATGAAGGGCTCCTGCTCTTATGCGTGGGGTTTTACCCTCAAGCATAGCAGCAGGAGCGGGGAAGGGCGGTTACTGCGCCAGCCAGGCGGCGATTTGCTGCTGGATGCCTGCGGCGTCCAGCTGATAATCCTGACGCACTTCTTCCTGCGTCCCCTGCGGAATGAACTCATCCGGCAGGCCGAGGTTAAGCACCGGCACGCGCAGGCGTTTCGCCATCACGTATTCATTGACGCCGCTGCCGGCACCGCCTTTGATCGCGCCTTCTTCCAGCGTAACCAGCGCGTCGTGGCTGGCCGCCAGCTCGCTAATCAGGGCTTCATCCAGCGGCTTAACAAAGCGCATGTCGACCAGCGTGGCGTTGAGCGCGTCGGCGGCGGCCTGCGCTTCCGGCAGCAGAGTACCAAAGTTGAGGATGGCCAGCTGCTCGCCGCGACGCCGGATGATCCCTTTGCCAAGCGGCAGGCTGGCCAGCGGTTCCAGCGTGGCGCCGGTGCCGGTGCCGCGCGGATAGCGCACCGCGCTCGGGCCATCCTGATAGTGGTAGCCAGTGTAAAGCATCTGCCGGCACTCGTTTTCATCGCTTGGCGTCATGATCACCATACCCGGCACGCAGCGCAGATAGGCGATATCAAACGCCCCCTGGTGCGTCTGGCCGTCGGCACCCACGATACCGCCGCGATCGATAGCAAACAGTACCGGCAATTGCTGAATTGCCACGTCGTGAATCACCTGGTCGTAGGCGCGCTGCAGGAAGGTGGAGTAAATCGCCACCACCGGCTTATAACCGCCGATGGCCATGCCTGCGGCAAACGTCACCGCATGCTGCTCGGCGATCGCCACGTCAAAATACTGCTGCGGATAATCACGCGAGTAGCTCACCATGCCGGAGCCTTCGCGCATGGCCGGCGTCACCGCCATCAGCCGCGCATCGTCGGCGGCCATCTCGCTCAGCCAGTTACCAAAAATTTTCGAGTAGCTCGGCAGGCCCGGCGCGCTTTTCGGCAGCGAGCCGCTGGCCGGATCGAATTTCGGCACCGCGTGCCAGGTTATCGGATCCTCTTCCGCCGGCGCGTAGCCCTTGCCCTTTTTGGTCATGATGTGCAGGAACTGCGGCCCTTTCAGATCGCGCATATTCTTCAGCGTGCTAACCAGCGTCAGCACATCGTGACCGTCGACCGGACCGATATAGTTAAAGCCCAGCTCCTCAAACAGCGTGCCCGGCACCACCATGCCTTTCAGGTGCTCTTCAGTGCGCTTCACCAGCTCTTTGATCGGCGGCAGGCCGCCCAGCACGCGCTTGCCGCCTTCGCGCAGGCGTGAATAGGTTTTCCCCGAGAGAATCTGCGCCAGGCGATTGTTCAGCGCACCTACGTTCTCAGAGATCGACATCTCGTTGTCATTGAGAATCACCAGCATGTCCGGCTTGATATCACCGGCGTGGTTCATGGCTTCAAACGCCATGCCCGCGGTAATCGCGCCGTCGCCAATAATGCAGGCGGTGCGACGACCTTTGCCTTCGCGTTCGGCGGCCACGGCCATGCCGAGACCGGCGCTGATGGACGTCGACGAGTGGCCCACGCTCAGCACGTCATATTCGCTTTCGCCGCGCCACGGGAACGGGTGCAGGCCATTTTTCTGACGGATAGTGCCGATACGGTCGCGGCGGCCGGTCAGAATCTTGTGCGGATAGGCCTGATGGCCGACGTCCCACACCAGATGGTCAAACGGGGTGTTATACACATAATGCAACGCGACGGTCAGCTCGACGACGCCCAGACCCGAAGCAAAGTGGCCGGACGAGCGGCTCACGCTGTCCAGCAGATACTGACGCAGCTCGTCGCACAGGTCCGGAAGTTTTTCTTTAGGCAGTAAACGTAATTCCTGAACCGTGCCTGCTAACGCCAGTGTCGGGTATTTTGCAATATCAAAACTCATCAGAGACTCATTATATAAGTTATTTATCGCGTTCAATTATAAAGCTGGCCAGCGCCTGCAGAGCGGACGTGTCATACGACTGTGCCGCCAGCACCTCCAGCGCGCCCAGTGCTTCGCGATAGAGATCCTGCGCTTTGGCCCGCGCGTTATCCAGTCCCAGCAGCGCCGGGTAAGTGCTTTTCCCCAGCGCCTGATCGGCTCCCTGGGTTTTGCCCAGAACGGCGGTATCGCCGACCACATCGAGGATGTCATCCTGCACCTGAAACGCCAGTCCGATGGCGTTGGCGTAGATATCCAGCTGCGGCAGCGCATCGCGGCCCGCTGTACCTGCTGTGAGGGCGCCGAGACGCACGGCGGCGCGGATCAGCGCGCCGGTTTTGTGGCGATGGATCTGCTCCAGCTGGTTCAGGTCCACGGATTGGCCTTCGGCGGCTAAATCCAGCGCCTGGCCACCGCACATGCCGGCCACGCCGCTGGCCTGCGCCAGTTCGGAAATCATGGCAATGCGATCCTGCGGGCTTACGCCGGGCATCGGCTGGTCCGCAAGAATGGTAAACGCCAGGGTTTGCAGGGCATCGCCGGCCAGAATTGCCGTGTCTTCGCCATATTTGATATGGCAGGTTGGCTGCCCGCGACGTAACGCATCGTCGTCCATCGCCGGCAGGTCATCATGAATCAATGAGTAAGCGTGAATGCACTCCACCGCTGCGGCGGGGGCATCCAGGCTGGCCGCCTCGGCGCGCAGCATCTCGCCAGTGGCATACACCAGAAACGGGCGCAGGCGCTTACCCCCTAATAGTGCCCCATATTGCATGGCGTTCACCAGAGGAGAACTCTGAAAAGGAAGTGGATCTATTAAGCGCGTCAACGCCTGGTTCACGCGCTCATGGTAGGCGCGCTGCAGTTGCACGAAATCCATTACTCATTTTCCGGCGTGAAAGGGGTGAGCGGGGCGTCTTTGTCGTCGCTCAGCAGAATCTGCACGCGCTGTTCCGCCGCCTGCAGGGTTTGCTGGCCGCTGCGTGCCAGCTGTACGCCGCGCTCGAATTCATTCAGCGCCTCTTCCAGCGGCAGTTCGCCACTCTCCAGACGGCTGACAATCTGTTCCAGCTGCTGCAGTGCGTTTTCGAAACTCACGGGCGCTTCGGCTTTTTTCGGCATAATCAGTGTCGACTCACAGGTTGGGACATTATGTTGCAATCGGTCATGGTAGCCGACGGGCATTGATTAGCAAAATAATCAATGCGGCGAAGGTTGCTTACAGCAGTCACCTAACAAAGGTGATATACTTGCGCGCCTCGGATGCGGTGGCTGATGCCAACCCGCAATTATATGATTTTACCAGCTAAGTGTTGATGATTTTAGCACTTATTTGCCCAACGAAGCTGTGTCGCCATGAAGTTTATCATCAAGCTCTTCCCTGAAATCACCATCAAAAGTCAGTCGGTGCGCCTGCGCTTTATCAAAATTCTGACCGGTAACATCCGTAATACCCTGCGCACCCTCGACGAAGAGATCGCCGTGGTGCGCCACTGGGATCACATCGAAGTGCGCGCGAAGAAGGAAGCGCTGCGTGCCACCGTCACGGAAGAGCTGACGCGCATTCCCGGTATCCACCATGTGCTGGCGGTCGAAGACCGCGCCTATACCGACATGCACGATATCTTCGAGCAGACGCTGGCGCTCAACCGCGAGCGGCTGGAAGGCAAGAGCTTCTGCGTGCGCGTGAAGCGTCGCGGCAAGCACAGCTTTAGCTCGCAGGATGTGGAGCGCTACGTCGGCGGCGGTCTCAATCAGCACATTGAAAGCGCGCGCGTGCAGCTGAATCACCCGGATGTGACGGTGAATCTGGAGATTGAAGACGATCGCCTGCTGCTGATTACCGGCCGCTATGAAGGCCTGGGCGGCTTCCCGATCGGCACCCAGGAAGATGTGCTGTCGCTGATTTCCGGCGGCTTTGACTCCGGCGTCTCCAGCTATATGCTGATGCGCCGCGGCTGTCGCGTGCACTACTGCTTCTTTAACCTCGGCGGCGCGGCGCATGAAATCGGCGTGCGTCAGGTGGCGCACTATCTGTGGCAGCGTTTTGGCCGTTCACATCGCGTGCGTTTTGTCGCCATCAATTTTGAGCCGGTGGTGGGCGAGATTCTGGAAAAAGTTGATGACGGCCAGATGGGCGTGGTGCTGAAGCGCATGATGGTGCGTGCGGCGTCAATGGTGGCTGAGCGTTACGGCGTGCAGGCGCTGGTGACCGGTGAGGCGCTGGGCCAGGTCTCCAGCCAGACGCTGACTAACCTGCGTTTGATTGATAACGCGTCCGACACGCTGATTCTGCGCCCGCTGATCTCGCACGATAAAGAGCACATCATCAATATTGCGCGTCAGATCGGCACCGAAGACTTTGCCCGCACCATGCCGGAGTACTGCGGCGTGATTTCGAAAAGCCCCACGGTGAAAGCGGTGAAGGCGAAGATCGAAGCCGAAGAGCAGAACTTCGATTTCGACATTCTGCAGCGCGTGGTGCAGGAAGCCAGCAACGTCGATATCCGTGAAATTGCGGAGCAGACGGAAGACGAAGTGGTGGAAGTGGAAACCGTGGCGTCATTCAGCGGCAACGATGTGGTGCTGGATATCCGTTCAATTGATGAACAGGACGACAAGCCGCTGGCGCTGACCGGCGTGGAAGTGAAATCGCTGCCGTTCTATAAGCTGAGCACTCAGTTCGGCGATCTCGATCAGAGCAGAACCTGGTTGCTGTACTGCGATCGCGGCGTGATGAGCCGGTTGCAGGCGTTGTATCTGCACGAGCAGGGCTTTAAGAACGTGAAGGTGTACCGTCCGTAATCGCGGGGGAGTTAAGCCTGGCGCGCCTGATTTCGGGTGCATGGGCAAAACCCGGTGCGCAGGAATGCGCACCCTGTAATCACCGCGACGAATAAAACTGTGCACTGATCTCGTGGGGTCGCCATTGATGGCGACCTTTTTTACGCGCGCTCTTCAAATTCCTGATAATTATAAATCCCTGCCGCCAGCACCAGCTGTGACGCGACTTCACGTGCTTGCTCTTTATCCACCAGCAGATCAATCAGCTTCAGGGCAAAATCGATCGCCGTGCCCGGCCCCTGGCTGGTCAGCAGATTAACGCGCGGATCCCACACCACGCGGCGCTCCATCCATTTCTCCTCCGGAATGGTGTGCTTCAGGCCGGGAAAACCGGTCATGTTGCCCACCGGAAACAGGTCATGCGGCACCAGCACCGTGCCCGGCGCGGCACAGATCGCCGCGACAATGTTGCCCGCCAGATGGCACTGGCGTACCGTCTCCACCAGCAGCGGACTGTCGCGGAAGGTTTCAGCGCCTTTGAGGCCGCCCGGCAGGACGATGGCGGCAAAATCGTTATCCGCCACTTCAACCAGCGGTGCGTCAGCCAGCAGGCGTACGCCGCGGGAGCAGACAATCTCGCGCGTGCCGTCGCTCTCCACGCTGGCGGTGGTCACCTTCAGGCCGGCGCGGACCAGCAGGTCGATAGTGGTGACCGCTTCGGTCTCTTCACTGCCATGGGCCAGGCAAACCAGCACTGATGCGTTCGCGCTCATATTGGGACTCCTTGCGTTTAATCAGGTCGTACAGGCGGGTGTTTTCCGGCAGTGCAATCCCCTGCGCGCGGGCGCGGCGCAGCAGGTAGCCGGTAATGTAATCAATTTCAGTCTGACGCTGCGCACGCACATCCTGCAGCATTGAGGAGACGTTGGCGGCGGTGCTGTCGATGACGTCGTAGATAATGTCGCGCAGGTTATCCAGCGCAATGTGCTGGCCCTCGCGCTCCATCACCCAGGCCAGCTCCTCGCACAGCCGGTTAATCTGCTCCGGCCAGGCGCGCAGCGCGCCATTCTGGCAGTCGTGCTCAACCGTCAGCGTGTTGATCACGCAGTTAACTGCCAGTTTGCGCCAGCTGGCGGACGCGATGTTATCGTGCCACGCCACGTCCGGCAGCGCCTGATGCAGAATATCGGCGATATCGCTCAGCGCCGCGCTTTCGCGGCTGGCAGGCCCGATGTGGGTGATGCCCTGCGCGACATATTTAATCACCGTGCCGTCGCGCATCGCCGCGTGCGTGGTGATGCCGCGCAGCAGCGGTTGCTGCACTTCTTTGAGCTCTTCGATCGTACCCATGCCGTTGTGCAGCAGCAGGATCGGCGCGTGGCGCGGCAGCACGCTTTGCAGGTTTTTCACCGCAGGTGAAACCTGTGGCGCTTTCAGGGTCACCAGTAGCAGCTGGCTTTCAGCCAGAAACAGCGGATCGTTAGCGATGAAGGTGTGATTGCTGACGTGGCCCTGCGGATCGACCACGTTGACCGAACAGTACGGCTGCGGTACGCGCAGCCAGCCCTGAACGTCATGTCCCTGGCGTGCAAGGGCCGCGAGCCAGATTTGCCCCAGGGCGCCGCAACCCAACACGGTAATTTTCATTATGCCTCCCGCTGGCGGGTGGGTGAATGGGTGTCACACCCTTAATTATAGCTTTCCGCGTCGCGTGTTTTATTAGCGCGACAAGACGCGTATTATGCATGTCACTTTAGTATCAGGAGAAGAAAAGATGCCATCTTTCGATATCGTTTCCGAAGTCGAACTGCCGGAAGTGCGTAATGCGGTGGAGAATGCCAACCGTGAGATCTCAACCCGTTTCGATTTCCGCAACGTGAGCGCCAGCTTTGAGCTCAACGAAAAGAATGAGACCATCAAAGTCACCAGCGAATCGGATTTTCAGGTGAAGCAGCTGGTGGATATTCTGCGTGAAAAGCTGCTGAAGCGCGGCATTGAAGGCGCGGCGATTGAAGTACCGGAAGAGATTGTGCACAGCGGTAAAAGCTGGAGCGTTGAAGCGAAGCTGAAAAAAGGCATCGAAAGCGATGTCGCGAAGAAAATCGTTAAGCTGATCAAAGACAGCAAACTGAAAGTGCAGACGCAGATTCAGGGTGAAGAGCTGCGCGTCACAGGTAAATCCCGCGACGATCTGCAGGGTGCGATGGCGCTGGTGCGCGGTGGCAACCTGGGTCAGCCGTTCCAGTTCAAAAACTTCCGCGATTAATCCCCTCTGTCGCGTGCCGCACGACGATACAGCGTGCTGCGCGCGACCCCCAGCGCCTGCGCCGCTTTACTGATATTGCCGTCATAGCGCTGCAGCGTTTCACTGATCAGCTGTTCATCGTGGCGTTCGCGCAGCGGCGGGGCTGGTGGGCGGCGATACTCTGCCGGCAAGTGACTTTCCGTCAGCGTTTCGCCCTCATCGGCGAGCGCCAGCAGCACGCGCAGCAGACTACGTAGCTGGCGCACATTGCCCGGCCACGGCTGCTGCGCCAGCGCCGTCAGCAGCGCCTGAGACAGCTGTACGCCACGCTGCGCGGCTCCCAGTTCCTGCCATAAATCGCGGATAAACCCGGCGACGTGCGGCCAGGCGCGCAGCGGCGGAAGGGTCAGGGCGAACTCCTGCAGACGATAGAGCAAATCTTCACGAAATTCGCCGGCGGTCACGCGCTGGGCCAGATCGCGATGCGTGGCGCAAATCACGGCAAAATTCACCGGCCAGCTGCGACTGGAGCCGAGTGGCGCCACCTCTTTTTCCTGCAGCACGCGCAGCAAACGGGTCTGCAGCGTCAGCGGCATATCACCGATTTCATCCAGAAACAGCACGCCGCCATCTGCTTCGCGAATTTTGCCGATGTAGCCATTTTTACTGGCGCCGGTAAATGCGCCGGGCTGGTAGCCAAACAATTCGGATTCAATCAGCGCTTCGGGGATGGCGGCACAGTTGATGGCGACAAACTTGCCCGTGCGCCAGCGGCTTTGCTGGTGCAGCGCGCGGCTGACATACTCCTTGCCGCTGCCAGTTTCACCATAAATGCACAGCGAAACGCCGGCATCCAGCAAGCGCAGCATTTTTGCGCCGTCAGCTCCCAGCACGCGCGGCAGATCATGCGTGCGACTGTCCGGCACGCTGACGTGGCTGCGCTGCGGCGCGCGCAGGCGGAACCAGTAGCGCTGCGTGCCAATGTCGACCGCGGCGGGAACGCTGTTGGCCTGCTGCTGCAGTTGCGGAAACAGCTGCTGAAACGTCAGGCTGGCAAAGCGGTCGGCGCTGAGAGCCAGTTCGCGCATCGCCAGCCGGTTGGCTGCGGTCAGCACATTGTCAGAGAATACCAGCAGCAGTTCATCACTGGTGTCGATGCCCTGCGGCTGCGGATGCAGACTGAGCAGCCACTGCTGCGGATGCAGGCTCTGCTTCACCCACAGGTACTCGATCTGCTTTGCCGCTGCTTTCACCCGGTTCAGGGTATGCGGATGCGGAAAGTGTGCCGGACCCGAGATATCCAGCACGCCGGCTATCTGGCCGTTGGGCATCTGCAACGGCATCGCGGCACAGTACAGACCCTGATTGCGCGTCAGGAAATGCTGCTGGCCATCAATTTCACAGCCGTCATCAATCGCCAGCGCGGTGCCAATCGCATTGGTACCGCGTCCGCATTCACTCCACAGATTGCCGGGTGCCAGGGCAAACCGCTGGGCTTTCTCCAGCGCCTGCATATCGCCAAAAGTGTTCAGCACCAGCCCGCTGGCATCGGACAGGATCACCACCGACTGTGTCTCCGCCATCTGCTGCGCCAGCTGGCGGATGACCGGCTGCGCAAACTGCTGCAACCCGGCGTTGCTGGCCAGCACATCGGCCAGCTCGCCCTGACGCACGCGCGGGAAATCGTCGGCGCTGCGCTCTAATCCATACAGCTGGCTGCGGAACCAGGAGTCGCTTAACAGCGGGTTGGCGTGCACGGCAGACGCGGCTGAATTTCCCTGCATGAGTGACCTCAGAACGGCGTGTAAGTGTTGCAACATTGTAGCGTTCGGGTTTCTGCACTGTTGCGATACGCAACACAGATACAATGTTTGTCGTGGAGGACTGACAGGGTAGCTGGCGGGGAATGAATTTATTTGATTGATAAATAATGCATTTATCGCTTTTGCGCCTGATGAGAAAAAACTGGCACGCGCGCTGCAATACCGACACAGGCAGTTGCGCTGCCTGTTCAGACCCTCTGACCTGATAATAAGGAGTTTGCGATGCGTTATGCACATCCCGGCACGCCCGGCGCGCTGGTCTCTTTCCAGGCGACCTACGGCAACTATATCGCCGGCAACTTCACCGAGCCGCTGAGCGGCCAGTACTTTATGAACACCTCGCCGGTAGACGGCAGCGATATTGCCCGGTTCCCGCGCTCCGACGCGCGCGATATCGATCTGGCGCTGGATGCCGCGCATCAGGCTGCGGATGCGTGGGGCAAAACCAGCGTACAGCAGCGCGCCAACCTGCTGCTGCAGGTGGCCGATCGCATGGAAGCCAGTCTTGAGAAGCTGGCGGTAGCGGAGAGCTGGGATAACGGTAAACCGATTCGCGAGACGCTCAACGCCGATCTGCCGCTGGCGGTCGACCATTTTCGCTATTTTGCCGGCTGCCTGCGCGCGCAGGAGGGCAGCACCGCTGAGATCGACGAAACCACGGTGGCCTATCACTTCCACGAGCCGCTCGGCGTGGTCGGACAGATCATCCCGTGGAACTTCCCGCTGCTCATGGCGGCGTGGAAGCTGGCACCGGCGCTGGCCGCCGGTAACTGCGTGGTGCTGAAACCGGCTGAGCAGACGCCGCTTGGTATTACGCTGCTGATGGAGCTGATTGGCGATCTGTTCCCTCCGGGCGTGCTGAATGTAGTGCAGGGCTTTGGCCGCGAAGCCGGCGAAGCGCTGGCCACCAGCAAGCGCATCGCTAAAATTGCCTTTACCGGATCCACGCCGGTCGGGCGGCATATCATGGCCTGTGCGGCGGAGAACATCATTCCCTGCACCGTCGAGCTGGGCGGCAAATCACCTAACATCTACTTCGCGGATGTGATGTCGGGCGAAGAGGCGTTCATCGAGAAAGCGGTCGAGGGGCTGGTGCTGGGCTTCTTTAATCAGGGCGAAGTCTGTACCTGTCCATCGCGCGCGTTGATTCATGAATCGATCTACCAGCCCTTTATGGAGCGGGTGCTGGCCAAGGTTGCCACCATTCGCCGTGGCGATCCGCTCGATACCGACACCATGATCGGTGCTCAGGCTTCGCGCCAGCAATTCGACAAAATCCTGTCCTACATCAACATTGCCCGCGAGGAAGGGGGGCAGATTCTGACAGGGGGCGAGCGTGCGCATATCGCCGCGGAGCTGGATAACGGATTCTACATCCAGCCCACCCTGATCAAGGGCAGCAACCAGATGCGCTGTTTCCAGGAGGAGATTTTTGGGCCAGTGATTGGCGTCACCACATTCCATGATGAGGCAGAGGCGCTCGCGATCGCCAATGAAACCCAGTTTGGTCTGGGCGCGGGCGTGTGGACGCGCGATACCAATCTGGCGTATCGCATGGGCCGCGGCATTAAAGCCGGTCGCGTCTGGACCAACTGCTATCACATCTATCCCGCCCATGCGGCATTCGGTGGCTACAAGCAGTCGGGCGTCGGGCGTGAAACCCACAAAATGGCGCTCAGCGCCTATCAGCAAACCAAAAATCTGCTGGTCAGCTATGGCATAGCGCCACTGGGGCTGTTCTGAGTCCGCATCCGTTCAAATGGAGAGTGAAAGATGAATATGCAAATCAAAACCACCATGAAAGCCGCAATTGTAAAGGCGTTTGGTGAACCGCTGGTGATTGAGCAGGTGCCGGTGCCGTCCGTTGGGCCAGGACAGATTCTGGTGAAAATCGCCGCTACCGGCGTGTGCCACACCGACCTGCACGCCGCCGAAGGCGACTGGCCGATCAAGCCCAATCCGCCGTTTATTCCCGGCCATGAAGGCGTCGGGCAGGTGGTGGCCATTGGCGAGGGCGTGAAACATCTCAAACTGGGCGATCGCGTCGGGGTACCGTGGCTTTACTCGGCGTGTGGTCACTGCGAGCACTGCCTCGACAGCTGGGAAACGCTGTGTCTGTCGCAGCAGAATGCCGGCTATTCAGTCAACGGCAGCTTTGCCGAGTACTGCCTGGCGGATGCCAACTACGTCGGCATCATTCCGGATAACGTTGAGTTCAATGAAGTGGCACCGATTTTGTGTGCCGGCGTAACCGTCTACAAAGGCCTGAAGATGACCGATACCAAACCAGGGGACTGGGTGGTGGTTTCCGGCATCGGCGGGCTGGGGCACATGGCTATTCAGTATGCGGTGGCGATGGGGCTCAACGTGGCGGCGGTCGACATCGACGACGATAAGCTGGCATTTGCCAAACGGCTCGGTGCCAGCGTGGTTGCCAATGCGAAGCAGGTCGATCCGGCGAAAGTGTTCCAGGAAAGTTTTGGCGGTGCGCACGGTGTGCTGGTAACGGCGGTCTCGCCAAAAGCGTTTGAACAGGCGATCGGCACGCTGCGTCGCGGCGGCACCATGGTGCTCAACGGCCTGCCGCCGGGGAAATTCGATCTCTCGATCTTCGACATGGTGCTGGATGGCATTACGGTGCGCGGCTCGATTGTCGGCACGCGTAAAGATCTGCAGGAGGCACTGGATTTTGCCGGTCGCCATAAGGTGAAAGCGAATGTCGCGGTTGAGCCGCTGACTAACATCAACGATATCTTTGCGCGCATGCACGCCGGCAAAATTGAAGGGCGTATTGTGGTGGATATGTCGCTGTAGTGACGCTGAGCGGACCGCGTGGCGCCAGAGCATCGCGGTCCGCTGTGGCTAAGTCATTAACTGCTGGCGAGCAGCGCCTCCAGCTCCACGCGGCTCGTCACTTTGCTGTCAATTTTAATGTAGGCGCTTTTCTCTTCCGGCACGATAAACACTGACGCCACGCCGGGCTGCGCGCGCAGCCGCTTCTCCAGATTCGGTACTGCCAGCACCGCATCACTCAGCACCAGGCGCAGGCTGCTGACGTACGGCGGCTCCTGCATCGACATGGCGACAAACAGCCAGGCCGCAGCCACTATCGCGCCGACCAGAAACACCGTTTGCGCATCGAAGTGGCCGAAAATCCAGCCGCCCAGGCTGCCACCAATCGCGACGCCAATAAACTGGCTGGTGGAATAAATCCCCATGGCCGTGCCTTTGTAGCCCGCCGGCGACTCTTTGCTGATCAGCGAGGGCAGAATCGCTTCCATCAGGTTAAAGGCGAGGAAAAACAGCTGCACGCCAATCACCAGCGTCCAGAAGTGGCCTGCGGCGCCCCACAGCACAATTTCCGCGATGATGATCAGCGCCACGCAGCCGACAAACACCCGCTTCATGCGGCGTTTTACCTCGGCATAAATAATAAACGGCACCACGGCGACAAACGCCACCAGCATGGTCACCAGATACACTTTCCAGTGTTCAGCCGCCGGGAAGCCCGCCTGTTCAAACTGGCCCGGCAGCGCGACGAAGCTCGACATCAGCAAAATGTGCAGACAGAGAATGCCGATATTCAGCTTCAGCAATTTGGGATTAGCCAGCACTGCGCGAATGCTGCCTTTGACCATGCCGGATTCGCGGTTCAATACGTGGCCCGGCGCATTGGGCACGACCAGCAGGGTGATCACGATCCCCAGGCTGGCGAGCAGGGCAATCATCCAGAACAGCGCGTGCAGACCCAGCGCGTGCGTGACAATCGGGCCGACCACCATGGCAATCGCAAAGGTAACGCCGAAGCTGATGCCGATAAACGCCATCGCTTTGGTGCGGTTCTGTTCACGGGTCAGGTCTGACAGCAGCGCCATCACCGCCGCGGCAATGGCACCGGAGCCCTGCAGCGCGCGACCAAGGATAATGCCCCAGATGGAGCTGCTGGTGGCGGCAATAAGGCTACCAAGCACAAACAGCAGCAGGCCACCGACAATCAGCGGCTTGCGGCCGATACGGTCGGACAGCAGACCAAAGGGGATCTGAAACACGGCCTGCGCCAGACCATAAATACCAATTGCCAGACCGATTAACGTTTCGCTGGCGCCCTGTAAAGCCATACCGTAAGTGGTCAGTACCGGCAGGACCATAAACATTCCCAGCATGCGCAGGGAAAAAACTGTGCCTAAACCCCATGTTGCCCGAAGCTCAACTGGTGTCATTCTATTATCGTTCATTCCAACCTCTGTAAGTTTATGCCCCTGGGACTTCAGGTTGCAGCGGCACAGGTTGCGCGCCCTTATCTGCGACCCGACTCACCGGGACATGCAGCGCTTATTTTAGAAAGCAGGGCAGGGCGGGTAAAACAATTGTTTTTAAGCAGTGGTAACAAAAAGAAAGGGCGCGAAATTCGCGCCCTTGTCCGGAGTAACGGTCTGACTTACCAGACGTAAGTCAGCAGGTCCTTAGAGGCCGGGGCCATAAAGTCCACCGACATCATCACGCTCAGCGCAGTGATGGCGACAATGGAGAACACGAACAGTTTACGCGCCCAAACCTTATCGTTTGAGGTTTTGTAACCTGACAGTGCCATACCCAGCCACCACACGCTGACGGCGGCAGCCACCACCAGATATTTGTAGCCAGCATAACCGCCCAGCGACAGCATCAGCGTGGCAATCATGAACGCCAGGATGTACAGCGTAATATGATTTTTCGCCACGGAGATGCCTTTCACCACCGGCAGAACCGGAATATTGGCGGCCTGATAATCTTTGAAGCGGAAGATGGCAATCGCGTAGGAGTGCGGCATCTGCCACAGGCTAAAGATAGCCAGTAAGATTAACGCGCCAGCATCAAACTGGTTGGTCACCGCGCAGTAGCCAATCACTGGCGGCGCAGCGCCAGAGAGGCTGCCAATCAGCGTGCCATAGACCGAATGACGCTTCATGTAGAGGCTGTAAATGCCGACATAGACGACGAAGCCCATCACCGCCAGCCACATGGCCAGCGGGTTAGCGCCAAAATACAGCAACGCAAAGCCAGCAATACCCAATGCGGTTGCATAAACCAGGCTTACTTTCGCCGAGATCAGGCCTTTGACCAGAACACGGTTCCGCGTTCTCTCCATTTTGATGTCGATGTCGCGGTCAATCACATTGTTGAATACACAACCGGATGCGACCACCAGCGAAACGCCCACCAAAGCGACGAGAAACAGGGGGTAATCAATGCTGCCTTTTGAAGCCAGCAGGAATCCACCGATCACAGAAATTAAATTGCCGAAAATAATTCCTGGTTTTGTTACTTGCAGGTATTGCTTAATCATTACGCGTGACTCTTTAGTGGGCCATCATGTTGTAGTTGAGGTTCCACATAATCCACAGTGAGCCAATCACCACAATCAGGATAATGACTGCGGAGAAGACAATGGCCACCATGTTCCAGCCACCCTCGGACTTGCTGTCCAGATGCAGGAAGTAGACCAGGTGCACCAGCACCTGAACCACTGCACACACCAGAACCACACCCAGAATGGTGCCGTGAGAAGCACTGCCATCCATCACCATCCAGAACGGGATCGCCGTCAGGATGATCGAGAGGATGAAGCCGATCATGTAGGACTTCACGCTACCGTGAGATGCACCATGTTCGTTTACAGAATGACTCATTACATGGCCCCCATCAGATAGACAACGGTGAATACGCAGATCCACACCACATCCAGGAAGTGCCAGAACAGGCTCAGACACATGATACGGGTGCGGTTGGTGGCGCTCAGACCGCGTTTAGCGATCTGGAACATCAGCACGGCCATCCAGATCAGACCAGAGGTCACGTGCAGACCGTGCGTACCGACCAGAGTAAAGAAGCCAGACAGGAAGCCGCTGCGGTCAGGACCGAAACCTTCCTTGATCAGGTGATGGAATTCATAGATTTCCATCCCGATAAATCCGGCACCGAACAGGAAGGTCAACGCCAGCCAGCTGATGACCGAACCTTTGTTCTGGTTGTTCATCGCAATCACTGCCATACCATACGTGATGGAGCTCAGCAGCAGCAGCGCGGTTTCAACCAGCACAAACGGCAGTTCGAAGATATCTTTACCTGCCGGGCCACCGGCAGTGTTGTTAACCATGACCGCATAGGTCGCAAACAGGGTTGCGAAGATAATGCAGTCACTCATCAGGTAGATCCAGAAGCCAAAGACTTTATTGGCTCCCGCATCGTGATGCCCATGCTCCGCATGGGCGTCGTGGTGGTGTTTAACGGTTTCAGTTGACATTATTTCAGACCTGCTTTGCTGATGTCATCAAAGTGCTTCTTCTCGATCTGCTCGATTTCAGCAACCGGTACGTAGTAATCCACGTCTTCATCGAAGCTCTTCACAATCCAGGTCACGATGGTGCCAAGGAAAGTAAGACCTGCCAGCCACCAGATGTGCCAGATCAGGGCAAAACCGAAGACTGTCATGAAGGCAGCGATAACAATGGCCGCGCCGCTGTTTTTCGGCATATGAATTTCTTCATATTTTTCTGGCTGCTTGTACGCTTCGCCTTTCTCTTTCATTTCCCAGAACGCATCACGCTCGTGGATATGTGGGATCACAGCAAAGTTGTAGAACGGCGGAGGTGAAGAGGTTGCCCACTCCAGCGTACGGCCGCCCCACGGGTCACCAGTCAGATCGCGGTTCTGCTCACGGTCACGTACCGATACCCAGAACTGGATAAGCTGGCACAGGATACCGCAGGCGATCAGCGCTGCACCGCCTGCTGCAACCACCAGCAGAGAGTGGAACTGCGGATCGATGTCCTGGCTCAGACGACGGGTCATCCCCATGAAGCCCAGCGCGTACAGCGGCATAAAGGCAACGAAGAAACCGATGATCCAGAACCAGAAAGCACGTTTGCCCCAGGTTTCGTTCAGGGTGAAGCCGAAGGCTTTCGGGAACCAGTAGGTCACGCCAGCCATACAACCGAACACCACACCACCGATGATAACGTTGTGGAAGTGTGCAATCAGGAACAGGCTGTTGTGCAGCACGAAGTCTGCGCCTGGCACCGCCAGCAGTACGCCGGTCATCCCACCAACGGAGAAGGTCACCAGGAAGCCGATGGTCCACAGCATCGCCGAGTTGAACTCGATACGACCCTGATACATGGTGAACAGCCAGTTAAAGATTTTCACCCCGGTCGGAATCGCGATGATCATCGTCATGATACCGAAGAAGGCGTTAACGTTCGCACCGGCACCCATGGTGAAGAAGTGGTGCAGCCAAACGATGAACGACAGAACGGTAATGGCGATGGTTGCCCACACCAGCGAGGTGTAACCAAACAGACGCTTTTTCGAGAAGGTGGCCGTGACTTCAGAGAAGACACCAAACACCGGCAGAACGAGGATGTACACCTCCGGGTGACCCCAGACCCAGATCAGGTTGACGTACATCATCATGTTACCGCCCATATCATTGGTAAAGAAATGGAAGTCGAGGTAACGATCAAGCGTCAACAGTGCCAGCGTCACGGTCAGAACCGGGAACGCAGCGATAATCAGGACGTTAGTACACAGTGCTGCCCAGGTGAATACCGGCATCTTGAACAGGTCCATGCCCGGTGCACGCATCTTCAGAATGGTCACGAAGAAGTTGATACCGGTCAGCGTGGTACCAATACCGGAGAGCTGGAGACTCCAGATCCAGTAATCGACCCCGACGCCAGGACTGTATTCTGCCCCCGAGAGCGGTGGATAAGCCAGCCAGCCGGTCTGTGCGAATTCGCCCACACCCAGTGACAGGTTAACCAGGATCACACCGATAGCGGTGAACCAGAAGCTCAGGTTGTTCAGGAACGGGAAGGCAACGTCACGGGCACCGATTTGCAGCGGAACCGCGATGTTCATCAGACCCACCACGAAAGGCATCGCCACGAAGAAGATCATGATCACGCCGTGAGCGGTGAAGATCTGGTCGTAGTGGTGCGGTGGCAGTATGCCTGCTTCCCCGGCGGAAGCCATCACCTGTTGGGTACGCATCATTACCGCATCGGCAAAGCCGCGCAGCAGCATGACAAAGGCCATGATGATGTACATGATACCCAGTTTTTTGTGGTCGATGGAGGTTAACCATTCAGACCACAGATACTGCCATTTACCGAAATAGGTAATAGCAGCGATCAGCGCCAGACCACCAATGATGATACCGGCGACCGTAACCATGATAATGGGTTCATGGTAGGGCACTGCATCCAGTGTTAATTTTCCGAACATCGTATTATTCCTCGGCTCCCGCAGCTGCGGCGTGATTCATGTCCATGCCTTCGTGCGACATGTCCATTTTCCCGTGGCTCATCATGAACTTATCAATAACCTGCTTGAACAGTTCCGGATTCGCAGTTGAGAAATATTCCACCGGGTGATTTTCGCTTGGCGCAGCCAGTTTTTCGAAATCATCCATGGTGGTCAGCGTGTTAGGTGCCGCTTTAACTTTGGCAACCCACTGCTGGAATTCCGCATCGTCTTTGGTGGCAATGGCTTTGAACTTCATGCCAGAGAAACCGCGACCGCTGAAGTTAGCAGAGATACCGTCGAACGTACCTGGCTCGTTGGCGATCAGGTGCAGTTTGGTCTGCATACCCGCCATGGCGTAGATCTGGCTGCCGAGCGTAGGAATAAAGAAGGAGTTCATGACGGAGTTCGAGGTGATCTTGAAGTTCACCGGAGTATTTGCCGGGAAGGCAATCTGGTTGACGGTTGCAATACCCTGTTCCGGGTAGATGAACAGCCATTTCCAGTCCAGTGCCACTACGTCGATCTCAACCGGTTTCACGTCAGAGGCCAGCGGTTTGCTCGGCTCCAGCGCGTGGGTTGATTTCCAGGTCAGCACGCCGAGGAAGAGAATGATCAGGATCGGAATGGTCCAGACCACGGCTTCCACTTTGTTAGAGTGTGACCAGTTAGGGCTATACTTCGCGTTGGTATTGGTTGCCCGATATTTCCAGGCGAACACAACAGCCATTAAGACTGCCGGAATAACGACGATCATCATCAAGCCGAAAGCTGTCAGAATCAGTGAACGTTGCTCCAGTGCAATCTGTCCCTTGGGATTTAACAACGCACTATCGCAGCCGCTGAGTAATACAGCGCCTGCAATTAATGACAAAATCCCCAAACTTTTATTGTATTTCCTGAGTCTCATTTAACGACCTCAATGACAAAGGGCTCTATTGTCGTTTAAGTGTGCGCGCATTTTACGGGAAGGTTTATGCAGTGTAAACCAGCTTAAGGATGTGTCAGAAGGCTGTTGACACCTTTTGCTAAGGGTGTCACAGATGTTGCGCAGGGTGACAAATTATTAACTGCGACAAGCAGTTGGCGGCAATATAACAAAAACCAATGACATTAACCGCAGAGAAAACAGGGAAAGCATAAACCGGAGTTTTAATACTCATTTATTTAACAATTCTGCATCATTTTGGCGATGAAATTTCTACAAATTAATTGCTCACCGGATTTAAATATTACGCGGGTTTGTTAATTTAATGTTTCTATTTCGCGTTAAAAAAAATGCTATCGCTTAAAATTCGCCGGGGGCTATTTTTAAGCGATTTATCCCCGTCTGGCAAATAGCGCAGCGTTAATGTGCACGATTTGACGCTGTTTTTCTTAATGCCAGCCAGTCCAGCATCACGCCGAGCAGCACCGCCAGCAGCGCCAGCGCCATCCCTGCCTCAAACAGATGGGTCGGCAGCGTCGCGCTGTGCCAGATATCCGCCGCACGCAGTGCCAGCGTCAGCAGCCAGAGCGCCAGCAGCGTACAGCCCGCCGCGAACAGGCGTACCGTCCAGCGATAACCCTGTGGCCACAGGCTGCGCTTCATGAATTCACCGCTGTGCTGCATTGCCTGCAGCGTGCCGCGACATGCCCACAGCAGCAGCAGGCCCGGTACGGCGGCCACCACGGTAAAGGCGTAAAATACCGGCCAGCCCCACAGTTCGACCAGCCAGCCAGCCGCCGGACCGACATACACGCGTCCAACCGCTGACAGCGCTGACAGCAGCGCGAACTGCGTGGCCGAGAACGATTTGTTGCACAGCGTCATCAGCAACGCCACAAAGGCGGCGGTGCCCATGCCGCCGCACAGGTTTTCGATAAATACCGCGCTGGCCATGCTCCACAGATGCGGTGGCGTTACCGCCAGCAGCCAGTAAGCGAAATTAGATACTGCCTGCAGCACGCCGAAGATCATCAGCGCGCGGAACAGGCTCAGGCGTTGCATCAGCACGCCGCCGTACAGCGCACCAATAATGGTCGCCAGCAGGCCGAGCGTTTTATTCACCAGACCGACATCGCCGGCGCTGAAGCCCACGCCGCGAATCAGAAAGGTGGTGGTGAGCGAAGCGGCGAACGCGTCGCCCAGCTTGTAGAGAATGATTAAGGTGATCAGCAGCCAGGCGTTGTTGCGCTGAAAGAAATCCTTTAGCGGAAACGCGACGGCCTGACGCAGCGAGTGCGGCTCGCGCACCGGCGCCTCAGGTTCACGCGCCAGCAGCGTGGCGATCAGTCCGGGCACCATCAGCAGCGCCATCAGCCAGTAGGTGGCCTGCCAGCCGAGATAGCGATCCGCCAGCCACAGCGCCAGGCCGCCGGAAATCAGCATCGCCAACCGGTAACCGAGCACGGTAATCGCCGCGCCGCTGCCGCGCTCTTCCGGCGGCAGCACATCGGTTTTCCACGCATCAAACACAATATCCTGCGAGGCTGAGCAGAACGCCACCAGCACCGCCAGCGCCGCCAGCAGGGTAAGGTCGCGTGATGGCTGCATAAAGCCCATCGCCACAATGCCGGCAATCAGCGCTAACTGCGTGACCAGCAGCCAGCCGCGCCGCCGGCCAAGAAAGGGCGGGGTATAGCGATCCATCATCGGCGACCACAGGAACTTAAACACGTAAGCCTGACCGACGAGGGAGAAGAAACCAATGGTTTTCAGGTCGACATCCTCTACCGTCATCCACGCCTGGAGCGTACCGGCGGTCAGCGCCAGCGGCAGACCGGAAGCGAAACCGAGCAGCAGCAGGACCGCAGCGTTACGTTGGGTAAAAATACGCAGATAGTGAGATGTCATAGCCAGCCTGAAATGAAGCCCGGTCAGCGGGGACCGGGCAGGTTACTGCGGAAAATTAACGCGCGTTTTGCTTGATGAAGTTATTGACGCTGGTGTCCTGCGCCATATCGGCAATCACGTCGCTCAGGGTCGAGTTAACCGCGTTGGTGATTTTATCGTTAGTGGCGCTGAAGGCACCCTCTACGCTGTAAGTCTGACGGTAGTTTTTCACCTGCTTGTTGCCGTTTTTCGCGGTAGCGATAATAGAGATATCCGCTTTGGTGGTGATGCTGTAACGCACGTTGCCCTGCGTAACATCGGCGTACAGGCCATTAACCACGATCTGCAGATCTACCGCGCCGTTCGGGCCAATCATGTAGCCGCGCGAGGTCATCTGCTTCTCCAGCACTTCCTGCAGCAGGAAACGCAGGTCGCGTGACGGGGTCAGGGTGATCAGCTGGCCGTCGCGGTTCACTTTGGCCAGCGCCTGATCGCTGCGCTGATCGGCACCGTTAACGCTGACGGTAACGCCCATCAGGCTCGGATCCTGCTGTGGCAGCTGGATTTTTGGCTGGATGTTCAGCGTGGTGTTATTGCTGGCGCAGCCGGCCAAAATAAAGGCAGCCAGCAGAGGGAATAACAGTTTTTTCAACATACTCATTCTCGTTAGCATATGGGTTGGTTTGCAAAACTGCGGCCATCATAGCATTGCGGCACGGCGAAAAAAGCCCCGCACCAGGGGAAATTGATTGTAAAGGATTTTTTCGGACAGCCGGACGCGGTAACCGATTGACCGACAGCCTGAGCAGGCTAAGATGCGCAGCGCAGCAGGATTTATTTCCTGCCGGACTGCGGGAAAGGTAAAAAACCTACTAATATTTAAACAGATGGGGCACAGCGCTCGCCGTAGAGGAGTGTTAACAATGATTCGCGAACAAATAGAAGAAAAGCTGCGTAACGCTTTTGAGCCTGCACATCTCGAAGTGCATGACGAAAGCTATCGTCATAACGTGCCTGCCGGTTCTGAAAGTCACTTCAAAGTGGTGATCGTCAGCGACCTTTTCACCGGACAGCGCTTCCTGCAGCGTCACCGCGCCATTTATGGCGAGCTGGCGACCGAGCTGGCAGGCAGCGTCCATGCGCTGGCGCTGCATACCTACACGCGCAAAGAGTGGGATGGGCTGCAGGATACCGTACTCGCCTCACCGAACTGTCGCGGTGCCGGTACGCTGGCCTGAGTTTTCCTCTCCAGCTTCCTCCAAAACGGCCTGCGGGCCGTTTTTTCTTACCTCAATGATGCACAAACGCGATCTGCGGCGCAAAAAAGCAGCAAAACCGTTAAAAAGTGGTGAGTTTGCAGCCTCGACTCATTCCGGGGATGCCGCTATAATGCGGCGTCTATTTTTCCGGAATGTCTTCGGGACGCTTCTGGTGACAGGGATTAGGTTCTGCCTGCAGAGGCCGTCCCGGTTGTTGGATACGGCGCATTAATTGTGTGGTGTCTGAAGTTGACCGAGCACGTGATTTTTTGAGGTAACAAGATGACAGTTTCAGTAGAAACCACTCAGGGTCTGGGCCGTCGCATTTCGATTACTGTTCCTAAGGACAGCATCGAAAGCGCAGTGAAGAAAGAACTGGTGGAAGTGGCTAAGAAAGTCCGTATCGACGGTTTCCGTAAAGGCAAAGTGCCGGCTACCATCATTAATCAGCGCTACGGTGCCTCTGTTCGTCAGGACGTCCTGAGCGAGCTGATGACGCGTAACTTCGTTGACGCCATCATCAAAGAGAAGATCAACCCAGCTGGCGCACCGAACTACGTGCCGGGTGAGTATAAAGAAGGTGAAGATTTCACTTACGCGGTTGAGTTCGAAGTGTATCCGGAAGTTGAGCTGAAAGGCCTGGATGCAATCGAAGTCGAAAAACCGGTGGTTGAAGTGACCGACGCTGACGTCGACACCATGCTGGAAACCCTGCAGAAGCAGCAGGCGACCTGGAAAGAGACCGATGCAGCGGCATCAGCAGAAGATCGCGCGACCATCGATTTCACCGGCTCTGTAGACGGCGAAGAGTTCGAAGGCGGCAAAGCGTCTGACTTCGTGCTGGCGATGGGTCAGGGTCGTATGATCCCAGGCTTCGAAGAAGGCATCACTGGCAAGAAAGCCGGCGACACCTTCACCATCGACGTGAAATTCCCGGATGACTACCACGCGGAAAACCTGAAAGGCAAAGATGCGAAGTTCGACATCGTGCTGAAGAAAGTGGAAACCCGCGAACTGCCGGAGCTGACCGCTGAATTCATCAAGCGTTTCGGCGTGGAGGATGGCTCCATCGAAGGTCTGCGCGCTGAAGTGCGTAAGAACATGGAGCGCGAGCTGAAAGGCGCTATCCGTAACCGCGTGAAGACGCAGGCGATTGACGGTCTGGTTAACGCGAACGAAATCGACGTGCCAGTGGCACTGATCGACAGCGAAATCGACGTTCTGCGTCGTCAGGCTGCACAGCGTTTCGGCGGCAACGAGAAGCAGGCGCTGGAACTGCCACGTGAACTGTTCGAAGAGCAGGCAAAACGTCGCGTTGTGGTCGGTCTGCTGCTGGGCGAAGTAATTCGCATCAACGAGCTGAAAGCCGATGAAGATCGCGTTAAAGCGCTGATCGAAGAGATGGCTTCTGCGTACGAAGATCCGCAGGAAGTGATCGAGTTCTACAGCAAAAACAGCGAGCTGATGAACAACATGCGCAACGTTGCGCTGGAAGAGCAGGCGGTTGAAGCGGTACTGGCGAAAGCCAAAGTGACTGACAAAGCCACTAACTTCCAGGAGCTGATGAACCAGACCTCTGCGGCCTGATTCGTGAGTTAACCCTGAGTGCTAAAGCCCGCGACCGCTGTGTCGCGGGCTTTTTCGTTTCTGGTGGAAACCAACCACATTTGTGCGCTATTTGACTAATTAGTCGGCAAATTCTTCGCTAAGCTGTTTTTCCGTGTTAGCGAATGGGGAAAAGGTTGTTATGCTTGAAACAACTGGGCTGCATCCCCAGATACAGGGAGAATGCGTGAAAACAGTAAGACTGGCTGATTAACCGTCCTGTTATGTCGGAACGAGACCGCTGCGCATAGTTTTCGCCGCGCGCCTCGCGTAAAATCGGTACAGAATGTTGCCAATGAAATTTATCAGGAGACGGTAATGTCATACAGTGGCGATCGTGAATTTACTGCACCAACCAATGCGCTGGTGCCAATGGTGGTCGAACAAACCTCGCGCGGCGAGCGTTCTTACGACATCTACTCCCGCCTGCTTAAAGAGCGCGTGATCTTCCTGACCGGTCAGGTTGAGGATCACATGGCGAACCTGATTGTGGCGCAGATGCTGTTTCTGGAAGCTGAGAATCCTGAAAAAGACATTTACCTCTACATTAACTCGCCAGGTGGTGTGATTACCGCCGGTATGTCGATTTATGACACAATGAAGTTCATCAAGCCGGACGTGAGCACCATCTGTATGGGCCAGGCCTGTTCGATGGGCGCATTCCTGCTGACGGCGGGGACTAAAGGCAAGCGCTTCTGTCTGCCAAACTCACGCGTGATGATTCACCAGCCGCTGGGCGGTTATCAGGGCCAGGCCACGGATATTGAGATCCACGCGCGTGAAATCCTGAAAGTGAAGCAGCGTATGAATGAGCTGATGGCGGAACATACCGGCAAATCGCTGGAGCAGATTGAACGCGACACCGAGCGCGATCGTTTCCTCTCTGCCAGCGAAGCGGTAGAGTATGGCCTGGTCGACTCCATCCTGACGCATCGCCAATAAGACACATCTGTCTGCCCCTTACGCTATAGTTAACGGGTGCAGACAGGTGAGTTGCATGCATATCGGCCGTTGCTGTGCGGCCATTGCCGTACACCAATTAGGTCTGAGAACGAAAAGAGGTTAGCTGATGACAGATAAGCGCAAAGACGGTTCAGGTAAGTTGCTGTACTGCTCTTTCTGCGGCAAAAGCCAGCATGAAGTCCGTAAGCTGATTGCCGGGCCGTCAGTGTATATTTGCGACGAGTGTGTCGATCTGTGTAACGACATCATTCGCGAAGAGATTAAAGAAGTGGCCCCGCACCGCGAGCGCAGCGCGCTCCCGACGCCGCATGAGATCCGCCATCACCTTGACGATTATGTTATCGGTCAGGAGAAGGCGAAAAAAGTGCTGGCGGTGGCGGTGTACAACCACTACAAACGTCTGCGTAACGGCGACACCAGCAACGGGATTGAACTGGGCAAAAGTAACATTCTGCTGATCGGTCCAACCGGTAGCGGTAAGACCCTGCTGGCGGAAACGCTGGCGCGCCTGCTGGATGTGCCTTTCACCATGGCGGATGCCACCACGCTGACCGAAGCCGGTTACGTGGGCGAGGATGTGGAAAACATCATCCAGAAACTGCTGCAGAAGTGCGACTACGACGTACAGAAAGCGCAGCGCGGCATCGTGTACATCGATGAAATCGATAAGATTTCCCGTAAATCAGACAACCCGTCTATCACCCGTGATGTGTCAGGTGAAGGCGTGCAGCAGGCGCTGCTGAAACTGATTGAAGGCACGGTGGCTGCCGTGCCGCCGCAGGGTGGACGTAAGCATCCGCAGCAGGAGTTTCTGCAGGTCGACACCTCGAAAATCCTGTTTATCTGTGGCGGTGCGTTTGCCGGCCTCGATAAAGTGATTTCACAGCGTGTTGAAACCGGCTCCGGTATTGGCTTTGGCGCGACCGTCAAAGGTAAATCGCAGAAAGCCAGCGAAGGCGAGTTGCTGTCACAGGTTGAGCCGGAAGATCTGATCAAATTTGGTCTGATTCCGGAGTTCATTGGCCGTCTGCCGGTGGTGGCGACGCTCAACGAGCTGAGCGAAGAAGCGCTGATCCAGATCCTGCGTGAACCGAAAAACGCGCTGACCAAGCAGTATCAGGCGCTGTTTAACCTGGAAGGCGTGGAGCTGGAGTTCCGTGACGAAGCGCTGACGGCGATTGCGAAAAAAGCCAACTCGCGTAAAACCGGGGCACGTGGTCTGCGTTCTATCGTAGAAGCGGCGCTGCTCGAAACCATGTACGACCTGCCATCAATGGAAGGCGTAGAGAAAGTGGTGATCGATGAGTCAGTAATCGAGGGGCAATCTGACCCGATGCTGATTTACGGTAAGCATGAAGCCCAGGCTTCTGGCGAATAAATAATCAATTACACCGCGTTGTTATCTTAAAAAAGGGGAAAATGTTTCCCCTTTTATTTTTCTCACCTCTGTGACATTGAATGTCGTGCAAGCATCCCCATATACTCATAATCCTGTGGGTCTAACTGCATACAGCCTGTATCACGCGGTTCCCATCACCTGGCGGACATTAAACTAAGAGAGAGCTCTATGAATCCTGAGCGTTCTGAACGCATTGAAATCCCCGTGTTGCCGTTGCGCGACGTGGTGGTTTATCCGCACATGGTAATTCCGTTGTTTGTTGGTCGGGAAAAATCGATTCGTTGCCTCGAAGCGGCGATGGATCATGACAAGAAGATCATGCTGGTTGCCCAGAAAGAGGCTTCAACGGATGAACCTGGTATTAACGATCTCTTCGCGGTAGGGACCGTTGCTTCCGTACTGCAGATGCTGAAACTGCCAGACGGTACCGTTAAGGTGCTGGTGGAAGGTCTTCAGCGCGCACACATCACCACTTTAGCGGACAATGGCGACCACTTTGTTGCCCAGGCCGAATACCTGATCTCGCCGGAAATTGAAGAGCGCGAGCAGGAAGTGCTGGTGCGTACCGCCATCAATCAGTTTGAAGGCTACATCAAGCTGAACAAAAAAATCCCGCCGGAGGTGCTGACTTCACTCAACAGCATCGACGACGCGGCGCGTCTCGCCGACACCGTGGCGGCGCACATGCCGCTTAAGCTGGCTGACAAACAGTCAGTGCTGGAGATGTCCGACATCAATGAGCGTCTGGAATATCTCATGGCGATGATGGAATCGGAAATCGATCTGCTGCAGGTTGAGAAGCGTATTCGCAACCGCGTTAAAAAGCAGATGGAGAAAAGCCAGCGCGAGTACTATCTGAATGAGCAAATGAAAGCGATTCAGAAAGAGCTGGGCGAGATGGATGATGCGCCGGATGAATACGAAGCGCTGAAACGCAAAATCGACGCGGCGAAAATGCCGGCTGAGGCTCGCGAGAAGGCCGAAGCTGAACTGCAGAAGCTGAAGATGATGTCACCGATGTCAGCGGAAGCCACCGTGGTGCGCGGCTACATCGACTGGATGGTGCAGGTACCGTGGAACGCGCGCAGCAAGGTGAAAAAAGACCTGCGGAAAGCGCAGGAGACGCTGGATACCGACCATTACGGTCTGGAGCGCGTGAAAGACCGCATCCTTGAGTATCTTGCGGTGCAGAGTCGCGTCAGCAAAATTAAAGGGCCGATTCTGTGTCTGGTCGGACCGCCGGGCGTGGGTAAAACCTCGCTGGGACAGTCAATCGCCAAAGCCACTGGCCGTAAATATGTGCGTATGGCGCTCGGCGGCGTGCGTGACGAAGCGGAAATCCGCGGCCACCGTCGTACCTATATCGGGTCGATGCCGGGCAAACTGATCCAGAAAATGGCCAAAGTCGGCGTGAAAAACCCGCTGTTCCTGCTGGATGAGATCGACAAAATGTCATCCGACATGCGCGGCGATCCGGCTTCAGCGCTGCTGGAGGTACTGGATCCGGAGCAGAACATTGCGTTCAACGATCACTATCTGGAAGTGGATTACGATCTGTCAGATGTGATGTTTGTGGCAACCTCCAACTCCATGAACATTCCGGCTCCGCTGCTGGATCGTATGGAAGTGATTCGTCTCTCCGGCTACACCGAAGATGAGAAGCTCAACATCGCTAAACAGCACCTGCTGCCGAAGCAGATCGAGCGTAATGCGCTGAAAGAGAAAGAGATCAGCGTTGACGACAGCGCCATTATCGGCATTATCCGCTATTACACCCGTGAAGCGGGCGTGCGTAGCCTGGAGCGCGAACTCTCCAAGCTGTGCCGTAAAGCGGTAAAAGCGCTGCTGATGGACAAAGCGAAAAAGAGCATCAAAATCACCGGCGAAAACCTCAAGGATTTCCTGGGCGTGCAGCGCTTTGACTACGGCCGTGCCGACAGCGAAAACCGTGTTGGTCAGGTCACCGGCCTGGCGTGGACCGAAGTGGGCGGCGATCTGCTCACCATCGAAACCGCCTGCGTGCCGGGCAAAGGCAAGCTGACCTACACCGGTTCACTCGGTGAGGTGATGCAGGAGTCCATCCAGGCGGCGCTGACAGTAGTCCGCGCCCGTGCGGAGAAACTCGGCATCAACGGCGACTTCTATGAGAAGCGTGACATCCACGTGCACGTACCGGAAGGAGCGACGCCGAAAGATGGTCCGAGCGCCGGTATCGCGATGTGTACCGCGCTGGTCTCCTGTCTGACCGGTAACCCGGTGCGTTCGGACGTGGCGATGACCGGCGAGATTACGCTGCGCGGTCAGGTACTGCCGATTGGTGGCCTGAAAGAGAAACTGCTGGCGGCGCATCGCGGCGGCATCAAAACCGTGCTGATCCCGGACGAAAACAAGCGCGATCTGGAAGAGATTCCACAGAACGTGATTGCCGATCTGTCGATCCATCCGGTGAAGCGTATTGAAGAAGTGCTGAGCCTGGCGCTGGAAAATGCCCCGTACGGGATGCAGGTTGCCACGGCAAAATAGTGATTAGCGACAAAAAGCGCTAAAAAGCGAAGCTGGCAGGCCAAATCGGGCTTGCCAGCTTTTTTTTGTGCCGCTAATTTAGGGGGCTGCTGGATCAACGATTAAGATGAATACCGTTGTTTCAGCTCCACAGGCTTGATATAACTGGCTGCGCGTTCGCACCGGGCGGGAAGCGCGGGTGCGAGTGAATAATAAAAGAGGGGATGAAGAGAGTGAATAAGTCACAGTTGATCGACAAAATTGCTGCGGACGCTGACATTTCTAAAGCGGCAGCGGGACGTGTGTTAGATGCATTCATGGGCTCCGTTTCTGACGCGCTGAAAGGCGGTGACGAAGTGGCACTGGTCGGTTTCGGTACCTTCTCTGTACGCGAGCGTGCTGCCCGCACCGGCCGTAACCCACAAACCGGTAAAGAAATCACCATCCCGGCTGGTAAAGTACCGGGCTTCCGTGCAGGTAAAGCACTGAAAGACGCCGTCAATTAATGACCGCTGACCTGTCCATCGAAGCATTTTCTTCCATGGATTGAGGACGAAAAAGGCGTTCTCATGTAACATACGGGCACATCATTTTTGATGTGCCTTTTTTTATCTTGATGCGCGACTTTAGCCGCTGGCTTCAGTCTCCGCATGGTTGCCAGCTGCCAGCCTGAACCGCAGCTGCACGATGATGACATCGTGTCAGAGCTTTACATCCACACTACAGCGGAGTGTTGTCATACCATGATGGACAATTTACGCGCGGCGTCGAACCATGTCGTGCTCAAGATCATTCTGGGATTGATCATCCTGTCATTCGTACTGACCGGGGTGGGCAACTACCTGATTGGCGGTAACAGCGATTACGCTGCCAAAGTGAACGGCCATGAAATTAGCCGCGGTGAGCTGGAACAGGCGTTTAACAACGAGCGCAACCGTCAGCAGCAGATGCTGGGCGACCAGTTCTCGCAGCTGGCCAGCAACGACGGCTACATGCAGCAGATGCGCCAGCAGGCGCTGTCACAGTTGATCGATCAGGCGCTGCTCGATCAGTACATCAAAGATCTGCACATTGGCATCAGCGACGATCAGGTGAAGCAGGCTATTTTCAATCAGCAGGCTTTCCAGACCAACGGTAAGTTCGACAACGCGAAATACAACGGCCTGATCGCCAGCATGGGCTTCAGTGCCGATCAGTACGCCGAAGCGCTGCGCAAGCAGCTGGCGACGCAGCAGCTGATTAACGCCATCGCCAATACCGACTTCATGCTGAAGGGTGAAACCAGCAAGCTGGTGGATCTGGTCTCGCAGCAGCGTGAGATTCGTCAGGCGGTGATTGACGTTAATGCGCTGGCCGCGAAACAAACTGCCAGCGACGACGAAATTAATCAGTACTACCAGCAGCATCAGAGCAGCTTTATGGCACCTGAGCAGTTCCGCGTCAGTTACATCAAAATGGATGCGGCCAGCCTGCAGGAGAACGCCAGCGAAGCGGATATTCAGAGCTGGTACGATCAGCACAAAGCCGATTATTCACAGCCGCAGCGCAACCGTTACAGCATCATTCAGACCAAAACCGAAGCCGATGCCAACGCAGTGCTGGATGCGCTGAAAAAGGGCGAGGATTTCGCCACGCTGGCGAAGAGCAAATCCATCGACCCAATCTCTGCGCGTAAAGGCGGCGACATGGGCTGGCTGGAGCCGAACACCACGCCGGATGAGCTGAAAAACGCCAACCTGACGCAGAAAGGCCAGCTGTCTGGCGTGATCAAGTCCTCAGTCGGTTTCCTGGTGGTGCGTCTGGACGATATCCAGCCAGAGCAGGTTAAACCGCTGGCGGAGGTGCACGACGCGGTGGCGGATAAAGTGAAGCAGGAAAAAGCCGTCGACGCCTTCTATAAGATGCAGCAGAAGGTGAGCGAAGCCGCCAGCAACGACAACGAATCCCTGGCGGGCGCCGCACAGGCATCTGGCCTGAAAGTGGTGGAAACGGGCTGGATCACCCGCGATAACGTGCCGGCCGATCTCGATTTCGATGCGGTTAAACAGGCGATCTTCAACGGTGGCCTGACCGGTCAGAACGGCGCGCCGGGCAACAACTCTGACATCATCAGCGTCGATGGCGATCGGGCGTTTGTGTTGCGCATCAGCGAGCACAAACCGGAAGCGGTTAAACCGCTGGATCAGGTCAAAGCGCAGATTGCCGACAGCCTGAAGCATGACAAAGCGACGCAGCAGGCCAAAGC
Source organism: Pantoea sp. B_9 (assembly GCF_008632015.1). Classification (NCBI taxonomy): domain Bacteria; kingdom Pseudomonadati; phylum Pseudomonadota; class Gammaproteobacteria; order Enterobacterales; family Erwiniaceae; genus Pantoea; species Pantoea sp. B_9. Next base: position 1,231,341 of record NZ_VWVL01000001.1, on the reverse strand, counting down.
GCAGGCAGACAAATTGCTGGCCGAGCTGAAAGCGGGCAAACAGGACGCGCTGCAGGCGGCTGGCCTGACGCTGAGCGTCAGCAAAACCGTCGATCGCAACGCGCAGGATCCGGTGGCACAGGCCGCATTCAACCTGCCACAGCCGGCGGATAACCAGCCGTCGTGGGGTGTCAGCGAAGATATGCAGGGCAACGTGGTACTGGTCGCGCTGGATAAGGTCAGCGCGGGCAACATGCCGCAGGCGCAGATCGACGAAATGGTGAAAGGCGTGACGCAAAACAACGCGCAGATTGCCTTTGAAGCGCTGCTGGAAAACCTGCGTAAAGAGGCGAAGATTAAGTACGGCACCGCCGCACAAAACCAGTAAGCCTCACAAAAAAAGGTAAACTGCTGCAATACCGAAAGGCCGCTTCTGCGGCCTTTTCCATTTCTGATCATCGCCTTTTGAGTGCGTTTCTCGCTTGTGCCACCCTGCAGTGGCTGTCAAACACAAGGAGAAACACAGCATGGTTAAATCAACATTTCGTGCCTTTTGCATCACGCTGGCGCTGGGCGGCGCGCTCTGGACCAGCGGACTGGCGGCGGCGGAAAGCCCCAGTGAAACGCAGGCGACGCAGGTGTCCACGCCGCAGCCGGAACAGGTCAGCATCAATCAGGCCACGGCCGAGCAGCTGGCCGCCGCCATGAACGGTATTGGACTGAAAAAAGCGCAGGCGATTGTCAGCTATCGTGAGCAGTACGGGCCCTTCAGCGCCATCGAGCAGCTGAAAGAAGTACCGGGTATTGGCAGTGCGCTGGTGGAGCGGAACAGCGCGCGGCTGAAATTGTGAAGCGGCTCGCGACTCTGAAGGATTGCTAAAGCGGCCCATCAGGCTGTGCTATGCTCAACAGGTCCAACCAGTTGTCATTCACAGCCTGAACAGGAGCAATCATGCAAACCACCATCAAAGTGCGCGGCTATCATCTTGACGTCTATCAGCATGTGAACAATGCGCGCTACCTGGAATTTCTGGAAGAGGCGCGCTGGCAGTGGCTGGAAGATGCCGATGCCTTTCACTGGCTGCTGGAGCAGCAGCTGGCGTTTGTGGTGGTGAATATCAACATTAACTATCGTCGTCCGGCGGTGCTGGGCGACGTGCTGCACATAGAGAGCGAGGTCTCGCAGCTCAACGGCAAAAGCGGCATTATTTTACAGCGGGTGGTGCTGGCGGGTGATAACACGCTGGTGGCGGATGCGGCGCTGACCTTCGTCTGCATCGATTTGCGCACGCAAAAAACCGTGCCGCTGGAAGGGGAGTTACGTGAACGCCTGGCGGCATTGATGACCGCGCCTTCCTGAGCTGGCATGCCCTGACAGCACGCCAGCCCGCAGCGCGGCCGCAATCAGCGCAGGCCGCTTTTCTGTTTCATCGCCGCCATCACGCTGGCCGCATTGGCCTGGTAATCGGCCAGGCCACGTGCGCGCAGGTGGCAGGCCGCGCACTCGCCACAGCCGTCGCCTTTAACGCCGTTGTAGCAGGTTAGCGTCTCCGAGCGGACCAGCGGCAGCTGCTGCCAGTAGTCCGCCAGCGCCCAGGTTTCTGCTTTATTCAGCCACATCAGCGGCGTTTCAAAACGCACGTCGCGCGCCATGCCCAGGCTGACAGCGTTGTTCAGCGCTTTGACAAACTCGTCACGGCAATCCGGGTAACCGGAAAAATCGGTTTCACACACGCCGGTGATCACCGCTTCGGCTTCCACTTGATAAGCATAAATTGAGGCCAGCGTCAGAAACAGGATGTTACGCCCCGGTACGAAGGTGCTGGGCAGGCCGCTGGCCTGTGGATTGTAGGCCGGTACCGGAATGTTATCGCGCGTCAGGCTGCTGACCGCCAGTTCATTGAGCAGCGTTACGTCCAGCACTTTGTGTGCCCGCGCGCCCAGCTGGTGCGCCAGCTCTGCGGCGACGTTGATCTCTTCGCGATGGCGCTGACCATAATCAAAGGTCACGCAGTGCACTTCATCATACTGCTGCAGCGCCTGAATCAGACAGGTGGTGGAGTCTTGTCCGCCACTGAATACGACAACGGCTCGTTTCATGTTTTCTTCCCCATAAATCAGTGCGCCTATGGTACTGGCTCTGGCGCGGGCTGAACAGCACCGCCTGCGGCAGGCGGCGGGATCCAGGCGCGGGTGAAATCGAACCAGCCCATGCTGTTAAGCTGAATACCTTCGACGCCTGGCGGAGCAAACACCTGGTAGCGATAGTTAAACAGCGGCAGCAAATGGCCGTCGCGCATTAACTGCTGAAACAGCTGATGAATCGCGGCGCTGCGCAGTGCCGGATTGGCCTGACGGGCGATAGCGTGCAGCGGTGCCTGCAGTACCGCCGGACGCAGCGGTTGCCAGGCCGCATCATTTTCCAGCCAGTTCACCAGGGTAAACTGCGGCGCATCACCAATCAGACGGTCGCCCATGATGATGTCGGCGTCACTCAGATCGATGTCGTCGCGCCAGCTTTTGACGTCGTGAAATACGCAGGTGAGGGTACAGCCCTGTGCCGCCAGCAGCGGCACCAGCGCCTGCGCCATGACGTGCAGTTCGATGGGCAGGTGATAATGCAGCGTCAGCGTTGCGGGCAGTGTGCCTTCCGGGCGGTGCGGGGCGGGCAGCGGCCAGCCGGGCAGCAGCTCTGCGGTTGGCGTAATTAAGCCTTCATCCAGCGGCAGCTGCTGAATAACGCCGCTGTGCTGAATCAGCGCGAGCAGCGTTTTGGCCTGCGCCTGGCTGAAGCGAGCCGAGAAACGCGGCGCCAGATAACAGAAACCGAGACTGATGCTGCGATCCACCGGCCGCAGCGTGTCCAGCTCGTCGGGATCGCCAATGGCGATCTGCACCGGATGGCGACAGCTGGTGCCCAGCCCGCGATCGAACAGCTGCGGTGTAATCCAGTATTCCACTACCTGAATCAGCGGACGCTGATGGTGCCAGCGCGCATGGCTCTCCAGCCGCACCAGCTCGCGGGTAAAGTGCGTCAGGCGCCACGGTCCGCTGCCGGTATCGGCATGCTCCGGATGCGGCAGCAGGCAAAACTGATGCGCCAGCCGCTGCGGCAGCCAGTAATCGCTGGTGCGCAGCTGGATACGCAGTGCCAGCGGATGTGGCGCATCGATGTGTTCCACCGCCGCCAGCAGACGGCCGCCCTGCGGCGTCTGCATGATACGTTGCAACTGCTGGACCAGCTGTGCCGCCTGCACCGGTTCGTCGTTGTGCCAGCTGAGCAGTGGTCGCAGCCAGAAATACCATTCGCGGCCCTGCGCATCGTGCTGCCAGTGATGTGCCAGATCGCCCTCGACATCATCCGCGTTAAAGCGCGTCAGGCCGGAGAAAATCTGGCGTACCAGATGCTGCTCGGCGCGTCCGGTGAGCTGCAGCGGATCCAGCGCCTCCATCGCGCGATAATAGGGAATGCGCAGCACCGGCGCCTGATTCTGCCACTGGCCGCCCATCAGTGGGCGCAGCATTTTCACCAGCCGTTCAGGCGCGACATCCAGCACCTGCAGCGCCTGTACCGCTTCACCGGCTGCCAGCTGCTGGCTGAGCAATTGCTGACGCAGCTGTTCGGGAGAGAGCAGAAAGCGCAGTTCGCCCTGTTTACCGCGTCCCGCCGCACCGTGCCACTGCAGCCAGCCCGCCTGCTGCCACTGCCGCAGCAGGGTACGCACGTGGCGCTCGCTGCAAAAGCAGTGCTGCGCCATGGCCGCAACGCTGATGCGCTGCGCTTCGCCCTGGCTAAGCTGCCACAGGCGCTGAAACTGATTAACCCGATGAAGCTGTCGCATGATTAAACCCGGAACAGTTTTTTGAAAGTATTCACTATTAGTTCCGTAATTACCAGGCGATAGTAAACCCCTCATTCAGACCGGAGAGTTCCTATGGCCCGCCTCGCGGCATTTGATATGGACGGTACACTGCTGCTGCCTACCCACCGTTTAGGTGCGGAGACGCTGCAGAGCCTCAACGCCTTACATCAGCGTGGCGTTACACTGGCGTTTGCCACGGGGCGTCACCTGCTGGATATGCAGGCAGTACGTCAGCAGATCACCTTGCCCGCCTGGCTGATCACCGGTAACGGCACGCGCATTCACGATGTCGAGGGCAGGCAGCTGTACGGCTGTGATTTAGCGCCGTCGGTGGCGGAAGAGGTATTGCACAGTCACTGGCAAACTCCCGCATCGATCCACATCTTTAATGACGAAGGCTGGTTTACCGATAAACCGCTCCCGGGATTGCTGGAAGCGCACGCGATGAGCGGGTTTCACTATCAGCTGCGTGATTTACGCCGCATGCCGGCACATGAAGTCACCAAGATCTGCTTTATCGCGCCGTATGAGATGCTGCTGGCGCTGAAGATTGAACTGCAACAGGCGCTCGGCGATCGCGCCAGCCTGTGCTTCTCCGCCAGGGAGTGTCTGGAAGTTTTGTCGGTTGATTGCCACAAAGGCGCCGCGCTGGCGCGGCTGTGCCAGCATCTGTCGCTGTCGCTGGCGGATTGCATGGCATTTGGCGATGCGATGAACGACCGCGAAATGCTGGAGCGCGTCGGGCGCGGTTTTATCATGGGCAACGCCATGCATCAGCTGAAAACCTCGCTGCCCCATTTACCGATTATTGGCCATTGCGAGACACAGGCGGTGTCTCACTACTTAAATCACTGGATGACCACACCACACCTCGATTATTCCCCCGAATGCTGAGGCTTACAGTGAACCGGACAGGATGTCCGGTTTTTTATTGCAGCTCGCGCTGCCACGCCTGAATATCGCCGATCTGCTCAGCGACCCACTGCGGATTGTAATAGGTATCCGGATAGCGCTCGCCGCTGTCACACAGCAGCGTGACCAGCGCAGCGGACTGCCCCTGCGCGCGCAGCCGTTTTGCCACCTGCAGCATGCCCCAGAAATTGGTGCCGGTAGAGGCGCCCGGACGCCGGCCGAGAATCTGCTCCAGCCTTAACATGGCCGCCACGGTGGCGCCATCCGGCACTTTCATCATTTCGTCAATCACATCCGGTAAAAACGACGGCTCAACGCGCGGGCGACCAATCCCCTCAATCAGGCTGCCGCGCTCGCTGCGCAGCGTACGATCGCGGCTGTGCCAGTAATCGAAAAACACCGAGTGTTGCGGATCGACCACCAGCAGGCGCGTGTCGTGGCCCTGATAGCGGATGTAGCGCCCCAGCGTAGCCGAGGTGCCGCCGGTGCCGGCGCTCATGATCAGGGTGTGTGGCACCGGGAAAGGTTCATGCGCCATCTGGCGGAAAATGCTTTCGGCAATATTGTTGTTGCCGCGCCAGTCGGTGGCGCGTTCGGCGTAGGTAAACTGATCCATAAAATGGCCGTTGAGTTCACGCGCCAGACGCTCGGATTCGCTGTACAGCTGGCACGGATCGGCGACGAAGTGGCACTCCCCGCCGTAAAAGCGGATCAGCTCGATTTTGCGCCGTGCGGTACTGGCTGGCATCACGGCGATAAACGGCAGGCCGAGCAGACGGGCAAAATAGGCTTCCGACACCGCGGTGCTGCCGGAGGAGGCTTCGATGATCGGCGTGTTTTCTCCAATCCAGCCATTGGCCAGACCATAGAGAAACAGCGAACGCGCCAGGCGATGTTTCAGGCTGCCGCTTGGATGGGTGCTTTCATCCTTAAGATAAAAGCGAATGCCGGGGAAATCGTCCAGCGTAAAACGGATCAGGTGCGTATCAGCGGAGCGCTGAAAGTCGGCGTTAATTTCATTGATAGCGTGGCGAACCCAGGGCGTTTGCATGGTGCGATTCCGGCAGCGAGATTGCGCTCAGTGTAAGGCACTGGCAGGAAAAAGAGGTTGCTAAAAGTTGGTTATAATCGGCAAATAAGAGAAAATTTTTCTCCTGAGGTGGCGAATGCTAGATAAAACTGACCGCACACTGCTGGCGCTGCTGCAAAAAGACTGCACGCTGTCGCTGCAGGCGCTGGCCGATGCGGTGAATCTCACCACCACGCCGTGCTGGAAACGCCTGAAAAAGCTGGAAGATGATGGCATTATTCGGGCGCGCGTCGCGTTGCTGGATGGTGAAAAGCTCGGCCTGTCGCTTACCGCCTTTATGCTGATCAAAACCCAGCAGCACAGCAGCGACTGGTTTCAGCAGTTTGTCGCGGTGGTACAGCAGATGCCGGAAGTGATGGCCTTCTACCGCATGGCGGGCGAGTACGACTACCTGCTGCGCATTCAGGTGGCCGATATGAAGAGCTACGACGCGTTTTACAAGCGTCTGGTTAACGGCGTGCCGGGGCTGATTGACGTCACCTCCAGCTTCGCTATGGAAGAGATTAAATACACCACCGCCTTGCCGGTAGCGCCCTGAACGGGCATCACAAGAGATTGTTTTGTGCGATTATTCAGCCAGTTAAGTTGGTATTTTTTGCGCGAGTGGCGGCGCTATCTGGGCGCCATCAGCTTGCTGATTATCATTGCGCTGCTGCAGCTGCTGCCTCCGCATCTGGTCGGCGTAATTGTCGACGGCGTGACCCAGCACAGCCTTACGCGCGGCGAAATTTTTCTGTGGATCGGCGTGATGCTGGTGACCGCAGTGATTGTCTATTTGCTGCGCTACGTCTGGCGCGTGCTGTTGTTCGGCGCCTCTTACCAGCTGGCGGTGGAGCTGCGCGAAGACTTTTACCGCCAGCTTAGCCGCCAGCATCCGGCATTTTACCTGCGCCACCGTACCGGCGATCTGATTGCGCGCGCGACCAACGATGTCGATCGCGTGGTGTTTGCCGCGGGTGAAGGGGTGCTGACGCTGGTGGATTCGCTGGTGATGGGGCTGGTCGTGCTGGCGGTAATGAGCGTGCAGATCAGCTGGGAGCTGACGCTGCTGGCGCTGATTCCCATGCCGATTATGGCGCTGGTGATTCAGAAAGACGGCGCGCGCCTGCATCAGCGCTTCAAAGTGGCGCAGGCGGCGTTCTCCAGCCTGAACGATCAAACGCAGGAGAGTCTGACCAGCATCCGCATGATCAAAGCCTTTGGCCTGGAAGATCATCAGTCGAGCCAGTTTGCCGATATCGCCAGCGACACCGGCCGCAAAAATCTGCACGTGGCGCGCGTCGATGCGCGCTTCGATCCCATCATTTATATTGCCGTGGGCTTTTCGAATCTGCTGGCGATTGGCGGTGGCGGCTGGATGGTGTGGCACGGTTCACTAACGCTCGGGCAGCTCACCAGCTTCGTCATGTATTTAGGGCTGATGATTTGGCCGATGCTGGCGCTGGCGTGGATGATTAACATCGTCGAGCGCGGCAGCGCCGCGTGGAGCCGTATTGGCGCGCTGCTGGCGGAAGCGCCTGCGGTTGAGGATGGTCAGCAGCCACTGCCGGCGGATGCGGGCTTGCTGCAGGTGGCGATCCGCGCCTTCCACTATCCGGCGAGCAGCGCGCCGGTGCTGAGCAACGTGCATTTCCAGCTACAACCCGGGCAGATGCTTGGGCTGTGCGGGCCAACCGGCTGCGGCAAAAGCACGCTGCTGAGCCTGATTCAGCGCCATTTTGATATCGATCAGGGCGAGATTTGCTATCACGCCATTCCGCTGCCGCAGCTGCGGCTGGACAGCTGGCGCAGCCGGCTGGCGGTGGTCAGCCAGACGCCGTTCCTGTTTTCCGATACCGTTGCGAATAACCTGGCGCTGGGTCGCCCGGAGGCAACGCAGGAAGAGATCGAGCGCGTGGCGCAGATGGCCTGCGTGCACGATGACATACTGCGTCTGCCACAGGGGTACGCTACCGAAGTGGGCGAGCGCGGTGTCATGCTCTCTGGCGGGCAGAAACAGCGCATCGCCATTGCGCGTGCGCTGTTGCTCAACGCGGAGATTCTGATCCTCGACGATGCGCTGTCGGCGGTTGATGGCCGTACCGAACATGAAATCCTGCATAACCTGCGCCAGTGGGGCAAAGGGCGCACGCTGATCATCAGCGCGCATCGGCTGTCGGCGCTGACCGAAGCCAGCGAGATTCTGGTATTGCAGCAGGGCGCAGTGGCACAGCGCGGCGATCACGATACGCTGGCGGCGCAGCCGGGCTGGTATCGCGATATGTATCGCTATCAGCAGCTGGAAGCCGCGCTGGATGAGGACGAGTCAGAACAGGGAGCCGACCATGGCTAAATCGCAACGCTTATGGCCAACGCTGAAACGCCTGCTGGCTTACGGTAAACCGTGGCGCAAATCGCTGTGGCTGGCCGTCGGCATGCTGTGGATCGCTGCCGCTGCCGAAGTCACCGGCCCGGTGCTGGTGAGCTATTTTATCGATAACCTGGTGGCTAAACACCAGATGCCGTGGGGCATCGTGGCCGGGCTGCTGGTGGGCTTTGTGCTGCTACAGCTGCTGGCAGCGGGTCTGCACTATTTCCAGGCGCTGCTGTTTAACCGCGCGGCGATTGGCGTTGTGCAGCAGCTGCGTGTCGACGTGATGAATGCGGCGCTGCGCCAGCCGCTCAGTGCCTTCGATACCCAGCCGGTGGGGCAGATTATTTCGCGCGTCACCAACGACACTGAAGTGATCAAAGATCTTTACGTCACGGTGGTGGCCACTGTGCTGCGCAGCGCTGCGCTGATTGGCGCGATGCTGGTGGCGATGTTTGCACTCGACTGGCGTATGGCGCTGGTGGCGCTGGTGATTTTCCCGCTGGTGTTAACGGTGATGCTGATCTATCAGCGCTACAGCACGCCGATTGCGCGCCGCGTACGTAGCTATCTGGCCGAAATCAATAATGGCTTCAACGAAGTGATTAACGGCATGAGTGTGATCCAGCAGTTTCGCCAGCAGGCGCGCTTTGGCGAGCGCATGGGCGAAGCCAGCCGTTCACACTATCTGGCGCGGATGGAGACGTTGAGGCTGGACGGCTTTCTGCTGCGTCCGCTGCTCAGCCTGTTTTCTGCACTGATTTTGTGCGGTCTGCTAATGCTGTTCAGCTTTGCCACACCGGGTGTGTTTGAGGTTGGCGTGCTTTACGCTTTTATCACTTACCTTGGCCGCCTTAACGAGCCACTGATCGAGCTCACCACGCAGCAGTCAATGCTGCAGCAGGCGGTGGTGTCAGGCGAGCGTATTTTTGAACTGATGGATGCGGCGCAGCAGGGCTACGGCAGTGACGCTCAGCCGCTGGCTTCCGGGCGTATCACCCTGCGCGATGTCAGCTTTGCCTACCGCGACAACCGCGACGTGCTCAGCCATATCAACCTCGAAGTGCCGGCGCGCGGCTTCGTGGCACTGGTCGGCCATACCGGCAGCGGCAAAAGCACCTTAGCCAATCTGCTGATGGGCTACTATCCGGTGACGCGCGGCAGCATTGAGCTGGATGGCCGCTCGCTGCGCCAGCTGACGCACGATGCGCTGCGCGGCAGCGTGGCGATGGTGCAACAGGATCCGGTGGTACTGGCCGATACGCTGCTGGCCAACGTGCGCCTGGGACGCGATATCAGCGAAGAGGATGTGTGGCGCGCGCTGGAGAAGGTGCAGCTGGCACCGCTGGCCCGCGCGATGCGCGACGGTATTCATACCCGGCTCGGTGAGCAGGGGAACACGCTGTCGGTCGGGCAGAAGCAGCTGCTGGCGCTGGCACGCGTGCTGGTGTCGCTGCCGCAGATTCTGATCCTCGATGAGGCCACTGCCAATATCGACTCAGGCACCGAGCAGGCGATTCAGCAGGCGCTGCGCACGCTGCGCCAGCACAGCACGCTGGTGGTGATTGCTCACCGTCTTTCCACCATCACCGAAGCGGATCAGATTCTGGTGCTGCACCGTGGTCAGGTAGTCGAACGCGGCACACACACCGAACTGCTGGCGCAGCAGGGCCGTTACTGGCAGATGTACCAGCTGCAGCAGGCTGGCGATGAACTCGCGGCGGGCATACCCGCAACGGCAGAGGGGTGATTTGCACCTTTTTTGCGCAGATTTATCGGAATGTTCTGTATTGATGCACTCCTTTGAGGCCGTAAGCACCAAAGGAGTGCAGTAAAGTCCCACCTTTCTGTTTTTCCGAATGAAAACCTTGCCCGTTACGCCATACCGGAGCGCAGATACTCTGCGCCCGGCAGCCTTAGCGCGTACTTTTGCCATTTGTGGCACAGCCTTTGCTTAACTCTCTGCGTGTCCGCGAAGACTCACCTATTTTTATATCCGGAGGGGAACGTATGAAGCTGGTTACCGTGGTAATCAAACCATTTAAGCTGGAGGACGTGCGTGAAGCCTTATCCTCCATTGGCATTCAGGGCCTGACAGTGACCGAAGTGAAAGGCTTCGGTCGTCAGAAAGGCCATGCAGAACTGTACCGCGGTGCCGAGTACAGCGTTAACTTCCTGCCAAAAGTAAAAATCGATATTGCGATTGCGGACGATCAGCTGGATGAAGTGGTGGATGTGATCAGCAAAGCCGCGTACACCGGCAAAATTGGCGACGGCAAAATTTTCGTCGCGGAACTGCAGCGCGTGATTCGTATTCGTACCGGCGAGACCGACGAAGCAGCACTGTAACTGGGGCTCTGAATTGTGATGGGATGGAAAGAAATGAATAAAGTAATGACTAAGTTGGGCCTCACCAGCCTGGCGCTGTTACCGTCTCTTGCGATGGCAGCTGCGCCTGCCGTAGCGGATAAAGCCGATAACGCGTTTATGATGATTTGTACCGCGCTGGTACTGTTCATGACGATTCCCGGCATTGCTCTGTTTTACGGCGGCCTGATTCGCGGCAAAAACGTGCTGTCGATGCTGACGCAGGTCGCGGTGACGTTCGCGTTAGTGTGCGTACTGTGGATCGTCTACGGCTACTCGCTGGCGTTCAGCGAAGGCAATGCCTTCTTCGGTAACTTCCAGTGGGCGATGCTGAAAAATATCGAGCTGAAAGCGGTGATGGGCAGCTTCTATCAGTACATTCACGTGGCGTTCCAGGCTTCCTTCGCCTGTATCACCGTGGGGCTGATTGTTGGTTCGCTGGCTGAGCGTATTCGCTTCTCGGCGGTACTGATTTTCGTGCTGGTGTGGCTGACGCTGGCCTATCTGCCTATCGCACATATGGTGTGGGCTGGCGGCTTCCTGGCACAGGATGGCGCGCTGGACTTCGCTGGCGGTACCGTGGTGCACATCAACGCCGCCGTTGCCGGTCTGGTTGGTGCTTACCTGGTAGGCAAGCGTGCTGGCTTCGGTAAAGAAGCGTTCAAACCGCATAACCTGCCGATGGTGTTTACCGGTACCGCGATTCTGTACGTTGGCTGGTTCGGCTTCAACGCCGGCTCTGCGTCTTCCGCTAACGAAATCGCGGCGCTGGCCTTCCTGAATACCGTGGTGGCCACTGCGGGTGCCGTGCTGTCGTGGGTGTTCGGTGAGTGGGCGCTGCGCGGTAAGCCTTCACTGCTGGGTGCGTCTTCTGGCTTCATCGCCGGTCTGGTTGCCATCACGCCAGCCTGTGGTTATGTCGGCGTCGGCGGCGCACTGATTATCGGTCTGGCCGGTGGCCTGGCAGGTATCTGGGGTGTGACCACGCTGAAGAAATGGCTGCGCGTGGATGATCCGTGCGACGTGTTCGGTGTGCACGGCGTGTGCGGTATCCTCGGTTGTGTCCTGACCGGCGTGTTTGCCTCCTCGTCACTGGGCGGCGTCGGCTACGCAGAAGGCGTGACTATGGGCCATCAGGTTTGGGTTCAGCTGTTCAGCTGTGGCCTGACCATCGTCTGGTCTGGCGTGGTCGCCTTCATCGGCTTCAAGCTGGCAGATATGATTGTTGGCCTGCGCGTACCGGAAGAACAGGAACGTGAAGGTCTGGATGTGAACAGCCACGGCGAGAACGCTTACAACCAGTAAGTGCCGGCTGGCAGAAGAGCAGTGCGCTATAACTATAATGATGAGAAAGGGGGCGAGATAATCGCCCCTTTTTTTATGCTTCGCGCTGACGCATTACCCCTTCCTGCACCGTCGTCGCCACCAGCGTGCCGTCCTGGCTGAAGAACTCACCGCGCACGAAGCCGCGTGCGCCCGACGCTGAGGTGCTTACCACGCTGTACAGGAGCCACTCGGAGAGATCGAATGGACGGTGGAACCACATGGAGTGATCAATCGTTGCCACCTGCATATCCGGCTCAAGGAAGCCTTTGCCATGCGGCTGCAGCGCGACCGGCAGAAAGTTGAGATCGGAAGCGTAGCCCAGCAGATATTGATGAATGCGGCGATCGTCCGGCAGCTGACCATTGGCACGCACCCAGACCTGGCGCAGCGGCTCATCAACGTGGCCTTTCAGCGGATTGTGGATCTGCACCGGACGGATATCCAGTGGGCGCTCGGCGAGGAATTTTTCTTTCAGCTTGAGCGGCAGGTGCGCAGCCAGCCGGTGGGCGAGATCCTGCTCGGAGGGCAGGTTATCGGGTCCCGGCACCTGCGGCATGCTGTTCTGATGTTCGAAGCCATCTTCCGGTGCCTGAAAGGAGGCGGTCATGTAGAAGATCGGCTGACCGTTTTGTACGGCGCTGACGCGGCGGGCGCTGAAGCTTTTGCCGTCGCGCAGGGTTTCCACATCGTAAATAATGGCTTTCTGGCTGTCGCCCGGGCGCAGAAAGTAGCTGTGGAAGGAGTGAATGATACGGGCTTCCGGCACGGTTTGTTTTGCCGCATATAGCGCCTGTCCCACCACCTGGCCGCCAAACACCTGGCGCAGGCCGAGGTCTTCACTCTGCCCACGAAACAGGCCTTCTTCCAGTTTTTCCAGATTCAATAAATTAAGCAGGTTATGCAGTGCCTGGCTCATAACGGATTCCTCAGTGATGCCAATGGCGTCAGTGTGAAAGATCCGACCAGTTTGCGCAACGCTTTTACCCGGTTTTCAGCAGCATGGCGGGGCTTCAGGCGCAAAGCGGATTTTTGTGCCAGAATTAACAGCAATCGGCGGTGGAAAACCCAGCCAATAAATTTACCGCCGACAATCATAGTGTTCATAAGGAGACGACATCGATGAAACTCTGGCATGTAATTAGCGGTATGACACTGGCGGTGGCAATCACAGGCTGTGCCGATCACAGTAAACCCGTGCCGACGCCAACTTTAGGCGCCAGCGTGGCCGGGCAGCCGTCGGCAATTGCCCAGCCGAACGTAAGCGGTTCCGTCTATATTCGCCAGCGTATTGCGCTGCCGCCGGATGCGGTGCTGACCGTGACGCTGGCCGATGCGTCACTGGCGGACGCGCCGTCCAAAGTGCTGTCACAGCGTGTGGTTCGCACCGAGGGCAAACAGGCACCGTTCCAGTTTGTGCTGCCCTTTAACCCGGCCGATATCCAGCCGAACGCGCGCATTTTGCTGAGCGCAGCGATCACCATCGACGGCAAGCTGGCGTTTATTACCGATACGGTGAAACCGGTGATTAATCAGGGTGGAACGAAAGCGGAACTGCTGCTGGTACCAGTGACCAATATGGCGATGCCAACCCAGCCGGGCGCTGCTACCACCGTGCCTTCGACGTCGCCAACCCAGGTTACGCCGTCAGCCTCCGTGCCGGCACCAACCAGTCTGTAAGTTGAAACGGGAGACAGCGCGTTACGGCAGCTGCGCCAGAATGGCACTGCAGAAAGTAAAGGCGCTGTCTCGTCCCTGATCGCTCGGCACACGCCATCCCTGGCGTGTGACGCTTTACTTTCTGCAGTGCCATTCCCGCGCCTTAAAGGGAGTGCGGCCTGTCAGCATTAATACTCCCAGCGATACTTTGTCAGTTCAATTTCTCCCGCATCACTCACTTCAATACCTTCGGCTTCCAGCGCATCGCGCTGACGAAAAAGATCATCGCCCTGCAGCGAAATACGACCATGACGATTTATCACGCGGAACCACGGCAGTTTACTGCCTGGCGGCAGGCGTCGCAGCACGCCGCCCACCTGACGTGCGGCGCGCGGTGAACCGGCCAGCAGCGCGACATCGCCGTAGGTCGTCACTTTACCGGCAGGAATAGCGGCAACAATTTGCCAGACGCGCTCGGAAAAATTGCTCTGTTCACTCACTGACGCACCTCGTCTGCGGGAAAAGCGCCACTTTAGCATGCGATTGCGGCTATCTGCAGGGTTTTGCCGCCGGCCTGTTCAAGAAACCAACGGTTGCCCGGCCTGCGCTTGCAATTGCCAGGGGCTTCCCCGATAATGCCAGCGCTCTCAACATGAGAGCTCGTCAATGGGGGCCCTGTTGGTTCTCCCGCAACGCTAACTTGTGAACTCGGTCAGGTCCGGAAGGAAGCAGCCGCAGCAGGCGACGCGTGTGCCGGGATGTAGCTGGCAGGGCCTCCACCATTTCTGCCCATGCAAAATCACTGCGCGCAATGCGGCACAGCACCGTATCGGCACTCCTTTGCCTGCCTGTCATCCGTGGAAATAAAGGTGAGTAACGAAGCGACCTGCGGGGAGAAAACTTAGCGGACGTACTTCCAGACAGATCCGGGCACTTTGTCATAGAGCTTGTTCATGGTCAGCTCGGCCAGACGGTGATCGGCTGCGGAGTAGAATACCGCTAACTCATCATCGGGTAATTCATACTTGTTCTTTTCAATCACCCGTTCAAGGGTGTCAATTGAGCGACAACGACGCAGTCGCATCAAATAGTCTGTTTTGGTTAAGGCTGGGTTGCTCATAAATAAACCGGTCTCACTCTGATGCTAAAAGGAATGGCTGGGTTGCTGGAGATAAGCGCACTCTTCGGCAAACAGATTAAATAAGCGTTTTGCTGAACGTTGCCACCGTTGAAGATCCTGAGTATTGATTCCATAGCTGCTAAACAGCATAAAGGTATCATCAAGATATTCATCGATTTGCGTAATCAGCGCTTCATCTTCAACATGCTTAATTTTGTAATTCATCGTGAAAGAGGCGATATGCTCAATCAAATCGTTGAGCTGTAAATTGCCTGGCGAAGTAGGATCATTAACCCAGCCGTGATGGCTGTCGGTTAGCGTCGCCATACTTTCGTCAAACAGGTTCTCACACAGAAATTTAAGCTGGGCAATATCATGCCGTTTCGGTGAGTATTCGTCCATCTTTTTCCCCTCCATAGCGAGCACAGTTACCGCGACGCGGCGAGATTTGGAAAAGCTACCAGGGAGCGATCACGAATAAAAAGAATTCAGCGACCTTTTAAATATAATCCACAATCATTAGTTTTGCTCACCCAATTACTAAATATTACAATTCGTCGCACGGTGACGGGCGGGTATTGTCTATCACCTCAAACACCAGTGCACCGGGCGTTGTCTGGAACATAACTTCTTCACGTTGGGTAAAGGTTTCATTTAAATCAAGGCAGGGATTAAATAAATCCCACGTGAAATCGTAAAGCATTTTAAATCGTTTGTGGCCGACGGGCTGAATGGAAATAATGGTAAAACTGTCCGGAACTAATTGCGCGTTTTGAGAATACCATTGTAAATCGCCGGCAAGGTCCTGGGCTATTTTGAGAATATTCCCCTGGATAATCTGGCGTAACTTGCCGCAATCATCCTCATTCACATCAATATCACTATGAATAATAGACTGCATTTTGCATCCCGTAAAAAGCAAGGAGAGTTCTATCATTGGCTTTCAGCCCGGACATTGCAAGCCATTGGTAAACAGAAAGGGCGATTGCTGCGATGGGCGCTGGCTTGATGGCACAAATCGCCCAGGCGTATCGCCGCTGATCAATTTTTGAAACACTTTCGTCCGCGCGTCGCGATGATGCCATCAGGTAGTATATTGTTATGTTATAACATTTTGGTTGCCTATCATGAATCACAGTGGATTACTTCTCTCGCTCGGCGGGCGCCTGCTGGTAGCGCTACTGCTGAGTAGCCTGCTGGCTTTAGCCATCGTCTGGGGCCTGCACCAATGATGCGTTTTCATCGTCTGCAGGGCGGCTATCAGGGCAGGGCGGTGACGCCGGTGGTGAATGGCGAACTGGCGGCCGGCAGTATGACGGCACTGGTCGGGGCCAACGGAACGGGCAAATCAACCTTGCTCAAAACTATCGCCGGACTGCTGCCGCCAGTGGCGGGACGCTGTGAACTGCAGCTGCCGCGAAAAGCGCTGGGCTGGTTGCCGCAGCGTAGCGAGCTGGACACCCGCTTCCCGCTCACCGTCTATGAGCTGGTGGCAATGGGCTGTTGGCCGCGCTGCGGCTGGTTCGGTGGCATCACGCGTGCGCTGAGGCAGGAGATTGATGCCGCGCTGGAGGCGGTGCAGATGCGCGATTTCGCCACTGCGCAGCCCGCGATGCTCTCCGGCGGGCAGTTGCAGCGCGTGCTGTTTGCGCGCCTGATGCTCCAGCGCAGTCAGCTCTGGCTGCTGGACGAACCCTTCAACGGCATTGATACGCCGACGATAACCTTACTGATGTCGATTCTCGAACAGCAGCAGCGGGCGGGCACCACGCTGCTGGTGGTGCTGCACGACAAGCTGCTGGTGGCGCGCCATTTTCGTGATGTGCTGTCGCTGGATGAGCGCGACAGTGCGCAGCAACCGCGGCTGTGCCGGGTGGCGTCATGACGTTACTCCAGCCGTTTATTGAGTTTGGTTTTATGCGCCGGGCGCTGGTGGCCTGCATGGCGCTGGCGATCAGTGCAACGCCGCTCGGCGTCTTTCTCTCGCTGCGCCGTATGAGCCTGGTGGGCGATGCGCTGTCCCATGCGGTACTGCCGGGCGCCGCCATCGGCTATCTGGTGTCCGGCCTGTCGCTGGTGGCGATGGGCATTGGCGGCCTGATTGCCGGGCTGGCGGTGGCGCTGCTGTCCGGTGCGGTCAGCCGTTACACCCACCTGAAGGAGGATGCCAGCTTTTCCGGCTTCTATCTGGGTTCGCTGGCGCTCGGCGTCACGCTGGTATCACTGCGCGGTTCCAGTGTCGATCTGCTGCACGTGTTGTTCGGCTCGCTGCTGGCGGTGGATAACGGCGCGATTGTGCTGGTTGGCAGCATCGCCGCGTTCACCCTGCTGATGCTGGCCGTGATGTTCCGGCCGCTGGTCATTGATGCCTTTGATCCTGATTTTCTGCGTGCGCAGGGGAGATGGAGCGCACCGCTGGTGCACGGCATTTTCCTCACGCTGGTGGTGCTGAATCTGGTGGCGGGTTTTCAGGTGCTCGGCACGCTGATGTCCGTTGGGCTGATGATGTTGCCCGCCACCAGCGCGCGCTTCTGGAGCCGTCACCTTACGCGCATGCTGGCGATTGCCATGCTGCTGGCGCTGATCGCCGCCTTTATCGGCCTGTTGCTCTCCTGGCACTATGCCCTGCCTGCCGGACCGGCGGTGGTACTGAGTGCGGCCGTACTGTTTTTGCTGTCTGTGTTGACAGGACCATGTGGCGGCCTGCTGCGCCGTCGATAATAAGATGACAAGGGGATAGGTATGAAGAAGTTACCGTTGAGTCTGGCGATTGGCGCGATGCTGATTAGCCCGCTGACGCTGGCAAAAACTGTTGATGCCGTAGCCAGTTTTACCGTGCTGGCTGACATCGTTAAACAGGTCGGCGGCGATCACGTTAAGGTGAAATCGCTGGTGGGGCCGGATGGCGATCCGCACACCTTTGAGCCGACGCCGCAGGATAGCCAGGCGCTGGCGCAGGCCGATGTGGTGTTCGTCAGCGGGCTGGGCATGGAAGGCTGGATGGACCGACTGATTAGCGCGTCCGGCTATAAGGGCACGGTGGTGGTCGCCTCGAACGGCGTTAATACGCGCAAAATGGAGGAGGATGGCAAAACCATCACCGATCCACACGCGTGGAACAGCATGCACAACGGCGTGATCTACGCCACTAACGTGATGAACGCGCTGATCAAAGCCGATCCGGACGATGCCGCCGACATCCGTCACAGCGGTGAACGCTATATTCAGCAGTTGCAGAAGCTGGATAGCTGGGCCAAAAGTGAATTTGCCGGCGTGGCGCAAAGTAAACGCAAGGTACTCACCAGCCATGATGCCTTTGGCTACTTCGGCCAGCGCTACGGCGTGACATTCCTCGCGCCGGTGGGCTTCTCAACCGAAGCGGAAGCCAGCGCCAGCGATGTCGCCGCTATCATCAAACAGCTCCGGGCCGAGCACATCACCACCTACTTTATGGAGAATCAGACCGATCCGCGTCTGGTGAAACAGATCGCCAGTGAAACCGGTGCGCAACCCGGTGGCGAGCTCTATCCGGAAGCGCTGTCAGCGGCCAGCGGGCCGGCGCCCACCTATGAGGCGGCGTTTAAGCACAACGTGGAAACTCTGCTGCACAGCATGAAGTAAAAAAAAGGCCGGGGAGCATCCCGGCCAATTATCACGACACTTTCCTAACGTTTTTTCTTTCTTCCCTGCACCGCCTTAAAGCGCGGGTTGGTTTTGCAAATCACATAAATACGACCTTTACGCCGCACGACTTTGCAATCTTTGTGACGAGTCTTGGCAGACCGCAATGAACTGACAACTTGCATGTGGCTGAACTCCGGTTATTTGCTGCGCGTCAGGAAGCTGCCAAAACGCTTGTTGAAGCGTGCGGCGCTGCCCTCTTTGGCAAACTCTTTCTGTTTACCGGTGTAGTAAACGTGCGACTTCGACGACACATCAAGCGTGACGTACGGCAGCTCTTCGCCCTCAAACTGGATGGTACGATCGGTCTGAATCGTTGAGCCGACTTTGAAGTATTCGTCGACGGTGGTGTCGTGGAACACCACAGGACGGTAGTGCGGATGAATGTTTGGTTTCATAATAGCGCTCTCGTGTAATGTTATAATATAACAATATTATGAACCTCGCGCCGCAGGATTGCAACCACGCGTCCGGTGCGGATTTGTCATGGGACGAGCGGGCAGGGGAGTGCGCAATAAAAAAGGCCGCTTGCGCGGCCTTTTAGCAGAGAGAAACTATCAGTGAGGGTGATCCACCGGATGGCCCTGTTCCAGCTCAGACTTGTTCTTGCTGAAACGGCGGCGCACCACTACGAAGAACACCGGCACGAAGAAGATCGCCAGCGCGGTGGCCGTCACCATCCCGCCCATCACGCCGGTACCGACGGCGTTCTGTGCGCCGGAGCCGGCACCGCTGCTGATCGCCAGCGGCAGTACGCCGAGGATGAACGCCAGCGACGTCATCAGAATCGGACGCAGACGCATACGTGAGGCTTCCAGCGTCGACTCGACCAGCCCTTTGCCTTCCTTCTCCATCAAATCCTTGGCGAATTCGACGATCAGGATGGCGTTCTTCGCCGAGAGACCAATGGTGGTCAACAGACCCACCACAAAGTACACGTCGTTACTCAGACCGCGCAGCGTGGTGAAGAGCAGGGCGCCAATCACACCCAGCGGCACCACCAGCATGACCGCGAACGGAATCGACCAGCTCTCATACAGCGCGGCCAGACACAGGAACACCACAATCAGCGAAATGGCGTACAGTGCAGGCGCCTGGTTGCCGGACAGGCGTTCCTGATAGGACATGCCGGTCCAGTCGTAGCCGATACCCGCAGGCAGCTTCGAGGCGAGGCTCTCCATCAGGTTCATGGCATCACCCGAGCTCTTGCCCGGCGCCGCCTGACCCAGGATCTCCATTGATGGCAGACCGTTGTAACGCTCCAGACGCGGTGAACCATACTGCCACTTCGCCGAAGAGAAGGCTGAGAATGGCACCATGGTCCCGGCGCTATTGCGCACGTACCATTTGCTGATGTCATCCGGCAGCATGCGCGAGTCGGCCTGACCCATCACGTACACTTTCTTCACGCGACCACGGTCGATGAAGTCATTGACGTAAGAACCGCCCCAGGCCGCACCCAGCGTGGTGTTGATGTCAGACAGCGACACACCAAGCGCCTGCGCTTTTTCCTGATCGATAATCAGTTTGTACTGCGGCGTATCTTCCAGCCCGTTCGGACGCACGCCCACCAGCGTATCCGGATGCTGGGCAATCATGCCAAACAGCTGGTTACGCGCGGCGGTCAGCTTCTCATGGCCGAGGTTACCCTGATCGATCAGCTGGAAGTCGAAACCGGTGGCGTTACCCAGTTCGATAATGGCCGGCAGGTTGAACGGGAACACCATGGCATCTTTGATCTGACCCAGCGCCTGCATCGCACGTCCGGCAATCGCCGGCACTTTCAGGCTGGCATCACCACGCTCATCCCATGGCTTCAGGCTGACGAAGGCGATACCGGTGTTCTGTCCACGACCGGCGAAGCCAAAGCCGTTAACGGTAAACACCGAATTCACGCTGTCTTTCTCTTTGGTCAGGAAGTAATCCGTAACCTGATCCAGCACCTTCTGCGTACGTTCCTGAGTCGCACCCGCAGGCAGCTGCGCCTGCGCCAGTAACAGCCCCTGATCCTCTTCCGGCAGGAACGAGGTAGGCAGTTTCAGGAACAGGTAAGCCATGCCGACCACAATCAGCAGATAAATCAGCAGATAGCGACCGGTGCTGCGCACAATGTGGCCGACGCTGTCGACGTAATGGTTGGTGCTCTTATCAAACAGGCGGTTAAACCAGCCGAAGAAACCGGTGGTTTTGCCGTGTTCGCCTTTTTTGATGGGCTTCAGCATGGTGGCACACAGCGCTGGCGTCAGAATCAACGCCACCAGCACCGACAGCGCCATCGCCGAAACGATGGTGATCGAGAACTGACGATAAATCACCCCGGTTGAGCCGCCGAAGAACGCCATCGGGATAAATACCGCTGACAGCACCAGCGCGATGCCAACCAGCGCGCCCTGAATCTGTTCCATCGAGCGTTTGGTGGCTTCTTTTGGCGGTAATCCCTCTTCCGCCATGACGCGCTCAACGTTTTCCACCACCACGATGGCGTCATCAACTAACAGGCCGATGGCGAGCACCATGCCGAACATCGTCAGGGTGTTTATCGAGTAGCCAAAGGCACTGATGATGGCAAAGGTGCCCAGCAGCACCACCGGCACGGCGATGGTAGGAATCAGCGTCGCGCGGAAGTTCTGCAGGAACAGATACATTACCAGGAACACCAGCACGATGGCTTCGAACAGCGTTTTCACCACTTCGAAAATGGAGATCTTAACGAATGGCGTGGTGTCGTACGGGTAAACGGTTTTCATGCCAGCCGGGAAGAACGGTTCCAGCTTGGCCAGTTCCGCTTTCACCGCGTCGGCGGTATCCAGTGCGTTGGCGCCAGTCGCCAGTTTGACACCGATACCGGACGCTGGTTTGCCGTTATAGCGGGCAATGATCTCGTAGTTTTCACCGCCGAGTTCAATCTTCGCGACATCGCGCAGGCGCACCTGTGAGCCGTCCTGATTGACCTTCAGCATGATGTTGCCGAACTCTTCGGTCGAGGTCAGACGCGTCTGGGCAATGATCGAAGCGTTAAGCTGCTGACCCGGCACCGGTGGGGTACCGCCCAACTGACCGGCGGCCACCTGGGTGTTCTGGGTTTGCAGCGCGCTGATCACATCCACCGGCGTCAGTTGGTAGTTGTTAAGCTTGTGCGGATCGAGCCAGATACGCATCGCATACTGCGCACCAAACACCTGAGTATCACCGACGCCAGGCGTACGGCTGATCGGATCTTTGATGTTCGACGCTACGTAGTCTGAGATGTCGTTCTGCGTCATGCTGCCATCTTCGCTGACGAAACCGGCGACCATCAGGAAGCTGCTGGAGGATTTTTTCACCTGAATCCCCTGCTGCTGTACTTCCTGCGGCAGCAGCGGCATTGCCAGCTGCAGTTTGTTCTGCACCTGCACCTGAGCAATGTCGGCGTCGGTGCCAGACTGGAAGGTCAGCGTCAGCGTCAGCGTACCAGAAGAGTCACTGCTCGAGGACATATACATCAGCCCGTCGATGCCGTTCATATTCTGTTCGATAACCTGCGTTACCGAATCCTGTAGCGTTTTCGCATCTGCACCCGGATAAGATGCCTGGATTTCAACTGCCGGCGGCGCAACGTTGGGATATTGCTCGATCGGCAGTTTGATAATCGATAGCGCACCCGCCAGCATAATAATGATGGCAAGCACCCAGGCAAAAATGGGGCGATCGATAAAGAACTTAGCCATGTATCAACGGCTCCTGTTTATGACGATGATTTAGCAGACTGAGATTCCGGTGCGGCTTTGGCATCATCTTTGACTTCCTGCGGCGTCACCTGAGCACCCGGTTTAGCACGCTGAATACCGACGGTAATCACGCGATCGCCCTCTTTCAGGCCATCGGTCACCAGCCATTTGTCGCCAAACGCCTGGTTCGCGGTAATCTTACGCACTTCGACTTTATTATCCGCGCCCACTACCATCGCGGTGGCTTCACCGGTTGGCGTGCGGGTTACGCCGGTCTGCGGTACCAGCAGCGCCGTCGGGTTAGTGCCCTCATCCAGACGTGCACGCACGAACATGCCCGGCAGCAAACGATGATCCGGATTCGGGAAAATCGCGCGCAGGGTAATCGAGCCAGTGGTTTCATCCACGGTAACATCAGAAAATTCCAGTGTGCCCGGCTGGCTGTATGCGCTACCGTTCTGCATCAGCAGGGTAACGTTAGCTTTGCCGTCGTTCTGCTTCAGCTGACCCGACTCCAGCTCGCCGCGCAGGCGCAGGAAATCATCGCTGGACTGGGTCACATCGACGTACATCGGATCGAGTTGCTGCACGGTCGCCAGCGCGGTGGTCTGGCCGTTCGACACCAGCGCACCTTCCGTCACCGAGGATTTACCAATGCGGCCGCTGATTGGCGAGGTCACTTTGGTGTACGCCAGGTTAATGCGGGCGGTTTCCACATTAGCCTGCGCCGCCTGTACGGCTGCGGCGGTCTGCGCGGCGGTGGCCGCGGCGTTATCGTAGTCCTGCTGGCTGATATATTTGGTACCCAGCAGTGGCTTGTAACGATTCACCGTCAGCTGGGCAACGCGCGCGTTGGCCTGCGCCTGGGCTAAATCGCCTTTTGCGCTGTCGTACGCGGCCTGATAGGTGGCGGGATCGATCTGGTACAGCGAATCGCCGGCTTTAACATCACTGCCTTCAACAAAATTACGCTTGAGAATGATACCTGACACCTGCGGACGCACTTCAGCCACGCGGAACGCCGAAGTACGGCCTGGCAGTTCGGTGGTGATTTTCAGGGGCTCGTTTTTTAACGTGACAACACCCACTTCCGGGGGCTGCTGCTGGGCGGCTTGCTGGGATTTATTATCATCACATCCTGTTAACAAAAAGCTGCCTGTAAGCATCACGGCGGCCGCCAGAGGCGCTAATCCTCTGTTTTTATTCATAAATAAACCTCTAGTGTCCGATATCAAATGATCAATGGATCACAAACCGTTAAACCCATTGCTGCGTTAAAACACGGGTCGTGCTATGGTACATACATTCACAAATGTATGTAAACTTGCCAGTTTGTAAAAACAGTCCTCTATGGCACGAAAAACCAAAGCGCAAGCACTTGAAACGCGACATCAAATTCTGGATGCCGCTTTAGCTCACTTTTCTGAACACGGTGTGGCCGCCACTTCACTGGCGGATATCGCCGCGGCCGCTGGCGTCACGCGCGGCGCTATCTACTGGCATTTTAAAAATAAAGCCGATCTGTTACAGGAGATCTGGCTGCGCTGCGACGCCGGGCTCGACGATGTGGAACTTGAGTATCAGACAAAATACCCTGGCGATCCACTTTCTGTAATGCGTTCGATGCTGATCTATATCCTTGAAGCCACAGCAAAGGATCCACAAAGACGCGCATTAATGGAGATTATCTTCCATAAATGTGAGTTCGTTGGCGAAATGTCGACGTTAATGGCGATGCAGCAGGGGCTGCTGCAGGCGTGTTATGACCGCATCGAAGAGGTGCTGCGCAGCTGTATCGAGGCCGGGCAGCTCCCGGCCAGCCTCAACACCCGCCAGGCGGCGCTGCTGATGCGCGGCTACATCAGCGGCATGATGGAGAGCTGGTTATTCAATCCGCAAAGTTTTGATCTGGTGAGTGAAGCGCCGCAGGTGGTAGAGGCCTTTATAGATATGCTGCGCCTGAGCCCGACGCTCGCCGGCACGCGCTAAGCGCTGCGTTCGGCCGCCAGCTTCTGCTCGTAATCGCGCTGGACAATCGCCAGCGCAGCCAGCACCGTGGCCGTGGGTACCTGGTTTTCCTCCAGCAGCTGAATTAAATCGACCGCCAGCTTGATGTCGTCCGGCGCGGTATCCAGCGTCATAGTGTCTCCTAAATACGTAGTTTAGCGGCGACCAGCAGCATCAGCAGTGCACCGGCCAGCGCCACGGCAAAGCCCGTCGGATGCAGCGTACCGAGGTCGCCCGTGGTGAAATACGTGGCGATGTAGCCGCCAATCAGCGCGCCGATCACCGCCAGCACCAGCGTCGGCACCAGTCCGCCGGGACGGCCGGGAAACACCCTCCGCTTCAGCCAGCCGGCAGCCAGGCCAATAATAATCCAGATGATAAGGGTCATGCTTCTCCTCCCGTCAGCGCTGTTTCCAGTATAGAGGAAAGCGAACGGCTTACGGCTGCGCCGCGATCTCCAGTTTATGCAGCGCGGCGCGGCAGCGCGCCAGCCGCTCCTGCAGAATCTCCACCTCGCGCATCAGCTGCTGCTGCACGCTCAGCGTTTCAGCGCGTGCCAGGTGCTGTTCGCGCTGCTGCAGCATGGCCAGCAATCGCGTTTCGTAGCCGCGGTACTCATCACGCTTCGGCTGCAGCGGATCGCGACGCGGCCGTTCACGCACCACGCGCAGTTGCTGGCTACTGCACTCGCGCTGCAGCGCGGCAATCTGGTCCAGCACCTTCTGCGCCAGCCACTGGCGGCGCGACGCATCACTGTCGGACGCCGCGAGCTGCGCCGCATTGTGCTGCAGCTCTTGCAGATAGTCAGCCAGTCGCGTGCCTTTGCAGCGAAACAGCTGCGCGTCAAAGCGCGGCTGACGGCAGCTACCGTCCGGCTGCTGCGCAATCTGCTGGCGCAGCGTGTCAATCATTGCGTGCAGACGCTGTTGGGCGGGCAGTTGAGGCATCACTTCGATTCCGTCTGTGTTAACGTAGCGCTGTTGTGACATTTTTCAGGCATCTGGCATGCAGCGCATTTTACTGTTAAGCCTTGGCTGGCTGGCGATTGTGCTGGGCACGCTGGGCATTGTATTACCTTTACTACCGACCACGCCATTCGTGTTGCTGGCCGCCTGGTGTTTTGCCCGCTCGTCGCCGCGCTTTCACCACTGGCTGCTGTGGCGCTCGCCGTTTGGCCGCTATCTGCGCCACTGGCAGCAGCATCGCGCCATGCCGCCCGGTGCCAAAAGCCGCGCCATGTTGCTGATTGTCATCACCTTTGCGGTTTCAATCTGGCTGGTGAAGCTGCTGTGGCTGCGCATCCTGCTCGGCGCGATGCTGGCGTTGCTGCTGCTCATGCTGTGGCGCATCCCGGTTGTAGCAGAAAGTGCGAACCCGCACGAACCGTAGCATCAGGGTTGCATTTAGCCGGCTGTTTGCTTAGATTTGGGCATCTTCGTGCGTGGCTTCCCTTTGAGAAACGACTTCGCTTAACCCGGTTTCCGGGTATTGGCGCTGTGGGAGCTGCGCGTTTTAGATATTTTTCCAGGCGTAACCTTTATGACCGCAACTGCGCAGCAGCTTGAACTGATCAAAAACAGCATCAAAAGCATTCCTGACTATCCGAAGCCGGGCATCCTGTTCCGTGACGTCACCAGTCTGATGGAAGATCCGCAGGCGTATGCCGCAGCGATCGCCATTCTGGTGGAGCGTTATCGTAATAAAGGCATCACCAAAGTGGTGGGCACCGAAGCGCGTGGCTTCCTGTTCGGGGCGCCGGTTGCGCTGGGTCTGGGCGTGGGATTTGTGCCGGTGCGCAAACCGGGCAAACTGCCGCGTGAAACTTTCAGCGAAAGCTATGAACTGGAGTACGGTTCAGACGCGCTGGAACTGCACAAAGACGCCATCAAACCCGGCGATTTGGTGCTGGTGGTGGACGATCTGCTGGCTACCGGCGGCACCCTTGAAGCCACGGTGAAACTGATTCGTCGTGCGGGCGGTGAAGTTAAAGACGCCGCGTTCGTGATCAACCTGTTTGATTTAAGCGGCGAAGCGCGCCTGAACGCGCTGGGTATCGACTGCTACAGCCTGGTCAACTTCCCCGGCCACTAAGGCCATCGCGCCGCCCGCCTTCATGCCCGGCGGCGCCTCTCTTTGCACTCCCTGACAGGCGTATTCCGCCCTGAAGCGCAGCGCGCAACGTATCACGGGTATAGGCATATCCGGCTGTGGCTGTTACACTCCTGTCAAAATAAACAGGGTTTGCGTCACCGCATTTTTCCCCTAAGTCCCACGGCAGAATCGGCGCAACTGAGCGTGCTGCTGTGCCAGGTTAAACAACTCCAGTGATTGAATCCACATGAGCTATCAGGTACTTGCGCGAAAATGGCGTCCCCAGGCTTTCGCCGACGTAGTCGGTCAGGAACATGTGCTGACGGCGCTGGCCAACGGGTTGTCACTGGGACGCATCCATCATGCCTATCTGTTTTCCGGCACGCGCGGCGTGGGGAAAACCTCGATTGCGCGTCTGCTGGCCAAAGGCCTCAACTGCGAAACCGGTATCACGGCCACGCCCTGCGGACAGTGCGATAACTGTCGCGAGATTGAACAGGGGCGCTTTGTCGATCTGATCGAAATCGATGCCGCCTCGCGCACCAAAGTGGAAGACACGCGCGACCTGCTGGATAACGTCCAGTATGCACCCGCGCGCGGGCGCTTTAAGGTCTATCTGATCGATGAAGTGCACATGCTGTCGCGCCACAGCTTTAATGCGCTGCTGAAAACGCTGGAAGAGCCACCGTCGCACGTGAAATTCCTGCTGGCGACCACCGATCCGCAGAAGCTGCCGGTAACCATTCTGTCGCGCTGCCTGCAGTTCCATCTGAAAGCCCTCGACGTCGAACAGATTCAGCAGCAGCTGGCGCACGTGCTGCAGCAGGAGCAGATTGACGCCGAGCCGCGCGCGCTGCATCTGCTGGCGCGCGCCGCCGACGGCAGTATGCGCGATGCGCTCAGCCTCACCGATCAGGCGATTGCCATGGGGCAGGGCAGCGTCACGCGCGACAGCGTGGCGCAAATGCTGGGCACGCTGGATGATGAACAGCCGCTGGCGCTGATTGAAGCGCTGGTGGAAGGCAACGGCGAACAGGTGATGGCGCTGCTGAATCAGGCCGCATCGCGCGGCGTGGAGTGGGAGGCGCTGCTGGTGGAGATGCTGCGTCTGCTGCACCGTATCGCGATGGTCCAGCTGCTGCCCAGCTCGCTTGGCGAAGATGATGCCAGCCAGGCGCAGCGCCTGCGCGAACTGGCGCGCGTGCTGCCGCCTGCTGACGTTCAGCTCTATTATCAGACGCTGCTGATGGGGCGCAAAGATTTGCCGCTGGCGCCGGATCGTCGGCTGGGCGTGGAAATGACGCTGCTGCGTGCGCTGGCGTTTCATCCGCAGGCCACCATTGCTGAACCGGTGGCGCGCCCGTCGCTGACGCCGCAGGCCGCGCCGGCCGTTGCCGCGCCAGCGCCTCAGACCAAAGCCGCACCCGCTGTGGCCGCGCAGCCGCAGATGGCACCGCCGATGGATGAGTCGCCACCGCCGGCCGATGATTATCCCGATATGGCACCGGCCCCGGATAACTTGCCCGACGCCACCAGTCAGCTGTTACAGGCGCGGACGCAGCTGCTGCGTCAGGGAGCCGGCAAAGCAAAAAAGAGTGAGCCGGCAGCGCGTTCCGCGCGGCCGGCAAACCCGGCGCTGGAACGTCTGGCAAGCGTCACCGAGCGCGTGCAACAGCGCGCGTCTGAGCCGGCGGTAAAAGCGCCGGCGAAACCGGAAGCGTATCGCTGGAAAGCCCAGCAGCAGGAGGAGATCAAGCCGGAGCCAGTGGCGACGCCAAAAGCCTTGCGTTCTGCGCTGGAGCATGAGAAAACGCCAGAGCTGGCGCTCAAACTGGCGGAAGAGGCGCTGCAGCGCGATGCCTGGGCGGCGGAAATCGCCACGCTGACGCTGCCGAAGCTGGTCCAGCAGGTCGCGCTGAACGCGTGGAAAGAGGTGAATGAGCAGGGCGTGACGCTGCATTTGCGCAGCAGCCAGCGTCATCTCAACTCTGCCCCGGCGCGCCAGGCGATTCAGGAGGCGCTGAGCCAGGCGGCCGGCCAGCCGGTTGAACTGACCATCGTGGAAGACGATAATCCGGCGGTATTGACGCCGCTGGAGTGGCGTCAGGCCATTTATGAAGAGAAACTGGCGCAGGCGCGTCAGTCGATCGAAAGCGATACCCACATTCAGACGCTGCGTCGCTTCTTTGATGCGGACCTGGATGAAGAGAGTATCCGACCCGTATGATCACGCTGTCGCGCAGCGTTGCGCGCAGCCCCAGCAGAGAGAGAAAACTATGTTTGGTAAAGGCGGATTGGGCAACCTGATGAAACAGGCCCAGCAGATGCAGGATAAAATGGCCAAAGTTCAGGAAGAGATCGCCGCACTGGAAGTCACCGGCGAATCAGGGGCTGGCCTGGTCAAAGTGACCATCAACGGTGCGCACAACTGCCGCCGCGTGGAAGTCGATCCCAGCCTGCTGGAAGATGACAAAGAGATGCTGGAAGATCTGATCGCTGCGGCGTTCAACGATGCGGCGCGCCGTATTGATGAAACGCAGAAAGAGAAGATGGCGTCCGTCTCTGCCGGTATGCAGCTGCCGCCTGGCTTCAAGATGCCGTTCTGATGCAAACCAGTCCACTGCTTGAAGCTTTGATGGAGTCGCTGCGCTGTTTGCCGGGCGTTGGCCCGAAATCGGCGCAGCGCATGGCGTTTCATCTGTTGCAGCGCGATCGCAGCGGTGGCATGCGTCTGGCGCAGGCGCTGACCCGCGCCATGGCAGAAATCGGCCACTGTTCCGACTGCCGCACCTTCACCGAGCAGGAGATCTGCACCATCTGCGCCAATCCCCGCCGTCAGCAAAACGGCCAGATTTGCGTGGTGGAGAGCCCGGCGGATATCCACGCCATCGAGCAGACCGGCCAGTTTGGCGGTCGCTATTTTGTGCTGATGGGCCATCTGTCGCCGCTGGACGGCATCGGCCCGCAGGACATTGGCCTGGATCGGCTGGAGCAGCGCCTTGAACGTGAGACGCTGCAGGAGGTGATCCTCGCCACCAATCCCACGGTGGAAGGCGAAGCTACGGCTAACTATATCGCCGAGCTGTGCGGCCAGTATGGCGTCGACGCCAGCCGCATTGCGCACGGGGTTCCGGTCGGCGGTGAACTGGAAATGGTCGACGGCACAACGCTGTCACACTCGCTTGCCGGACGGCACAAGATTAAATTCTGACCACTTGCCGGTATCCTGCTGCGATACCGGCTTGAAATTCTTCCCACCATCCCCATTTCACTCTCAACAATTGATCAACCCCGATTCTGTTGAGGTAGCAATGACCATGAAAGGACAAGAGACGCGTGGCTTCCAGTCAGAGGTAAAACAACTTCTGCACCTGATGATCCATTCCCTCTATTCAAACAAAGAGATTTTCCTGCGTGAACTGATCTCCAACGCCTCCGATGCGGCTGACAAGCTGCGCTTCCGCGCACTGTCGACGCCGGATCTGTATGAAGGCGATGGCGACCTGCGCGTGCGTATCTCGGTCGACAAGGAAAAACGCACGCTGACGCTGAGCGACAACGGCATCGGTATGCGCCGTGATGAGGTGATTGAAAACCTCGGCACCATCGCGAAATCCGGTACCAAAGCGTTTCTGGAATCGATGGGTTCCGATCAGGCAAAAGACAGCCAGCTGATCGGCCAGTTCGGTGTCGGTTTCTACTCGGCGTTTATCGTCGCTGACAAAGTGACGGTACGCACCCGTGCCGCAGGCGCCAAAGCCGACGAAGGCGTGTTCTGGGAATCCGCCGGCGAAGGCGAATATACGCTGGCGGAGATTGAGAAAGCCGATCGCGGCACCGAAATTACGCTGCACTTCCGTGAAGGCGAAGATGACTTCCTCGACGCGTGGCGCGTGCGCAACGTGATCAGCAAATATTCCGATCACATCGCGTTGCCGGTGGAGATCGAGACCAAAGACGAAGAGAACGACACCGTCACCTGGGAGAAGATCAACAAAGCCCAGGCGCTGTGGACGCGCAACAAAGGCGAAATCAGCGACGAAGAGTACAACGAGTTCTACAAACACATCGCCCATGATTTCAGCGAGCCGGCCATCTGGAGCCACAACCGCGTCGAAGGTAAGCAGGAGTACACCAGCCTGCTGTACATCCCGTCGCGTGCGCCGTTCGACATGTGGAACCGCGACAGCAAGCACGGTCTGAAGCTGTACGTGCAGCGCGTCTTCATCATGGATGACGCGGAACAGTTCATGCCCAACTACCTGCGCTTTGTGCGTGGCCTGATTGATTCCAGCGATCTGCCGCTCAACGTCTCCCGTGAGATCCTGCAGGACAGCCGCGTCACGCAGAGCCTGCGCGCCGCGCTGACCAAACGCAGCCTGCAAATGCTGGAAAAACTGGCCAAAGACGACGCAGAGAAATATCAGCAGTTCTGGAAAGAGTTCGGTCTGGTACTGAAAGAGGGGCCGGCGGAAGATCATGCCAACCAGGAGGCGATTGCTAAACTGCTGCGTTTCGCCACCACCCAGAGCGAAGGCGCGGCGCAGACCGTTTCGCTGGAAGATTACGTCAGCCGCATGGTTGAAGGGCAGGAGAAGATTTACTACATCACTGCCGACAGCTATGCCGCCGCGAAAAGCAGCCCGCATCTGGAGCTGTTCCGTAAGAAAGGCATCGAGGTCCTGCTGCTGTCCGATCGTATCGACGAGTGGATGATGAGCTACCTGACGGAGTTCGATGGCAAAGCGTTCCAGTCGGTGAGCAAAGCGGATGAGTCGCTGAGCAAGCTGGCGGACGAAGAGACGGAAGCGGAAAAAGCGCTGGAGCCATTCGTCGATCGCGTGAAAACCCTGCTGGGCGAGCGCGTCAAAGAGGTGCGCCTGACCCATCGCCTCACCGACACGCCGGCGATTGTCACCACCGACGCCAACGAAATGACCACGCAGATGGCGAAGCTGTTCGCTGCAGCCGGTCAGGATGTGCCGGAAGTGAAGTACATCTTTGAGATCAACCCGGAGCATACGCTGGTGAAACGCGTGGCTGATACCCAGGATGAAGCGCGCTTTGCGGAGTGGGTTGAACTGCTGCTGGATCAGGCGCTGCTGGCCGAGCGCGGCACGCTGGACGATCCTAACCAGTTTATCCGCCGCATGAATCAGTTGCTGACGGCGTAACGCGGTGCGGTAATCGGAACGGTCGGCATGAATGCCGACCCTACAGGTTACCTGTCACCGATTCGACAACTGTCCACTCTCTGTAAGGTCGTCATTAATGACGACCTTTTTTTATTTATGCCGCCCTTGCTTACTTCAGCGCTTCATCCCGCAGCCAATCCCGGAACAACGTAATCTCCGCATCGTGCTGGCGTGACCGCTTGGTCATCATCCAGGTGGCACGGTCGGCGCGCACAAACCCCAGCGGCGCAATCAGCGTGCCGTCGTTCAGCTCCTGACGCACCAGCAGGCGCGGCGCCACAATCACGCCCAGCCCGTTTCTCGCGGCCTGAATCGCCAGCGTCAGATTATCGAAATGTTTGCCCAGCCAAAAATTACCGCGCACGCCGCTGATCTTCGCCCATTCGGCCCAGGCCTGCAGGCGGGTATCGGCGTGCAAAAGCGGCAGCGACGCCAGATCCTGCTCGCTGTGAAAACGCGCCGCGTACTGTGGGGCGCACAGCGGGCCAACGTAATCATCGCTGATGAGCGAGGCATCTATGTCGTCGTCCGGCGCCTGTTCATAACTGAGGATCAGCACATCGGTGTGTTCGCTGCGCAGCTGAGCAATCTCGCCCTGCGGCTGAAATTGCACTTCAATATCGGGATAGCGCTGGTAAAAGCTGCTGATGCGCGGAATCAGCCACTGGGATAAAAAACTTGGGGTACAGGCAACGCTCAGGTGATTGCGCATCCCGGTGCGAATACTTACGCAGGTGGTAGAGAGTTCGCTAAAGGCTTTCTGGCAGCTCACCAGCAGACGTTCGCCGTGAGAGGTTAAGCGCACGCGCCCGTTAGTGCGGATGAACAGGGGTTTGCCCATCCAGCTCTCCAGCTGGCGAATCTGATGGCTGATGGCGCTGTGGGTGACATGGAGACATTCGGCCGCGACGCTAAAGCTGCAATGCAGCGCCGCCTGATGAAAATAGTGCAGTGCACGTAACGACGGAAGCGCGGTCATACTCATCCCCTGTGTAAAAACCTAACAGGGATTGTCAGTTTATATCATTTTAATGTCCAGCCGCATTAACCTAACCTTTCCTGCTTAATCTGGCGGGTTGACGGACCGGCTGCGCTGTGTACAGCAGCGGCGATGTCCGCTGCCAGCGCCAGCTTCACACAGCAGAATAACCAAGAGAAATGTCACGTGATGACTTCACAACAGGCTACTGCCAGGGCGGCGGCGCGCGATCGGCTGCGCGGCTTGCTGTCCCGTCACTATCGGCTGGAAAATTACGATCTGTTTTTTGCCCCTTCACTGCACATCGCGCGCGTGCTGCTCTCGCAACTGTTTCTGCGCCAGGAGCAGGCGCGCAATCAGACGCGCTACGCCGCGCAATATCCGGTCAGCGAACTCAGCGTGCTGCCGGCCCTGCCGATGATGGCGGGCAATATCGCGCTGGTTGATCACGTCGATATGCAGCAGGGCCGGGTGCGCAATCTGAACGCCTGCCAGAGCCAGGGCGTGACGCACGCGTCCGGCTCCTTCGCCAGCGTGTTGCATAAACGACTCATCAGCGAGGCACGACTGTTTGTCACCCAGCTGAATCAGCATGCGATGCTGAGCGACGATCTGGTGCTGATTGCGCTGCGTACTCATGATTTTAGTACGCTGGTGCGCAGCGAACTGCGGCTGTTCGAACAGGGACTGGCGCTGGGTGACGCGCCGGAACGCGCGCTGGAGTGCATGGCGCAGGACGACTGGCAGCCCTTTAACGTTGCCAGTGTCGACAGCCTGACGCTGGATACGCCGTTCACGCTGCAGTCGGTTCACCAGCCCGGCCTGCCGTTTGCGCTGCTGCCCTTGCCGCCCGGCAGTGCGCTGCCAGCGTTGCCCGCGGATATGCAGCTGCTGCCCGCGCCGCATCGCCTGTTTTTGCCGGTCAGCGTACGCGGCAACGGCAATAAGCCGCAGAACGTCACCGCTGCGCTAAAAAAACGGCTGCGCGAGGTGCTCAGAGACAGCCGAAATTCTTAAAAACACGCCTGCTACTGGCGCACCGCGCTAAAGCAGGTCAAAGTAAGCCTTTCAGCGCCCGGGGGCCCGTTGCCTTGTGGTGTGCGGGTCATAATGGTATGTTCTTGGCCTTCTCAGATTGATC
Source organism: Pantoea sp. B_9 (assembly GCF_008632015.1). NCBI lineage: Bacteria > Pseudomonadati > Pseudomonadota > Gammaproteobacteria > Enterobacterales > Erwiniaceae > Pantoea > Pantoea sp. B_9. The sequence goes on along the minus strand of NZ_VWVL01000001.1, from coordinate 1,197,877 downwards.
AATGCGATTCGCAAGGGGAATTACGCAATGCGTATTATTCTGCTCGGGGCACCGGGCGCAGGTAAGGGCACTCAGGCTCAATTCATCATGGAGAAATACGGTATTCCGCAGATCTCCACGGGCGACATGTTGCGTGCGGCTGTTAAAGCCGGCACCGAATTGGGCCAGCAGGCGAAAGCCATCATGGATGCCGGTAAACTGGTAACGGACGAGCTGGTGATTGCGCTGGTTAAAGAGCGTATCGCGCAGGAAGACTGCAAAAACGGCTTCCTGCTCGATGGTTTCCCACGCACCATTCCGCAGGCTGACGCCATGAAAGAGGCGGGCATCAAGGTGGATTACGTGCTCGAGTTCGCCGTACCGGACGAACTGATTGTCGATCGCATTGTCGGCCGCCGCGTGCATGCGCCGTCAGGCCGCGTTTACCACATCAAATACAATCCGCCAAAAGTGGAAGGTAAAGATGACGTGACCGGCGAAGAGCTGACCACGCGTAAAGACGACCAGGAAGAGACCGTGCGTAAGCGTCTGGTGGAATACCATCAGCTGACCGCGCCGCTGATTGCTTACTACAGCAAAGAAGCCGAAGCCGGTAACACCGAATACCACAAAATCGACGGCACCCGCCAGGTGACCGAAGTGAGTGCACAGCTGGCCGATATCCTCGGCTAAGTGGTGACCAGGGCCGGTTGTCCGGCCCTTTTGCAGCAATTGCTTTCCCCCTCCGCTTTTTCCGCTACAATTTCCCCCGATTCAGAACCATTGTCTGCGACATCAAGGAAATACAATGAGGCAAGATAAGCCAGGGGTTTTACTGGTTAACTTAGGTACACCAGACGCACCGACCACCGCGGCGGTGAAACGCTATCTGAAACAGTTCCTCGGCGATCCGCGCGTGGTGGATACGCCGCGCTGGCTGTGGTGGCCGATTCTCAATTTCATCATTCTGCCGTTCCGCTCGCCGCGCGTCTCGAAGCTGTACGCATCGGTGTGGATGGATGAAGGTTCCCCGCTGATGGTGTTCAGCAAGCGGCAGCGTGCCGCGCTGGCGCAGCGGCTGGATATGCCGGTAGAGCTGGGCATGAGTTACGGCCAGCCGAGCCTCAACGGTGCGGTGGAGCGTCTGCTGGCGCAGGGCGTGACCAAATTCATCGTGCTGCCGCTCTATCCGCAGTTCTCCTGCTCCACGGTGGCGGCAGTGTGGGATGGCCTGGCGGCCAGCTTTAAACCGCTGCGTTCCCTGCCGGAAGTGGCGTTTATCCGCGATTACGCTGAACATCCGGCCTATATCGCCGCGCTGAAGGCCTCGGTGGAGCGCTCGTTTGCCCAACACGGCGAGCCGGATCTGCTGGTGCTCTCTTACCACGGCATTCCGCAGCGCTTCGCCAATGAAGGCGACGACTACCCGCTGCGCTGCAAAGACACCACCGACGCCCTGGCCGCCGCGCTCGGCATTGCGCCGCATAAAATCATGATGACCTTCCAGTCGCGCTTTGGCCGCGAGCCATGGCTGATGCCGTACACGGATGAGACCATGAAAAGCCTGCCGGCTAAAGGGATCAAACATGTGCAGGTGATGAGTCCGGGCTTTGCGGCGGACTGCCTCGAGACGCTGGAGGAGATCAGCGGCGAAAACTGCGAAATCTTCCTGCACGCTGGCGGCGAGAAATTTGAATACATTCCGGCGCTTAATGCGGATGATGAGCACATCGAGATGATGGTGCAGCTGGTACAAGCGCGCCGCTAAGGGTGCGGCAGAGAATGTGATATCATTCTCTGCCTGATTTTCCCTGACGGCAGCTTTCATGAAATTTCCCGGCAAACGCAAATCCAAACACTATTTCCCCGTCAACGCGCGCGATCCGCTGCTGCAGGCTTCCCAGCAGGAGCAGGAAGACGGCAGCTGGGTGGTGGGTATCGACCAGACGCTGGTGGATATTGAAGCCAAAGTCGATGATGACTTCCTGCAGCGCTATGGCCTGAGCGCCGGTCATTCGCTGGTGATCGACGATGCGACCGCCGAAGCGCTGTACAACGAGCTGATGCGCGAGCAGCTGATCAGCCACCAGTTTGCCGGCGGTACCATCGGTAATACGCTGCACAATTACTCGGTGCTGGCTGATGACCGTTCGGTGCTGCTCGGCGTGATGTGTAACAACATCCAGATTGGCGGTTACGCCTATCGCTACCTGTGCAATACCTCCAGCCGCATGGACCTTAACTTCCTGCAGGGTGTCGATGGCGCCATTGGCCGCTGCTTTACTCTGATCGGCGAGCAGGGCGAGCGCACTTTTGCTATCAGCCCTGGCCTGATGAACCAGCTGCAGGCTGCCAGTATTCCGGAAGAGGTGATTGCCGGTGCGTCGGCGCTGGTGCTGACATCCTACCTGGTGCGCTGTCAGCCGGGCGAACCGATGCCGGAAGCGACGCTGCGGGCCATTGAGTTCGCCAAAAAGCACAATGTACCGGTGGTGCTGACGCTGGGTACCAAATATGTGATTCAGGATAACCCGCAGTTCTGGCGCGATTTCCTGCGCGAACACGTCTCGATTGTGGCGATGAATGAAGAGGAAGCGTTCGCGCTGACCGGCGAAGCGGATCCGCTGCTGGCCTCTAACATGGCGCTCGACTGGGTCGATCTGGTGCTGTGCACCGCCGGACCGACCGGGCTGTATATGGCCGGGTTCACCGAAGAGGCGTTTAAGCGCAAAACCAATCATCCGCTGTTGCCGGGGGCGATTGCCGAGTTCAACCAGTTTGAGTTCAGCCGCGCCATGCGCCATCAGGATTGCCAGCAACCGCTGCGGATCTTCTCGCACATTGCGCCTTACATGGGTGGTCCGGAGAAGATCATGAACACCAACGGTGCCGGTGATGGCGCGCTGGCGGCGCTGCTGCACGATATTACCGCCAACAATTTCCATCGTCAGAAAGTGCCAAACTCCAGCAAACACGCCCGCGAATACCTGACCTACTCGTCGCTGGCGCAGGTGTGTAAATATGCCAACCGCGTCAGTTATCAGGTGCTGAACCAGCACTCACCGCGTTTGACGCGCGGGCTGCCGGAGCGGGAAGACAGTTTAGAAGAGTCTTACTGGGACAGGTAATAACGGCGGGTTGACCAGCTATCCGTCATGGATATCTGCGCTTTGCGAAACGGTGCGCATGAATGCGTGATGGATATCTGCGCTGTGTGAAACGGTGCGCATGAATGCGCACCCTACGTTGGGTCTCCATGGCGGCGCACCTTATGGTAGGGGCGCCATTCATGGCGACCTGGCAAATTAATAACGTCTTAAATCGGGCACTCGCGCACAATCGGGTTTTGCGCGATCTCTTCCTGCAATACATGCAACATACTGTTGGCAATCTCCCGCTCGCCCATCACCACGCGATTGGCGCCACGCTCCATGATATAGGCCACTTCGTCGTCGTAATGCGCCCGGGCGATAATCTCAATATCTGCCCGCTTTTCGCGCGCGGCGGTAACAATTTCCCCGGCTTCATAGCCGTTGGGGATGGTCAGCAGCAGCCAGCGCGCGCAGTCAAGACGCGCTAAATCCATGGTATCGACTCGCGCCGCGTTGCCCAGCACGGCTTTGATGCCCTGTTCGCGCAGCGCTTCGACGCGCGGGCGCGAATTCTCCACCACCACCAGCGGCACATCAGCTTCCATCAGCTGCTGTCCCAGCAGGCTGCCGACGCGGCCATAACCCACAATCACCGCATGATTGCAGATATCCACCGGAATCTGCTTCTCTTCTTCAATTGCCTCTTCCAGCGTCTGCTCTTCCATGGTCTCGGTTTTGTCGAGATAACGCTCCAGCACGGTAAACAGAATCGGGTTAAGCATGATGGAGAGAATCGCCGCCGCCAGCACCAGGTTGCGGCCTTCGTCGCTCAGCATGCCGAGCGAAATCCCCAGTCCGGCGAGGATAAAAGCGAATTCGCCAATCTGCGCCAGGCTGACGGAGATGGTCAGCGCGGTGCGCCGCGAGTGGCCGAGCATCGTGACCAGCAGCCAGGCGGCAATCGATTTGCCCAGCACGATAATGGCCAGCGCACCGAGCACCGCCAGCGGCTGCTCCAGCAGGATCATCGGGTCGAACAGCATGCCGACCGAGACAAAAAACAGCACGGCAAACGCATCGCGCAGCGGCAGTGTGTCGTGTGCCGCCCGGTGGCTGAGCTCTGATTCATTCAGCACCATGCCGGCAAAAAAGGCGCCGAGGGCAAAGGAAACATCAAAGAATTCCACCGCGCCAAACGCGATACCCAGCGCCAGCGCCAGTACCGACAGCGTAAACAGCTCGCGTGAACCGGTGGCGGCGCTTTTGGCCAGAATCCACGGCACCACGCGGCGGCCAACCACCATCATCAGCACCATAAAGGCAGCGACTTTGCCGATGGTCAGTAACAGGTCCCACGCCAGCAGCGTCGGGCTGGCATTTCCCTGCTCCAGCATGCCGGCAATGGCCGGCAGCAGCACCAGCGTCAGCACCATTACCAGGTCTTCGACGATCAGCCAGCCGATGGCGATTTGCCCGCGCTGGCTATCAATCAGTTGACGCTCTTCCAGCGCACGCAGCAGCACCACGGTACTGGCGGTAGAGAGACACAGGCCAAACACCAGGCCGGTCATCCATGACCAGCCCATCGCCCATGACAGACCCATTCCCAGCAGCGTGGCGACCGCGATCTGCGCGATGGCACCGGGAATGGCGATCGACTTTACCGACATCAAATCCTTAAGCGAGAAGTGCAGACCGACGCCGAACATCAGCAGAATGACGCCGAGTTCAGCCAGTTCGGGGGCCAGATTGGTATCCGCGACGAAGCCCGGGGTAAAAGGACCCGCCAGCACGCCGGCCAGCAGATAGCCGACCAGCGGCGAGATGCGCAGGCGATTCGCCAGCATACCAAGGAGAAATGCGAGGACCAGACCTCCGACAATGGTGGTGATCAACGGGGTAGTGTGATGCATGCCTGTCTCCTTGTGTGCAAATGTATCCGCTTGTAACAACCTAGTGTAATGCACAATCGTTCGCCGCGTTTAAACATTTGAGCGGTGAAAGACGAAAAAATTGAAAAAATGAGACAAAAACGCAGCCGAAGCGCTATTTTCCTCAGTTATCTCAGCATATCGGCAGGATTTATGCAGAATGGAGGGGGGCAGAGAAAAATAGTTGCCCCCCGAAAGGGCTCAGCGCTGCTGCTGATCAGGTAAGAAAGCGGTCAACAGGCCAATAAGTGGCAGCCAGGCGCAGATTTGATACACCCACTCGATACTGGTGTGATCGGCGACCACGCCCAGGACCGCCGCGCCGAGGCCGCCCATGCCAAAAGCAAAACCGAAAAACAGCCCGGAAACCATGCCGATGCGCCCGGGCAGCAGCTCCTGGGCATAGACCAGAATGGCGGAAAACGCCGAGGCAAGGATCAGACCAATAATGACGCTCAGCACGCTGGTCCACATCAGGCTGGCGTGCGGTAACAGCAGGGTAAACGGCGCCACGCCGAGAATCGATCCCCAGATGACATACTTCCGCCCGATTTTATCGCCTATCGGCCCACCGATGATGGTGCCGGCGGCGACCGCACCCAAAAAGGCAAACAGATGGAACTGCGAGGCCTGCACGGACAGCCCGAATTTGTGCATCAGATAGAAGGTGTAATAGCTGCTCAGGCTGGTGAGATAAAAGTACTTGGAGAATATCAGCAGCAGCAGAATGCCGATGGCCAGCGCCACTTTATTGCGCGGCAGGGGGTTACGCGGCCTGCTGGCAGCGCTGGCCTGCGTGGCGCGCTGCTGGTGGCTGTACCAGCGGCTCACCTGAAGCAGCACAATGATGCCGAGCAGCGCGGCCAGCATGAACCAGCTGAGATGGCCTTTGCCATAGGGCGCGACGATGATGGCGGCCAGCAGCGGCCCGAGTGCGCTGCCAAAGTTACCACCGACCTGAAACAGCGACTGAGCCAGCCCGTGGCGGCCGCCGGAGGCCATACGCGCCACGCGCGACGATTCCGGATGGAACACCGATGAGCCGCAGCCAACCAGCGCTGCGGCCAGCAGCACCTGCGGATAAGTGCTGGCGAAGGTCAGCAGCACCAGACCGAACAGGGTAAACCCCATCCCGACCGGCAATGACCAGGGTTTCGGATATTTGTCGGTGTAATAGCCAATCAGCGGTTGTAATAATGAGGCCGTCACCTGATACGTCAGCGTAATCAAACCAATTTGCACAAAGCTGAGGCTGAAATCTTTCTGCAGCAGCGGATAGATCGCCAGTAATAGCGATTGCAGCATATCGTTCAGCAGATGCGCGAGACTGATGGCACCAAGAATGCCAAAAGCGGTACGCCCGGTGCGCCGCGTCGGGGTTAACGTCTGTTCACTTGCCATAAAGATCCTGAAGGGGGTGGGAATTTCGTTATCAGATTGTTACGTCATGCATGACTGTATTCGCCTTTGGCCTTGAGTTAAAGGGCGAACTGTGCGACACAGAAGGGCGAAAAGGCACATCAGGCGCACCGCCCGGTAAAAAACGCAGAATAAGGAGATCGGCTTTGTTGTTATCACCGCACAGAGGGCGCTGGCTGGCGCTGATTATGCTGCTGTTGCCGCTACTGGCGCAGGCGTGGCAGCCGGACCGCAGCTATCGCTTCAGCATTTTGCACACCAACGATCATCACGGCCACTTCTGGGCCAACGCGCAGGGTGAATATGGTCTGGCCGCGCAGAAAACGCTAATGGATCAGCAGCGGTATGATGTACAGGCCAAAGGCGGCGGCGCGCTGATTCTGTCGGCGGGCGACGTTAACACCGGCGTGCCGGAATCGGATGTGCTGAACGCCGAGCCGGACATTCGCGGCATGAACCTCATCGGCTATGACGCGATGGCGCTCGGTAACCACGAATTCGACAAACCGCTCAGCGTGCTGCAAAAGCAGCAGAAATGGGCGAAGTTTCCGTTTCTTGCCGCCAACATTTATGCCAAAGGCAGCGATAGGCGCCTGTTTAAGCCGTGGGCGATATTCAATCGTATGGGGCTGAAAATTGCGGTGATCGGCCTGACCACCACTGACACGCTGCGCATCGCCAATCCGCAGAACGTAGCGCAGATAGATATTCGCGATCCGGTGAAAGAGACGGAAAAAGCGGTGGCGGAACTGCGCGCCAGCGACAAGCCGGATGTAATTATCGCGCTGACGCACATGGGCCACTACGACGATGGGCAGCATGGCAGCAACGCACCGGGCGATGTGGAACTGGCGCGCAGCCTGCCGCCGGGCACGGTTAACGTGATCGTCGGCGGGCATTCGCACGATGCAGTGTGCATGGCAAAAGAGAACGTCAGCGTGGCGGATTATCAGCCCGGACAGCCGTGCCAGCCGGATCGCCAGAACGGCGTGTGGATCGTGCAGGCGAAAGAGTGGGGGAAATTTGTCGGTCGCGGCGATTTCACCTTCCGCAACGGTGAGCTGACGCTGGATAACTATCAGCTGATTCCGGTCAACCTTAAGCACAAGGTGAAGAACCTTGATGGCAGCGAAACCTGGCTGCCGTATCAGGAAGCGATAGCGCAGAACGGCGCAATGATGAAGCTGCTGACGCCGTATCAGCTGCGCGCCGGCAAACAGCTGGCGGTCAACGTGGGTCGCAGCGACAGCGTGTTTGATGGCGACCGCAGCAAGGTGCGCTTTGAACAAATGCCACTGGCTCAGCTGATCCTGCGCGCGCAGATGGCGGCTACTCAGGCCGACTTTGCCGTTATCAGCGGCGGCGGTATTCGCACCTCGCTGGCGCAAGGAGAGATCAGCTGGCGCGATCTGTTGCAGATCCAGCCGTTTGGCAATCAGGTGGTGTCCGTGACGCTGACGGGCAAAGAGCTGCTGAACTACCTGGCGACGGTGGCGAATATCAAAGCCGATTCCGGCGGTTTCGCGCAGTTCAGCAACATCAGCCTGGTGGCCGATGGCAAAAGCGTCAGCGCAGTAAAAATCAATGGCGAGCCGCTGCAGCTGGATAAAACCTATCGCATGGCCACTAACAGCTTTAACGCCAGCGGCGGCGACGGCTATCCGGTGATTGATGGCCATGCTGGTTTCCGCAACAGCGGCCTGCGTGATGCCGAGGTGCTGCGCAGCTATGTCAGTCAGCACTCACCGCTGCGCGTCGCCGATTATGCGCCACCGCAGATTGTGCACCTGACACCGCAGCAGGTTGAGGAGCGCGACAAAGCGCTGGAGAAGCAAAAGAAGCGCAGCTATCCGCAGATGATCCTGGCGTGGATCTGGCCGCGCGCGGCGCACGAGTGACAAAACGGGCGGCACTTCAGCCGCCCGCAGTTTTTCAGGCGCGGCAGGATTTCTGGCTCACCCAGCGCTGGCGCAGCTTATCCCATGCCCAGTTGTAAGCCATGGTGTAGGGCAGAAAGAACAGAAAGAACGCCACTTCCAGCAGGAAAGCGTCCAGCAGCGAAATGTGCAACATCCACGCGGCAATCGGCAGGCCAATAAGGATAAAACCGCCCTCAAAGCCGAGCGCATGCAGCGCGCGCAGGCCGAGACCGCGCTGGCGCTGCGGCGGACAGAGGCGGTCAAAACCGCTGTTATAAATGATGTTCCACAGCATGGCGACGGTCGACAGCATAATCGCCAGCGCGCCCATCTGAAACAGCGGTTTATCCATGACCCAGGCGGCCAGCGGCGCAACCGTGACGATCGCTAACCCTTCAAAGCCTGCGGCATGACAAAAACGTTCTTTCAGTGAACGGGTACGCATATAAACCTCCTTTTGAGTAACGCCACGCATTTTCTCACTGCACAATGCTAAGATAAAATGATTACCTATCGATAAAAGCGATGGTTCAGCATGAAGTACTCACCAGAATCCCTTGAGGCATTTGTCCAGACCGTAGCCAGCGGCTCGTTTTCCGCAGCGGCGCGTGCGCTGGCAAAAAGTCAGTCCACCATCAGTAGCGCGGTGGCCAATCTCGAAGATGACTTAGGCTTTGCGCTGTTTGATCGCAGCGGCCGCCAGCCGGTGCTGACCGCTCAGGGTCAGCGCGCGCTGGCACAGGTGCAGCAAATTCTTGCTGCCAGCCAGCGGCTGGATGAACTGGCGGTGCGGCTGTCGCAGGGCGTTGAGCCGCGCCTCAGTCTGGCCATTTCCGACTTCTGGCAGGCCGATCACCATGAAAATCTGCTGACGCGCTTTGAGGCACGCTATCCGGATATCGAGTTTGAATGCATGATTGCGGAAGATGAGGATGTGCTGGATTTACTGCAGGCCGGGCGCGTACATCTTGGCGTGGTGCGCGCCCAGCCGCGTTTGCCGCCGGATCTGGCGGTGGCGCGACTGCAGGTTGAAGCGCAAATGGCGATTTTCCTGCATCAGGATCACCCGCTGGCAGCCCGTTCGCAGGTGAGCGAGGCGCAGCTGGGCGAATTGCGTCAGCTGCGGCTCAATACCTGGGTAGAAACCCGCCAGCCGCTGCCAGCCGGCCGCACCTGGTCGGCCCCAACTTATCTGTTGTTGCTGGAGATGGCGGAGCAGGGGTTTGGCTGGAGCGTACTGCCGCGCTGGCTGGTGCAGCAGTTTGGTCATCAGGTCTTGCGCGAGCTGCAGGTGCCGGGCTGGCCGCAGCATATTGCGGTGGATGTTATCTGGTCGCGGCGCAATCCGCCGGGTCCGGCCGGGCGCTGGATGATTGACCAGCTGTGCGCGCAGCAGCCTGATTAATCGCGGCGCGCCACGTCAGCCAGCATGGCATCCAGCAGCCGTGCCAGATCCTGCGCGGCCAGTTCGATATCCAGCCCGCGCTTGCCGCCGGAAATAAAGATGGTCGGGAATTCGCTGGCCTGCTGATCGATCACCGTCGGCAGCCGCTTTTTCTGCCCCAGCGGACTGATGCCACCCACCAGATAGCCGGTGACGCGCTGCGCCAGTTGCGGATCGGCCATGTCGGCTTTTTTTGCCCCCAGCGCTTTGGCGACTTTTTTCAAATCCAGCTGTGAAGAGACCGGCGTCACCGCCACTGCCAGCGCTTTGCCATCACCGTTAAGCGCCACCAGCAGGGTTTTAAACACCTGGCGCGCATCCAGGTTGAGCTTGCGCACCGCCTCGTCACCGAAGTGGGTTTCATGGCTGTCATGCTCGTAGGGATGCAGGGTAAAAGCGACCTGTTGTTTTTCCAGCAGTTTTACGGCGGGTGTCATAATCAATCCTTGCTACGAAAATTCTTATCTCGGTTTGCGTGAAAGTACTGGCGAAAATCTGAACTTTGCGCGAAAATTGGCCGGCGCCAGTCACCCTGGCGATAACCAAAATCATAAACAAATTCCTCTTTGACGGGCCGATAGCAATATTGGCCTTCTTTTTTTATGCCTTCAGCAGCTGCGGCAAATTGTCTTCGCCGTAGAGATGCAGTGCACCGACCGCCACCACATAGCGCCCGCGCGGCAGCGCCAGCAGCAGCTCGCGCCAGTGCTGATTACGGTTGCGCATCAGGGTATCGTTCAGTTCACTGCTGAACGTAGTCGGCAGCGCCACCGGCTGGCTGGCTGGCGGCGCATCCAGCCACCAGCTGATCATGGTTTGCAGCAGTCGCGCGTTGGTGTGCCAGTGTTCCAGCGTATCCAGCAGCAGCGCCAGGCCATCCTGCGGTAGTGATTTCAGCAACGCGATCTGCGTTTCCGGCCCTTCCAGCTCAATAATGCGTTTTCCTGCCGCCTGCGCTGCCTGCAGCAGCTGATAGTCAATACCGTACTGCGGTCGTAGCCCCAGCCGCTGCGCCTGCTGCGCCTGCAGCATCAGCGCAATTTGCCAGAACGGCAAGGTATCAAACAGCGCGATGTTCAGTGACAGCTCATCGCACAGCGCCGTCAGCTGTTGCAGCGTCTCTGGCGTCAGCCGCGTTGCCAGCGGCGGATACGCTTCACCCTCACTGAATGGTGAACTGCCGCGGGTAATATCCGCTTCCACCACCAGCGCATCGGCTTTCTGCAGATGGCGCAGCAAGCCGGCCGGCAGCGGTTGCATATCGCGCGTGCCCATATGAATACTGCCAGCCAGATGCAGACGGCGGTCTCCGAGTCTGATATCCATGGCGGGCCAGCTGTAGCTGGCGGGGAACAGGCTGCTGGCCAGCTGTTGCAGGCGGTGCCACACACTGCGTCTCATGCCGTGTCCTTTTTAAGTCAAAAATCCATGCTAGCGATTTCGCTCAGCGAAAGACAGGGCAGAGGTTGCTATTGCCGCTGCGCCGGTTTAAAGCGCAGCAAACGGTTAGCATTGCTCACCACGGTGATCGACGACAGCGCCATGGCGGCACCGGCGACGATGGGGCTGAGCAGCACACCGGTAAACGGATAGAGTATGCCGGCAGCAATCGGAATGCCCAGACTGTTATAGACAAAGGCACCCAGCAGATTCTGCCGCATATTGCGCAGCGTGGCGTTGGCCATCGCCAGCGCGTCGGCCACGCAGTGCAGATCGTTGCGCATCAGCGCCATCGCCGCGGTTTCAACCGCCACATCGCTGCCGCCGCCCATGGCAATCCCCACATCCGCCTGCGCCAGCGCTGGGGCGTCGTTGATGCCGTCGCCCACCATCACCACGCTGCGCCCCTGCTGTTGCAGCTGCGCTATCGCCTGCGCTTTACCGTCCGGCAGCACGCCGGCGATCACCTCATCGATGCCCGCTTCGGCAGCGATGGCTTCGGCAGTGGTCTGATGGTCACCGGTAAGCATGATCAGTCGGTAGCCCAGCTGATGCAGCCGCTGTAGCGCCGCACGGCTCTCCGGACGCAGCTGGTCACGCAGGGCGATCAGGCCCAGCAGCTGCTGCTGATCCGCCAGCAGCACCGGCGTGGCGCCCTGCGCAGCAAGTCGCGCGATATCCTGCTGTGCGGCGCGCAGGTCGATGTGCTGCTCTTCCAGCAGCGCCGCATTGCCCAGCAGCAGCGTTCTGTCAGCGACAGTAGCACTCACGCCTTTGCCACGTATTGTACGAAATTGCGCAACACGGGCGTCACTGACGGTCGGTGCGGCGACGACGATGGCCTTCGCCAGCGGATGCCCCGACCCCAGCTCCAGCTGGGCGGCGGCCTGCAATACCTGCTGACGATCCCAGTCGCTGTACAGCAGAACCTCGCTGACCTGCGGCGTGCCCCGGGTCAGGGTGCCGGTTTTATCAAAAACAATGGTGTCGACTTCACTGGCCCGCTGCAGCGCATCGGCATCGCGCACCAGCACGCCCAGCTCGGCAGCGCGGCCGACGCCCGCGATCACCGACATCGGCGTGGCTAAGCCCAGCGCACACGGACAGGCGATAATCAGCACCGTGGTGACAATCACCAGCGTATAGGCCAGCTGCGGCTGCGGTCCGACAACATACCAGACCGCTCCGCTGAGCAGGGCAATCGCCACCACCACCGGCACAAACACCGCCGAGATGCGATCGGCCAGCCGGCCCATTTCCGGCTTGCTGCTCTGCGCCTGACGCACCAGATTGATAATACGGGCCAGCGTGGTATGGCTGCCGGTGGCGCGGGCGGTGAACTGTAGCGATCCGTCCTGCACCAGCGTCCCGGCATAAATCTTATCGCCAGGACGGCGCGACTGCGGCAGCGCTTCGCCGGTGAGCATTGCTTCGTCAAGCCAGGCTTCGCCGCGGCTGACTTCGCCGTCCACCGGTACGCGATCGCCGGTCACCAGCTTCAGCGTCATGCCCGGTTCGATTTCGCTCAGCGGCAGCGGCTTTTCCCCTTCGGCGGTGATCACGCAGGCCTGCGCCGGGGTTAAATCCAGCAGCCGCTCCAGCGCCTGTGAGGCGCGCTGGCGCGCGCGCTGTTCCAGCGCATGGCCGAGGTTAATCAGGCCGATGATCATCACGCTGGCTTCAAAATAAAGATGGCGCGCCTGCGGCGGGAAAAATGCCGGCCATAGCGCGACGCTCATCGAGTAGATCCAGGCCGCACCAGTACCGAGCGCCACCAGCGTGTCCATGGTGGCGGTAGCATGACGCAGGCTGCGCCACGCGCTGCGATAGAAGTGGCCGCCGGCAAGCGCCATCACCGCCAGCGTGACGGCACCGAGCACGCGCCAGAGCGTCTGGTTGCTGTCGTTTAGCATCATGTGATCGCCGAGCATGCCCCAGACCATCATCGGCACGCCGACGATCAGCGCCAGCGCCGCCTGCCAGCTAAAGCGGCGCATCGCCTGCTGTGCGCTGACCTGCTGGCGCTCGCGCCGGGTTTGTTCATCTTCGATCACTTCCGCAGAATAACCCGCCTCGTCTACGGCGCTGGCCAGCGCTGAGGGTACGGCATCGCCCAGCACCAGCGCGCTGCGCTCACCCAGATTGACGCGCGCCTGGCTCACGCCGGGCACTTTCTGTAACGCCTGCTCGACGCGGCTGACACAGCTGGCGCAGCTCATCCCGCCTATCAGCAGATGGTGCACCGCAAGATTCTCTTCTGCCGGCTGCGACTCCGTTGTCAGCGCCTCCGGCTGCGGCTCCTGAGCTGGCAACGGATCAGGCTTTGGGCTGGACGCCTCATTTTTCAGCGTGGCGTGATAACCAGCCTGCTCAACGGTGGCAATCAGATCGCTGGCGCTGGCTGCGCCGGTGACGCGCGCTTCCTGCTGCGTTACCTCGGCCTGTTCCACATCGCTGCGCTGCTCCAGCGCCTCTTTAACGCGTTTAACACAGTGGCCACAGGACAAGCCGTCCAGAGCCAGTAATTGTGTGTGTGACATCATCAACTCCTCGTTTATCAGGTTTGACTCGCTGCAAGATTTGCATTAGTTATAAAGCCTAAACCTTCCATTCAGGGGAAGGTCAAGGGGCAGAGATGAACATCAGCGATGTAGCAAAAAAAACCGGGCTGACCAGCAAAGCGATTCGTTTTTACGAACAGAAAGGGGTGGTTACACCGCCGTTACGCAGTGACAATGGCTATCGCAGTTACGCCGCGCACCATCTGGATGAGCTCAATTTTCTGCGCCAGGCGCGGCAGGTGGGCTTCACGCTCGAGGAGTGCCGCGAACTGGTCGCACTGTTTAATAATCCGGCGCGCCACAGTGCCGATGTCAAAGCGCGTACCCTGCAGAAGGCGGATGAGATCGCGGCGCATATTGAAGAGCTGCACGCGATGCGCGCGCGTCTGCTGGAACTGGCTGCAGCCTGCCCGGGCGATGACGGTGCCGAATGTCCCATCATCAATCACCTGGCGGGCTGCGGTCATCAGGAGGGCGGCAAACGCGGCTGAATCAGCAGCGTGATGCCTGACACGCCGGTCACGATCACCGGCGTGCCCGCTGGCAAATCTTCCTGCGCCTGCACGCGCCAGCTGCTGTCACCAATGCGCACATGACCGACGCCGTCTTTTAGCGCACTGTCTAACGTCAGGTGCTGGCCAATCAGCTGGCTGCCGCGCTGATTGAGTGTATTGGGCTGCTGCGCACTTTCGCGAAAGCGCATCCAGCGATACCAGAAAAACACGCACAGCAGCGTCAGGGCGGCGAACAACATGCCCTGGCTGGTCCACGAGAACGGAAACAGCCACTCAATGATCCCGACCAGCACCGCCGCCACGCCGCTCCACAGCAGGTAACCGCTGGTGCCGAGCATCTCCGCTGCCAGCAGTAAACCGCCCAGCGTGAGCCAGAACCAGTGCGGATGCGCAATCAGCTCCATCAGCATCACGGTTTGCGCTCCTGACGGCTCTCTTTCAGCAGCTCGCTGATACCGGCCACCGAGCCGAGCAGGCTGCTGGCGTCGAGCGGCATCATCACCACTTTGCTATTATTCGCTTCGCCAATTTTTTGCAGGGCATCGGTGTATTTCTGCGCCACAAAGTAATTAATCGCCTGGATATCCCCGGCAGAGATGGCTTCTGACACCATCCGCGTGGCGTTGGCCTCGGCTTCGGCCTGACGCTCGCGCGCTTCCGCCTGCAAAAAGGCGGAGGTACGTTCGCCTTCCGCTTTAAGGATTTGCGACTGCTTATCGCCCTCGGCGCGCAGGATGGCCGCCTGGCGTACGCCTTCGGCGGCGAGGATATCGGCGCGTTTGGTACGCTCAGCCTTCATCTGCGCGTTCATGGCCGCTATCAGTTCCTGCGGCGGGCGCACGTCGCGGATTTCAATACGGGTGATTTTTACCCCCCACGGATTGGTCGCTTCATCCACAATGTGCAGCAGGCGGGTATTAATGTTATCGCGCTGCGACAGCATCTCATCCAGCTCCATGCCGCCGAGCACGGTGCGGATATTGGTCATGGTGAGGTTGATGATGGCCAGCTCAAGATTGCTGACTTCATAAGCGGCGCGCGCCGAATCCACCACCTGAATAAAGCACACTGCATCAATGGTGACGTTGGCGTTATCTTTGGAGATGATCTCCTGTGACGGAATATCGAGGACCTGCTCCATCATATTAATCCGGCGACCAATACGATCCATGAACGGCACGACTAAATTCAGACCGGGCGGTAAGGTTTTGGTGTAGCGGCCAAAGCGCTCCACCGTCCACTGGTAGCCCTGTGGCACAATTTTGACACCGGCCCACACGGTAACCAGCGCGAGCACGATGATGACGGGAATCACTGTTAACATATAACCTCCTGGCTGTCAGATTGTCGGGCCGAGTCGCTTCGGCCCGTTTACCGCGCGGTACCGGTCAGTACAGCAGCGAGTAGAGCTGGCGACGATAGCGCGAGGCGAGGGCATCGCCGGTGCCGAGGGCCGCCAGAATCTCCTGGAACATTTTGCGCACTTCGCCGTCACCGGCGCTGAGATCGCGCTTCAGAAAACCTAACAACAGCTCCAGCGCTTCTTCATTGCGGCCCACCTGATGCAGCTGTAACGCAAGTTTAGCAGCCAGACCGGCGTTGTCCGGTTCGCTTGCCATCTGCTCCTGCAGCTGCTGGATCTCCGGCGTGTCGGCGGCCTGTTTTAGCAGGTCGATTTGCGAAATCAGGCTCTGATAACGCGTATCCTGATCCTGCAACGGTACCACAGCCAGCACCGCTTCGGCTTCTTCGCTGCGGTTCAGGGTGATCAGGACTTCTGCCAGCAGAAAACCGATTTCACTGTTCTGGTTGCTCAGCTGCCAGGCGTCTTTCAGCAGCGGTAGCGCATCCAGCGGCTTGCCTTCCTGCATTAGCTGCATCGCCTGCTGCGCCTTTAACTCCTCTTCACGCGGCAGGACTTTCTCCAGCAGCGCGCGAATCGCCTCTTCCGGCTGCGGGCCCTGGAAGCCGTCGACCGGCTGGCCGTTCTGGAACAGGTAGACGGTCGGCAGAGAGCGCAGACCAAACTGCGATGCCACCAGCTGCTCTTTATCGCAATCCAGCTTCGCCAGAATAAACTGGCCGGCGTACTCCTGTGCCAGACGCTCCAGCACCGGCGTCAGCTGCTGGCAGTGCTGGCTGCGCTCCGACCAGAAGTAGAACAGTACCGGCAGCTGCATTGATTGCTCCAGCGTCTGCTGCAGGTTGGATTCGTTGATGTCGATAATCAAAGCGTGTGACATGAATACGTCTCTTGGCAGAAAGTGTGTTGAGGATATGGGGGCAAACGCCCCGGCTTCAAGTTCAATTCCGGCTTGCAGTTTAGTTACTGCGTAAAATGCGATCCAGCATCCAGCCCGGCAGCAGTCGTTTGAGCAGACTCATCGCCCAGGCGACCAGCGTCACCGGATAGCGCAGGCGCGGATGTTTACTCTCCAGCGCATGCCGCAGTTTCGGCAGAATCGCCTCCGGCGGCAGGCTAAAGCGTGCGGCGATGCCGGGGTTGCGCACGGGCTTGTCGCGTTCGCCCTGCTGCACGTTTTCAGTAAACCGGGTGGTAATCGGGCCTGGCTCAATCAGGCTGACGCGCACGCCGCTGTGGCGCACTTCCATGCGCAGCGCATCGCTCCACGCCTCCAGCGCCCATTTACTGGCGGCATAAGCGCCGCGGCCCGGCGTGGAAATCAGGCCGAGCACCGAGCTGGTGTTGATAATCCGCCCGTCGCCGCTATTTTGCAGCGCCGGTAACAGGCGCAGCGTCAGCTGGTGGGTGCCAAAAAAGTTGGTGGAGAATTGCTGCTCCAGCTGCTGACGCGACACGCTGGTCAGCGGACCGTACTGGCCGAAGCCGCCGTTATTGAACAGCCCGTGCAGGCAGTGGTCGGTGAGGGCCAGCGCGCGATCCGCGGCGGCATCCACGCTGGCCGGATCGTCAAGATCCAGCAGGATGCCGGTGAAGCCGAGCTCATCCATGCGCGCCACATCGTCGGCGCGGCGACAGGCGGCCAGCACGCGATAGCCGCGCGCCAGCAGATCGTTGGCCGCCACCAGACCGATGCCGCTGGAGCAGCCGGTAATTAATACGGACTTTTGCATATCTTTACCTGTCATTGGGCTCATCGCGGCGTTAATCATGCTTAACTAGCGGAGCCAGTTGCTCAGCCATCAGGTTGGCGATGAACGGCTGTGCATCCGGATTGGGGTGAATACCGTCCTGCTGCATCCACTCCGGCTTCAGATAAACCTGCTCCATAAAGAACGGTACCAGCGGAATATGATACTGCTGCGCGAGGCGCGGATAGAGCGCGCTGAACGCGTCGGTGTAGCGTCGGCCATAATTAGCCGGCAGACGAATTTGCATCAGCAGCGGCTGAGCGTTAGCGGCTTTGACCTGATCGATAATTTTACTCAGATCCTGCGCGATGTTTTGCGGCGGGAAGCCGCGCAGCCCATCGTTACCGCCCAATTCGATTAACACCCACTGCGGCTGATGCTGTTTTAATAGGCCCGGCAACCGCGCCAGCCCCTGACCGGCGGTATCACCGCTGATGCTGGCGTTAACCACTTTGGGCTGCTGTTGCCAGGTTTTGTCGAGCAGGCTCGGCCAGGCGGCGGTGGCGGACATGCGATAGCCGGCACTCAGGCTATCGCCGAGAATCAGCAGGGTATCGGCGGCGGCGATGCGCGATACCAGCAGCAGCAATAACAACAGGAAGGAATAATGCCAGCGGAAAACATTGTTGCAGTTCATCATCTTACTAAGTCCGTCGGTCAGGGAGAGCATCAGCTGACCATCCTTACCGGAGTTGAGCTGGTTGTCAAACCAGCCGAGACGCTGGCGCTGATCGGCGAGTCGGGATCCGGGAAATCCACCCTGCTGGGGATTCTCGCCGGACTGGATGATGGCAGCAGCGGCGAAGTGCATCTGCTGGGCCAGCCGCTTCATCAGATGAACGAAGAGCAGCGCGCCGCGCTGCGCGCGCGTGAGGTCGGCTTTGTGTTTCAGTCCTTTATGCTGGTGCCCACGCTCAACGCGCTGGAGAACGTGCAGCTTCCTGCACTGCTGCGCGGAGACAGCGATCGCGACAGTCGCGCGCAGGCCACTGAATTACTGACGCAGCTCGGACTAAAAGATCGTCTGCACCATCTGCCAGCCCAGCTCTCCGGCGGCGAACAGCAGCGCGTGGCGCTGGCGCGCGCCTTCAGCGGCCGTCCCGGCCTGCTGTTTGCCGATGAGCCGACCGGTAACCTTGATCGCAAAACCGGCGATCGCATCGCCGATCTGCTGTTTTCACTCAATCGCGATTTCGCTACCACGCTGATTCTGGTGACGCACGATGAGCAGCTGGCGGCACGCTGCGATCGTCGCCTGCGGCTGCGCGACGGCAAGCTGTGGGAGGAAGCATGATCTGGCGCTGGTTCTGGCGCGAGTGGCGTTCACCCTCGCTGCTGATTGTCTGGCTGGCGCTGACGCTGGCGGTGGCCTGCGTGCTGGCGCTGGGCTCCATTAGCGATCGCATGGAGAAAGGGCTGAGCCAGCAGAGCCGTGACTTTATGGCCGGCGACCGCACGCTGCGCAGCAGTAAACCGGCACCGGATGCGTGGCTGGACAAAGCGCGCGAAGAGGGGCTGGCGGTCAGCCGGCAGCTCAGCTTTATGACCATGACCTTTGCGCAGGAGACACCGCAGCTGGCCGATGTCAAAGCGGTCGATGATGCCTACCCGATGTTCGGCACCCTGCAGACGGATCCGCCCGGCCTGCGTCCGGTGGCCGGAACGGTGCTGGCCGCGCCGCGTCTGCTGGCGCTGCTTAACCTGAAGGTCGGTGACCGCATTGACGTGGGCGATACCACGCTGCGCATTGCCGGCGAAGTGATTCAGGAGCCGGACGGCGGATTCAATCCGTTTCAGACGGCACCGCGTTTGCTGATGAACCTTGCTGACGTGGAGAAAACCGGCGCGATCCAGCCTGGTAGCCGTCTGAGCTGGCGCTATAAGTTTTCCGGCGAGGCGGCACCGCTGGCGCGCTATGATCGCTGGATTCAGCCGCAGTTGCAGGCCGGCGAGCGCTGGATCAGCGTGGAAAATTCCGAGGATGCGCTGGGCCGCTCAATGCAGCGTGCGCAGCAGTTTCTGTTGCTCTCGGCGCTGTTAACCCTGCTGCTGGCGATTGCCGCAGTGGCGGTCGCCATGAGTCATTACTGCCGCAGCCGTTACGATTTGGTGGCGGTGCTGAAAACGCTGGGCGCCACGCGTAAATCGCTGCAGCGGCTGATTATCGGTCAGTGGCTGGCCGTGCTGCTGCTGGCGGCCATCGCCGGCAGTGCGCTGGGGCAGGGCATTGAAGTCGCGCTGCTGCTGATGCTCAAACCGGTGCTGCCCGCCGCTTTACCGGCTGCCAGCGTCTGGCCGTGGCTGTGGGCGATTGGTGCGCTGGTGGTGATCTCGCTGCTGGTCGGGTTGCGTCCGTACCGTCTGCTGATGGCCACACAGCCGCTGCGCGTGCTGCGTCGTGATGCGGTAGCCTCGCTGTGGCCGCTGCGTATTTATCTGCCGGTGATGGCGCTGGTGGTGGTAGCGCTCCTTGCGCTGCTGATGGGCGGCAGCAAAATGCTGTGGGCGCTGCTGGCTGGCGTGGTGATGCTGGCACTGCTGCTGGCGCTGCTCGGCTGGGGCACGCTCCTGCTGCTGCGCAGACTGGTGGTGCGTAATCTGGCGCTGCGCCTGGCGATCAACCGTCTGCTGCGTCAGCCAGCCATGACGCTCAGCCAGCTGGCGGCATTTTCGCTCTCCTTTATGCTGCTGGCGTTATTGCTGGTGATGCGCGGCGATCTGCTCGATCGCTGGCAGCAGCAATTACCGGCGGATGCGCCCAACTATTTTCTGCTCAATCTGACCCAGCAGCAGGTGCCGCAGGTAGACGAGTTCCTGCGGCAGCACCAGGTTAACGCCGGAACCTTCTATCCGATCGTGCGGGCAAGGCTCACTGAGCTGAACGGCAAGCCAGCCGATCCCAACCTGGATAACGCGCTGAATCGCGAGCTTAATCTGACGTGGCAGGCGGAGCGTCCGGATCACAATCCGCTGGTGGCCGGCAGCTGGCCGCCGAAAGCCGGTGAAGTCTCGATGGAGGTCGAGCTGGCCGATCGTCTGGGCGTCAGGCTCGGCGACAGGCTGACATTTAGCGGCGATACGCAGCAGTTCAGTGCGACGATCACCAGTCTGCGCAAGGTCGACTGGGAGAGCCTGCGGCCAAACTTCTTCTTTATCTTCCCGCCGGGGGCGCTCGATCAGCAGCCACAAACCTGGCTGACCAGCTTCCGCATGGCGAACGATCCCGCGCTGCTGGCGCAGCTCAACCGCGCGTTCCCGACGCTGAGCCTGCTGGATGTCGGCAGCATGCTGAAGCAGATTGGACAGGTGCTGGCGCAGGTGAGCCAGGCGCTGGAGATCATGGTGATCCTGGTGACGGTTTGCGGTGTGTTGCTGCTGCTGGCGCAGATCCAGGTCGGCATGCGCCAGCGCCGGCAGGAGCTGGTGGTGTATCGCACGCTCGGTGCCAGCCAGCGCCTGCTGCGCGGCACGCTATGGTGTGAGTTTGCGCTGCTTGGCGTGGTGGCGGGTATCGCGGCGGCGCTGGGGGCGGAAGCGGCACTGTGGGGACTTCAGCGCAAGATTTTTGATTTCCCGTGGCAGCCGGACTGGACGCTGTGGCTGGCGCTGCCGCTGTGCGGTGCGGCGCTGCTGTCGCTGTGCGGCGGCTGGCTGGGTGTCCGCTTACTGAAGGGGAAAGCGCTGTTCAGGCGGTTTGACGCTGCCTGATGCCCTCACCCCAGCCCTCTCCCACGGGAGAGGGGGCCGATCGAGCCTGTATGCGTGATTCTGCACTTCAGGACGTTCAGGTGAGCGTCAAACGGAAAAATCGCACCGTATAATCCCCTCTCCCTGTGGGAGAGGGCAAGGGTGAGGGGAACACCGCAGAACTACAGCTTCGCCACGGCCCACGCAATGCCGCTCGCATAGGCGTCAGGCAGCAGCGGTACCAGCGCATTGAGTGCGGCGGTGAGGCGTGCCGGATCGCTGTCGGTCAGATTCAGGTGGCCGACCTTGCGTCCGGCGCGGACTTCTTTGTCGTACCAGTGCAGATGCACCAGCGGCTGCTGCAGCCAGTCGGTATTGAGGTCGGTGCCAATCAGGTTGACCATCACCGACGGCGCAAACACCACCGGCTGCGGCAGCGGCAGACCGAGCACCGCACGCAGGTGCAGTTCAAACTGGCTGATTGAGGCGCCATTCTGTGTCCAGTGGCCACTGTTGTGCACGCGCGGTGCCAGCTCATTGATCAGCAAGCCCTGCGGTGTGACGAAACACTCCATCGCCATCACGCCCACGTACTTCAGCTCATGCATGATCGCGCTCAGCATCGCTTCTGCCTGCTGCTGTTGCGCGGCATCAGCCTGCGGGAAGGCAACGCTGGTACGCAGAATGCCGTCCTGATGCAGGTTGTGCGTCAGCGGATAAAACACCGTGCGGCCATCGTGCCCGCGCGCGCCCACCAGTGAGACTTCACCGCTGAAGTTAATACCCTGCTCAACGATGCACTCGCCGTAGCACTCATCCGGCAGCGTTGCGGTTTCGTCGGCGCGCAGGCGCCACTGGCCGCGGCCGTCGTAGCCGCCGGTGCGGCGCTTGACGATCGCCAGCTCGCCCAGCGTGCTAAACACCGCCGTCCACTCGCTTTTATCGGCCAGCAACTGCCACGGCGCGGTTGCCAGGTTGAGCTGATCGAGCAGCTGCTTTTGCGTCAGGCGATCGGCGAGGCGCGGAAAAATATCGCGATTGACAAACGCCGGATGGTTAGCCAGCTCGCGCGTCAGCGCGGTTTCCGGCCAGCGCTCGATTTCCGCGGTGATCACGCTTTGCGCGATCGGCAGTGCCGACGGCTCCGCGTCCAGCCCGACCGGATACACGGCGATGCCCAGCGGTTCGCCGGCCTGGCGCAGCATGCGGCCCAGCTGACCGTTGCCGAGTACGCAAACTGGCTTCATGCGTCCTCCCGCGGATCCGGATTATTCAGCACCTCATCGGTCTGGCTCTGACGCCAGGCGGCCAGGCGTGCAGCCAGATCGCGATCGTGAATCGCCAGGATCTGCGCCGCCAGCAGTGCGGCGTTGGCGGCACCGGCTTTACCGATGGCCAGCGTACCGACCGGAATACCGCGCGGCATCTGCACGATGGAGTAGAGGCTGTCCACGCCGCTCAGCGCTGCACTCTGTACCGGTACGCCCAGCACCGGCAGCAGGGTTTTCGCCGCCAGCATGCCTGGCAGGTGCGCCGCACCGCCGGCACCGGCGATGATCACCTGAAAACCGTTGTCGGCTGCGCGCTCTGCAAAGCTGAACAGCTTATCTGGCGTACGGTGCGCAGAGACCACTTCAACGTGGAACGGGACATCCAGGCTGTTAAGGATTTCCTCGGCGAACTGCATGGTAGCCCAGTCACTTTTGGAACCCATGACGATGGCGATACGGGCCGGGGCGGCGTTGGATGACATGCGGTCAACTCCTGTGAATAATCAAACGAACCTGGCCGGGCGGGCAGGTAAAGAAGGGCACAGAGAATAGCACGAGACAGCGGCAAGGAAAACGGTTGCGTGGGCGGAAAACCGGCATTTCCGCCGCAAACAATCAGAAAGGAAATTCGATCAACTGCACGCCCTGTGCGTCCAGCTGAATCATTGATCCGCGCTCATGCCACGCGCCCAGCACCGCGCGTTGCGCTGGCGTGCCGGCGAGCTCGAACTGATGAATCGCCGGGCGATGGGTGTGGCCGTGAATCAGGATCGACACCTGCTGGCGCGTCATCGCCGCGGCTACTGCCTGCGGGTTGACGTCCATGATGCTCAGTGACTTGTGCTGGTTGGCCTGCTGGCTGTCGGCCCGCATCCGCGCAGCAATACGCATGCGCAGACGCAACGGCAGCGCGAGAAACAGCCGCTGCAGCCAGCGCTGATGCACTTTGGCGCGAAAACGCTGATAACCGTGATCGTCAGTACACAGCGTGTCGCCGTGCATCATCAGCACGCGCTGACCATAGCGCTCCAGCACCTGCTCTTCGGGCAGCAGCGTCATGCCGCTGGCGCGGGCAAACTGTTGACCTAACAGGAAGTCGCGATTGCCGTGAATGAAGAATTTGGGTACCGGCAGGGCACGCAGGGCGTCGGCGATCTGCTGATGCAGCGGATTAGGATCGTCATCGCCAATCCAGGCTTCAAACAGATCGCCAAGGATGTAAAGCGCATCACACTGCTGCGCTTCCCGCTGCAAAAAATGCAGAAAACCGGCAGTGATTGCCGGTTCTTCCTGACACAGATGTAAATCTGCGATAAACAGCGTGCGCGACATTACTCGCTGACGGTCACTTTCTGGATGATCACGTCATCAACTGGCACGTCCTGGTGCATGCCGCTGCGGCCGGTTTTCACTGCTTTGATTTTTTCGACCACGTCCATGCCTTCAACCACTTCGGCAAACACGCAGTAACCCCAGCCCTGCAGGCTTTCGTCACGGAAGTTCAGGAAGTCGTTATCGGCAACGTTGATGAAGAACTGTGCGGTAGCCGAGTGAGGTGCCTGAGTACGCGCCATCGCCAGCGTGCCTTTGGTGTTTTTCAGGCCGTTGTTGGCTTCGTTGCGGATGTCTGCTTTGGTGGCTTTCTGCTTCATGCCCGGCTCGAAACCGCCGCCCTGAATCATGAAACCGTTGATCACGCGGTGAAAAATGGTGTTGTCGTAGAAACCTTCACGGCAGTAGTCCAGGAAGTTCTGTACGGTAGCCGGCGCTTTGTCATCGAAGGTTTTGATTACGATATCGCCATGGTTCGTCTGGAAAGTGACCATTATATTCGTCCTGTGGAGGTTGTCGTCAGTATCAACTGCCGCACCGGCAAGGCGGCGGGGCATTTTTGTAGACGCCTCTTATATCACAATTTCCAATAACGCGTCAGTAAGGCAACGGCAGTTGCGAAGCGAGCGATGCACAAGTCGGAAAAATACGGCACAATAACCGGCTACATCAAGAAGGCGTATCCCGCACACGTAAACAACGGAATCGTTCAATGCTAAAGATCTATAACACCCTGAGTCGCCAGAAAGAGGAATTTAAACCCATTCATGCCGGTGAAATCGGTATGTACGTGTGTGGAATCACGGTTTACGACCTCTGTCATATCGGCCATGGGCGTACCTTTGTGGCATTCGACGTGGTCGCGCGTTACCTGCGTTACGTGGGCTATAAGCTGAAATACGTGCGTAATATCACCGATATCGATGACAAGATCATTAAACGTGCCAACGAAAACGGGGAAAGCATTGAAACGCTGACCAACCGGATGATCGCCGAAATGCACAAAGATTTTGCCGCGCTGGGTATTCTGCCGCCGGATCTCGAGCCGCGCGCCACGCGCCACATCGCGGAGATCATCGAACTGGTCGGCAAACTGATCGATCGCGGTCATGCCTACGTGGCGGATAACGGCGACGTGATGTTTGATGTGCTGAGCGATAAAGATTACGGCGCGCTGTCGCGTCAGGATCTCGAACAGCTGCAGGCCGGCGCGCGCGTGGAAGTGGCGGAAGTGAAGCGCAACCCGATGGACTTTGTGCTGTGGAAAATGTCCAAAGCCGATGAGCCGGCGTGGAACTCACCGTGGGGCAATGGCCGTCCGGGCTGGCACATTGAGTGCTCGGCGATGAACTGCAAACAGCTTGGCACCCATTTCGACATCCACGGCGGCGGTTCAGACCTGATGTTCCCGCACCATGAGAACGAAGTGGCGCAGTCGACCTGTGCACACGATGGCCCGTACGTGAACTACTGGATGCACTCCGGCATGGTGATGGTTGACCGGGAAAAGATGTCAAAATCGCTCGGCAACTTCTTTACCGTGCGCGATGTGCTGCAGCACTACGATGCGGAAACCGTGCGCTACTTCCTGATGTCCGGCCACTATCGCAGCCAGCTCAACTATGGCGAAGATAACCTGAATCAGGCACGTGCGGCGCTGGAGCGTCTTTACACCGCGCTGCGCCATACCGATGCCAGCGCAACGCCGGCTGGCGGTGAGGCGTTTGAAGCCCGCTTCCGTACCGCCATGGACGATGATTTCAACACGCCGGAAGCTTACTCGGTGCTCTTCGATATGGCGCGTGAAGTCAATCGCCTGAAGGGTGAAGATAAAGCCGCCGCCGATGCGCTGGCCGCAAAACTGCGTCAGCTGGCCGATGTACTGGGCATTCTGCAGCAGGATCCGGAGCAGTTCCTGCAGAGTGGCGCACAGGTGAATGCCGATGAAGTGGCGGAGATTGAACACTGGGTGAAAACCCGCGCCGATGCGCGTGCTGCAAAAGACTGGGCGCAGGCAGATATTGCGCGTGACAAGCTGAATGAGCTGGGAGTTATTGTGGAAGATGGCCCGCAGGGGTCAAGCTGGCGCCGTAAATAATAAAAAGGGCGAACTGCGGTTCGCCCTTTTTTATACGGCTAACTTTAACCCACTGGTTATGGGTAATTAACCTGATGCACTTATCGTAGCGGCGCAATTCATTGCGCAATAAATTGCGCCGCTACAGGTCCGGATTTGCCTGGTAAAATCAGGCCACAACCGTTACGCGCTGACCGGCAAACTCAACCGTCTGACCGGGAAAAATCTTGCAGCGCTTACGCGTCTCGATGGCACCATCAACGCGCACTTCGCCTTCGTCGATCACCGCTTTGGCCTGCGCGCCGCTCTCCACCCAGCCTTCCAGCTTCAGCAGATCGCACAAATCAACGTGCGCATGTTTACCCAGTGAAAAACTCGCCATTATGCCTGCTCCACATCGTGATATTGCTCGCACGCCAGCAGCGTGTTCTCAATCAGCGTGGCGACCGTCATCGGGCCAACGCCGCCCGGTACAGGCGTGATGTAAGCCGCGCGCTCAGAGGCTGACGCAAAATCCACATCACCGACCACTTTGCCACTTTCCAGCCGGTTAATACCGACATCAATCACAATCGCACCTGGTTTGATCCAGTCGCCCGGGATAAAGCCCGGCTTACCGACCGCCACTACCAGCAGGTCGGCATGCTCAACGTGATGGCGCAGATCTTTGGTAAAACGGTGCGTGACGGTGGTGGTGCAGCCGGCCAGCAGCAGCTCCATGCTCATCGGGCGACCAACGATATTCGATGCGCCAACCACCACGGCGTTCAGGCCGTAGGTATCGATGTTATAGCGCTCCAGCAGCGTCACGATGCCGCGTGGCGTACACGGACGCAGCTTAGGGGCGCGCTGGCACAAACGACCGACGTTATAAGGATGGAAGCCATCAACGTCTTTATCCGGCGTGATGCGCTCCAGCACTTTGACATTATCGATCCCGGCCGGCAGCGGCAGCTGCACCAGAATGCCATCGATAGCGTCGTCATTGTTCAGCTCATCGATCACCTCCAGCAGTTCAGCTTCGCTGGTGCTGGCGGGCAGGTTATAAGCGCGCGAGACAAAACCGACCTCTTCGCAGGCGCGGCGTTTGTTAGCGACATAGATCTGCGATGCCGGGTTTTCGCCGACCAGCACCACGGCCAGGCCAGGGGCGCGTTTACCGGCAGCGAGACGCTGCTGCACTTTTTCGGCAACCTCAAGGCGCACCTGCTGCGCAATCGTTTTACCGTCAATAATTTTTGCTGCCATCAGAGAGGAAATCCATCTGTAGAGAGTTAAATCGGGGATGGCGCCTATTCTGTCAGAAGCGCGTGCGGCTGTCAGTCACAGATTCGTTTACGCGACCGGTTTCCCGATTTTTCGCCGTGGCGCGCGCCAGGCTTAGCGCGTATTATGCCCGCCAGGCAACGATGTGGAACACGTGATGATTTGGTTGATGCTCGCCACGCTGGCGATAGTGTTTGTTGTGGGATTTCAGTTGCTGACCGCCGGTTCGCGCCACGCCGCGCAGGCGCTCAGCAAGCGGCTGCAGCTGCCGCCGGTGCATGTTGAATCGCTGCTTGCGCAGATGGGCAAAGAGGCGGCAAACGAGTTCACCGATTACATTCGCGGCGACAACGAAGCGCACCTCAATAATGGCGCGGCGGTGCTGCTGATCTGGCAGGTGCTGATTGTTGATGGCAGCGATGAGAACGCGCAGCGCTGGCATCACATTCTGACGAAGGCGGGGTTCTCCGCTCTGATTTCACGTCAGCAGCTGTTGCTGGCGCTGGGCTTTCTGCGCCAGCTGGAGCCGGACAGCCAGGAGCTGCATGCGTTACGCGAGCAGTATAATGCGCGCTTCACGCCGCAGGGGATTGAACTGGAAGGGGAATCCGCGGAGGTGAGTAATCTGGTCTCGCTGAGCGAGTGGCGCCAGCGTCATTAAGGCGAATTGTTCATTCCCTCGTCACTCTGCCGTCCGTTGGCGGCAAAAACGTTGACGCGCCAGCGTGCCGACGTATAATCCGACGCATCTTCTATGCGCCCTTAGCTCAGCTGGATAGAGCACCGGCCTTCTAAGCCGTAGGTCACAGGTTCGAATCCTGTAGGGCGTGCCATTTTCTCCTGTTAAAAGCCTCTTTATTTTGCTTTTTCCTTTTAAATCAAAATATAACACTTCTATATGCTCCTCCCTGGTTCAGGGGCATGATCCGATATTACTAACTGAAGGTGGTATCTGATACCAGGGATAGGCCAAATACCCGATACCGCGGTGACATTTTAATTTGTCCGATGTCGCATATACGTGATAATCCTGACAAGGATGTTTACGAAGATATTGACTTCTCCATCTATTACTTTCAGTAGGGTGCCGCATATCTGACATTTAATCTCCTAAATTTAGAGGGGGAAATGAACAACATCATTGCTAAAACTATCGAGGAATGTTGGCTGAAAGATAGATAAAGATTACAATACACTGACTTCAAAAACAGGAGATTTTTTTTCAGTAATTGCTTGCTACATAGTTAAAGTATTTGAAAAGGCTAAATTATCACACAAGGGACTGAATAATGGAAAAGAACGATGAGTGGCGAGATATACGAGAGTTGTTGCGTAGCACTGTGTTAATGCAAGAGGGCTATCAGCAAGCAAAGAAGCGTTATGCCAGTAAGATAGCTCCCGATTTTCGTTTGTTACGTTTTTTTAATATTAATGAAAATACGCTTTCTAAATGTTTGGCATTCCTTCTTAGCCCCGATGAAAGCCATGCTCAGGGTGATCTATTTCTCACGAGTTTTTATCAATTAATTGAGAAGCCAGAAACGCTCAAAGCTGACATGAAGGCTCGGACTTCAACTGAATTCACCATTTCTAATAGTCGTAGAATTGACATATTGGTCGCGGATCAAAACGAGTTAACAGGTATTGAAAACAAACCCTGGGCAGTCGACCAAAAAGATCAACTTTATGACTATGCTCACTGGTTAGCAGCGGAAGCGAAGCGACGAGGCAGTGGATGGTCCTTAGTATACCTCTGTAACAACGAAATAAATGAGTTTACTTTTCGCGCTCAGTCACCTGACGAAATAAACAAGCATGTAAAAGCTATCACTTTTTTCCAGTTGGAAAACTGGCTTTCGCGCTGTGCATTGCACATTGAAGCACCAGCAGTACGATGCTTTGTAGACGCTCTGATAAAATTCATTCGCGAAGATATTAATGGAGAAACAGCTATGGAACTGCAAAATGAACTCACAGAAAAACTGGTCGCTTCACCGCAAAATCTCAGCGCAGCTTTTTTAATTGCTCAGAATATGCGTCAGGTAAAAGAACGCCTGTGGAAAGATTTCATCGTATATCTTCGTCAGGAACTATCGCCATTGGGGTTCAGGGTTGATATGAATGATGAGTTACGCACAGGCAGTAAATACGCAACGTTCTCAGTGTTATTTAAAGAAGGTGATGACTTCAAATTATGCTGGGAGTTTGAAACCAGCGATTACCGTAATCTGGCTTACGGGATCTGCTCAACTATCGAGCCACACGAGAAGTTGCATAATGATTATTTTCCTGCAATCGCTCAATCGATGAGGCATGTTTTTCCTGAAATCGATGCAAAAATCGAAAGTGAAGGATGGTGGCCCTGGTGGTGCTATGTTGATGCGGGTATGAATGTTCCACGCAATTGGAATATGGAATCAGATGCCTGGGCATTGCTGCTTGAGCGTGGAGAGGGCAGTTTTGCACAATCAATAATTAGTATTGCAAAACGCATACATGACGAAATGGACTTATCATTGTTGAGAACATCTTCCTAACACCTGAGTGAAGAAGAAAATCATACTAAGGACGCTCAGTAAATCACTTACGTATTGGGGATTGAGTCGGGGGCGCAGAGAGATCTTTACTGAATTTATTCTGCAGCCGTCCCGACCTTTCAACAGAAACCTATCCCTGCATGTCAGGCTGCCCAAAACACGCTGGCCTTATTTCGCAACCTTTGATGGGGTCTGCGAATTGGCTTGAGACGTTACGCTGTTTATTCTCACATCTATAATGTGGTCGGTTGCTGGGTTGTGAGTATTCGCTGCCAATGCGAAAGCAACCCGATAGCAGGCACGGTTTCCGCAATCTGTCCGGGATGCTATAAATGCATAAATGATCCGCATGGAAGCCATGATGAAAAAAACACTCTCATTTATCGCCGTCATGTTATTAGTCGGCTGCCAGTCCCATACTAAACAAACAGCAAGGCAGTCATTCAGGTTTCCAACCGCTTCCGAGATAAGAAGCGAGTGCGAATCGCAAACCTCCTCGCAAATAGCAAATAAAGATACGCATCTGTGGCTTTGTCAGGCCGTTACCGCAATACAGTATCGGTTTTTTGACGCGAATTTATATCACGGTAAGACCTGTGATTTGGTCATTACGCAACCCTTAGGTCAGCCACCGACAAACGTCACTGCGCAGGGCGGAGATGCTGATCTGTGCGCCGTCGCTATCGATGCGGTAAAGCAGGCGATAGATGCCAACACCTTTCCTATGCGGCCTGTGTATCTGAAAGAAAAGATACCGGTGCGTTTTGCGCCCTGACTGATTTTGTCCTGATCAGACCGTTGCTGCATAAGCGTAACCATAGGTAACAAAGTTCGCCGTTTAACCCCTGTATATCACGCCGTCAGTGCTGCCAGGCTATGCTCAGCAGCACTGACATAACACGTATCTTTATGGAGATTTACGGCAATGAAAAAACAGTGGATTGCGGCCCTGGCAGCGGCAGGCCTTCTTTTAGTCGTTAGCGCCCAGGCAGAGGCAAAAGGGTGCCTGAAAGGCGCCGTCGCTGGCGGT
Source organism: Pantoea sp. B_9 (assembly GCF_008632015.1). Classification (NCBI taxonomy): domain Bacteria; kingdom Pseudomonadati; phylum Pseudomonadota; class Gammaproteobacteria; order Enterobacterales; family Erwiniaceae; genus Pantoea; species Pantoea sp. B_9. The sequence goes on along the minus strand of NZ_VWVL01000001.1, from coordinate 1,167,263 downwards.
GTGGCAGGTCATCTGGTTCATCATGGCGTTGCCGGTGCGGCAGCGGGTTGCGCGGTGGGCCACCACATGGCCGCCAAAAAACAGAAAGAGGCGGAATAAAAGCAACAGTAAACTGCGGGTGGCGGGTCACGTAAAACTGGTGTCAGGCTTTCACATCGAACCAGTTCTGAAACCCCGCTATTGCATCAGGCATCATGTCGCGTGCGCGTTCCATAATCAGGATCTCCGCAGAGCGCAGTCCGTTCTGCGGGTGCGAGGCCTCGCACAGTGCCAGAGCCAGGTCTGAAGCATCAAGCATCGCCAGGTTGACTCCCACGCCAACCGGCGGCATCAGGTGAGCGGCATCGCCAATCAGGGTGATGCCCGGCCGTGGTGCCCAGCCAAAATCGGCGGGCAGGCTGTAAATCGGGCGCCTGACATAGTCACCGGTGGCGTTAACCACCAATTGCAGGGAAGCGGCCCAGTCGCGGTAGCTGTCGCGCACCCAGGCGGTGAGGCCGGAGGAGGTTATGTGTTGATCGATGACATCAGGGGCGCGCTTCATCGCCGCATAGACGCAAATCCTCCCGCCGCCGTTGCGTTGTGTGACCAGCGTCTGCGCACCGCCAAAGCTGAACGCGGTCCCGTTGCCGGCAATGCCGTTGATTTGGTCGGACGGGTGATCTATCCAGCCTTCGAAAAAGGTAATACCGGTATAAACCGGACGTACCGGTGTCAGATAACGGCGGACCCGCGACCAGGCACCGTCAGCACCAATCACAATATCGGCTTCGTAGCGCCTGCCGTTTCTGAATACCAGCCCGTGCGCTTTTTGCTGGCCATCGTCAACGTAATGCAGTTTGTGATCCCACTGCAGGGTCTGTGGTAACAGGGCGCTCAGCAGCAAGTTTTTCAACTCGCCGCGATCGATTTCCGGTTTATCCATTTCACCTTCCGGCGTGAATTTGTCGACCTCAATGTCTCCGGTAAGGTAATTCAGCATCCGGCTTTCCTGATCCTCATGCCTGGCGATACTGATGAACTGCTCCAGCAGGCCCGCTCTGCGCAGCGCCGCCTGGCCGCTGTCAGCATGCAAATCAAGCGAGCCGCCCTGACTCCGTGCAGCATCCGCCGGCTCATCCTCAAACACCGTTACGTTAAAACCGTGGCGCTGAAGAATCACGGCCGCCGTGAGGCCTGCCGGGCCGCCGCCCACGATAGCGATAGTCAGTTTGTCCGACATGTCTTTTCTTCCCCAATGTGAAAGTGGATACTGTATAATCACAAAGTTGACACATCAACTACGCGACGGGATAAATAATGGGCAGCACAGAGATTTCAGACGCAGAGTGGCAGGCATGGCGCGGATATCGCCGGCTTGCTGAAATCATCACCGGACGCATTGTCAGAGAGATCAATGAGGCGACCGGGTTGTCCGGTCCGGATTTCATGATCCTGATGGAAATCAACCGCAGTCCGCAGGGCGTACTGCTGCAGCGTGAGCTGCTGGAATACCTTGAATGGGACAAGTCGCGGCTATCGCACCAGCTTTCACGTATGGCCGCCCGGGATCTGGTACAGCGCAGCCGCACGACTCGCGCAGGGATTTCAGTCCGCATGACAGAGGCAGGGAGCCAGCTGCTTGCTACAGCGCGGCCGATACATGCCGCGGGCGTGCGGCGAAATTTCCTCGATTTGCTGACGCCGGAAGACATCGAAGGGCTGATCGCCATCACCGGGCGGTTACGGCAGTCTGCCAGCGGTTTTATCGAATAATTCCCGGCCGGTCAGGTTCAGACACTCCTTCTGCAACCTGCACAATCACGGAAGCCGTTGACGGGATCATGTGAAAGACTAATTAAAACAGGGGTTTGCATTTTTCGCGCTGTCAGGCTGTTGACAGCGTCTTCGTGCTGGCCCTAAATTGAGCGGTCGCTCTAATTTTGAGCCTGGTCCTGCCGCTGATGGTGAAAACAATGTTACTGAGAGCCTCCTCCCGTTTCTGGCGTTATCTGATGAAGAACCTTCTGACGTATGCTGCCATTCTGCTTGCCGGCGGGTTAGCCACCGCGAATATGGCCAGTGCTGCCGTCACCCATGTCGCTATCTATCGCGGCGGTGCAGGCTGTCCGGGCTGCTCCGAAATGGTCCGTAAAGCGCTGGAACAGAGCGGTCTGCCGCTGGACATCGCGTATGTCGGAGAGCAGGAAAAAATAAAGGTCACGGAGGATAATCTCGCCACCTTTGATGTGTATATCCAGCCCGGAGGCGGGCAGGACATCCCCGGCGCCTTTGCTGCGCTGGGCGACGAAGGAGCTGAGGCCATACGCAAATTTGTCCGCAATGGAAAAAGCTTTCTCGGATTGTGCATGGGCGCGTATCTGGCCGATGAAAACTGGCTGGGGCTGATCCCCTCATCGCTGGACTCTGAAGTCATGCGCAAGGGGACTAACATACCCGATGAGGGCGATTACGTTGTCGATGTTGTCTGGCAGGGGAAAACCGAAAAATTTTATTATCAGGATGGTCCTTACCTGAATGCCGAAGACGCGCACGGCTTCGTCGCTCTGGCGCGCTATGCCAACGGTGATATCGCGCTGGCGAAATATACTTACGGTAAAGGCACGGTGCTCCTGAGCGGACCGCATCCGGAAGCGGATGAAAGCTGGATGGCGCCGGAGAAAAACAATCCGGCCTACACCTCAGCCGGCAGCAAGATGGCCAGGCTGTTTAATGATTTAAAGCCCGGAAGGTAAGCGGCTATGTGGAAAAATCCCCGCTAGCGACAAAGTTTCTGCAAGGCGGCCATTATCTCAAGAAAAAAACGTGTCCGCTTATCCGCAGAGTAGTTAAGAATAAGCGCGCTTGAGTAACCGTCAATCAGGGCGTGAAGATTACGCGCCACCTCGTCTTTACCTGCTTCGCTGAGGTGGCCAAATGCCTGGCCGGATAAGCCCTGACGGATGATCGCTGTCCACGTCTGCGTGCTGGAGAGCAGCAGCTGCTCATATTGCGTATCCCTTGCCGCCAGCGGCCACAACTCGAGGTAGATCAACCAGTGAGAAGCCGGCCCGTCTGGCAGGAGATAATCCACCAGCGCACGAAAAAAGGCGTCATGCTGTGAATCATCCCGCTTTTCACTCTCTACAGAGAAAGCGGCAACGTCCTCATCCAGCATGAAAGCAATCGAGTCCAGCCTCAGCGCATCCCAGTTTTTGAAATAGTGGTAGATGTGGCTGCGGGATATGCCCAGCGTATTGGTCAGATCGCGGGTTGAAACATTGTTGAAGCCGCGCTCCCGAAACAGCTGCAGCGCCGCGAGAATGATATTTTTCTTAACCGTTTCTTTTTTCACGTTCAACCTTAAAAGACACCGTTGTCCTGAACGTTAATTCAGCAACCTGTCGCCGGAACTGCCTTTCTGCGTTACGCCTTAGCGTGTTTCTCATTAACCAGCCAGCGTACCTTAGCAGAAAATTTTCCCCCTGTCGGGAGCGGGATTGCAGCAGGCCAGCCAGGGGGGAGCGTAGTGCGAGGGCGCGGCTGCGGCGCAAACCTGCGCTGAGCAGTCAGGGTGGTGCGGGATTTTTATTCCGTCGCCATCCGGTAAAAATCGTGACCGGCCTCACACTTTCTCGTTTCTGACTATACTCAAACCTCCTTTTTTATCCCGTCATTGACCAGGTCTTGAATCACCCATGGACGATAGCAAGCAAAATCCTTCGCAGTCTCAATCCGATGATAGCGGCAGCCTGACGTTCACTGTTCAGCAGCGCCTGTTTTTTGTGGTGTTAGTCGCCACGATGGGCGCGCTGGCGTTTGGCTACGACACCGGCATTATTTCCGGCGCGCTGCCCTACATGACGCTGCCCGCCGCGCAGGGCGGTCTCGATCTCACGCCATTTACTGAAGGGCTGGTGACCTCTGCGCTCACCTTTGGCTCCGCGCTCGGCGCGTTCATCAGCGGTTATGTCTCAGACCGCTTTGGTCGCCGTATCACGTTACGCAGCCTTGCCCTGTTGTTCATTGCCGGGGCGTTAGGCACCACGGTTGCGCCGAATCTGGAAATCATGGTGGTGATGCGCTTTATTCTGGGTTTCGCGGTGGGCGGCGGATCGTCAACGGTTCCGGTCTTTATCGCTGAAATTGCCGGGCCTAAGCGCCGGGCACCACTGGTCAGCCGCAACGAACTGATGATTGTGTCAGGGCAACTGCTGGCTTATGTCGTCAGCGCCGCCATGAGTTTGTTACTGCACGATCCGGGCATGTGGCGCTATATGCTGTCGCTGGCGATGATCCCCGGCATTCTGCTGTTTATTGGCACCTTTTTTGTCCCGGCTTCACCGCACTGGATGGTGGCGGAAGGGCGCTTTAATGAGGCGCTGCGTATCCTGCGCAAACTGCGGGAAAATCCGCGCGAGATTAAAAAAGAGATGGCAGAGATGCGGCAGAATGCCCGCGAAGCCCGTCAGGGGCCACCCGCGCGCGAACTGTTAAAAGAAAAATGGATTGTGCGTCTGCTGCTGCTGGGCTGCGGCATGGGCATCGTCGCGCAGTTTACCGGCGTCAACGCCTTCATGTATTACACGCCAGTCATTCTGAAAAGTACCGGGCTGGGCACCAGTGCTTCGATTGCGGCTACCATCGGCAACGGGGTGGTATCGGTACTGGCCACCTTTGCCGGTATTAAAGCCATCAGTCATTTCGGCCGGCGCCCGATGCTGATGACCGGGCTGGCGGTGGTGATTGCGATGCAACTGGCGCTGGGCGCGGTGCTGGTTCTCATGCCGCAAAGCCTGACGCAAAGCCTGCTGGCGCTGGCGTGTATTCTGGTGTTCCTGTTCTTTATGCAGATGTGCATTTCCCCGGTTTACTGGCTGCTGATGTCGGAGTTATTTCCGATGAAAGTTCGCGGGGTATTAACCGGTTCAGCGGTAGCGTTTCAGTGGATATGCAACGCCGTGGTGGCGCTGGCGTTTCCGCCTTTGCTGTCGCTGGTGGGTAATAAGGCGTTCTTTATCTTTGCCGCAATCAACGTAGCTTCCCTGGTGTTTATCGCGGTGATGTTGCCGGAAACCCGGGGGAAATCACTGGAAGAAATTGAATCCCACATGCGCGAGCATTTTGGTGAACCTGCGGATCAAGCCGCGTCATCAGGCTGAATCGTCGTCATGCTGAGGCAGGTTGCGCCAGCGCCTGCCGACAGAAACCTTTGTCGCGGCACCCGCCGCGGCATTTTTCATGCTCGTTAAATAAATCCTGTTACAGGCTTCATTTCAGAACTTGCCTGCACCGGTTCGCTCAATAGGGTCTACAGTGTGACGTGAGGTTCTCATCAACGTGAAATGGAGGAAGTAAATTTGTCTATTCAACACGACGGGAAAGGGCACGTCATTATTGGCGAAGCGGCACTGAGCCTGGCTTTGGGCAAAAAGAAGATCAGCGTTAATACGCTTATCGACGAGCTCAGACACATGAAACGCGCTGGCGGCAGCGACACACGTCTGTCCGCGATTTCAGAGGCGATCGGCTGGCTCAGAAGCTTTGATGAGCCTGAGCAGGCCGCGAACCATGTGCCGTACCTGCAGACGCTTGCAGGCCTGAACGACGAGAAGAACTGACGCCATAAGACGTAGTCCGGCTCTGGCCGGAAGACGACAACGTAGATGACCTCATCGGACGCGCGTTAGCGTGTACCGGCCGGAGAAAACTGTCAGGGATGACGTCTTCACCACCATCAAACCTCGTATTAACGATTTTCGGCAACGCGGCATGTGGCAACGGATGCGGGCTTTAGCGACGGATGTGCAACGCGCTGAAGGTGAGCGGATGAATCAAACGATCAGCGACCAAACAGCATCGCCAGCAGGGAACGTGCCTGTTCCGCTTCGACGTCATCGTCCGTGTCATTGATGTGCCCGATAAGCTTGAGGCAGATCGCGGTGCGCGTCAGCCGACGTTCCTGACGCAAAATTTCAACGGTGATGCGTCCCAGTAGCGCAATCTGGCGGGGATCGGTGACCTGACTGAAGTAACCGGCTAGTCCGGTATTGTGACAAGGCGGCAGCCCGTTGTTTCTCATTTGTCCACCTGCAGCACACGATCATCTTGTAGGGCGCAAAGTAACCGATACGATATCGTCTGTACAGCAACAATCCTCTCCCCGTGTCAGGAAATCAGCGGGTTGTCCAAACCAATACCGTATTTCCTGCCGCTGAACCCACCCATTACGCCGGTTATTTCAGTACGTAAGCCCCTGAGATTAAGGTGTTAGCATTTTTTGCACAAGAACGTAGCTAATAAAGAAACAGTATTGCTGTACAAGTTTTATTTCTTTGTATAAGTTTACGCACAGAGAGAAGCGACGGTATTTTAACCATTCGAGGGGTTCATCATGCGTCAGAATGTTGCAAAATTTCCAGACAGCGCCAGTGAGATTGCCCGCTATTTCAGCAGAGCGACAGCACCTACTCAGCAGGAAACGCTGGGGCAGATTGTCGTTGAGATCCTGCGCGCAGGAAAAAACCTCAACCGTAAGGCGATCTGCACCAAACTGCTGAGACGCCTTGAGGTCGCGGCAAATTATGAAGAAGAGCGTCATTACCAGACGCTGATTGGCATGCTGTTTGAACGCTGATACGAAAAGGGATAATCGGTGGTACCTGCAGCATGCGCTTTATGACCCGGGAAGGGTCAGCCACTTGTCCGAAAGGGCACAGTCCCGCAGGGGGTGGGCATGCAGAGAAGTCAAATTGAACGTTTAACCGAAATCGTTCTGGGCGAGGCGGTGGTCAGGCTGCTCGATAATAATAAACGAATCAATGTGGCGACCGTTTCAGCCCGGCTGCGGTCAATGGCCGCAGAGGAATTTAACCCCGACCGTCTGGAGGCGATCAGGATCGCCATCAGGGAGCTGCAGATGCAGCCAGCAGCCCGGGGAAATCGTGAAAAGCCGATGGCTGCTCTGGGCGGGATATCACAACCCAGAGCTGGTAAAAAGCATTAATGTCAGGGACGATACAATCTCGTGATTAACCGGAGTGTGGCAGGACGCCCGGCATAACACGGCCATCTCAGGATGGCCGATTTTTTTGGCGACCACCGGGCTGTCAGCAGCGCCCGGTTTACGGATAACGACACATGCAAACCAATGAACACTCATTCAGCGCTGAAGCGGCCCTTATTCACCATTTTCGCAGCGGCGGTGAGCGCTATGCAGCCGAAGCCGCGGCACTGGATGCCGTGATTCGCGACATCGTCATCCATGGCCAAAAAGTGACGAGCAAAACCATCATCCTGTATCTCATCTCAGAGCTTGAGATGACCACCGATATTGTCAAACTGGATGTACTGCGCAACGTGCTTGAAATCGTGGTCGGCAGAACGCCGGATGATGAAGGGTTCTGAAAAGGTTAGTAAGCCGGAGCAGTAGATTAAGCTTAGTGCATCTGCTTCACAAGCATACTGATGGCGTTTAAACAGGCCTGCCGCAGTTCATCTTCGCTTGCCGTTTCGCCAAGATGATGCAGTGCATGGGTAATGTCCTGAAGTGTCAGGTGCTGGTCCGGCTTAAGAAGGCGCGCCACAACCGTTCCAATAACGGCGTAGATATCTTCGGCGGTAGTGTCATCGCTCAAATGACCTCCATCCGTTGGTGGATAAGCATACAGTATAGCAGAAACCACAGCGTCAGGCGCGGCAGATTGTCAGGCAGCGATCAGTGCAGCTTGCCGGAAAAAGAAAAATGCCCGGCAGTGAACGCCTCTTTCTTCACCGCGCTCATCTCCATTTCCCGTCTGACGTCCTCAATGACACGCAGCACAGCACGAATGCGGTCACTGTCTGTTTCGCGGTCAAGCATCGCCTGCAGCCTGTCGTTGAGGGCCGCCCAGCTTATGGCGACGTTATCATCGAGTAACGCCGTTACGGCTTCTCCGATGATGATATCCGCCATTTTATCGTCAAAATTGTTTTTCATCAGTCTGTCCGGCTGCGGTTAGGGCAATGAGCTTACCACAGGAATCTCACCCGGACACATTGAGCACATCAAACTCCGCTAAAAGATGCCGGACGCGGGTTATCGGCGCAATGATCAGCATATTGAGTTGCCAGCGTTGCAAAGAGAATGGTATTTGCATTCGCGCCGGCCATCACGGCGCTACTTTCTGACGGGTTCCGCGGCTTCAGCGCGCCCGCTGACCTCTGAAGCCGCCTGATCCAGACGATAAAGTAAGGTGTCGCCGCGTTCGCAGTAACGCGCCGGCCAGATCATCGCCCCGTTACCGTCCTCCACGTACTTCACACCCAGTGCCTCCACCACAGCCCATGGCTGCGCCAGCGCACTGCGGTACCGAAGTAACTCGCGCGCCATGGAAACCGCCTCCGGTTCGTTCTCCTCCGGATGGCTGGATATAAACTGCAGTCGGGCATCGCTCAGCATTGTCTTCTCCTGTGAGCCTGACGTTTTATCTCTTCAGAGGTTCTGCGTCGTCAGGCTTAACCGCTTTCAGATCGCCTCGCGGCTCTCAGGCCATGCCACGGCGCCGCCCTCAGGCGTAAACAGGCTGCCCTGGAAATCGATGATTCCGGCCGCCTCCAGCCACATCCACTCCTCGGGACGCTCAATGCCGGCCGCAATGACGTTGATTTCCAGCGCCGAACAACAGCGGATGACCGCCTGCATCACCGCCTGCTTCGGGCCGCTACGGTGAATATCACGAACAATATTCGCGCCGATACGTACCCGGTCAGGCTGGACGTGAGCCAGTAAAGAGAGACCGGCCGAGCCGTCGCCGAAGTTATCAATGGAAAGGCTGATGCCAGCCTCTTTCAGCTGTCTGACCGCCGTGGAAAAGTCTTCGAGCCGGGAGATGACTTCCGTTTCGCTCACGCCAAGAATGATTTGCTGCGGCACCAGCTCCGCCTGCGCGATGGCGCTGACCAGCTGACTTACCGCATCGGGAAGACAAACCAGCGTCATCGGCAGGATACTGATATACAGCGTCATGCCATCGGGACAGGCCTGGCCGGCTTTATGCAGTGCGTCTGTCACCACGTTGAGGTCATGAGTGTAACGCTCATGTTCCCCGAGTCCGGCGGGTTGCGCGTGCGGAATTGCCTCAATGGCCGTCACTTCACGGCCGAGGGGGTCAACCACAGGGCGGAAAGTGACGCCACTGGCCGGCGCGGGAGATTGTCCTTCCGCGGGGATGAACTCCCAGTAATCCGCCGGCGGCACTTCATAGTAGTTCTCTTTTTCACGCGCTTCGACAAAGGTTCTGAGGAACTGTAGCCCGCGATCGTCATAGGTCAGCTGATATTTCGACGTGCCGCGATCAAGCACCGCCTGCAGCACACTGCCGCTGTGGTGATTACGCAAATCGAACAGCTCCATGCCGGCATTACCGAAACGCCGCGAAGGCGAGTAGTCGCGCATCAGCTCGACCACATTGTGATGACGCCGGTCGGCACAAATGCGAGCGTAGATTGCCAGAACGCCTTGCTCCGGCCCTTCCAGGATTTGAAAAAAGTGCGTGCCGTTAAACAGCAGGATGCCGGTAACATGATGCTCAGTATTGAGCAGACTCGCTTTTGCCACCATCTCCGGCAGGATATTGACGGGAACATCTTCAGAGATGTGGCTGCGGTAAATTATTGTTGTAAGCATTTTACGCTCCAGATTGTCGCGATTGTCCTCTGACACCTTAGCAGCATGGGTTAAATTGTGAAACGTCCGGGCTGAGTGCAGCCTGGCGGCTGACTGAGTCCGGTAAAAGGGTTGAGCGGGATTCAAAGGTCGGAAAAGGTGCTGACAGCCTGGCGGCCGCGCTGAAAAGACAAGCGGCGCTTAAAGCGCCGCTCCGGATGAGCCTGCCAGTGAGCGATAGCGGCCCGGCAGCAGGGCTTTAGCTGTTGTACCACTGCTACTCGCGGGTTTTACCCTCTTCGATAAACTCTTCGTCGATCTCTTCGACGTTTTCCCGGTTGTCGCGGCCGGAGAGCAGATTCCAGCAGGCGATGAACAGGGCAGCGATCAAGGGACCAATCACGAAGCCGTTGATGCCGTACACTTCCATGCCGCCCAGCGTGGCAATCAGGATCAGGTAATCCGGCATTTTGGTATCTTTGCCGACCAGCAGCGGACGCAGGATATTGTCCACCAGCCCGACCACGATAACGAAGAAGCCCACCAGGAACAGGCCTTTCCACAGCGCACCGGTGGCGAAGAAGAAGATGGCCGCGGGCACCCAGACGATAGCCGAGCCGACTGCCGGGATCAGCGACAGGAACGCCATCAGCGCACCCCACAGCAGGCTGCCGTCGATGTCGGTGATCCAGAAGGCAAAGCCACCAAGCACCCCCTGCACCACGGCCACCACCACCGTGCCCTTGACCGTCGCGCGCGATACAGCGGCAAATTTCATCAGCAGATGGTGCTTAACATAGGTTGAGAGCGGCAGCGCTTCGAGAATCAGCCCGACCAGCCAGGCGCCGTCTTTCAACAGGAAAAACAGCAGATAAAGCATCACGCCAAAGCCCACGGTGAAGGTGAAAGTCCCTTTACCGATCAGGAATACGCTGCCCGCCATATATTGTCCGCCCTTCAGCGCAAAGCCGGAGAGTTTTTGCTGAATCTGTGCGGCATTGTTCAGATCGTGATCCGCCAGCCAGGTTTGTGCCCACTCCGGCAGATGCTGCAGCAGCGAGGCAAACACCGTCGGGAACTGCGCGGAATTGGTTTGCAGCTTGGTGTACACCGTATTGATCTCAACCACCAGCGACGAGGTGATGATTGCCAGCGGAGTGAACACGATCAGGCAGATAATCAGTAAGGTCACAAAGGAAGCGAGCCCGTTGCGGTCGCCCATTTTACGCCGCAGCAGTGATTTCAGTGGCGCAAAGATCACCGCCAGAATCGCCGCCCACAAAATGGCGGAGAAATAGGGCGCCAGCACATCAAAAAAGGCGATCGTGACAATCGCCAGAATCACTATAAAGAAACCGATATTTAACCCTTTAACACGCATGCAAAAGCCTCGCAGATAAACGTAGCGAATGAACTATAGAACGGCTTTTGCGGAATGTAATGTTTTTAGCGCGCAAGGCAAGGCGTGCAGGATGAAAAGCTGTCCCGATCTGTCCGCGCGATGTCCGCTCACAGGCTGGCGCGCCAGGGCGGCGGCGGCGATGATAGCCCTGAACCCTGACAGGAGAGTGCCATGCTGGAATTACGTCCTAACTGTGAATGCTGCGATAAAGATCTGCCGCCGGCCTCGCCTGATGCGCGCATCTGCTCGTTTGAGTGCACGTTTTGCGTTGACTGTGCGGAAGGCGTGCTGGCGCAGCGTTGCCCGAACTGCGCGGGTGAGCTGGTACGGCGACCGATACGTCCGGCGCAGGCGCTGCTACGCCATCCGGCTGCAACTCAGCGATATCCGATTTCTGCGCCACCCCGCTAAATTCGCCAGCGCAATTGGATTAATAGCCGACGCATAATTATTGTGCGCCCGTTTGCTGGTTATTTAACCTTAGGCTTCAGCTTTGTGAAAAATTAGCGTTATATTAATCACGCACATCGATTAATTGCCAGGGCAGCAATAGGGCTCTCGTTATCAATGAAATGTGCCGGCCAGCTAGTTTGCCGGTCGGCTTAAATGGCGGCATAAATAAAAATGGCATGTGCTAATTTTTACCTTTAAAATTCAATGCATTGTGATTTTATGTCGATATTTTATACGGGCTGACTATATTTCCTGACGACAGCTGGTCAGAGCACGGACCTTATTTCCTTTCACGTTATGTACCTTTGGTGGTTATTTTCGCTGCCATGAACATTTTTACGGTTTTTTCTGAAAATAGAAGTTTTCTGAAAGTATTTTGCCCTGATGAATGTTATTCTTTCCGGGCAATGCTAGTGATGTGGCGTTGTGTGCTTCAGTTTTACCCTCTTTTTAGCAGGGTTTCCCCGCTTTATGCTTTTTATGGAAATAGCATTGTCCGCCCGATCCCCGCGATCGGGTTTTCTTTATTCCCGCTGAATTAACTGCTTATTTCCCTGCCAGCCTTATCGTGCCACGCCACCATAAAGTCTCCACAATCGTTAAGAAAGCGCTAACCTGGCGTAATGTATTGTAAGTATCCGATTTTTAAGACTTTTGGAAATGCTGTTTTAGCTTTGTTTAGGCAATAGTAAGCCTCAACGGCGCGCAGACTGCCGTTATCCCTGGAGGTAACACCATGAAAAAAACAACACTTACGATTATTGCGTCATTTATTGCATGCAGCACACTGTTTTCCAGCGTCTCTTGGGCCGACGGTCCCGGTGACCATCGCTGGGACCCGCACGGCGGCGACCGCCATCAGGATAGCCGCCCGGGTCCCGATCATCATGATCGTCGTGACTTTGGCCACGATCGCGGACCGGGCCCGGATCGTCACGACCACTATGCTGACCACCGTATGCCGGAGGGACATCGCGGCGGCGATCGCTTTGCCTGGCGCGGTCATGATTTTCGCCGTGGTTATCCGGCACCGCCGGAGTTTCGCGGTCCACACTATCGCGTCGACGACTGGCGGGCACGCGGTCTGTATGAGCCGCCGCGCGGCGAGCACTGGGCCTTTATCGACGGAAATTATGTGTTAGTGGCGGCCGCGACCGGCATTATCACCGCCATTTTGCTGAATAACGCATTTAACTAATCCTGCCGCACGGATGGCGACGGCCATCCGTGTTTCTCTCCGCTTTCAACGCTCACCAGGTTATTCTCTGGACAACCCGTTTTTCCTTTCAACGCGTTAAGGAGTCATGATGACCATGGTAAAAATGGTGGCGGTGGATATGGACGGCACCTTTCTCGACGATAAAAAACAGTACAACCGGGCACGTTTTCAGGCCTGCTATCAGGAGATGAAGCGGCGCGGCATCAAATTTGTGGTCGCCAGCGGTAACCAGTATTACCAGCTCAAATCCTTCTTTCCCGACATCGCCAGTGAGATCGCCTTTGTCGCCGAAAATGGCGCGTGGATCCTCGACAGGGATGAGGAGCTGTTCTGCGGCGCGTTCTCGCGCGAGGACGTTAATGCCGTGCTCGATACCCTGCAGCGCGGTAACTATCTCAACCTGAAATACATCCTCTGCGGCCGCAACAGCGCTTATCACTTCAACACCATGGATGAGCAGTGGCTGGTCAAAATGCGTCACTACTGCCATCGCCTCAAGGCGATCGATAGCCTCGCTGACGTGGGCGATGACCGGCTGTTTAAGTTTGCGCTGAATCTGTCCGATGATTATGTCGATATTCTGATGGCTGATATTGAGCGTCTGCATCAGGGCGCGGCGGCGGCGACCTCCAGCGGGCACGGCTCGGTGGATTTGATTGTGCCCGGTTTGCACAAAGCCAACGGTCTGCGCCTGCTGCAGCAGCGCTGGGACATCAGCAGCGATGAGGTGCTGGCGTTTGGCGACGGCGGCAACGATCTGGAGATGCTGGTGCAGTCGCGCTTCAGCTTTGCCATGCAGAATGCGCCGCAGCGGGTCAAAGACGCTGCGCGCTACGGCGCACCGTCCAATAACCAGGAAGGCGTGCTGCAGGTGATTGAGCAGATGCTGGCGGGGGAAGGGCCGTTTGCTGGCTGAATAAGCAACAGGCAGCATGCGCTGCCTGAAAGGCTCAGACGACGCGCCACGCGGCGGTAATCATCTCCGTGAGCGTGGCGGGATCATAATTGACCCAGCCGTTTTTGCTGTTGGCGCGCGCCACAATCCAGTCGACCTCTTCCGCGGCGAGGGTGGGTCCTTCCAGCCAGAACGGCACGATAGCCTGCTGCTGCAGCCAGGCTTTCAGCGCCAGCGCCGGCGGTGCCGTTTCATCGGGCAGCAGGCGTTCAGCCAGCGCCGCCATCAGCCGCTGCTGTTCAGGGTGCGCGCTCTCCGCCAGTACATCAAGGAACGGAAACAGCAGACGACCGCAGACTTCGCCGTGATGGAACGGTTTAATCGCCCCCAGCTCGCCGGCAATACCGTGGATCACCCCTAAACCGGCGCTGCTCAGGCTGATGCCGCCGAGCCATGATGCCATCATCATCGCTTCACGTGCCGCATCGCCGCGGCTGTCGTCCTGATTGAGGTACGGCCACGCCTGCATGAACAGTTGCAGCCCGTTGAGCGCGTTTTGCTGACTGAACAGGTTGCCCTTGCGTGACAGATAAGCCTCGAACAGGTGGGTAAAGGCATCGATGGCGCAGGTGGCCAGCACGCGATCAGGTGCTCCTTTGAGCAGATCGGGATCGAGAATCGCCACCTGCGGCACAAACACCGGATGGCGCAGCGAGGCCTTCACCTTAATGTGCTGCTGATCGGTTACCACCGCATTCTGCGTGACTTCGCTGCCGGTGCCGGCGGTAGTAGGAATGGCGATCAGCGGCAGCGTGACCGCCTGTACCGGCGTATCGCCCACTTTCTCGAGGTAGCGCGCGATATTCAGCGGATGCTGCATCATGGCGCCAAAGGCTTTGGCCGCATCCAGCACGCTGCCGCCGCCGATGGCGATAACGCGATCGACGTGGCCACGCCAGCGCGTCACCCAGCCATCGATCTCGTCTGGCGAGGCTTCATGGCTGACAATTTCATAGCCCAGAATGTGATCGTTCAGCGTCGCGCCCAGACGCGCCCACGCCGCACTGTTGAGAAATGAGCGGCCGCAGAACAGCAGCGTGGGCTGCGGATTCGCCGCCAGCAGCGGGACCAGGCGGTCGATGCTGCCACGGCCAAACAGGGTTTGTTGATTACTGTACAGCTCAATCAGATTCTCACTCACCTGCAGATCCTTATCGGTTGGCATAAAACAGCTAGTGTAACCAAAAGCCACGCCGCTGCCGGGGCAAACATTCTGATAACCCTCCGACAAAAAGTTGATCACCTTCGCAAAACAGAAATTCACCCGCTGCACCAGGTGCTTTCCCGTCAATGTTACCCTTAACATGATACCGGTAACAGGATGTCGCATTCTGAAACATCTGGCACTGATAACCCCTTTGTCCCATTACAACAAACCGCTGCCGGTAATACGCCGAGCGCAAAAGTGGAGAAAAATTATGCCATTACTCTATGTGGCAATTGGCGTGGCGTTACTGCTGCTGCTGATGATTCGCTTCAAACTTAACGGCTTCATCGCGCTGATTCTGGTGGCACTGGCGGTAGGCATGATGCAGGGCATGCCGGTCAATAAAGTGATTGGATCGATCAAAACCGGCGTCGGCGGTACCCTGGGCAGCCTGGCGCTGATCATGGGCTTTGGCGCGATGCTGGGGAAACTGCTGGCCGACTGCGGCGGTGCGCAGCGTATCGCCACCACGCTGATCGAAAAATTCGGCCAGAAGTACATTCAGTGGGCGCTGGTTCTCACCGGCTTCACCGTGGGCTTCGCGCTGTTTTATGAAGTCGGGTTCGTGCTGATGCTGCCGCTGGTGTTCAGCATTGCCGCGTCGGCGCGCGTGCCGCTGCTGTATGTCGGCGTGCCGATGGCGGCCGCCTTATCCGTCACGCACGGCTTTCTGCCACCGCATCCAGGCCCGACCGCGATCGCCACGTTATTTAATGCCGACATGGGGAAAACCCTGCTGTACGGTACGCTGCTGGGTATTCCGACGGTGATTCTGGCCGGGCCGGTGTATGCGCGTTTTCTGAAAGGTATTGATAAGCCGATTCCGGAAGGGTTATGGAACCCAAAAACTTTCAGTGAAGCGGAGATGCCAGGCTTTGGCGTTAGCGTGTGGACGGCGCTGGTGCCGGTGATCCTGATGGCGCTGCGTGCTGTGGCAGAAATGCTGCTGCCGAAAGGCCATGTACTGCTGCCGTACGCGGAATTTTTTGGCGATCCGATCATGGCGACGCTGATTGCAGTGCTGATTGCCATCTTCACTTTTGGCCTTAACCGTGGCCGCAGCATGGATGAGGTGATGGGCACCATCACTGACTCGATCAAAATCATCGCCATGATGCTGTTGATCATCGGCGGCGGTGGCGCCTTCAAACAGGTGCTGGTGGACAGCGGCGTGGATAAATACATCGCCGGCATGATGCATGAAACCAACGTCTCGCCAATCTTTATGGCGTGGTCAATTGCGGCGGTGCTGCGTATTGCGCTGGGATCTGCCACCGTCGCGGCGATTACCGCCGGCGGCATTGTGGCACCGCTGATTGCCACCAGCGGCGCCAGCCCGGAGCTGATGGTCATTGCCGTCGGTTCCGGCAGTGTCATCTTCTCGCACGTCAACGATCCGGGCTTCTGGCTGTTCAAGGAGTACTTCAACCTGACCATCGGTGAAACTATTCGCTCGTGGTCGGCGCTGGAAACAATCATCTCGGTGTGCGGTCTGCTGGGCTGTTTGCTGCTGTCCGCTGCGCTGTAACCGGCTGAGGCACTGTGCCTCAGCCCCGGCGGCTTACTGCGCTAAGGCGCGGAAGGCCGCCAGTTCCTCCTCAGGCATGCCAGCCTGGCGTGCCGCTGCGCAAATCTGCTGCCAGCTATTGCTGTCCAGCGGAATGCCCTCGCGTTCACGTGCTGCCCGATTGCGCGTTTCCCATTCGCCCGGCACCAGAATCTCTGCCTCACCACTTTGCGGTGAACGCCTGACCCACGCGAGAAACTCTTCGGCTTCCTGCTGCATCGCCGGTGCGTCAAACGCGTCTGGGTTCAGGATTATGGTGGTCATGCCGTTGAAGATGGCGTCAGTGCCGGTGAGCAGCGTGGCGTCATGCGTAGTGCGACCGCCGGACAGCGCGCCGCCAAGGATTTCGCACATCGTCGCCAGCGCATAGCCTTTGTGCAGGCCGAAGGCGGTCAGCGCGCCATACGGCGACTGATGCATCACGCCCGGATCGGTGGTCGGCTGGCCCTGCGCATCAAGCAAATAGCCCGGCGCGACCGGCTGACCTTTGTTATACGCCACCCGCGTTTTACCATAGGCGATGCCGCTGGTGGCAAAGTCCAGCAGCAGCGGTTCGCCGTCGCGACGCGGAAACACCGCGCAGAACGGATTGGTGCCGAAGCGGCGATCGCTGCCGTTAAACGGCGCCACCATCGGATCGCCCATCACATTAACGAAGTGAAAGGAGACAAAGCCCGCTGCGGCACACTGCTCCGCCCAGTGACCGATACGGCCAATGTGATGCGAATGATGCAGGCCGACCGCCGCGAGGCCAAACCTGTTCGCCCGCTCAATGCCGTGCTGCATGGCCTCGTACGCGGCCACCTGACCAAAGCCTTTCTGGCCATTAAGGGTGAGGACCGCGCCAGCGTCTTTTTCGATGCTGACGTGCTGATTGAGCTGGAGAAAGCCCTGCGTCAGCGAGGCCATATAGCTCGGTATCATACCGACGCCGTGGGAGTCATGGCCCGCGAGGTTAGCAGCAACAAGATGGTCAGCCACCAGGCGCGCTTCTTCGGCACTGCTACCGGCATGCAGCCAGATAGCCTGAACAAACTGATGTAAGCGGGAAGGGGAAACACGATGCAGTTCAGTCACGCGGTTAATCTCCTTATGGGGGGAGA
The DNA here is from genome assembly GCF_008632015.1 of Pantoea sp. B_9. Lineage (NCBI taxonomy): Bacteria > Pseudomonadati > Pseudomonadota > Gammaproteobacteria > Enterobacterales > Erwiniaceae > Pantoea > Pantoea sp. B_9. The sequence goes on along the minus strand of NZ_VWVL01000001.1, from coordinate 1,149,732 downwards.
GAGCATCCTGCGCTGAAATGGATAATAACCGCAAGTAAGGGCTGATAATGGGCCACAACACGTGGCCCAACAAACTCAGTGCGGCTGTTCGAAGCCGGCTTTAACCATCTGTTCACGCAGTGCGCGTGCAATTTCACGGTTCCCACCCGTGATTGGATAAATAACGTTGTTGACGACATCGTCAAGATAATGCTCATCAAACTCTTGCAGGGTGAGCTGCGTACCGCCTTCGTCATTAATCGCAATGCTGCCACGAATGTGACTGCCATGATCCTTTGCCTTGAGGCTGTAACGACCCATGCTGGTATTAATCGTGCTCATATCATCTCCTTGTTACGTAGACATAGCGAACAATTGAGGCCTGCTACAGGCGCTGTAATTTTAGACAATCAGCGCGCTACGCGTGCGGCGGGATAGCAACTTAAGCGATAAGCTGCGACCGGGCTCGCAGAAAAAAAGAGCAGGTAACAGTCTCTGAGGCAAGTGACTGGGATCGCGCTCGCAGCGCCCAGCGAAGCCGGAATAATCATCTATACTGAATGCACGATGCGTTATTTTTCATCCTGAAGGAGCGAACAATGAAAATAATACTGTGGATTATTGCCATTATCTTTATTGTCGGGTTACTGACGATTACTGGCGTGTTTAAACTGATTTTCTGACGCGTTCAGGCACCCGCCGGGTGCCTGAAAACATTATTCAACGTGACGGGCGGCAGAAGCAGAGTGCAGGGATGACAGCGGGATCACATCGCGCAGGCTGATCGGCTTGCCGCACGCGGCGCAACAGGCGCCGTGATGATCGGAATCGTCGACCTTTTCCTTGCCGGGTACTGTATAAAAAAATTTGGCGCAACCGCAGCGGCTGCAACGAATTGTCATCTCAGTTCCTCCTCTCTCCGTCCTGGAGTGATGAGATTTATCTCAATCATCGGGTGAGTTCAATTGATAAATTTTATTAATTTATTCATGAAATCAATTTGTGTGGATAAGTTGCTGAATATTAAGTAATCACCCTAAGTAATCATTAACTGAACAGTGCATTTTCTGCACCTTTTACCCTCTGCGTTTTGTTTATTTGCCGTTTCGACTCCGTTCGCGCAGTGAGGTAAAATTAACCAGCTGATTGCCAGCAGAGCCGGGTGCAACTGGCGCCATTGTGGCGCGCGCTGCACGCGCTCGTGGCATCAGCCATTAACCCACGGCAGCACGGTGCGGCGCGATGTGGCGCTACGCGGTGACTGCCGGATACAGGATGATTTAACAGGAAGCATTGTTGTGAACTGGCGTATTTCTGCAGCCTTTTGCGGCTGTATTTTGACTTCATCGGTCTCTTTTTCGACACCAGCGGCAACCACAGGCGAAGCGATTAAATCGGGCTGGAATACCTTCTCCGATAACGTGGCGCAAACCTGGACACAACCGCAAAATTACGATCTTTACGTCCCGGCTATCACCTGGCACAACCGCTTTACTTACGATGATGAACACATCAAAAAGTACAACGAGCGGCCGTGGGGCGCGGGCGGTGGCGTTTCGCGCTGGGATGAAAAGGGCAACTGGCACGGCCTGTATGCCATGGCGTTCAAAGACTCGTTTAACAAGTGGGAGCCCATCGCCGGCTACGGCTGGGAAGCGACCTGGCGACCGCTGAACGATCAGAATTTCCATCTGGGCGCCGGTTACACCGCGGGTGTGACGGCCAGAGATAACTGGCGATATATCCCGGTTCCGCTGGTATTGCCGCTGGCTTCGATAGGGTATGGCCCGGCAACCTTCCAAATGACTTACATTCCAGGTACTTATAACAACGGCAACGTCTATTTTGCCTGGTTAAGATTTCAGTTTTAATCGCTGAAGATGCGCAGAAAGTGTGAAGGGCATGGAAAAAATCAATATTTATCACTTTTTCATCAATTCGCGCTGGACAAATGTCACTGCAATTGCTGTACTAGATGCCGACACAGTTTAGTGTCCATTTTTCATGTAAAGGTAATATAGATGTCCAAGATCAAAGGTAACGTTAAGTGGTTTAATGAGTCCAAAGGATTCGGTTTCATTACTCCAGAAGATGGCAGCAAAGATGTATTCGTACACTTCTCTGCTATCCAGAGCAACGGCTTCAAAACTCTGGCTGAAGGTCAGCGTGTAGAGTTTGAAATCACCGACGGCGCTAAAGGCCCATCTGCTGCTAACGTTACCGCTCTGTAAGTTAACAGTCAGAATTTTAAAAACCCGCCTGATGGCGGGTTTTTTTTGTGCTTTTTTCAGCCCTGCCACCAGCTAATAGCCCAGGCGACAATCACCAGCGTACTGAGCGACAGCGCCAGCCATTCATTTAAACAGTGCGGTACCAGATTCTTCATGTGCCATGCCTCGCAACTTCATTTATGCCAGCATGGCAAAGCAAGATTAAGCCAGCCTTAAGCCAGCGTGACAGCGGCATGACAAGGCACATTCTGCGGCGTCGCTCACAGATAATTCCCGTAACATACTCATAACAAAGCTTACTTGCAGATTTTTCAGCGGCAACGCTATATAACAGCAGTCAGGGAACGGAGGAGGCAGGATGAACATACGTGAAGCACAGGCCAAAGACAGCTTTGCCCTGAGTGCACTGTTAACCGAGCTGGGTTATCGCGGCACGGAAAAATTTATTAGCGATCGGCTGGCGCAATTGTGCGCCCATCCCGACGAGACGCTGCTGGTGGCGGAACACGGTAACCAGGTGCTGGGATTTCTTTCGCTGCACTTCATTCCGCAGCTGGCATTAGCGGGCGATTTCGCGCGCATCAGCTATTTCTGTATCGCCGAGGGCGAGCGCAGTAAAGGCAGCGGCCAGCAACTGCTGAACCACGCCGAGCAACTGGCGCGCGCCCGCGGCTGCGACCGCATGGAAGTGCATTGTCACGCCTCGCGACTGAAAGCCAACCAGTTTTATGCGCGTGAAGGCTACGTTGAGTCGCCACGCTATCACATCAAAGATCTGGGCTGATATTAAGCTCGCGTCCGCAGGCAATCACTAACGCATCGGCGATGCTGTCGAGCTGATCGGCCGGCAGCCGCGCAATGCTGACGCGAATGAACTGTCCGCTGTTGATGCTGCAGCGTTCGCCTGGCAGCACGGTGATGCCCCGGGCGGCGAGGGTGATCATGGCATACTGCTCTGACGCCACCGGCAGCATCACGCTCAGGCCGTCGCGATCTTCCTGTACCAGCCCGCGCCGCGCCAGTGCGGCCAGCAACTGCTGACGGCGCGCGGCATACGTGCCTTTGGCCTGCTGTATGCGCTGCTGGGTGGGCGCATCGCTTAGCATCCAGGCCACCGCATCCTGCAAAATACGGCTGGTCCAGCTGACCCCGAAGTTACGCCACGACTGCAGCCGTTTCACCAGTTCTGCCGTGCCGGATACCACCGCCAGCCGCAGATCCGGGCCGTAGGCTTTGGAAAAGGAGTGCACGTGCAACGTACGCTGCGGATAGTGGCGGCCGAGACTCCATACCGGCCAGCGCGACAAATCGCCGATGCCATCATCCTCGACAATCAGGGTGGCACTCTGCGCCAGCACCTGCGCCAGCGCTTCGCTGCGCTGCTGGCTGACGCTGTAGCCGGTCGCCGAGTGGGTGCGTGGCTGATAAATGAACATCGCTGGCGCTTTCTGTAAGTGTGTCGCCAGCACCGCGGGCAGCGGTCCCTGCTCATCACCGGGCAGCGGCAGGATCTCGGCACCGATGTTGTCGAGCATATCCAGCAGACGCGTCGCGGTCGGATCTTCAATCACTACCCGATCGCCGGGTGACAGCAGCGTCTGCACTATCAGGTTCATGGCATCAAAGCCGCCATCGGTCGCCAGCCACGCCTCCGCCGGACAGGGCCAGCGCGGCGCAATGGCCGCCTGCAGCTGTGGCGAAATCGCCTCACGCTGATAGCTATTCAGCTGCGGTGACGCCAGCCCGGCCAGCATCGCCGGGCGCAGATCCGGCAGTAGGGCCGGATCGGGTGCTGCCATCGCCAGCGCGGCTTTGACGTTTTCACCATAGTTGCCAATTTTCTCAAAGCGGACCGGTCGCGGCATCACACTGTTGCCGCACACCCAGATTCCGCTTCGCCCTTTACCCGCCAGCACTTTCTGCTTTTTCAGCTGCGCCCAGGCCGCGGATACCGTGGCCGGACTCACGCCCAGCCGCTCCGCCAAATCGCGCACTGCCGGCATCTGCATGCCTACGGCAATCTGTCCGTCGCGAATCAATGTTGACGCGGCGAGGGTAATGCCTTTTACCGAGGCGTCGTTAATCTGCTGGCTGAGCCACTCTGCATCCACAATTTGCGTCATAAGAAAAAGCTTTGTTCAGTAACAAAGAAATGATTGTTCAGATTAGTATTCGCGTTTTAGACTCAAATTCAAGCACAATTTGCAGAAAAAATGCACAGCGCCAGCGTGGCGGCTGAACAAACGGAGAAGCACAACGATGATCACTATCAGACTGGCGGTGCGCGACTGGGATTACTTCACGCCGCTGGCGCTGGGCGATATTCAGCCACAGGGCTTCAGGCTGGTCATTGACCGCGTAGGCACGCTGGTGGATAACCTGGCCAGCAGTGAACACTACGAAGGCGGTGAGGTGTCGTTCAGCCGCTATGCGCAGGCACGGGCGCGCGGCGACAGCTCACTGCTCGGCCTGCCGCACTTTCTGATGCGTGGCTTTCGCCAGCGCTGCATCATCACCACCACCGCCAGCCCGCTCACCACGCCAGCCCAGCTGAAAGGCAAAAGAATCGGCGTTACCGGCTGGCAGGACTCCGGCAATACCTGGACGCGCACCGTGCTGCGCGAAGCGGGCGTCGATATCAACGACGCCTTCTGGTTTGCCGGACGCCTGGCCGCTGATCATCCGATTGTTGACCGGCTGGCGGGATTTGGTCGCCCGGGCCGTATCGAACCGGCGCCGGACGAGCGTCCGCTGATTGAACTGTTGAAAGCCGGCGAGCTGGATGCGGTGTTCACGCCGTTTATGCCTGAGGGTTTTTTCCTGAAAGATTCCGGTCTGCGCCAGCTGCAGGCGGATTTCGTCAGTGCCGAGCGCGACTACTTCAACCGCGTCGGCTATGTGCCCGGTATTCATCTGCTGGCGCTGAAGCCGGCGCTGGCGGCGGCGCATCCGTGGCTGCCGCACGCGCTGAGCGAGGTGATCGATCGCGCGTATCAGCTGTGGATGCGCAAACGCGAGAAGTACGCGGATACCACGCCGTGGCTGCTGGATGATTTGCGACGCACCGCGCAGGAATTGCCTGCCGACTGGAATCAAAACGGATTTACCGCTAACAAAAGGATGATTGCCGACTTCGCCCGTGAGCTGTTTCAGCAGGGCTTAACCACAACGTTGCTCTCGCCGGAGGAGATTTTCCCGGTGGCGGCCAGAGGGGAGTGAAGATGAAAGTAGCCATGGGGCAATTCGCCGTTAGCCGCGAATGGCAGGAGAACACCGCCATTTGTCGCGGTCTGATGCAGGATGCGCTGGCGGCGGGCGCCGATATGCTGGTGCTGCCGGAAGGCGTGCTGGCGCGCGATATCGCCGATCCCGATCTGGTGTTAAAAGCCGCACAGCCGCTGGACGGGCCGTTTGTCAGTCAGCTGCTGGAAACCAGCAAAGGTAACGCGCTGACCACCATGATGAGCGTGCACGTGCCGACGCAGGATAACAAAGCGCACAACGTACTGATTGCCCTGCGTAATGGCGAAATCATTGCGCAGTACGTCAAGCTGCATCTGTACGATGCCTTCGCCATGCAGGAGTCGCAGCGGGTTAATCCGGGTGATGCCGTGCCGCCACTGGTTGAGGTGGCCGGTATGAAAGTTGGGCTGATGACCTGCTATGACGTGCGTTTTCCCGAACTGGCGCGCCGGCTGGTGCTGGACGGTGCCGACGTGCTGGTGCTGCCTTCCGCCTGGGTAAAAGGACCGTTAAAGGAGATGCACTGGGAACTGCTGACCAGTGCGCGCGCGCTGGAAAACACCTGCTACATGGTGGCGGTAGGCGAGTGCGGGCCGCGCAACATTGGTAACAGTCTGGTGGTCGATCCGCTTGGCGTGGTGATTGCGAAGGCACCGGAGTGCGCCGCACTGGTGTTTGCCGAACTGGATCCGACCCGCATCGCCTACGCCCGCAGCGTGCTGCCGGTACTGGAAAATCGCCGCTTTGCCCGTCCGGAATTGCAATCACTTTGACCTGCCTGGGGGAAACTGACTGATGAAAATGCTTTTAACCGCCATCGCGCTGGCGACCGGCCTGACGGCGAGCGTCGCCCAGGCTGCGGACGCCATTCCGACGCAAAAAATGGATCAGGCGCTGCACGATCGGCTGCCGGCGCAGATCAAGCAGGCTGGCAAAATGATCTCGGTAAATAACGGCTCCTTTCCGCCGTATGAAATCGTTAACGGGCCGCACTCAATGGATGGCGCCTCGGCCGATCTTACCGTGGCGCTCGGCCAGCTGCTGGGCGTGAAAATTGAACACGCGACGGTGAGCGGTCTGTCCGGCGTACTGGCCGGTATTAATTCCGGACGCTATCAGATGGCCATTGGGCCGATAGGTGATTATCCGGATCGCCAGCAAAAGGTGGACTTCATCGACTACGTGCAGGAATTCGTGGTGTTTGGCGTGCAGAAGGGCAATCCGGCGCACATCAACGGTCTGGCAGATACCTGCGGTAAGCGCATTGCGGTGATGGCGGCCGGTTCGGCGGAGCAGGTGATCCGCAAACAGTCAGCCGCCTGTGAGGCTGCGGGCAAACCTGCAGTCGTGGTGCAGTCCTTTACCGATCAGCCTTCGTCGATACTGGCGGTGCGCTCGAAGCGTTCGGATGCCTTCTTCTCCTCGCAGGCGCCGCTGACCTATTTCATTGAGCAGGCGCAGGGGCAACTTCAACTGTCTGGTCAGGGGCAGAAAAACGGCTTTGGCGATATCTTTCAGGGCACGGTCGTTCCCAAAGGCTCGCCGCTGGGCGAGGTGGTGCTGGATGCCTACAAAGAACTGTTTGCCAACGGCACCTACGCGGCCATCATGAAAAAGTGGCAGCTGGACGGCAACATGCTGCCGCAGCCGGGACGTAACCTGGCGCAGGAGACGGCAAAATGAGTGCCGTCGGCCCCAACGCGCGCCCCACGGATCAGGGGGACGTGCCGCAGCGCGACGTCGCTTTTGCCCGTAGCGCGCCCGCGTATGGACGCTGGGTTAGCTGGATCGTGGTCCTGATGCTGGCAGCGAATGGTCTGTGGCTGGTGGTGACCAATCCCAATTTTGAGTGGCACGTGGTGCTGCAGTGGTTTACCGAAGGCTCGGTGCTGAAAGGGCTGCAGGTGACGCTCGGGCTGACGGTGGTGTCGATGGTGCTGGGCACCCTGCTGGGGCTGCTGCTGGCGGTCTGGCGGCTGTCAGAGAATAAACTGCTGAGCGGCGTGTCGGCGCTCTACATCTGGTTCTTTCGCGGTACGCCGCTGCTGGTGCAGCTGATATTCTGGTACAACCTGTCGACACTGTTTCCCACGCTTTCGATCACCGTGCCGTGGACGGACATCACCTTTGCCAGCTGGAATACTAACGATCTGATCACGCCGCTGACTGCCGCCATCGCCGGTCTGGCGCTCAACGAGGCTGCCTATATGGCGGAGATTATCCGTGCCGGCCTGCTGTCGGTCGATCACGGTCAGGTTGAAACCACTCAGGCGTTTGGCATGAGCCGCAGCCGCGCGCTGCGGCGTATCATCATTCCACAGGCGATGCGCGCCATTATTCCCCCGACCGGCAACCAGCTGATTAGCATGATCAAAGCCACGTCGCTGGTGAGCGTCATCGCGATGGGCGATCTGCTCTATTCGGTGCAGGCCGTTTACAACCGTACCTTTGAAATCATTCCGATGCTGATGGTGGCGGTGATCTGGTATCTGCTGATTACCTCGATCCTCAACGTCGGCCAGTCAGCCATTGAGCGCTACTACGCGCGCGGCAGCAAACGTACCGTGGTGGTGAACAAACGACGCGCCAGCAGTGACACGGCGCTGGCTGCGGCCCCGCGTTTAAAGGAGGACGTATGAGCGAGATTCAGCCGCTGGTGCGTGCGCGTAATGTGCAAAAGAGCTTCGGTGATAACGCGGTGCTGAAAGGCATCGATCTCGATGTGTTTCCGGGCGAAGTGGTGGTGATTCTCGGGCCTTCGGGCTCCGGCAAGTCGACCTTTCTGCGCTGCATTAATCATCTGGAAGAGATGAATGCCGGCTCGATTATGGTGGGCGACGAGCAGATTGGTTACGCGCTAAAGCGCGGTCTGCTGCATCGCCTGTCGGCGCGGAAAATTGCCCATCAGCGGCAGAAAATCGGCATGGTGTTTCAGCAGTTCAATCTCTATCCCCATATGACGGTACTGCAAAACATCATGGAAGCGCCGATTGGCGTGCACAAGTTCCCACGTGATGAGGTGCTGCAACACGCGCGTGAGCTGCTGGCAACGGTCGGATTGAGCGATAAAGCCGACGCCTGGCCGCGACATTTGTCGGGGGGACAACAGCAGCGCGTGGCGATTGCCCGTGCGCTGGCGATCAAACCGCTGCTGATGCTGTTCGATGAACCGACCTCAGCGCTGGATCCGGAGCTGGTGGGGGAAGTGCTGGCTACCATGCGTACCTTAGCCAATCGCGGCCTGACCATGATTGTGGTAACGCATGAGATTGGCTTTGCGCGTGAAGCCGCCGATCGCGTGGTGTTCATGGATGGTGGCGTGGTGGTGGAACAGGGACCGCCAGAGCAGGTGATTGGCAATCCGCAGCATCCGCGTACCCAGGCGTTTCTCAGCCGCTTTATCTGACCGTGAGATCTCACTCTGTTACAGATTGCAGTTGAGCGTGGTGAATAACTGCGCGTTAATAGTGCTGTCCGTTTTTCGCGAAGGTTGAAAGGTAAAATATGGAAGGTATCAGTATTGCCAAACTGCTGATCATCGGTGCGCTTATCGTACTGCTTTTTGGCACCAACAAGTTACGTTCACTGGGTGGCGATCTGGGTTCCGCAATCAAGGGCTTTAAAAAAGCCATGAAAGATGATGAATCCACCGCAACCAAAAGCAGTGCCGAAGAAACGCCTGCTGAACGCGTCGGCCACAAAGAGTAATCTCTGCGCTGAACGTCAATAAGTGTAAATATTTATTACGTTAAAAAACCAGACTGCCACAGTCTGGTTTTCGTTTTTTAGTGCCAGACAATGTGATGTTCCAGCGGTTCATCCCAGCCTGGCAGGTTGCCACCGTGATCGCCGCTGGCGGTTAGCGTGCTGTCAGCGCTGTGCCACTCATCCAGCCATGCTTCGCTGAAGGTCAGCGGCAGAAGAGCGGGCGCAATATCATCCTGCTGCATCGCCAGTTCCATCAGTGCACAATCAATCGCGCTGAGATCGCTGTCATCAATTGGCGTGATAATAGCGGCAGGCTGCGGCAGTACGGTAATCAACTTATTGTAACGGCTGCTGACATGCCCCTGTTCATCGACGAACTCTGCACTGAATACATGCTGTGCCGCGCTTAAATCGGCGGGCTGAGCGAACTGCCAGTGACCCTGTGCGTCGCCCGTTACCACTTCAATCAGCACATTATCGATATAAATAAGCACCTGAGCGCCCGCCGCCAGCGTGCCGCTAAACATTTTCGGCTCACCGCTGTCATCGTAATCCACCGCATAGTCGTGTTGCTGTATGTCGCGCAGCACAGCCACCTCTGGCAGACTCAGCGGCTGCCGGGCTGGGAGCGTGGGGACAGGCGACGGGTGGAGCGTCTGATGTTCAGCGGCATACCATGCCGCAGGCAGCGCGCTGACCAGCGACAGCGCCGGGCTGAGCGCCGGAACCTCAGGCAGGCTGTGCCAGACGCTCTCGCCAGCGGCCTGCAGCGCTGACTCCTGCGGCGGCAGCGCTGGCAGCAACGGCGTTTCATCCGGCGTTACGCTGCGCAGTTCGGTGAACGGCAGTGTGGGCGCGGGCGCAGACGCAGGCTGCGCGCTTTGCGGCAGGTGCAGATGAATTTCGTCGTAGCGGTGGTCGATGCTGATGGCGGTTGCAAGAAACGCCAGTTCGCACGACGCATGGGGCGTCACGAACGGATTAGTGATATCCATGGGCGTGGTGCGCGCTTTTAGCGCATCCAGGCTTTCGCCCGACGCGCCGCTTCGCGGTCTACCAGAGGATGGACCTGACACATCCGCCGCCCGCATAAAATCGAGCTCATCGATATGAAAGGATGATTGCATAATCTGACCTTTATGAAAAAAACACTGAGAAAATAAAAAATAATAAACAGGCTCTTATGGCCTCAGCGGTTAAAGCGACAGATTTGCGACAGGAATTAAGCGGTTTAAGCAAAATTTTGCGATTGCGCCGCAGCAGGGCGCAATCGCGGCAGGAGATTACTTCACTTCCAGGCCTTTCGCCTGCATATCAGCGTGATAGGACGAGCGGACGAACGGACCGCAGGCGGCGTGGGTAAAGCCCATCGCCAGCGCTTCTTCTTTCATCTCATCGAACTCCGCCGGGCTGACGTAACGCTGTACCGGCAGGTGGTGACGGCTTGGCTGCAGGTACTGGCCGAGGGTCAGCATGGTAACACCGTGGCGACGCAAATCGCGCATCACCTCGATGATTTCCGCATTGGTTTCCCCGAGACCGACCATCAGACCGGATTTGGTTGGCACGTCCGGATGCGCTTCTTTGAAACGCTCCAGCAGCTTCAGCGACCACTCGTAGTTGGCGCCCGGACGCACCTGACGATAGACGCGCGGTACGTTTTCCAGGTTATGGTTGAACACATCCGGCGGCGTAGCTGTGAGGATCTCCAGCGCGCGATCCATACGCCCGCGGAAGTCCGGCACCAGCGTTTCAATTTTGATGGTCGGGCTTTTCTCGCGGATGGCGCTGATGCAGTCAGCAAAGTGCTGTGCACCGCCGTCGCGCAGATCGTCGCGGTCCACCGAGGTGATTACCACATAGCGCAGCGCCATGTCGGCAATGGTTTGTGCCAGCTTTAGCGGCTCGTTGGCGTCCGGCGCGTTTGGCCGACCGTGTGCCACATCGCAGAACGGACAGCGGCGGGTACAGATGGCACCGAGGATCATAAAGGTGGCGGTGCCGTGGTTAAAGCATTCGGCAAGGTTAGGGCAGGAAGCCTCTTCACACACCGAGTGCAGGCCGTTTTTACGCATCGCCGCTTTGATGCCCTGAATGCGGCTGGAATCCGCAGGCAGTTTGATCTTCATCCACTCCGGCTTACGCAGGATTTCCTGGCGTTCGGTGACCACGGTTTTTACCGGAATCAGCGCCATTTTGTCGGCATCGCGATACTTGACGCCACGTTCCATCTGAATTGGTTTACTCATAAATCTGCAGGTTCCGGTCGGGATTGCGATTTGAAAGCTTCCTCACTCAAACTGAGAACCAGGCTTTCAACTTTATTTGAAAAAATTGCAAAAATTATATCATCTCGCCGGGGCAGAAGCAGCCGATAAGCCGTGGCGAAAGTTACAATTTTGTAAATGCGCACGTACGGTCAAGGTCAGCACGCGGCCTCATCATGCCATTCCGTGTCGCTAAAGCCGGTCAGGCGCGCGAAATGCTGCACCAGGCGCGGCTGCACGTCCGCCGGCGTGACGCCGGGCCGGAAGGCGCTGATCTGCGTCATCTCCATGCCGGCATAGCCACAGGGATTGATACGCAGGAAGGGCGCCAGATCCATCGCGACATTGAGCGCCAGACCGTGAAACGAGCAGCCTTTACGGATGCGCAGGCCGAGCGAACAAATTTTCGCATCGCCAACGTATACGCCGGGCGCATCCGCACGCGCACGCGCGCTGATGTCGTAATCAGCCAGCGTAGCGATGACCGTCTCTTCCAGTGCGGTGACCAGATCGCGCACGCCCAGCTTGCGGCGTTTAACGTCAATCAGTACATACATCACCTGCTGGCCCGGGCCGTGATAGGTTACCTGGCCGCCGCGATCGCTCTGTACCACCGGAATATCGCCCGGCACCAGCACATGTTCGGCTTTGCCCGCCTGGCCCTGAGTAAACACCGCGGGGTGTTCTACCAGCCAGAGTTCATCGGCGGTGGCGCTGTCGCGCCGATCGGTAAAGTGATGCATGGCATCGGAGACGGGCTGCCAGTCGCGCTGGCCAAGCTGACGAACAAGAAGCGTATTAGCAGACAAAGCAGAAGTCCGGTAGCGAGTGGAGGGCAGAGTATAACGTTGGCAAAGCGGCCTTTACCAGCGTCAGCATTACAGCACCATGCGCACGATTTCGATGTTGCCCAGCTCTTCGTACAGGGTTTCCACCTGTTCGATGTGGGTGGCGTTAATGGTGATCGACACCGAGTGATAATTGCCTTTGCTGCTGGGCTTCACGTCAGGGCTGTAGTCGCCGGGCGCATGACGCTGCACCACTTCAACCACTTGATCAACCAGCTCCGGTTGCGCCAGGCCCATCACTTTGTAGGTAAAAGGCGTCGGGAATTCGAGCAGTTCATTCAGTTTGGTTTTCATATTAACTCCGGTGCATAAAAAACAGGCTCCCGCCGAAGCGGGAGCAATATAGTAGCTTATCTGGGGACGGATTGGCGATTTTTCAAGCGCGCCTTAGCCGAACCAGTGATGGAACATCAGTTTGATGTAATCGATGATGCGGCTGAAGAAACCGCCTTCCTGCACTTCGTTCAGCACCACCAGCGGACGCTGTTCGATGGTTTTACCATCCAGCTGGAAGTTGATGCTGCCCACGACCTGGTTTTTCTGCAGCGGCGCGTGCAGTTCGGTGTTGTTCAGCACGTAACTGGCCTTGAGGTCTTTCATGCGGCCGCGCGGAATGGTCAGGTAGGCATCTTTTTCCACGCCGAGCTGCACGCGATCGCTGTTGCCAAACCATACCGGCTCAGACGCAAACTCTTTGCCCGCCTTCAGCGGTGCCACGGTTTCGAAGAAGCGGAAGCCCCAGGTCAGCAGCTTTTTACTTTCGGTTTCACGGCCTTTGAAGGTGTGACCGCCCATCACCGCCGAGATCAGACGCATCTGGCCTTCGGTCGCTGACGCCACCAGGTTATAGCCGGCGGCTTCGGTGTGGCCGGTTTTGATGCCGTCGACGTTCAGGCTGGTATCCCACAGCAGGCCGTTACGGTTCATCTGGCGGATGTTATTAAAGGTGAACTCTTTCTCTCTGTAGACCGCGTATTCATCCGGCACATCGCGAATCAGCGCCTGGCCAATCAGCGCCATGTCACGCGCCGTACTGTACTGACCGTCAGCATCAAGACCGTGCACGGTCTGGAAATGGGTATTTTTCAGGCCCAGCGCGCCCACGTAGTTGTTCATCAGGTTAACGAATGCGTCCTGACTGCCGGCAACGTAATCGGCCATCGCCACGCAGGCGTCGTTACCGGACTGCAGCACGATACCGCGCGTCAGCTGAGAGACCGGTACGCGATCGCCCGGCTTGAGGAACATCAGCGAGGAGCCTTTGAACACCGGATTGCCGGTTGCCCAGGCATCTTTACCGACGGTAACAATGTCATCCTGATGGATTTTGCCCGCTTTGACCGCCTGGCCGATGACGTAGCTGGTCATCATTTTGGTCAGACTGGCCGGGTCGCGGCGCGCGTCCGCGTTCTTTTCCGCCAGCACTTTGCCGGAGTTATAGTCGATCAGCACGTAAGCTTCGGCATCGATGTCCGGCACGCCCGGAATCATGGTTTTCAGATTAACATCATCTGCAAAGGCAACGTGGCTGAGGGAGAGAGCGACCAGTGATCCCACTGTCAGGCGTTTCAGAAAACGAGAAGGTTTCAGCGTATTCATGTTCAGGACTACAGCATCCGTGGGGTTAAGAGTGAAAAAAGTGCCTTACTATAGCAAAGCTGCCATCGTGCGACATCTGGCTTTATGCCTCAGTGTCAGCAGGCAAGGGCACGGCCCGTCACATTGACGGGCGGGCCGTGGTAATAAAGGAGCTGATCTGCGCTTCAGTGCTCAGACGCTGCTGCAGCGCCGCGGCCTGAGCCCGGCTGCTGAAACCGCCAAGCTGCACGCGGTAGACGTTGCCATTGGCTTCCACCGCGCCGGGTACACCAAAGCGCTGGCCAAGGCTGTCAGCCATCTGCCGGGCGCGAGCGGCATCATTCAGGGCGCCAACCTGTACCACAAAACCGCTGCCGGCATGGGCGCTGGCGCTGTGGCTGGCCGGAGCCGGACTCGCTGCCGCAGCCGCAGCCGGTGCGGCAGGGCTGGCGGCAACCGGTGTGGCCGACGCGCTGCCTTCCAGTACGCCGCTGGCTAACGGCTGCGGTGCGCCGAGAAAGCCGCTGCTCTGCACCGGTGCACCGATGTTGCCGTTGCTCTGCAGTGAACTGTTATCCACCGCGCGGACGTCCTGTGCGGCAGGGGCGGGCGCGCTGCTGGCGCCGGTCATCACCATGCCGCCGCTCAGGTCAGGGCGCGCCGGCAGCGCATAGCTCTGTTTGGCCACGGTGGTGCCGATGGTGCCCGGACCGGATACTGAACCGTCCGGCGCTACCTTGATATAATCCACCCGTACGCGGGTGTTATTGGAAATATTCAGGCGATCGCCCGCGGCGCGCGACAGGTCAATAATCCGACCCGGCGTGTAAGGGCCGCGATCGTTGACGCGCACCACAATCTGCCGGCCATTGGCCAGGTTGGTGACGCGCACGTAGCTCGGCAGCGGCAGGGTAGGGTGTGCGGCGCTTAACGCGTCCGGATCGTAGGTTTCACCCAGCGCGGTGCGGTTGCCCTGCGCCTCTTCGCCGTACCAGGTTGCCAGACCAACTTCACTGTAGTTAGACGGATCTTTAATCACCCGGTAGGTTTTGCCGTTGACGCTGTAGTCCTGGCTGGTAGAGGGATTGATCGGCTCATAGCGCGGCTCCACGCCAGGAATCTCCACCACCGGGCCATTGTAGGCCGGCTGCGGCGGGGCCGTGTTCGTCTGCTGTTCCGGTGTGGAACAGGCAGCCAGTACCAGTGATGCCAGAGCAACCCCAAGCCAGTCCTTACGCATGTGCAGCCTCTTAAACGCTTTTAGATAACATTTTTCGATGAGTGTGGATCGACATCACGATGCCAAATCCGGCCATTAACACAATCAGCGCCGATCCGCCGTAGCTCACCAGCGGCAGCGGCACGCCAACCACCGGTAAGATACCACTAACCATGCCAATGTTAACGAAAACATACACAAACAGAATCAGCATCAGGCCGCCGGACATTACGCGACCAAAGGTGGTTTGCGCGCGTGCGGCAATCACCAGCCCGCGCATGATTAGCAGCAGATAAAGTACCAGCAGCAGCAGGACGCCCACCAGGCCGAGCTCTTCCGCCAGCACCGCGAAGATAAAGTCGGTGTGACGTTCGGGCAGAAACTCCAGCTGCGACTGGGTGCCGTGCAGCCAGCCTTTGCCGCGCAGGCCGCCGGAGCCGATAGCAATCTTGGACTGAATAATGTGGTAGCCGGCACCGAGCGGATCGCTCTCCGGATCGAGCAGCATCATCACGCGGTCGCGCTGATAATCGTGCATCAGGAAGAACCACAGAATCGGGATGAACGCCGCCACCAGCAGCACGGCCACGCCAATCAGCTTCCAGCTCATGCCGGAGAGGAACAGCACAAACAGGCCGGAGGCAGCGATCAGAATGGAGGTACCGAGGTCCGGCTGCGCCGCCACCAGCAGCGTCGGCATGAAAATCAGCACCAGCGCGATGCCGGTGTTTTTCAGCGTCGGCGGACAGACATCGCGGTTGATGAAGCGTGCCACCATCAGCGGCACGGCGATTTTAGCGATTTCCGACGGCTGAAAGCGCACAAAACCAAGATCGAGCCAGCGCTGTGCCCCTTTACTGATGTGGCCGAAGGCATCGACCGCCACCAGCAAAATTACGCAGACAATGTAGAGGTAGGGCGCCCAGCTTTCATACACGCGCGGCGGCACCTGCGCCATCACCAGCATGATGATGGTGCCCATGGCAATCTGCCCGAGCTTGCGCTCCATCATGCCCGGATCCTGGCCGCTGGCGCTCCAGATAACAATGGCGCTGTAGGCCAGCAGGCTGATGATGATCAGCATAAACAGCGGGTCGATATGGATACGCGTCCAGATCGTTCTTTTCTGGGGACTATCGTTCATCGACATCGTTATTCACCTTCGTAGCCGGGCGGCATGGGTGCGGCTTCTGGCAGCACGGTATTGTTGTCGCCCAGCATTATGTGGTCGAGAATCTGGCGCATCACGGTGCCCACCGCCGGGCCGGCACCGCCGTTTTCCAGAATCATGGTGACGGCGACGCGCGGCTTGTCGTACGGCGCGAAGGCGGTCATCAGCTTATGGTCACGCAGCCGTTCGGCAATTTTATGCGCGTTGTAAGTCTCATTCTCTTTCAGGCCAAACACCTGTGCGGTACCGGATTTCGCCGCAATCTTGTACGGTGCATCGGCAAAGCTTTTATGCGCGGTGCCGTTGGCGCGGTTGGCCACGCCATACATGCCGTCTTTGGCGATCTCCCAGTAGCCGGAATGAATGTCGCCAATCGGTGCATCCGGCGGCTGGCGATACGGCACCATGCTGTTGCCTTCACGGGTGGCGCGCAGCAGGTGAGGCACTTTAATCACGCCGTCGTTAATCAGGATCATCAGCGCTTTGTTCATCTGCACCGGCGTCGCTGTCCAGTAGCCCTGGCCGATACCGACCGGAATGGTATCGCCCTGATACCACGGCTTTTTAAAGCGTTTCATCTTCCATTCGCGCGTCGGCATGTTACCGGGACTCTCCTGCGGCAGGTCGATACCGGTACGGTGGCCGTAGCCGAATTTGGTCATCCACTCCGACAGGCGGTCGATGCCCATGTCATAGGCCACCTGATAGAAGAAGGTATCCGCCGACTCTTCCAGCGATTTGGTGACGTTGAGGCGACCGTGGCCCCACTTTTTCCAGTCGCGGTAGCGTTTTTCCGAGCCCGGCAGCTGCCACCAGCCCGGATCGAACAGGCTGGTATTGCGGTTGATCACGCCGGCGCTGAGCGCTGAGACCGCCACATAAGGTTTAACCGTGGAAGCTGGCGGATACGATGCCTGCAGCGCACGGTTATACAGCGGGCGGTTCTCATCGCCGAGCAGCGCCTTATAATCTTTACTCGAAATACCATCGACAAACAGATTCGGATCGTAACTGGGTGTGGAGACCAGTGCGAGAATCTCACCGGTGCGCGGATCGCTCACCACCACGGCGGCGCGGCTGCCGGTCAGCAGGGTTTCGATGTACTGCTGTAGTTTGAGATCGATGGTCAGCCAGATATCGCGTCCGGCCTGCGGTGACTGCTCATGCAGCTGACGGATCACGCGACCGCGGTTGTTGACTTCCACCTCTTCGTAGCCGGTTTTGCCGTGCAGCACATCTTCGTAATAGTTTTCGATGCCGAGCTTACCGATATCGTGTGTGGCTGCGTAGTTCGGCCATTTGCCTTCTTCATCAAGGCGCTTGACGTCACGATCGTTGATTTTCGAGACGTAACCCACCACGTGCGTCAGCGTCTGGCCGTAGGGATAGTAGCGGCGCTGGTAGCCTTTCACTTCCACGCCCGGGAAACGGTACTGGTTCACTGCGAAGCGCGCGACCTGCACTTCATTCAGGCCGGTTTTGACCGGAATCGAGGTAAATCGGCGCGAGCGCTTGCGCTCTTTTTCAAACGCATCGATATCGTCGTCGGTCAAATCCAGCACCGGCCGCAGATCCTGCAGCGTCTGCTTCAGATCATCGACTTTTTCCGGCACCAGCTCGGCCTGGTAAATGGTGCGATTGAGCGCCAGCGGCACACCGTTGCGGTCATAGATGATGCCGCGGCTGGGAGCGACCGGCACCAGTTTGATGCGGTTTTCGTTTGAACGGGTGCTGTAGTCGTCGAAGCGCAGGATCTGCAGATGATACAGATTGACCACCAGCACGCTGGAGAGCAGCAGGATGCCGACAAAGGCCACCAGGGCGCGGCGGACAAACAGTTTCTGTTCGGCAGTGTAATCGCGAAAAGCGTTGCTCTGTAATTTCATCCGCTGCGTTTATTGTCTGGAGGTTGTCAGGCGTTTATTCACGGTGATAAGGGTGATTAGTGGTAATACTCCAGGCACGATACAGGCTTTCCGCCACCAGCACACGCACCAGCGGATGCGGCAGCGTTAACGCGGACAGTGACCAGCTCTGCTCGGCTGCCGCTTTACACGCCGGTGCCAGGCCTTCCGGCCCACCAATCAGCAGGCTGACATCACGCCCGTCCAGCTTCCAGCGCTCTAACTGCTGCGCCAGCTGCGGCGTTTCCCATGGCTGTCCGGGAATATCCAGCGTCACAATGCGGTTGCCCTTGCCCACCGCCGCCAGCATCGCTTCACCTTCTTTTTCCAGAATGCGTTTGATGTCGGCGTTTTTGCCGCGTTTACCGGCCGGCACTTCAGTCAGCTCAAACGGCATATCTTTGGGAAAGCGACGCAGGTACTCCATGAAACCGGTCTGAACCCAGTCAGGCATTTTGGTGCCGACGGCGACAAGCTGCAGTTTCAACGTTTAGCTCCAGAGCTTTTCCAGCTCATACAGCTGGCGGCTCTCTTCCTGCATCACATGCACGATCACTTCACCGAGATCGACCACAACCCAGTCAGCAGCCGCTTTGCCGTCGACGCCGAGCGGTTTCAGGCCTGCCGCGCGCGATTCCTGCATCACATGGTCAGCGATGGAGGAGACGTGACGGTTGGAGGTCCCGGTACAGATAATCATGCAATCGGTGATGCTGGATTTGCCCTGCACATCAATCGCAACGATGTCCTGGCCTTTGAGATCATCAATCTTATCAATAACGAACTCTTGGAGTGCTTTGCCTTGCAAAAGGTTCCCCTTAAAAACAGGTGATTATGGGCAGGCTGAATGCCCCGGAAAACGCAGCCAAAAATGAAGCGGCGCAGTATAGCACGCGGCGATCAATCGCGATATAAGCCCGCGCGATCGATGTAGTCGATCACCGCCGCCGGCAGCAGATCGGCGCAGTCCAGGCCATGATGGCGGCGCTGGCGAATCTCAGTGGCAGAAATGTCGAACAGCGGCGTATCGGCCAGCCAGATGTGGCCTGCGGGTGCGCGATGCAACTGCTGCACTTGATGCGCGCGGTGCGCATCCAGCCACTGCTGCATCTCTGGCGTAGCCATCTGCGCGGCGTAGCCTGGACGCTGACAAACCAGCAGGTGACACAGCGA
Organism: Pantoea sp. B_9; assembly: GCF_008632015.1. Lineage (NCBI taxonomy): Bacteria > Pseudomonadati > Pseudomonadota > Gammaproteobacteria > Enterobacterales > Erwiniaceae > Pantoea > Pantoea sp. B_9. Next base: position 1,130,411 of record NZ_VWVL01000001.1, on the reverse strand, counting down.
CAGCAGCTCCTGCCAGCGATGCCATTTTCCTAACGTTAGCAGAGAATCCTGACCGATGATAAACCCGAGGGGCTGTTGTGCACCGCGCTCGGCGCGCAGGGTTTCCAGCGTGTCCACCGTCCATGACGGCGTGGTGCGCGTCAGCTCGCGCGTGTCGATATCAAACAGCGGACGATCGGCAATGGCGCAGCGCAGCATCGCCACGCGCTGTTGTGCGCTGGCTTCCGGCTGCGGCCGGTGCGGCGGCACGTTGTTCGGCAGCAGCGTCACTTTTTGCAGGCCAACCTGCTGCGCCAGCGCGGTGACCGGACGCAGATGCCCAAAATGAATTGGATCGAAGGTGCCGCCAAACAGCGCGTAAAGGTCAGACATCAGTTAAACCCAGCGGAAAATCACGATGGCACAGCAGCAACGACAGCGTCTCCAGCTGCGGCCACAGATTCTGACCGTAGTCCTGCTTCATGGTCAGTTCGAGTTGAGCCAGCAGATGCACCGCTTGCTGCAGCCGTTGCGCATCCAGTCGCTGCAGCGCTTCAGTGAACAGGGCACGGCGGTTCTGCCAGATACGCTGTTGATCCATCAGCGTGCGCAGCGGCTGCTTCGCCTGCTGGCGTTGCAGCTGCAGTAGCGTCAGCAGATCGCGCTGCAGCGTGCGCAGCAGAATCACCACTTCGCTGTCCTCTTTTTGCAGCTGACGCAAAATGTGCAGCGCGCGTTTGCTCTTGCCGGCCAGCAGCGCATCAACCCAGTGAAACGGCGTGAAATGCGCGGCATCGTTCACCGCTTCTTCCACGCGGGGCAGCGTCAGTTTGCCGTCCGGCCACAGCAGCGACAGCCGCTCCAGCGCCTGGGCCAGCGCCAGCAGATTACCTTCATAACAGTAGCAGAGCAGCTGAATTGCCGCGTCATCAATACTCAGCTGCAGGGCTTTCGCGCGGGCGGCCACCCAGCGCGGCAGCTGCGCCTGTTCCGGCGTCTGGCACGGCACCAGCACCGCACTGGCGCTGAGCGCTTTGAACCAGGCACTGTTTTCCTGCGCTTTGGTCAGCTTCGCCATCCGCAGCACCAGCATAATGTCGCTGTGCAGCAGCGCCGCCAGTTTCACCAGCTGTTCGGCGATGGCGGCGTTGGGGCCGTTTTCCGGCAGTTGCAGCGTCAGCGTCTGGCGCTGTGTGAACAGACTCAGCGACTGACAGCTGGCGAAAATCGCTTCCCAGTCAGTCTGCGCATCAACGCTGACGGAAAAATGCTCGTCGAAGCCCTGCTGAGCGGCGGCAGCGCGGATGGCATCTGCGCTCTCCTGAATCAGCAGGGGTTCATTACCGGTGAGAAAATAACAGGCGCGCAGCCCCTCTCGAAGCTGCGCGCGCAGTTGTTCAGGATAGATCCTGATCATTGCAGACTGGTGGCTGACGAGGAGGGCACTTCCGGTGAGTCCGCGCCTGGCGCAATCACTTCAGGTTGCGGCAGCGTCTCTTTGTTGCTCTCCTGCGCGGCGTGTACCGTCAGCAGCTTACGTACCAGCTGCTCGGCGGCACGCTGACGCATCTCCTGCACAATCATATCCTGCTCGGCATCCTTCGCCAGCGCGGCGTTCGGGTTGTCGAAGAACGAACGGTACACCGTGGTGCTGATCGGATAAATGCCTTTACCCGGCAGCAACACCTGCGCGCTGACGGTCATCACCAGCGAGTATTCGGCGGTGGTGCCGCTGATGAATACCGACGCGGTGTCGCGTCCCTGACTCTCCGCGCCGAGACGCAGCGTCGGGTATTGCGCACTGGCCGCTTTGCTGTCTTCAACGATTTTGACATCGTTGATGCGCAGCTGCTGACGCACGGTGCGCGCCAGCGGGCCATACGGATCGCCGCTCTGGACGATCAGCGTTTTCATTTCCGGTGGCACCTGCGTGGTGCCGCGCGGATGAAAACCACAGCCGGCAGTGACCAGCACTGCCAGCAGGACAAACAGCCTGATAACGAGTTGTCGCACAGTTCCTCCTGAACTTAACCTACGACCAGGTTAAGCAGTTTGCCAGGGACATAAATCACTTTACGAAGGGTGACGCCATCGAGATATTTCGCCACCAGATGCTCCTGTGCCGCACGCGCCTGCACCTGTTCCTGCGTCGCATCCGGCGCCACGGTAATTTTACCACGCACTTTACCGTTGACCTGCACCACCACCAGCAGCGAATCCTCTACCATTGCCGCTTCATCGGCAACCGGCCAGCTGGCGTCGTCGATGCTGCCTTCGCCACCCAGTGCCTGCCACAGCACGTAGCTGGCGTGCGGGGTGAATGGATAGAGCAGGCGCGTTACGGCGACCAGCGCTTCCTGCATCAGGGCGCGATCCTGTTCGCTCTCCTGCGGCGCGCGCAGCAGTTTGTTCATCAGCTCCATGATTGCCGCAATCGCGGTGTTGAAGGTCTGACGACGGCCGATGTCATCCGCCACTTTGGCGATGGTTTTGTGCAGATCGCGACGCAGCGCTTTCTGCTCATCGTTGAGCGCGTTGACATCCAGCGCCACGGTCGCGCCTTTAGCCACGTGATCGTACGCCAGCTTCCACACGCGTTTCAGGAAGCGGTTAGCGCCTTCCACGCCTGACTCCTGCCACTCCAGCGTCATTTCCGCCGGGGAGGCAAACATCATGAACAGACGCAAGGTATCTGCGCCGTAGCGCTCAACCATCAGCTGCGGGTCGATGCCGTTGTTTTTGGACTTCGACATTTTGCTCATGCCCGCGTAGATCACTTCGCGGCCCTGATTGTCGATGGCTTTGGTGATGCGGCCTTTTTCGTCGCGCTCGACGTTAACGTCAACCGGAGAAACCCAGTTGCGCTCGCCGTTGGCGCCGACGTAGTAGAAGGCGTCAGCCAGTACCATGCCCTGGCACAGCAGGCGTTTGGCCGGCTCGTCAGAGTTGACCAGGCCCGCGTCGCGCAGCAGCTTGTGGTAGAAGCGGAAATACATCAGGTGCATGATGGCGTGTTCGATACCGCCCACATACTGATCGACCGGCAGCCAGTAGTTCGCTGCCGCCGGATCCAGCATGCCTTCGTTGTAGTTCGCACAGGTGTAACGCGCGTAGTACCACGATGATTCCATAAAGGTGTCGAAGGTGTCGGTTTCACGCAGCGCCGGCTGACCGTTGACGGTGGTTTTCGCCCACTCCGGATCGGCTTTGATTGGGCTGGTGATACCGTCCATGACCACGTCTTCCGGCAAAATCACCGGCAGCTGATCTTCTGGCGTTGGCATTACGGTGCCATCTTCCAGCGTCACCATCGGAATTGGCGCACCCCAGTAGCGCTGGCGTGACACACCCCAGTCGCGCAGGCGATAGTTCACTTTACGCACGCCGACGCCTTTGGCCGCCAGCGCATCGGCGATGGCGTTGAAGCCGGCGTCGTGGTCCAGACCGTCAAACTCGCCGGAGTTGAACAGCGTGCCTTTTTCGGTCATCGCCGCGGCGCTGATATCCGGCACGGTACCGTCGAGGTTGAGCACCACCGGCTTGATGTTGAGATCGTATTTGGTGGCGAATTCCCAGTCGCGCTGGTCATGACCCGGTACGGCCATCACGGCACCGGTGCCGTACTCCATCAGCACGAAGTTAGCGACCCAGACCGGAATCTCTTCGCCCGTCAGCGGATGGATAGCGTGCAGGCCGGTGGCCATGCCTTTCTTCTCCATCGTGGCCATGTCCGCTTCGGCGACTTTGGTGTTGCTGCATTCAGCAATGAAGTCAGCCAGCGCCGGGTTGTTGACGGCAGCCTGGCGCGCCAGAGGATGACCGGCTGCCACGGCGACATAAGTTGCCCCCATGAAGGTGTCCGGACGAGTGGTGTAAACCGTGACTTTTTCCGCGCTGTTGGCCACGTCAAAGGTGATCTCGACACCTTCAGAACGGCCAATCCAGTTGCGCTGCATGGTCTTAACCTGCTCCGGCCAGTCTTCCAGCTTATCAAGGTCGTTGAGCAGCTCTTCGGCGTAATCGGTGATTTTCACGAACCACTGCGGGATCTCTTTGCGTTCGACTTTGGTGTCGCAGCGCCAGCAGCAGCCATCGATCACCTGTTCGTTCGCCAGTACGGTCTGGTCGTTCGGGCACCAGTTGACTGCGGAGGTTTTTTTGTAGACCAGACCTTTTTCGTACAGTTTGGTGAAGAACCACTGTTCCCAGCGATAATACTCAGGCTGACAGGTCGCCAGTTCGCGACTCCAGTCATAGCCGAAGCCCAGCAGTTTCAGCTGGTTTTTCATGTATTCGATGTTGTCGTAGGTCCAGGGTGCTGGCGCGGTGTTGTTTTTCACCGCCGCCCCTTCAGCGGGCAGGCCAAAGGCATCCCAGCCAATCGGCTGCAGGACGTTTTTGCCCAGCATGCGCTGGTAGCGCGCAATCACATCGCCAATGGTGTAGTTACGCACGTGGCCCATGTGCAGGCGGCCAGAAGGATAGGGCAGCATAGACAGGCAGTAGTATTTCTCTTTGCCTTCCTGCTCGGTCACTTTGAAGGTTTCGTTTTCGTCCCAGTGCTGCTGGACGCGGGATTCTATCTCTTCCGGGCGGTATTGCTCTTGCATGGCTGCCTGTGGTCCTTGTGAAATCGTTTTTTTAAACACTTTTGATCCGCATAGCATACCCATAAGGCCGCCCCTCAACAACAATTGACGCCCTCCGGCGGCGTGATTTGTGCGGAATGCGCCAGCGCTTTCACCCTTTTGCGATTTCCTCTGCGCTAAGCGCAGCAAATATGGCAAAGCGGCTAAACTTAACTCAGCATCCGCAGCGGAAAGGAGAACAAAATGAATAATGTGGCGCAGGAGTATCGTGCAACCGTAGCAGCATTAACCCAGCGGCTGGAGCGTGGCGAGCGTGATGTCGACGCACTGGTCGCCGAGGCGCGCAGCGCGCTGCTGCAGAAACAGACGCTGACCACCGCCGAAGTCGACGAGGTCATGCGCGCGGTGCGGCGCGATTTGCACGAGTTCGCGCTCAGCTATCAGGAATCCAGCGAAGCGCTCGGCGATTCAGTGTTTCTGCGGGTGATCCGTGAAAGCCTGTGGAAAGAGCTGGCCGATATCACCGATAAGAGCCAGCTGGAGTGGCGCGAAGTGTTTCAGGATCTGCGGCATCACGGCGTGTATCAGAGCGGCGAAGTGGTGGGTCTGGGTAACCTGGTGTGTGAAAAGTGCGGCTTTACCCGGGCGATTTACACCCCGGAAAGCCTGACGCGCTGCCCGGAGTGCGGCCACGATCAGTTCCAGCGTCAGCCGTTTGAGCCCTGAATTATCACCGTGCTCTGAAGCAAAAAAAGTATTGTTGCTGAAGGCGTGCGGACTGCCAGAAGGGAACCTGAACACGCCCGGATCGGCAAAACCCGCATCCCTGCGTGCCTCGACACGCGGCATCCCTGCCGCGTGACGTCCGGCTTAGTTCAGGATCCCTTCTGCCGTAAAAAACAGGTGCGGCGGTATGCGCGCATTTAGTTACCGCGATGATGAAGCTTAATGGTGCGCATCACAGCAGCAATATATCGATTTTGGTGAAGGGCAGGAGGGGCAAGATAAGCCCTGACGCTGGCGGTCCGTGGACCGCCAGAATGGTGAGTATCAGTGCAGGATCTTCGCGAGGAAGTCTTTGGCGCGGTCGGACTGCGGATTGCTGAAGAAGTCATCCTTGTTGGTATCTTCAACGATCTTCCCTTCGTCCATAAAGATGACACGATTCGCCACTTTGCGTGCAAAGCCCATCTCGTGCGTCACCACCATCATCGTCATGCCTTCGTTGGCTAATTCCACCATGACGTCCAGCACTTCGTTGATCATCTCCGGATCCAGTGCGGAAGTCGGTTCATCGAACAGCATAGCGATAGGATCCATGCACAGCGCACGGGCGATGGCGACGCGCTGCTGCTGACCGCCAGACAGCTGACCAGGGAATTTCTCCGCATGCGCCGCCAGACCCACGCGCTTCAGCAGGGCAAGGCCCTTGTCGCGTGCGGCAGTTTTGTCGCGCTTCAGCACTTTCACCTGTGCCAGCACCAGGTTATCAATGATGCTGAGATGCGGGAACAGTTCGAAGTGCTGGAACACCATGCCCACTTTGCTGCGCAGTTGAGCGAGATTGGTTTTTTTGTTGTTCACCTCGGTACCGTTCACCTGAATGCTACCCTGCTGCACGGGCTCCAGCCCGTTCACCGTTTTAATCAGCGTCGATTTACCCGAGCCGGACGGCCCGCAGACCACCACTACTTCACCTTTCTTCACTTCGGTGGAGCAGTCGGTCAGCACCTGAAAGTGCCCATACCACTTAGAAACATTTTTCAGGCTAATCATTTAAACCGTCCTTTTTCTTTTCAGATAACTTACCAACAGCGAAGCGCTCAGGCTGATCACGAAGTAGACCAGACCGGCAAACAGAACCATTTCTACCTGGGTACCGTCACGTTCACCGATGGTGGACGCGGTGCGGAAGAAGTCCGCCAGGCTTAACACATACACCAGCGAGGTATCCTGGAACAGCACGATGCCCTGCGTCAGCAGCAGCGGCACCATGGCGCGGAACGCCTGCGGCAGGATGATCAGCTTCATCGACTGCCACTGCGTCATACCCAGCGCCAGCGCCGCGTTGGACTGACCGCGTGAGATGCTCTGGATACCGGCGCGGATAATCTCCGAATAGTAAGCGGCTTCAAACAGCGCAAACGCCACCATGGCGGAGATCAGGCGGATATCGGTTTTTGGCGACAGTCCAAGCACCTGCTGCAGAAAGCTGGGAACCACCAGATAGAACCACAGCAGCACCATCACCAGCGGTACCGAGCGGAACAGGTTCACGTACAGTTTGGCGAACCAGCGGATCGGGGCGAACGCGGACAAACGCATCACCGCCAGAATGGTGCCCCAGATAATGCCAAACACCACCGCCACCGCCGTGATTTTCAGCGTAATGATCATGCCGTTCAGCAGATAGGGCAGGCTGGGCGGAATCGAACTCCAGTCAAAATCGTACATTATTTGCCTCCCAGGTTGCCGGGCAGGCGGATTTTGCGTTCTACCAGACTCATAATCAGCATGATCACCAGGTTAATACCGACGTAGGCCAGGGTGATAGCGGTGAAAGATTCATAGGCATGCGCCGAGTAATCCAGCAGCTTGCCCGCCTGCGCCGCCAGGTCGACCAGACCGATGGTAGAGGCGATGGCGGAGTTCTTCACCAGGTTAAGCATTTCCGAGGTCATCGGCGGCACAATCACGCGGTAGGCGTTAGGCAGCAGCACGTAGCGGTAGGTCTGCGGCAGTGTCAGGCCCATCGCCAGACCGGCGTTTTTCTGGCCGCGCGGCAGCGACTGAATCGCGGCGCGCACCTGCTCACACACGCGTGCGGCGGTGAACAGACCGAGACAGATGGTTGAAGAGAGGAAAAACTGGATGTTCGGGTCCAGTTCAGCCTTAAACCACATGCCGAGCTTCTCCCCGACCAGTTCTGGCGCCACCAGATACCAGAAGAAGAACTGCACTATCAGCGGGATATTACGAAACAGCTCCACGTAGCAGGTGCCAATCGTGGACAGCCAGCGATTAGGCACGGTACGCAGAATGCCAAAGAAGGAACCTACCAGGAAGGCGATAATCCAGGCGCAGCAGGAGACCGCGACGGTCACCTGAAATCCGGACCACAGCCAGCCGAGGTAAGTCGTATTGCCGAACGGAGCCTGCTGTAAAAAGATGCCCCAGTTCCAATCGATACCCATAACGAGCTCCGGTAAAAAAAGGGTAGCGAGGCTACCCATAAGATTGTTGAGCGGTGTCTTGTGTCCTGCTTCAGGGGAACGGCCTGTTACAGTCTGTCTGTCCGCACCGCGTGTTCAGCAATCGAGAGGGCAGCAGTGCCGCCCTTGTTTTCATTGTTAATTCAGAGTGCTTTGTCGTTCGGTGCTTTAAACAGCGCCTGCATGTCAGAAGACAGCTCGAAGTTCAGGTTCAGGTTCTTCGGCGGAATTGGCTGTTTGAACCAGGTATCGAACCATTTGGTGGCTTCACCCGACGTCTGCGCTTTGGCGATGGTGTCATCCATCAGCTGTTTAAACGGCGCATCGTCTTTACGCAGCATGCAGCCGTAGGCTTCTTTGGACTGCGGCGTACCCGTGATTTCCCAGTTATCCGGTTTCTTCGCCTTGGCACGTTCACCGGCCAGCAGCGCGTCATCCATCATGAAGGCCACTGCGCGACCGGTTTCCAGCGTGCGGAACGAGTCACCGTGATCTTTCGCGCTGATGATGCGCATATCCATTTTCTTCTCGTCATTCAGCTTGCGCAGCAGAATCTCAGAGGTGGTGCCCGAGGTGACGACCACGGTTTTGCCTTTCAGATCGGCGAAATCTTTAATGTCGCCACCTTTTTTCACCAGCAGACGCGTACCGATGATGAAGATGGTGTCAGAGAACGCCGCCTGCTGCTGACGTTCTACGTTATTGGTGGTCGAGCCACACTCGAAATCGTAGGTGCCGTTCTGCAGCAGCGGAATACGGTTTTGTGAGGTGATCGGCAGCATTTTGACCTGCAGATCCGGCTTATTCAGTTTCGCTTTGATGGCGGCAACAATGGCGTTGGAGTAGTCCTGCGAATAGCCCACCACTTTCTGCTGGTTGTCGTAGTAAGAAAAGGGAACGGATGACTCACGGTGCCCCACGACAATCACGCCACTATCATTGATTTTTTTCAGGGTGCCGGTGAGATCTTCCGCCTGGGCCGCGCCCGCTGCTGCGCCCAACAGCAGAAGCGATAATGCCACTTTGCGAATCTGCATGTTCCTACTCCTTCGTGTGAATGTTGCGCAGAACATAAACTGCGCAGATTGTGATGTTGTGTGTATTTCCTGCTGCTTTTTTAATTATCCCTTAGCGCAACTGCGCGCAGGATAGTGATTAACATAGCGAATTGTTAACGTAATGAAACAAAAAAGTTCGTTTTTTGCGAGCCGCTCCGCACCAATAAGAGGCAAAAAACAGCCTCTGCGCCAATTAAGTGCGCTTCGGTGCCAGATCATGGTGCGCAAACGTGGCATTACGCTGACAAATCACGGATGTTGCTAAAACCACTGAAATAATTAGCAATGATCGTGCCAGTACGCGGAGAGCGGGCAAAAAGGCAGCAGAAAGTGGTGGTGACTAAGGATAAAGGGAGCGGAAAACTGCGCAGAAAAAAGGCGAAGCCTGCGCTTCGCCTGGTAAAGGGGGCGGGATATCAGGTGCGGCGGCGTAAAATCGCCAGCACGATGCCCGCCAGCGTCAGCAGCCATACCGGCCAGATACCGACGCGTGCATACGGCGTTTCCCCGCTGGCAGGCGTGACTGTTGCGCTCAGCACTTCGCGGGTGAACTGCGGGATGATGTTCTCCACGTCTCCCTGCGCATTCACCACTGCGGTAACACCGTTGTTCGTTGAGCGCAGCAGCGGGCGACCCAGCTCCAGCGCACGCATGCGTGCCATCTGGAAATGCTGCCACGGACCAATCGAATGACCGAACCAGGCATCGTTCGACACCGTCAGCAGGAAGTTGGTGTCCGGACGGAAGTTGGCGCGCACCTGTTCGCCCAGTACGATCTCATAGCAAATGGCGCTGGTGAGGTTGTAGCCCGCCACTTTCAGCTGCGGCTGCAGGTAGGCGCCACGGCTGAACGAGGACATCGGCAGGTCGAAGAACGGCGCCAGCGGACGCAGCAGACCTTCCAGCGGCACAAACTCGCCAAACGGCACCAGGTGGTTTTTCTGGTAGCGGTTGCGGCTCTGATAGCTGTAAGGCTGCGCGCCGCCCAGCACAATCACCGAGTTGTAATCGTGATAGCGGTTATCGCTCTCCACGCGCGAATCAACAATGCCGGTGATCAGCGTGCTGCCGCGCGCGCGCAGTTCGTCATCCAGCGCATGCAGAAACGGCTGCTGATTACTCTCCAGATCGGTAATTGCCGACTCCGGCCAGATGATGATTGGCGCTTTGCCGAAAAACGGCTTGCTGTATGCGGTATAGACGCGCAGCGTGGTCAGCAGCTGCTGCGGATCCCACTTCATTGACTGCGGAATATTGCCCTGCACCATCGCTACATTGACGCTGCGCTGCGGCAGCGGCTCATACCACTGCAGCATCCGCAGTGGCCACGGCAGCAGCAGCAGCGCGACGGCGATAATCAGGTTTTTCACGCTGCGGTGGTAGCAGGCCGAGGCCAGCAGGCCGGCAATCACCATTAGCAGGAAGGTGATGGTTTCCACGCCAGCCAGCGGCGCCAGGCCTTTCAGCGGCCCATCGATCTGGCTGTAGCCAAACTGCAGCCACGGAAAGCCGGTCAGCACCCAGCCGCGCAGAAACTCGGTGATCTGCCACAGCGCCGGTGCCGCCAGCGCCATGCGCCACAGCGTGGCCCGCGGCCAGAAGCGGTTCAGCAGCAGGGCAAACAGCAGCGGGTAGAGCGCCAGATAGGCGGCGAGCAGCACCACGAGGAACACATTGACCGGGCCGGGCATGCCGCCAAACGTCGCAATGCTGACGTACACCCAGTTGATGCCGCTGCCGAACAGGCCAAAGCCCCAGGCAAAACCGATACCTGCCGCCTGCGCGCTGCGGCGATCCAGCAACAGCAGTTGCAAACCGGCCAGAGAGAGCAGGGCGGCGGGCCAGAAATCATACGGGGAAAAGGAAAGGGTGCCCGCGGCACCCAGAATTAACGCCAGCAGCAGGCGAACCCGCTGCTGCGAGTAGAGAGAGGCTAATGCCATAAAATTATTCGTCTTCCAGTTGCGGTTGCGGAGAGTCTTCCGGAATTTTCACATGCACCTGGATGATACGGCGGCTGTCAGCCATCGCAACTTTGAATTGGTAACCCTCAATGTCGATGCTTTCACCGCGCGCCGGCAGATGGCCGAATCCCTGCATCACCAGACCGCCAATGGTATCGACTTCGTCATCGCTGAAATCGCTACCAAATACCTCATTGAAATCCTCAATCGGCGTCAGCGCACGCACCGTATAGGTGTGGCGGTTGAGCTGACGGATATCGCGATCTTCTTCGTCGTCATATTCGTCTTCAATTTCGCCGACGATCAGCTCAAGGATATCTTCGATGGTCACCAGTCCGGAGACACCACCGAACTCATCAATGACGATCGCCATATGATAGCGCTGCGAGCGGAACTCTTTGAGCATGCGATCGACACGCTTGCTCTCAGGCACCACCACGACCGGGCGCAGCACTTTTTCCATGCTGAATGGCTCTGCGCTGCTGCTCATAAACGGCAGCAGATCTTTCGCCATCAGAATGCCTTCAACATGGTCTTTATCTTCGCTGATTACCGGGAAGCGCGAGTGGGCAGATTCAATAATCACCGCCAGGCACTCTTCAAGGCTCTGGTTGCGCTTCAGGGTTATCATCTGCGAGCGCGGGATCATAATGTCGCGCACGCGCTGTTCGGCAATATCCAGCACCCCTTCCAGCATGTCGCGGGTGTCCTGGTCGATCAGCTCTTTTTGCTCAGAATCGCGGATCAGCCCCAGCAGTTCGTCACGGTTTTTGGGTTCGCCGTGGAAAAGCTGATTGATTAGCAGGGAGAAAAAACCCTTTTTACTACTGGGTGCGTCGTTGTTTTGAGAATGGTCGTCGCTCATGGCGTTTTTATTTAGTTCTCTCGAATGAGGGAAAGGAACTGCCGGCATCCTCGCCAGCAGCGCAATGTCCTGAACCGGCGGTTCAGGCGTCTTCTTTTTCCGAAATGTACGGATCGGGATAGCCAAGAGCAAGCATTATCTCGGTCTCGAGCGCTTCCATCTCTTCAGCTTCCTCGTCTTCAATATGGTCATAACCCAGCAGATGCAGCGTGCCGTGAACCACCATGTGTGCCCAGTGCGCTTCAGGGCTTTTGCCCTGTTCGGCCGCTTCCTGCTCAACAACCTGACGACAAATAATCAGGTCGCCCAGCAGCGCCAGCTCAATGCCCGGCGGTGCTTCGAACGGAAACGACAGCACATTAGTTGGCTTATCTTTGCCGCGATAAGTCAGATTAAGCTCATGACTCTCCGCTTCATCGACCAGCCGTATCGTGACTTCGCTCTCAGGCTGAAACGGCGTGACCGCCGCCTCCAGCCAGCGCTGAAACGCCGCTTCTGCGGGCAGGCCGTTTTCATCGGCACATGCCAGCTGCAAATCTAAAATCACCGTGCTCATGAAGGCTCCTGCGGCGTCGGCTGGCTGGCAGTTTGTGCCGCCTGCGCCTCACGCTTACGCTCTTCCGCCAGTTTATCACGGCGTTTCTGGTCCGCTTCTTCCCAGGCTTCATAAGCATTAACAATGCGTGCGACCACCGGATGACGCACCACGTCTTCGCTGTGGAAAAAGTTGAAGCTGATCTCTTCCACGTTGGCCAGCACTTCAATGGCGTGGCGCAGACCGGATTTGGTGCTGCGCGGCAGGTCAATCTGCGTCACGTCACCGGTAATCACCGCTTTGGAGTTGAAGCCGATACGCGTCAGGAACATCTTCATCTGTTCGATGGTGGTGTTCTGGCTCTCATCGAGAATCACGAACGCGTCATTCAGCGTACGGCCGCGCATGTAGGCCAGCGGCGCGACTTCAATCACGTTGCGCTCCATCAGCTTCTCGACGCGCTCGAAGCCCAGCATTTCAAACAGGGCGTCATACAGCGGACGCAGGTAAGGATCGACTTTCTGACTGAGATCGCCGGGCAGGAAGCCGAGCTTTTCGCCGGCTTCGACCGCCGGACGCGTCAGCAGAATACGGCGAATTTCCTGCCGCTCCAGCGCATCCACCGCGGCGGCGACCGCCAGATAGGTTTTCCCGGTCCCGGCCGGCCCAATGCCGAAGGTGATGTCGTGATCGAGAATATTGGCGATGTACTGCGCCTGGTTTGGCGTACGCGGTTTAATCACGCCGCGCTTGGTCTTGATGTTTACCGCTTTACCGTACTCCGGCACGCTGTCGGCCGTCTGCTCCAGCACGCGACTCTCTTTGATCGCCAGATGGATCTGATCCGGTTCAATGTCCGGGATCTGGCCGCGCACCGGCGCGGTATCAACATACAGCGAACGCAGAATATTGGCGGCCGCCTCGACACTCAGCGCGCGGCCGACCAGCTTAAACAGGTTGTCGCGGCGATTGATCTCAATGCCCAGACGGCGCTCCAGCTGTTTTACGTTGTCATCAAACGGACCGCACAGGCTCATCAGTCGACGATTGTCTGCCGGTTCAAGGGCGATTTCACGAGTTTCGATATTCAAATGAATCCTTTGGGTCACTCAGGGCCAGTTGAAAGAAATAGCAGATACCGCACGCCAGGCGTCAGCATCTTTACGGAATTATTTATGGGGTCGCGCCCGGGCGCAAGCTTCAGGGGAGATATTTGGGCGGCAGCTGCGGAAAGCAAGGGCTGCGGGATGAAACAGGCGACAGCGCGTTGTGCGCTGTCGCTCAGTAATCGCGGTCTCAAGGTTGATACAGGCCCACGCCGATCTCATCCTCTTTACGCGTACGCGCAATCACCGATGCCGGACTCTCCGCGACGCGCAGGCCCATCTCCTCTTCGGTGCGAACCACGACGCCACGCAGCGAATTGGTATAAACATCGACGATTTCGACATCAACAAATTTACCGATCATGCGCACGTCGCCTTCAAAGTTGACTACGCGGTTGTTTTCGGTACGGCCGGTCAGCTCCATCACATTCTTACGTGAGGTACCTTCCACCAGAATACGCTGAACGGTACCAAGCATGCGGCGGCTCCATGCCATCGCCTGCTGATTGATGCGATCCTGCAAAATGTACAGACGCTGCTTCTTCTCCTCTTCCGGCACGTCGTCCGGCAGATCGGCCGCTGGCGTCCCCGGACGCGCCGAATAGATAAAGCTGAAGCTGGTGTCGAAATTAACTTCGCCGATGAGCTTCATGGTCTGCTCGAAATCCTGCTGGGTTTCGCCCGGGAAGCCAATGATGAAATCTGAACTGATCTGGATATCCGGGCGCGCGGCCACCAGCTTACGGATAATCGCTTTGTACTCCAGCGCAGTGTGCGCTCGCTTCATCAGCGTCAGAATACGATCGGCACCGCTCTGCACTGGCAGGTGCAGGAAGCTCACCAGCTCCGGCGTATCACGATAAACGTCGATGATGTCGTCGGTGAACTCAATCGGATGGCTGGTGGTGAAACGAATCCGGTCAATTCCGTCAATCGCGGCCACCAGACGCAGCAGCTCGGCAAAGGTACAAATCTGGTCGTCAAAGGTCGCGCCGCGATAAGCGTTGACGTTCTGCCCCAGCAGATTCACTTCACGCACGCCCTGCGCCGCCAGCTGGGCAACTTCCAGCAGGATGTCATCGCAGGGACGGCTTACTTCCTCGCCGCGCGTATAAGGCACCACGCAGAAAGTGCAATATTTATTGCAGCCTTCCATGATCGAGACAAAAGCCGTAGGCCCTTCAGCACGCGGCTCCGGCAGGCGATCAAACTTTTCGATTTCCGGGAACGAGACGTCAACAATCGGGCTTTTGCTGCCGCGCACCTGATTAATCATCTCCGGCAGACGATGCAGCGTCTGCGGGCCAAAAACGATGTCCACGCACTGCGCGCGCTGGCGAATTTTATCGCCCTCCTGCGAAGCCACACAGCCGCCCACGCCAATAATCAGCTCAGGATTCTTCGCCTTCAGCTTCTTCCAGCGTCCCAGCAAGTGAAACACTTTTTCCTGCGCCTTCTCACGGATGGAGCAGGTATTCAGCAGCAGTACGTCTGCGTCTTCGGCTTCCTCCGTCAGGGTATAGCCGTGCGTGCTGTTCAGTAGGTCAGCCATCTTCGATGAATCATATTCGTTCATCTGACAGCCCCAGGTTTTGATATGCAGTTTTTTGGTCATTGAACTAGCCATTGATTCTGAGCAGAGAAGTGCAGGGCGCGTATTGTAATGCTTTGGCGCGGGTGTGACCAGCATGCCCGTCATACTTCGCACGCCAGGTGCGTTGGCTGCGCGCGGCTCCCCCGGTCACTTACTGATGTAAGCTCCCGGGGAGATCCTTGCTTGCCGCCTTCCCGGCGCACGAATTATTTAGGGCATGATGCCCGGTTATATTTCGCACGCCAGGTGCGTTGGCTGCGCGCGGCTCTCCCGGTCACTTACTGATGTAAGCTCCCGGGGAGATCCTTGCTTGCCGCCTTCCTGGCGCACGAATTATTCAGGGCATGATGCCCGGTTATACTTCGCGCGGCTGAGCCGTCTGAAGCACAAGGTTAGCAGGGCTTTTCTGCTGGTGCGGTAAATTTCCGGTACACTTTGCCACATAGAGTGCTGCCGCAAGGCGTCACGGCAATCAGAAGGATAAGAGTCAATGCAGGATTCACAGTTTGATGTGGTGGTGGTGGGCGGCGGCATGGTCGGTGCCGCGCTGGCCTGTGGTCTGGCGCAACAGCAGTTTCGCGTGGCGGTGATTGAGCGTGCTGAACCGGCCGCGTTTGACGCCAGCCTGGCGCCGGATATACGCATCTCCGCCATTGGTGCGTCATCGGTGGCGCTGCTGCGCCAGCTCAATGTCTGGCCGCGTGTCCAGGCGATGCGCAGCGCGCCCTACCGCAAGCTGGAAACCTGGGAGTGGCAAAGCGCGCACGTCACCTTTGACGCCGCTGCACTGGGCATTCCCGAGCTGGGCTATATGGTGGAAAACAGCGTGCTGCAGCGCGCGCTGTGGGAGCAGATGCAGCAGGATGGCGTAACGCTGCTGTGTCCGGCCTCACTGCAGACGCTGCAGGCGCACAGCGGCGGCTGGCAGCTGCAGCTGGATGACGGGAGCACGCTGGATAGCCAGCTGGTGGTGGGGGCCGATGGTGCTAATTCGCGTGTGCGACAGCTGGCGGGTATCGGCGTGCGCGGCTGGAACTATGCGCAATCCTGCATGCTAATCAGCGTTGAGTGTGAACACGAGGCTGGCGATGCCACCTGGCAGCAATTTACGCCGGACGGTCCGCGCGCGTTTCTGCCGCTGTTCGATCGCCACGCTTCGCTGGTGTGGTACGACGCGCCGGCGCGGATCCGTCAGCTGCAAAATCTGCCGCTCAGCCAGCTGGCCAAAGAAGTACAGGCCAACTTCCCGGCGCGCGTCGGCCGCTTCCAGGTGAAGAACACGGCGTCGTTTCCGCTGGTGCGCCGCCATGCCACACGCTACGTGCTGCCGGGCCTGGCGCTGGTCGGTGATGCTGCACACACCATCAATCCGCTGGCCGGGCAGGGGGTTAATCTCGGCTACCGCGATGTGGATGCGCTGATTGATACGCTGGTGGACGCGCGCAGTCAGGCGCAGCGCTGGTCATCGCTGCCGGTTCTGCAGCGTTATCACCGTCAGCGCTACAAAGATAATTTGCTGATGCAGGGCGGTATGGATCTGTTCTACTTCGCCTTTAGCAACGCGCTGCCGCCGCTGCGTGTGGTGCGTAACCTTGGACTGATTGCGGCAGAGAATGCTGGCGTGCTCAAGCGTCAGGTGCTGCGTTACGCGCTGGGGTTGTAACACACCGGGCGCCGCAATCGTGGCGGCGCCATCTGTTGTATAAGGCGTGAAATTGAGGAACGACAAAAAACAACAAAGCCCGCAAAAGCGGGCCTGTTGTGCAATTTGGCTGGGGTGCAGGGATTCGAACCCCGGAATGCCGGAATCAGAATCCGGTGCCTTACCGCTTGGCGACACCCCAATAGGTGTTTGGTCAAATTGTCTTTGTATGGCTGGGGTGCAGGGATTCGAACCCCGGAATGGTGGAATCAGAATCCACTGCCTTACCGCTTGGCGACACCCCAATTTGTTTGGTGGCTACGACGGGAATCGAACCTGTGACCCCATCATTATGAGTGATGTGCTCTAACCGACTGAGCTACGTAGCCAGATTGTACTGCTTTACTGCGCCCGATGATGGCTGGGATACCTGGATTCGAACCAGGGAATGCCGGTATCAAAAACCGGTGCCTTACCGCTTGGCGATATCCCATTCGTCGACTCGTATCCACGAGAGTGCATCGGATTGGCTGGGGTACCTGGATTCGAACCAGGGAATGCCGGTATCAAAAACCGGTGCCTTACCGCTTGGCGATACCCCATCCGGCTGCCGAAGACTGAAATGGTGCGGGAGGCGAGACTTGAACTCGCACACCTTGCGGCGCCAGAACCTAAATCTGGTGCGTCTACCAATTTCGCCACTCCCGCAAAAAGATGGTGGCTACGACGGGAATCGAACCTGTGACCCCATCATTATGAGTGATGTGCTCTAACCAACTGAGCTACGTAGCCATCTTTTTTCGCGTTACCTTCATCGGCGTTGCGGGGCGCATTATGCGTATTGAGCTTTGTAGCGTCAACAAATTTTTTGCCGTTTTTTGCCTTAACGCGCCTGTTTGTCTGGCTTGTAACCAGGCTGATGATTTATTCGGCAATTTTCGATCGTATCCGCGTCAGATGCAAGAAAAAGGGGCCACAATGGGCCCCTTATACGCATAAAGAAAATGCTTATTTGTACGCTGACTGATGCACGCCTACCGCACGGCCAGACGGATCGTCCATCGATTTAAACGCTTCATCCCACTCAATGGCTTTCGCCGACGAACAGGCCACGGAGGGACCGCCCGGCACGCACTCTGCCGCGCTTGGCAGTGGGAACAGCTCCTCAAAGATCTCGCGGTACAGATACGCTTCTTTCGAGGTTGGCGTGTTGTGCGGGAAGCGGAAATGCGCGGTCGCCAGCTGCTGCTCGCTAATCTGCTTCGCCGCCACTTCTTTCAGCGTGTCAATCCAGCTGTAGCCTACGCCATCAGAGAACTGCTCTTTCTGACGCCATGCTACGCTCTCCGGCAGGTAAGAGGAGAAACATTCACGCAGAATGTGTTTTTCCATTTTGCCGTTGCTGCCGCACATTTTGTCTTCCGGGTTGATGCGCATCGCGACATCAAGAAATTTCTTATCAAGGAACGGCACACGTGCTTCCACGCCCCACGCCGACATCGCTTTGTTAGCGCGCGCGCAGTCAAACATGTGCAGTGCCAGCAGTTTACGCACGTTTTCTTCGTGGAACTCCTGGGCGTTCGGTGCCTTGTGGAAGTAGAGGTAACCGCCAAACACTTCATCCGCCCCTTCACCGGACAGCACCATTTTGATGCCCATCGCTTTGATTTTACGCGACATCAGATACATTGGCGTCGACGCGCGAATGGTGGTCACATCGTAGGTTTCGATGTGGTAAATCACATCGCGGATCGCATCCAGACCTTCCTGCACGGTGAAGTGAATTTCATGGTGCACGGTACCGAGGTGATCGGCCACCGCCTGCGCCGCTTTCAGATCCGGCGATCCTTCCAGACCGACGGCAAAGGAGTGCAGCTGCGGCCACCACGCATCGCTCTTGTCCTGATCTTCCACACGTTTGGCGGCAAAGCGCTTGGTCACCGCAGAGATGATGGAAGAGTCGAGGCCGCCGGACAGCAGCACGCCGTACGGTACGTCTGACATCAGGTGACTCTTCACTGACTCTTCCAGCGCGTGCTTCAGGCCAGCGGCATCGGTGGTGTTTTGCGCCACGGCAGCAAAATCCATCCAGTCACGCTGCCAGTAACGACGGATTTCGCCATCGGTGCTGGAGAGGTAGCTTCCCGGCGGGAATTCTTTGATGCTGCGGCACACCGGCACCAGCGCTTTCATTTCAGAAGCAACATACAGGTTGCCGTGCTCATCGTTGCCCATATAGAGCGGAATAATACCGATGTGATCGCGGCCAATCAGATACTGCTGTTTGACGCTGTCCCACAGAATGAAGGCGAACATGCCCTGCAGGTCGTCGAGGAAATCGAGGCCTTTTTCCTGATACAGCGCGAGGATGACTTCGCAGTCTGAACCGGTCTGGAACGCGTAACGATCGCTCAGTTCCGCGCGCAGCGCCTGGTGGTTATAAATTTCGCCGTTAACAGCCAGTACGTGGGTGTGATCCGCGTTGTACAGCGGCTGGGCGCCGTTGTTCACGTCAACGATGGACAGGCGCTCGTGCACCAGAATGGCTTTCTCATCAGCGAAGACACCTGACCAGTCCGGGCCGCGGTGACGCATCAGACGCGAACATTCCAGCGCTTTCTTGCGCAGTTCAACAGGATCGGTCTTCAGATCCAGCACACCAAAAATCGAACACATAACTGACTCCTGATCTCACCCTGTGGCGATGTTATTGACTTGTTTGTCCGGCAGCCTGCGCTGCGTGATGTATAAGAAAATGCGCTAATTGATGGTGGTAACGCAAGCGAAATCACCAAATACTGATAAAAAGATTGTTGGTGTGAAGTAATGTTGGGTTTTATTCAAAAAATTAACGATTAAATTAGATAGTGTCTAATGAATTGTCAGAAGTGATGGTTTTGTGCGCAGCCGATGAGATCGCGTCAGCGGCTGAATCACAGCGGTGTGCCAGACAAATAAAAAAGCCCTGCACACCGTAACGGCGAGCAGGGCCATAAGCAGACAGCATGACGCTAATCAGAACAGGTCGATATCAGCCACGGAAGGGTAGATCCAGTCCGGACGGAACGGCATGGCGTCGATATCGCTCAGCGTAGAGACGCCGGACAGCACCAGAATGGTTTCCAGACCGGCCTGGAAGCCAGCCAGAATATCGGTGCGCAGGTTATCGCCCACAATCACCGTCTCTTCTGAATGCGCATGCATTTTATTCAGTGCGGCGCGCATGATGTAAGGGCTGGGCTTACCGACATAAAACGGTTTGCGGCCGGAGATAGTTTCGATACCGGCACAGAGCGCGCCACAGGCCGGCACAAAGCCGCGTGCGTGGGTATCAGGATTGGTCGCGATAAAACGCGCACCGTTAGCCACAAAGAAGGCGGCTTTATGCATCATCTCCCAGTTAAACGAACGCGTCTCGCCGACAATCACGAAATCCGGGTTGACGTCAGTGATGGTAAAACCGGCTTTATACAGTTCATGAATCAGTGCGCCTTCACCAATCACGTAGGCTTTTTTGCCCTCCTGACGACGCAGGAAATCCGCGGTGGCCATGGCGGAGGTGTAGAACACCGAATCCGGGATGTCGACGCCGGCGTTGGCAAAGCGGTTGGCCAGATCCTGCGCGGTTTGTGACGGATAGTTGGTCAGTACCACCAGCGGCATCTCTTTTTCCAGAATGCGCTGCAGGAATTCGTTTGCGCCTTTCACGGCGGTATTGTCGTGCATCAACACGCCGTCGATGTCACAGATTACGCTTTTGATGGTCATAGATGGCTTCCGGTCGGGCCTGCCAGCCGGCAGGCTTTCTATTATTCTTCCAGCAGGTGCTGCAGCAGAATGCCATTCAGCATAGCGCGTTTTGCCAGCGCGAAAGCGCCAATTGCCGAACGATGGTCTAGCTCAGACCGCACCACGGGCAGATTTTTGCGAAACGCGTTCAACGCCTGGGTGTTAATGCAGCCCTCAATCGCCGGGAACAGCACTTTATCGGCATCGGTAATTTCGCCGGCCAGCACCACTTTTTGCGGGTTAAACAGGTTAATGGCGATAGCGATCGCTTTGCCGAGATAGCGGCCAACGTACTCGATCACTTCGCAGGCCAGCGCGTCGCCCTGATTGGCGGCGCGGCAGATTTGCGGCATCTGGCAATCATCCAGCGTCAGGCTGCTGGGATAACCCTGATTGAGCAGGTGGCGCACGCGGTTCTCAATCGCGCCATTGGCGGCAATGGTTTCGAGGCAGCCAAAGTTGCCACAGTGGCAGCGTTCGCCGAGCGGATCGACCTGAATATGACCAATCTCACCCACGTTGCCATTGCTGCCGAGGAAAATGTGGCCGTTCGCGATGATGCCGGCGCCGGTTCCGCGGTGTAAACGCACCAGAATGGAGTCTGCACAGTCGCGGCTTGCACCGAAATAGTGCTCAGCCAGCGCCAGGCTGCGGATATCGTGCCCGACAAAACTGGTGACGTTAAAGCGTTTTTTCAGGCTCGCCACCAGCGGCCAGTGGCTGACGGCAATGTGCGGCATGTAGCGAATGATGCCGTTAATCGGGTCGACCAGCCCCGGCAGGATCACCGCGATAGCGATCAGCTCATGAATTTTACGCTGGTGCGTGCTCATAAAGGCACTGATGGCGTTGAACAGCGCGTTCTCCAGCGTCTCCTGGGTGCGCTCCGGCAGCGGATAATCTTCCTGCGCCAGCGATTTTCCGCTGAGATCGAACAGCGTCAGCGTGGCATCGTTACGCCCCAGGCGCACGCCGATGGTATGAAAATGGCGGGTTTCGGTGATGATGGAGATGGCGCGGCGCCCACCGGTGGAGGCCTGTTGCTCCACCTCTTTGATGAGGCCGCGTTCGATAAGCTGACGGGTAATTTTGGTGACGCTGGCGGGCGCAAGCTGGCTGAGTTCGGCAATCTGAATACGCGAAATCGGCCCCTGTTGATCAATCAGCCGGTAAACAGCTGCACTGTTAAGTTGTTTGACAAGATCGACATTTCCTATTTGAGTCTGGCCGCCAGTGGTCATTCAGTACTTACTCGCTGAGGACGTTGTCTCCGTTGACGAACGTCTTAGTGATTTGATAATCGCGGGTAAAGACAGTGAGGTTGGCGACTTTTCCTGCTTCCACCGTACCAAACTGCCTTTCCACACCCATTGCCCTTGCCGGATACAGGGTCGCCATGCGCAGCGCTTCGTCCAGCGCGATACCACAATGTTCCACGCTATTCTGCACCGCTTCAATCATTGTCAGCGCAGATCCGCTCAGGGTACCGTTCTCATCTACGCACAGGCCGTCGCGATAGTATATTGTTTTACCTGCAAAAATGAATTGATCAATCGACGCACCGGCCGGCGCGGTGGCATCGGTCACCAGCACCAGTTTGTCGCCTTTGATTCGTTTTGCATTGCGCACGTTAGCGTAATTGACATGTAAACCGTCTGCAATAATGCCGCAGTATACATCAGGCGAATCAAACAGCGCACCGATAAGACCAGGCTCACGACCGCTAAAGGCGCTCATGGCGTTATACAGGTGGGTGGCAAAGGTGACGCCCGCGCTGATGCCCGCTTTGGCTTCGGCATAGGTGGCATTGGAGTGACCAGATGACACAATAATCCCGGCGTCACGCAGCTGGCGAATCACCGCGCTGCCCGCATTTTCCGGCGCCAGCGTAACTTTGGTGATGACGTCAGCGTTGGCGCACAGGAAATCCACCAGTTCCGCATCCGGCAAACGAATCAGCTGCGGATTGTGAGTACCTTTCTTCTCTTTATTCAGCCACGGACCTTCCAGATGCAGGCCCAGCGCCTGATTCTGATGCTTCGCCAGGTAAGCACGCATGGTTTCAATTGCGCGCTTCATCAGTTCATCACTGCTGGTAATCAGCGTCGGTAAATAGCTGGTGCAGCCGGATTTTTCATTGGCACGCTGCATGATCTCCAGCGTTTCCACGCTCAGGGCATTGATGTCATCGTTGAACTGCACGCCGCCGCAGCCGTTGAGCTGCAGGTCGATAAATCCGGGAGCGATGAACGCACCAGCCACATCCTGTTGTGGAATCGCGGCGTCCAGCGCATCGCGCGGGCAGACACGCTCAATCAGGCCATTGGCAATCACCACGGCGTGATTGTCCAGAACTTCATGACCGGTAAAAATCCGGCCGTTAACTAATGCGTACATCATCTCTTCTCCCGGCTGAACCTGCTGCGCTTAACAGCAGGCTTTCTACAACGTGTTGTTACACACCCTTCATATTTTCCGCTTCCATTTCGCGGAAATATTTCACGGTTTTCACTTTCAGTTCCATGGTGGCTGGCTCATCACACACCACCACCGCTTTCGGGTGCAGCTGCAGGCAGCTGATGGTCCACATGTGGTTGACGTTACCTTCTACCGCCGCCTGCAGCGCCTGGGCTTTGACGTGGCCGGTCACCAGAATCATCACTTCTTCCGCATCCAGCAGCGTGCCGACGCCCACGGTCAGGGCATATTTAGGCACCTGATCAACATCGCCGTCGAAGAAACGCGAGTTCGCCACACGGGTGTCGTGCGTCAGGGTTTTAATGCGGGTGCGGGAAGAGAGCGAAGAAGCCGGTTCGTTGAACGCAATGTGGCCATCGTTGCCGACGCCGCCCATAAACAGGTGGATTTTACCCAGTGCGCGGATCTTCTCTTCGTATTGGCGACATTCTGCGTCAATATCTTCGGCATTGCCATTCAGAAGATTGATATTTTCTGGTTGAATATCAACGTGATCGAAAAAGTTACGGTACATAAAGCTGTGATAGCTTTCCGGATGCTCTTTCGGCAGACCGACATACTCATCCATATTGAAGGTGATCACGTGTTTGAAACTAACCTGGCCCGCTTTATGCATCTCGATCAGGTGCTTGTAGGCTTCCAGCGGCGTGCCGCCGGTTGGCAGTCCCAGCACAAAGGGACGGTCTGCGCTGGGTTTAAAGGCATTGATGCGATTAACGATATGGCGTGCAGCCCATTTACCCACCTGGGTCGGTGTGGCCAAAGGGATCAGTCTCATGTCTTCACCTCAGTTAAGATTGGAAAGTTAGGGTCGCGTTTACTGCTGCAGCTGGCTGCTTATAGGGTAACCCGTTTGCACGCTCGCGGCGTTGGAAAAGTGCGACCTGATATTTTTCATCATAAAATAAGTTTGTGGTGGTGGCTAGCATTTCGCAGTGAAAAACGTCCATTTTGGTGATTAAAGTCACAGTTACACTGGTTTTAATTTGCGAGGCGAATTAATTTATCTTTACACTGCGCCTCGTGGTGAAGTGTGTCATCAAGGTACCGGGTGCCGGGATAATAAAATCAACCCGCATCACGGCAAAACGCCAGTCTCATAGGGGGAGAATAAGGTGAGTATTTTAGGATATCTGCAAAAGGTCGGCCGCGCGCTTATGGTGCCGGTAGCGACCCTGCCGGCAGCGGCAATCCTGATGGGGGTAGGTTACTGGATCGATCCTGACAGCTGGGGCGCAGGCAATGCGCTGGCAGCACTGCTGATCAAATCGGGTTCTGCCATCATCGACAACATGTCCGTGCTGTTCGCCATTGGTGTGGCTTACGGCATGTCAAAAGATAAAGACGGTGCAGCGGCATTAACCGGCTTTGTAGGTTTCCTCGTGGTTACTACCCTGTGTTCACCCGCCGCGGTGGCCATGATTCAGAAAATGCCGGTGGAGCAGGTTCCTGCCGCCTTCGGTAAAATCAATAACCAGTTTGTCGGCATCCTGGTGGGCATTCTCTCGGCGGAAGTCTATAACCGCTTCAGCCACGTTGAGCTGCCTAAGGCGCTGTCGTTCTTCAGCGGTCGCCGTCTGGTTCCTATCCTGGTTTCCTTCCTGATGATTGTGGTCGCCTTCATCCTGATGTACGTCTGGCCGATCATTTTCGGCGGTCTGGTGAGCTTTGGTGAGCACATTCAGAAACTGGGCTCGGTCGGTGCGGGCGTGTACGCCTTCTTTAACCGTCTGCTGATTCCGGTTGGCCTGCACCACGCGCTGAACTCGGTGTTCTGGTTCGATGTGGCGGGCATCAACGACATTCCGAAATTCCTTGGCGGCGCGCAGTCTATCGCCAACGGTACCGGCATCCCGGGTATCACCGGTCGCTATCAGGCGGGCTTCTTCCCGATCATGATGTTCGGTCTGCCGGGTGCGGCGCTGGCAATCTATCACTGCTCACGTCCGGAAAACCGCGCTAAAGTCGGTGGTATCATGCTGGCAGCGGCATTCGCCGCTTTCTTCACCGGCATCACCGAGCCGCTGGAATTCTCCTTCATGTTCGTGGCACCGGTGCTGTATGTCATCCACGCCGTGCTGACCGGTATTTCGGTCTTCATCGCTGCCAGCATGCACTGGATTGCCGGTTTCGGTTTCAGTGCCGGTCTGGTGGACATGGTGCTATCGACGCGTAACCCGCTGGCGGTGCACTGGTGGATGCTGATCCCGCAGGGTCTGGTGTTCTTCGTCATCTACTATGTGGTGTTCCGCTTCACCATTCAGAAATTCAACCTGCTGACGCCGGGCCGCGAGCTGGCTGCCGGTGATGAGACAGACGGCTATGACGTCAACGTTGATCACAGTAGCAACGGTGAGAGCGAAACCGAATCTCTGGCACGTCGCTACATCGGCGCGGTGGGCGGTTCTGACAACCTGACCAACATCGACGCCTGCATCACCCGTCTGCGTCTGAATGTGAAAGACTCTGCGCAGGTGAATGAAAGCGTGGCTAAACGCCTCGGTGCTTCTGGCGTGATCCGCCTTAACAAGCAGAGCGTGCAGATCATTGTTGGTACGCAGGCCGAAAGCATTGCGACCGCGATGAAAACCGTACTGAGCAAAGGCCCGGTTGCCGGCGCAGCGGCACCTGCTGCGGCAACAACCGCCGCGCCTGCGGCTGCTCAGCCCCAGGCCGTGCGCAACAGCGAGAAAAAGGTGATTGCAACGCTGCTGGCACCGGTCAGTGGCGAAGTGGTAGCGCTGGAAAACGTGCCGGATGAAGCCTTCGCCAGCAAAGCGGTAGGCGATGGCCTGGCGATCAAACCGAGCGATAAAACTGTCGTCGCGCCGGTGGCGGGCACCGTGGTGAAAATCTTCAACACCAACCATGCATTCTGCCTTGAAGCCGAAAATGGCGTTGAGATTGTCGTGCACATGGGTCTCGATACCGTCGCGCTGGAAGGTAAAGGGTTTACCCGTCTGGTTGAAGAGGGCGCAACCGTCACAGCGGGCCAGCCGATCCTCGAAATGGATCTGGACTTCCTCAACGCCAATGCGCGTTCGATGATCAGCCCGGTGGTGGTCAGCAACAGCGATGATTTTGCTGGTCTGAATCTGCTGGCAGGCGGTACCGTGGTAGCAGGCGTTACGCCGCTGTATGAAGTGAAAAATTAACACGTTTTGAGCGTCACTGAAGGCAGGAAGCAATTCCTGCCTTTTTTGTTTTAAAACGACCAACAAACGGTTGTTTCCCTTCAGCGCTTTGTGGATCATACTCCGTTACTTCGTGGTACAAATCACCCGCTATTGTTTTGAGGATTTTGAGATGAGTGAGGCTGAAGCCCGCCCAACGAACTTTATTCGTCAGATCATCGACGAAGATTTGGCGAGCGGTAAGCACAACAGTGTGCATACCCGTTTCCCGCCTGAGCCCAATGGTTACCTGCATATTGGCCATGCAAAATCGATCTGCCTGAACTTTGGTATCGCACAAGATTATCAGGGGCAGTGCAACCTGCGTTTCGACGACACCAATCCGGTCAAAGAGGATATGGAGTTCGTTGAATCGATCAAGAATGATGTGCAATGGCTGGGCTTTGAGTGGAGCGGCAACATTCGTTACTCCTCTGACTACTTTGACCAACTGTTCAACTACGCGGTTGAGCTGATCAACAAAGGCCTGGCCTACGTTGATGAGCTGTCGCCAGAGCAGATCCGTGAATATCGCGGCACGCTAACCGCGCCGGGCAAAAACAGCCCGTATCGCGATCGCAGCGTGGAAGAGAACCTGGCGCTATTCCAGAAGATGCGTGATGGCGGCTTCGAAGAGGGCAAAGCCTGTCTGCGTGCCAAAATCGACATGGCATCCAGCTTTATTGTGATGCGCGATCCGGTGCTGTACCGCATTAAATTTGCCGAACACCACCAGACTGGCAACAAGTGGTGCATCTATCCGATGTACGACTTTACCCATTGCATCTCTGATGCGCTGGAAGGCATCACCCATTCCCTGTGTACGCTGGAGTTCCAGGATAACCGTCGTCTCTACGACTGGGTGCTGGATAACATCACTATTCCGGTGCATCCGCGTCAGTACGAGTTTTCGCGCCTGAATCTGGAATATGCGGTGATGTCGAAGCGTAAGCTGACGCAGCTGGTGAGCGAGAAGATTGTTGAAGGCTGGGACGATCCGCGCATGCTGACCGTATCCGGTCTGCGCCGTCGTGGCTATAGCGCGGCGTCAATCCGCGAATTCTGCCGCCGTATCGGTGTGACCAAGCAGGACAACATTGTTGAGATGGCGTCGCTGGAGTCGTGCATTCGTGACGACCTCAACGAGAACGCGCCGCGCGCTATGGCGGTGCTGGATCCGCTGAAAGTGGTGATCGAGAACCTGCCGGCCGGGCATGAAGAAATCATCAGCATGCCGAACCATCCGAACAAACCGGAGATGGGCACGCGTGAGGTGCCGTTCAGCCGTGAGGTGTGGATCGATCGTGCCGACTTCCGTGAAGAGGCCAACAAGCAGTACAAGCGTCTGGTGCTGGGTAAAGAAGTTCGTCTGCGCAACGCTTACGTCATTCGTGCCGAGCGCGTGGCGAAAGATGAAGCCGGCAACATCACCTGCATCTACGCTACCTGCGATGTCGACACCCTGAGCAAAGATCCGGCCGATGGCCGCAAGGTGAAAGGCGTTATCCATTGGGTGTCGGCGATTCACGCGCTGCCTGCCGAATTCCGCCTGTACGATCGTCTGTTCAGCGTGCCAAATCCGGGCGCGGCCGAGGATTTCCTCACCACCATTAACCCGAACTCGCTGGAGATCAAACAGGGCTTCGTTGAGCCGGGTCTGCGTGCCGCCAGCGCGCTGGCGCCGTATCAGTTTGAGCGCGAAGGTTACTTCTGCGCTGACAGCGTGTACTCGCAGCCGTCGAAACTGGTGTTCAACCGCACTGTGGGTCTGCGTGATACCTGGGCAAAAATCGGCGAATAATTTTACTGCTTGATAGCACGATATGATCAGCAAAGGGCGAGCAATCGCCCTTTTTTATTGCCCGTTATCTGCAAACGGGAATCGATTATGCTGAACCAGACAAAAAACAGTAATTACGCGCGATTACGACTAATCTGACTTTAATAAAATTAACTAATTTACCCGTGTGAAATCGTTATTTTCAGGTAGGCTATGCGCTCTTAAATGTTGCTGTGCGGGTTAGCGAAGGAAGAAAAATGACAAGTCTCGCTCTGGAAGCCAAACATAGCGTGGTGGTTTTACATCAGCTTATCGAACGTATTTTTAATCAGGCCGAAGGCAGCGATGACAGTATGGACCTGCTGCTGTCGCACTTTCATCCCGACTTCAAAATGGTGACGCCGCAAGGCAAACAGCTCGATCTCAATGACACTGAAACCCTGTTTCGCAAACTGCACGGGCAGCGGGAAGGGATGCGAATCGCCACCAGTGAGCATGCCATCATTTCCCAGCAGCAGCAGGAAGTGACCATTCAGTATCACGAACTGCAAATGCTTAACGGCAACAACCAGACCCGCATTTCGCTGGCGGTGCTGGACTGCAGCACGCCGGTTCCGCGCTGGCGCTATTTGCAGGAAACGCTGGTCGCCTGAACGCAGCCATAAAAAAACCGGTGCCTGGCACCGGTTTTTTTATACTGCATAGCATATTCAATTACTGATCGTGGAGCGTCTCGTCTTCGCGGCAGTCTCCCAGCGCACAGTGGCCGTACAGATACAGGCTGTGGTTGCTGAGTTTGATACCGTGGCGTGTCGCAATCTCACGCTGACGCGTTTCGATAGATTCATCGCTAAACTCGATCACTTTGCCGCAGTCGAGGCAAATCAGGTGATCATGGTGATGCTGCTGGGTCAGTTCGAATACGGATTTCCCGCCTTCGAAGTTATGACGCGTCACGATGCCGGCGTCGTCAAACTGGTTCAGAACACGGTATACCGTCGCCAGACCAATCTCTTCGCCCATGTCGATCAGGCGTTTGTACAAATCTTCCGCACTGACATGATGGGACTCGGGTCCGGGTCCCTGAAGCACTTCCAGAATCTTCAGTCTGGGCAGCGTGACTTTCAGGCCAGCCTTTTTCAATGCGGAGTTGTTGTCAGTCATGCGGATATTGTCCTGTTACTTTGCTAGTCACTTACGGCGCAAAGGCCTTGAATGTGTGGTCAACGCGCATTCTCATTTGCGTCTCATTATAGAGCTCAGCCTGCGAAATGAAAACCGGCTGCGGCGGACAATTCCCCGGATGCTGTAAGGAGAAATGTCGTGAACCTCAGCGGGATCGTGCAGATCGATGTTCCTTTTCGCGCAGTCTCAGTCTGATGCCCGAGGAATAAGCAGATGACCGTTGCGGGTATTCTACAGAATTGAGGGAAAAAGTTAAAAAACCGTAGCTATTATTTTTATAGGTAATTCCAATGCCCGATGTGAGCCAGCGCCCACATCGGACAGGAAAGCATCAGGCTTCGATGATCGCCTGCAGCTGCAGCTCGTCAAAGATCTGCTTAACCCATTTGTCGACGCGCTCGTTAGTCAGTTCAGGCTGACGATCTTCATCGATGGCGAGGCCGAGGAAGTGTTTGTCGTCTGCCAGACCTTTAGAGGCTTCGAAGTGGTAACCTTCGGTTGGCCAGTGGCCCACAATCACTGCGCCGTTTGGCTCAATGATGTCGCGAATGGTGCCCATCGCGTCACAGAAGTACTCGGCATAATCTTCCTGATCGCCGCAGCCAAACAGCGCTACCAGCTTACCGTTGAAATCAATCTCTTCCAGCGTCGGGAAGAAGTCATCCCAGTCGCACTGGGCTTCACCGTAGTACCAGGTCGGAATACCCAGCAGCAGAATATCGAATGCTTCGAGATCTTCTTTGGTGCTCTTAGCAATGTCATGCACTTCGGCGACATCTTTACCCAGTTGTTTCTGGATCATTTTTGCAATGTTTTCAGTGTTGCCGGTATCGCTGCCGAAGAAAATGCCTACGATTGCCATGGAGTGAGTAACCTCTTAAATCCTGATTGTGAAAGTAAGTCAGAAGACGACACAGTTATGCGAATGATAGCAGACCGGCGAAAAGCGCGGAATGTGTAAAGCGCTGAGTTTGTGTTCCAGCGTGCGGTCTGCGCACGTTACGCCAGTTTGAGCTGCGCCAGCAGCATTTGTTCAATCAGTTCACTGCGGCTGATGTTCTGCTGCTCGGCCAGCGTATTAAGCGCGTCGACCGCTTCGCTGGACATTTTCAGCTCAACGCGGCGCAGGCCGCGCACCCGGTCGCGCTTCAGCTGGTTGCGCTTATTAATGCGCAGCTGCTCATCACGCGACAGCGGACTGGTTTTAGGGCGACCGGGACGCCGCTCGTCTGCGAAGAGATCGAGCGTGGTACGATCTGTCTGTTCTTTTGCCATGGTTTGTGAAACTGCGTGGGCGCGAACGGCGGAAAGGCGCTGCGCGATTTAAACATTTATCGGCCCGACCGCGGCGAAAAAAGCATCCGCGGCAAATTTTTAGCGCGACATCATACTCCAGCGCCCGGCGCGACGCCAACCCTAAACCGCCCGTAGCAAGCTTTTGCTTTTACAGGTTAAAAAAGCGGCGCACCGCGCGCAGTACGGCATCGGGTTTTTCGGCATGCACCCAGTGGCCGGCACCGCTGATAATGTGCGCCTGCGCCTGCGGGAACTGGCGCAGCAGCGCATCACGGTGCTGATTGTCCAGATAGGGTGAATCACCGCCGCGAATAAACAGCGCCGGATGAGGCCACGCGGGCACCTCCTGCCAGCCGGAGAGCACCGGATAATTGTCCCATAACACCGGCACGTTAAAGCGCCATTCGCCTTCATGGAAAGATTTCAGAATGAACTGAATCACGCCTTCTTCGCGCACGTGTTCACGCATCACGTCGGCCGCAGCGCTGCGGCGCGTGACGCCAGCTGCGCTGACCGCGCGGATCGCCGCGAAGATCTCATCGTGGCGTCGCGTCTGATAATCCACCGGCGCGATATCAATCAGCACCATTTTGCCAATCCGTTCGGGCGCAACGGCGCTCAGCGCCATGGCAATTTTGCCGCCCATTGAGTGGCCGATAACATCGACCCGTTCGATGTGGTGCGCATCCAGCGTATCGACCATATCCTGCGCCAGCGCAGCGTAGTGCATCTCTTCGCTGCGCGGTGACAGGCCGTGGTTACGGACATCCACCTGCAGCGTGGGCCGTGCATCGCGCACGCCGCGCGCCAGTACGCCGAGGTTATCCAGGCTACCAAACAGGCCATGAATTAACAGAATGGGCTGGGCATCAGGGGCAGATTGTTCAGTTTGCAGACGGGCGTTCAAAATCATGGCTAAAGTTCTTTCGGTTGAGACCTGGGCTTAGGGTATCATGGATTCACCTGTCCCGGCGCCAGGCGGTCAGGCATTAGGGCATATTCCGACTTTTGCCCGTAAACGATGCCAGCGCTATCGGCTGTCGCGGATTTAACTTTATAATCCTTATGTTAGAGCCCGCTCACATTTTGCACGACCGGATTTTGTTAAGGCCTTTGCAAAGTAGCGTGGTTCTGCCATTTGCCAGAATCGCACGGAAAAAGATGAAAACGATTGAAGTTGACGAAGAACTCTACCGTTATATTGCCAGCCACACGCAGCACATTGGTGAAAGCGCCTCGGACATTTTGCGCCGTATGCTGAAATTCACTGCCGGCCAGAGCGCATCCGCTGCGACAGCGGCGAATGCGGCGGTAAAAGAAGCACCGGCTGCACGCAGCGAAGCGCGACCTCAGGATCGCGTGCGCGCCGTGCGTGAGCTGCTGCTGTCTGACGAGTATGCGGAGCAGAAGAAGGCGGTTAATCGCTTCATGCTGATCCTGTCAACGCTTTATCGTCTTGATCCGGCAGCCTTTGCTGATGCCACTGCCTCGCTGCAGGGCCGCACCCGCGTCTACTTTGCGGGTGACGAGCACACGCTGCTGCAAAATGGCACCCATACTAAGCCGAAGCACGTCCCCGGCACGCCGTACTGGGTGATCACCAATACCAATACAGGTCGTAAATGCAGCATGGTGGAACACATCATGCTTGCCATGCAGTTCCCGCAGGAACTGGCAGAGAAAGTTTGCGGCACCATTTAAACCGAAGCGTCAGGGAGAAGCGCCAATGGCCAATCACCCCCGTGCCGGGCAACCTGCCCAGCAGAGCGATTTGATTAACGTTGCACAATTAACCTCGCAGTACTACGTCCTGAAGCCGGATGCGGCGAACCCGGACCATGCGGTGAAATTTGGCACCTCCGGCCACCGCGGCAGCGCGGGACGTCATAGCTTCAACGAAGTACACATTCTGGCGATTGCGCAGGCGATCGCTGAAGAGCGTAAAAAGAACGGCATCACCGGCCCGTGCTACGTAGGTAAAGACACCCATGCGCTGTCTGAGCCGGCGATCCTGTCAGTGCTGGAAGTGCTGGCCGCCAACGGCGTTGATGTGATTGTGCAGCAGGACAACGGCTATACGCCGACGCCGGCGATCTCCAACGCCATTCTGGAGCACAACAAGCGCGGCGGCGCGCAGGCGGACGGTATCGTGATTACCCCGTCGCACAACCCGCCGGAAGACGGTGGCATCAAGTACAATCCGCCGAACGGTGGACCGGCTGACACCAACGTCACCAAAGTGGTGGAAGATCGCGCGAATCAGTTGATCAAAGGTGAGCTGAAAGAGGTTAAGCGTCTGGCGCTGGATCAGGCGTGGGCCAGTGGCCACATCGTTGAGCAGGATCTGATCCAGCCATACGTTGAAGGTCTGGCGCAGGTGATTGACTTCCCGGCGATCCAGAAAGCCGGCCTGAAAATCGGTGTCGATCCGCTCGGCGGTTCCGGCATGGCCTACTGGCAGCGCATTGCTGAGCACTACCAGCTCGATCTGACCATCGTTAATGATGCCATCGACCAGACGTTCCGCTTCATGCATCTGGATAAAGATGGCGTGGTGCGCATGGACTGTTCGTCCGAGTGCGCGATGGCCGGTCTGCTGGCGTATAAAGACAAGTTCGATCTGGCCTTCGGTAACGATCCGGATTACGACCGTCACGGCATCGTCACGCCCGCCGGTCTGATGAACCCGAACCACTATCTGGCGGTAGCGATCAACTACCTGTTCCAGCACCGTCCGCAGTGGGGCAAAGAGGTGGCCGTTGGTAAAACGCTGGTTTCCAGCGCGATGATTGACCGCGTGGTGAACGATATTGGCCGCAAGCTGGTAGAAGTCCCGGTCGGCTTCAAATGGTTCGTGGATGGTCTGTTCGACGGCAGCTTTGGCTTTGGCGGCGAAGAGAGCGCCGGCGCCTCGTTCCTGCGTTTCGACGGCTCCGCCTGGTCAACAGACAAAGACGGCATTATCCTGTGTCTGCTGGCGGCGGAAATCACTGCGGTTACCGGTAAGAACCCGCAGCAGCACTATGATGAGCTGGCCGCGCGTTTTGGTGCGCCAAGCTACAACCGTCTGCAGGCACCTGCCACTTCTGCGCAGAAAGCGGCACTGTCGAAGCTGTCACCTGAAATGGTCAGCGCCGATACGCTGGCGGGCGACCCGATCACCGCACGTCTGACCGCGGCACCGGGCAACGGCGCCTCGATTGGTGGTCTGAAAGTGATGACTGAAAACGGCTGGTTCGCGGCACGTCCGTCCGGCACGGAAGACGCCTACAAAATCTATTGTGAAAGCTTCCTCGGCGCTGAGCATCGCCAGCAGATCGAGAAAGAAGCGGTAGAAATTGTCAGCGAAGTGCTGAAAAACGCCTGACAGGGCATCCTGCATGAAGAAGGCCGCGTTTGCGGCCTTTTTTTATGGCATGAAGCGATAGCCGATGCCGGTTTCTGTCAGCAGGTGCGTTGGCTGGGTGGGGTTGGCTTCCAGCTTTTGCCGCAGGTGTCCCATATAGATGCGCAGATAATGGCTGTGTTCCACGGCGTTGGGCCCCCATACCTGGTTAAGCAACTGGCGCTGGGTCAGCACTTTGCCGGCGTTATTCAGCAGCAGGCTGAGCAGGCGGAATTCGGTCGGTGTCAGATGTACCTCTTCACCGCTGCGCAGCACGCGCCGCGCGGCGAGATCGACGCTTACTTCGCCAAACTGCACCAGCGGCTCCGGCTGGCTGCGCTGATGACGACGCAGCGCCACGCGCACGCGCGCCAGCAGTTCGCCGATGCCAAACGGCTTGGTGAGATAGTCGTCAGCGCCGGCATCCAGCGCCTCTATTTTATCCTGCTCATCGCTGCGCGCCGACAGCACAATTACCGGCATGCTGCTCCACTGCCGCACTTCGCGGATGAAGGCATTGCCATCGCCGTCCGGTAAACCGAGATCGAGAATCACCAAATCCGGTTTGCGCGTAGCCGCTTCAATCAGGCCGCGCTGCAGCTGCTCCGCTTCCACAATCTTCAGGCCTTCGCTCTCCAGCGCCAGGCGCACGAAACGGCGAATCTCCTTTTCATCTTCGACAATCAAGATGGTCGTCACGCTGACTCCTGCGGCAAATAAGGTTAACGCATTACTTTAACAATAAACCGCGACGGCGTCCGTCACGATCTCAGTAACTCGCTGCGATCCAAAATTTTACAAAAATGTAACTTCCTTTCATCCCGGCCAGGAAATGGCTGAAAAAAGATCAAAATAGTGGTCGGATGAGTAGTAAAATTACACAACCAGGCGTAATATCTGAGGCAGATCACATTTCATAGCAAAATTTACCACGAGGAGGCATTGATGTATCAGGCATATCCACTCGCCAAAATTGTGCTGCGCCGTGTGCTGGTGGTATTGATTGGCGTACTGGCGCTGCCAGTGATGCTGTTCCGCCAGGATCGCGCGCGCTTCTACAGTTATCTGCACCGCATGTGGTGCAAAACCAGCACCAAACCAGTCTGGCTGGCGCAATCGGAAGCGGCAGGCGGTATCTACTGGTAACGCCCGGCTTCGCGGTGATAACCCGGTGACCTCGCTCGAGGCACCGGGTTTTTTTATCTTAAAGTGGTGCGACAAACGCATTGTCCCGCTGTTATCTCGCGGCATTTCAGCTACACTTAAACCTCTACAAGATTTTGGAGGTTGTACAAGTATGAGCGAGAAAATTCCTGTAGGTATCAGTGCCTGCCTGCTCGGGGATAGCGTCCGATTCGATGGCGGCCACAAGCGTTTTGCCTTTGCAACTGACGAGCTCGCGCCATTTGTGCGCTTCGAACCTGTCTGCCCGGAAATGGCCATTGGTCTGCCGACGCCGCGCCCGGCGCTGCGGCTGGTCAAACAGAGCGACGATCAGATCCACCTGTGTTTCAGCAAAGACGGCGGGGAAGAGCTGACCGACGACATGGCCCGCTGGTCTGCGGAGCGCGTCAAATCGCTGCACCATCTGTGCGGCTACATCCTGTGTGCCAAATCGCCGAGCTGCGGACTGGAGCGCGTGCGCGTCTACGAGCCTGACACTAACAACAATCGCAAAGCCGGCACCGGCGTGTTCACCTCGTTCCTGCAGAAAGAGCTGCCGTGGCTGCCGCTGGAAGAGGATGGACGCCTGCACGATGATGCGATCCGCGAAAACTTTATGGGGCGCGTCTATGCGCTGCATGAGTTCAACGAAATGTGGCGCAGCGGGCTGACGCGCCACAAGCTGATTGCCTTCCACAGTCGCTACAAACTTCTGCTGCTGTCGCATGCGCAGGATGAGTACCGCGAGATGGGGCGGTTTGTTGCGGCAATGGAACAGTGGGAGTCACTGGATGCGTACGCCTTTGAATACCGCAACCGTCTGATGCACCTGATGTCGCACCAGGCGTCGCGTCGTAATCACACCAATGTGCTGATGCACGTACAGGGCTATTTCCGGCCGAAGCTGAGTTCACCGCAGCGTCAGGAACTGGCGCAGCTGATCGATCGCTACCGTCGCGGTCTGCAGCCGTTGCTGGCCCCCATCACCATGCTGAAACACTACATGGCAGAGTTCCCGCACCCGTGGCTGGCGCAGCAGCGTTATTTCGATCCTTACCCGGAAGCGCTGCGTCTGCGCTACGGCCAGTAAACACGGAGCGTTATGAGCACTCACTTAGTCTGGCTGCGTAACGATTTGCGCATGAATGATAACAGCGCACTGGCCGCAGCCTGCCGCGACAGTCAGGCCGAGGTGCTGGCGCTGTTCATCGCCACGCCCGGCCAGTGGCAGCAACACAGCATGGCCCCCAAACAGGCGGCTTTTATCCATCAAAACCTGTGCCTGCTGCAGCAGTCGCTGGCAGAACGCGGTATCAAGCTGCACTATCATCAGTGCGATGACTTCGCCGCGTCGGTCGACTATCTTGCGACCTTCTGCCAGCAGCACAAGGTGGATGCGCTGTTTTACAACTATCAGTATGAAATCAATGAGCGCCAGCGCGATGCTGCGGTTGAGAAGCAGCTCGATCAGCAGGGCGTGGTGTGCCAGGGATTCGATGACAGCCTGCTGTTACCGCCGGGCAGCGTACAGACCGGCAGCAACAGCATGTTCAAAGTGTTCACGCCGTTCAGCAAAGCGTTTATCCGGCGTCTGCAACAGGGGCTGCCAGAGTGCCATCACGCACCGAAAGCGCGCGCCGGGGCACCCGTGGCCGCCGGCAAAAAAATAGCGGCATTCGATTATCCTGTGGAAAAATTCGACGAAACCTGGTTCCCCGCCGGAGAAGAGGCGGCGCTGAAGCAGCTGCGCCAGTTTGCCCAGCAGCGGGTGGAAAAATATGACCAGCAGCGCGACATACCGGCGATTGACGGCACCAGCCGCCTGTCGCCGTATCTGGCGATTGGTGTGCTGTCGCCGCGTCAGTGCCTGCATCGCATTTTGAAGGAGCATCCGCAGGCGCTGAACAACGGCAGCGCGCTGGTGTGGCTGAATGAACTGGTCTGGCGCGAATTTTATCGTCACCTGATGGTGGCTTTTCCGGCGCTGTGTAAGCATCAGCCGTTTGTCGACTGGACGCGCAACGTCAGCTGGCAACAGAATGAGCAACACCTTACCGCCTGGCAGCAGGGCAAAACCGGTTATCCGATTGTTGACGCAGCGATGCGCCAGCTCAAAACGCTGGGCTGGATGCACAATCGGTTACGCATGATCACCGCCAGCTTCCTGGTGAAAGATCTGCTGATTGACTGGCGCGAGGGTGAACGCTATTTCATGCAGCAGCTGATTGACGGCGATCTGGCGGCCAATAACGGTGGCTGGCAGTGGGCCGCGTCGACCGGCACCGACGCCGCGCCTTACTTCCGCATCTTCAACCCAACGACCCAGGGCGAGCGCTTCGATAAGCAGGGCGAGTTTATCCGCCGGTGGCTGCCGGAGCTGCAAGACGTACCGGACAGCGCCATCCATCAGCCGCACGCCTGGGCGGAGAAAAATAACAAGAAACTCGATTATCCGGCGCCAATCGTGGAACATAAGGCGGCACGTAAAAAGACACTAGACGCCTTCGAGCGCGCGCGCAGCGCAGCCTGAGGCGGTCACGGAGCCGTTATGAACAATTTCGAGTTAGAACAGATCGTCAATCAGCAACTCAACACCAGTGCCTTCAGCGACTATGCGCCCAACGGTTTGCAGGTTGAGGGGCGTGAGCAGGTGCGCCGCGTAATTACCGGGGTGACGGCCTGTCAGGCACTGCTGGATGAGGCGGTAAAACGCCAGGCCGATGCGATACTGGTGCATCATGGCTACTTCTGGAAGAGCGAAGCGCCGGTGATTAAAGGCATGAAGCGCCAGCGTCTGCGCACGCTGCTGGCCAATGACATCAACCTGTACGGCTGGCACCTGCCGCTCGATGCTCACCCACAGTTGGGCAACAACGCCCAGCTGGCCACGCTGTTTGATATCGACGTCAAAGGTGAAATTCAGCCGCTGGTGCCCTGGGGCGAGCTGGCTGAGCCGCTAAGCGGTCCGGCGCTGGCGGAAAAAATCGCGGCGCGCCTCGGCCGCCAGCCGCTGCACTGCGGTGATAATGCTCCGGCGCTGATTCGCCGGGTGGCATGGTGCAGCGGTGGCGGTCAGGGCTTTATCGATGCGGCCGCCGCCTTTGGCGTTGACGCCTTTATCAGCGGTGAAGTCTCTGAGCAGACCATTCACAGCGCCCGTGAACAGGGGCTGCATTTCTTTGCTGCCGGCCATCACGCCACCGAACGCGGCGGTATTAAAGCGCTCGGTGAGTGGCTCGCCAGCCAGCATGGTCTGGATGTGACCTTTATCGATATCGACAACCCCGCCTGACCGCCTCGCTTATGCGCCCGGAAAACACGTGCCGGGCGCAAATCAGTTGACACATCTCCTTCACTTTCGCATAACTTATTGACTTTTCGCATAAGCGAATGCCCTCAGGCGCGCCGTCACTGCGGTCACGGCGCGTTTTATTAATGACCGGGAGGTGGGTTTTGCAACGAGCACGTTGTTATCTGCTGGGTGAGCGGGCGGTGGTACTGGAGCTGGAACCGCCGGTTTCGCTCGTCAGCCAGCAGCGCATCTGGGGATTGTGCCAGCGGCTGCAGCAGAATGAGCAGATCGCGGAAGTGATTCCGGGCATGAATAACCTGACGCTGCTACTGCGCGATCCGCAGCTGAAAGCGCTGGATGCTATCGAGCGTTTGCAGCGTTGGTGGGAAGAGAGCGAGGTGCTGCTGGCCGAGCCGCGTCAGGTTGAGATTCCGGTGGTGTATGGCGGCGCGGGCGGTCCGGATCTGGTGGAGGTCGCCCGTGCGGCGGATCTGACCTCGCAACAGGTGGTGGAACTGCACAGCAGCGCGGATTACGTGGTCTATTTCATTGGCTTTCAGCCGGGTTTCCCTTATCTCGGCGGGCTGGATGAGCGGCTGCACACGCCGCGTCGCGCCGAGCCCCGGCTGGTGGTGCCTGGCGGTTCGGTGGGCATTGGCGGCAGCCAGACCGGTATCTATCCGCTGGCCGCGCCCGGTGGCTGGCAGCTGATTGGTCACACGCCGCTTAGGCTGTTCGATCCACAGCAACAGCCGCCGACGCTGCTGCGTCCCGGCGACAGCGTCCGCTTCGTGCCACAACGGGAGGGCGTATGTTAAACATTTTGCGTGCCGGATTAATGACCTCGGTGCAGGATCGCGGCCGCCACGGCTGGCGGCAATACGGCATCAGCCTGAGCGGTGCACTGGATGAGCCTTCAATGCGCACGGCCAATATGCTGGTCGGCAACGCCGAAAACAGCGCGGTGCTGGAGATTGTGCTCGGCCAGTTCAAAGCGGAGTTTCGTCGCGACGGCTGGTTTGCGCTGACCGGTGCCAGCTGCAGCGCCGAACTGGATGGCCAGCCGGTGTGGACCGGCTGGCGTCTGCCGGTGAAAAAAGGCCAGGTGCTGAGTCTGTCCATGCCTACGCGCGGTATGCGCAGCTATCTCGCGGTGAACGGCGGTTTTGCCATCGACGCCATGCTGGGCTCGCACAGCACCGATCTCAAAGCGGCCTTTGGCGGCTGGCAGGGGCGTAAACTGCAGGATGGCGATCAGCTGCCGCTGGGCAAGCCGACGCGCTGCTTCAGCCATCAGGCTGGCGTACGGCAGTTGCTGTGGGGCAACCGCATCCGCGCACTGCCGGGGCCGGAGTACAACGAATTTACCCACGACGCGCAGGACGCATTCTGGCGTAACCCGTGGCAGCTCAGCCCGCAAAGTAACCGCATGGGCTACCGGCTGCAGGGCAGTCCGCTGCAGCGCAGTGTCGCACGTGAACTGCTGTCGCACGGCCTGGTGCCGGGTGTGGTGCAGGTGCCGCCGAACGGCCAGCCGATTGTGCTGATGGCCGATGCGCAAACCACCGGCGGCTATCCGCGTATCGCCTGCGTCATCGAAGCCGATCTCTATCAGCTGGCGCAGATTCGTCTGGGAGAACCGATTCACTTCATCCGCTGCACGCTGGAGGAGGCGCTGCTGGCCAAACAGCAGCAGCAACGTTCGCTTGATCAGATAGCCTGGGGGCTTGCTCATGAAGATCGATCTTAACGCCGACCTCGGTGAAGGCAGTGCCAGCGATCGGGCCCTGCTGGAGCTGGTGAGCTCTGCCAACATCGCTTGCGGTTTCCATGCCGGCGATGCCGAAACCATGCTGCAGTCGGTGCGCTGGGCCAGCGCCAATGGCGTGGCGATTGGTGCGCATCCGAGCTTTCCCGACCGGGAAAATTTTGGCCGGACCGCCATGCAGCTGCCGCCGGAAACCGTCTACGCGCAGGTGATCTACCAGATTGGTGCTCTGAAAAGCCTCGCTGAAAGTGAAGGGGCGAAGCTGGTGCACGTGAAGCCGCACGGCATGCTGTATAACCAGGCGGCGGCGGATGCAGCGCTGGCGGATGCGATTGCGCGCGCGGTGAAAGCCGTCGATCCGGCGCTGATTCTGGTTGGCCTGGCGGGCAGCGCCTCAATTGCCGCCGCCGCGCATCATGGTCTGCGTACGCGCGAAGAAGTGTTTGCTGACCGCGGCTATCTGGCCAGTGGCGCGCTGGTGCCGCGCAGCCAGCCGGGGGCGTTAATCGAAGAGGCTGAGCAGGCGCTGGCGCAGACGCTCACCATGGTGCAGCAGCGTCAGGTGCGCAGCGTCAGCGGCGAATGGGTGGCGGTGAATGCGCAGACAGTCTGTCTGCACGGCGATGGCGCCCATGCGCTGGAATTCGCCCGCACGCTGCGCGCTGCTTTTGCGACAAATCAGATTGCTGTCACCAGCGCCTGATCATTGACTGTTAGCCCGGCCTGTTGCCGGGCTTTTTATTTCTGACGAGGGGAAAACATGGATAACGTGGTCAATCTCTGGCCGTTACTCGGCATTGCCGCGATTGTGCTCGGCTTTGTGCTGCGCTTCAACCCGGTGCTGGTGGTGATTGTTGCCGGTTTTGTCACCGGGCTGGCGGCGCATATGCCGCTCGGCGATATTCTGGAGAAGCTCGGTTCCGGCTTTCTCAATACCCGTAATCTGCCGCTGATCCTGCTGTTACCGCTGGCGGTCATCGGATTGCTGGAGCGCCACGGTTTGAAAGAGCGTGCGCAGACGTGGATCGCCCGGATCAAAACCGCCACCGCCGGCCGTTTACTGATCGTCTATCTGTTCGTGCGTGAGCTGACTGCGGCGCTGGGGCTGACCAGCCTGGGCGGCCATCCGCAGATGGTGCGTCCGCTGCTGGCACCGATGGCCGAAGGTGCCACTGAAAACCGTTACGGCAGCGTATCACCGGAGATTCGTCAGCGGCTGCGCGCCATGTCGGCGGCCACCGATAACGTCGGGCTGTTCTTCGGTGAAGATATTTTCGTGGCCTTCGGCGCGATCATTTTTATGCACAACTTTATGCAGGAGTCGGCGGGCATCAGCACCGAACCGTTGCACATCGCGCTGTGGGGCATTCCGACCGCGCTGTGTGCGTTCCTGATTCATGCTGCGCGACTGGTGCGGCTCGACCGTCAGCTGTCGCGTGAGCTGGGCGCGCTCAACCAGCAGGCGCTGCGCGCAAAAGGAGGTGAGTGATGTTTCAGCAACAGTATCTAATGTGGCTGGCCGGGGCGATCCTGCTGATTGTCGCGCTGCTGTCATGGCGCGATAGCGCCAACCCGCGCCGTTTTACCACCGGTTTATTCTGGGCGCTGTATGGTCTGATTTTCCTGATTGGTGACGGTGCTTATCAACTGATGGGGCAGTGGGCCGGTGATGCGGAGCTGGGACGTCGCTGGTTGCATATTGCGGTGGGCACGGCGGTGGTGGTCATGGCGCTGATTGCCGGGTTCGGCGGCGTGCGCCTCGGTCGCTATCATCAGCGCAGCGATGAACAGAAGCAGCAGAGCGCGCAGCGTCTCGGCAATAAGCTGTTCCTGCCGGCGCTGGCAATTCCGCTGGTGACGGTGATTGGCGTGCTGGCGTTCAATCATATTCCCGGTCTGCAGGAGAAGGTATTTGGCCCGGGCAATCATTCGACGCTGGTCACGCTGTTTTCGATGATGATTGGCTGCGTGCTGGGCTGGCTGATTGCGCTGAAGTTTACCCACGAGAAGCCGCTGCAGTCGATGCAGGAGACGCGGCGTTTGCTGGATGCGGTGGGCTGGGCGTTTATTCTGCCGCAGATTCTCGCCACGCTCGGCCTGCTGTTTACCAGCGCTGGCGTCGGCACGGCGATTTCGCATCTGACCGAACACTATCTGGCGGTGGATAACCGGCTGATTGCGGTGGCGGTATATGCGCTGGGCATGGCGTTGCTGACCATGGTGATGGGCAATGCGTTTGCGGCGTTCCCGATTGTCACCGCCGGCATCGGTATTCCGATTCTGGTGCTGCAGCACGGTGGCAATCCGGCGGTGATGGCGGCGATCGGCATGTTCTGCGGGTACTGCGGCACGCTGATGACGCCGATGGCTGCCAACTTCAATATTGTTCCGGCGCGTTTACTGGAGCTGCCGGACCGTAACGCGGTGATCAAGGCTCAGGTGCCAACCGGTGTGCTACTGTTACTGGTAAATATTTTCCTGCTTTATTTCCTGATGTTCCTGTGAGGTTGCGATGAAAACGGTGTTAATGACGGCGTTCGAGCCGTTTGGCGGCGAGCGCATTAATCCGTCGTGGGAAGCGGTACGCAGCTTTGATGGTCGGGAGTTCGGCGGCGCGCGGATTGTGGTGCGCCAGCTGCCGGTGGTATTCGCCCGTTGCGGCCAGGTGCTGACCGCTGCGCTGGAAGAGCTGCAGCCGCACCGCGTGCTGTGTGTCGGCCAGGCTGGCGGGCGCAGCGATATCAGCGTAGAGCGCGTGGCGATTAATGTGAACGATGCGCGCATTCCGGATAATGACCAGCAGCAGCCGGTCGATCAGCCGATTGTCGCCGGGGGACCGGCGGCCTATTTTTCCACGCTGCCGATCAAAGCGATGGTCGCGACACTGCGCGAAGTGGGAATTCCGGCTTCGGTGTCGCAAACCGCCGGGACGTTTACCTGTAATAACGTCATGTATCACCTGCTGCACTGGCTGCAGACCACAGGCAGCGCAGCACGCGGCGGTTTCGTGCATATCCCGTATATGCCGCAGCAGGCGGCGCAGCATCCTGGCGCACCGAGTATGTCGACCGCCAGTGTGATTCAGGCGCTGGAAACGTCGCTGCAGGTGATTCTCAGCACAGAGAAAGACATTCGCGAAGTGGGCGGCGCAACCCATTAATCAGGAGTGGTTATGCCAGAGGGACCGGAGATCCGCCGCGCGGCGGATCAACTTGCAGCGGCAATGGTGGGCAAGCCTCTGACCGAGGTGTGGTTTGCTTTTCCGGCGCTGAAGACCTACGAACCGGCGCTGATGGGGGAAACCATCGACGCCTTTGAAACGCGCGGCAAGGCACTGCTGACGCACTTCTCCAACGGGCTGACGCTGTACAGCCATAATCAGCTGTACGGTGTGTGGCGTGTGGTGCCGAGCGGGACTGAGCCCAATACTTCGCGCCAGCTGCGCGTGCGGCTGGGTAATGCCGACCGGGCAATTTTGCTGTATAGCGCTTCGGATATTGAGCTGCTGAACGCAGATACGCTCGGCGCGCATCCGTTTTTACAACGCGTCGGACCTGACGTGCTGGACGCTACGCTGACGGTGGAAGAGGTGCGCGAGCGGCTGCTGTCGCCGCGTTTTCGTCGCCGCCAGTTCAGCGGTTTGCTGCTGGATCAGGCATTTCTCGCCGGGCTCGGCAACTATCTGCGCGTCGAGATTTTGTGGCACGCCGGTTTGCTGGCGCAGCATCGTGCACAGGATTTGAGCGATCAGCAACTGGATGCGTTGAGCCACGCCATGCTGGCGGTGCCGCGTTTGTCTTATCAGATGCGTGGCAGCATGAAGAAGTATCACGAAGAGGCGGCGTTTCGTTTCGAG
Organism: Pantoea sp. B_9; assembly: GCF_008632015.1. NCBI lineage: Bacteria > Pseudomonadati > Pseudomonadota > Gammaproteobacteria > Enterobacterales > Erwiniaceae > Pantoea > Pantoea sp. B_9. Next base: position 1,086,701 of record NZ_VWVL01000001.1, on the reverse strand, counting down.
GTGTTTCACCGCCAGGGCAAAAAGTGCCGGCGCTGCGGTACCGTCATTGAGAAGGGCGTACTGTCCTCACGACCGTTTTACTGGTGTCCGGGCTGTCAGCATTGAGTTTTGGTCATCAATAGAAGAGGCGCGGGACAGGCGATCCCCGCATCGACTTGCGGCAAACTGCACCAGAGCTAATGCACTGACTGGCTGAGCCCCGGGGCAGGCAATCCGCAGCGCTGAACAGCATGAGGAAGTCAGGATGAGACCGCATGGATGCGGGCGAAAGCCGGAGCCGGGACAGGATGTCCCGTCGACGGCGGTCCGTCAGACTGACGAAGGGTGTGAAGGTACCGCGTCAGCGGCGCGAGGACGCCTGAAACGGGGCTCAGCCAGGCAGGGCTCTGCACGATGCGCCCCGAACTTTCGCCGTATACTAAAAAAGAAAAGGGCGGGATAACCCGCCCTGATTGTTATTTTTTCAGCGCCGAGCTGAATTCGCGCTCGGTGTAACCGGTGTAGAGCTGACGTGGACGGGCAATCTTCATGCCTTCGTCGTGCATCTCTTTCCAGTGCGCAATCCAGCCAACGGTACGCGCCATCGCGAAGATCACGGTAAACATTGATGACGGAATGCCCATCGCTTTCAGAATGATGCCGGAATAGAAATCGACGTTCGGATAGAGTTTGCGCTCGATAAAGTACGGGTCGTTCAGCGCGATGTGCTCCAGCTCCATCGCCACTTCCAGCAGGTCGTCCTTCATGCCCAGCTCGTTCAGCACTTCATGACAGGTTTCACGCATCACGGTTGCGCGCGGGTCATAGTTCTTATACACACGGTGACCGAAGCCCATCAGACGGAATGAATCGTTCTTATCTTTGGCGCGACGCACGAATTCCGGGATGTGATCCACGGTGCTGATCTCTTCCAGCATACGCAGCGTGGCTTCGTTGGCACCACCGTGCGCAGGTCCCCACAGCGAGGCGATACCGGCGGCGATACAGGCAAACGGGTTGGCACCGGAAGAACCGGCGGTACGCACGGTAGAGGTTGATGCGTTCTGTTCGTGGTCAGCGTGCAGGATCAGGATACGGTCCATGGCGCGTTCCAGCACCGGGTTCACTTTGTACTCTTCACACGGCGTAGCAAACATCATGTGCAGGAAGTTACCGGCATAGGAGAGGTCGTTACGCGGATACACAAACGGCTGGCCGATGGAGTATTTGTAACACATCGCGGCCATGGTCGGCATTTTTGACAGCAGGCGGAAGGCGGCGATTTCACGGTGACGTTCAATATTCACGTCTAATGAATCGTGATAGAAGGCGGCCAGCGCGCCGGTCACGCCGCACATCACCGCCATCGGGTGTGAATCACGACGGAAGCCGTGGAACAGGCGGGTGATCTGCTCGTGAATCATGGTGTGACGGGTTACGGTGGTGCGGAACTCGTCGTACTGCGCCTGAGTAGGGGCTTCGCCGTTCAGCAGGATGTAGCACACTTCCAGATAGTTTGAGTGGGTAGCCAGCTGATCGATGGGGAAACCGCGATGTAACAAAATCCCTTCATCACCATCAATAAAGGTAATTTTTGATTCGCAGGACGCCGTAGAGGTAAAACCGGGGTCGAAGGTGAACAGGCCTTTTGAGCCAAGGGCGCGGACATCAACAACATCCTGTCCCAGCGTGCCTTGCATCACATCCAGTTCCACGGAGTTGTTATCTTGTAGGGTTAGCGTCACTTTTTTATCTGTCATTTTTCGTCTCCATAGCGCCTTAGTAGGTAAGGATCTTAGACACCAGAACAGTCATCATGTTGCGTTTACCCGCCGTATTTTCGGGCCGCCGCTACACTGGCTGCGCGCGCGCAGTGCGGTCATTTACTTCCATAAACGCCCATCATTTGCACGCTTACTGCCTTATTGCAACCCGCACGACTTAGGCTAAAACAGAATCTTCACAGCATCACTCAGCGGTAACGTTCATGCTGCAAGGTTACGGAGCGAAATGTGTAAAGCCAATCGGTGGTGTCCGGGCATGACGCGCTGCACATCGTGGATGTTAAAGATCCTGTCACGATATAACTTCTTGGTAACCAATAACCTGACGGTTTGTGTTGCTCGTAAAGGCAATGTTACATAACTTGAGCTTAGGGGAAAGTGTATCCCCATAACTTTTATGCATCATAGGGTTTTAGTGCGTTCGTTTGTAACTGAAATGTTGATCTATTGTCAAATCAGATAATTAAAAATGTATAAATTGTGAAATACGTGAGACGGATCACTGTTCAGCTTAAATGTGACCAAAGAGATTGTAGGGGAATTGTAATCAGAATGTGATCCTCCTATACTGCCGCCAGGTCTCCGGAATACCCTGACACCAGGAGCCACCCAGCGTTTTACCCGCTTCATTTAACACTGGATGTTGCTATTTTGGTGGCGGTTGCAGTCCGAACACGCACTGTGCTCTTCTGTAACTCAGGACCGGAGGAAGCAAAATAAAAAAGAGCTGTGTGGGCAAAACCGTGAAAAAACAAAGACCTGTTAACTTGGATCTCTCGACGATCCGGTTTCCCGTTACTGCAATATCGTCCATTCTCCACCGCGTCTCCGGCGTGATTACCTTTGTCGCTCTCGGAATTCTGCTCTGGTTACTGGGTCTCTCCCTCTCTTCTCCGGAAGGTTTCCAGCAAGCGGCATCCATCATGGATAGCTTCTTCGCCAAATTCATCATGTGGGGCATTCTGACCGCGCTGGCTTATCACGCAGCAAGCGGCATTCGTCACATGCTGGCCGACTTCGGTTTTACGGCAGAAACCCTGCAGGTGGGAACCCGTACCGCGCAAGCGGTTTTTGTTATCACTGTCGTGCTCTCAATTCTGGCTGGAGTCCTCGTATGGTAAGCAATGCTTCTGCATTAGGACGCAACGGTATCCATGACTGGCTGTTACTGCGTGCTGCTGCAATCTTAATTACGCTCTACATTCTCTACATCCTCGGTTTTGTCGTGATGACCGGCACGCTGACGTATGACGTCTGGCGCGGCTTTTTCGCTTCCTCCTTTACCAAAGTGTTCACGTTGCTGACGCTGTTCTCGATTCTGGTCCACGGCTGGATTGGCATGTGGCAGGTCCTGACCGACTACGTGAAACCGCTGGCAACGCGTCTGGTGTTGCAACTGGTGATTGTGGTCGCGCTGTTGTCGTATGCAATTTATGGAACTGTTGTGGTGTGGGGTGTGTAAATGAGTTTGCCAGTCAGAGAATTTGATGCCGTGGTGATCGGCGCAGGTGGTGCGGGTATGCGCGCCGCGCTGCAAATCTCCCAGTCGGGCCAGAGCTGTGCTCTGTTATCCAAAGTGTTCCCAACCCGTTCCCACACCGTATCGGCGCAGGGCGGGATTACCGTGGCACTGGGTAACTCCCACGAAGATAACTGGGAATGGCACATGTACGATACCGTCAAAGGCTCCGATTACATCGGTGACCAGGACGCGATCGAATATATGTGTAAAACCGGTCCGGAAGCGATTCTGGAGCTGGAGCACATGGGCCTGCCATTCTCCCGTCTTGATGACGGCCGCGTTTATCAGCGTCCGTTTGGTGGTCAGTCGAAAAACTTCGGTGGTGAGCAGGCGGCGCGTACCGCTGCTGCTGCCGACCGTACCGGCCACGCCCTGCTGCATACGCTGTATCAGCAGAACCTGAAAAACAAAACCACCATCTTCTCCGAGTGGTATGCACTGGATCTGGTGAAAAACGCTGACGGTGCGATCGTCGGCTGTACCGCCATCTGCATCGAAACCGGTGAAACAGTCTACTTCAAAGCCAAAGCCACTATCCTCGCGACCGGCGGTGCTGGCCGTATCTATCAGTCCACCACCAACGCCCACATCAACACCGGCGACGGCGTCGGCATGGCGCTGCGTGCCGGCGTGCCAATGCAGGATATGGAGATGTGGCAGTTCCACCCAACCGGCATCGCCGGGGCGGGTGTGCTGGTGACCGAGGGCTGCCGTGGTGAAGGTGGCTATCTGCTGAACAAGCATGGCGAGCGTTTCATGGAGCGCTACGCGCCGAACGCCAAAGATCTGGCGGGCCGTGATGTGGTGGCGCGTTCAATGATGGTGGAAATCCGTGAAGGTCGCGGCTGCGACGGCCCATGGGGTCCGCACATCAAACTGAAACTCGACCATCTGGGCGCTGAAGTGCTGGAATCCCGTCTGCCGGGTATCCTCGAACTGTCGCGCACCTTTGCTCACGTTGACCCGATTAAAGAACCGATTCCGGTTATCCCGACCTGCCACTACATGATGGGCGGCGTGCCGACCCGCGTGACCGGTCAGGCGCTGCGCGTTAACGAGCAGGGCGAAGATGAAGTGATTCCGGGCCTGTTCGCGGTAGGCGAAATTGCCTGCGTATCGGTACACGGCGCAAACCGTCTTGGCGGCAATTCGCTGCTCGACCTGGTGGTATTTGGCCGCGCGGCCGGTGTTCACCTGATGGAGTGCATCGCTGAGCAGGGCGAACTGCGCGACGCCACCGAAGATGAAATCGACGCGGCGATGGCCCGCTTCAACCGCTGGGAAAACAACACCACCGGTGAAGACCCGGTTGAAATCCGCAAGGCGCTGCAGCGCTGCATGCAGAACAACTTCTCGGTATTCCGTGAAGGGGATGCGATGCGTGAAGGCCTGGCCGAGCTGAAAGAGATTCGTGAGCGCCTGAAAAACGCGCGTCTCGATGACCGTTCACCGGACTTCAACACCCAGCGTATCGAATGCCTTGAGCTGGATAACCTGATGGAAACCGCTTACGCCACCGCGGTAGCGGCCAACTTCCGCACCGAAAGCCGTGGCGCTCACAGCCGCTTCGACTACCCGGAGCGTGATGATGCCAACTGGCTGTGCCACAGCCTCTATGTTCCGCAAACGGAAAGCATGACGCGCCGTGAGGTGAACATGCAACCGAAACTGCGTGCGGCCTTCCCGCCGAAAGCGCGTACTTACTAATTGCGGAGATCATCATGAGACTCGAATTTTCTATCTATCGTTACAACCCGGAAGTCGATGACAAACCGCGCATGCAGGATTACACCCTCGAAGCGGAAGATGGTCGCGACATGATGCTGCTGGACGCGCTGATCCGTCTGAAAGAGAAGGATCCTACGCTGGCCTTCCGTCGCTCCTGCCGTGAAGGCGTGTGCGGCTCCGATGGCCTCAACATGAACGGTAAAAATGGCCTGGCGTGTATCACGCCGGTCTCCGCACTGGGCAATGGCAGCAAGAAGATTGTTATCCGTCCGCTGCCCGGTCTGCCGGTAATCCGCGACCTCGTGGTGGACATGGGACAATTCTATGCTCAGTATGAGAAGATTAAGCCTTTCCTGTTGAATAATGGGGAAAATCCGCCAGCGCGCGAGCATCTGCAAACGCCTGCGCAGCGTGAGCACCTGGACGGCCTGTACGAGTGTATTCTCTGTGCCTGCTGCTCCACGTCGTGCCCGTCATTCTGGTGGAATCCGGACAAGTTCATCGGTCCGGCCGGCCTGCTGGCGGCGTACCGCTTCCTGATTGACAGCCGCGATACCGAAACCGATGCGCGCCTCGACAATCTGAATGATGCTTTCAGTGTTTTCCGCTGTCACAGCATCATGAACTGTGTGAGCGTGTGCCCGAAAGGCTTAAACCCAACGCGCGCCATCGGCCATATTAAGTCGATGCTGCTGCAGCGCGGGGCGTAACAAACGGAAGTCACGATCGGGAACCCAGGTTCCCGATCGTTTACGGAAGCCTCTATAAGCGCGGTACTGACCACGCTTATAAAGGTTCCCTTACGGGCCAGGCGCCGGTTGCGCACAGGTTCGTATCGCTGAACTCACTACGGCAAGCCGCGTAAGCGGCAACAAATGAAACCTCAAAAAAGCAGATTAATGCTTAAGGGATCACAATGCAGAACAGCGCGATGAAACCCTGGCTGGACTCCTCCTGGCTGGCCGGCGCGAACCAGTCCTACATAGAGCAACTCTATGAGGATTTCCTGACCGATCCTGACTCTGTTGATGAAGTGTGGCGCTCGATGTTCCAGCAGCTGCCGGGCACCGGCGTGAAACCTGAGCAGTTTCACTCCACGACGCGTGAATATTTCCGCCGCCTGGCGAAAGACGCCACCCGCTACACCTCCACAGTCACCGATCCGGCCGCTAATTCCAAACAGGTTAAAGTGCTGCAGCTGATTAATGCTTTCCGCTTCCGCGGCCATCAGCACGCTAACCTCGATCCGCTCGGCCTGTGGAAGCAGGAACGCGTGGCGGATCTCGATCCGGCCTTCCACGATCTGACCGACGCCGATTTTCAGGAAAGCTTTAACGTAGGCTCTTTCGCCATTGGCAAAGAGACCATGAAGCTGGCCGATCTTTATGCCGCACTGCAGCAGACCTACTGTGGTTCGATTGGTGCAGAGTACATGCACATCAACAACACCGAAGAGAAGCGCTGGATTCAGCAGCGTCTGGAATCGGTGGTGGGCCATGCGTCATTCAGCGCGGACGAGAAAAAAGGTTTCCTGAAAGAGCTGACGGCGGCAGAGGGCCTGGAAAAATACCTCGGCGCGAAATTCCCGGGTGCCAAACGCTTCTCGCTGGAAGGCGGTGATGCGCTGGTACCGATGCTGCGCGAAATGATTCGCCACGCCGGCAAGAGCGGCACGCGTGAAGTGGTGCTGGGCATGGCGCACCGCGGCCGTCTCAACGTGCTGATCAACGTGCTGGGTAAAAAACCGCAGGATCTGTTCGACGAGTTCTCCGGCAAGCACAAAGAGCACCTCGGTACCGGTGACGTGAAGTACCACATGGGCTTCTCGTCAGACGTGGAAACCGAAGGCGGCCTGGTGCACCTGGCGCTGGCGTTCAACCCGTCGCATCTGGAAATTGTAAGCCCGGTAGTCATGGGCTCGGTGCGTGCGCGTCTGGATCGTCTGGCGGAGCCGGGCAGCAACAAAGTCCTGCCGATCACCATTCATGGTGACGCCGCGGTTATTGGCCAGGGCGTGGTGCAGGAAACCCTGAACATGTCGCAGGCGCGCGGTTACGAAGTGGGCGGCACCGTACGCATCGTGATTAACAACCAGGTGGGCTTCACCACCTCGAATCCGAAAGATGCGCGTTCTACCCCTTACTGCACCGACATCGGCAAAATGGTGCTGGCGCCGATCTTCCACGTCAACGCGGACGATCCGGAGGCGGTAGCGTTTGTTACCCGTCTGGCGCTGGATTATCGCAACACCTTCAAACGCGATGTGTTCATCGACCTGGTGTGCTACCGCCGTCACGGCCATAACGAAGCCGACGAGCCAAGCGCAACCCAGCCGCTGATGTATCAGAAAATCAAAAAGCATCCGACGCCGCGCAAAATCTACGCCGATCAGCTGGAAAGCGAAGGCGTGGCCACGCAGGAAGATGCCACCGAGCTGGTAAACCTGTACCGCGACGCGCTGGATGAAGGCGAGTGCGTGGTGCCGGAATGGCGTCCGATGAGCCTGCACTCGTTCACCTGGTCTCCGTACCTCAACCACGAGTGGGATGAGAGCTACCCGGAAACCGTGGACATGAAACGTCTGCAGGAGCTGGCGCGCCGCATCAGCAGCATTCCGGAAGCGGTGGAAGTGCAGTCGCGCGTTGCCAAGATTTACAACGACCGCAAAGAGATGGCGGAAGGCAACAAGCTGTTCGACTGGGGCGGCGCGGAAAACCTCGCTTACGCCACGCTGGTGGACGAAGGCATTCCGGTGCGCCTGTCGGGTGAAGACTCCGGCCGCGGCACCTTCTTCCACCGTCACGCGGTGATTCACAACCAGCAGAACGGTTCGACTTACACCCCGCTGCACCATATCCATAACGGTCAGGGTCAGTTCAAGGTGTGGGATTCGGTGCTGTCGGAAGAAGCGGTACTGGCGTTCGAATACGGTTACGCCACCGCCGAGCCGCGCGTGCTGACCATCTGGGAAGCGCAGTTCGGTGACTTCGCCAACGGCGCTCAGGTGGTGATTGATCAGTTCATCAGCTCCGGCGAGCAGAAATGGGGCCGCATGTGTGGTCTGGTGATGCTGCTGCCACACGGCTATGAAGGACAGGGTCCGGAACACTCCTCCGCGCGCCTTGAGCGCTATCTGCAGCTGTGTGCTGAGCAGAACATGCAGGTCTGCGTGCCATCAACGCCAGCGCAGGTGTACCACATGCTGCGTCGTCAGGCGCTGCGCGGTATGCGCCGTCCGCTGATCGTGATGTCGCCGAAGTCGCTGCTGCGTCATCCGCTGGCGGTATCCAGCCTTGATGAGCTGGCCAACGGCAGCTTCCAGCCGGCGATTGGTGAGATCGACGACCTCGATCCGCAGCAGGTGAAACGCGTGGTGCTGTGCTCCGGTAAAGTTTATTACGATCTGCTGGAACAGCGTCGTAAGAACGAGCAGACCGATGTCGCCATCGTGCGTATCGAACAGCTCTATCCGTTCCCGCACAAAGCGGTGCAGGAAGCGCTGAAGAATTACGCCCATGTTCAGGATTTCGTCTGGTGTCAGGAAGAGCCACTGAACCAGGGCGCATGGTATTGCAGTCAGCATCATTTCCGCGAAGTGGTTCCATTTGGTGCGTCACTGCGTTACGCAGGCCGTCCGGCTTCTGCTTCACCGGCCGTGGGCTATATGTCCGTACATCAACAACAGCAGCAAGACCTGGTCAATGACGCGCTGAACCTTGGTTAATTAAAAGGAAAGAAAATGAGTAGCGTAGAAATTCTCGTTCCCGATTTGCCTGAATCCGTAGCGGACGCCACGGTAGCCACCTGGCATAAAAAACCCGGCGACTCTGTGACCCGCGACGAAGTGCTGGTCGAGATCGAAACTGACAAAGTGGTACTGGAAGTGCCTGCCGCCGCTGACGGTGTGCTGGAAGCGGTGCTGGAAGACGAAGGCGCCACCGTAACATCGCGCCAGATTCTGGGCCGTCTGAAGGAAGGCAACAGCGGCGGGAAAGAGACCACGGCGAAAGTGGAAAGCAAGGAGTCTACGCCTGCACAGCGTCAGACTGCATCTCTGGAAGAAGAGAGCAATGACGCGCTCAGCCCGGCCGTGCGCCGCCTGATTGCGGAAAACAACCTCGACGCCAGCCAGATTAAAGGTACCGGTGTTGGCGGCCGTCTGACGCGCGAAGATGTAGAAAAACATCTGGCGAAGAAAGCCGACGGCGCGAAAGCGGCACCGGCAGCCGATGCGGCTCCGCAGGCAGTCGCCAACCGCAGCGAGAAGCGCGTGCCGATGACCCGTCTGCGCAAGCGCGTGGCCGAGCGTCTGCTGGAAGCGAAAAACAGCACCGCAATGCTGACCACCTTCAACGAAGTCAACATGAAGCCGATCATGGATCTGCGCAAGCAGTACGGCGATGCCTTCGAGAAGCGTCACGGCGTGCGTCTGGGCTTTATGTCCTTCTACATCAAAGCGGTGGTCGAAGCGCTGAAACGCTTCCCGGAAGTCAACGCGTCGATCGACGGCGACGATGTGGTGTACCACAACTATTTCGATGTCAGCATCGCGGTCTCAACGCCGCGTGGTCTGGTGACGCCAGTGCTGAAAGATGTTGATGCGCTGAGCATGGCCGACATCGAGAAGAAAATTAAAGAGCTGGCGGTGAAAGGCCGTGACGGCAAGCTGACGGTGGAAGAACTGACCGGCGGTAACTTCACCATCACCAACGGTGGTGTGTTCGGTTCGCTGATGTCTACGCCGATCATCAACCCGCCGCAGAGCGCGATTCTGGGGATGCACGCCATCAAAGATCGCCCAATGGCGGTGAATGGTCAGGTGGTGGTGCTGCCAATGATGTATCTGGCGCTCTCCTACGATCACCGTCTGATCGATGGTCGTGAATCTGTCGGCTATCTGGTCGCGGTGAAAGAGCTGCTGGAAGATCCGGCGCGTCTGCTGCTGGATGTCTGATTTTCGCCGGGCGCGCTGGCACGAGGCGCGCCCAAATTAACCCTGTTTAGATCTGAATGGATAGAACATCATGAACTTACACGAATACCAGGCGAAGCAGCTGTTTGCACGGTATGGTATGCCAGCACCGACTGGCTACGCCTGCACCACGCCACGTGAAGCCGAAGAAGCCGCCTCGAAAATTGGCGCGGGTCCGTGGGTGGTGAAATGTCAGGTTCATGCCGGTGGCCGCGGTAAAGCGGGCGGTGTGAAGGTGGTTAACAGTAAAGAAGACATTCGTGCTTTCGCTGAAAACTGGCTGGGCAAACGTCTGGTGACCTACCAGACTGACGCCAATGGCCAGCCGGTAAACCAGATCCTAGTTGAAGCGGCGACCGACATCGATCAGGAGCTGTATCTGGGTGCGGTGGTTGACCGTGCTACCCGTCGCGTGATCTTCATGGCGTCAACCGAAGGCGGCGTGGAAATCGAGAAAGTGGCGGAAGAAACCCCGCACCTGATCCATAAAATGGCGCTGGATCCGCTGACCGGCCCGCAGCCATACCAGGGCCGCGAGCTGGCATTCAAACTGGGCCTGACCGGCAAGCAGGTCAGCCAGTTCACCAAAATCTTCATGGGTCTGGCGACCATGTTCCTGGAGCGCGACCTGGCGATGGTTGAGATCAACCCGCTGGTAATCACCAAACAGGGCGACCTGATCTGTCTGGATGGCAAACTGGGTGCCGATGGCAATGCCCTGTTCCGTCAGCCAGAGCTGCGTGAAATGCGCGACCCAAGCCAGGAAGACCCCCGTGAAGCCCACGCGACGCAGTGGGAACTGAACTACGTCGCGCTGGAAGGCAACATTGGCTGTATGGTCAACGGCGCCGGTCTGGCGATGGGCACCATGGACATCGTGAAACACCACGGTGGTCAGCCTGCAAACTTCCTTGATGTTGGCGGCGGCGCAACCAAAGAGCGCGTTACTGAAGCCTTCAAAATCATCCTGTCTGACGATGCTGTGAAAGCGGTATTCGTTAACATCTTCGGCGGCATCGTGCGCTGCGACCTGATCGCAGACGGCATCATCGGTGCTGTGGCTGAAGTGGGTGTCAACGTACCGGTCGTGGTACGTCTGGAAGGTAACAACGCCGAGCTGGGCGCGAAGAAACTGGCGGACAGCGGTCTTAACATCATTGCAGCAACCAGCCTGACAGACGCAGCACAGCGTGTTGTCGCTGCTGCGGAGGGTAAATAATGTCCATTCTGATCGACAAAAACACCAAAGTCATTTGCCAGGGTTTTACCGGTGGCCAGGGAACGTTCCACTCTGAGCAGGCGCTGGCCTATGGTACGCAGCTGGTTGGCGGTGTGACGCCAGGTAAAGGCGGCACCACCCATCTCGGTCTGCCGGTGTTTAACACCGTGCGCGAAGCGGTAGAAGCCACGGGCGCCACCGCTACCGTGATCTACGTGCCGGCACCGTTCTGCAAAGACGGTATCCTGGAAGCGATCGACGCGGGCATCAAACTGATCATCACCATCACCGAAGGCATCCCGACGCTGGATATGCTGACGGTGAAAGTGAAGCTGGACGAAGCAGGCGTGCGCATGATCGGCCCGAACTGCCCGGGTGTGATCACCCCTGGCGAATGTAAAATCGGTATCATGCCGGGCCACATTCACCAGCCAGGCCGCGTCGGTATCGTGTCACGTTCCGGTACGCTGACCTATGAAGCGGTTAAGCAGACCACCGACATCGGCTACGGCCAGTCCACCTGTGTGGGCATCGGCGGTGACCCGATCCCTGGCTCTAACTTCATCGACATCCTGAAAATGTTCCAGGACGATCCGCAGACCGAAGCGATCGTGATGATCGGTGAGATCGGCGGCAGCGCTGAAGAAGAGGCCGCGGCGTTCATCAAAGAGCACGTGACCAAGCCTGTCGTCGGCTACATCGCCGGCGTAACGGCGCCGAAAGGCAAGCGTATGGGCCACGCCGGCGCCATCATTGCCGGTGGTAAAGGCACCGCCGATGAGAAATTTGCTGCGCTGGAAGCGGCCGGCGTGAAAACCGTTCGCAGCCTGGCCGATATCGGCGACGCGGTGAAAGCGGTACTGCCAGCGAAATAAGATTTTGCTGCTGAAAGAACAAAGCCACCTGCGGGTGGCTTTTTTTATGGCTGTCATGCACGGCCATTAGCCGTCCTCACACATTTGCAGTAAAAACGTAACGGCAACATTTTCTGCGGCTATGCTTACGTTGTCGTTGAGTAAAGAAGGGCAAAGAGGCGTGCTTTTTCCCGTCAGCGTCCAGGCGTCTGGCTGGCAAAGAGGTTAAATAATTACGGGAAAGGTAATTGTTTTCTTAATTGCGCCATCGATTTATGACAACTAATTAACAACAACTCTAACACTACATATCTGGAAAATTATTGTCTTAATCCAGATCAATAAAAGGCGATATATAGCAAACTTTACCGCTGGCTAAAAGCAACCCAACCGGTATAAATTGCGCTGCATCAATTCAGTCTTTTTCATCATTTTTCAGGAGTTTGTGCCAGGCGTTGTCATATCAATTCTGTCGCCTCCTCATCTTACTCCTGCTCGAAACAGGCTGAAGCGATCGGTTTTTCGGGGAATTTTCACCACTGTTACTCGCTCACTTCGGGCCGCAGTACGCATTGTGCTGTCGGTAACAAAACTGGAATCAATAATCAGTCGTTCCTGACCTTATTCTGCATCGCACTGCCCGCTGTTTGTGGTTGTTATTCGCAGGATGAGTTCATGCGAGGAGCAAGGAGTCATCATGTTAGATATTGTCGAGCTGTCGCGTTTACAGTTTGCCCTGACGGCGATGTACCATTTCCTGTTCGTGCCCTTAACGCTCGGTATGGCGTTTTTACTGGCGATCATGGAAACGGTCTATGTCCTGTCGGGAAAACAGATTTATAAAGATATGACCAAATTCTGGGGCAAGTTGTTTGGTATCAACTTTGCGCTGGGTGTGGCCACCGGCCTGACCATGGAATTTCAGTTCGGTACCAACTGGTCTTATTACTCCCACTACGTCGGCGATATCTTCGGTGCGCCGCTGGCCATCGAAGGCCTGATGGCGTTCTTCCTTGAATCCACCTTTGTCGGCCTGTTCTTCTTCGGCTGGGATCGCCTCGGTAAAGTGCAGCACCTGGCGGTGACCTGGCTGGTGGCACTCGGCTCGAACATGTCCGCGCTGTGGATCCTGGTGGCGAACGGCTGGATGCAGAACCCGATCGCCTCCGAATTCAATTTCGAAACCATGCGTATGGAGATGGTGAGCTTCTCCGAGCTGGTGCTAAACCCGGTGGCGCAGGTGAAATTTGTGCATACCGTGGCCGCGGGCTACACCACCGGTGCGATGTTCATTCTGGGCATCAGCGCCTGGTATCTGCTGAAAGGGCGCGACATCGCGTTTGCTAAACGTTCCTTTGCGATCGCTGCCAGCTTCGGTATGGCTGCCGTGCTGTCGGTCATCGTGCTGGGTGACGAATCCGGTTATGAAATGGGCGATGTGCAGAAAACCAAGCTGGCCGCCATCGAAGCCGAATGGGAAACCCAGCCGGCGCCGGCGGCCTTTACGCTGTTTGGCGTGCCGGATCAGGCGACGCAGGAGAACAAGTACGCCATCCAGATCCCGTATCTGCTCGGCCTGATCGCCACCCGTTCTGTCGATACACCGGTCACCGGCCTGAAAGATCTGCTGGCGCAGCATGAAGTGCGCATCCGTAACGGTATGAAAGCCTATGCGCTGCTGAACGAGCTGCGTGCCGGCAGTAAAGATCCGGCGGTACGCAGTGAGTTTGAGACGCATAAACAGGATCTCGGCTACGGTCTGCTGCTCAAGCGTTATACCCCGGATGTGGCGAACGCCACGGAAGCGCAAATCCAGCAGGCAACGCAGGATTCCATTCCGCGCGTGGCACCGCTCTATTTTGCCTTCCGCATCATGGTGCTGTGTGGCGTGCTGCTGCTGGGCATCATTGCGCTGTCGTTCTGGAGCGTGATTCGTAACCGCATCGGTAAGAATCGCTGGCTGCTGAAAGCGGCGCTGTACGGTATTCCACTGCCGTGGATTGCCGTCGAAGCTGGCTGGTTTGTCGCTGAATATGGCCGTCAGCCGTGGGCGATTGGTGAGGTGCTGCCAACCGCTGTGGCCAACTCGTCGCTGACCGTCGGCGATCTGCTGTTCTCGATGATCCTGATCTGCGGCCTGTATACCGTGTTCCTGGTGGCGGAAATGTATCTGATGTTCAAATTTGCCCGCCTTGGTCCAAGCAGCCTGAAAACCGGCCGCTATCACCATGAAACAGTGCAGGCTGTGACTCAACCGGCGCGCGGATAAGGAGAGCGACCATGTTTGACTATGAAGTGTTGCGTTTTGTCTGGTGGCTGCTGATTGGCATTCTGCTGATCGGTTTTGCCGTCACCGACGGCTTCGATATGGGCGTGGGAATGCTGACCCGCATCCTCGGTCGCACCGATACCGAGCGTCGCATCATGATTAACAGCATCGCGCCGCACTGGGACGGTAACCAGGTCTGGCTGATCACTGCCGGCGGGGCGCTGTTCGCCGCCTGGCCAATGGTTTATGCCGCCGCGTTCTCCGGTTTCTACGTGGCGATGATTCTGGTGCTGGCCTCGCTGTTCTTCCGTCCGGTCGGCTTTGATTACCGGTCGAAGATTGAAGATATGCGCTGGCGCGGTGCCTGGGACTGGGGCATCTTCATTGGCAGCTTTGTGCCGCCGCTGGTGATTGGCGTGGCGTTCGGTAACCTGCTGCAGGGTGTGCCGTTCCATGCTGATGAGTACCTGCGCCTGTTCTACACCGGTAATTTCTTCCAGCTGCTTAATCCGTTTGGCCTGCTGGCTGGCGTGATCAGCGTCGCGATGATTTTGGCCCAGGGCGCGACTTACCTGCAGATGCGCACCAGCGGCGAACTGCACCTGCGTTCCCGCACCGCGGCGCAAATCAGTGCGCTGGTGATGCTGGTGGGCTTTGTACTGGCCGGTGTGTGGGTGAAGTACGGCATTGATGGCTATGTGCTGAAAAGCGCAATCGATCATCACGCGGCGTCTAACCCGCTGGGTAAAGACGTGGTGCGTGAAGCCGGCGCCTGGCTGGTCAATTTTGAACAGATGCCGGTGCTGTGGCTGTTCCCGCTGCTCGGCGCGCTGCTGCCGCTGCTGACGATCCTGTGTTCGCGCATGGAGAAGGGCGCATGGGCGTTTATCTTCTCTTCGCTAACGCTGGCGTGCGTCATTATGACGGCGGGCATTGCGCTGTTCCCGTTCATCATGCCATCCAGTACCGTGCCAGGCACCAGCCTGACCATGTGGGACGCGACCTCCAGCCTGCTGACGCTGCAGATCATGACCGTGGCAGCCATCATCTTTGTGCCGATTATTCTGGCTTACACCAGCTGGTGTTACTACAAGATGTATGGCCGCATCACCAAAGAACACATTGAGCGCAATACGCACTCCCTGTACTGATTGAGGAGATTAAGCATGTGGTATTTTGCCTGGATTCTTGGCACCTTGCTGGCCTGTGCGTTTGGCGTGGTCACGGCACTGGCGATCGAGCATGTGGAAGAGGGCGGCGCGCAGGACGACAAGCTCTGATGCGCAGCCTGATACAGACACTGTATCGTCTGATGGATAAGGGCCCGCTGCGGGCCCTTTCACTGATTCTGGCGCTGTGGCTGGCCGGATGCGTCATCTGGCAGCCGGCGCGCTTTGCCGCACGCACCAGTGAGCTCGCCATCTGGCACGGATTATTGTTAATCTGGGCGGTGTGCAGCGGCGTGATTCACGGCACCGGTTTCCGGCCACAGCGTGCCCGCTGGCAGGCGCTGTTTGCCCCGCTGCCGGCGCTGATCGTGCTGGCGCTGGGAATTTACTGGTTCTACCATTAAGTTCTGTCTCAGCCCGTAAGGGCTGTTTTACCGCTGCTGACGTGAGTTTTTGTCAGCGGTTGGTCAGGAAATCTCCCGAAAATCCTTCCAGTTGTTAACGTCTGATAATTATTTTCTCCTGGCTCTGGCGGACCATTCCCAAGCCGATCTCACTTGCGTATAGTAGCAACGTTTAAAATGAGACCGGGATGTAGAGTGAGTACAACGCTGTTTCGCTGGCCGGTTCGGGTCTATTACGAAGACACTGACGCCGGTGGTGTGGTTTACCACGCCAGCTATCTTGCTTTTTATGAACGAGCACGTACCGAGATGTTGCGCCAGCACCATTTCAATCAACAGGCCCTGTTGGAAGAGCAGGTGGCTTTTGTGGTACGGCGCATGACGGTGGACTTTATTGCCGCGGCACGTCTCGACGACCTTCTGGAGATCCAGAGCGAAGTGACAGCAATGACGCGCGCAACCATGACGTTCTCGCAGCGTATCGTGAATGCTGAAGGCAAAGTGCTCAATGAAGCAGACGTCCTGATTGCCTGCATCAACCCACATCTAATGAAGCCGATTGCGCTTCCCAAGTCTATTGTCGCGGAGTTCAAGCAGTGACTGACATGAACGTTCTTGATTTGTTCCTGAAGGCAAGCCTTCTGGTCAAACTTATCATGTTGATTTTGATCGGCTTTTCTATTGCCTCCTGGGCAATCATCATTCAGCGCACCCGCATTCTTAACGCGGCGGGGCGTGAGGCCGAGGCGTTCGAGGACAAGTTCTGGTCCGGTATCGAGCTGTCGCGTCTCTATCAGGAGAGCCAGGCGCGCCGTGACGAGCTGAGCGGGTCTGAACAGATTTTCTATTCTGGCTTCAAAGAGTTTGCCCGCCTGCACCGCGCTAACAGCCATGCGCCGGAAGCGGTGGTCGAAGGGGCCGGTCGCGCCATGCGCATCTCGATGAACCGTGAACTGGAAGCGCTGGAAAATCATATCCCATTCCTTGGCACCGTCGGTTCCATCAGCCCGTATATCGGTCTGTTTGGTACGGTGTGGGGGATCATGCATGCCTTTATCGCACTGGGTGCGGTGAAACAGGCCACGCTGCAAATGGTTGCGCCCGGTATCGCCGAAGCGCTAATCGCCACCGCAATCGGTCTGTTCGCGGCCATTCCTGCCGTTATGGCGTATAACCGTCTGAACCAGCGCGTGAACAAGCTGGAGCAGGGCTACGACAACTTTATGGAAGAGTTCACGGCCATCCTGCATCGTCAGGCTTTCTCTACCGACAACAGCAAGTAAGTCGAGGTTAACGATGGCCAGAACCCGTGGTCGCGGGCGTCGCGACCTTAAGTCGGAAATCAACATTGTTCCGCTGCTGGACGTGCTGCTGGTGTTGCTGCTCATCTTTATGGCAACCGCGCCGATTATTACGCAGAGCGTGGAAGTGGACCTGCCGGACGCAACCGATTCGAAAACCGTTTCCAGCGACGATAATCCGCCGGTGATCGTGGAAGTGGCCGGGGTAGGGCAGTACAGCCTGGTGGTGGATCACGATCGTATGACGCAGCTGCCGCCGGAGCAGGTGGTGAGCGAAGCGCAGCGCCGTATTGAAGCCAATCCGAAGACGGTCTTCCTGATTGGTGGGGCGAAAGATGTGCCTTACGACGAAATCATCAAGGCGCTGAACCTGTTGCATCAGGCTGGCGTGAAATCCGTCGGTTTGATGACGCAGCCGATTTAACGCGAACCGTTTTTGGGAACCGAGAGTGTCGAAGGCAACCGAGCAGAACGAGAAGTTAAAACGCGCGATAATCATTTCGGTGATTCTGCACATCGTGCTGATCGCCCTGCTGATTTGGAGCTCGTTTAACGAACATATCGAAGCCAGCGGCGGCGGTGGTGGCAGTGATATCGACGCGGTGATGGTCGATCCTGGCGCGGTGGTTGAGCAGTATAACCGTCAGCAGAATCAGCAGAGTGACAGTCAGCGCGCCGAGCAGCAGCGCCAGAAGCAGGCACAGCAGCAGGCGGAAGAGTTGCAGCAGAAGCAGGCCGCTGAACAGCAGCGGCTGAAAGAGCTGGAAAAAGAGCGTCTGCAGGCGCAGCAGGAAGCCAAAGAGCAGGCGAAGCAGCAGGCAGAGCAGCAGAAGGCGGCCGAAGCAGCAGCGAAGCAGGCGCAGGAGCAGCAGAAAGCCGCAGAAGCGGCCGCGGCGAAAGCCAAAGCTGATGCCAAAGCGCAGGCCGATGCTCAGGCGAAGGCCGCAGCGGACGCGAAAGCCAAAGCGGAAGAGCAGGCGAAGCAGGCCGCAGCCGACGCGAAGAAGAAAGCGGAAGAGCAGGCCAAAGCCGCCGCTGCCGAAGCGGCGAAAGAGAAAGCCGCGCAGCAGGCGAAAGCCGCAGCTGAAGCCAAAGCCAAAGCGGAGGCAGAAGCCAAAGCTCAGGCCGCGGCAGATGCGAAAGCCAAAGCTGCACAGGAAGCCAAAGAGAAAGCTGCGGAAGCCGCGAAAGAGAAAGCGGCCGCCGAAGCCAAAGCGAAAGCTGAGGCAGCAGCCAAAGCCAAAGCGGATGCGGCGGCGAAAGCTAAAGCGGCCGCCGATGCGAAGAAGAAAGCGGCTGCCGAAGCGGCGAAGAACGAGAGCGATGTGGATGATCTGTTAGGCGGTCTCTCTTCCGGTAAGAATGCGCCGAAAAGCGGCGCCGCTTCCGGTGGTGGCGCGGCGGCAGGTCAGGGCAATCAGAAGAAGGCCGGTGCCTCAGGTGCTGAGGTGAATGCGTATCTGGGTCAGATCACCAGTGCGATTCAGAGCCGTTTCTATGATGCCGATCTGTATCGCGGTAAAAGCTGCGATCTGCGGATTAAACTGGCACCGGATGGTTTGCTGATTGACGTGAAAGCTGAAGGCGGCGATCCGGCCCTGTGTCAGGCGGCGATTACCGCAGCGAAGCAGGCACGCATTCCGAAGCCGCCTTCGCAGGCCGTATATGAAGTGTTTAAGAACGCACCGATGCGTTTCAAACCAGAATAATGCAGTAACGTACGGCAGGTTGAACTAAGGTTAGCTTGCCGTACTCTATGAGTACTCGTGTTTTTTCAGGAACTGTGCGAATTATCATGAACTCAGGTTCAGATAAGGGAGATAAGATGAAGCAGGCACTTCGTGTAACCTTAGGTTTTTTTGTACTGCTGTGGGCAGCGATGCTGCACGCGGAAGTACGCATTGAAATTACGCAGGGCGTGAATACCGCGCGCCCAATTGGTGTGGTGCCGTTCCAGTGGGCCGGTCCGGGCGCTGCACCCGAAGATATTGGTGGCATCGTCGCAGCAGACTTACGTAACAGCGGTAAATTCAACCCGCTGGATCGCTCTCGTCTGCCACAGCAGCCGACCAGCGCACAGGAAGTTCAGCCTGCCGCGTGGAGCGCACTGGGTATTGATGCCGTGGTCGTCGGGCAGGTTACGCCGAACGCCGATGGCAGCTACCAGGTGGCTTATCAGCTGGTGGATACCGGTGGCGCACCGGGTACCGTGCTGGCGCAGAACTCCTACAAAGTCACCAAACAGTGGCTGCGCTATGCCGCGCATACCGCCAGCGATGAAGTGTTTGAGAAGCTGACCGGTATCAAAGGCGCGTTCCGTACCCGTATCGCCTATGTGGTGCAGACCAACGGCGGTCAGTTCCCGTACGAGCTGCGCGTGTCTGACTACGATGGTTACAACCAGTTTGTGGTACACCGTTCGCCACAGCCGCTGATGTCACCGGCCTGGTCGCCGGACGGTAGCAAAGTGGCTTACGTGACCTTTGAAAGCGGTAAATCGGCGCTGGTGGTGCAGACGCTGGCCAACGGCGCTATCCGTCAGGTAGCTTCTTATCCGCGTCACAACGGTGCGCCGGCCTTCTCGCCGGACGGCTCTAAGCTGGCCTTCGCCCTGTCGAAAACCGGTAGCCTGAACCTGTACGTGATGGATCTGGCCTCCGGTCAGACGCGTCAGGTGACCGATGGCCGCTACAACAGCACCGAACCTACCTGGTTCCCGGACAGCCAGACGCTGGCTTACACTTCGGATCAGGCCGGTGCGCCACAGATTTACAAAGTTAACGTTAACGGCGGAACGCCACAGCGCATTACCTGGGAAGGGGCTCAGAACCAGGATGCGGATGTGTCATCTGACGGTAAAACGATGGTGATGATCAGCAGCGCCGGTGGCGCGCAGCACGTCGCCAAACAGGATCTGGAAACGGGAGCCGTTCAGACAATAACGGACACGTTCCTGGATGAGACGCCAAGTCTGGCTCCTAACGGCACGATGGTAATCTATAGCTCTACTCAGGGGATGGGTTCCGTGTTGCAGTTGGTTTCAACCGATGGGCGTTTCAAAGCGCGTCTTCCGGCAACTGATGGACAGGTCAAATTCCCTGCCTGGTCGCCGTATCTGTGATGCATCGCTCCCTCGCATGGCGGGGGAGTAAAATGTATGGCAAACAAAATAATAGGATAAAGAAATGCAACTGAACAAAGTGCTGAAGGGTTTGATGCTGGCTCTGCCGGTTATCGCGGTAGCTGCATGTAGCTCTCACAAAAACAACAACAACGATCAGACCGGTATGGGTGCTGACGGTGCATACGGCGCTGGCGCTGGCCAGAACGGCAACATGTCTTCTGACGAGCAGGCGCGTCTGCAGATGCAGCAGCTGCAGCAGAACAACATCGTTTACTTCGGTCTGGACAAGTATGACGTGCAGTCTGAATACGCTCAGATGCTGGATCAGCACGCTGCTTTCCTGCGCAGCAACCCATCTTACAAAGTGACCATCGAAGGTCACGCGGATGAGCGCGGCACCCCAGAGTACAACATCGCCCTGGGCGAGCGTCGTGCTAACGCCGTTAAAATGTACCTGCAGGGTAAAGGCGTGTCTGCTGACCAGATGTCTATCGTATCTTACGGTAAAGAGAAACCTGCTGTACTGGGCCACGACGAAGCGGCTTACGCTAAAAACCGTCGTGCCGTACTGGTTTACTAAGAGAATCACATGATTAGTAACTTCAGACTTCATCTGTTGAGTCTGTCGTTACTGGTTGGCGTAGCGGCCCCCTGGGCCGCTAATGCCCAGGCGTCAATCAGTAGCGTTGGCTCAGGCTCGGTCGAAGACCGTGTCACCACTCTTGAACGTATCTCCAATGCCCAGGCTCAGCTTCTGCAGCAGTTGCAGCAGCAGATGAGTGATAACCAAAGCGATATCGATTCGCTGCGCGGGCAGATCCAGCAGAACAGTTATCAGCTTAATCAGGTGATTGAGCGGCAGAAGCAGCTTTATCAGCAGATCGACAGTCTGAGCAGCAGTAATGGTGCGCAGGCCAGCGGTGGTGCCGATGCAGCAGCCGGTGCCGCAGCGGGAAACGCTGATGCGGGGAGCAGCAATACGGCTGCCGCTGCACCCGCACAAACCGGCGATGCCAACACCGATTACAATGCTGCCGTCGCGCTGATTCTTGAGAAGAAACAGTACGACCAGGCGATTACTGCGCTGCAGGCGTGGGTGAAGAAGTATCCGGACTCCACCTATCAGCCGAATGCCAATTACTGGCTGGGTCAGTTGTTTTACAACAAAGGCAAAAAGGATGATGCGGCCTACTATTTTGCCACTGTAGTTAAAAACTACCCGAAATCGCCAAAAGCGGCGGAAGCGCTGTTTAAGGTTGGGGTGATCATGCAGGAGAAGAACGATACAGCGAAAGCGAAAGCGGTCTACCAGCAGGTGATCAAACAGTTCCCTAACTCTGAGTCTGCTAAGCAGGCACAAAAACGGCTCGCTGCAATGTAATTGCTGCAGTTAAGACCGGATTTCGTCTGATTTCTGGTCTTGCCGCATGAAAGGTAAGCAGTTGAGACATTTAGCGGAAAATAAGGGTTGCGCCCTCCCGTTAAATCAGTAATATATGCCGCCGTTGCCGGGACATATCTTAACAAGTATCGGCAGCACTGAAGATGGGTCGTTAGCTCAGTTGGTAGAGCAGTTGACTTTTAATCAATTGGTCGCAGGTTCGAATCCTGCACGACCCACCATCTCAACTATTCAGTTTTGATGTCACTTCAGTTTGCTTCACAACCTTGATGGGTCGTTAGCTCAGTTGGTAGAGCAGTTGACTTTTAATCAATTGGTCGCAGGTTCGAATCCTGCACGACCCACCATCAAGTCGAAAGTTGTAAGCCACTTCCCGAGCGGGTCGTTAGCTCAGTTGGTAGAGCAGTTGACTTTTAATCAATTGGTCGCAGGTTCGAATCCTGCACGACCCACCAGTTATGTAGAAAGGCGCCCTAAAGGCGCCTTTTTGCTTTTTTACGTTTTTTACAGTGTTAGATGGGTTGCTTTGAGATTTTGCACCGACCAGATAAGGCGGGGCGGATCGCAAAGGAATCTCACATCCCTGTGGATCGGCCTCGCCATCCATGGCTCGGACGCTTCGCTCCTCCGCACCCGCCTTTTCTGGCTGTCAGGCATTTCAGCTGCTGTAGTTTTGCAGCGCTTTCAGCAAGGCGCAGAGAGTTAACATGAAGCCGAAGGGTACGGAGCGGTGGAGTAAAGCTTCCGGCGCATGGATGCGCCGGCAGAGCCTACAGGGATGTATTCACGGCGACTTTACGCAACCGCCCCGTACCCTTTGGCTGAAAGGCACTATTACAGTTATTCTGGCAACGACATCATGCCAAATCTCACTACCGCTTTTCCGGCGTCAGGCTCTTCCAGATATGCAGCACCGCGTAACTGCGCCACGGACGCCACACCTGCGACATCTGCTCTGCGACCTTTGCGCTCACGCCGCCGAGATTATTGCGGATCGCAATGTCCTCTTTCGGGAAGGCATCCGGCCAGCGCAGGGCGCGCATGGCGATATAACTCGCTGTCCATGGCCCGACACCCTTAAGCGCCAGCAACTGCTGCTGCACCACGTCCGGATTTACCGCGCCATTGAAGCGCAGCGCTCCTGAGGCGCAGGCCTCGGCCAGTGCCTTGATCGCCTGCGCGCGGGCGCTCACAATGCCGAGGCTGGCAATATCATCCAGGGGGGCAGTGGCCAGTGATTCGGCCTCTGGCGGTAAGCGGGAGAGCGCAGGCCACGGTGTGGTGAGGGGGGCGCCAAAACGCTCCGCCACGCGACTGCTCAGCGTCGTCGCGGCTTTCACCGTCACCTGCTGGCCGAGGATGGCGCGGACCGCCAGCTCGAAGCCGTCAAACGCACCAGGAACGCGCAAACCCGGATAGCGTGCCAGACTCGCAGCTAATAGCGGATCCTGGCTGAGCTGCTCGCTGATGCGCTTTGGCTGGGCATCCAGATCAAACAGATCGCGCAAGCGGCGCAGCAGGGCAGGCAGCACCGGCGTCAGCGTGGTGGTAAATTGGACCTTCAGCGCCTGCTTCTCCGGCAAATGGCTAATGCGCACCCAGCCACGACACTGACCGAGCGCCACAGTACGATGATAAACGCCCTCGCTGACCCACTCGACTTGCTTCATCACGCGCTGTTGCAGGAAATCGAGGATGGCGTCCCAGTCATAAGGAGGCCGGTAGCTGAGGCGCAGTTCGGCGCTCTCCTGCTCACCATTCAGGGCTTCCGTCTGAATCTGCTTACGCAGACGCGATGGCGTCATGCGATAGCGCGCCTGGAACACGTCGTTAAAACGGCGCAGACTGCGAAAACCGCTGGCATAGGCAATTTCGGTCACCGGCAATGCGGTTTCAGTCAGTAGCTGCTTCGCCAGCAGCATGCGCCGGGTTTGCCGCAATTCAAGCGGCGACACGCCCAGCTCCTGCTGAATCACCCGTCTTAGCTGGCGTTCACTCAGGTCAAACTCGCTGGCGATCTCAGCCAGTGTCTCCTGTTCTTCCAGTAAGCCTTCTTCGATACGGCGAATCAGCCGGTCGGCGATGCGATGATGGCTATCGACCGGTGCCGAACCAGGTGCCAGCTCGGGACGGCAGCGCAGGCAGGGGCGAAAGTGCGCCTTTTCAGCTGCTTCGGCACTGGTGAAAAACAGGCAGTTCTTCTGCATCGGCGCTTTCACCGGACAGATCGGACGGCAGTAAATACCGGTGGAGGTCACGCCGACAAAAAACACCCCGTCGAAACGGCTGTCGCGCGCCGTCAGCGCCTGATAGGCAATTTCAGGATCAAACATCATCGTCTCCGGCAAATAAACACCATCGTCGCGCAGGTGCGGATGGAAAACTGGCTGCTTTCGGACAGCTAACCAGTTTATGCTCATGGCCGAAAACAGCCAGTTTCGCCGCGCAAAAGTGCGATAATCAACCGCATAGCCCACGCCGGAGGTGCAACATGTATCACGCTAAAATCATTACCACGCCCGTCGGAGAACTGACTCTCGTTGCCACGGATCGCGGTCTGTCAGCCATTTTATGGGAAAACGAAGGGGCGCAGCGCGTGCCGCTGAAACCGATCGCGCGTAACGACCAGCATCCGATTCTCTGTGAGGCTGAGCGCCAGCTGCGCCAGTACTTTGCTGGCGAGCGCCAGCAGTTTGACATGCCGTACGACACCGTTGGCACTGCGTTTCAGAAAAAGGTCTGGCAGGCGCTGCTCACCATTCCGTTTGGTGAAACCCGCAGCTATCTGCAAATCGCGGAGCAGATCGGCAACCCGAAAGCGGTACGTGCCGTCGGGGCTGCCAACGGTAAAAATCCGTTGTCGATCATGGCACCCTGTCATCGGGTTATCGGCAGCAACGGTAAGCTCACCGGCTTCGCTGGCGGCCTGGCGGTAAAAGCGTTTCTGCTTGAGCTGGAAAGCCCACAACAGGCGCAGGCCGGCGCGCAGCTGGTACTTCCCGCATAAAAATCACACGACAGGCTCGGTGTAATCCGCTATTGTGTTTAGCATATAAAACACGATGGCGGATTTAATGCCGCATCATCGTCCTGATGGGCGATTTTGTTAAATCGATAAAACGAGAGCCGTGTCATGAGTGCAATGTTTGATGCTGAAAGCGCCATTTATCCCTTCCCGCCGAAACCGGCGCGCCTCAGCCCGCAGGAAAAAGCCGGTTACATCGAAGAAATTAAACGTCTGCTCAAAGCACGCGATGCGGTGATGGTGGCGCACTACTACACCGATCCGGAAATTCAGGCGCTGGCCGAAGAGACCGGCGGCTGCGTGGCGGATTCCCTTGAGATGGCGCGCTTTGGCAGCCAGCATCCGGCGCAAACGCTGCTGGTGGCCGGCGTGCGTTTCATGGGCGAAACCGCCAAAATCCTTAGCCCGGAAAAAACCGTGCTGATGCCCACGCTGCAGGCGGAGTGCTCGCTTGACCTCGGTTGCCCGATTGACGAATTTAACCGCTTCTGCGATGCGCATCCGGATCGGACTGTAGTGGTGTATGCCAACACGTCGGCAGCGGTAAAAGCACGCGCCGATTGGGTAGTGACGTCCAGCATTGCGGTTGAGCTGATTGAATATCTCGACAGTCGCGGTGAGAAAATTATCTGGGCACCGGACCGCCATCTGGGCCGTTACGTCACGCAGCAAACCGGCGCTGATGTGCTGTGCTGGCAGGGCGCCTGCATCGTGCATGATGAGTTCAAAACCCAGGCGCTGCAGCGCATGAAAGCGCTCTATCCTGACGCGGCGGTGCTGGTGCACCCGGAGTCACCGCAGGCGATTGTCGAACTGGCCGATGCGGTCGGTTCCACCAGCCAGTTGATTCAGGCCGCCAAAACGCTGCCGCATCCGCAGATGATTGTGGCGACCGACCGCGGTATTTTTTACAAAATGCAGCAGGCGGTACCGGATAAAGAGTTACTGGAAGCCCCTACCGCAGGCGAAGGGGCGACCTGCCGCAGCTGCGCGCACTGCCCGTGGATGGCGATGAATGGCCTGCAGGCTATCGCTGAAGGGCTGGCACACGGCGGCGCTCAGCATGAAATTCACGTCGATGCGGCACTGCGCAAGGCAGCGTTGCTGCCGCTCAACCGCATGCTAGACTTTGCAGCACAACTCAAACTTACGCTGAAAGGGAACGCCTGAGGCGGTTTTCATACAGGTGCAGATGATGGACTTCTTTAGCACACACAATATTCTGGTTCATATTCCGATTGGCGTCGGCGGCTACGATCTGTCATGGATTGAGGCGATCGGTACGCTGGCCGGCCTGCTGTGTATCTGGCTCGCCAGCCAGGAAAAAATTATCAACTACCTGTTTGGTCTGATTAACGTCACGCTGTTTGCGGTGATTTTCTTTCAGATTCAGCTGTATGCCAGCCTGCTGCTGCAGCTGTTCTTCTTTGTTGCCAATGTGTACGGCTGGTACGCGTGGAGCCGGCAGACCAGCAGCCATGAAGCGGCGCTGAAAATCCGCTGGCTGCCGCTGCCGAAAGCCATCGGCTGGGGCGCCGCCTGCGTGATCGCCATTGCGCTGATGACGCGCTATATCGACCCGGTATTCGCTTTCCTCACGCGCACCGCGGTGGGCCTGATGCAGTCGCTCGGTCTTAACGTGGTAATGCCGCAGCTGCAGCCGGATGCCTTCCCGTTCTGGGATTCCTGCATGATGGTGCTGTCAATTGTGGCGATGATCCTGATGACGCGCAAATACGTCGAGAACTGGCTGCTGTGGGTGGTGATCAACGTTATCAGCGTGATGATCTTTGCGCGTCAGGGCGTGTATGCCATGGCGCTGGAGTACGCCATCCTGACGCTGATCGC
Organism: Pantoea sp. B_9; assembly: GCF_008632015.1. NCBI lineage: Bacteria > Pseudomonadati > Pseudomonadota > Gammaproteobacteria > Enterobacterales > Erwiniaceae > Pantoea > Pantoea sp. B_9. The sequence goes on along the minus strand of NZ_VWVL01000001.1, from coordinate 1,060,101 downwards.
GCTGAACGGCACGCGCCTGTGGATGCAGAGCGCACGGGAACAGGGTTCGCGCGCGCTGTCCCATTAGTGGTGGTGATGCGCGTGGCCTTCCAGCGCTGCGTGCTCGTGCTGCGTGCCGCTCTCTTCGCATAACTCGCAGTCCGGGCCGACGCAGGGCTGATACTCCATCTGCACCGTAGCATGGGCAATCTGATAATGCTGGTGCAGATACTGATGAATGCGTCGCAGCAGGCCGTCGTGATCGTACGGCGGAATCACCTGTACGTGCAGCGTCAGTACCGGCTTTTCGCCCACCTGCCACACATGCACATGATGCACATTGCGCACTTCATCAATCTGACGCGTCAGCGCCCGCGCCAGCTTATCCACGTCGATATGCGTCGGTGCGCCTTCCAGCAGCTCGTGCAGGCTCTCGCGCAGCAGCGCCCAGCCGCTGCGCACCACCAGCAACGCCACCAGCAGCGACAGAATCGGATCGATCGGCGTCCAGCCGGTCAGCATGATGATCACCGCCGCCACGATTGCACCCACCGAACCCAGCAGGTCGCCCAGCACGTGCAGCGCGGCGGCACGCACGTTGAGATTCTTCTCTTCGCTGCCGCGATGCAACAGCCAGAATGACAGCAGATTCGCCAGCAGGCCGGCAATGGCGATGCCGAGCATCAGGCCGCCTTCAATCGGCTCGGGCTGGTAAAAACGGCGCAGTGCTTCCCAGACGATCAGAACGGTAATCACCAGCAGCGCGATCGCGTTCACAAACGCTGCCAGCGTGGTGAGGCGCAGTAAGCCAAAGGTGTGACGCGCGTTCGGTTTACGCCGGGCGAACTGCACGGCCAGCAGCGCCATCAGCAGCGCGGCGGCGTCGGTGAGCATATGTCCGGCATCGGCCAGCAGCGCCAGCGAGCCGGACACCAGCCCGCCGATGACCTCGGCAACCATAAACAGCGCGGTGATGCCAAACGCGGCGGCGAGACGCGTGCGGTTGCCGCCGTGCTCACTGTGAGAATGAGTGTGTGCCATAACGTTCCAGTTGGTTAAGTAGCCTGTTCGTTAATGATATCAGTAAATTGAGATTATCACGGTCAGGCTGATGCTGTTTTGCCGCGTCAGCCAGCTGCTGGCAGCGGGCGGCCACGTCGTCTATGCCGAGCATCAGCCAGCTGCCTTTCAGGCGGTGCGCCGCGCGCGCCAGCTGGGGCCAGTCTGCGGCCGCGCTGGCCTGTAGCAGCGCATCACGATCCTGCTGCAGCGTACGCTGCAGGGTGTGGCAAATACGCGGGATGAAAGCCGGATTGTGCTGCGCCAGAATCTGCAGGCTGTCCGGCAGCACCTGCAACGGATCGCGCACCGCCTGCGCCAGCAGCGGTGCAATATCCCGCAGAGTCACCGGCTTGACCAGCTGCGCTTCGTCCGCCTGCAGCGGCAGTTTCAGCAGCTGTACGTCGGCGGAGCACAGTATGCGCAGCGCAGGCTGTTCGCGCTGGCGCTGACGACGGCGCAGGATGCGCAGCAGCGTCAGGCCGTCGGGGCGTGGCATCATCTGGTCGATAAACAGCACATCAAACGGCTGCTGCGCATCGGCCCGCAGCAGTTCGCGGCCATCCTCAAACACCGCCGCAGTAATGCCAAAGCTCGCCAGCTGCTGCTGCATCACCAGCAGATTGGTCGGGTGATCGTCGACAATCGCTACGCGCAGCTGTGGATAGTGCGGCCAGTGCGTGGCGTCATCCGCCGCTGTCGCCGCACAGGGTTCCAGCGGCAGGCGCACGCTCACCGTGGTGCCCTGCTGCGGCGCGGACTCCAGCGACAGCGTGCCGCCCATGCGCTGTACAATTTCGCGACAGATAAACAGCCCGAGGCCGCTGCCCTGCACCGCATGGCGCTTGCCCGACGGCGCCTGATACCACGGTTCAAACAGCTGCGCCTGCTCGCTGAGCGGAATGCCGCTGCCGCTGTCGCTCACCGTCAGCGCGATATCCCCGGTGACCGCCAGCGTCAGGCGGATTTCGCCGTGGCGGGTAAATTTCAGCGCATTGGCCACCAGATTGTTCACCACCTGCTGCAGGCGATCGCTGTCGAGCATCACGCTGGCCGGCAGCGGGGTCAGCGCCGCCACGTGCAGCTGTGGCCCGCCATCACGCATCAGCGGGTGGTAAAACTGCTGTTGCTGCTGTAGCCATAGCGTGAGATCGAGCGGGCGCGGCGTCAGGCGGAAGCTGTGATTCTCGATGCGCGCATGATCCTGCAGGTCGTTCAGCAGCGTCATCAGCGACCGTGCGCTGCTGTGCATCAGATCGAGCCGCGCGCTCGGATGCTGCTGCTGTTCCAGCTCCAGCAGACCCAGAATCGCCTGCATCGGCGTGCGCAGCTCGTGGCTGGCGGTGGCGAGAAACTGGCTTTTAGCGGCATTGGCGCGCTCCGCCTGCTCGCGCTGTAACCGCTCACGCCGCTGCTGCAGATAACGGCGCAGCAGCAATACCAGCAACAACAGGATGATCACGGCGGCCGCAATCAAAATCAGCAGCGGCACATTGCGCATCGTCATGGTGGTGCCGGGCTGCGGCGGCTGCGACCAGCTGACGCGCATCTGGTTCAGCGTATCCGCCGGAATCTGCTGCAGCGCATGGTCGAGCAGGGCGCTCAGCTGCGGCTGCTGTGCGCTCACCTGCGGCGCCAGCGGCCAGGCGATATCGCTGGCCACAAACGCGAGATGCACGCGGTTGCCCTCATGGCTGGCCATGCGCCAGCGCGCCGACAGCACGTTATCCACCACTGCATCAATCTGGCCAGTGTTGAGGGCCTGCCACAGCTGGGCGCGATCGTCGAACAGCTGGGGCGCGATCTCAGCCGGAAGCAGACGCTGCGCCAGATCGCCACGCAGCACGCCGACGCGCTGAGCGTGCAGCGCGGACCAGTCCATCGGCTGCCTGTCGGACAGCGTGTAAATGCCCCAGATGGCGCGCCACACCGGCAGCGCGGTGCGGTTAGCATCGTCCCCGTACAGCGGCTGTAACAGGTTGAGCATCACCTGCTGCTGCTGCAACAGACTGGCGGCCTGCTGCGGATTATTGACCCAGCGCGGCGTGAAACGCAGACCGGTGCTCTGGCTCAGCGCGTTAAGCAGGTCAATCCCGAAGCCGCGCGCGTTGCCGCTGGCATCGCGATAGCTCCACGGCGAGTTATCGCTCTCGGCGGCATAAGGGATGGCATCCTGCTGCGCCAGCCACTGTTTCTCTTCGCCCGTCAGCATCAGGGTCTGTGTATCCTGATAGCGCAGCAGCGGCGGACTCCAGCGCTGCTGCACGCGGTTGCTGAACTCCGCTGGCAGCAAACGCAGCTGGCGGTTGAGCCAGGCAATCAGCGCCGGATCGCGCGTCAGTGCGCGCAGCGACAGCTCGCCGGCACCGGGATCGGCAGTGATTTGATAAATCTGTCCCTGCTGCAGCTGGCTGAGCAGGAAACCGGCGCTGGCTTCATCGGCCACCAGATAGTCACTCTGCTGGTTCAGCAGCGCATACAGCGCCTGTAAATTGCCGGGCAGCGTCTGCCAGCGGTGGCGATGTGCAAAGGTTTGCGGCAGCTGCGCCAGCGTGTCGGCGGCGATGGTCAGCTGAGCGTTATCACTGTTGAACATCACCGCGCGCTGATTGTCACGATTGCGGTAGATGCGCATCGGACTGGTGAACCAGCTCTCGCTGGTCAGTACGTCGGTGGGCAGATCGCGCTGGCGGGTGCTCAGCACCATATCCACGTCGCCACGCTGCAGCGCCGCCAGCTGGGCGGCAAAGTCAGGGTAACCGTGCAGGCTGAATGTGCTGCCGCTCAGCTGGCTGAGGGCGCTGAGATAGTCGGCATCAATGCCCCAGATGCGATCGCCGATGCGCATCGCCCAGGGCGCGCTGTTTTGCGCCGGCACCGCCACGCGCAGCACCGATCCCGGCCACGGCTCGGCGTGCGGTGCGGGCATCATGGCGGGCAGCATTACGCTGCTGGCGGGCTGCAATCCGGCGCGCGCCAGCAGACTGAAAAACAGCGCGAACAGCAGCAGCCAGCGTTTCACTGCTGCGCTTTCCACAGTTCTGCCAGCTCGACCACCGACTGCACGCCGGTCTTCTCGAGGATGTTTTTCTTGTGGGTACTGACGGTTTTGTTGCTGATGTGCAGCTGTTCGCCAATCTGAATATTCGACAGCCCGCGCACCAGCAGCGCCACAATCTGCTGCTCTTTCTCGGTGAGCGGTAGCGCAATGCGCTCCGGCAGCGGCGGAAACGCCTGCTGGCCGCCCAGCACCGCCAGAATCGCGCTCAGCAACTGCGCCATGCTTTGACTCTTCACCACATAGCCGGCCGCCCCGAGCGAGGCGGCGCTGAGCAGCGTGTGGCGGCTCTGCTGGGCCGAGTAGATCAGCACCGGACACTGCGGATGGCGCGCGCGCAGACGGCGCAACAGCTCCAGACCATCGCTATCCGGCAGGCCGATATCCAGCACAATCAGGTCAATATGATGCTGTTGCAGCAGCTGGCGCGCCTGGGCTTCGTCACCGGCGGCGTAAAGCTGTAATGGAATAGGGGCGTTGAGGCAGGCCGCTTCCAGCGCGACTTCAACTAAAGGGTGATCATCGATAAGCAGCAGCGCGGCCATGAAACAGTTCCTGTGAATTTCATAGCGTTAGCATAGCGGAAATAGGGCAGGGGAAAAACAACAGGGCGAGCCGAAGCTCGCCCTGCATCACGCTCCGCGAGGATTACTGCGTGGTGCCGTCAGTTTTGTGTTTAACGTGACCACCGCCTTCCTTGGTTTCAACTTTCTTGTTCATATCCGGGCAGCGACCATCTTTACACATGGTATTTTTGTGTTCCTGGCTGGTCGACATATTGCCGGAGCTGGTACCGGAAGTCGCGGCACCGTTGGTGTTCATGCTGCCATTATTAATGTTGCTATTGTCGACATTATTTGGCGGCAGATTCTCTTTCGCGCCGCCTGCGGCTGCGCCGGCTTCTGCTGACGCATTCGCCTGGCCGTTGTTGTTATCCGCAGCCAGTGCTGCGCCGCTGCCCAAAGTCATCGCTGCCGTCAGAAAAATCAATGCAAACTTATTCATCATTATGCTCCTGTAATAAATGGATAGTTGCCGCGTGACACCCGCTGGTGCTGTTTGACGAAAAAAGCGTGCCGCGACGGAATTTAATTCCGTCATGAGTGTTCGGCATGAATATAAATAGCGAAAGCACCTCATTCCTCAGTGCTTACGTTTAAAAAGCTTAGTTCATAAACGAATAAATGCAAATCTGAGCGAGCCATTGGCGCACAGGACATAATTTACACCTGGTGCCTGAAGGGATACATTGGACGGGTTGCGCCCGGCGTACGCAGGGCCAGAAATTTGAATGGAATAAGTATGGATTACCAGAACGACGATTTACGCATCAGAGAGATCAAAGAGTTACTGCCCCCTGTTGCGCTGCTGGAAAAATTCCCCGCCACCGATAACGCTGCTCAAACCGTTGCCCAGGCCCGCCAGGCCATTCACCGCATTCTGCACGGTGAAGATGACCGCCTGCTGGTTGTGATTGGGCCATGCTCCATCCACGATACGCAGGCAGCCAAAGAGTATGCCGCTCGCCTGCTGACGTTGCGCGAGGAGCTGAAGGGTGAGCTGGAAGTGGTGATGCGCGTGTACTTTGAAAAACCGCGTACCACGGTGGGCTGGAAAGGGCTGATCAACGATCCTTACATGGACGGTAGCTTCCAGATTAACGACGGCCTGCGCCTGGCGCGTAAGCTGCTGGTGGATATCAACGACACCGGACTGCCGGCTGCCGGTGAGTTCCTCGACATGATCACGCCGCAATACATGGCGGATTTGATGAGCTGGGGCGCGATTGGTGCGCGTACTACCGAATCGCAGGTGCACCGCGAGCTCTCCTCCGGGCTCTCCTGTCCGGTCGGCTTCAAAAATGGCACTGACGGCACCATTAAAGTGGCGATCGATGCCATCGGTGCTGCCAGCGCGCCGCACTGCTTCCTGTCGGTCACCAAATATGGTCATTCGGCGATTGTCGAAACCAGCGGTAATGAAGATTGCCACATCATTCTGCGCGGCGGCAAAGAGCCGAACTACAGTGCGGAACACGTTGCGGCGGTGAAAACCGGGCTGGAAAAAGCGGGCCTGCGCCCACAGGTGATGATCGACTTCAGCCACGCCAACAGCAGCAAGCAGTTCCAGCGTCAGATGGTGGTGGCCGCAGACGTGGCACAGCAGATCGCCGGCGGTGAGCAGGCGATTACCGGCGTGATGATTGAGAGCCACCTGGTAGAAGGCAACCAGAGCCTCGACAGCGGTAAACCGCTGGTGTACGGCCAGAGCGTCACCGACGCCTGTATTGGCTGGGACGACACGGAAAAAGCGCTGCGTCAGCTGGCGCAGGCGATCAAAACCCGTCGCGGCTAACGGCAGCGCACGGCATAAAAAAAGGCCAGACTCGCGTCTGGCCTTTTGCGTTTCAGCGTGAACTTACTTCGCTTTACCCTGGTTAGCAACGGCGGCGGCTTTCGCTGCGATCTCGTCGGCATCACCCAGATAGTAATGTTTGATTGGCTTGAAGTTCTCGTCGAACTCATACACCAGCGGTACGCCGGTTGGGATGTTCAGTTCGAGGATCTCATCTTCGCTCATGTTATCGAGGTATTTCACCAGCGCGCGCAGTGAGTTACCGTGCGCGGCAACGATCACTTTCTCACCGCTCTTGATGCGCGGCAGAATGCTCTCGTTCCAGAATGGGATCACGCGATCGATGGTCAGTGCCAGGCTTTCGGTGGTTGGCAGCTGCGCGTCGGTCAGGGATTTGTAGCGCGGGTCGTGGCCCGGGAAACGCTCGTCGTTACGATCCAGCTCTGGCGGCGTAACGGCAAAGCCGCGGCGCCACTGTTTCACCTGATCGTCGCCATATTTAGCGGCGGTTTCCGCTTTGTCCAGACCCTGCAGCGCACCGTAGTGGCGCTCGTTCAGACGCCAGGTTTTCTCGACCGGCAGCCAGGCCTGATCCAGCTCATCCAGCACGTTCCACAGAGTGTGGATGGCACGCTTCAGCACTGAGGTGTAGGCAAAATCAAACACGAAACCTTCTTTTTTCAGCAGCTGACCGGCTGCTTTGGCTTCGGTGCGACCCTTGTCGGACAGATCCACGTCGTACCATCCGGTGAAGCGGTTTTCCTGATTCCACTGGCTTTCGCCGTGGCGCACCAGAACCAGCTTAGTTACGGCCATAGCTTTACTCCTTAATGCTTAATGTTTCGATGATGATAGAAACCGGCTGCGGCCGCTGATTTCAGCGGCACACTGATAGCGCCATACCATAGCGGAAAACAGCGCACGGCGTAAGCCTGTCGGCACCGCAGTGCGCGTTTTTCAACCGGCGCTTAGTGCGGGGTGAAGCGATAACGCGTCACGGAGTGCCATGTGTCGCCGGGCTGCAGCCAGCAATCAGGCTGCGGCCACTCGCTATGGTTGGGCGAATCCGGTAAAAACTCACTCTCCAGAGCGATGCCCTGGAAAGCAGTATAGCTGCCCTGTTCACGGGCGCGCGTTCCCTCCAGATAGTTGCCGGAGTAGAACTGCAGCGCCGGCGCGGCGGTGAACACGCTCACGCTAAGTTTGTCGTCCGCTGACCACAGCTGCGCAGCAGGCTGGCTGCTGTCACCGGCGGTGGTGAGCAGAAACGCGTGATCGTAACCTTTCACCGCGCGCTGATCGTCGTCGGCCAGGAACTCATCCGCCACGCGTTTCGGCTGGCGGAAATCAAAGCTGGTGCCGTCCACCGCTTTCAGCGGCGCATTGGGAATGCCTGCGCTGTCCACCGGCAGATAACGATCGGCCTGCAGTTGTAAGCGATGCTGGCGCGCGTCGCCATGATGCGCATCAAGGTTGAAGTAAGCATGGTTGGTCAGGTTGACCGGACAGGCCTGATCGGTCTGCGCTTCATAGCGAATCGACAGGCAGTTATCGTCATCGAGCTGATAAATCACATCGGCAATCAGATTGCCGGGATAGCCCTGGTCGCCGTCCGGCGAATCAATACGATAGTGCACTTCGCTGTCGCTCTGGCTGAGGATCTGCCAGCGGCGCTTGTCGAAACCCTGCGGCCCGCCATGCAGCTGGTGCGGACCCTGATTGGCCGCCAGCAGCCGGTTAAGCGGCTTCAGCTCAGCGAAGGCGATGCGGTTCGCGTAACGCCCGATGGTGGCACCGAGATAAGCATCCTGATGCAGATAGTCGGACGGCGTGGCGCAGCCGAGCAGCGCTTCGCGCACGCTGCCGTCCTGCATCGGCACGCGCGCCGACAGCCAGGTGGCGCCCCAGTCCATAAAGGTGGCGACCATGCCGTTGCGGTTGCGCAGCACGGTGATGCGCCACGGCTGGCCGTCCGGCGCATGAGAGTTGACGTCGCTTACCATTGGCCGGCTCCTGCTGAGGCTTTACACACGTAAAAGGTCTCTTTGATGCCGGTCTGCGCTTCGTACTGCTGCGCCACCGCCGCTTTCACCTGATCGACCAGATCGGTTGGCATCAGGGCGACAATACAGCCACCGAAGCCGCCGCCGGTCATACGCACGCCGCCGCGCGGGCCGATCTCCGCTTTGACGATCTCCACCAGCTGGTCGATGGGCGGTACGGTGATCTCAAAATCGTCGCGCATTGAGGCGTGCGAGGCGGCCATCAGCTCACCCATGCGTTGCAGATCGCCGCTGCTCAGCGCGTCCGCCGCTTCCAGCGTCCGGGCATTTTCGGTGATCACGTGACGCACGCGTTTGGCCACCAGCGGATCGAGCTGCTGTTCTGCCGCCGCAAACTCCTCCAGCGTCACGTCGCGCAGCGCCTTTTTGTTAAAGAAGCGCGCACCGGTTTCGCACTGCTCGCGGCGGGTATTGTATTCGCTGCCCACCAGATTACGGCGGAAGTTCGAGTTGATGATCACCACCGCGACATCCTCCGGCATGGATACGGCGCGCGTGCCCAGCGTGCGGCAGTCCAGCAGCATGGCGTGATCCTGCTGGCCGAGTGCGGATATCAGCTGATCCATGATGCCGCAGTTGCAGCCAACAAACTGGTTCTCCGCTTCCTGCCCGTTAACGGCAATCGCTGCGCCGTCGAGCTTCAGCTGATAGAGCTGCTGGAACACGGTGCCCACCGCCACTTCCAGCGAGGCGGACGAGCTGAGACCGGCACCCTGTGGCACGTTGCCGCTGATTACCATATCCACGCCGCAAAAGCTGGCGTCGCGCTGCTGCAGATGTTTCACCACGCCGCGCACGTAATTGGCCCACATCGGTTCGCTGAGCGGCTCAATCGGCGCATCCAGCGAGAAGCTATCCTGCTGATTGTCGTAATCCACCGCCACCACGCGCACCTGGCGATCGTCGCGGCGGGCGCAGGCAATCACGGTCTGATAGTCAATGGCGCAGGGCAGCACGAAGCCGTCGTTGTAATCGGTATGCTCGCCGATCAGGTTCACCCGACCCGGTGCCTGAATGCTGTGGCTCGGCGCGTAGCCGAAGGTGTCAGCGAAAACCTGTTGAGTGATCGATTTTAAAGACATTTATTGTTCCTCGCGGAAATGGATAGCGCTGACAGAGCGCAGACGTTCTGCTGCCTGTTCCGCCGTTAAATCACGTTGGGTCTCGGCCAGCATCTCGTAGCCAACCATAAATTTTCGTACCGTGGCGGAGCGCAGCAGCGGGGGATAGAAGTGCGCGTGCAGCTGCCAGTGATCGTTGGCTTCGCCGTTGAACGGTGCGCCGTGCCAGCCCATCGAATAGGGGAACGAGCACTGGAACAGATTGTCGTAACGGCTGGTGAGCTGCTTGAGCGCCAGCGCCAGATCGGTGCGCTGCGCCTCGTTAAGATCGGTAATGCGTTTCACGTGCGTTTTAGGCAGCAGCAGGGTTTCAAACGGCCAGGCCGCCCACCACGGCACTACCGCCAGCCAGTGATCGGTTTCGACCACGGTACGGCTGCCGTCCTGCAGTTCACGCGTTACGTAATCCACCAGCAGCGGCGTACCTTTATCAGCAAAGTAGCGGCGCTGGTTGTCATCCTCTTTTTGCGCTTCATTCGGCAGAAAACTGTTGGCCCAAACCTGACCGTGCGGATGCGGATTCGAGCAGCCCATGGCTGCGCCTTTGTTTTCGAACACCTGCACCCACGGATAGTGCTGACCGAGTTCAGCGGTCTGCTCCTGCCAGGTGCGCACGATATCCTGCAAGTTGTGCAGCGGCAGTTCGGGCAGGGTTTTGCTGTGATCCGGCGAGAAGCAGATCACCCGACTGGTACCGCGCGCGCCTTCACAGCGCATCAGCACATCATCGCTCTGCGGCGCGTCCGGCGTATCGGTCATCAGCGCGGCAAAGTCATTGGTGAACACGTAAGTGCTTTTGTAATCGGGATTTTTGTCGCCGGTGATCCGGGTATTACCGGCGCACAGGAAGCAGTCCGGATCGTGTGCGGGCAGTTGCTCCAGCGCCGGCGTCTCCTGCGCACCCTGCCACGGACGTTTGGCGCGATGCGGTGACACCAGCACCCATTGATCGATCAACGGGTTATAGCGGCGATGCGGATGATCGACCGGGTTAAATTTTTGCATAACAAGTCCTGGTAATCGGCAAACAGAAGAAAATCACTGCCTTCAACGTAGCATAACGGTGGCGCTGAAAGCGTGATCCAGTCTGGATAAATGGTATCGTTTACACAAGGTGACGATTCTCATTTTGTGGGTTTATGCGCAGCATTTACCGAATAATACGGCAGGCTAGTGGTAGCGGTTACATTTTTAGGGGAAGAAATCTGTCAGGTGCGTACTGTTACTGCCGGGCCGCCATGGATGGCGACCCGCTCATCAATGAAAACTAACGCAACGCCTCCTGCTGATAAGCATAGCCCGCCCCCTGTTTTACAAAACTCAGGCGGTGGGAGATGCACTGCGGCGCGTCCTCGGCGTGGTGGGACACAAACATCAGCTGGGTACGGCCTTCGCCGATCAGCACATCAACAAAGCGGCGCACCAGCTGGCGGTTAATGGGATCGAGCCCCTGCAGCGGCTCATCCAGAATTAACAGCGTCGGGTGCTTCACCAGCGCGCGCGCAATCAGCACCAGCCGCTGCTGGCCCCACGACAGGCTATGAAACGGCGCATCGGCCAGCGCATTGTCCATGCCAAGCAGCGCCAGCCACTGGCGCGCCAGCGCTTTCTGCCGATCCGATACCGCCTGATAAAGACCGATCGAATCAAAAAAGCCCGAGAGGATCACCGTACGCACATTACAGCTGACGCGGTAATCCAGATGCAGGCTGCTGCTGACGTAACCGATATGCTGCTTGATGTCCCAGATGGTTTCACCGCTGCCGCGCCGAATACCAAACAACGTTAAATCATTGCTGTAGCCCTGCGGATGATCGCCGGTGACCAGGCTGAGCAGGGTCGATTTACCCGCGCCGTTGGGGCCGATAATCTGCCAGTGCTCGCCGGGATTGACCTGCCAGTTCAGGCCGTCGATCACCGCGTGATCGTTATACGACACCACGCCGTTGCGCAGGATAACGCGCGGCGCATCTGCCGCCAGCTGCGGCAGCTGATCCGGCTGGTCCGGCTCCGGCAGCGCCATGCCCTGCAGGCGTTCGCTGTGCGCCAGCTGCGCCACCAGCGCTTCGGCGAGAATCGCCTGGCGCGCGCCCACGTGCGTCAGCGTGCACTCCGCCAGCACGCCGACCTGCTGGACAAAATCCGGGATATCGTCAAAGCGGTTCAGCACCAGCACCACGGTGTAGCCGTCGCGATGCAGCTGATGCAGCGTATCGGCAAGGCTGGCGCGCGATGCCACATCCAGACCATCAAAAGGTTCGTCGAGGATCAGCAAATCCGGCTGCGCCATCAGCGCCTGACACAGCAGCGTTTTGCGCGTTTCGCCGGTGGAAAGGTATTTGAAGCGGCGAGTCAGTAAAGCGCTGATGCCAAACTGCTGGGCCAGCGCCTGCGCCCGCGCCTCATCCTTTACTTCATCCTGAATGATCTCCAGCGCGGTGCGGCCGGTGTCATCTTCGCCTTCACTCAGCAGATCGGTGTTGTTGCGCTCCCACTCCTGCGTCACCAGCTGTTGCAGCTGCTCCAGCGACAGACGGGTGCGGCGCTGAAAATCCTGCCGCAGCTCGCCCTTTGCCGCCGTCAGCTCGCCGGACAGCGCGCGCGCCAGCGAAGATTTACCGCTGCCGTTGGCACCGACAAAGGCCCAGCTTTCGCCGCTGTGCAGGGTTAAGTCCGGCAGGGTCAGGGTACGGCTATCGCTCAGGTGAAATATGCCTTGCGAAATTTGCAATGAGGCCATGATTTGTTCCGTTTTCTGCATCAAGTCGCTCAGTTGTAGCGAGCCAGCGAAATGAAGTCAAATCATGGCGGCCAGATCAGAGCAGTGTGGCGATGATGGCGTGTTCTGCATTAAAACAGGCGGTCACGGCGCTGCCGGGCTGCAGATTATGCTGGCGAAGCGCCTGGCTGGGAATGGTGGCGCACAGCATTTCACCGCCCGCCAGCGCAATCAGCACTTCACTCTGCGTTTCGCCGGGTTCGATGGTGTGGACAACGCCCGGCAGCTGATTATCGCCCTCGGCAGCGTCAGGCGTCAGGCGGATCCACGGCGCTTTGATCAGCACCAGCACCTCTTTACCGCAGTCGAGCTGCAGCCGCTCCGCGCTGCGTTCGGTCAGAGCCACCTGCAGGCGCGTCACGCCGTCGTTCAGCAGTACCTCAACGTGCTGTTGCACCTGCTGACGATCGCGCGCCTGCACCGTGCCAAACAGCTGGTTGCGCGCGCTGGTTTGCAGGGAAAAGCGGGCGATCGCCGCCAGCAGGCTGTCGAGCGGCAGGCTGTCGTTTTGCAGCACGTCAAAGGCTTTTTGCTGGATCTGCTCCATCAGCTGAAACAGCTGGATCAATCGCTCGCCGTAGCGCGTCAGCCTGGCACCGCCGCCGCCTTTGCCGCCGGTCGCGCGTTCGACCAGCGTCTGATCCGCCAGCTGATTCATCTCATTGATGGCGTCCCAGGCGCTTTTATAGCTGATGCCCGCCAGTCTGGCGCCCTGGCTGATGGAGCCGGTTTCCTGCACGCGCCTGAGCAGCTCGATACGGCGCGGATCGGCAAACAGTTTCTGCTGAAGACGAATGTGAAGAGAGAGTTCTGCCTGCATGTCAGCTCCTTAGGTGAATGCGCCAATTGTAAGGCCTAAAGTAAAAGCACGAAAAGGGCAGTGCCTTTTTTTCTCCAGCCGTTACAATCACTTTTTTACTCTTTGCGCGAGGTTTCCATGCTGGAACTGTTAAAAAGCCTGGCGGTCGCCATCATCATGGTGCCCATCGTGATGGCGATTATGCTGGGTCTGATTTACGGCCTGGGTGAAGTCTTTAACGTCATCTCTAAATTTGGCCGCCGCGACGACCGTCCCGCCAATAGCTCACACCACTGATTTTTAACGCCCGCACGCTGCGGGCGTTTTGCCCTTAACTTCCCACCGTTTTTGCCGATATAAAGCTCATGACAGCTTTCAGGCTCGCGTTGTATTATCAACTATATAACGTAACCTGGAGCTCTCTATGCAAAATACGCTTTATCACTGGGCGGCGGCAGCCGTGGTCACCGTGTCGCTGTCGGGTCAGGCGCTGGCGGCGGAGAAAATTACTGTGTTCGCAGCGGCCTCGCTGACCAACGCGATGCAGCAGATTGCCACGCAATATCAGCAAAAAAGCGGCGTTGAAGTGGTATCCTCGTTCGCTTCCTCGTCGACGCTGGCGCGGCAAATCGAGCAGGGCGCCCCGGCGGATCTGTTTATCTCTGCCGATCAGCAGTGGATGGACGATGCGGTGGCGAAAAACAGCGTGATCGGCAGTACGCGTCACACGCTGCTGGGCAACGATCTGGTGCTGGTGGCGGCAAAAAGCGCTAACGCGCAGCCGGTGACCATCAATGCGCAGACCCAATGGCAGAACCTGCTTAAGGGCGAGCGTTTGGCGGTGGGCGATCCGGATCACGTGCCGGCAGGCATTTATGCCAAAGAAGCGCTGCAAAAGCTGGGCGCGTGGGACACGCTGGCTTCACGGCTCGCACCGGCTAACAACGTGCGTGCCGCGCTGGCGCTGGTGGAGCGACGCGAAACGCCATATGGCATCGTGTACGGTTCCGACGCGGTAGCCAGTGATAAGGTGCAGGTAGTCGGACGCTTCCCTGAAGCGAGTCACAAACCCGTAGAGTACCCGATGGCGGTGGTCAGCGATCACCAGAACGCAGCGGTGCAGGCCTTCTATGACTATCTGCAGGGGCCGGATGCCGCTGCCGTGTTTAAACAGTATGGATTTACGCCGAAGAGATGATACTGAGCGATCCCGAATGGCAGGCCGTGTTTCTCAGCCTGAAAGTTTCCTGCGTGGCGGTGCTGTGCAGCCTGCCGTTTGGCATCCTGATGGCCTGGATTCTGGCGCGCTGTCGCTTTCCCGGCAAAACCCTGCTCGATAGCCTGATTCACCTGCCGCTGGTGCTGCCGCCGGTGGTGGTGGGCTATTTGTTGCTGCTGACGCTGGGCCGGCGCGGCCTGATTGGCAACTGGCTGTACGACTGGTTCGGCGTGACCTTCGCCTTCAGCTGGCGCGGTGCGGTGCTGGCCTCGGCGGTGATGGCGTTTCCGCTGATGGTGCGCGCCATTCGTCTGGCGCTGGAAGCGGTAGACAGCCGGCTGGAGCAGGCGGCGCGGACCTTAGGCGCGGGCCGCTGGCGGGTGTTTTTCACCATCACGCTGCCGCTGACTTTTCCGGGCATCATCGTGGGCACCGTGCTGGCGTTTGCCCGCTCGCTCGGTGAGTTTGGTGCCACCATTACCTTTGTCTCCAACATTCCCGGCGAAACCCGCACCATCCCGTCAGCCATGTTTACCCTGATTGAAACGCCCGGCGCGGAAGGCACCGCGGCGCGGCTGTGCGCGGTGGCGATTGCGCTGGCGCTGCTGTCGCTGGTGGCCTCGGAGCTGCTGGCGCGCTGGGGCCGCAAGCGGCTGGGAGCGGCCTGATGCTGAAAATCAACATTGCGCAACAGCTCGGTGAGCATCAGCTCAACGTCGATGTGGAGATTCCGGCCAGCGGCATCACCGCGATCTTTGGCGTGTCCGGTGCAGGAAAAACCTCATTAATCAATGCCATCAGCGGTCTGACGCAGCCGCAGAGCGGCCAGATTGCGCTTAACGATCGTCTGTTGTTTGACCGCGACAGCGGCATCAATCTGCCGCCGGAAAAACGCCGCATCGGCTACGTGTTTCAGGATGCGCGCCTGTTTCCCCATTATCGCGTGCGCGGCAATCTGCAGTATGGCATGGCGCCTAAAATGAAGGCGCAGTTCGGGGCGCTGGTGACGCTGCTGGGACTGGATGCGCTGCTGGATCGCTATCCGGCCTCGCTGTCGGGGGGGGAAAAGCAGCGCGTGGCGATGGGCCGGGCGCTGCTGAGCGCGCCGGATATCCTGCTGATGGACGAACCGCTGGCGTCGCTCGATCTGCCACGCAAGCGCGAGCTGATGCCCTATTTGCAGAAGCTGGCGAAGCAGGTGGAGATTCCGCTGCTGTACGTGAGCCACAGCCTGGAGGAGATTGTCCAGCTGGCGAATCAGGTGCTGGTGCTGGATAACGGTAACGTCAAAGCCTTCGGCACGCTGGAAAAAGTGTGGGGCAGCAGCGCGATGCGGCCCTGGCTGCCGGCGGCCGAGCGCAGCAGCGTGCTGCGCGTGCAGGTGCTGGAGCAGCATCCGGATTACCCGATGACCGCGCTGTCGCTTGGCGATCAGCACATCTGGGTCAGCCGGGTGAATCAGCCGGTGAAAAGCGTACTGCGCATCCGTATCGCCTCGGCGGACGTGTCGCTGGCGCTGCAGCCGCCGCAAAATACCTCGATCCGCAATATCTTACCGGCGCAGGTGGTGGAGCTGCTGGAGCTGGACGACCAGGTCGAAGTGAAACTGCGCATCGGCGTCAGCGAGCTGTGGGCGCGCATTTCACCGTGGGCGCGCGACGAACTGAATATCCGGCCCGATCAGTGGCTGTATGCGCAAATCAAGAGCGTGTCGATTACCGCGTAACACAAACCGGACGACAGCGCGGTACGTCCGGTCTGCGGATCAGCGCGTTTTTTCGCGCTTTTTTCCGGCCAACCTGACTGATGCCTTGTGCCGCGACCAGCCTGGCATTACAGCACTTCCTGGTAGATCACCTGCGCAATGCCCGGCTCAAGGTTGGTGCCGATCACTTTGCGCGCGCGTGCTTTGATGGCGTCATCGGCATTGCCCATCGCCACGCCGAGCCCGGCCTGCTCCAGCATGCTGAGATCGTTGTAATTGTCGCCAAACGCCAGCACGTCCTGCATGCTCAGACCCTGGCTCGCCACCCACTGCGCCAGGCGTTTGCCTTTGCTGTTGCCGGCCTGAGCGATGTCGACCTGATCGTGCCACGACCATTCACACGCCAGACCCAGCTCGCGTTCGGTGCGTTCGGCAAATTGCTGCAGCGCGCGGGTATCCGGATGCGACAGGGCAAATTTCCAGATCGACTGCGCGTCGTGCGCCGCCTGCGCCAGACTCGGCACCTGCACAAACAGCGGGCGCTGCGCTTCCGGCAGCGACTGCGCCCAGTTGAGGGTGCGCGTCACATGGCCGGTCGCTTCCTGGTACAGCATCGCATCATCGACATACAGCAGACCGTGAATATTCTCCTGATCGAGCATCTCAATCACCCGCGCCGCCTGACTTTTCTCCAGCGGATCGGCAGCCAGCACCCGTTGCGCCTGGTAATCGTACAGGTACGTGCCGTTACAGCAGATGGCGGGCGTTGTCAGCTGCAGCGCCTGATAAAACGGGTGAATCGCGCAGTGATGGCGACCGGTGACGATCAGCACCTGAACGCCAGCCTGTTGCGCGCGGGCTAAGGCTTCAAGGGATTCTGGCAGGATGGTTTTGTTTGGGGTCAGCAGGGTGCCGTCGAGGTCAAGGGCGATTACGCGGTAGCTCATTACACTTTCCGTCCGGAGTTAGCAAAGCATTAAGTCTACACCCGCCAGCGGCCCTGAGACAAAAAGCAGGGCACAAATCAGCCCAGCGCGCGGCGGTGAAACGCGCTACAGTTACTGTTTTTCATCAGGCAGCGAATAAGGAAAACGCATGAAACAAGTCGTGTATACCGCCAGTCCCGAGAGCCAGCAGATCCACGCCTGGCAGATGCAGGAAGATGGCGCACTGACGTTATTGCAGGTCACGGATGTGGCCGGCCAGGTGCAGCCGATGGTGGTGAGCCCGAAGAAAGATTTTCTCTATGTCGGCGTGCGTCCGAATTTTCGCGTACTGGCATACCGCATTGCGGCCGACGGTACGTTAAGCCTGGCCGGTGAAGCGCCGCTGCCGGGCAGCCCGACTCACATTTCTACCGACCGCCAGGGCAACTATCTGTTTTGCGGCTCCTATAACGATGCCTGCGTCAGCATCAGCCCGATTGGCAGCGACGGCCTGCCGCAGGCGCCGCTGCAGGTGATTAACGGGCTGGAGGGCTGCCATTCGGCGAATATCGATCTCAGCAACCAGACGCTGTTTGTGCCGGCGCTGAAACAGGATCGTATCTGCCTGTATCAGCTGCAGGCGGACGGCACGCTGGCACCGCGCGCGCAGCCGCAGGTGACCACCGTAGAAGGGGCCGGCCCGCGTCATATGGCGTTCCACCCGAACGGCGCTTATGGCTATGTGGTTAACGAACTGGACAGCACCGTCGACGTCTGGGCGCTGAACAATGTTAACGGCCAGGTCGAGCGCGTGCAGAGTCTTGATATCATGCCACCGGGCTTCAGCGACACACGCTGGGCAGCGGATATCCATATCACCCCGGACGGTCGCTTCCTGTATGCCTGTGACCGCACCAGCAGCACGCTGACCGTGTTCAGTATCAGTGAGGACGGCTCGGTGCTGACGATTGAAGGTTATCAGCCGACCGAAACTCAGCCGCGTGGCTTTAACATTGATGGCAGCGGTCAGTATCTGGTAGCGGCGGGGCAGAAATCGCATCACATTGAAGTCTATCGCATTGGCGATCGTGGCCTGCTGCAACCGCTGGCGCGTTACGCCGTGGGTCAGGGGCCGATGTGGGTAGTGATTCACGCGCTGGACTGAGGAACGCTCCTGAGTCATGCAGGGTCGCCATCTACGGCGACCTCTGCCGGGGTGCGCAGCGATGCGCACCTTATGTAATCAGGCGTATTTCACCGTGATCGATGCGCTGGCCAGCGCATGGAAGTGCACGTTGAAGCCGACCATCGCGCCGCTGGCACCTTCGTCCACCTCAATTTTCTCCACGTCCAGCGCATGCACCGTAAAGATGTAGCGATGCGATTCGCCCTGCGGCGGCGCTGCGCCACCGTAACCGCTCTGGCCGAAATCGGTGCGCGTCTGAATGGCACCCTCCGGCAGTTCCGCCACGCCGGAACCGGCGCCCTGTGACAGCACGGTCACCTCAGCCGGAATATTGGCGACCACCCAGTGCCACCAGCCGGAGCCGGTCGGGGCATCAGGATCGTAGCAGGTCACCACAAAGCTTTTGGTGCCGGCCGGCACTTCATCCCATGCCAGGTGCGGCGACAGATTATCGCCCTGGTAACCCATGCCGTTAAACACGTGGCGCTCGGGCATTTTATCGCCATCGTTAAAATCCTGGCTCACTACGCGCATAATCTCTCCTTTCCTGTTGTGTACTGCTCTCCATGATGGTGGAAAATGGCGGCGAGTGCCAGCGGTGTCAGGGCTGAAAGTGGCCGTCCACCGCCAGTGCAGCGCTTAGCGCCGCCGTCAGCTGCGTCAGCTGTGCGGCAGAAATCAGATAAGGTGGCATCAGGTAAATCAGCTTACCGAACGGGCGAATCCATACGCCGCGTTCCACGAAGAACTGCTGCAGCGCCGCCATGTTCACCGGCTGATGGGTCTCAATCACGCCAATCGCCCCCAGCACGCGCGCATCCGCCACCATCGGATGGTCGCGCAGCGGCAGCAGTTCCGTTCGCAGCTGCTGTTCAATCGCCGCCACCTGCGCCGGCCAGTGCCCTTCGTTGATTAGCTTCAGGCTTTCGACCGCCACCGCACAGGCCAGCGGATTGCCCATAAACGTCGGACCATGCATAAAGCAGCCCGCCGCGCTGCGGCTGATGGTATCGGCGACGTCGCGCGTGGTCAGGGTGGCGGAGAGCGTCAGGGTGCCGCCGGTCAGCGCCTTGCCGAGGCACAAAATGTCCGGCGTGATGCCGGCGTGCTCGCAGGCAAACAGCTTGCCGCTGCGGCCGAAGCCGGTGGCGATCTCATCGGCGATCAGCAACAAACCGTAGCGATCGCACAGCGCCCGCACCTGTTGCAGATAGCGTGGATGGTAGAAACGCATGCCGCCGGCACCCTGCACGATAGGTTCCAGAATTACCGCTGCGATACTGCGATGGTGCTGCTCAATCAGCCGGGCGAAATCGGCAATATCGTTGTCATCCCAGTCATCGTCAAAGCCACACTGCGGCGCGCGGGCGAACAGATGCTCGGGCAGGTAGCCGCGCCACAGGCTGTGCATCGAGTTTTCCGGATCACAGACCGACATGGCGGCAAACGTATCGCCGTGATAACCGCGCTGCAGCGTGAGGAATTTCTGCCGCGTCTCTCCGCGACCCAGCCAGTACTGCAGCGCCATTTTCATCGACACTTCGACGGCGATCGAGCCGGAATCGGCGAGGAACACGCACTCCAGCGCCTCGGGCGTCATGGCGATCAGCTGGCGGCTCAGCTCCACGGCTGGCGGATGGGTGATGCCGCCGAACATCACGTGTGACATCTGCGCCATCTGCTGCTGCAACGCCTGATTGAGACGCGGATGGTTATAGCCGTGGATCGCTGCCCACCACGACGACATGCCGTCGACCAGCTCACGTCCATCGGCCAACTGCAGCGTGCAGCCGTGCGCGGCCACCACCGGGTAGCACGGCAGCGGATCGCGCATTGAGGTGTAAGGATGCCAGATATGCTGGCGGTCAAAGCGAAGGTCGTCCTGTGTGAACATCTGTCTTGTAAACCATTTTGAAAAGATTTAGTTTACAAGTATAACCACGTTAATCGTCAGGATGAACCCCCTTTTTTGGAGTAAGCAATGGCTAATCGCTGGACACTGGCTCAGGCTCAGGCGCTATTTGATAAACCTTTTCTCGAGCTGATGTTTGAAGCACAGCAGGTGCACCGCCAGCACTTCGACCCGCGTCAGGTGCAGGTCAGCACGCTGCTGTCGATCAAAACCGGCGCCTGTCCGGAAGACTGTAAATACTGTCCGCAGAGCGCGCGTTACAAAACCGGGCTGGAAACCGAGCGCCTGATGGAGGTGGAAGCGGTGCTGGAATCGGCGCGCAAGGCCAAAGCAGCGGGCTCCAGCCGCTTCTGCATGGGCGCGGCGTGGAAAAATCCGCATGAGCGCGACATGCCGTACCTTGAGCAGATGGTGCAGGGCGTGAAAGCCATGGGCATGGAAACCTGCATGACGCTGGGAACGCTCGACCACGATCAGGCGCAGCGGCTGGCCAGCGCCGGGCTCGATTTTTACAACCATAACCTCGACACCTCGCCGGAGTTTTACGGCAGCATCATCACCACCCGTACCTATCAGGAGCGTCTTGATACGCTGGATAAAGTGCGCAACGCCGGCATCAAAGTGTGTTCAGGCGGCATTGTCGGGCTGGGCGAAACGGTTAACGACCGCGCCGGATTGCTGGTGCAGCTGGCCAACCTGCCCACGCCGCCGGAGAGCGTGCCGATTAACATGCTGGTGAAAGTCAAAGGCACGCCGCTGGCGGATAACGATGACGTCGAGCCGTTCGACTTTATCCGCACCATTGCCGTGGCGCGCATCATGATGCCAACCTCGCACGTGCGCCTGTCGGCCGGTCGCGAGCAGATGAGCGAACAGACCCAGGCGATGTGCTTCATGGCGGGTGCCAACTCGATTTTCTACGGCTGCAAGCTGCTGACCACGCCGAACCCGGAAGAGGACAAAGATCTGATCCTGTTCCGCAAGCTGGGCCTGAATCCGGAGCACACCGCAACGAATGCGGGCGATAACGAACAGCAGCACCAGCTCAGCGAGCAGTTGCTGCACGCCGACAGCGCGCAGTTCTATAACGCGGCCGTGTAAATGTGGTCTGAACGTATTGCGCAGGCGCTGACGGCGCAGCGTGCCGCCGACAGCTGGCGGCAGCGGCGGCGCATTGAGCACAACAGCGTGCGTGAAATTACCCTCGACGGGCAGCGCTATCGCCACTTTTCCAGTAATGATTACCTCGGCCTGAGCCAGCATCCGGCGGTGATGGCCGCCTGGCAGCAGGGTGTGCGCGAGGCGGGCGTCGGTGCCGGGGCTTCCGGCCACGTCACCGGCTACAGCCGTCACCATGCGCAGCTGGAGCAGCAGCTGGCGTCCTGGCTCGGCTACCCGCGCGCGCTGCTGTTTATCTCCGGCTTTGCCGCCAACCAGGCAGTGATCCATCTGCTGGCGCAAAAGTCGGATCGCATTATCGCTGACAAACTGGCGCACGCCTCGCTGCTGGATGCCGCCAGCCACAGTCCGGCAACGCTGCGCCGTTTTGCCCACAACCAGCCGGCCAGCCTGGCGAAGCTGCTGGCGACGCGCGCGGAAGGCGGTACGCTGGTGGTGACCGAGGGCGTATTCAGCATGGATGGCGACAGTGCGCCGCTGGCTGAACTTGCCGCCGAAACCCGGCGCGCGGGCGGCTGGCTGCTGGTGGACGATGCGCACGGCATTGGCGTCACCGGTGAGCAGGGGCGCGGCAGCTGCTGGCAGCAGCAGGTGAAACCGGAATTGCTGGTGGTGACCTTTGGTAAAGGCTTTGGCGTCAGCGGCGCCGCGCTGCTGTGTGATGACGCCACCGCAGATTACGTCGAGCAGTTCTCGCGCCATTTAATCTATTCCACCGCCATGCCGCCGGCGCAGTGCTGTGCGCTGCTGGCGGCGCTGCAGCAGATCCAGCAGGGCGACGCGCTGCGCGCGCGGTTGCAGCAAAATATTGCCCGCTTTCGCGCGGGCGCGGCGCAGTTGCCGTGGCAGCTGATGGCCTCTGACAGCGCCATTCAGCCGCTGATCGTTGGCGAAAACCGTGCCGCGCTGGCGCTGTCACAACGGCTGGCGCAGGCCGGTTGCTGGGTGAGCGCGATCCGGCCACCAACGGTGCCGCCGGGTACCGCGCGGCTGCGCATTACGCTCACCGCCGCGCATCATCCCGAAGATATCGACGCGTTGCTGGAGGCACTGTATGACGCTGCAGGTGAATAAACAGGCGGTGGCGCAGGCGTTTGGCCGGGCGGCCGCGCACTACGAACAGCATGCTCAGCTGCAGCGCCAGAGCGGCGAGGCGCTGCTGGCGCTGGCGCCGGCCGGATTTGGCCCGCAGCTGCTGGATGCCGGCTGCGGCACCGGCTGGTTCAGCCGCTACTGGCGCGATCGCGGTCGCCAGGTCTGCGCGCTGGATCTGTCACCGGCGATGCTGCAGGCGGCACGCGAACAGCACTCGGCGCACGACTATTTACAGGGCGATATCGACCAGTTACCGCTGGCAGATAACAGCGTCGACGGCGTCTGGAGCAACCTGGCGGTGCAGTGGAGCAGCGATCTGCGCACCGCGCTGCTGCAGTTTCTGCGCGTGACGCGCCCGGGCGGCAGCGTGCTGTTTTCGACGCTGCTCGACGGCTCGCTGCAGGAGGTGCACCAGGCGTGGGCGCAGATCGATGGTCGGCGTCACGCCAATCGCTTCCTCAGCGGCGATGCCTTTGCCCTGGCGACCGCGGGCCTGCCGCTGCGCAGCCAGACGCAGATCGTCACGCTGCACTTCCCAAGCGCGCTCAGCGCCATGCGCTCGCTGAAAGGCATCGGCGCAACGCATCTGCACGATGGGCGACACGCGGCTCTGCTGACGCGCCCGCAGCTGGCGCAGCTGGAGCAGCACTGGCCGCAGGATGCGCACGGCTATCGTCTCAGTTATCACCTGATGTATGGAGTTTTACAAAAATGACACGCTGGTTTATTACCGGAACTGACACCGAAGTGGGCAAAACAGTCGCCAGCGGCGCTCTGTTGCAGGCGGCCAGCGCTGCGGGATTACGCACTGCTGGCTACAAACCGGTGGCCTCCGGCTGCGAGATTACGCCCGACGGCGTGCGCAACAGCGACGCGCTGGCGCTGCAGCGCTACAGCAGCCTGGCGCTGAGCTATGAGCAGGTAAACCCGCTGGCGTTCATCGAACCGACGTCGCCGCATATCGTCAGCGCGGAAGAGGGCAGACCGATTGAATTTGCGCAGCTCTCCGCTGGCTTACGCGCGCTGGAACAGCAGGCTGAATGGGTGCTGGTGGAAGGCGCGGGCGGCTGGTTCACGCCGCTGTCCGCGACGCAAACTTATGCCGACTGGGTCGCCGCCGAGCAACTGCCGGTGATTCTGGTGGTCGGCGTGAAGCTCGGCTGCATCAACCACGCCATGCTGACGGCGGAAGCGGTGAAGGCGCGCGGGTTGCGCCTCGCCGGCTGGATTGCCAATGACATCCAGCCGCCGGGTAAGCGACATGCGGAATATCTGGCAACGCTGCAACAGCGCATTGCGGCCCCGTTCCTCGGTGAGATTCCGTGGCTGAGCAGCGCGGCGCAGCAGGCCGACTGTGGCCGTTACCTTACCCTGCCACAGTAAATGGCGCGGCGGCGCAGCACCCTGCGCCGCACGCTACCGACGCTAGGTGGCCGTTAACCACTTACTCACCGTTACATCATCCAGCTGCGCCACGCTGCCCTGCGCCACGTTGCGGCCGCGATGCAGCAGCAGAAAATAGTCCGCCACGCGGCGAATGAACGACACATGCTGTTCCAGCAGCAGAATCGTCAGGCCATAGTCGCGGTTCAGGCGGCGAATCAGATTCCCCATCTCCTCCTCCAGCCACGGCGACATGCCTTCGGTGGGTTCATCCAGGATCAGCAGTTTCGGCTGCAGCACCAGCGCGCGCGCCAGGGCCAGCTGCTGCTGCTGATCCATCGGCAGTTCGCCGCTGCGCTGATGACGCAGCGAGTAGAGCGCC
Source organism: Pantoea sp. B_9 (assembly GCF_008632015.1). Taxonomy (NCBI): domain Bacteria; kingdom Pseudomonadati; phylum Pseudomonadota; class Gammaproteobacteria; order Enterobacterales; family Erwiniaceae; genus Pantoea; species Pantoea sp. B_9. Next base: position 1,035,901 of record NZ_VWVL01000001.1, on the reverse strand, counting down.
GGAAACAGATCAAACACCATCTCGGGAATGGCGCGGCTGCGATCGTCCTGTGCCGCCATCAGCGCAATCAGCAGGTTATCTTCCACGCTCATCTGGGAAAAGATGTGGCGTCCCTGTGGTACGTAGCCGATGCCCATGCGCGCGCGTTGCTCAGCAGGCTGCAGCAGCAGGTTTTCCGGCGGCGCGCCGTCTTCCTGCCAGGTCATCGATCCACTATTAATGGGCAGGCGACCCATAATACAGTTCACCAGCGTGGTTTTGCCCATCCCCGGGCTGCCCAGCACGCCGGTGCAGGTGCCTGGCGGCAGATCGAGATCCACATCCCATAAAATATGGTTCTGACCGTAAAATTGATTCACCGAACGTAAACTCAGCATCTGACATTCTCCTTCCAGATTATTCGCCTGAATGCTCCCGCTCTGTGTCGTCTGGCATACAGTCATGCACAATGGCTATTGGGACACTGCTGTCGCCGGCGGCGCTTGTTCATCCTGCCGGCATGGACTCGTCACTCCACCGTTAATTCACTGCAATTCCCAGGCCAGATCCGCCAAAGCAGCCTCAACCGGGGAAAAAGGCAGCGAAACTCGCCATAATTGATGAGAAAAGCTTAACAATTGCCCACAGTAATAACTCGCCTGCACTTTGACGGTGCTGACTGCTTAACGTTTCTGGTGCATCTGTGCTGTCATAAGGCAGGGACTGAAGAAATAAGTGGCCTTAACGCTGGGCTTTTTCCCGTTACGGCACGATGGGGTACGCCAAAAGAATAGTTAAAGCCGCACGGGATGATGGAAAAATAATCGCAAAAAAAATTTTTTCGCACGGCAGGATAAGCGAGGGGAAAATTATACACAGCCGATGGACGTGGGGCTGGATTCAGTTATCCACTATTCCTGTGGATAACCTTGTGCATTAGCGACTGAAAACCGGGCGCAAGCGAGGAAATACGCGGGTTGCATACATAATGCTGCGAAACTGGGCTTTTGAGCCAATCTCTTTTAAATCAGCAGGTTATTTAAAAGCAAGCCTGAGAATTGTCTGGCTTGTCATCAGACTGCAATTTAATGACGCTCTATTGACAATTGTTAAAAGCGTTGCTCGTCTGGGGATAACCTTGCGCAACAAACGCTTCCGGATTACCGCATAAATTACGCTGAAGCGAATCGCGGCATCTCCCCATCATCGTGCAGCATATCTGTAATTATATCCAGTATTTTTTTCTGGCAAAATCGCCATAGCAGAGTAGAATTACCAGCCTGCCCGCCGACTTCTTCAGCAGGAACCGTAATACCATGAGTAAAGCCTTTAAACTCAACTCCGCTTTCAAACCTTCAGGCGATCAGCCTGAGGCGATTCGTCGCCTTGAAGAAGGGCTGGAGGATGGACTGGCGCACCAGACGCTGCTGGGGGTTACCGGTTCAGGAAAAACCTTTACTATCGCCAACGTCATTGCCGATCTCAACCGGCCGACCATGGTAATGGCACCGAATAAAACGCTGGCGGCACAGCTGTATGGCGAGATGAAAGAGTTCTTTCCGGATAATGCCGTTGAGTTCTTCGTCTCCTACTACGACTACTATCAGCCGGAAGCCTACGTGCCCAGTTCGGATACCTTCATCGAGAAAGATGCGGCGGTAAACGAGCACATCGAGCAGATGCGTCTCTCTGCCACCAAAGCGATGCTGGAGCGCCGCGACGTGATTGTGGTGGCGTCGGTTTCTGCCATCTACGGCCTGGGCGATCCCGATCTCTACCTGAAAATGATGCTGCATCTGACGCGCGGCATGATCATCGACCAGCGCAGCATCCTGCGCCGCCTCGCCGAACTGCAGTACACCCGCAACGACCAGGTTTTCCAGCGCGGCACCTTCCGCGTGCGCGGCGAAGTGATCGATATCTTCCCGGCGGAATCGGATGACATTGGTCTGCGTGTAGAGCTGTTTGATGAAGAGGTTGAGCGCCTGTCGCTGTTCGACCCGCTGACCGGCCAGGTGATCTCGGTGATTCCGCGCTTCACCATCTACCCGAAAACGCACTACGTGACGCCGCGCGAGCGTATTCTGCAGGCGATGGAAGAGATCAAGGATGAGCTGGCGGTGCGGCGCAAAGTGCTGCTGGAGAACAACAAACTGCTGGAAGAGCAGCGCATCACCCAGCGCACCCAGTTTGACCTCGAAATGATGAACGAACTCGGCTACTGCTCGGGCATTGAAAACTATTCGCGCTATCTCTCCGGGCGCGGACCGGGCGAGCCGCCGCCGACGCTGTTTGATTACCTGCCGGCGGATGGCCTGCTGGTGGTCGATGAATCCCACGTGACTATTCCGCAGATTGGCGGCATGTATCGCGGTGACCGCGCGCGTAAAGAGACACTGGTGGAGTACGGTTTCCGCCTGCCGTCGGCGCTGGACAACCGTCCGCTGCGCTTTGAAGAGTTTGAAGCGCTCGCACCGCAAACCATTTATGTCTCGGCCACGCCAGGTAACTACGAGCTGGAGAAATCGGGCGGCGACGTCATCGATCAGGTGGTGCGGCCTACCGGTCTGCTCGATCCGATTCTTGAGGTGCGTCCGGTGGCGACCCAGGTCGACGATCTGCTGTCGGAGATCCGCAAGCGCGTCGAAATCAACGAGCGCGTGCTGGTTACCACGCTGACCAAGCGCATGGCCGAAGACCTCACCGAGTATCTTGAAGAGCACGGCGAGAAGGTGCGCTATCTGCATTCCGACATTGATACCGTTGAGCGTATGGAGATCATACGCGATCTGCGCCTCGGAGAGTTTGACGTGCTGGTGGGGATCAACCTGCTGCGCGAAGGGCTGGATATGCCGGAAGTGTCGCTGGTGGCGATTCTGGACGCCGATAAAGAGGGCTTCCTGCGCTCCGAGCGCTCACTGATTCAGACCATCGGACGCGCGGCGCGTAACGTCAACGGCAGAGCGATTCTCTACGCAGATAAGATCACGCCGTCGATGGCGCGGGCGATGGAAGAGACCGAGCGCCGCCGCGAGAAGCAGCAGCGTTATAACGAAGAGCGGGGCATTGTGCCGCAGGGCCTGAACAAGAAAATCACCGATATTCTTGAGCTGGGCAAAAACGTGGTGAAAACGCGCGGTAAAGGTAAAACGGCTTCACGCACTGCCGCCGAGGCTGAGGCCAGCTATCTGGCGCTCACGCCACAGGCCATGCAGAAGAAGATCCACGAGCTGGAAGGTCAGATGCAGCAGCACGCGCAGAACCTGGAGTTCGAAGAGGCCGCGCGGGTGCGCGACCAGCTGCACGAGCTGCGTGAACTGTTTATCGCCGCCTCTTAATGTGAAGCCGGCGGTCACGTTGCGCGCCGGCTAAACCGCCTGAATGGCATGTTCCAGCGCGCGGCGCAGCAGCTGGCGGTCGTGACGATAGCGGATATCGGCGGCTTCCAGCGGTTCGCGCACGATCAACCGCTCAGTGACGCCGCGCGTGTCTGCTGACGGGCCGACCACTACAGCGTCAATCACCCGTTTGCCAATGGCTTTTTCCATCATCGCCAGCTTGTCGGCGACCGTCAGGCTGGCCGCCGCCGGACTCAGTTCGCGCCCGAGATTTCCGATGAACACCATGGTGGCGGGCGTCCGGCGCAGCGCGCGTGCCATCTCCTCCATCAGCAGAATCGGCATCAGGCTGGTGTAAAAACTGCCGGGACCAATCAGGATCAAATCGGCCTCGGCGACGGCGTCCAGCGCTTCACGCGTCGGCACCACATTGGGGTGCAGCATCAGCTCTTCCGGCGCCTGCTTCATTTCGTCAATCGCCGTTTCGCCGTACACCATATTACCTTCGCTATCCTGCGCGACCAGGTCCACCGGCTGCTCTGACATCGGAATCAGAAACGCATCCACCTTCAGCAGGTTGCGGATAATGTTGATGGCTTCCAGCGGACGCACGCTGAGGTGATCGAGCGCTTTCAGGATCAGATTGCCCAGATTATGCCCGGCCAGTTCGCCGTTGCCGGTAAAGCGATACTCGAACATGGCAGAGGCCACGCTGGGTTCGGTGATCAGCTGATTAATGCAGTTGCGCATGTCGCCCCAGGCAATGCCGCCTTCTGAACGGCGTATGCGGCCGGTGGATCCGCCGTTGTCGGTGGTGGTGACGATGCCGGTCAGGCGTGAGCCCAGCGGCGCCAGCGCCGACATCACGCGGCCAAGGCCGTGGCCGCCGCCGAGTGCCACCACGCGATCCAAATCTGCCAGGGTACGATTCATGCTGCTCCTTAAAACGCCGCACGTGCGGTGCAGACGGCGTTCAACTGATGTGTATCAATATCTGTCGCGCATTTTACCGTATCCTGTCGCGAAAATGCGGTGAAATAACGTTATGTATCAATATATATAGCGATAAATGCCGATGGATGCGAGCGTCAAATCGCGCTACCATTTGCTTTAACCGTGTTGTCCACAATGACAACAGACTCCCAAGCCTTGCGTTCCTAAGTCGTGTGATATGGATGCCTGGCCGCAGCCGCGAGCTGCCAGGGTGCAGAAAGAAATGACTGCATCTCCCGTACTTTGGAAAGGTGTTCAGGTGCCACAATTTACAGATGCCTATGCGCGCAGCTTTTATTATCTGCGCCTGTCGGTCACGGATGTGTGTAACTTCCGTTGTACCTACTGCCTGCCCGACGGCTACCGGCCGAACGGCGTGCACAACAAAAGTTTTCTCTCGCTGGATGAGATTCGTCGCGTGACGCGTGCCTTTGCGGCGGCGGGCACCGAAAAAGTGCGCCTGACCGGCGGCGAACCCTCGATGCGGCGCGACTTCACCGATATCATTGCCGCCGTGCGCGACAACGCGGCAATCCGCCAGATCGCCATGACCACCAATGGCTACCGCATGGCGCGCGACGTCGGCGCCTGGCGTGCGGCAGGCCTCACCCATATCAATGTCAGCGTCGACAGCCTCGACGCACGGCAGTTTCACGCCATTACCGGGCAGAACAAGTTCCATGAAGTCATGGCGGGGATTGATGCGGCCTTTGATGCCGGTTTCAGCACCGTCAAAGTCAACAGCGTGCTGATGCGCGACGTCAACAGCCACAGTCTGGAGACCTTTCTGGCGTGGATCCGCACCCGGCCGATTCAGCTGCGCTTTATCGAGCTGATGGAAACCGGCGAGGGCGGCGATCTGTTCCGCCTTCATCATGTGTCCGGCGAGGTGATCCGCGATCAGCTGATCATGCAGGGCTGGCAGCGCCAGCCGCGCGGCCGCAGTGATGGCCCGGCCCAGGTGTTCCGCCATCCGGATTATCAGGGGGAAGTTGGCCTGATCATGCCGTATGAAAAAGATTTCTGCGCCAGCTGTAATCGCCTGCGCGTATCGGCGATCGGTAACCTGCATCTGTGCCTGTTTGGCGACGGCGGCGTGCCGCTGCGCGATCTGCTGGCCTCCGACGATCAGCAGGCCGAGCTGCAGGCGCGCATCGCTCAGAGCCTCGGGCAGAAAAAGCAGACGCATTTCCTGCATCAGGGCAATACCGGCATCACGCAGAACCTCTCCTTCATTGGTGGCTAAACACAGGAGTTACGGCCATGGGTAAACCTTCCGGCGATTTTGTCGCCTTAAATGCGGCGGTGATGACCGTCTCTGACAGCCGCGACGCCAGCAGTGACAGCTCCGGCGACTATCTGCGTGAGGCGCTGACCGAAGCCGGGCATCAGGTGGTCGATCACGCCATCGTCCCGGACAACCGTTATCGCATCCGCGCCACGCTGTCGCGCTGGATCGCCAGTGAAGATGTGCAGGTGGTGCTGATTAACGGCGGTACCGGCTTTAACAGTAAAAACAGTACGCCGGAAGCGCTGCTGCCGCTGCTGGATCGCGAAATTGAAGGCTTTGGTGAACTGTTTCGCATGATCTCTTACGAGGAGATCGGCAGCGCGACGCTGCAATCACGCGCGGTGGCCGGTCTGGCCAACCAGACGCTGCTGTTTGCCGTGCCGGGCTCAACCGGTGCCTGCCGCAGTGCATGGGAGCGGATTATTGAAGCCCAGCTGGATGCGCGTACGCGTCCGTGTAATTTTGTCCCACATTTGAAGAAGTTATAAGCATGTCCTCGTTAACCCATATCAACGCGGCCGGCGAAGCCCACATGGTGGACGTCTCCGGCAAAACTGACACCGTGCGAGAAGCGCAGGCGGAAGCCCTGGTGTTAATGCAGCCGGCCACGCTGCAAATGATCCTCGACGGCAGCCATGACAAAGGCGATGTTTTCGCCACCGCACGCATTGCCGGTATTCAGGCGGCGAAGCGCACCTGGGAACTGATTCCGCTGTGCCATCCGCTGATGCTGAGCAAAGTCGAGGTGACGCTGGTGGCTGAGCCGGAGCACAGCCGCGTACGCATTACCTCGCGCTGTCGCCTGAGCGGCAAAACCGGCGTGGAAATGGAAGCGCTGACCGCCGCGTCGGTCGCGGCGCTGACCATCTACGACATGTGCAAAGCGGTGCAGAAAGATATCGTCATCGACCAACTGCGACTGCTGAGCAAAAGCGGTGGTAAATCCGGTGATTTCCAGGCGGTGCGCCATGATTAAGGTACTGTTTTTTGCCCAGGTGCGCGAACTGACCGGCACCGCCACGCTGGATCTGGCGGCAGAGTATGCTGACGTCGCCACGCTGCGCGCTGCGCTGGCGCAGAAAAGCGATCGCTGGGCGCTGGCGCTGGAGTCCGGCAAGCTGCTGGCGGCGGTGAATCAGACGCTGGTGCCGATGAACCATCCGCTGCGCGCCGGTGATGAAGTGGCGTTCTTCCCGCCGGTTACCGGAGGCTGAGCATGACAACCCGAATTCGCGTCGGCAGCGCGCCGTTTAACGTTGGCGACGAGTATGCGCTGCTGGCGGCGCATGACAGCGACGGCGCGGTCGTCACCTTCACCGGCAAAGTCCGCAACCACAATCTCGGCGACAGCGTGGCTGCGTTAACGCTGGAGCACTATCCGGGTATGACGGAAAAAGCGCTGGCAGAGATTGTGGCGGATGCGCGTCAGCGCTGGGCACTGCAGCAGGTGACGGTGATTCATCGCGTAGGCGAACTGTTCCCTGGTGATGAGATCGTGTTTGTTGGCGTCAGCAGCGCCCATCGCGGCAGCGCCTTTGCCGCCAGTGAATTTATTATGGATTACCTGAAAACCCGCGCGCCGTTCTGGAAGCGCGAAGCCACTGCGCAGGGCGATCGCTGGGTCGATGCCCGCGACAGCGACCATCAGGCCGCTGAACGCTGGAACTAGCGCGCAAAATCCGCCCGCGCTGATAGCCGCCAGACCACGAAAACGGTAAGGTACGGTTTTTGCTGGCTTATCAGGGAGCAGGATGAACACCAACACGATATTACGCGGCGCAGCGCTGCTGGCTGCGCTGGTGCTGGCCGGATGCAGCACCAAAAAGGAGCCGCAGCTACCGGCCCGCCAGCCCGCTGACGTGAAAGCGCAAATTCAGCAATTGCTGCCCGCCCATGTGACGCAAAAATCGGCCTGGGCCGACGACATCTATACCGCGCTGCGCGTGCAGCACATCGACGCCAGCGCCAGCAACATTTGCGCGGTGATCGCCGTGACCGATCAGGAATCTAACTTCAGCGCCGATGCCACCGTGCCGGGTCTGCCAAAAATCGCCTGGGCTGAAATTGACCGCCGCGCCGCCAGCGTGCACGTGCCGGCGTTTCTGGTGCGCACCGCGTTACTGATCAAATCCTCCAACGGCGAGAGCTACGCGGCACGTCTCGATAAGGTGCACAGCGAGAAAGAGCTGAGCGCCATTTTCGATGACTTTATCGATATGGTGCCGATGGGGCAGAAGCTGTTCGGTAATCTCAACCCAATCCACACCGGCGGGCCGATGCAGGTCAGCATTGCCTTTGCCGAAGCGCATGCGCAGGGCTATCCATACCCGATTGACGGTTCGATCCGGCGCGAAGTGTTTAGCCGGCGCGGCGGTATCTACTTCGGCACGCTGCACCTGCTGGGTTATCCGGTGGAGTACAGCCAGCCGCTGTATCGCTTTGCTGACTTCAACGCCGGCTGGTACGCCAGCCGCAACGCCGCGTTCCAGGCTGCGGTGGCGCGTGCCAGCGGCATCAAACAGGCGCTGGACGGCGACCTGATCCGCTACGGCAGCGAACAGGCGAGCGCCACCGAACTGGCGGTGCGCACGCTGGCGAAGCAGCTGGACATGAGCACACGTGAGATTCGCCGCGATCTGGAGAAGGGCGACAGCGAAAGCTTCAGCGACAGCACGCTGTGGAAACAGACCTTTATCCTCGCCGATAAGATGGCGGGAAAACGTCTGCCGCGCGAAGTGCTGCCGGGCATTAAGCTGGAGAGCCCGAAAATTACCCGTAATCTCACCACCGCGTGGTTTGCCCAGCGGGTTGACGGGCGATATCAGCAGTGTATGACGCGCCGTTGACGATCCGTGGTGTACACTTCACACTGACGTTATCAGTAACTTTTAAAGAGGTGCATCATGGATCGATATCCACGTAATGGTTCAATCGTGCAGCAGGCTTCGACCGGGCTGCAAACCTATATGGCGCAGGTGTATGGCTGGATGACCTGCGGCTTACTGCTGACGGCGTTTGTGTCGTGGTTTGCCGCGCGCACGCCTGCCGTCATGGAACTGGTGTTTGCCAATCGCATCACCTTCTTCGGCCTGATTATCGCGCAGCTGGCGCTGGTATTCGTGCTTTCCGGCATGGTGCAGCGCATGAGCGGCGCCGTGGCGACCGGGCTGTTTATGCTCTATTCCGCGCTGACCGGGCTGACAATGGCGAGTATTTTCCTTGTTTATACCTACTCGTCGATCGCCAGTACCTTCTTCGTTACCGCGGGCATGTTTGGTGCCATGAGCTTTTACGGCTACACCACCAAACGCGACCTGAGCCGCTTCGGCAGCCTGCTGTTTATGGCGCTGATCGGCATTCTGCTGGCGTCGCTGGTGAACTTCTGGCTGAAAAGCCCGGCGCTGATGTGGGCGATTACCTATATCGGCGTGGTGGTGTTTGTGGGCCTGACGGCTTACGACACGCAGAAGCTGAAAGCCATCGGTGAGGGCATTGATGTTAACGATAAAGAGAATCTGCGCCGCTTCTCCATCATGGGCGCGCTGACGCTGTATCTCGACTTCATCAACCTGTTCCTGATGCTGCTGCGGATTTTCGGTAACCGTCGCTAAGAGTAACCAGCCATTAAGGCTGTGAAAATAATCGCGCCGCTACGGCCAGGTGAACGGTCTGTACTTATCAGCCCGTTTCACCTTGTCCGTAGCGGCGCAATGTATTACGCGTTCTCCAGCCTGCGCCTGGCACGCCTTATCGCGCCGCCATCTTGCGCTCATTCTTCTGCCGTAAATGCTTCGCGCGGCTCTCCAGCCACAGATACAGCACCAGTGCCAGCAGCAGCGGCAGAATAAAATAGAGCACGCGATAAGCCAGCAGCGCGGCGATAATCTCACCGTGCGAAGCATGCTGGCCGCTGAGCAGCGCGAGGAACACCGCTTCCAGCACGCCAATGCCCGCCGGAATATGAATAATCACCCCGGCAATACTGCTGATTAACAGCACCCCCAGCACGATGGGATAATCCACTTCACGCGCCAGCAGCAGCCAGATAATGGTGCCCATCACCATCCAGTTGGCGCAGGAAACGGCAAACTGAAACAGCGCCATGCGCAGCGAGGGCAGTTGCAGATGCTGGCCCTTCACCGTCCAGCGGCGCTTCTTCGCGAAAGCACAGGCCCACAGATAAACCGCCACCATCGCCAGCAGGACCGCACCAATCACCCGTAGCGTGCCTTCGCCGATGAACCAGCCGGGCGGAATCGGCACCATGCCGGAGACAAACACCACGCCGCCAAGCAAAATGTAGCCGAGCCAGTTGGTGGCAATACTCAGTGAAAAGATGCGCGTGATAGTGCCGCCGGGCAGGCCGAGGCGCGAATAGAGACGATAGCGCATCGCCACACCGCCCACCCAGGTGCTCAGCGTCAGGTTAAAGGCGTAACAGATGAATGACACCAGCATCACCTGACGTTTCGCCAGTTTATGCCCGCAGTAGGCGCGGCCAATCAAATCGTACAGACCGTAGGTGAGGTAGCTCACCACCACTAACGCGGCGGCGCTCAGCACCACGTAGCGGTTATAGCCGACGATGACCTTGTACACGTCCTCCCAGTTCACCTTGCGTGCGTAAACCACCAGCAGCACGATCACCGCAATGAAGAACAGCCAGGTAAGGATTTTTTTCGCTAACTGCCAGCGCGGGTTCTTTTTGCTCATCAGGGTTTCGCTCCTTCGTTATCGGCTTCAACCCGGTCCTGGGTTTCCATTTCCGGCTGCACCGGCGGATCGACCTGAGACAAATGGGGCGTATGGGCAGGCAGCCAGCCGGCGATGGCCGGGAAATGGCGCAGGAAATGGAACACGATGACGCTTTTGGTCAGCTGCCACCAGGTGCGCGGCGGCAGCTTGTCTTCATCGACGCGCACGCAGTCCGCAGCCAGCAGCTGCTCAAGGTTATCGCGCAGCGTCTGGTTGAAGGCGTGGTCGTGGATGATCAGGTTGGCTTCGAGATTCAGCGACAGGCTGAGTGGGTCGAGGTTGCTGGAACCCACCGTTGACCACTGCTGATCCTGCACCGCCACTTTGCCATGCAGCGGGCGACGGCAGTATTCGTACACTTCAACGCCAGCATCCACCAGATAGTTGTACAGCAGCTCGGCGCCGACTTTGACAATCGGCATGTCCGGTTCACCCTGCACAATCAGCCGCACGCGCACACCGCGCTGGGCCGCGCTGCGCATTTCACGCAACAGGCGATAGCCGGGGAAGAAGTAGGCGTTGGCGATAATCACATCCTGCTTCGCCTTGCGCAGCATATCGAGATAGTGCTGTTCGATGTCGTCGCGGTGCTCATCGTTATCGCGGTAGACAAACAGCACCTGCGCATCACCGGGCAGGGCGTTCACCGCCAGGCGTTGGGAGCGCGCGCCCCACCAGCGGCGCGTTACCTGTTCGCTGCCGATCGCCTGCTGTACATAGCGTGCGATGTCCAGCACCACCGGCCCTTTCACCTCCACGGCGTAATCCTGCTTGGCTTCCGGCCCGTAATCGGTGTTGTGCTCGGCGGAGAAATTGATACCGCCAACAAACGCAATCTCCTCATCAATCACCACAATTTTGCGATGCAGACGGCGGAACACGTTGGTGCGCATGCCCATCACCAGCGGGCGCGGATCGTAATAGATAAAGCGCACGCCTGCTTCGGTCAGGCTGTTGATGTACTGGGTGGAAAGATCCGGCGAGCCGTAGCCATCCACCATCACTTCCACCTTAACACCGCGCTGCGCGGCGGCCAGCAGATTGCGGTGCAGCGCCTTACCGACCTCATCTTCAAATAGGATAAACGTCTCCAGCAGCAGCGTACGCTGGGCACGCTGGATCGCACCGGAGACGCGCGGAAAGAATTGATCGCCATTTTCCAGCAGCCGCAGCTGGTTACCTTCGCGCCAGCTGAAATTCATAGAAAGATCTCCACGGCCAGCGGGGCATGATCGGACAGATGTGACCAGGGTTTCACCGGCAGCGCCCACGGCTGGCTCACCGACGCATTACGGATATAGATGCGATCGAGACGCAGCAGCGGAAAGCGCGCCGGGAAGGTGCGCGCCGGGCGACCGTTTTTCATGCTAAACACCTCCTGCAGGCCGGCTCCGCGCTGTAAAAATCGATTAGCGCGTACCTGCCAGTCATTAAAATCGCCGGCCACCACCAGGGGCGCATCCGGTGGCAGCGACTCAATCAGTTCACACATCATGCGCATCTGCGCCAGACGATGCTTCTCTTTCAGGCCGAGGTGCACACACAAGGTGTGAATCGGTTCCGGCCGATCGGGCAGGCTAATCTGGCAGTGCAACATGCCGCGTTTCTCACTGCCGGCGACAGAAATATCGCGGTTTTGGTATTCGGTGATCGGAAAGCGTGACAGTATCGCGTTGCCGTGATGGCCTTCGGGATAGACCGCGTTGCGGCCGTAAGCGAAGTCGTGCCACATGGTGTCGGCAAGGTATTCGTAGTGCGAATTTTCCGGCCAGTTTTCAATGTGTGCGGAGTGGATGGCGTGCGTGCCCATCACCTCCTGTAAAAAGACGATATCCGCCGAGGTGGCGCGCACTGCGTCGCGCAGTTCCGGCAGGATAAAGCGACGGTTAAAGCTGGTGAACCCCTTATGGGTATTGATCGTCAGGACTTTAAATGAAGATCCTTGCGTGTTTTGTGGCATACTGCGACGCGCTCCTTTTCATCATCAACAGAACAAAGTGTAGTCTTTGTCACAAATGGGTGGTGCTGGAGACAGAAAATTAGGGTGTTATCCGAAATTTGCTTTACATTGAGGAAATCCGTCTGGCTGCGGTCAGATACACTTGGGCGACCTGTTGGGTCTGCCAGGAGAAGAGAATGAAATGGTCTAATCGTGTTCAGATTGTTACCGGTCAAACCTGCCTGCATATTGCGACCCACCTGCTGGTGATCGCGGCGCTGGTGTGGGGCTGGAAACATAAGGCACTGGTCGAAGTGAGCAGTACCCTGGTGGCAGCTTATGCGCTGGTGTTCATCACCATGCTGGCCCTGCAGCGTAGTGCCCGTTTGCGCCGCTTTGGTGACTCTCTGGAAGAAGTGACGACGACATACTACTTCGGCGCGGCGATGCTGACGCTGTTCCTGATTTCACGCTTCATCCACAACAATCTGCTGATTGGTTGTCTGGGCGTGGTAATGCTGGTGGGCCCGGCGCTGGTGTCGCTGCTGGCCAAAGAGCCACCGCAGCGCGTGCAGAAAAAACGCAGCTAAGCGGACGTGCCAGCAAGAAAAGAGGAGCCCACTGCGGCTCCTTTTTTATGCGCTACCGCGCAGCGGCCCATCACCCTCACGTTTTGCTGGTCGCGGTTCTTGCGGAAAGCTGCTACACTGCCGCTCTTACGCATGGTAGTTTGTGCCCTTTTCACACGCAGGCCTTGAGGCTGCGTCATATCCCCCCTGAAAACTACATCGCGCAGCGCGATCAGGGCGGTTCGGAGTAATACACCTGCATGTCTTTTGACTCTCTCGGCTTGAATGCCGATATTTTGCGTGCGGTAGCAGAACAGGGCTACCGTGAACCGACGCCAATCCAGCGTCAGGCGATTCCCGTGGTGCTGGCCGGTCGTGACCTGCTGGCGAGCGCCCAGACCGGCACGGGTAAAACCGCCGGTTTCACGCTGCCGCTGCTGCAGCGTCTGTCAGAAAAACCGGCAGCGGCGCGCGGTCGCCGTCCGGTACGTGCGCTGATCCTCACGCCAACCCGTGAACTGGCGGCGCAGGTTGGTGAAAACGTACGTGAATACAGCCAGTACCTCAACATGCGTTCGCTGGTGGTGTTCGGCGGCGTCAGCATTAATCCGCAGATGATGAAACTGCGCGGCGGCGTTGATGTACTGATCGCCACGCCGGGGCGTCTGCTCGATCTGGCGCACCAGAACGCGGTCGATCTGTCGCAGGTGGAAATCCTGGTGCTGGACGAAGCGGATCGCATGCTCGACATGGGCTTCATCCACGATATTCGCCGCGTGCTGGCAAAACTGCCGGCCAAACGGCAGAACCTGCTGTTCTCTGCCACCTTCTCGGACGAGATCAAAGCGCTGGCGGAAAAACTGCTCACCAACCCGGAACAGGTGGAAGTGGCACGCCGCAACACCGCTTCCGAGCAGGTGTCGCAGCAGGTGCATTTTGTCGATAAGAAGCGCAAACGGGAACTGCTGTCGCTGATGATTGGTCGCGACAACTGGCAGCAGGTGCTGGTGTTCACCCGCACCAAGCACGGTGCTAACCACCTCGCTGAGCAGCTCAACAAAGATGGCATCACTGCCGCCGCGATCCACGGCAACAAGAGCCAGGGCGCGCGTACTCGTGCGCTGGCCGACTTCAAAACCGGCGGCATTCGCGTGCTGGTGGCGACGGATATTGCCGCGCGCGGTCTGGATATCGAAGAGCTGCCGCACGTGGTCAACTACGAGCTGCCGAACGTGGCAGAAGATTACGTGCACCGCATTGGCCGTACCGGTCGTGCTGCGGCCACCGGTGCTGCGCTGTCGCTGGTGTGCGTGGACGAGCACAAGCTGCTGCGTGATATCGAGCGCCTGCTGAAGCGGGAAATTCCGCGCATTGCGCTGCCGGGCTTTGAGCCGGATCCGAGCATCAAGGCGGAGCCGATTCAGAATGGCCGTCAGCAGCAGCCACGCGGACGTGGCCAGGGCCGCGCGCCGGGGCAGGGTGCTGACGCACCGCGCAGCCGCAGCGGCGGCAATGGCCAGCGTGCCAGCGCCGGTAACGGCGGCGCGCGTCCACAGGGCGAGGCGCGTGCACCGCGTCGTCCGGGCAACAACGGCCCGGCGGCAGGCAACGCGGGTAAACCGGCGCGCTCACGTCGTCCGGCAGCGAAGAGCAACGGGAACGCGTAACGGTATGCGGGTTTTACTGGCACCCATGGAAGGCGTACTGGATTCGCTGGTACGTGAACTGCTCTCCGGCGTGAATGACTATGACCTGTGCGTCACTGAGTTTTTACGCGTGGTCGATCAGCTGCTGCCGGTAAAATCCTTCTACCGTTTGTGTCCGGAACTGCACCACCACAGCCGGACGCCCTCCGGTACGCGCGTGCGCATGCAGCTGCTGGGCCAGTATCCTGAGTGGCTGGCAGAAAACGCCGCACGCGCGGTGGAGCTGGGTTCGTGGGGCGTTGACCTCAACTGCGGCTGCCCGTCGAAGCTGGTGAACGGAAGCGGCGGCGGTGCGACGCTGCTGAAAGATCCGGAGCTGATCTATCGCGGTACCAGAGCAATGCGCGAGGCGGTGCCCGCTCATCTGCCGGTCACGGTGAAAGTGCGGCTCGGCTGGGACTCGGGCGCGCGGCGTTTCGAGATCGCCGATGCGGTGCAGCAGGCCGGTGCCAGCGAGCTGGTGGTGCATGGCCGGACCAAAGAGGACGGCTATCGCGCAGAGAGCATCAACTGGCAGGCGATTGGTGAGATTCGCCAGCGTCTGACAATTCCGGTGATCGCCAACGGCGAAATCTGGAACTGGCAGGATGCGCAGGATTGCCTGCGGATTACCGGCTGCGACGCGGTCATGCTCGGGCGCGGCGCGCTCAATGTGCCTAACCTGGGGCGCGTGGTGAAATACAACGAAGCCCCGATGCCGTGGTCGCAGGTGGTTGAGCTGCTGCTGCGCTACACCCAGCTGGAAAAGCAGGGTGATACCGGCAACTACCACGTTGCGCGCATCAAGCAGTGGCTGGGCTATCTGCGCAAAGCCTACCAAGAGGCCGACGGCCTGTTCAGCGAGATCCGCACGCTGCGTGTCTCCGCCGAGATCGCCAGCGCCATCGAACGCCATGCCGCACGCATGGCCCAGGTGTCCTGCATCTGAACCTGAGCGGTGGTACCTGAACCGTCAGGTCCGCCGCGTTAACGGGCAAGCCAGCGAGCACCCGGTGAAAGCGTGCGCTGCCGCCATGTTTTATAACAAAAAAAGCCGCGATCCTTAGTCTGCTAACCGGTATAGTGAACCTTCGCTTTCACCACGTTTCTGACGCCATCTTCCATGTCTGACGCCGCTGTACTGAGTAATGCTCAGTTAAATAAACGCATCCTCTCCGTCATCGTTTTCACCTTCTTTTGCTACCTGTCCGTCGGGTTGCCGCTGGCGGTGCTGCCGGGGTTTGTGCATAACCAGCTGGGCTTCAGCTCGTTTATCGCCGGGCTGATCATCAGTCTGCAATATTTCGCCACGCTGCTCAGTCGCCCGCACTCTGGCCGGCTGGCCGATCGCTACGGCCCGAAACGCGTGGTGATGATGGGGCTGGTGTGCTGCGGCATGAGCGGCGTGCTGTCGATCATTGCCGCGCTGTGCAGCGGTGCGCCGCTGCTGAGCCTGACGCTGCTGGCGCTGGGGCGGCTGTTTCTCGGCGTTGGGGAAAGCTTCAGCAGTACCGGCTCGACGCTGTGGGGCATGAACATTGTCGGCCCGCGGCAAACCGCGCGGGTCATTTCGTGGAACGGCGTGGCGACTTACTTTGCCATGGCGATTGGTGCGCCGCTGGGCGTGCTGCTGAATCAGGGCTTCGGCATCAGCGGCTTTGCTGGTCTGGTGGCGCTGATGGGGGCGATCGGCTTCTGGATGGCCTCCGGCAAGCCGGCGGTCAGCGTTAGCGCCGGCGTGCGCATTCCGTTTCATCGCGTGGTCAGCCGCGTCTGGCTGTTTGGCCTGGCGCTGGGATTTGGCACCATCGGCTTTGGCGTGATCTCCACCTTCATTACCCTTTATTTCGCCAGTCGCGACTGGAGCGGCGCGGCGTTCGCGCTGACGCTGTTCAGCCTCGGCTTCGTGCTGGTGCGGCTGGCGTGCGGGCGCTATATCACGCGCTTCGGCGGGCTGCAGGTGTCGCTGATCTCCTTCGTGCTGGAGGGCGCCGGTCTGCTGCTGATCTGGCAGGCGGACAGCAGCTGGCTGGTGGATATTGGCGCTTTCCTCACCGGCGGCGGTTTCTCGCTGGTGTTCCCGGCGCTGGGCGTGGAAGCGGTGAAGCGGGTACAGCAGCAGGATCAGGGATCGGCGCTCGGTACCTATTCGGCATTTCTCGATTTGGGGCTGGGGTTGACCGGACCCGTGGCGGGGCTGTTAATCGGCCACTGGGGCATGCAGTCGGTGTATCTGGCGGCAGCACTGATGGTGCTGGGCGCGTTCCTGATTACGCTGCGCCTGCACCAGCAGTCTTCAGAGCCTATCAGGCCAGATGAATAAACAGCGCATACAGCAGCCCTGACAGCAACACCGATACCGGCAGCGTCAGCACCCACGCCAGCGCCAGATTACGCAGGGTGGCGAGCTGCAGGCCGGATCGGTTGGCCGCCATGGTACCGGCCACTCCGGACGACAGCACATGGGTGGTCGACACCGGTAAACCAAAGGCATCGGCTGCGCCAATGGTGGCCATCGCCACCAGCTCCGCACTGGCACCCTGCGCATAGGTGAGATGGGTTTTGCCGATGCGCTCACCCACCGTAACCACAATCCGGCGCCAGCCGACCATGGTGCCGAGACCCAGCGCAATCGCCACCACCACTTTGACCCACATCGGGATAAAGCGCGTAGCCGCGTCCAGCTCGTGCTTCACCGCCGTCAGGTTGCGCGCCGTCTCTTCCGGCAGCGCGACGTTGGCCGATTGCAGATGCTTGATGGTCTCCGAGGCGAGATACATATCGTTGCGCGTGTTGGTGACCGCCTGCGCCGGAATATTTTCTACCGAACCGTACTGGCGAATCTGTTCGCCGATATCGCCGAGCATCATGCCGAGCGCCGGCAGCACCTGCGGCCGGTTCTGGCTGGTGCGCACATATTCCGTCAGCACCTCACGCGCTGCCGGCATTGCGGCGGGCGGCGGCTGCAGCGTCAGCAGCTGCTGTTCGGTCACCTGAGTTAACGCCGCCACGCGCGGAATTTGCTCCGGCGGCAGCGAGCGGTTGAGCGCATAGGCGATCGGCATGGTGCCAACCAGGATCAGCATAATCAGTCCCATGCCTTTCTGACCGTCGTTCGAGCCGTGGGCAAACGAAACGCCGGTACAGGTGAGGATCAGCAGGCCACGAATCCACGCTGGCGGTGGCTGATTGCCTTCCGGCGCCTGATACAGCTGACGATTGCGCACCAGCGCCTTCATGGCCAGCAGCAGCACGGCGGCGCAGATGAAGCCAATCACCGGCGACAGCAGCAGGGCGTAACCGACTTTAACCGCCTGATCCCAGTCGACGCCGCTGGTGCCGCTGCGGCCGTGCAGCAGCGCATTCGCCACGCCCACGCCAATAATCGAGCCGATCAGCGTGTGCGAAGAGGAAGAGGGCAGGCCGAAATACCAGGTGCCGAGGTTCCAGACAATCGCCGAGCACAGCAGCGCATACACCATGGCGAAACCGTGACCGCTGCCCGCCTGCAGAATCAGCTCCACCGGCAGCAGCGAAATAATGCCAAACGCCACCACGCCGCTGGAGAGCAGTACGCCAAGGAAATTACACAAGCCGGACCACACCACCGCCACGCCCGGCGACAGCGAGTGGGTGTAGATCACCGTGGCGACGGCGTTGGCGGTATCGTGGAAGCCGTTAACAAACTCGAAGCCGAGCGCAATCAGCAGCGCCACGCCGAGTAGCAGGAACGGCGTATAGCTGGTGACGACCGCGCCGGTCTCTTCTACATCGTTAAACAGGTTGATGCCGGTAAAGAGCAGCCCGGCCACCAGCAGCAGCAGAAAGAGCACGCGCGACGCGCGACCGCTGCGCGGGTGCAGATTGGGCCGTCCGCGGTTAGACGATGATGCAGGGAAACTGTTTTCAGCCATAACACACCCCCGGGGTGAATTAACGATGCACGAACGGCATCCGTTAACTGCAGTGTGATACGGGGTTTGTATGACAGAATGATGATGCCAGCGCGCGCTGTCATCGTGCTGTAACAGGCCTGTCGCAGGCTATGGATCTGACCGCTCAGGGATCTTCACGCCGCTATGCTCCAGCCTGTTCTGCCGCTTGCCTCGCTACCGGACTTCAACAACGAAGTCGCCGGACTGATTCACGGTTACCTGTTCAACCCGGATGCGCCGCCACAGCGGCTCAACGCCCGCGAGGCCGCGCAGCTGGCGCGGCACACCTTACCCGACGGCTGCTTTCTCTGGCTGCACATTAACCTGAATCATGCCCGCGCCGAGCGCTGGGTTCAGGACCACTTCAGCGTAGATGACGATTTTTTCGATGAGATTCATTCGGCCTCGCCGCGCACCCGGCTGGCGCAGCAAAACGATGCGCTGCTGGCGGTGCTGAATGACGTCACCTTCAGTAAAGAGGAGCGCAGCACGCAAAATGCGACGCTGTGGATCTGGTGCCGGCCGCAGGTGATGGTCAGCGCGCGCTATCGCCCGGTTGGCATGATTGAACGTATGCATCAGCAGATTGATCGGCTGTGCTTCAGCGCGCCGGATGCGATGCTGCTGTGGCTGCTCGGCGAACAGGAAGCGCAGCTGGAGCAGGTGGTGCGGCGCTCCAGCCAGGCGGTGGATGCGATAGAAGAGCGGCTGCTGAGCGCGGCGATCAAAGCCAACCGCAGCGAGCTGGGCCATCTGCGCCGCATGCTGCTGCGCGTCCAGCGGCTGCTGGCGCCGGAGCCGGCCGCGCTGTTTCGCCTGCTTAACCGGCCGCCAAACTGGCTCAACCGGGAACCGCTCAGTGAGCTGCGGATTTTCACCGAGGAGTTCAGCGTAGCGCTTAACGATCTTGCCAGCCTGATGGAGCGCATTCGCCTGCTGCAGGAGGAGATCGCTGCCCGCCTGATGGAGCAGAGCAACCGAACGCTGTTTTTGCTCACCTCAATCACCGTGCTGGCGCTGCCCATCAATATCGTGGCCGGTTTTTTTGGCATGAACGTGGGCGGCATTCCGCTGGCGAACAATCCGCACGGCTTTCTGCTGTTAGTGCTGGTGGTGCTGGTGTTTACTCTGGTGGCGGGCTGGCTGGCGTTACGCCGACCGCACGATTGAGTGCGCAACGGCGTCGCGACACAACCGCACAATGACCCCGGCGATCGGGCAATAAAAAAGCCAGCCCTGCGGCTGGCTTGATCATCGACAGCGAACCCTTACAGGCTGTTGCCGTTGCTGGCAGGCTGTGCCGGCGCGGCCTGCTCAACCGGAGCGGCTTCAGCGGGCTGCTGCACATCGGCCTGCGGCGCGACGGCGGTGGCACCCTGCGGCGTCATCGGCTCTTCTTTCGGCATCGCGTCAGAAGACTCTTGTACCATCACCGGCGCAGGCTGGGCTTCGCCCGGCTGACCGTTGATTTTGGTCGGCATACCGGTACGTGCCTGGATGGCGTTGTTCACGGCATCCTGATTGGTGCTGGCATCGGCCACCACTTTGGTCACGGCGGACGTCAGGCTGATTGGCACCAGTTCACGTGAGTTGAACTGCTCTTCGGTGGTCGACAGCGGGTTGTGAACCTCGATGTAGCGCGAACCGTCTGGCTCAACGGTGGCTTTTACCGGCTGGTCAATGAACTGGACGCGCGTACCCACTGGCACGTTGTCGAACAGCCATTTGATGTCGTCCGCACGCAGACGCACGCAGCCGTGGCTCACGCGCAGGCCGATACCAAAGTTGGCGTTGGTGCCGTGAATCGCATACAGACGGCCAATGTACAGCGCGTACAGGCCCATCGGGTTATCCGGACCTGCCGGGAACACGGCCGGGATGCTCTCGCCGCGCGCCGCGTACTCTGCGTGCATCGCTTTGGTTGGCGTCCAGGTTGGGCCATTCTTCTTGCGCTCAACCGCGGTGGTCCAGTTAACCGGCGTATCTTTACCCAGCTCGCCGATACCGATCGGCAGCACCACGACAGTTTTGGTGCCTTTCGGGTAGTAATACAGACGCATCTCGGCGCTGTTGATCACGATGCCTTCACGCGGTGCGTCAGGCAGAATCAGCTGCTGCGGGATCACCATTTTAGTGCCTGCTTTCGGCAGGTAAACGTCCACGCCCGGATTGGCTTCCAGCATGTTGCTGAGGCCCATCTGGTACTGCGCCGCAAACGCTTCCAGCGGCAGTTTGCTGTCGTCTGGCACGGTGATTTCAATATTTTCGCCAATCAGGCGGCTATTCGCTGGAGGCAGCGGATAGACGACTGCAAAGGCCGACTGGCTGAACGCCGCCAGTACGAGGGCGAGTGAAGCGAACGCGCGAATGCTTTTTTTCATGTTTTTACAAGTCGTTATGGCCATTTTCATGGCTTGTCAGTGTGTCGAACCCATCAGGGTCAGAATAACCCGCTGCGCATTATATGTGCATAGGCGCAATGATGGGAATCAGGATTTTCGCTGGTTGAAGATACTTTACGCAAAACGCGGCGTTTCACAGACTATTCTCTTTGCCACGCCGCCCAAAATGTGAATTTTCTTACGGTTGCCACAGCGTCACTTCGCCGCTCAGTTTACGGTTGAGGAAAAACGCGGCGCTGATCAACGCCAGATGGGTCAGCGCCTGCGGCATGTTGCCCAGCGCGTTGCCGTGCGAGGTAAACTCCTCGGCGTACAATCCCAGCGGATTGGCGTAGCTCAGCAGCTTTTCAAACTCGAAGTGCGCCTCATGCACCCGCCCGGCGCGCGCCAGACACTCCACATACCAGAACGAACAGGCGGCAAACGCACCCTCGCCACCGGTCAGCGCATCGGCGGGCGTCTCACTGATGTTATAACGCCGCACTAAACCGTCGCTCACCAGATGGGTTTTAATCGCATCCAGCGTGGCGATCCACTCCGGATCGGTCGAGCTGACAAAGCGCACCAGCGGCATCAGCAGCATCGACGCATCCAGGTATTTACCGCCGCGCGTGGCGGTGAAGTGGCCGAGTTCGTCGTTCCAGAAGTTCTGCCAGATGTCGTCGCGGATCTCACTGCGCACCCGATCCCAGCGATCGTACGGCATTGGCAGCGAACGCTTCATACCCAGCCGCAGCGCGCGGTCCAGCGCCACCCAGCACATCAGGCGCGAATGCAGAAAGTGCTCCGGCTCGCCGCGCATCTCCCAGATACCGGCGTCCGGCTGGTTCCAGTTAACGCAGACGTAGTCAATCATGCTGGATACATGGCGCCAGCCGCGCTGCGAGATGGCTTCGCCGTATTTATTGGCAAGATAGACCGCATCCATCAGCTCGCCATAAATATCCAGCTGCGTCTGGCGCCAAGCATCATTGCCGATGCGCACCGGGCGCGAGTTGGCGTAACCGGAGAGGTTGAGCAGTTCGGTCTCGTGCAGCTCGGTGCCGCTGTCGAGGCGATACATCACCTGCAAATGCGGCGTATCGTCGTGGCTGTGCTCAACGCAGCGGCCTACCCAATGGGTGAAGTCACGCGCTTCTTCCACATAGCCGAGCCGCATCAGCGCGTACATGCTGAACGAGGCATCGCGGATCCACGAGGCGCGGTAATCCCAGTTACGCTCGCCGCCCAGCTCTTCCGGCAGGCCAAAGGTGGCGGCAGCCGCAATCGAGCCGTGCTGGTGCGAGGTGAGCAGCTTGAGCGCCAGCGCCGAGCGCGTCACCATCTCGCGCCAGCGACCGCGATAAGAGCTGTGGCTGCTCCAGCGCCGCCAGTAATCCACGGTATCGCGAAAGCAGCGCTCGGTCGCGATATGCTGCACCTGCGGATCGTCATCGTTGCCAAACACAAATTCGGCGTGCTCACCGGCCTGCAGGGTAAACTGCGCCACCGCGCTGTCCGGTTCGCGCGTCATCACCACCGTGGCGCTCAGGCGCAGCGACGGCTGGCCTTCGGCGACAAAGGCGATACCGCCGGGGCGCGTCTCCGTGCGCGTTTCGGCACGGGCATAGTCGTGGCGCGGCGCGCAGCGCAGATCAAAGGTGGCGGTGCCGCGGATCATTTTTACCCGCCGCACCAGGCGCGGCACTTTGCTGCGCTCATCGCAGATCGGCATGTAATCGGTGATTTCCGCCACGCCGGCCTCATCAAGCCAGCGGGTTTGCAGAATGTTGGTATCGGGCAGGTAGAGCTGCTGCTGGCGCGCGTTTTGCCACTGCGGTGCCAGCGAAAACAGGCCGGCTTCGTCGCTGTCGAGCAGGGCGGCAAACACGGAGGGGCTGTCGAGTTCGGGCCAGCAGAGATAATCAATGGTGCCGTCGTTCGCGATCAGGGCACAGGTGCGTAAATCACCGATGACGCCGTGGTCGTCAATTCTGCGTTTAATCTTGCTCATCCTGCCTCCTGAACGCTATCCGATTGTTAACTATAGACGAAACGGCAGAATCGGCTGCGACGTGGCACAGAACGATAACTTCTATACTGTGAAGACACCCATCAGGCAGGAGAACGTTATGACACTGGGCAAACAGAAAGTCGCCGTAGTGACCGCTTCAGATTCGGGGATTGGACGCAGCTGCGCCGTAATGCTGGCCGAGGCCGGCTATACCGTCGGCATTACCTGGCGCTCGGATGAAGAGGGCGCGCAGGAGACCGCGCGGCTGGTGGAGAGCAAAGGCCAGCTGGCCCAGGTGCGGCAGCTCGATCTGTCCGATCCGCAGGCTGGCGGGCAGCAGCTGGCGCAGTTGATCAACTCGCTGGGCCGCATCGATGTACTGGTGAACAATGCCGGCGTGATGACCAAAGCCGATTTCCTTGATGTGACCTTTGAGGACTGGCGCAAAGTCTTCACTGTTGACGTAGACGGCGCCTTTGTCTGCGGACAGATTGCCGCGCGTCATATGGTGGATCAGGGCGACGGCGGCCGCATCATCAACATTACCTCGGTGCATGAGCATACGCCGCTGCCGGACGCCGCCGCCTATACCGCAGCCAAGCATGCGCTTGGCGGGCTGACCAAATCGATGGCGCTGAGCCTGCTGCCGCACCACATTCTGGTGAATGCCGTGGCACCGGGCGCTATCGCCACGCCGATGAATGACATGAGCAACAGCGAGGCGCACAGCCGGCGCATGCCGGAAATCCCGATTGGCCGCCCTGGCGATACGCGCGAAATCGCCAGTCTGGTGGCGTGGCTGTGCTCGGAATGGGCCACTTACACCACCGGGCAGTCATTCGTGGTCGACGGCGGCTTCATGCTGGCCAACCCGCAGTTCAAGGGTTACCACAGTTAACCGGCGCGGCGGCGGTTCCAGCGGCGAATCACAAAGCGCAGCACGATGCCGAACACAATTGCCGCCGCCAGCCAGATGAAGTGCTTGAGGTGCTGATCAAGCTTGTGCAGCCACGGAGTAATAATTTCACCGGCGAAGTAGCCGAGGGTGACAAAAATCAGCGCCCACAGCGCGGCGCCAATGACATTAAGCACGAAAAAGCGCAGCGGCTTAAGGCGGCTGGTGCCAATAATAATCGGTCCAATCAGGCGAAAGCCGTACATGAAGCGCACGCCAATCACAAACAGGCTGGGGTGCTTCTGAATCAGCCGGTTAGCTTTTTTAATGGTGTCCTGATGTTTGCGGAAGCGCCGCAGAATGCGTGTGCCATAGCGGCGGCCAAGCCAGAACAGCAGCTGATCGCCAATAATGCCGCCGCCCATCGCCGCCAGCACCACGCCGCTGAAATGCAGCAGGCCCTCGTGCGCCGCGACTCCGCCCAGCAGGGTAAAGGTTTCCCCTTCGGCAATGCAGCCAATCAGCAGCGCCAGGTAACCGTACTGGGTGATTAATCCATTGATATCGATATGCAATTGCTCCTCCCTGGGTAAGCGATACAGCTAACAGTCTAGCTGGCTGCGGCTTTTTTTGTGCCGCTGGCCGCAAAAACAGCCGCGCCGATTATACTTGAACTGAAGCTGCCTGCATTGGACAGCCTGATCGCTGGGGCAGCCCGTCGCATCAGAGGAGTGATTGTATGAATCATGTCTGGGGTCTTCTGGCGCATCCCAATCAGGAGATGCGTGATATCAAGCAGGAAAACGAGAGCGTTTCGCACCACTACACCCATCACGTTCTGCTGATGGCGGCGATCCCGGTGATCTGCGCCTTTATTGGCACTACGCAGCTGGGCTGGAATCTGGGCGAAGGGCAGTTCGTGCAACTCAACATGCTGACCGGTATTGGTCTCGGCATTCTGTTTTACCTGATCATCTTAGGCGGTGTGGCGGTGATGGGCCGCGTGATTCACTGGATGGCGCGCGACTATCCGCAGCGTCCCAGCATTCAGCGCTGTACCGTATTTGCCGGCTATGTGGCGACGCCGCTGTTCATCAGCGGGCTGGTGGCGCTCTATCCGCTGGTGTGGCTGTGCGTACTGGCCGGAGCGTTAGCGCTGATGTACACCGGCTATCTGCTGTACGTCGGCATCCCGGTATTCCTTAACATTGACCGTGAAGAGAGCCTGCGCTTCTCCGGCTCGACGCTGGCGATTGGCGTGCTGGTGTTTGAGGTGCTGCTGGCGCTGACGGTGATTCTGTGGGGTTACGGACCACGCTTGTTCTGACCGTGATAAGGGTCAGGTCGTCAGCTATGGCGACCTGACTGATCCCGCTGCGCCTGGCAGCGACTGTTATGCCCGCCTTTTTTAACGCCCGGAAACAATCTCTCTAAGAAATTTCGCAGATGAGCGCGTATGATAGCGCAGCCAGCCCGCGTCGCATCAGGCCTGACGCCGGCGGCCTGTGTTACAACACAGCGCAAACCTCCTCACCGGATTTTTTTGACACGATGTCTGTAAAAATGCGTATTTCTTTGCTGTCGCTGGCGCTGTTTGTCGCCGCGCCAGCTGTGATGACTCCGGCGCTCGCCGCCGCAGCAAAACTGTCCGATCTGGCGCCGATTGCCCAGCCGCAAATCGCCTCCGGCAGCGCGCTGATTGTCGATCTCGATAATAATAAAGTGCTGTTTTCCAGCCATCCGGACCGGGTGCGGCCTATTGCGTCGATCACCAAAGTGATGACCGCGATGGTGGTACTGGATGCCCGACTGCCGATGGACGAAATGCTGTCGGTGGATATCAGCCAGACGCCCGAAATGCGCGGCGTGTTCTCGCGCGTGAAGCTCAACAGTGAAATCAGCCGCCGCAACATGCTGCTGCTGGCGCTGATGTCCTCGGAAAACCGCGCGGCGGCCAGCCTGGCGCATCACTATCCCGGCGGTTACGATGCCTTTATCCGCGCCATGAACGCCAAAGCGCGCGCGCTCGGCATGACGCACACCCACTATGTGGAGCCGACCGGTTTGTCGCTGCACAACGTCTCCAGTGCGGAAGATCTGGTGAAGCTGCTCAAGGCCACGCGCCAGTATCCGCTGATTGGTCAGCTGAGCACCACCAAAGAGGAGACGGCGGTGTTTAAACACCCCAGCTACGCGCTGCCGTTCCGCAACACTAACCATCTGGTGTACAAAAATGACTGGCGCATTCAGCTGACCAAAACCGGTTACACCGACGAGGCCGGTCACTGCCTGATAATGCGTACCATGATTAATAACCGTCCGGTGGCGCTGGTGGTGCTGGATGCGTTTGGCAAATATACCCACTTTGCCGATGCCAACCGCCTGCGCGACTGGCTGGAAACCGGCAAGGCGGCGCCGGTGCCGGCGGCCGCGCTGGCGTACAAAAAGCAGAAAGCGTCGCAGCTTGCCAGCAGTGCGGACGTAGAGTAACGCAACCCGTTACTTAGCGTAGCGGCGCAAGGGAGTGCGCCGTGTGCCGGGGTGGCGCGTGACTGACGATCAACGGCGCTTAAATGAACAAAATTTCTTATCGTTAGCACCAATGTTTTACGCCACCATTCCTATAGTTTCCCTGACGGCAAAGTCCTACACTGGCGACCATTCACGGTCAACCTTGCGTTTATAGGCTGTTATTGCGCTGGAATCTCACTCATATGTTCAAGTTTCGTTCTCTGTTTACCCCGTTCCTGCTGCTACTGGTGTTATTCACGCCGGCGCTCAGCTATGCGGATGACAACGCCGCGCCCGCGCAGCAGGAAGAAGACGCGGCACCGAAGGTCAATCCGGCGGTTGAACTGCCGAAGATGCAGAAGATCCTCGACAAAATTAAGGGCCAGGTGTCTGGCGATACCAACGAAAACCAGCTCAACCAGCTCAATGAGATGGCGCTGGAGCTGTCAGGTAATGCGGAAACCCTCGGCCAGGCGCTGATTCCGCAGCGTCAGCAGCTGGATGCGCAGCTGGCGGTGCTCGGCCCGGCGCCGAAGGCGGACAGCGGCGTGAAAGAGACGCCGGAAGTGACGCGCAAACGCGCCGCGCTGGAGAATCAGAAGGGCAAGCTGGATGATCAGATCAAGCAGGCCGACGGCATCAAAAACGGGGCGCTGGTGCTGTCCTCGCAGATCGTCAACCTGCGGCGCGATCAGCTGAAAAGCCAGCTGGCGCTCAACTCCGGCAGTATTTTAGGGCCACGCTTCTGGTCACCGCTGTTCAGCCGTCAGGACCTGGATGGCGAAAAAATTGGCGACTTTATCAGCGAGCTGCAGGATACCGCCGCGCTGTCGTGGGAGCCGGGCTGGCGCGTGGGCACGGTCGGCTGGCTGCTGGCGGCACTGCTGGTGATGACGCTGGGCCGGCGTTACAGCGAAGAGTTTCTGGCGTGGGTCAGCATTCACAAACTGCCGGAAGGGCGGCTGCGCCGCAGCTTCCTCGCGGCGGCGATTGCGCTGACTACGCTGGCGGCCGTGGTGCTGACCTTTAACTTTCTCTCGCTGGCGTTTGTGCGCCGCGATGAAGTGTCCAGCGACGTGCAGGATTTTATCAGCCGTCTGGTGCAGCTCAGCGTTTACTGCGGACTGATCGCCGGTCTCGGCCGCGCATTTCTGTCAACGCGCCGCCCGAGCTGGCGTCTGCCGAGCATCTCCAGTGAAGTGGCGCTGGCGCTGAAGCCGTTCCCGCCGATTACCGCCGCGCTGGTGTTTATCTTCCAGACCGCCGAGTCGTTTAACTACACGGTCGGCACCAGCCTGAACACCACCATTTTTGCCAATGGCCTGACGGCGCTGCTGATTGGCAGCACCGGGCTGGCGATCAGCATGCGCACCAATCGCGTGCGTCGTCGCATGGCGCAGGCCGGCAATCCGCCGGAAGCGCGTCCGACAATCGTCGGCCTGGTGCAGCTGGCGCTGACGGTCACCGCCGTGGCGATTCTGGTTTCGCTGATTGTCGGCTACGTCACGCTGGCGCGCTTCCTCAGCTATGAAGTGATCTGGTGCGGCATCCTGTTTGGCTCGTTCTACTTCCTCAGTCATCTGATCAACGACGGTTGTGAAAGCCTGTTCTCCACCAACAACGCGACCGGCAAGCGGTTGCAGACCTCACTGAATATTGACGAGCGCTACCTGCAGCAGGCCGCAACGCTGCTCAGCGCCGTGGGGAAAACTCTGCTGGTGGCGTTTGTCGCGCTGGCGCTGCTCAACGGCACGTTTGCCTCGTCCACGCCGATTGAGCTGATCCAGAAAGTCATTGAGTTCTGGGGTGGCAAAGGGCTGGAGTCGCTCAACATTGTGCCGGCGCACATGGTGAACGCCATTCTGTGTCTGGTGGTGGGTATTTACGTGCTGCGCTCGGTGCGGCGCTGGCTGGACAAAGAGTTCCTGCCGAAGACCACCATGGATATCGGCATGCGCGTGTCGCTGGTGACGCTGTTCAGTAATATCGGCTACGTGCTGATTATTTTGCTGACGCTGTCGATTATGGGGCTGCAATGGAACAAGCTGGCGTGGATCGTCAGCGCCCTGTCGGTGGGTATCGGTTTCGGCTTACAGGAGATCGTGAAGAACTTTATCTCCGGTCTGATCCTGCTGACCGAGCGTCCGGTGAAGGTCGGCGATCTGGTGAGCATCAGCGGCATCGAAGGGGATATACGCCGTATTAACGTGCGTGCGACTGAGATTCAGCTGGGCGATAAATCCACGGTGATCGTGCCGAACTCGCAGCTGATTTCGCAGAACGTGCGTAACGCCACCATGGGCAACGCGCAGGGCGTGGTGACGATTCAGCTGACCTTCCCGCTGGATATCGATCCGGTGCAGGTGCGCGAACTGTTGCTGGACGTGTATCGCGAAAACGAGCGTATTCTCGAAACGCCGGAGCCGTCGGTTTCGTTTAAAGATTTGACGCCGGCGGGTATTGTGCTGAGCGTGACCGGCAACGTCGCCAGCCAGCGCCAGATTTCCGGTGCGAAAAGCGATTTGCTGTTCGATATCCTGACGCGCCTGCGCAAAGAGGGCATCGTGCTGTCGACGCCACAGACCATGATCATCGAACGCCGCGCGCTGCCGGCGACGCAGAATGAAGGTGAAGCGTTGCCATAATGGCATGAGACCGTAGCGGCGCAATTCATTGCGCTAAGGTTTGCCTCTGATGCAGCAAACCCGCGCGATAAATCGCGCCGCTACGGGTCCGGCAGATCTGACTCAGGCTTTCACCGCCCAGCCTTTTTGCTTACTGGTTTTCCCGATGCCCGGGTTAAAGGTATTGGTCGGATCGAGCTGGCGGTAAAACGCCTGCAGCTGCGGTTTGGCCGCATACAGATGGCCAACGTTATGCTCTGCCGGATACTCCGCGCCGCGCGCCGCGAGGATCGCCAGCATCTTCTCCTTCAGCGCATGGGCATCTACGCCTTTCTTCACAATGTAATCCTGATGAAACACGTGGCAGAAGAAGTGGCCGTAGTAAAGGCGATGAATCAGATCGTTATCAAACTCCGGCGGCAGGCGCTCAAACCACTCCTGTTCGTTACGGCGCAGCGCAATGTCCAGCGCCAGAATATCCTCCACTTCGTCAGCGTGCACCGCGTGATAGCGCACGGCGGCACCGGCTGCGGCAAAACGATGCAGAAAAGCGTGCGCGCCCTCTTTGGCGTCGCAGGCAAAGAACTCACCGCCGCCTTCGCGGAAATACTCCTGCAGATACGCCTGCGCTTCGGCCACGCCGTCGCCGGACATCTTCAGCATCAGGTGGTGCTCGTATTTGTCACGATACTGCTTCAGGCGCTTCGGCAGGTGCGCCGGGAACCAGCGGCTGATGCGTTGCAGCAGGCGATCGGTCAGGTGCGGCTTAACGAAGCTCAGCTTGCTGAGCCAGGCATCCACCCGGCCTTTGAGGGTGAAAAACAGTGGCATCTTGTCGGTGCCGAGTTTATCAATCATCACAAAGGTGTCTTTGCCGTAGACCTCGGCGATGTCGAAAATATCGCGGTGCATGTACTCACCGGCGACCGGTAAATGGGTAAACTCCGCCAGCATGTGGCGACGCAGCTCGCCGAGCGTCGCCGGGTCGTTGGTGCCAATGTAAAACACCTGCTGCTTCGGCTCGGTGGGGAAGGTGTCAAGCCGCACGGCAAACACCGCCAGTTTGCCGGCGCAGCCTGACGCTTCAAACAGGCGCCGCTGGTCGGCATTGAAACGCGCCGGCGTATCGGCGTGAATGTCCCGCACCCGCTCGGCGTATTCGTGGTCGGACGCGTGACGCGCATCCCAGCGCACGTCATCCGGCTGCCAGCGCTCGTCGTCCAGCCGGCCGAGAATCTCTTCCGGCGAATGACCGAGTTCGATGCCCAGATGGTTGACC
This sequence comes from Pantoea sp. B_9, assembly GCF_008632015.1. Taxonomy (NCBI): domain Bacteria; kingdom Pseudomonadati; phylum Pseudomonadota; class Gammaproteobacteria; order Enterobacterales; family Erwiniaceae; genus Pantoea; species Pantoea sp. B_9. Next base: position 1,005,713 of record NZ_VWVL01000001.1, on the reverse strand, counting down.
AGCCGGAGCTTGCCGTCGGCGTCCACCTGCGCAAACAGCGCCATTTCGCTGTAGGCCGGGCCGCGTTTAATCAGCGAGCCGCCGGAGTTATTGCAGATGCCGCCCAGCACCGAGGCGCCGATGCACGAGGAGCCAATCACCGAGTGCGGCTCGCGCCCCAGCGGTTTAAGGGTTTTCTCCAGCTGATACAGCGTGCTGCCGGGGAAGGCGAGAATCTGCCTGCCGCCGTCGATCAGCTGCAGTTTGTCGAGACGCAGGGTACTGATGATCACCACCGGGCGATCGTAATCGTTGCCGTTGGGCGTTGAACCTTCGGTCAGACCGGTATTGGCGGCCTGCATCAGCACGATGGCATCGGCCTGTACCAGCGCCTGCAGCACGCGCCATAGCTCCAGCAGCGAGCCGGGGAAAACCACCGCCAGCGCATCGCCCTCGCCGGAACGGAAACCCTTACGATAGCGCGCGGTCTGCTCCGCGTCGGTCAGCAGCTGTGATGCGCCGACCAGACGGCGCAGCTCGGACAGCAGGGCAGGGTGTGAGGTGTTGTTATTCATTAGCCTATCCTTGTCGTTAACGTGGCGTTTCTACTGTAGCACGCGTCGGCCACGGGGGCGCAGTGTGACAATGGCGGCTACCTGCTATCCTCATCTTGTGGCACACTGCCCCGGTTATTTCGATATTGCGCAGTTACTTAAGAGAACCCGACCTGATGAAATGGATTTACTCTGTTAGCCTCGCTGTTTCCCTTGCCGTGCAACCCGCGTTTGCGGACGATCTGTTCGGCCCCCATCCAATGACGGAACAGGCGCGCGACGCCTTTGTTAATCAGCTGCTGAGCAAAATGACGCTGGATGAAAAGATCGGGCAGATGCGCCTGATTAGCGTCGGTCCGGATACGCCAAAAGAGGCGATTCGCGACATGATTCAGCACGGCCAGGTCGGGGCGATTTTCAATACGGTAACGCGTCCGGATATCCGCGCCATGCAGGATCAGGTCATGCAGCTCAGCCGCCTGAAGGTGCCGCTGTTCTTTGCCTATGACGTGGTGCATGGCCAGCGCACTATTTTTCCGATTCCGCTCGGCCTCGCCGCCAGCTGGGATCTGCAAGCCGTTAGCGAAGTGGGACGCATCTCCGCCTATGAAGCGGCAGACGATGGTCTCAACATGACCTGGGCGCCGATGGTGGATGTGTCGCGCGAACCGCGCTGGGGCCGCGGCTCTGAAGGGTTTGGCGAGGATACCTATCTCACTTCGCAGATGGGCAGTGCGATGGTCAAAGCCATGCAGGGCAAGAGCGCCGCCGACCGCTACGCCATCATGACCAGCGTTAAGCACTTTGCGGCTTACGGCGCAGTAGAAGGCGGTCGTGATTACAACACCGTTGACATGAGTCCGCAGCGCCTGTTCCAGGATTATCTGCCGCCGTATAAAGCTTCGCTGGATGCCGGCAGCGGCGGCGTGATGGTGGCGCTCAACTCGCTGAACGGCACCCCGGCCACCGCCGACAGCTGGCTGCTGAAAGATATTCTGCGCAACGACTGGAAATTCAAAGGCATCACCATCAGCGATCACGGTGCCATCAAAGAGTTAATCAAACACGGCGTCGCCAGCGATCCGCAGGATGCCGTGCGTATTGCGCTGAAATCCGGCATCGACATGAGTATGAGCGACGAGTATTACAGCAAATACCTGCCGGGGCTGGTGAAAAGCGGCGCGGTGAGCATGGCGGAAATCGACGATGCGGCCCGTCACGTGCTCAACGTTAAATATGACATGGGCCTGTTCAACGACCCGTACAGCCATCTCGGTCCGAAAGGCAGCGATCCGCAGGACACCAATGCGGAAAGCCGCCTGCACCGGGCGGAAGCGCGCGACGTGGCGCGCCGCAGTATGGTGCTGCTGAAAAACTGGCATGAAACCCTGCCGCTGAAGAAAGAGGCCACCGTGGCGCTGGTGGGACCGCTGGCCGATAGCCAGCGCGATATCATGGGCAGCTGGTCGGCTGCGGGCGTGGCGAAGCAATCTGTCTCGCTGCTGCAGGGCATGCGCAGCGCCATGGCCGGCAAAGGCACCGTGCTGTATGCCAAAGGGGCCAATATTTCTGATAACAAAGGTATCCAGAACTTCCTCAACCTGTATGAGCAGGCGGTCAGCGTCGATGCCCGTTCGCCACAGCAGTTGATTGACGAAGCGGTCGCGCAGGCGAAAAAAGCGGACGTGGTAGTGGCGGCCGTGGGCGAGGCGCAGGGCATGGCGCATGAAGCGTCGAGCCGCAGCGACCTGGTGATCCCGCCGAGCCAGCAGAAGCTGCTGGCGGCCCTGAAAGCCACCGGGAAACCGCTGGTGATTGTGCTGATGAATGGCCGTCCGCTGGCGCTGGTGAATGAGGACCGCATGGCGGATGCGATGCTGGAGACCTGGTTCAGCGGTACCGAGGGCGGTAACGCCATCGCCGATGTGCTGTTCGGTGATTACAACCCATCAGGCAAACTGCCGGTGTCATTCCCGCGCTCGGTCGGGCAGATTCCAATTTATTACAATCATTTGCCAACCGGCCGTCCGTACAATTTCGAGAAGCCGAACAAGTACACCTCGCACTACTACGACGCGGTCAACGGTCCGCTCTATCCGTTTGGTTATGGTTTGAGCTATACCCAGTTCAGCGTGTCACCGGTGAAGATGTCTGCGCCGACCATGCCGCGTAACGGCACGGTGGAAGCCAGCGTGACGGTGACGAATACCGGCAAACGCGATGGTGCCACGGTGGTGCAGCTGTACCTGAACGATCCGGTCGCCAGTATCAGCCGTCCGGTGCAGGAGCTGCGCGGCTTCCAGCGCATTATGCTGAAGGCCGGCGAGTCGCAGACCGTGCGCTTTAAGATTGATGTCGATGCGCTGAAGTTCTGGAATCAGAAGATGCAGCACGTCGCTGAGCCGGGCAAATTCAACGTGATGATCGGTCTGGATTCAGTCAGAACCCAGGATGCGCAGTTCGATTATTTGTAATTGAGGGTTTGTTATCCTGATTTTTCCCTCACCCTAACCCTCTCCCGGCGGGAGAGGGAACCGATCAAACCGACTTTTAGCGGATATTATCCTCTGACCTGCCAGCTTCAGCGGACTGCCCCCTCTCCCGCGCGCGGGAGAGGGCTGGGGTGAGGGAAAGGTCATTAGCGCAAGAACGAACAAATGAATCTCCGCCACCGCATCGAACAGCAGGTCTTTCGCCTTAACGGCCTGTCGCTCAACGAATTTGACATCTCTCAACCGCCGGGCGATCCCGGCCTGTTCGGCCCTGACCACATCATCTGGCAGGTGCACGGCGACTTTCCCGCGATGCTGTGCGGCGGTATCAGCGCGCTGATGCTACAGATGCTGCATCCGGCGGCGCTGGCGGGCGTGTGGGATCACTCCAGTTTCCGCCAGGACATGCTCGGCCGGCTGCGGCGCACCAGCCAGTTCATCGCGGTCACCACCTTCGGCAACACCGCCGATGCGCATACCCTGATTGAGCGGGTCAAACGCATCCATCTGCGCGTCACCGGCATCGATAACACCGGCAAACCTTATGCCGCCAGCGATCCGCATCTGCTTACCTGGGTGCACGTTGCAGAAACCAGCCGCTTCCTGGCCGCGCATCTGCGTTACAAAAATCCGCAGCTCAGCCTCGCCGATCGCGATCGTTATTACGCCGAAGCGGCGCGGGTAGCGGAAGCGCTTGGTGCGCAGCAGGTGCCGAAAAGCGTAGAGGCGGTTGAGGCCTATTTACAGGCGATGCGGGCAGAGCTGGTTTACGATGCGCGCACTCACGAAGTGATGCAGCTGCTGCTTAATGCGCCAGCACCCAGCTGGCAGGCGAAACCGGCGATGCGCGTCATGCTGCGGGCTGGCTGTGGTCTGCTGCCGGACTGGGCGCAACAGCTGATGCAACAGCCGATCGGGCCAGTGGCGCAATGGCGGATTGATAAGCAGATCGCGTTGATTGCCGCCCTGTTGCGCTGGTCAATCCAGCGTGGCGCCTGGGCGCGTGCCATGCAGCGCATGGGGCGCGATCCGCGTTACAGGTGAAATTCATCCTGCTTGCTGGTATAGCTACGCGGCGTGCGCGCCTCGCGTTTCAGCAGGAGCTGGCGCTGCTGATAGTGATGCAGCAGCATGCCCAGGCCAACGCCCAGTAGCGCCAGCGGCACCAGCGTGTAGTAGATATCCAGCGGCAGCAGCACCAGCAGCGCGATGGCACCGACGATCAGCGTCAGGGCTGCCATCACCCACGTATAGCGGACAAACAGCCACAGCAGCAGGGCGAGAATCACGATTTCGCGCAGATTGAGATCGAGGGTTTGCAGCACCATGACGACAGCTCCGCAACAGAAGAGTGCGCTGACAATAGCATGCGAAGCGGTAAAAGAATCGCAAAAAAATCTGAAGCTTCGCCGCCGCTACCCCCGCCATTCTTAAGCCGGGCTGAACGATGGCCTGGCGCACTTTGAGAGTTTTACCCTTGTGTCACATGGCGCGAGTGCCGATCCTGCTCTATTCTCGGGGAAAATGGATCCCTCCAGGCATTGTCGAGGCGTTATGACACACCAACCTCTGATTGCTGAGGTGCCGAATCAGCAACACACTTTAACCGCCATCGTCGAACAGGATGCGCGTACCGCCTATTTTTATATCTGGCCGAACGACCTGTTCCGCAGTCAGTACGCCGTGCGCGGCTGCTGGTTGCGCAATCTGCTGCCGGCACCGGCGCAGGAAGATCGCGAAGCGATGGAGCAGGGTATTGCGCCGCTGCTCAGCGCCAGCTATTGCCGCACGCTGGAAGCGGAGCCGATGCTCGATCCGGCCGGCCTGCAGATTCTGTGGGAGCCCAGCGACGACGGTGCCGCGCTGTGGTATTACGGCCAGCTGCTGGCGGTAATCCCCGGCTGGAGCCTGTATCAGGACAAGCAGGTCAGCTTCTCGGCGGGCTGCATCAAAGAGAACCGTCTCACCGCGCCGCTCGGTTCAGCCTCCACCAACGATTACTACGCGCGCGCCGAACAGCAGCGTCATTTCTGGCGTGACTGGCACGATGGCCAGCAGTGGGATCGGGTGCAGAGCGAGCTGCTGCAACGTTACCAGGCGCAGTTTGGTGAGTCGGTAAAATATTACGCCATCGATCAGGGCAACTGGCCGCCGATGGCGATTTCGCAGCACTGGCATAACGGCGTGTGGTATTTCTTCACGCTCGGCATGAGTATCCGGCCGATGCCGCAGGTGGATTATCTGTTTGATGAGCTGGCACCGCAGTACCGGCGTGTAGAGCTGGCGATGGCGGTGGATGGCGAAGTGATGACCGAGGCCAACGCGGTACAGATGGCCAGCGCGCTGGCGGAGTTTGCTCATCTGCCGTGGGCGCGGCTGACGTGGATTGGCGAAGGGCACACGCTGGCGTCGGAAGTTGCGCCGGTCGGCTTTGAAAGCTTCCTGCTGGCCAACGGGCTGGCGGGCGAAAGTGCACAGCTGCGGCTGCCGAAGCGCGACGGCGATCGGCCCAATCTGCTGTGGGCGACGCCGATCACCGAAGCCGAGCGGCTGTTTGCCCAGGCGGACGATCGCGGCGGCCAGCAGCTGCTGCAGCGTTTGCTGGCGCAGGGCAGCGATCATGTGTTCCGTCCGCGCCATGAAGTGGTGGAGTCCGCACCGTAGTGCCTGCCGAAAAAGCCCCGACATACCCCTCTGGCAGCGACCAGGCGGGTATTAAGCGGATGCTTCCCGTTCCAGCCATGCGACAAAGCGGTTTAGCGAGGATGATTTATCCACGTCAGGCGCAATTAACGCCACGTAGCGGCTCCCCTTCGCCTCAATAGCTAACGGGGTGACAAGCCGGTTGCCCTGCAGATCATGTCCCAGCATTTGTATTCCACCGATACCCACACCGACGCCATCAATAATCGCCTGCAGACTAATATAATTGTGTTCGAATCGCTGAAAACGTTCCGGACGCACCTCCCCGACGCCAGCCTGCTTCATCCACCGTTCCCACTCGCCTGACCGCGTACTGGATAACACGACAACGTGGGTCGCCAGGTCTGCAGGGGTGTTCAGCGCTTTTGTGGCTAACAGTTTCGGCGCGGCAATCAGGGTGAGTTTTTCCTCAAATAACGCTTTCTTCTCAAAGTAACGCCATTCAGGTTTGTTCAGCGCATCCCGGCGAATCAATACGTCAAAGCCAGATAGCCCTTTCACCTCCGAACTGTTTGAGGTGGATACCGAGATTTCAATGTCAGGATATTGGCTATGGAATGCCGGCAGGCGCGGGATCAACCAGTGCATCGCAAAGGTGGTTTGCGCATTGACGCGTATCGTGCGGGTGTTGGATGTTTTGCCAAAGCGCACCGCAGCATCGCTGATGATGTCAAAAGCGGTGCTGATCTCTGCGGCAAAAGCCCGGGCATGTTCCGCCGCCACGCTGCGTTGTCCCTGACGTTCAAATAACGGTTGTCCCAGCCACGCTTCAAGCAATTTGATCTGACGGCTAACGGCACCGTGGGTCACCCCTAATTCCTCAGCCGCGTCACTCAGGCTGTTGGCGTGCGCGGCCGTTTCGAACAGCCGCAATGCATTCAACGGTGGCAGGTTACGTTTTTTCATCTGTGACTTTTAGTATCAGTGGTGGGCAATATTTATCGATATTATGATCGAATTGCCCTCATTAAGATGCGTGCTTTGCCGTTGAAAATGAGGAAAGTCAGTGGGTGAATATCTCTTTGTGACGCTGATCGCGATCCTCTCCGGAGCGCTGAGTGGCATCATCGGCACCGGTTCTTCGTTACTGCTACTACCGCTGATGGTCAGCAATTTCGGCCCCAGAGTGGCGATGCCGGTCATGGCTATCGCCGCAATCCTGGGAAATCTCTCGCGCATCGCGGTCTGGTGGCGTGAAATCGACTGGCGCGCCACTCTGGCCTATAGCCTTCCTGGCGTGCCAGCTGCGTCGTTAGGCGCGCATGTGCTGCTCTCTTTACCCGCCTGGATCACTGATGGCGCGCTGGGTCTGTTTTTCTGGGTGATGATTTTGGTCAGACGCAACCTGAAAAACAGTCACTGGACGCTCTCGATAAAGCAGTTAGGGCTTTGTGGTGGCGTGGTGGGTTTTCTGACCGGACTGGTTCTCTCCACCGGACCGGTGAGCGTGCTGATTTTTACCGCCTATGGATTGAGCCGTGGCGCGTTTATTGGCACGGAAGCATCGAGCGCCTTGCTGTTATATTTCAGCAAGGTCAGTACGTTTGCCTTTCAGCATGCGCTCTCAATGCAGGTTGTGCTCACCGGTGTGTTAGTGGGCAGTGGCATTATGCTGGGCACCCTGAGCACGAAGGTGATAGTCCAGAGACTGTCGGTCACACAATTTGCCGTGCTGATAGACGCCATTCTGTTTATTTCCGGCGCAGGATTGATCGTTAATGCCTGGTCAGGAGCACCATAAAATCAATCTTCATCTCCCTTGAAATAATTTAAGCGTAGCGGGTTAGCCCCATCGGCATCGCAACGAGAAGTCATAGTTGCAATAGGCAACGGATACTTTTCGCGCGATGCTGTGATGAGTCAGTTATGCAAGGTTCAGGTACGCAGGAAACAGACCTGTCAGATGATGACTACGCCGATTTTTGGGCATTCATCATAATGCGATGCGCCCCGGCACGAGCATAGATACACCGGTTCGTGAAAGCTTTTGGAGTATTGCTTGATCTCTTCCTGTGCACGGTCAACCGTCAATTTATGGAAAGAGTGATAAAAACCCACACACCAAAATGAACGCTGCTTAATTTCAGTCTCAATGTAGTGTGATTTAACGATTGAATTCACTTTGGATATGTCGTGCAACATTCCTTTGACTAACGTTGTCGCTTTTATTGCCCGCTTAAATTCAAGGTAGATGTACTGATCCTTGGCAGTATTAGGTTTTCTGAAAATCAAATCGACAAACATGTAAAAACGATTGAGTTTGCTTCTTTGATCAGATTTCGCCTTCAACTCCCTTCTGGTGTGAAAACCCTTCTCATTCAAAAGGAAATATTCAAACTCAATTTGAAACCATTTTTCCCAGTCGTTGTACTCATTGGCCACGACATGGGCAAATCTGGCTTTTACTTCCTTTTTTTTAATAAACTCTAACAGTGATTCCTTTACAAGCTCAAAATCTTTAAATTCACTCATTTCAGATACCATAAATAATAAATGCTGTGTGCCTGTCTGCTGATTAACGTATTACACTTACATTTTCCAGTTTCACCAGGCTTTCCGGCTTATCACCTACCTGCATAGCAACGGTCACGAACACATTGAGATCCTGCAGCCAGGCGAGTCTGACACGGCTACCCGCTTGTCCTGAATCAGTTTGCTGACACTCGACTAAGAGATATTTGCCGCTAAATTCATCCGCAATGCTCTTTGCGTCTCCCATCGAGGTTACCTTGCAGCGTAACCCTGAAGACGTAATTTTTTTATCGGAGTCAATACTCTCCCATTGCGCCTGATATTGTTGACCCGTTACTAGCGGAAAACGCAGATCCGTCTGCAACTTATTAAGGAGTGATGCGCCTGTGCTGATGGACATGGTGAACTTAAGCTGCAACTGATTAGCCAGCGTCAAACGTTGCACCTTCCAGATACCGTAATCTTCCAGCTTACGTACATAACCATTTGGCTGTGCATCCAGCTGAACTTCAACCTTACCGAGCGTGCTTACTTCGGTATAACGGATTTGTTTGAAGCGTGGCAGCGCCCAGGGTTTAATCAGTGCTTGTGCCTGCCGTTCAATTTCAGCAGAAAGAGAATACTTATCCAGCCACTGCGAATTATTTTTACTCAGGTCTGGCATTAATGGCCCCATCAACGTGGATGCTGGCTTATTCGCAGCGGACACAAAATGTCCTTCAGCGGTAAACTTTTTTCCTGCGGGTAACTGGCAGAGCTGATCGAAACGTTGTGTCATCTGAGTATCAATTTTGAAGCTACTCTTGCGGCGAACAAGATCAGCAGTGATGAGTGAATCTGTAACGCGCCCCTCGCTGTCGAAATTCATGGCAGCAATTACAGCACCCTGATGGGTCTTACAGTTGTACAGGTAGTGTTCTGTTTTTAATCCCAGCGGCGCATCGTAAGGCGGTTCCCAGATGATAGCTGCGTAATCATATCCCAGACGAACCGATAAAATGTCGCCAGTGTGTTGAATGCTATTCACATCGACCAGTTTGGTGGTGCCGATTTCAGACGTGGCTGATAACTTTTCCCATCGAGCCTCTTTTATGGGGAGTTTGCACACCTTGTGGATATCGTCTGCGGTAATTTGCTGATCATCCTGTGCAGGCGCATACCGGAGATAGCTGTTACCGTAATAACGAGCGATGGTAAAGCCCTTATCATTTAACAGATCCTTATACAGGAGCTGTGCTTTGCCCTGTTTGCAATCAATCGACCGCCATTGTTGCGCCGTTTTTCCGTTATTGAAGTTTAACGACACCATGAAATTTACCCGATCGTGGATGCGGGTAACGGAAAAGGGATTCGTGATGGCACCTGTTAATTCGGGCATATCTGCAGCCTGGACGCAAGAAAACGGCAGGAGACACAGCAAAGAAAGCGGACGAATTAAAGAGCGTACGAAGTACATATATGGTCCTTCATATATTGATTAAGAAGTTCAGGTATCGGCATCTTGCAGCAAATTTTTAGGCTCTGTGCGTGGGCAGCTTAGAAATGCACTATACGTGGGGCGAGTACGTCCGCTGTTAGCGCAACACAAAGGAACCAGCGCTTGCGCCATATTCCCTTTCAGGACGATTCCGGACGGCGAACTGAAGGCCGAAAGCCCGGCGTAGCGACTGGCACGGAAGTTAACACCAGAGCGGTCAGAAAGGGGGCAGGGTAAGGCCGGTGACAATAAGCGCTCTTATGATCACGCTATTCAATCAGTTAACCATTTTGTGATCTCGCGCACCTCAAGTTCCTCTGTAACAAGCCGTTAACCTCGATCAGGCAACTCGCCACACCAGGGTAAGGGCACACCGATGTTAAAAACCACACAATCCCGTTTTACCGCGACTTTAGTCGCATTCTTCGTTGTTCTTATGCTGGTCACCGTCCTGGTGATTAACCAGTTCATCGCACCGCAGCTTAGCCAGAACGAAAGCCGGCTGGTGCGCTATGAGGTGGATGGTCTCGCCGGGCGTATCGTCGAGCAGATGAACCGCGTGCAGGCGCAGCAGCGTGCCATTACCGAAGCGGCGGGCGTGATGGACAGCGCCGCCATTGATACGCTGCTGCCGGCGCTGGTTAATCAGTATCAGGACAGCAACGTGTTCGGCGGCGGTATCTGGCCGTTACCCAACCGGCGCGATCCGGCGAAAGAGAAAGACAGCTCGTTCTTTGCGCGTAACGCCAGCAACCAGCTGCAGGTCAACACCTACTGGAACTCCGATGCTGCCGACAAATACTGGGAGCAGCCGTGGTACAAAGATGGCATGGCCGCAGAAAAAGGCCAGTGCGCGTGGGCGAAGGCTTATCAGGATGCCGCCAGCCCGCAGCCGCGCACCAACTGCGCCATGGCGATTTACCGTAACGGCACTGTCTGGGGCGTCTCAACCATTGACGTCACGCTCGGCTTTTTCAACCAGCTGGCGCAGCAGATGGGTGAGGCGATTCATGGCCGCGTACTGATTGTCGAAGCGGACGGCAAAGTGGTCGGCAATGCCGCGTTGCTGGAGGGGACGCCGAAGCTGGAAAATCTGGCTGATACCCAACTGCCAATGGCGGCGGCGCTGAAAGGGCTGCTGGCACAGGCCGGTTCTCAGCCGTCGCAAACCACCTTCAGCGGAGAAGATGGTGAGCACACGCTGTTCCTGCAGGCCATTCCCGGCAGCCCGTGGTATCTGGCCAGCGACGTGCCGTCCGCGCTGCTGGATGCGCAGACGCACAGCATGCTGACCCGTCTCGGCCTGGTCCAGATCCCGCTGGCGATTCTGCTGCTGCTGGTGTTGCTTGGCTTTGTCCGCGCGATGATGAAACGCCTGAATCTGCTGCATCAAAACATCGAAGCGCTGTCGACCGGTGGTGCGGATCTGACGCAGCGTCTGCCAGCCAGCAATAGCCCGGAATTCAATGCCGTGGCGCAAAGCTTTAACCAGTTCATCGCCCATTTGCAGGGGCTGATGCGCCAGGTGGGCGACAGCGCACTGGCGATTACCGCGGCTTCACGCGAAATCGCCAGCGGCAACGCCGATCTCTCGGCGCGGACGGAATCGCAGGCGAGTTCCATTGTGCAAACCGCCGCGTCGATGGAAGAGCTGACCGGCACGGTGCGTCAGAACGCCGACAACGCCACGCACGCTAACCAGCTGGCAGATGGCGCGTCCCAGGTGGCGGCGCGCGGCAGTGAAGTGGTGCGTCAGGTGGTCAGCACCATGGGTGAAATCCATCACTCCTCGCGTAAGGTGGTGGATATCATCAGCGTCATCGACAGCATCGCCTTCCAGACCAACATTCTGGCGCTCAACGCGGCGGTAGAAGCGGCACGCGCCGGTGAACAGGGTCGCGGGTTTGCCGTGGTGGCTTCGGAGGTACGCAATCTGGCGCAGCGTTCCGCCAACTCGGCGCGCGAAATCAAGAAGCTGATTGAAGAGTCGGTAGCTAATATCGACACCGGCAGCCAGCTGGTGGAGCAGGCCGGACAAACCATGGATGAGCTGATGCAGGGCGTCAGCAGCGTCACAACGCTGATGAGCGAAATCATGTCCGCCAGCCGCGAGCAGAGCATGGGGATCGAACAGGTGAACGTGGCGATTACCCAGCTCGACGGCAGCACCCAGCAGAACGCGGCGCTGGTGGAGCAGGTCTCGGCAGCGGCACGCGCCATGGAAGAGCAGAGCGTGCAGCTTGAGCAGGTAGTGCACGGCTTCAAACTGTAATTCATCCCGTCAGAGAGCACAGCGGCGCGTTTTTTGCGCCGCTGTCACGCTTTTCCCCGCCTTTTTCTGCTGAATTATCTGCTGGCTGCTAAGCTTACTGCTTATCGCGCCAGCGCACGGAATGTGCGCGATTTTCTCCGCTGCCGCTTCCGCTATTGTGTACAATAGTGGGGATTTTTCCGAAGGAGTTGTCATGCCCGCCATTGAAGTTATCCTCGTTGACCACCTCGATCGTCCCACCGGCAAGATGGAAAAGCTGGAAGTGCATGAGAAAGGATTGCTGCATCGTGCGGTAACGGTTTACGTGTTCAATTCGCGCCATGAACTGTTGCTGCAGCGCCGGGCGCAAAGCAAGTATCATTGCGGCGGTTTGTGGAGCAATACCTGCTGCAGCCATCCCTACCCGCAGGAGCCGACGCGCGATGCAGCTGAGCGCCGCCTGCGTGAAGAGATGGGACTGGATCTGGCGTTAACGCCGGTGTTTGAACTGAGCTATAACCTGCCGCTCAGCAACGGTCTGATCGAACACGAGTACGGTCACGTGTTTTTCGCCATCAGTGACGAAGTGCCGGTGCTCAACCTTGATGAGGCTGACGACTGGTGTTACCGCTCAGTCGAACAGATTCAGCAGGAGATGCGCGACAATCCGGCAAAATTCACGCCGTGGTTCCTGCACACTTTTCCGCGCATCCCCAACACGCTGGGCGATTTCCGCCTCACCGCCTGAGCCAACGCCTCATCGCTGAGGCGTTATCCGCTTACTGAAAATCTTCCGCATCGACGTCATAGCCTGACGGTTCCCAGCGAATCGCCAGCAGCGCCAGTAATCCGGCCAGCGGTGCGAGCAGGATTACCCAGAACACGCCGGTGCCGAACGCCGCGACCAGCAGCGGAAACACAAACAGGGATACCGTCGAACTGGCGCGCATCAGCGTCTGGTTAAAGCCGACGCCCACGCCGCGCAGCGAAGCCGGATAGCTCAGCGAGGCAAACGTCATGGTGTGCGAACCCGGACCAAACCCCTGACCGAACAGGAATAGCGCCAGCATGGCAATCGCCAGTGCCGCTTCCTCGCCGCCGGCCGGGCGACCAATCAGCGCCAGGCCCAGCAGCGCCGCACACTGGCAGGCGTAACCGGCCACCGACATCTTCCATGCGCCCAGTCGCGGCACCAGTCGTACCGCCAGCAGCCCCCCGACAAAGGCAAACAGCAGGTTAAGCGCCAGCGAGACCAGAATGGTGGTCAGCATCGACTGCGCGAGGAAGCTGGAGATGATCACCGGCAGGCCAAAGGCCACGGCGTTATAGGCGAACGACGAGGCAATCGAGGTTATCGTTGCCAGCAGCGTACGGCGGCGGTAAACGCCCTGCAGCAGCGCGCCGTAGTTGCGCCAGCTGGCTTTACGTACTGGCTGGGAGGCAGTGAGCTCGGCATCCTGCGCGACCTCCGCGTTGATGTTATATGACCGCCGCAGGATTGCCGCTGCACCCTGCAGGTTGCCCTGATTTGCTGCCCAGATCGGTGATTCGCTCATGTAACGACTGCGGATGGCGATGATCAACAGCGCCGGTACCGCGCCAAAGCCGAGGATCAGCCGCCACAGCCAGTCAGTATGGCTCTCTGGCAGCACCGCATACAGCAGCAGCACCAGCAAATAGGAGATGCTGATCGCCGCGTACCAGGTGGGACACCACATCGCGACACTGGCGGCCTTATTGCCCTGACCGCGCAGTCGGGAGAACTCCGCCAGAAACGCCATCGCCACCGGCAGATCGATGCCGACGCCGAGCCCCATCACAAAGCGCGCCGCCGCCAGCACGTACTCGTTCGGCGCAAAGGCACAGGCCAGTGCCGCCACCACGAAAAAGAACATATCGGCCATGAAAACCCGATAGCGGCCAATTTTATCGGTGAGATAGCCACCGATCAGCGCGCCAACAATCGCGCCAAAGGTGATGGCCGACGCCACCATGCCGGTGCCGGCGGGCGTCAGATTGAATTCGCGCGTGACATCTTTAATACCGAAGGCCAGCGCACCGAGATCGTAGGCATCGAGAAAAACCCCGCCCAGCGCAATGGCGATGACGATGCGTGCATTGCTGCGCGAGGCGTTACTGTTGTTGACCAGCCGCGTCACGTCGGCTGCACTGCGAATCCACTGCGTCTCGCCCTGCGGCGTATTCCCTGCCAGCGCCACGTGCGCCGAAGAAGTTAAGTCAGACATGATGTTGTGTGATTTATTGTAAAGAGTGGGGCTATGAGCATAAGCCGCGCCACGGATGTGAAAAATTCTATTTGGTTATAAGTGCAACCAAAGCGTTCTATAAAACCGGCAACGGATAGCAGAAAAAGAACGAATTGCGCCGCTTGACCGCACCCATCCCGTTTCGCCAGGCTACGCTTGATAATCACTGAAAGAAAATAATGCTGAGGAAAGCGCCATGATTAAGCAGGGTTTATTGGGGATGATCGCATTCGCGATGAGTGTCGGGGCCGTGCAGGCAGCGGACCCGGTCAAGGTAGGTTCCAAGATCGATACTGAAGGTTCGCTGCTCGGCAACATCATTCTGCAGGTGCTGAACCAGCATGGGGTAAAAACCGTGAATAAAATCCAGCTCGGTACCACGCAGGTGGTGCGCGGCGCAATCACCGCCGGTGAGCTGGATATCTACCCGGAATATACCGGCAACGGGGCGTTCTTCTTCAATGATGAGAAGGACGCGGCGTGGAAAAACGCGCAGCAGGGCTATGAAAAGGTGAAAAAGCTCGATGCAGAGAAAAATCATCTGGTATGGCTGACGCCAGCACCGGCTAACAACACCTGGACCATTGCGGTGCGCGGCGATGTCGCGCAGCAGAATAACCTGCAATCCCTCGACGATCTCAGCGCTTACCTGAAAAAAGGCGGCACCTTTAAGCTGGCGGCGTCGGCGGAGTTCATCGAGCGCAGCGATGCGCTGCCGGCGTTTGAGAAAGCCTACAACTTCAAGCTGGGCCAGTCACAGCTGCTGTCTCTGGCCGGCGGGGACACCGCTGTTACCATCAAAGCGGCCGCCCAGCAAACGTCCGGCGTCAATGCGGCGATGGCTTACGGTACCGACGGCCCGGTCGCGGCGCTCGGCCTGCAAACCCTGAGCGACCCGAAGGGCGTACAGCCGATTTACGCGCCCGCGCCGGTGATCCGCGCCAGCGTGCTGCAACAGTACCCGCAGATTGCCGACTGGCTGCAGCCGGTATTCAGCAAGCTGGATGAGAAAACCCTGCAGCAGCTCAACGCGCAAATCGCCGTTGACGGTCAGGACGCCAGCCAGGTGGCGCAGCAGTGGCTGCAGCAGAATAAGTTGCTGTAAGCGGTGCTGTCACGGATAAACCGACCGCGCCAGCAGTCGGTGCTGCTGGTGCTGACGTTGCTGATCACGCTGGCGCTGGGAGCGCTACCGCTGCTGAGCTATGCGGCCAACCGGCTGGTCTCCGGACAGCCGCTGATGCTTTGGCAGGTAACGGCAGGCTGGCTGCTGCTGCTGCCGCTGTTATGGCTATGGCTGGGATTGTGGTGGCCGCCGGGACGCGGTGCGGCGCTGGCGCAGTTGCTGGGCGCGGAGCTACTGTTCGCCCTGCTGATTGGCATCGGCGGCCACGCCGCCAGTGAGCTGGCCCGCAGCGGCAGCCCGCTGGCGCGCACCGCGCTGGGCAGCGGCCTATGGTGTGCGGCAGGATTAGCGCTGCTGCTGGCGGCCGAAGCGATTCGCCAGCTTAGCCAGCAGACGCCGCTGCGTATTCTGCTTAATCTGCAACTGTGGCTGCCGCCGCTGATACTGCTGCTGAGTGGTCAGCTGGACGCGCTGTCGCTGCTGAAAGAGTACAGCAATCGCACCGCCGTCTTTAACGCCGCGTTCAGCCAGCATCTGCTGCTGCTGGGCGGCACGCTGTTGCCCACCTTGCTGATTGGTCTGCCGCTGGGACTCGCCATCGCGCGTCGCGCCCGCTGGCAACATGCCGCCTTCAGCGTGCTGAATCTGATCCAGACCGTGCCGTCTGTGGCGTTGTTTGGCCTGCTGATTGCACCGCTGGCCGGGCTGGCGGCGCATTTTCCGCAGCTGGCGCGCCTCGGTATCAGCGGGATTGGCGTCGCGCCGGCGCTGATTGCGCTGGTGCTGTATGCACTGCTGCCGCTGGTGCGCAGCGTGGTCGCGGGGCTACAGCAGGTGCCGCAGGAGGTGCGTGAAACCGCGCGCGGCATGGGCATGAGCGGCTGGCAGCAGTTCTGGCACGCCGAGCTGCCGCTGGCGCTGCCGGTGTGGCTCTCCGGACTGCGCGTGGTGGTGGTGCAAACCGTCGGGCTGGCGGTAGTCGCCGCACTGATTGGAGCCGGCGGCTTCGGCGCCATTGTGTTTCAGGGACTGCTGAGCAGCGCACTGGATCTGGTGCTGCTGGGCGTGATTCCGGTGGTGGCGCTGGCGGTGATATTCGATGCGCTGCTGCGATTGCTGTCGGCGCTGCTGGAGAGAGGACATGATTGAATTTCATCAGGTGAGCAAAGCGTTCGCCGGTAAAGAGGCGATTCGCAACCTGTCGCTGAAGATTGAGAAGGGCAGTTTTACCGTGCTGATTGGCACGTCCGGCTCGGGTAAATCCACCACGCTGAAGATGATAAACCGGCTGGTTGAGCATGACAGCGGCGAAATCCGTTTTGCCGGTGAGCCGATCGAGCAGATGGATGCGCGCGCGCTGCGGCGGCGCATTGGCTATGCCATTCAGTCCATCGGCCTGTTTCCACACTGGAATGTGGCCAAAAATATCGCCACTGTGCCGTCGCTGCTCGGCTGGCCGCGGGAAAAAATTGCCGCACGGGTTGAGGAGCTGCTGGCGCTGCTCAATCTCGACAGTCAGCTGGCGTCGCGCTATCCGCACCAGCTCTCCGGCGGTCAGCAGCAGCGTGTTGGCGTGGCGCGCGCGCTGGCGGCCGATCCGGAACTGCTGCTGATGGATGAACCGTTCGGCGCGCTCGATCCGGTCAACCGGCAGGCGCTGCAGCAGGAGATGCTGCGCATTCAGCAGCTGTCGGGGCGCACCGTGGTGCTGGTGACGCACGATATCGACGAAGCGTTAACCCTAGCCGATCAGCTGGTGCTGATGGACGGCGGAGAGATTGTGCAGCAGGGACGGCCGATTGACCTGCTGACGCAGCCTGCCAGTGATTTCGCGCGCCAGTTCTTTGGCCGCAGCGAGCTGGGCGTGCGTCTGCTGGCGCTGGGGCGGGCCGGCAGTGCGGCACGACGCGGTGAGTGGCTGGAGGCGGAGCCGATCGCCGCCGGGCTGACGCTACGCGAGGCGCTGTCGCAGTTTATTGCGCGCCGCACCGACAAATTACCGGTTGTCGATCAGCATCAGCAGCCGCTGGGCGTGCTGCACTTTAGCGATTTGCTGCGACAGCAGGAGGCGGGCTGATGCGAATGCTGCGCGATCCGCTCTACTGGCTGCTGGGGGTATTTCTGCTGTTGCTGTGGGGGTTACCGCACAGTGCGCCGCTGTTTGCGCACTGGTTTCCACAGCTTGAGCGTCCGCTGTACCAGCAGGAGAGTTTCTGGCAGCTGGCGCTGGCCCATCTGTTGCTGGTGATCAGCGGCAGCGCGCTGGCGATTGTGGTGGGCGTTGGCTGTGCGGTCTTCGCTACCCGTCACGGCGGCAGGGCGTTCCGCCCGCTGCTGGAGACGCTGGCGGCTGCCGGTCAGACCTTTCCGCCGGTGGCGGTGCTGGCGATTGCCGTGCCGGTCATGGGCTTTGGCGCTGCGCCGGCGGTGATGGCGCTGTTTCTGTATGGGCTGTTGCCGATTCTGCAAGGCACGCTGGCGGGACTGGACAGCGTTCCGGCCAGCAGCCGTGAGATCGCCGTCGGTCTGGGAATGGGACCGTGGCGGCGTCTGTGGCAGATAGAGCTGGCGCTGGCGGCACCGGTGATTATGGCGGGCGTGCGCACCTCTGTGATGATCAACATCGGCACCGCGACCATCGCCTCAACCGTCGGAGCGGAGAGTCTGGGTTCGCCGGTAATTATCGGTCTGAGCGGCTTCAATACCGCCTATGTGATTCAGGGCGCGCTGCTGGTGGCGCTGCTGGCGCTGATCTGCGACCGGCTGCTGGAGCGGTTGCAGCACGCACTCAGTGGGTATGCAGAATAAGGCTGTAGCCAACCAGCATCATGCCGCCCATGCCGCCAATCGCCATGATGGCAAACAGGGTGCCAATGAGAATTTTATTCCAGTTCATAGGTAAACCTGAGAAAAGTCATGAAGTGCGGCATGATAACGCGCACATGCGGTAAGGCAAAGGCCGCATGTGCGATTTTTCAGGTCGGTTCGTGGACGTGAATCGAGAAGCCCTGAGCCTGCCAGTGTTCGAACTGCTCCAGCTGGCGGCGCGTCGGCTTTTTACCGGTCCAGATGAACAGATGCTGGCCGGGAAACAGCTCCGGACGCGGCATATCCAGCGGTTCCGCCAGCACATCAATGCGCCAGCCCTGCTGCGCTAAGCGCCAGGCTTCCAGCCAGATGCGGGTGCGATCTTCTACGCCCCAGCCAATCATTAAGGCATCTTTGCCGGCTTTTTTACGCGCGCCTGCCAGACAGAACGCGACATAATCAATCAGTGCGCCGTCCAGCAGACTGCACATGGTGCGGGCGGTATTTTGATCCAGCCCGAGACGCTGGCGTACCGGTACAAAAACGTGGTCAATCAGCGCATCGACCGGGTGTTCACGGCCAATGGTGGCGATTTTGGTGCGCAGTTTGGAGGCGCGCACGTGGCGCAGCACGCTCATCAGCTCTTCCTGCAGCGCCGTCCAGCCGTCATGCACGTTGAAGGTCTCTCCTTCAAGCAGGGCTTTGACTTTGCCAACAGGCACACCGCTCTCTATCCAGCGTTTGATCTCTTCGATCCGCTGAACATCTTCATCATCAAATTGTCGATGACCACCCTCAGTGCGCTGCGGCTTTAACAATCCATAACGACGCTGCCAGGCGCGCAGGGTTACCGGGTTAATTCCACAGCGCTCGGCAACATCACCGATACTGTATAAGGCCATGGCATCCTCTAAAATTCTGACCTGCATAACAACACCTTAACCGCCAGAGTGAGCTTGTACAATGATTATTTTATTGTACAACTTGACCCACTGCACGATTTCGGGCTTTATCTCTTATGTGAGATTTATTTCCCGAAAATGAGAGGTTAAAGATGTCTGCTCTAAATACGGAAGATCGGCTTGCGGCACGTCTGGCGGAATTACGCCTGCAGCGCGGCTGGTCGCTGGATGAACTGGCTCTGGCAACCGGCATTAGCCGGGCATCATTGTCGCGCATTGAGCGCGCCGAGACCAGCCCTACCGCCGCTTTGCTTAATCGCTTGTGCGTGGCCTACGGTTTAACCATGTCGCGACTGCTCAGCGAAGTAGAAGAAGAAGCGGCGCTGCTGCTGAAAGCGGAGCAGCAGCCGGTCTGGCAGGACACGCTCAGCGGCTTCCAGCGGCGCAACGTCTCGCCGCCGGCCAGTCAGTTTAAAGCGGAGCTGGTGGAGGGCGTGCTGCGTCCGGGCGCGCGCATTGATTATGATGCGCCGCCGGTACAGGGGCTGGAACAGCACATCTGGCTGCAGTCGGGCGAGCTGACCATCACCATGGAGACGCAGAGCTGGACGCTACAGGCCGGCGATTGCCTGCGCTTCCACCTCAGCGGACGTTCCTCTTTTCAGGCGCATGCCGAAGGCGGCGCGCGCTACATTCTGGTGGTGTGCAAACCATGATTGAAATCGACTCTCTCAGCGCCACCCAGGCGCAGGCGCAGCTGGCGTCACTGTGTGAGGTGCTGCACGGCTGCGTGGCAGACGGTGCCAGCGTCGGCTTCATTGACGCAGACGATCGCGCAGTGATGGCGCGTTTCTGGCAGGACAAAATTTACAGCCTGGCGAGCGGCGATAACCAGCTGCTGGTGGCCTGGCAAGCGGGAGAAATAGTGGCCACGGTGATGCTGGGCTTCAGCAGTATGCCCAACGGCCGCCATCGCGCGGAGATCAGCAAGCTGCTGGTGCATCCGCGTGCGCGACGTCAGGGCATTGCGCGCCGTCTGATGTTACGTGCCGAACAGCTGGCGCAGCAGCAGGGAAAAACGCTGCTGGTGCTGGATACGCGCAGCGGCGATGTGGCCAGCGCGCTCTATCTGTCGCTCGGCTGGCAGGTGGCGGGTTCGATTCCGTACTATGCCGAATCCACGGCCGGCGAGCTGGATGCTACCACGGTGATGTATAAGCGGCTGACGTAAGCGTTCTGGTTGCTGTTACCGGACGCCGCCTCTCCCTTGTCCGCAGGCTGCGTCTCCCTCTCCCGGTGGGAGAGGGCCGGGGTGAGGGCATCAGCGTACACTTTCCCATCCCGTGCCAGCAGAAACCCGGTCACACGCACCAAATCAGTGCGCCGCCGCCGCATCGCTCAACCCCAGCGCCTGCATAAACAGCCGGATGATCGGATTTATTTTCCGGCCTTTCTTCATCACCAGACAAAATGCGGTTTCGCGCCGCAGCGTGTCATCGCCCAGCTCACACAATTGTCCGCGGGCAATAAACGGAGCGGCATAATGTTCCGGTAAATACCCAATAAAGTGACCGGTTAAAATCAGCATGGCCACCGATTCCACCTGCACCGCCTGCACACCGCTCTCCTGCACCGGAATCAGGCGGCGTTCATCGCGTGGGGTAACATATAAATGATTAATAATTTTCTGCTGACGTAATACATCCACCGAAATATTTTTATCGCAAGATCCGCAATAGAGAGGATGTGACGCAGCGCAATATAATTTTGCGTATTCTTTATAAAGTTCGAAGTAATCAAACTCATTTTTCATTTCATACACGGGCGCAATGCCGCAATGAAAACGCCCTTCGCTTATGCCGCGTTCAATATCATCCAGCTGTGCGGTCTGCAGACGAATCTGCACCTTTGGCGCTTTCTGGTGCAACTGTTGCACCGCACTGGTGACCGGCGAGTGCGGATCGCTAATGGTGTTATCCACCACGCAAATCGCGATGTCGCCCAGCAGCTCGTTGCGACTATTGTGCAGCCGCTCGCGAAACAGGTTGAGCGACACGAACAGCTCCAGCGTGGCCTGATAAACATTGATGCCATACTGCGTCAGCTCAAAACCTTCACGGCCGCGGCTGCACAGCGTCATGCCCAGCCGAATCTCCAGGTCAGAAACCTGTTTACTGATCGCCGCCAGGCCAATATTTAATTCGTGACTGGCGGCGGTTAATCCGCCGGCTTCCACCACGCATTTAAATACCCGCAGCAATTTTAAGTCGATATTACTCAGCGCCAGAACCGCATTATCGCCGCGATTATTCGCATTGTTTCCAGACTGGGAAACTTTACTTTCCATTTTTGCTATTCAACTCCGGAATAATTGCGGTGAAAGTACAGTGAATCTGAAATACCACCTATTTGCCAGCGTGGCAATAAAATAAGTTTTTATTATCGCTGCCGGCTGAATCCAAACTTTTTCATATTGCTGCGGCTGATTTGTGAGGGAAATAGCATGTCTGAGAATGCCGAACTGTTATGGGGTGCACGTTTTAAAGCGGCTCCGGCAGCCAGTTTAACCGCGCTGTCGCGTAGCCCAGATTATTACTTTGCGCTGGCGCCGTACGACCTCGCCGGTTGCCGCGCCCATGCGCGCGAGCTGGCGCGTGCCGGGCTATTGAGTGCTGACGAGCTGGATACCATGCTGGCGGCGATTGACGCGCTGGACGCCGATTATCGCGCTGGCCAGCTGCAGCCGATTGCCGCCGATGAAGACGTGCATACCTTCATCGAACGCGCGCTGACAGAATGCCTCGGCGCGCTGGGCGGCAAGCTGCGTGCCGGCCGTTCACGCAACGATCAGACCGTCAACGATCTGCGCCTCTATCTGCGGGATAACGGCCGCAAGCTTGTGAGCGCGCTGTTGCAGTTGCAGCAGGCGCTGGTGACGCAGGCCGCGCAACACACCGACAGCGTCGCGCCCGGCTTCACCCATCTGCAGCAGGCGCAGCCGATTGTGTTTGGCCATCAGCTGCTGGCGCATGCCCAATCCTTCGCGCGTGACATCGAGCGTATGCAGGACTGGGATCGCCGCAGCGCGCGCTGTCCGCTGGGCGCGGCGGCGATGGCCGGTTCGGCGATTGCGCGTCAGCCACAGCTGGCCGCAGCCGATCTCGCTTATCTGGCGCCGTGTGAAAACTCGATCGATGCGGTCGCCAGCCGCGACTACGCCGCGGAATTCCTGTTCGTCACCAGCATGATCGGCATCAACCTGTCCCGGCTGTGTGAAGAGGTGTGCCTGTGGGCGTCACGGCAGTTCCGCTGGGTGGAGCTGCACGACAGTTATGCCACCGGCAGTTCGATCATGCCGCAGAAGAAAAATCCGGACATTGCCGAGCTGACGCGCGGCCGCAGCGGCCGGCTGGTCGGTAACCTGATGGCGCTGCTGACCACCATGAAAGCCATGCCGCTCTCTTACAACCGCGATCTCAGCGACGACAAACGTAATGTGATTGATGCGGTCGACACGCTGCTGATGGTGCTGCCTGCCATGGCCGGCATGATGGCGACGCTGAAATTCAATACTGAGGTGATGCGCGAGCAGGCGCCGGATGGCTTTACGCTGGCGACCGAAGTGGCCGACTGGCTGGCAATGCGCGGCGTGCCGTTCCGTGAGGCGCACGAGATTACCGGCCAGCTGGTGCAGCTGTGCGAACGCGAAAACTGCGGCCTGGCCGATCTCAGCGATGCGCAGCTGCACGGCGTCGATGCACGGCTCACGCCCGAGGTGCGTCAGGCGTTAACGCTGGAAGCGGCGCTGGCAGCCCGCAGCGGCTACGGCGGCACCGCGCCGGCACGGGTGCGCGAGCAGCTGGCCCGTCTGCAAACCCTGATGCAGGACCAGCAGCGCTGGGCCGATGATTACGCCGGACCGCGCGCCTGAGGAGAGCCTATGACACACACCACGCCGGTTGAACCGTCGGTCAACAATGGCCGCGTCCAGCCCCATTACGATCTCGATCGCTATCAGGTGGTGCCGCGCCGCTATTATGGCCGCATCACCGCATCGGCAGTGATCCTTGTGCTGCTGGCGCTGCTGGTTAACGCCTTTGCGCACGGCAATATTGAGTGGTCGTTCGTCGGCCAGTTCTTCACCGCGCAGGCAATCCTCAACGGCGTGGTTAATACGCTGATTATGTCGGTGCTGGCGATGGCGCTGGGCATCCTGTTTGGCGTCATCACCGCCATCATGTACATGTCGCCCAATCCGGTGCTGCACTATATCGCGGTGGGCTATGCGTGGATCTTTCGCGGCACGCCGCTGATTCTGCAACTGCTGCTGTGGTTCAACCTGGCGCTGGTGTTTCCCACCATCAGCATCCCCGGTCTGTTCAGCGTGCAAACCGTCACGGTGATGACGCCGTTTCTCGCCGCGCTGCTTGGCCTGAGCATCAATCAGGGCGCCTACACCTCAGAAGTGGTGCGCGCCGGACTGTTATCGGTGGATACCGGTCAGTATGAAGCCGCCAAAGCCATCGGCATGCCGCGTTTGCAGGCGCTGCAGCGCATCATTCTGCCGCAGGCGATGCGGGTGATTCTGCCGCCGGTCGGCAATGAGTTCATCAGCATGATCAAAACCACCAGTCTGGCCAGCATGATTCAGTACTCCGAGCTGCTGTACAACGCGCAAACCATCTACTTCGCCAACGCGCGCGTGATGGAGCTGCTGTTTGTCGCGGGTATCTGGTACCTGATTATCGTGACGCTGCTGTCGTTCGGGCAGAGCCAGCTGGAACGCTACTTCTCACGCGGCCATCGTCGTCGCCAGTAACCGGGAGTGAGAGATGAGAAACATCGTGCGCGCCGTCAAGGTGAACAAATATTTCGATCAGTTCCACGCGCTGAAGGACGTCAGCCTGGAAGTGAACTACGGCGAGGTGATGTGCATTCTCGGCCCGTCGGGTTCCGGTAAAAGTACCTTCCTGCGCTGTATCAACCAGCTGGAGAAAGTGGATCAGGGCGGCATCTGGGTCGACAACGAACTGGCGGGCTATCGCATTGCCGGCAATAAGCTGCATCCGCTGAGTGACAAACAGATTGCGCGCCAGCGGCTGCAGACCGGCATGGTATTTCAGCGCTTCAACCTGTTTCCGCACAAGACCGCGCTGGAGAACATCATCGAGGGGCCGTGTCGCGTGCTGCTGCGCCCGAAACGCGAGGCCAGCGAAGAGGCAATGGCGCTGCTGGATCGCGTCGGACTGGCGCACAAAGCGCACGACTATCCGCAGTCGCTCTCCGGCGGTCAGCAGCAGCGCGTGGCGATTGCCCGCGCGCTGGCGATGAAACCCAAACTGATGCTGTTTGATGAACCGACCTCGGCGCTCGATCCGGAGATGGTCGGTGAAGTGCTGGCGGTGATGCGCCAGCTGGCAAAAGAAGGCACCACCATGCTGGTGGTGACCCACGAAATGGGCTTTGCGCGTGAGGTCGCCAACCAGGTGGTGTTTATGGATGAGGGACGCATTATTGAGCAGGGCGCACCGGAAGAGATTCTGCTGAACCCGCAAAACCCACGGATGAAAAACTTTATCAACGCGATTCTTCTTTAACGTGACCGGGGTGAATAGATGAAAAAATTGTTATTGAGTGCCATCAGTGCCGCGCTGCTGCTGCAATCCTCTGCCTGGGCGGAGATTGCCGTACCGGCCAGTATCAAAGAGAAAGGGCTGACCGTCGCCATCATGCCGAACTATCCGCCGATGGATTTTAAAGATCCGGCCACCAATCAGCTGAGCGGCGTCGATTATGAGCTGGGCCAGGCAATTGGCGAGAAGCTGGGCGTGAAGGTTAACTGGCAGGAGATCGCGTTTGAACAGATGGTCAACGCGGTGGTGACCAAACGCGTCGATCTGGTGATGTCCGGCATGACCGACACCAAAGAGCGGCAGAAGGTGGTTAACTTTATCGACTACTTCAAAACCGGTCCGCAGTTCTACACCCTGGCGGCGCGCAGCGACATCAACAGCGCCACCGATCTGTGCGGCAAAAAAGTAGGCACCAGCCGCCGCACCACCTTCCCGCAGGAGATTGCTACCTGGTCAAAAGCGCACTGCGAAGCGGCCGGTAAACCTGCGATTATCG
Source organism: Pantoea sp. B_9 (assembly GCF_008632015.1). Classification (NCBI taxonomy): domain Bacteria; kingdom Pseudomonadati; phylum Pseudomonadota; class Gammaproteobacteria; order Enterobacterales; family Erwiniaceae; genus Pantoea; species Pantoea sp. B_9. Next base: position 980,553 of record NZ_VWVL01000001.1, on the reverse strand, counting down.
TGGTGGGCGCGGAAGGCACCGCCGATGCGCGCACGCAACTGCGTCAGCGTCGTCTGGATGGCGCGGTACAGGGCAGCGAAACCCTGCCGTACATCATGAATCTGGAAAAAGGCACCTTTAAGCCGCTGGATAAAGCCTTCTCCTTCCAGTACACCGGCATGGCGCTGGGTAAAGATGCCGGTGAGCTGACCACGGCGATTCAGGCAGCCATCAATGCCATGATTGCCGATGGCAGCTACCAGAAAATCCTCAGTAAATGGGGCCTGAGCGACAACGGCATTGCCGAAGCCACGGTTAATCAGGGCTAAGGAGCGGGCGTATGCAACAACCGGGCGCAGTGCGCTGGCCGCAGGGCAAGCGTGGCTGTATGGCGCTGGCGTTTGATCTTGATGGTCCCACTGGCGATGCCATGCTCAATGGCAGCCTGTGGTCAACACCAGAGTATTTCACCTTTGGCGCCTACGGGCCGTTTCGCGCGCTCGGTCGGCTGCTGGATCTGCTGCGCGCCTTCCAATTGCCGGCCACGTTTTTTGTGCCGGCGTGGGTAGTGGAGCAGTGGCCGCGACAGTGCCAGGCGATTATCGAACAGGGCCATGAAGTGGCCTATCACGGTTATCGCCACGAATCGTTCTGGGCGATTACGCCAGATGAACAGCGCGCCGTGATGGCGCGCTCTGCCGCCATCTTTCAGCAACATCTTGGTATCCGCGCCTGCGGTTTTCGCACTCCTTCCGGCGACTGGCACGCCGAAACGCCGCAGATTCTGCGGGAAGCCGGGGTGATTTACTCCAGCAGCATGCGCGGTGACGATCGGCCGTACAGCATTGCCGTCGCCGGGCATACGCCGCTGGTGGAGATTCCCGGCAAATGGGAGATGGATGATTACGCCTCGCTGGCCTACACGCGCCAGCCGGATTTTCCGCAGGGCGGCGACCGCATCGCCAGCTATGCGCACACCGGTGACAACTGGCAGCGCGAATTTGACGGCGCGATGGCGGAAGGACTGTGCCTGACCACGCTGTTCCACCCGAAAATTTCCGGGCAGCCCGGCCGTTTGCTGTTGCTGGAGCAGCTGTTTGCCCACATGACGGCGCGCGACGATGTGTGGTTTGCGCGCTGTGATGCGGTGGCCGCGTGGTATTTGCAGGAGCAGCAACATGACTGAACATTCACGCTGGCCGTCGGGCAAACAATCGGCGGCCATCATTACCATCGACTATCACGATATTCACGGCATCCTGACGCAGGCACCTGCGGTCGCCGGGCGCGATAAAACCCTGTCGGTGTGGCGCTATGGCACGCTGCGCGGCGTTGATCGTCTGCTGGATCTACTGGCAGAGAAACAGCTGCTGGCCAGCTGGTGCTTACCGGCCATCGTCGCCGAAGAGCAGCCGCAGGTGCTGCAGCGTATTGTCGCCGCCGGGCATGAGATCGCCTGCAGCGGTGAGCGACACGAAGACTTCTCGGCGCTGACCCTGGCGCAGCAGATTGCCAGCGTAACGCGCGGCTGCGAGCGGCTGGCGCAGCTGACCGGCCAGCCGATTGCCGGGTTTCGCACGCCGGCCGGCCAGTGGAAACCGGGCCTTGCTGCGGCGCTGGCAACGCACGGCATCCGCTGGTCCTCCAGCTGGCGCGGTGATGACTTACCCTATTTTCACCCCGGCACCCGGCTGGTGGAGCTGCCCATGCACTACACGCTGGAAGATGCGCCCTATTTTGCCTTCAACCTCAGCCCGGCGATTCCGCCCGGACAGTCGCGCATCGCGCCCTATGGCGAAACGCTGGCTAACCTGACGCAGGATTTCCACGGTTTTCACCGTTTCGGCCTGTGCTACCTGTTGCGGCTGCACCCGGAAATTATCGGCACCGCCGGACGCATTGGCCTGCTGCGTCAGCTGCTGGAAACGCTGCAGCAGCATGACGTGTGGATCGCTACTGCCGGCCAGGTGGCCGCGCACTGGCAGACGCAGCCGGATAACGATGCCGATCATCCGGCAGAGGTGTTTGCCCGGGTCAGCGGAGGCGAATATGGACACCACGCTTGATCGGCTGGCGGACTTCATCGCAGTCACCCGCTTTGCCCAGTTGCCGGAACCGCTGGTAGCGCAGGCGAAGCGCCATCTGCTGGATACGCTTGGCGCGGCGCTGGCGGGCTGTGACAGCCCGATCTGGCGCGAATGCCGGGCACTGGTGGCCGAAGAGGGCGGCAGCGCCGTGGCGCAGCTGTGGGGCTGTGCGCAGCAAGCTTCCCCGCGCCAGGCGGCATGGCTCAACGGCGTGGCGGCGCATATGTATGAACTGGACGACACCGGCGGCTGCGATCACTCCGGTGCCGTGGTGTTACCGGCGCTGCTGGCGGCACTGCCGCTGGCGACGCAGCCGGTCGACGGCCGGGCATTTCTCACTGCGATGGTCGTCGGTTATGACATCGGCCGTCGCGTGCTGGAAGCCTGCGGGGGGTATGCGGCGCACAACGGTGCGGGCTGGCACTCAACTGCCAGCTGTGGCGTTTTCGGCGCGGCGGCCGCCGTCAGTTGTTTACTGCGGCTGTCGGCCGCGCAGTGTGCCTCAGCGCTGGGCATCGCAGCCAGCTTCAGTGGCGGTCTGTGGGGCTTTATTCATGATGGCTCACACACCAAAAAGCTGCACGCGGCGCGCGCGGCGGAAGGGGGCGTACAGGCGGCGCTGCTGGCACAGCGCGGCATCAGCGGACCGGCCGCGGTATTTGAGGCGCGCTGGGGCGGCTTTCTGCAAACCCTGGCTGGTGAAACGCAACAGCCTACCGCGCTCACGGCCCAATTGGGCGAGGTGTGGAAACTGGCGCGCTGTTCCATCAAGCCGTACGCCGCCTGTCGCGGTACGCATGCGGCGATCGATGCGCTGGATCAGCTGCTGCGGCAGCATGCGGTGGCGACCGGGGATATTGCACGCATTGTGGTTGGGCTCAATCCGTTCCTGCTGGAGATGTGCGGCACGCGTGAGCTCACCTGCCTCGCCGCCGCGCAAATGAGCCTGCCGTATGCGCTGACGGCGCGTGCGCTGTATGGCTCCGCGGAGCTGGTGAGTTATGACGACAGCCGTCGCCTGAGTGCGGAAGCTGCCGCGCTGATGGCGCGTATTGAGCTGGAGATTGACCACCAGCAGGGGCGCGATGATGAGCCGTGGGTCCGGCTGGAAACGGTGCAGGGCCAGCAGTGGCAGCAGCACGTCGCGGTGCCGTCCGGATCGCCGGCGAATCCGCTGAGCGACGCGGCGCTGCGCGCCAAATACCGCAGCCTCGCCGCGCGCGTCTTGCCGGCGGCACAGGTGCAGCAGCTGGAAACGCTGTGTCTGACGCTGGATAACGTGGCGGATGTGCGGCAAGTCGCGGCGTTGCTGGCGACCCGGTAAAAGTGGGGCGCCAGCCATGGCGAAATGCCGGTCGGTCAGGCCAGCGCGACCTGATGATGACGGTGCGCATAAATGCGCACCCTACAAAAGCGCGCGCTGGCCCGTAGGGTCGCCGTTTACGGTGACCTGGGATTTACCACATCCATTGCGACCGCAATCAAACCCGTTCCGCCAGCCCTTCAATCCGCGCCATCGCCGCCCGCAACCGCGCTTCGTTGACCGGTTCGGCCATGTTGGCCATATCCGGCGCATGGACAGACTCACGTATAATCAACGCCAGCTCGCTCTCATCCAGCGTGGCAATCTCGGCCAGCGTTAACGGTACGCCGCAGTCGCGCGCCAGGCGCATCTCGTCCACCAGCTCTTCGTCGCTGCGATCCTCCAGCGCCAGCAGGCACAAATTGCCGTAACCCACCAGCAGGCCGTGACCAAACTCGCGCGTTTTGTCGCAGAAGGTGAAGCCTTCGTAAATGGCATGCGCAGCGGCGGCGTGGGCGCCATTGCTCATCAGCGAGGTCAGACCGGCCCAGGTAAAAATCGCGTCCAGCACCTGATCGAGCGAAGTGCCGCTCTCACCGCGCAGCACCGCTGCGTAAGCCGCCGGACCGTGCTCCGCGATCACCTCATAGCAGATCTGGCTGTGCGCCAGCGATGACAGCGCATTGCCGGTGCGCGCCGGATGACGCGTGCTTACCGCCCGGAACTCATACCATTTAGCCAGCGTATCGCCGAGGCCCGCGGCCAGCCAGCGGGCAGGGGCGGCTGCCAGCAGTTCACTGTCGATGAGCACCGCCGCCGGCGCCTGTGGCAGCGGGAAGATATCAAAGAAGTTGCCGTTATCGTCGTAGCGAATGGTCAGCGGGGTCACCGCAGCGCAGGTGGCGGCAATCGTCGGGACGGTTATCACCGGCAGCCCGAGCTGTGCGCCCACCGCTTTAACCGTGTCCAGCGCCTTGCCGCCGCCCGCACCGATCAGCACTTCTGCCTGTTGTTCAACCGCTAACGCCGCCAGCCGTTCGATATGGTTAAGCGAGGTTTCGCCACCAAACCACACCGGTGCCAGCAGCGTGACGCCAGCGGCGTCGAGCTGCGTCTTTACCTGCGTCGCCACCGCCTGCATTGCGCGCTGGCCGCCAATCAGCAGTGCCCGCTGGCCCAGCCCGGCGCAGATGGCCCCCAGCTGGTTAATCACACCCGCACCACGCAGCACGCGCGCCGGGAACAGCAAATTTTGTTGCGACATAGCGAAAGCTCTCTTTTTCAGGGAATGACTGCATCATCGCCAAAGCGGCTTGCAGAAAAAATCCCTGTCAGCCGATAATCACTTCAGCGATTCATTAACTATTGTCAGCAATCCCTGAAGGAAGTGCGGTGCCAACCTTACCCAATCTGAAACTGCTGCAGGTGTTCGCCAGCGTGGTGGAAAACCAGGGCTATTCGCGTGCGCAGCAGGCGCTGAACATGACCACGCCGGCCATCAGCGCCTACATGAGCGAACTGGAAGGCCAGCTGGGCTTTATACTGTGCCAGCGCGGGCGCGCAGGCTTTGCGCTGACCAGCAAAGGCGAACAGTTCTACGCCTATACCCGGGAAATGCTGGCGACCCTGAGCGGCTGGCAGTCGCAGGTGGAGACGCTGAAAAGCGCGCAGGGCGGCACGTTTGCGCTCGGCGTGGTCGACGCCACCGTCACCGACAGCACGCTGGATCTGCCGGCGGTTATCGCCCGTTTTAATCAGCGCTTTCCGGCGGTGTTTCTCACCCTCAGCGTGTGCGAGCCCAACGAACTGCAGCAGCAGGTGCTGGAAGATCGGCTCGACCTGGCCATCGGACACTTTCCGCTGCGCGCCAGCAATCTGGTGACGCTGCCGCTGTACGAGGAGCAGCAGTGGCTGTACTGCAGTCCGCAACATGCGCTGGCGCAGGGCGATGCGGATGTGCGTCGCGTGCAGCAGACCGGCATGGTAACGCGGCGCTACTGGAACCAGCAGGAGCTGAACAAGCGCGGTTTCCGCCATAGCACCGCCTCGGTGGAGAGCATTGAAGCGCAGCTGACGCTGATTCTCTCCGGGCGCTATATTGGCTTTTTGCCCGAGCATTACGCGCGCAGCCGCGAGCAGCAGGGCCAGTTGCTGCGCCTGCTGCCCCACCATTTTCACTTTCGCGCGCCGTTTTCGTTCGCCTTCCGGCGCGGCCGCGCGCGCGAGCCGCTGATCCGCGCGATGCGCGAAATTCTGAATCCAGCGCGAAAAACTGAGCGCGAAAGCTGACGCTGCGGCAATACTGTGTAAAAATACAGGCCGGTTTAACCAACAGTATTCACTATGGCCCTGACAGCAGCGATAAAAAGCCAGATTGCGCAATGGTATAAGGCGCTGCAGCAGCAGGTTCCTGACTTTATCCCGCGCGCGCCGCAGCGCCAGATGATCGCCGAAGTGGCGAAGAGTCTGGCCGGTGACGAGGGTCGCCATCTGGCCATTGAGGCGCCCACCGGCGTCGGCAAAACCCTGTCCTACCTGATTCCCGGCATTGCGGTCAGCCGCGCCGAAGAGAAACGTTTAGTCATCAGCACCGCCAACGTGGCGCTGCAGGATCAGATCTTCAGCAAAGATCTGCCGCTATTAAAGAAAATTATTCCTGACCTCACTTTCACCGCGGCTTTTGGTCGCGGGCGCTATGTCTGTCCGCGCAACCTGACCGCGCTGGCAGCCACGGACGATCAGCAGGGTGATCTGTTGCTGTATCTCGACGAACAGGCGGTGACCGGTTCGAAAGAGGAGCAGAAATTCTGCGCGCGGCTGGAGAAAGACCTCAGCAGCTATAAGTGGGATGGCCTGCGCGATCACAGCGACGTGGCGATTGACGACAGCCTGTGGCAGCGCCTCTCCACTGATAAAGCGAACTGCCTGGCACACCACTGCCGCTGGTATCGCGAATGCCCGTTCTTTGTGGCGCGACGCGAAATCGAGCAGGCCGATGTGGTGGTGGCGAACCATGCGCTGGTGATGGCGGCGATGGAGAACGAGTCGGTGCTGCCGCCGGCCAAACACCTGATGCTGGTGCTGGATGAAGGGCACCATCTGCCGGAAGTGGCGCGTGATGCGCTGGAGATGAGCGCGGAGATCACGCCGGGCTGGAGCAGCCTGCAGCTCGATCTGTTTGTGCGGCTGGTGGAGACCATCATGGCGCAGTTCCGGCCGAAATCCCCGCCGCCGCTGAGCAATCCCGAGCGTCTGAAAGGGCACTGTGATGAGATGCGCGAGCAGCTGCAGACTCTGTGCAACGCGCTCAATCCTCTGCTGCCGCGCGACAATCAGCCAGGCGAGTTTCGCTTTGTGCTCGGTGAGCTGCCGCCAGAACTGCTGACCCTGTGCGCGCGGCTGTTTAAGCTGAGTGATGCGCTGCGTGGCCTGAGCGAAGGGCTGCTCAACGAGCTGGGCGAACAGACCGGCAAGGCCGATATCATGCGGCTGCACAAAGCCATCCTGCAGCTCAATCGCCACTTCGGCTGGTTTGAATCCATCAGCAAACTGTGGCGGCTGGCGGCGATGGAAAAAGCGTCCAACGCGCCGGTGTCGAAATGGGTGACGCGTGAAATTCGTGACGGCCAGGCGCATCTGCTGTTTCACTGCGCCGGGATTCGCGTCAGCGACCAGCTGGAAAAGCTGCTGTGGCGCAAAATCCCGCACGTGGTGGTGACCTCGGCTACGCTGCGTTCGCTAAACAGCTTTAATCGCCTGCAGGAGATGTCCGGCCTGAACCAAAAGGCCGGCGACCGCTTTGTGGCACTCGACTCGCCGTTTAACCATGTCGATCAGGGCAAGCTGATCATCCCGCAAATGCGCTATGAGCCGCTGCTGGCCAATGAAGCGGAGCACATCGCTGAGATGGCGCGCTTCTTCCGCCAGCAAATGCAGGCGCAGCAGCATAAAGGCGTGCTGGTGCTGTTTGCCAGCGGACGGGCGATGCAGCAGTTTGTCAGCCTGGTGCCGGAGCTGCGTCTGTCGATGCTGGTGCAGGGCGATCAGCCGCGTTCACGGCTGGTGGAGCTTCACCGGCAACGGGTGACCGCCGGACAAAGCAGCATTCTGGTTGGCCTGCAATCTTTTGCCGAAGGGCTCGATTTGAAAGGCGATCTGTTGTCGCAGGTGCACATCCATAAAATTGCTTTTCCGCCGGTGGACAGTCCGGTAATTTTGACCGAAGGGGAGTGGCTGAAGAGCCTCAAACGCTACCCGTTTGAAGTACAAAGTTTACCCAGCGCATCGTTTACGCTGATCCAGCAGGTCGGGCGTCTGATCCGCAGCCATCAGTGTTTTGGTGAAATCGTCATTTACGATCGCCGGCTGCTGAGCAAAACCTACGGCAGCCGCCTGCTGGCCGCGCTGCCGGTGTTTCCGATTGAACAACCGCCGGTGCCGGAAGCGGACAAACCGGCGAAGCGCAGCAAGAAATCCTGAGTATGCGGCAACAGCCGGATGCACGATTGTTGGCCGCCGGGTGACGGCGCGCCCTGGAAGCGGGAAGTATGATGGAACTGAATAAGATCATTAAAGAGATTGGCCGCGGCAAGAATCACGCACGCGATATCGACTTTGACACTGCCGTGGCGCTTTACAGCGCGATGCTGGCGGACGAGGTGCCGGATCTCGAACTGGGTGGCGTGCTGATTGCGCTGCGCATCAAAGGCGAAGGGGAAGCAGAGATGCGCGGCTTCTACCACGCGATGCAACAGCGCATGATGCGGCTGCAGGCCCCGGCACAGCGTCCGATGCCCATCGTCATTCCCAGCTATAACGGCGCGCGTCGCCAGGGCAACCTGACGCCGCTGCTGGCGCTGCTGCTGGTGAAGCTCGGTTTTTCGGTGTTGCTGCACGGCGTTAGCGACGACCCAACCCGCGTGACCAGCGAAGCGGTGCTGGCGGCGCTGGATATTGCGCCGGTGACCAGCGCGCAACAGGCGCAGGCGAAACTCGACGCTGGCGAGCTGGCGTTCATCACCATCGATGATTTATGTGCGCCAATGGCTAAACAGCTGGCGCTGCGCTGGCGCATGGGCGTGCGCAACAGCGCGCACACGCTGGCCAAGCTGGCGACGCCGTTTGCCGAACGCGCCGCGCTGCGGCTGGCGAGCGTGTCGCATCCGGAATATGTGCCGCGCGTGGGGAAATTCTTCCAGGATATCGATGCACCGGCCATTCTGCTGAACGGCACTGAAGGTGAGGTCTATGCCAATCCGCAGCGCTGCCCGGCGATTAATTATATTCGCGGTGCCGGCGCAGAAGCGGAAGTGTGGGTCGAGCGGCAGCCAGAGGTCGCGCTGGCGTTAGCAGAGAGCAAAGGCGCCCAGGATACCGCAGCGTGGATCCGCCAGGTGCTGGCCGGTGAACGCGCGGTGCCGCAGGCGCTGCGCCTGCAGCTGGCGTGCTGTCTGGTGGCGACCGGTGAAGCCGCAACAATGGCCGATGCCGAAACGCGGTTACAGCAGGTGGGGATTTAACCGGGCTGCCCGGCTGGCCATGCACGAGAAACCTGGGCGGTGACGGCGGTCACCGCAGCGGTTGCGCAGGGGGGCACGCCTGCGCAGCTGAAATGGCTTGCTGAGCAGCGCCATCAGCGTTTAATCAGTACGCTCTCCACCAGTTGCTGCCAGAACGTAATACCAATCGGCAGCAGCGCATCGTTGAAATCATAGTTGGCATTGTGCAGCGGGGCTGAAGGCGTGGCACCGTCAGCGCCGAGCCAGAAATAGGCGCCGGGACAGGCTTCCAGCATGCAGGCGAAATCTTCAGACGCCATCGACGGGTTAACCTGCCAGTGCACCTGCTGTTCACCCAGCAGCTGGCACGCCACGTCACGCACCTGCTCCGCCGGGGCGACATGGTTGGCGGTAACCGGATAGCCGGGATACCAGTGAATCTCGCCGCTGACGCTAAATGGGCGCGGCAGGGTGGTGACAAAATCTTCAATCAGACCGCGCACGCGATTGCGCACGTCGGTCTGCAGACATCGCACCGTACCGCGCAGCGTGATCTGCTCCGGAATGACGTTAATGGCCTCGCCACCGTGAATCTGGGTGACGCTGACCACCGCCGACGCCAGCGGTGACAGGCGGCGCGACGGGATGGTTTGCAGCGCCAGAATCAGCTCGGCGGCGACCACCATCGGGTCGGCACCGCTTTCCGGCATCGCCGCATGGCAGCTTTTGCCGTGCAGCGTAATCTCAAACGAATCCAGCGATGCCATCATCGCGCCCGGATTTACCGCCAGCGATCCCACCGGCAATCCCGGCCAGTTGTGCATCGCGTACACGGCATCCATCGGGAAGCGCTGAAACAGACCTTCCTCCACCATTTTGCGCGCACCACCGAGATTCTCTTCGGCCGGCTGAAACAGGAAGTGTACCGTACCTTTGAAATTACGCGTGGCGGCCAGCTGACAGGCTGCGGCCAGCAGTATCGCGGTGTGGCCATCGTGACCGCAGGCGTGCATCACGCCAGGCCGGCTCGATTTCCACTGCGGCTCGCCTTTTTCGGTGATCGGCAGGGCATCCATATCGGCGCGCAGCCCGATGACCGGACCGGGACCGTTTTCCAGCGTGCCGATCACGCCAGTGCCGGCGAGGCCGCGAAACACCTGCAGTCCGGCATCGGTCAGCACCTGGGCCACCAGCTCGCTGGTCTGCTGCTCCTGGTAACCCAGTTCAGGGTGTTGATGTAACTGACGACGCCAGGTGAGGGCGTTTTCCAGCAGGACAGCAGGCAGGCTCATAAGGTAAGGCTCCATCAGCAGCGTCAGCTGCGCAATCTCCGACGCGGGAAGTTAAGTGTCCACTGTAGTGGTAAGCGTGGGGGGCGTCTATCGTGGAAAGGAATAATTTGGCTATAGGCTATAGCGGATTAGCATAAGGGGATGGGGCAAGGTCGGCATGAATGCCGACCTTGCACAGTGCAATCTTTGCGAGCAGTGTTAAGGCTTAACAGACCGACATTGCGGCATTGCCCAGCCATGGTAACATCCCGTAGGGTGCGCATTGATGCGCACCTGGAACTACTTCAGCATCGGCAAATTGAGACCGTGCTGCTCTGCGCAGGTCTGCGCCAGCTCGTAACCCGCATCGGCATGACGCATCACGCCGGTGGCCGGGTCGTTCCACAGTACGCGACCAAGGCGCGCATCCGCTTCAGCCGTACCGTCACAGACGATCACCACCCCGGAATGCTGCGAGAAGCCCATACCGACGCCGCCGCCGTGATGCAGGCTCACCCAGGTGGCTCCGCCGGCGGTGTTCAGCAGCGCGTTCAGCAGCGGCCAGTCTGACACCGCATCCGAGCCATCCTTCATCGCCTCGGTTTCACGGTTAGGTGACGCCACCGAGCCGCAGTCGAGGTGGTCACGACCAATCACGATCGGCGCTTTCAGCTCGCCGTTGCGCACCATCTCATTGAATGCCAGCGCCGCTTTATGACGCTCGCCCAGCCCCAGCCAGCAAATACGCGCCGGCAGGCCCTGGAAGGCGATGCGCTCCTGCGCCATATCCAGCCAGCGGTGCAGGTTTTTGTGATCCGGGAACAGCTCTTTCAGTTTGGCGTCGGTTTTATAGATATCTTCCGCATCGCCCGAGAGCGCCACCCAGCGGAACGGGCCTTTGCCCTCGCAGAACAGCGGACGAATATACGCCGGCACAAAGCCCGGGAAATCAAAGGCGTTTTTCACCCCTTCATCCAGCGCTACCTGACGAATATTGTTGCCATAATCCACGGTCGGCACACCCATGTGGTGGAAGTCGAGCATCGCCTGCACGTGCTGCGCCATGGAGGCGCGTGCCGCTTTCTCTACTGCTTTCGGATTGCTGACGCGCTCGGCTTCCCAGCGCGCCACGTCCCAGCCCACCGGCAGATAGCCGTTGATCGGGTCGTGCGCGGAGGTCTGATCGGTCACGATGTCAGGCTTCATGCCGCCCGCTTTCGCGCGCTGCACCAGTTCCGGGACCAGCTCGGCCGCGTTGCCCAGCAGACCCACGGAGATCGCCTGGCCGGCTTCGGTGGCGTCTTTGATCAGCGCCAGCGCCTCATCCAGGCTGTAGGCTTTATGGTCGAGGTAGCGGGTGCGCAGACGGAAATCGATGCGCGACTCCTGGCACTCAATCGCCAGCACGCAGGCACCGGCCAGCACGCCCGCCAGCGGCTGCGCGCCGCCCATGCCGCCCAGACCGGCGGTGAGGATCCAGCGGCCCGTCAGGTCACTGTTGTAGTGCTGGCGACCGGCTTCAGCGAAGGTTTCAAAGGTGCCCTGCACGATACCCTGCGCGCCGATATAGATCCATGAACCGGCGGTCATCTGGCCATACATCATCAGCCCGGCCTTATCCAGTTCGTGGAAGTGATCCCACGTCGCCCAGTGCGGCACCAGGTTGGAGTTGGCCAGCAGTACGCGCGGCGCATCGGCATGGGTGCGGAACACACCGACCGGCTTGCCGGACTGAATCAGCAGCGTCTCTTCCGGCTGCAGCGCACGCAGCGAGCGCAGAATCTGCTCAAAGCACGCCCAGTTGCGCGCGGCTTTGCCTATTCCGCCATACACCACCAGATCCTCCGGGCGTTCGGCCACGTCAGGATCGAGGTTGTTCTGAATCATGCGGTATGCCGCTTCAATCAGCCAGTTGGCGCAGTGCAGTTCATTACCGCGCGGCGCACGGATTTCACGGGCAACAGCCTGAGTCAAAGTTTCGCTCATCATCGGTTCCTTAATTAGCAGTAGAACGCTGGCTTGGCAGCAGCGCAGTAAGGGTTTCAGGCCAGACGTAACTGCTGGCCCACAGGCGCATGGCATCAATGTCCGGCGCCAGTAAACGGTCCTGATCGAGGAAGGCGACCTGCGCACGAATGCGGCTCATCTCCTGTTCGATCGCGGCAGAGCTTTGCAGCGGGCGGTGGAAGTCGATGCCCTGCGCCGCCGCCATCGCTTCAATGCCGACCACGGCAGCGGTGTTGAAGCACATCTCGCCCAGGCGGCGTGCCGCGTAGGTAGCCATCGATACGTGATCTTCCTGATTGGCTGAGGTCGGCAGGCTGTCGACGCTGCCCGGGTGCGCCAGCGATTTGTTCTCCGAGGCCAGCGCGGCAGCGGTAACCTGCGCAATCATGAAGCCCGAGTTCACGCCGCCGTCGCGCACCAGGAAGGGCGGCAGGCCGGAGAGGCCGGTATCGAGCAGCAGCGCCAGGCGGCGTTCGGAGATGGCACCGACTTCGGCAATCGCCAGCGCGATGATGTCGGCGGCAAAGGCCACCGGCTCGGCGTGGAAGTTACCGCCGGAGATCACGTCGCCGCTGTCGCTGAAGACCAGCGGGTTGTCAGAAGCGGCGTTGGCTTCAATCTGCAGCACGCGCGCGGCGTGGCTGAGGTTATCGAGACAGGCGCCCATCACCTGCGGTACGCAGCGGATCGAATAGGGATCCTGCACGCGTCCGCAGTTGCTGTGCGAACTGAGAATTTCGCTGCCTTCGAGCAGCGTCGCTACCGCAGCGGCGACGGCAATCTGCCCGTGCTGGCCGCGCGCCTGATGGATGCGTGCATCAAACGGTTTAACCGAGCCTTTAATTGCTTCCAGCGACAGCGCGCCGGCCATCAGCCCGGCAGCAAACAGATTTTCGGCTTCAAACAGCCCACGCAGCGCCAGCGCGGTAGAGACCTGGGTGCCGTTGAGCAACGCCAGACCCTCTTTTGGCCCCAGCACAATCGGCTGCAGGCCGACGCGGGCCAGGCCTTCGCTGGCAGGCACCAGATGGCCGTCAATGCGCACCTGGCCTTCACCGAGCAGCATCAGGGAGAGGTGCGCCAGCGGCGCCAGATCGCCGGACGCGCCAACCGATCCCTTCGCCGGGATGCACGGCATCACGCCGGCGTTGAACAGCGCCAGCAGCGCGTCAATCAGTTCCATGCGGATGCCCGAGTGGCCGCGTGCCAGGCTAATGATTTTGCTGGCGACCACCAGGCGGGTGACGTTGTCCGGCAGCAGATCGCCGAGGCCGACGCTGTGTGACAGCACCAGGTTACGCTGCAGTTCCGCCAGGCGTTCGGCGGGGATCTGCGTTTGCGCCAGCTTGCCGAAGCCGGTGTTGATGCCGTACACCACCTTGCCGGAGGCGACGATGGCCTCGACGGTTTCACGTGCGCGGTCAATATCCGCCCGCGCTTCCTCTGCCAGCTGCAGCGTCACCTTCTCCTGATAAATACGGCGTAAGGTGGCGAGGTCCACTTCACCGGGAACGAGGCGAATTGCCTGAACCGAACCTGACATAGTCTACTCCTGTCTATACAAGTGATCTGCCACGTTGTGGCGGAGCGTAAGTTGCGATGGCATCCGCCAGGGGCGCTATAAGTGTTGTGAGTGAAGCATAAGTGTCTAATCTTGTCTATACAAGTAGCAAGCGCTGTGCCAGATTGATCGTATTCTGTGAAACGTGCCGCAATGCGGGCGCGGCAACCTCCAGCCTGGTACGCTGCACCAAAAGCGGGCGGCAACTGCACCACGCAAGCAGGCTATGCACCATTGGATGTATATACATTTAGGCGGCGAGACAGTAAACTTCACACATCATTCGGAAAAGGAACAGGAAATGGCGGAGCAAACGGCAATCGCACAGCTGGCGGCAGCGATGGGGGATGAACCCGCGCCCATTTACCAGCGCGTTAAGCAGGCAATCGTCAGCCAGATCCGGGAAGGTCACTGGAAAGCCAACCAGCGGGTGCCGTCGGAGAGCGAGCTGGTCAATGAACTGGGCGTCAGCCGCATGACCATCAACCGTGCGCTGCGCGAACTCACCAGCGAAGGGTTTCTGGTGCGCATGCAGGGCGTCGGGACCTTTGTCGCGGAGATGAAGGGCTACACCGCAATGCTGGAAGTGCATAACATCGCCGATGAAATTGCCCAGCGCGGCCATACGCACAGCTGCAAAATTCTCTCGATAGGTCAGATGAAGGCCGATCCGGAACAGGCGGCGGTGCTGGGACTCTCCACCGGCCAGACGCTGTATCATTCGCTGATCGTGCACTACGAAAATGAGCTGCCGGTGCAGCTGGAAGATCGTCTGGTCAATCCGCTGGTCGCGCCTGACTACCTCAGCCAGGATTACCACAGCCTGACGCCGTATACCTATCTGATGCGCGTCGCCCCGCTGACTGCCGGTGAGCATATCGTTGAAGCGGTACTGCCGGATTTGCGCCAGCGTAAGCATCTGGCGCTGGACGAGCACGAGCCGTGCCTGCTTATCCGCCGCCAGACGTGGAGCGACAACAAAATCGTCACCTATGCGCGCCTGCTCTATCCAGGCTCACGCTACAAATTGCTGGGCCGCTTCAGGGGACACGGCTAAGCGCGATAAACAGCAGGCTGGCCTCTGCCGTTTGCGGCACCAGCTGCTGCTGCTCCTGCAGCCACCACATTCCCTGCTGCGCCTGCAGCGTCTCACCCGCACTGCTGCGCCATGTACCGGCCAGCACATACGCCACGCCATGCAGGCTGCTGACCGTCTGCTGCTCTACGCTTACCGCCGCGCGCCAGGCGTCGCGCCGCGTCATGATGTTAAAGTCCTGACAGCTGCCGCTGACCTGCGCCTCTATCGCCCATTCGCCGGGAAAGGCCCACGGCTGATGGGGCAGCAATGGCTGTTCGGCCTGTTCACAGCGCAGCAGCACGCTATCGCCCTGAAGCAGGGTAATTACCCGATCGACGCCGGGGAAGGGCGAGAACGGCCCGTCGGCGTCGATGGTGGCGATGCTGGCGCGCCAGCCGAACTCTGCTGCGCCCGGCGGATAGCTGATAATTTCGCGCGTTTCCCCGCCGCCGTTGCGCCAGCGGCTGACCGGCAGCTGCGCGTAGTCAAAGCGCGCGATCATTGCAGCGCCCGCATTGCCCGGGCAAAGCCAGCGGCGGCCGCTTCTTCTGCCGCGTGGTGGCCTTGCTGAATCACCGGCTGTCCGGCAACAAACACGTCACGAATTTGCTGGCTGCTGCCGGCAAACAGCCAGCGATTGAGCAGCGCGGCGGAACTGACGCTGGCCAGCAGCGCATCCTCTTCCAGCACCAGCCAGTCGGCGCGTTTGCCCACCGCCAGCTCACCGCTGGCAATGCCACAGGCCTGCGCGCCGCCCTGCGCCGCCTGCTGCCACAGCAGATCGCCGACCGAGGGTTGATCGGTTAGCGTGATGCGGTTGCGGCGACGATCGCGCAGCCGCTGGCCATACTCCAGCCAGCGCAGCTCCTCCAGCGCACTGAGCGAAACGTGGCTGTCGGAGCCAATGCCCCAGCGCCCGCCGCGCCCGATGTACTCCACCGCCGGGAAGATGCCGTCGCCGAGATTGGCTTCGGTGGTGGGACACAGCCCGGCAATGGCACCGCTGTCCGCCATGCGCGCCACCTCCTGCTGATCGAGATGGGTGGCATGAATCAGGCACCAGCGCGCATCAACGGCAAAGCGATTATACAGCCACGCCACCGGCCGTTCGCCGCTCCATGCCAGACTGTCATTAACCTCTTTTTCCTGCTCAGCAACGTGAATGTGTACCGGCAGATGCGCAGCGCTGGCGGCCAGCACCTCATGCATCTGGGCTTCGCTCACCGCGCGCAGCGAGTGGAAACACAGGCCGTGGTTGATCAGCGGCTGCTGCGCGCTCCACTGCGCGACGCGCTGCTGCTGTTGCAGATAGGCATCGGTGTGCTGAATAAAGCGTCGCTGACCGTCGCTGGCTGGCTGCGCACCGAAGCCGCTGTAGCTGTACAGCACCGGCAGCAGCGTCTGGCCGATACCGGCGGTGTGTGCTGCCTGCATCAGCTGTTGCAGCATCGCATCGTCGGCATAGGGCTGGCCGTGCGGATCGTGATGCAGATAGTGAAATTCCGCCACCTGGCTGTAGCCGCCCTTGAGCATATCAATGTAGAGATGGGTGGCGATGGCACCGACCTGCTCAGGCGACAGGCGCTGCACCATGCGGTACATCAGATCGCGCCACGTCCAGAAGCTGTCCTGCGGATCGCCTGCCACTTCCGCCAGCCCGGCCATGGCGCGCTGGAAGGCATGGGAATGCAGGTTGGCCATCGCCGGAATCACCGGGCCGGCCAGGCGCACGGCGTCACCGGGCGTACTGTCGGCGGTAAGGGCGCGAATAAATCCCTGATCGTCGGTTGCGATCAGCACGTTTTCCTGCCAGCCGTCGGCCAGCCGTGCGCGTGGGGCAAAATAAACTGCCATGGTTGATCCTCAATGGCGGAAAGTTGTATATACATATACATACTTTGAGGCGCAGTGTAAATCGCCAGACAAAAGGGGAGTGGGATGGCAAGTAAACAGATCGACAGCCTGTGGCTGGGGGCCGATGTGGTCACCATGCGTGACGGTCGCTATAACCTGATTGAGGATGGCGCCGTGGCGGTGGATAACGGCGAGCTGGTGTGGGTCGGCCCGCGCAGCGCGTTACCGGACTTTGCCCCGCGCCGGCAGCAGCAGTTTGACGGCGGCATCATTACGCCCGGTCTGGTGGATTGCCACACGCATCTGGTGTTTGGCGGCGATCGCAGCCAGGAGTTCGAACAGCGGCTCAACGGCGTGAGCTATGCGGAGATCGCCGCGCAGGGCGGCGGCATCCTGTCGACGGTGCGCGCCACGCGCGCGGCCAGCCAGCAGCAGCTGGTGGCGTCAGCGCGCTGGCGGCTCGATCGCCTGCTGGCCGAAGGCGTTACCACGGTGGAGATTAAATCCGGCTACGGGCTGGACGAAGAGAGCGAGCTCACTCTGCTGCGCGCTATCCGCGAGCTGGCGCAGTCGGTGCCTGCCGATGTGCAGGCCACCTGCCTGGCGGCGCACGGCTTCCCGCCAGAGTTCAGGGATAACCCGCAGGGCTGGATTGATATTATCTGCCAGCGCCTGTTGCCGCGGGTGAAAGCGGAAGGGCTGGCGGATGCGGTCGACGCGTTTTGCGAACACCTGGCGCTGTCACCGCAGCAGGTGAGCGCGGTATTTGATGCCGCCAAAGCGCTCGGCCTGCCGGTGAAGCTGCACGCTGAACAGTTGTCGGCACTCGGCGGTGCCGCACTGGCGGCGCGCTATGGTGCGCTCTCTGCCGATCACCTCGAATACGCCACCGAGCAGGATGCGCGCGCGATGGCGGAACATGGCACGGTGGCGGTACTGCTGCCCGGAGCGTTCTATCTGCTGCGCGAGACGCAGCGTCCGCCGGTCGAACTGTTCCGCCAGCACGGCGTGCCGATGGCGCTGGCCAGCGATGCCAATCCGGGCACGTCACCGGCGCTGTCGCTGCGGCTGATGCTGAACATGGGCTGTACGCTGTTTGGCCTGACGCCGGAGGAAGCGCTGGCCGGCGTCACGCTGTGGGGCGCGAAGGCGCTAGGCCTGCAGGCCACGCACGGCTCGCTGGAGCCAGGCAAAGTAGCCAATTTTGTCCACTGGCCGCTGGCTCGCCCGGCTGAGCTGGTTTACTGGCTGGGCGGCGAACTGCCGTGCCAGGTTATCTATCGTGGAGAAGCGCAATGACCCCTTTTCATTTCACCGCCGGTAAGCTGCCGCTGCTGGTCAGTATTCCGCATGCCGGTACCCAACTGACGCCGGAGGTTGACGCCGGGCTGAGCGAGGCCGCGCGCGGCCTGCCGGATACCGACTGGCATATTCCGCTGCTGTACGACTTTGTGCGCGACCTCGGTGCCAGCGTGCTGATCGGGCACTACTCGCGCTTCGTGATCGATCTCAACCGTCCGCCGGACAACCAGCCGCTGTACAGCACGGCCACCACCGGGCTCTATCCGGAGACGCTGTTTGATGGCACGCCAACCTTCAAACCCGGCATGACGCCGGACAGCGCGGCGCGTCAGCGCTATCTGGAGACTATCTGGCAGCCCTATCATCAGCAGATTCAGCAGGAGCTGGCGCGGTTAAAAACCGAACATGGCTATGCGCTGCTGTTTGATGCGCACTCCATCGCTTCGGTGATTCCGCGCCTGTTCGACGGCCAGCTGCCGGATCTGAACATCGGCACCAACGATGGCGCCAGCTGTTCGGCGGCCAGCATCGCGGCGATTGAGCAGGTGTGCGCCGCGCAAAGCGACTACAGCTGGGTGGTGAATGGACGCTTCAAAGGCGGCTACATCACGCGCGCTTACGGCCAGCCAGCGCAGGGCGTGCAGGCGGTGCAGCTGGAGCTGGCGCAGCAGAATTACATGGATGAGGCGCCGCCGTTTGCCTGGCAGCAGGATCGCGCCACGCGGTTGCAGCATGTGCTGAAGCCGCTGCTGCAGGCGTTTCTGCAGGCGGGGAAAGTCGTTTAATTGATGCGGGTCGCCATCACGGTGACCCCGTTTCTCATGTGGCGGATGTACAACCGCTGCCTCACTCCCCAATGCTGTGCAACCCCTGCCCTGAAAGGGTGCACGACGCGGTCCGCCTGACGCCGATCCCCTCCGTTTACCGTCTTTGCCGATCTGGCACAGCCCTTGCTAGCTTGTATGTACAAGTAAAGACCGCGCGGCAATGATGACTATTTATTCTGGCTGGCTCACAAAAAGCTTATGCCGACAATGATCTGCCGCAGGCTAACTTGTATATACATGAAATGTCATTTGCGCTGTATCAGCCAACAGAGACAGCCAGATTTGTTAACCACCAGGAGAAGACGTATGACACACCGTGCCCCGTTTCGCCGTTTTTGCCTTACCACGCTGTTTGCCAGCCTGATGCTGGCCGGCGTGGCTGCCGAGGCTAAAGAGTGGAAATCCATCACCATCGCCACTGAAGGCAGCTATGAGCCGTGGAACCTGACGCTGCCGGGCGGCAAGCTGGGCGGCTTCGAACCTGAACTGATGGAAGATCTCTGCAAGCGCATGAGCATTCAGTGCAAGCTGGTGGTGCAGAACTGGGACGGAATGATTGCCGGACTGAACGCCGGGAAATATGACGTCATCATGGATGCGATTGTGATTACGCCGGACCGGAAAAAAGTGGTCAACTTCACCACGCCGTACGCGTCAACACCGGCGACCTTCATTACCAGCAAAGATAACCCGCTGCTGCCGGCCGATAAGAACATCATCAAACTGCACGACGACGAGGCGGCCATCAATGCGGCCATCGCCCCGCTGAAGGCGGCGCTCAAGGGCAAAACCATCGGCATTGCCTCCGGCACCGTGTATACGCCGTTTATCGATAAATACTTCAAAGATGTGGCCGACGTGCGCGAATACACCGCTTCGGCGGATGCGATTCTCGATCTGCAGGCAGGTCGCATCGATGCGGTGTTTGATGACGTGACCTTCGCGCAGTCGATGCTGGCGCGAAAAGAGAACAGCAACCTGACGTTCAGCGGCCCGCAGCTGGGCGGTCCGATTTGGGGGGAAGGCGAAGCGATGGGCGTGCGCATGGCTGATAACGATCTGAAGGCCAAACTCGATGCCGCCATTCACGCTGCGCTGGCGGACGGCACGGTGAAAAAGCTGAGCGAGAAGTGGTTTAAAACTGACGTAACGCCGTAAGTGAGGTGAAAGATGATGAGCCTGCTGAGTTTTGGTGCAGATGGCTGGGGTCGCCTGATCCTGAGCGCCGCCGGTACCACGCTGCTGCTGTCGCTGGCGGCGCTGATGATCGGCGCCGTGGTCGGTTCCGGCGTGGCGGCGGCGAAACTCTCGCACCAGCGCTGGCTGCGCTGGCTGGGTGAAAGCTATTCGGTGGTGTTTCGCGGCATCCCGGAATTGCTGGTGATCTACCTGTTCTACTTCGGTGGATCGGGGTTGATCACGCTGGTCGGCCAGCTGTTTGGTGCTGACGGCTTTATTGAAGCGCCGCCGTTCCTGATTGGCGCGCTGGCTATCGGGCTCATCTCCGGATCCTATCAGGGTGAAGTGTATCGCGCTGCGCGCCTGGCGCTGGCCAAGGGCGAAGTCGAAGCGGCGGTAGCCATCGGGATGCCGCGCTGGCGTGTCGCCCAGCGCATCCTCGTCCCGCAGATTGTGCGCTACGCGCTGCCGGGGATGTCCAACGTCTGGCAGATGAGCCTGAAAGATTCGGCGCTGGTGTCAGTGACCGGCATCGTCGAGCTGATGCGCGCCAGCCAGGTGGCGGCCGGTTCAACGCGCGATTACTTCACCTTTTACCTGATTGGCGGTGGCTGCTATCTGCTGCTGACACTGCTGTCGAACCATGCGTTTCGCCGCGCGGAATCGCGCCTCGGCCGCGCATGGCAAAGTCGCACTGCGGCACAGCACTAAGGAGCAGCAGCATGATCGACTTCGCTTTTCTTGCCGACACTTTTCTTAAGCTGAGCGCGGCGCTGCCGGTGACGCTCGGGCTGTTTATCAGCGCCTTTGTCTGCGGCGGGCTGCTGGCGCTGGGCATTCTGGCGCTGCGCATGAGCCGCTGGCGGCTGCTGAGCGGTTTTGCCCGCGGCTATATTCTGGTGTTTCGCGGCTCGCCGCTGCTGATTCAGCTGTTTCTCATCTACTACGGGCTCGGCCAGTTTGGCGTGATTCGCCACAGCTTCGTCTGGCCGTTTCTGCGCGAGCCGTTTATCTGCGCGGTGCTGGCGCTGTCGCTGTGTACCGCCGCTTACACCGCTGAGATCCTGCGCGGTGCGCTGCTGGCGGTGCCGGCAGGTCAGGTCGAAGCCGGGCTGGCCTGCGGCATGTCACGCTGGCTGCTGCTGCGCCGCATCATCGCGCCGATCATGCTGCGCTATGCGCTGCCGGCGTACTCCACCGAGGCGATTCTGCTGGTGAAGTCCACCGCGCTCGCCAGCCTGGTCACGGTGTGGGATGTCACCGGCGTGGCGCAGCAGATCATCCAGCGTACCTATCGCACTATGGAAGTGTTTGTCTGCGCTGCGGCGATCTACCTGATTCTCAACTTTATTATCGTCCAGCTGTACGCGCTGTTAGAGCGCCGTCTGACCCCGGTGCACCGCGCTGAAAAAAAGCCGCTGCCCGCCGTTAAACCGCTTGCCGGAGAGTAATATGCATTCCACTTCACCAGTCACCTTGTCCGCCACTGATATCCATAAATCCTTTGGCGCTATGGAGGTGCTCAAAGGCATCTCACTGCAGGCGCATCAGGGCGATGTTATTTCAATTCTCGGTGCCAGCGGCTCGGGCAAAAGTACCTTGCTGCGCTGCATCAATCTGCTGGAGACGCCGGATGCTGGCGTGGTGAGCGTCGGCGGCGAAACCATTGAAATGAAGCGCCACGCGCGCGGTCATCAGCTGGCGGCGAATCCTAAGCAGATCGAACGCCTGCGCTCGCGGCTGGGCATGGTGTTTCAAAGCTTCAATCTGTGGTCGCACATGACGGTGCTGCAGAACGTGATTGAAGGTCCGCACTATGTGCTGAAGCGCGACAAAAAGAGTTGTATCGCCCAGGCAGAGCAGTTGCTGGATCGCGTCGGGCTGCTTAACCGCAAGGATTTTTATCCGGCGCAGCTCTCCGGCGGCCAGCAGCAGCGCGTGGCGATTGCCCGCGCGCTGGCGATGGATCCGGAGGTGATGCTGTTTGATGAGCCAACCTCGGCGCTCGATCCGGAACTGGTCGGCGAGGTGCTGAAGGTGATGCGCAGCCTGGCGGAAGAGGGGCGCACCATGCTGGTGGTGACGCACGAGATGGGCTTCGCGCGCAACGTCTCTAATCGCGTGGTGTTTATGCATCAGGGCAACATTGATTGCGAGGGCACGCCGGAAGCGATGTTTGGCGCCAGCGGTTCATCGCGCTTTAAGCAGTTTATCTCCAGCCATCAGAGCCATCACGCGGAGCAGCCAGTATGACCGTCGTCTGGGGCGATGCGCCGCTGACCTGGCAGGCGCTGGTACAGGTAGCGCGACATAACGCCGAACTGACGCTGAGCGCCGCCGCCTGGCAGCGCATTGCGCGCGGTCGCGAGATCGTCGAACAGATCGTTGCCAGCGGTCAGATTGCCTATGGCATCAACACCGGGCTGGGGGCGCTGTGTAACATCACCCTGCCAGAAGACCAGCTCAGCCAGCTGTCACGCAATACGTTGCTGAGCCACGCCTGCGGCGTCGGTCCGCTGCTGACGCGCGAGCAGACGCGCGCCATTCTGTGTGCGGCCATCGCCAACTATAGCCACGGCAAATCCGGCGTTTCGGTGGCGCTGGTGCAGCATCTGCTGGCGCTGCTCAATCAGCAGATCACGCCGCAGGTGCCGTCGCAGGGTTCAGTCGGTTATCTCACCCACATGGCGCATATCGGACTGGCGCTGATTGGCGTGGGCGACGTTGAGTACCAGCAACAGGTGATGCCGGCGGAGCAGGCGCTGCGGCTGGCCGGTTTACAGCCGTATCGCCCCGGCGCCAAAGAGGGCCTGAGCCTGGTCAACGGTACGCCGTGCATGACCGGGCTGAGCTGTCTGGCGCTGGACGATGCGGCGCGGCTGCTGGATTGCGCGGATGTCACCGGCGCGATGAGCTTTGAAGCGCTGCGCGGTCAGCTGGCGGCGTTTGATGCCGAGGTGATTGCGCTGAAAGCCAGCCCCGGTATGCAGCACAGCGGCCAGCGTCTGCGTGCGCTGCTGAGCGACAGCCCGCTGCTGGCGGCGAGCTGCGGCATACGCACCCAGGATGCGCTCAGCCTGCGTTCGATGCCGCAGGTGCACGGCGCCAGCCGCGATCAGTTCGCCCACGCAGCGCATCAGGTTGAGATCGAACTGAACGCCTGCACCGATAATCCGCTGGTACTGGGCACGCCGGACGACTGGCGCGTGGTGTCGCAGGCCAATCCGCACGGCGAATCGGTTGCCATGGCGGCCGATCTGCTGGCGATTGCCATGGCGGAGATCGGCAGTATTGCCGAGCGCCGGCTGGATCGGCTGGTCAATCCTCTGGTCAGCGGGCTGCCGCCGTTTCTGGTGGCGCAGCCGGGCGTCAACTCCGGCATGATGATCGCGCAATACGTGGCGGCTTCCCTGTGCGCGGAGAATCGTCAGCTGGCGCAGCCGGCGGTGCTGGACAATTACGTCACCTCGGGACTGCAGGAGGATCACCTCAGCCTCGGTACCGGCGCGGCGCTCAAGCTGCTCAGGCTGCTGAATAACCTCTGGCAGGTGCTGGCGATTGAGTACCTGCTGGCGGCGCAGGCGCTGGATTTTCACGGTGAGGCGCAGCTGGCCCGCGGCACGGGCCGGGCGCTACGCGCGCTGCGCGCTGAGGTTGCCACCTGGCAGGAGGATCGCTGGCTGGCACCGGAGATAGCCCGGGCGGTGAAGGTGTTACAGACGCTGGCCTGCTAGCGGCGCAATGTATCGCGCCGCCAGTGTCCTGATTTAATCGCGGCGCGCGTCCGGGCGCACCAGATCAAAACGCTGATCTTCGCTGATAGCGTAATAGGCGGAAGGACCGCCGGCGCGCAGAATTGGCTGCGCTTTGGCGGTCTGATAGATGCCGTTCTCCAGCAGCGCTTCATCGATGTGAATCGCCACCGCTTCGCCCAGTACCAGCCAGCTCTCCAGCTCGCCTCCCTGTGCATCCTGCAGGCGAATCAGCTGTGTCAGGCGACACTCAAAGTTGACCGGGCTCTCCGCTACCATGCTGACGTTAACGTGGGAAGCGGCCAGCGGCGTCAGGCCGGCGAGGGCAAACTCGTCGTGATCGGGCGGCACCGAGGCGGAGCTCTCATTCATGGCTTCTGCCAGCGGACGCGTCGCCAGGTTCCAGACGAACTCGCCGGTTTCGCTGATGTTCTTGACGCTGTCTTTCCAGCCGCTGCTGGCAAAACCAATGATTGGCGGATGGTAGTTAAAACAGTTAAAGAAACTATAGGGCGCCAGATTGCGCTGGCCGCTGGCGCTTTGCGAGCTGACCCAGCCAATCGGGCGCGGGCCGACGATGGCGTTGAGCGGATCGTGAGGCAGACCGTGTCCACTGCGTGGCTGATAAGTGTAACGTTGACGCATTTGCGCTCCTGATTCGTCCTTTATACTGCGTGTTCCGGCGGCGCTGGCGGCTGGACGCAGTATTGCGGATGCAGTTTTAGGGAGAATAGATTTAAATTCGTTGCACTAAATTTTCCTGGCGGATTGTGCGCTGCCGTCATCCAGCGTATCTTACGCGCGCATTAATGTCCGGAGAATCTATGAACAAGCCTGCCGCTACCGCGCTCTTTCATCCGCGTAACCGCCATCAGGGCCGTTATGATTTTGCTGCCCTGACTGCCGCGCATCCGCCGCTGGCGGACAAAGTGCGCCCCAACGGTTACGGTGAGCTGTCGGTTGATTTCGCCGATCCGCACGCGGTGCTGCTGCTGAACCAGGCGCTGCTGAAACTGTTTTATAACCTGAACTGGCAGCTGCCGGAAGGCTATCTGACGCCGCCGGTACCAGGCCGCGCTGACTATATCCATGCCCTGGCGGATCTGCTGGCCAGCGATAACGGTGGCGTGCTGCCGCGCGATCTCGACGTGATGGATATTGGCTGCGGCGCCAACTGCATCTATCCGCTGATCGGTCACGCGGAGTATGGCTGGCGCTTTACCGGCACCGACATCAGCGCGGACGCCGTTAACGCCGCCAGTCAGATTGTGGCCAGCAACCCCGGCCTGCAGCGCGCCATTCGCCTGCGCCGTCAGAAGCAGGAGAGCGCGATTTTTGCTGGCGTGGTGCACAAGAATGAACGTTATCACGCGGTACTGTGTAATCCGCCGTTCCACGCCTCGGCGGCCGATGCGGCGGCCGGCAGCCAGCGTAAAGTGCGCAATCTCGGCCTGAGCAGGCAGGCGCCGCTTAACTTCGGCGGTCAGCATAACGAGCTGTGGTGCGACGGCGGTGAGCGTGCGTTTATCGGCCGGATGATCGATGAAAGCGTCGCATTAGGCGATCGCATCGTCTGGTTTACCTCACTGGTGTCGCGCAAAGAGCATCTGCCTGAACTGCGCGACCGGCTGAAGGCGCACGACGCTTATCAGGTACGCATCGTCGACATGGCGCAGGGCCAGAAGCAGAGCCGCTTTATCGCCTGGACATTTTTACCGCCCGCCACGCGCGCGCAGCGGCTGGCACGCTAAGCGCTGCTCAGGTAAAAAAAAGCCGCTACGGGGATCCGCAGCGGCTTTGTTGTTTTTACGCCGTATTAAGAGACGTGCTGCAGGAACTCACGCAGACGGTCGCTCGGCGGGTTAGTGATCAGATCGTCCGGATTGCCATCTTCCGCGATGGTACCTTTGTCGATAAAGATCAGGCGCGACGCCACTTTCTGTGCGAAGCCCACTTCATGGGTCACGATCACCATGGTCATGCCTTCTTCCGCCAGATCCTGCATCACTTTCAGCACTTCGTGACGCAGCTCGGGATCGAGTGCCGAGGTAGGCTCATCGAACAGCATCATCTTCGGCTTCACCGCCAGCGCACGAGCAATCGCCACGCGCTGCTGCTGGCCGCCGGACAGCTCAGAAGGGAAGTGGTGGGCGCGCTCGGCGAGGCCGACCTTGCCCAGCAGCTCACGTGCCAGTTTGTGTGCGGCGTCTTTCTTCGCCCCGCGCACGCGGATCGGACCAAAAGCCACGTTGTCCAGCGCGCTCATCTGCGGGAACAGATGGAACTGCTGGAACACCATACCGGCTTCCTGACGGATCAGGCGTTCATCCACTTTCGGATCGTTAACCTTCATGCCATCGACAATCAGTTCGCCACTGCTGATCTCTTCCAGCTTGTTGATGCAGCGCAGCAGGGTAGATTTACCGGAGCCGGACGGCCCGATGATTACCACCACTTCACCCTGATTAATTTTCAGGTTGATGTCGTGCAGTACCTGAGTCTGGCCGAAGTTTTTCGAGACGTTTTTAAATTCAATCACAGGATTTTCACCCTTTTCTCAATACGGCGCAGCACAAAGCTCAACACCAGCGTAATAACCAGGTAAATGATGGCAACGGCGCTCCAGATCTCCAGCGCGCGGAAGTTACCGGCGATGATCTCCTGGCCCTGACGGGTCAGTTCCGCCACGCCAATCACGATGAACAGCGAGGTGTCTTTGATGCTGACGATCCACTGGTTACCCAGCGGCGGCAGCATGCGGCGCAGCGCCAGCGGCATGATTACGTAGCGCAGTGTTTCGCGGCGCGACAGGCCAAGCGCCAGGCCGGCTTCACGGAAACCTTTGTTGATCGACAGCACCGCACCGCGGGTAATCTCCGCAATGTAGGCACCGGAGTTGATCATGATGGTCACGACGGCGGCGGTGAACGGGTCGATGCGCAGGTCCGGGAAGGCCATCGGCAGGGCGAAGTAGATGAACATCACCTGCACCACGATCGGCGTGCCGCGAATCAGTTCAATGAACACTAACGCGATGTTGTTGGTGATCCAGCCGCCGTAGGCGCGAGCGAAACCGGCTACGAGGCCGATAACCAGGCCGCCAATCAGGCCGAGGATCGAGATAAGCAGGGTCATTTTGGCGCCTTCGATCAGGATCGGTAAGGCGGGCCAGATGACGCTCCAGTCAAACTCCATGGTGTGACTCCAGAATCTGTTGCAGTGGAAATGTAAAAAGCAGGGAGAACAAAGCTCCCTGCTGATAAAAAGGCGTCAGGCCTGAATTATTTAGGTTCGCTGCCGAACCATTTTTTATAGATAGTGTTGTAGGTACCGTTGTCGTGCAGGGTTTTCAGCGCGCCATTCACTTTCTCACGCAGGTCGTCGCTGCCTTTCGGGAAAGCGATGCCATACTGCTGCGCTTCGATGGAGTCGCCGACGGCTTTGAAACGGCCTTTACCAGCGGTGTGGATGAAGTACAGGATGTTTGGCGTGTCGTGCAGCACGGCGTCAGCACGGTTAGTGCCTAACTCCATGTACGCGTTATCGATGTTCGGGAACTGGCGCAGATCTTTGGTTTTGATATGCGCTTTGGCGTAATCCACCGAACCAGTGCCGCTTTTCACTGCCACCACTTTACCGTTCAGATCGTCGATGCCTTTGATGTCATTTTCGTTGTTACGCACCATTACCAGCAGGCCGCTTTTATAGTAGCCGTCAGAGAATTCGATGGCTTTTTTACGTTCTTCGGTAATGGTGATGCCGGCCAGTGCCAGGTCAACGTTTTTGGTTTGCAGCGCCGGAATGATGCCGCTGAAATCCATCGGCTTCAGGGTGTAATCCAGCTTCAGCTGTTTAGCGATAGCGTCCCACAGGTCGATATCGAAGCCGACGTACTTGTCGCCCTGTTTGAATTCAAACGGAACGAAGGCGGTGTCGGTAGCGACCACCAGTTTCTTGTCTGCTGCAGTGGAGGAAAGCGAGAAGGCCAGCGCCAGCGCGGCCACGGAGACTTTAATCAACGACTTCATCATTTTTTTCCTTATTACCCGTCAGGCCTGGTGGCCTGATGTACGGCTCATCATATGAAAAAATTATGCCAACTTTTCTCAAACGCGGAAATCAACAGATTGCCGGGGCAGGCTGACACGATTCTGCACGCCGGGAAAAGTTCGCACCAGAATGAATCACCAAAATGGTGCATTGTGCTGTGGTGGTGCAGGCACAGTGTGCATCAGAGTGATAATAAGGGAAAGAAAGGATTAAGGAATTGTTAACGGCGTCAAAAAAGCCGGGCGGGTAGCAGGCATAAAAAAGGCGGGATAACCCGCCTGTCTGAGCATTACTCGATATTTGATTCAATAAACCACAGGAACTTATCAAGGTCACGCGATGCGGCAGTAAAGATATCGGCCGTATCTTCGTCTTTCACTTCACTGATGGCTTTACGCGTATCGTTAGCCACGACGGCATAACGGTCAGCCAGCGCTTTCAGGTGATCCTGTACGCTGTGAATATTCAGCGGATAGCTTTTCAGCGGTGACTTGTCGTTAACCACCTGCGTGGTGCCCAGCGCAACGCCGCCCAGCTGTACCACACGTTCTGCAATGGTGTCCTGGTGATCGGTAATCGCGGTACGGAAGCCATCCAGCATTTCATGAACGCCAATGAAGTTCGCGCCACGCATGTTCCAGTGCGCCTGCTTGGTGATCAGCGACAGGTCAATAAATTCCACGACCAGACGGTTGAGCACCTCGATGGTAGCTTTCTTCTCGCTATCAGCCACGTCATTGCGGGTATAAATCAGATCGGAAGATTTAGTTTTAACCAGTTTTGCGGTACTCATCATTAATGTCCTCTTATTGATGGTTGTCCTAATCAAGCACGGGAATAAGTATAGCAGCAGTTTTTCACTCTGCAGGATTGATTAAATCAATGACAGGAATAGTTAAAGCTTAATGTTAAGTCGCGAAAATAGTGTTTTTATTAAAACTAATATAAATCAATGCCTTATTGCATGTGTTAATTATTTTTCTATCATGTTGCAAAATAATAACAGCTTACCGTGTGGCTATTTAAGAAATGATAATGAGAATGTGTCTATATACAGCCGGTTAAATAACCGGCTGACCGGTACGGCTTATTGCGGCGTGTTGATATCCACTTCATTTATATGTGCCGCTTTCTGTTTCATGGTGAGCGTCGAGCCGGCAGACGCGGCGATAATCGCCAGCAGCGCCAGCCATTGCTGCAGCGTCAGCAGCTCGCCGAGGAACAGCATGCCGGAGAGCGCGGCCATCGCCGGTTCCAGACTCATCAGCGTACCGAAAATGCGCGCCGGCAGACGCGTCAGCGCCATCATTTCCAGCGAGTAAGGAATAGCGCTGGAGAGCAGGGCGATGAGCAACGCCAGCGGCAGAATTTCCCACTGCCAGATACCGGGCGCGGCAAAGGTCAGACCGAGCGGCACAAAAATCACCGAGGCGATCAGCGAGCCCATTGCCACCGTGGCCGGGCCGTGTTCCGCGCCTGCCCGCTGGCCCGTCAGAATATAGACCGCCCAGCAGGCGCCGGCACCCACGGCCAGCAACGCGCCGGTAGGATCGATATGGCTCAGGCCATGACCAATCGGCAGCAGGAACCACAGGCCGGTGACCGCCAGCAGCACCCAGAGAAAATCCAGCGGACGGCGTGCGCCGGCCAGCGCCAGCGTCAGCGGGCCGAGAAACTCCAGTCCCACCGCCACGCCCAGCGGCACAGTGCGGATCGAGAGATAGAACAGGTAATTCATGCAGCCCAGCGCCAGTCCATACATCATCAGCGGCTTGCGCTGCTTTGCACTGAAGCGCAGGCGCCAGGGTTTGAAAATCGCGCACAGGATGAGCGTGCCCAGTCCCAGACGCAGCGCGGTAATGCCAGGCGCACCGACGGTGGGAAATAGCGATTTCGCCAGCGACGCGCCGCCCTGCAGCGACAGCATGGCGATCAGTAATACGGCAACCGGCAGCACTACCGGCGCCAGTTTGGGGTGGGAAAGAGGTGCAGACATCCTGTGATCAATTCCTGTGATGATGAATAACCAGGCAACGGGCAGCCAGTGTAAAGCAATCGGCGGGAAATAAGGAGGCGGCTGAGGCAATGATGCGGGGTTTCTGTCGCCGCTTTTTTATCGGGCGCGGCCGCCTCGCATCATCTGGCGTCAGTGACGCCTCATTCACACCGCTTTTCGGGCGAAATTTCGGCGAATAAAGCGCGACGGTGGAAAAAATGCACCAGCGACTGGCTGAAAAAACGCCATTTTCAGGGCCATTTCCGTAAAGAAATGTCAGGTTAGTTTAGGAATTTACTTAAACCGATAATTTTCTGTGCGCAGGATTATTGCAGAAAGATGATGCTTTTTATAAGAAAAATGAATGACATAGGAAAGTTCATTAACTTTCTGTTACACCAAACAATCTGTTAGACAACAAAATGCGGGCAGAGTTTCTTGCTAAGTTTTGTTATATTTTTAGCGTTGTCAGGAGAGAAGTATATTCACATTTGAGGTGGTTATGAAAAAAATTGCATGTCTTTCAGCACTGGCTTGTGTACTGGCAGTTTCCGCTGGTTCCGCCATGGCACAGAGCACCGTTTCTGCCGGCTACGCGCAGAGCGACTATCAGGGCGTTGCTAACAAAGCTAACGGCTTCAACCTGAAATACCGCTACGAAGACGGTTCTAACCCACTGGGTTGGATCGGTTCTTTCACCTACACCGAAAAAGATCGCACTGAAGATGGCGTGTACAACAAAGGTCAGTACTACGGCATCACCGGTGGTCCGGCTTACCGTCTGAACGACTGGGCCAGCATCTACGGCGTAGTAGGTATCGGCTACGGCAAATACCAGCAGAACCAGACTGCCGGTCAGTCTAAAACCGACAGCAGCGACGTAGGCTTCTCTTACGGCGCAGGTATGCAGTTCAACCCAATCCAGAACGTTGCTCTGGACGTGGGCTACGAGCAGAGCCGCATCCGTAACGTCGACGTGGGCACCTGGATTGCTGGCGTAGGTTACAGCTTCTAAGTTTTTGCTTAGACCAGAGTTGCACAGAAACGGCCCTTTACGGGCCGTTTTTTTATGCCTGCAAACGCTGCCGTGAAGGGCGTTTTTCGCAGGCAAAATAAAACCCGCTGCAGGCAGCGGGTCAGACTGTGAAGCCCTGAGGAAACTCAGCCGCGCCAGATCAGATTCGGGCAGGGCTGCGCGGCGATTTTTTTGCCGGTCAGTTTCTCAAGCAGCATCAGGCGCAGGGCAAAAGGCGAGCGGCTAAACAGACACAACAGCGACTTCAGCTCAAAAGCCGGTTTGCTTTGTACGGTCTGGAAGCATTTGCCGCAGTCGAGGCAGCTTTTCATCGTGCTCATCTTTACCTCCTGGAAAACGGGTAACTCAACAGTAAGCACAGCCCTGCAATAAACAGCAGGAAAAGGAGCAGCAACAGCCAGGGTTCGTTCATCGTTGCCTCCTTTGTAGGCTATTCGCTTACAACATGTACAAAGATAGCACTGGCTATACTCTTTAGCCAACACTATTCAGGAAAAATTTGTGCTTATTTGTGCCTGGTTTACAATGAGCGCAGCCAGCCCGCACCGCAGGTAAAGTGCGGCAGATAATAAAGAGGAAGCTGAATGAGTCGTCGTGCGAAAAGCGCCACCCACATGCCCCAGGGGCCGCTGAAAGATATTGAGGAGCATGTCGAAGGATTTCGCCAGGTACGCGAAGCGCATCGCCGTGAGCTGATTGATGATTACGTTGAGTTAATCTCTGATTTAATTCGTGAATTTGGCGAGGCGCGCCAGGTCGACATGGCGGCACGCCTGGGCGTTTCGCAGCCGACCGTGGCCAAAATGCTGAAGCGTCTCAGTACCACCGGTCTGGTTGAGCAGGTGCCGTATCGCGGCGTGTTCCTCACCCCGGAAGGCGAGAAGCTGGCTGAAGCCAGCCGCGTGCGCCATCACATCGTTGAAACCTTTCTGCTGGCGCTGGGCGTCAGCCCGGAAACCGCCCGCCGGGATTCCGAAGGGCTCGAGCATCACGTCAGTGATGAAACCCTCGCCGTGTTCCAGAAATTTTACGAGAATCGCTAACCTACAAGGCCTTCTGCCATCATGCCCATCGTGCTTCGTTCCTTAATGCGTGACCGCGTTTTGCATTTACTGTTGCTGTTGGGCGTGATTCTGTTGCCGCTGGCGGATTACCGCTGGCCGCAGCTGCCCGCCGCCGTTGACTGGCACACCATCATGACGCTCACCGGTTTGCTGATGCTGACGAAAGGGCTGGAAAACAGCGGCTATTTTGATGTGCTCGGTGCGCGGCTGGCGCAGGGCTTCCAGCACGAACGCACGCTGGCGCTGTTTATGGTGTGTGCGGCGGCGCTGCTCTCGACCTTCCTGACCAATGATGTAGCGCTGTTTATCCTGGTGCCGCTCACGCTGACGCTGCGCAAGTTCTCGCGCCTGCCCATCTCCCGGCTGATCATCTTTGAAGCGCTGGCGGTCAACGCCGGCTCGTTGCTGACGCCGGTCGGCAACCCGCAAAATATCCTGCTGTGGAGCCACGGCACGCTCAGCGTGGCCGGTTTTATCGGTCAGATGGCGCCGCTGGCGGCGATGCTGATGCTGACGCTGGTGGTGCTGACGTGGTTTAGCTTCCCGGCGCGCAGCATTGAGAAGCATGATGCACCAGGCAACCAGCAGTGGCAGAAACCGCTGTTTATCGTCAGCGTCCTGCTGTACGTGGTGTTTATCGTCGCGCTGGAGCTGAAACTCACCGGCTGGGCGCTGCTGCTGGTGGCGGGCTGTTTTCTGCTGATGGCGCGTCAGGTGCTGGCGACCATCGACTGGAGCCTGCTGCTGGTGTTCGTGGCGATGTTCATTGATGTCTTTTTACTGATGCACCTGCCGATTCTGCAGCCGCATTTTGCCGCCATCGGTCAGCTGGGCGAGGGCGGTATCTATCTGCTGGCGATTGGCCTGTCACAGGTGATCAGCAACGTGCCGGCCACTATTCTGCTATTACAAAAAGTCCCGCCTTCCGAAGTGCTGGCCTGGGCGGTGAATATCGGCGGCTTTGGTCTGCTGCCGGGATCGCTGGCCAACCTGATTGCGCTGCGCATGGCACAGGACGCCAAAGTGTGGTGGCGTTTCCATCTGTTTTCCCTGCCGATGCTTGCCTGGTCGATGCTGTGCGGCTGGCTGTTGTTACAGCTGCTGCGCTAACCCTGACCCACCTGTCCGCCTTTGCAAGACGCGCTGATTTATCAGCGCGTTAAGTGATGTGGCAGAAAATGCGTCGGATGTTAGCTTATGTAAAGTTACACTGGCATTTGTCAATTTCCCATCTAAGGTTAAGTTGACCGTTTCGCCCGGGGATCGGGATTACCAGCCAGTGATGACAAATTATGAGTGAAAACCACAATCCGCCATCCGCCGATGAGCAAAAAGACAACAACACGTCAGATTCCAGTCAGGATAACGAGCAATCACCCCGTAAACGCCCCGGCAAAAAGCCGCTGATCATTCTGGCGATTGTGGTGGTGATTATGCTGCTGGTGGGATTCTGGTTCTGGTTTAGCACGCGCAACATTGAAACCACCGACGATGCGTTCACCGAAGGCGATGCCGTGACCATCGCGCCCAAAGCGTCGGGCTACGTGGTGCAGCTGCTGGTAAAAGATAACCAGCGGGTGAAGAAGGGCGATCTGCTGGTGCTGATCGATCCGCGTGACAACGCCGCACAGCGCGATCAGGCCAAAGCACAGCTCGGTCTGGCGCAGGCGCAGCTGCATCAGGCGCAGGCGCAGCTGGCGCTGGCGCGGGTGCAATATCCGGCGCAGCGCGATCAGGCGCTGGCCGACCAGGCGCGGGCGCAGGCCAATTTACTCAATGCGCAGGCGGATTACCGTCGTCAGCGCGGTGTTGACCCGCGCGCAACCTCGCAGCGCAATATTGATACCGCCGCTGCGCAGTTACGCTCGGCTGAAGCGCAGCTGC
Source organism: Pantoea sp. B_9 (assembly GCF_008632015.1). Taxonomy (NCBI): domain Bacteria; kingdom Pseudomonadati; phylum Pseudomonadota; class Gammaproteobacteria; order Enterobacterales; family Erwiniaceae; genus Pantoea; species Pantoea sp. B_9. The sequence continues at coordinate 946,825 of NZ_VWVL01000001.1, read as the reverse complement.
AGAGCGCCAAAGCGCAGGTCGAAGTGGCCTCGCAGGTGCAGTTGCAGATTCGCCAGCAGGAAACCAATGTCGAAGCGCGGCAGCAGCAGGTCGAGCAAGCCCGGGCTCAGCTCAACACTGCCGAGCTTAACCTCTCTTACACCGAAGTACGCGCGCCGTATGACGGTTTCGTCACCAAACGCAACGTGCAGCCCGGTACGCTGGTGCAGGCTGGCAGCGCGCTGTTTTCGCTGGTATCGCCGGATATCTGGATCACCGCCAACTTCAAAGAGTCGCAGCTGGCACGCATGAATCCGGGCGATAAAGTGGAGATTGGCGTTGATGCCTGGCCGGACATGAAGCTGGAAGGGCACGTCGACAGCGTGCAGATGGGCTCCGGCTCGCGCTTCTCTACCTTCCCGGCCGAGAACGCCACCGGTAACTACGTGAAGATTGTGCAACGCGTGCCGGTGAAAATTGTGATTGATAAAGGGCTCGACCCGAATCATCCGTTGCCGCTTGGCCTGTCGGTTGAACCGAAGGTGACGGTGGAATGAGTGCGAGCGAAAGCTGGCGTCCGGCCAGCAATCCCTGGCTGGTTGCCATCACGGTAACGCTGGCGGTGTTCATGGAGATTCTGGACACCACCATCGTTAACGTCGCGCTGCCGCACATCGCCGGGTCGCTGTCATCCAGCTACGATGAATCCACCTGGGTACTGACCTCTTATCTGGTCGCCAACGGCATTGTGCTGCCGATCTCGGCCTTTTTCAGCCGCCTGTTTGGGCGCAAGCAGTTCTTCCTGATCTGCATCGTGATGTTTACCATCTGCTCCTTCCTGTGCGGTATTGCCACCGAGCTGTGGCAAATCATTCTGTTCCGCGTACTGCAGGGCTTCTTCGGCGGCGGGCTGCAACCGGTGCAGCAGTCGGTGCTGCTGGATTACTTCAAGCCGGAAGATCGCGGCAAGGCTTTTGGCCTGTCATCGATTGCCATTATTGTCGCGCCGGTCATTGGCCCGACGCTCGGTGGCTGGATCACTGATAACTACAGCTGGCGCTGGGTGTTCTTTATTAATATTCCGGTGGGGATCCTCACGGTGCTGGCGATCTATCAGCTGCTGGAAGATCCGCCGTGGGAGCGCAAGTGGGAAAAGGGCCGGCTGAAAATCGACTATATCGGCATCAGCCTGATTACCCTGGGTCTCGGCTGTTTGCAGGTGTTTCTCGATCGCGGTGAGGACGAAGACTGGTTCGCTTCACACTTCATTCGCCTGTTTGCCATGCTGGCGGCCGTCGGCATCGTCGGTGCGGTTTACTGGCTGCTGTATGCGCGCAAGCCGGTGGTGGATATCACGGTGATGAAGGACCGCAACTTCTGGGTGGCCGGTCTGCTGATGGCGGGCATGGCGATGATTCTTTATGGCAGCTCGGTGGTGTTACCGCAGCTGGCACAGCAGGATCTCGGTTATACCGCCACCTGGTCCGGGCTGGTGCTGTCGCCCGGCGCGGTCCTGATCGTGCTCACCATCCCGCTGGTGTTGAAGCTGATGCCGATTGTGCAGACGCGCTACATCATCGCCTTTGGCTTTACCTGTCTGGCGCTGGCCTTCTTCTATTCCAGCACCCTGACGCCCAACGTGGATTTCACCACGCTGGTGCTGATGCGCAGCGCGCAGTCGATTGGTCTCGGCTTCCTGTTTGTGCCGCTCACCACCATTGCCTTTATCACCGTGCCGCAGCGCCTGAATGCGGATGCCTCCGCGCTGTTCACCATGTTCCGTAACGTGGCCGGTTCGATCGGCATCTCGCTGGCCACTGCCGGCATCACCGAACGTGAACAGGTGCGATCGGCCCACATGGTGCACAACATGTCGCCGCTCAATGAGCAGTTCAACCTCACGCTGCAGCACTGGGCGCAGGCGATTCGTGACTTTACCAGTGCAGTGGGCGATCCGCTGACGCTGGCCAGCGGTCAGCTCTATCAGGAGATGATTGCCCAGGCGCGTATTCTGGCTTACATCGACGTGTTCATGGGCCTGAGCATTGTCGCCGTGCTATTGATTCCTTTTTGTTGGTTGCTTTCGCCGATCAAGAGCGAAGGCAGTGCAGGAGCACATTAACATGATCACCTCTTCGCGCGTTACGCCGTCGCTGACGCTGCTGGCGCTGTCCATGCTGCTGGCGGGTTGTGCCGTCGGGCCCGATTATCAGCCGCCGCAGGCGCACACGCCCGGTAGCTACCGTGATTTGCCGTCTCAGGAAGCCTCAAAACCGCTGGCGTCCGCGACCAATCCTTCGTGGTGGAAAAGCTTTAACGACCCGCAGCTCAATAGCCTGATTGAGCGCGCCATCGCCGGCAACCTGACGCTGCAACAGTCGGTGCTGCGCATCGCCGGTGCGCGCGAACAGCTGGCGCAGGCACGTGGCGGGCTGTTCCCGTCGCTTAACGGCTCGGCCAAAGTGACGCGTCAGCAGCTCGGCCTGAAAGGCATGCTGAAATCCAACGGGGTATACGATCAGGTGGATGATGACGTGGCGGATCAGCTCAACGGCCTGACCCATTCGGTCACGCTGTATCAGGGCAGCTTTGACGCCAGCTGGGAACTGGATTTATGGGGCAAAGTACGACGCCAGATGGAGATGGCGGACGCGCAGCAGCAGGCGGCGATTGAGCAGCGTAATGATGCGCTGGTGTCGCTGGAAGCTGAGGTCGCGCGCGCGTATCTGCAGCTGCGCGGCGCGCAGGCGGTGCTGGCGACGCTGCAACAGCAGATTAACGTGGCGCAGCAAACCTGGGAGCTGACGCAAAGTCAGCAGCGTAACGGTCTGGCGCCGCTCACCGACGTTGAGAATGCCCGTGCGCAGCTGGCCTCCCTTAACGCGCAGCTGCCACAGTATCAGGCCCAGGAACGTCAGGCGATGAACGGGTTGGCAGTGCTGCTGGGCAAAACGCCGGGCGCGCTGGATAACGAACTGATGAGCAGCAAAGCGCTGCCGGCGTTGCCGAAGCTGGTGGCGGTGGGCATTCCGTCTACGCTGGCGCGCCGTCGTCCGGACATCCGCCAGGCTGAAGCGAATCTGCATGCGCAGACCGCCAATATCGGCGTATCGGTCGCGAACCTGTTCCCCAGCCTGTCGCTCACCGGGCAGCTGGGCGTGCGCAACACCGATGCCAGCTACCTTGACGACTGGAGCAGCCACTTCTTCAGCGTCGGCCCGGCGCTGTCGATCCCGATTTTTCAGGGCGGACGTCTGGTTTCCAGCGTGAAACTGGCGCGCGCGCAGCAGGCGAGCGCGGCGCTCGATTATCGCCAGACGGTACTGACGGCGCTGCAGGATGTGGAAAATGCGCTGGTCAGCTACCGCGCCGATCAGCAACAGGTTACCGCGCTGGATGAGACTACCGGCGCACTGCAGCGCGCCTTTGACCTCGCCAGTGACAGTTACAAACAGGGCATCTCCACCTTCCTTGAGGTGCTGGATGCCCAGCGCCAGCTGGCGCAGTCGCAGGCGCAATCCACCCAGGCGCGCATGCAAAGCGCGCTGGACCTGGTAGCGCTGTATAAAGCGCTGGGCGGCGGCTGGGAGCCGTATCAGCAGGTGACGCTGCCGGACTATGACGTCTTTGGTCCGGCCACCGCAGTCAATTAATCTGCCATCGCTGACCGCATTCACGGCGTGCGGTCAGCGCCTTACTTGAAATAAATATTCTCCCTTCTGTTTGTTGTGCAAAATTTGCACTGACTTCTCTGCGCCCTGAATCAGGTTGTGTGATCATTATCTCAATTAAAGGCAAAGATAATGACCCGTGGCGCAAAATTTAAATTTCATATTTATTCATTGTGGTGGAAATAATCTATTTTAAGGCTTCTTATCTCAGGAAAGGAGTTGGTTATGTCCCGCGAAACCTGGATGACGCCCAATCCGGCATCAGGGCCAAACAGTAGCACGCGCACCGAGCCTTTTGTGAAAGTCATTGCGCTGATTGCCACCCTCGGTGGTTTGCTGTTTGGCTACGATACCGGCGTGATCTCCGGCGCACTGTTATTCATGGGCGACGATCTGCATCTCACCCCATTTACCACCGGGCTGGTGACCAGCAGTCTGCTGTTCGGCGCGGCGTTTGGCGCACTGGCTTCCGGTCACTTTGCCGCCGCGGTCGGGCGGAGAAAAATTATTCTGGTACTGGCGATTATTTTTGCACTCGGCGCGCTGGGTACCGCACTGGCACCTGATGTCAGCTGGATGATTTTCTTCCGCCTGGTCCTTGGCGTGGCCGTGGGCGGTGCGTCCGCCACCGTACCGGTGTATATCGCCGAAATGGCACCGGCCAACAAACGGGGTCAGCTGGTGACCATGCAGGAGCTGATGATCGTTTCCGGCCAAATGCTGGCCTATATGTCGAACGCCGGCTTCAACGCAGCCTGGGGGGGCGACACGACCTGGCGCTGGATGCTGGCGGTCGCCACGCTGCCGGCGGTGCTGCTGTGGTTCGGGATGATGTTTATGCCGGACACGCCGCGCTGGTATGCCATGAAAGGCCGTCTCGCTGAGGCGCGCAAGGTGCTGGAACGCACCCGCGCGCGCGAAGACGTTGAGTGGGAGATGATGGAGATCGAAGAGACGCTGTCGGACGAGCAACAGCAGCGTCCGCGTCTGCGGGAACTGCGCCAGCCATGGCTGATCAAACTGTTCCTGATCGGTATCGGTATTGCCGCCATCCAGCAACTGACCGGCGTGAATACCATCATGTACTACGCGCCGACCATGCTGAAAGCGGTGGGGATGAGCAATGACGCTGCGCTGTTTGCCACCATTGCCAATGGCGCGGTCTCGGTATTAATGACCTTTGTGGGGATCTGGCTGCTGGGGCGCATCGGTCGCCGCACCATGACGATGATAGGTCAGTTTGGTTGTACCGCCTGTCTGGTGTTTATTGGCACCGTCAGTTACCTGATGCCGGAAACAGTTAACGGTCAGCCGGATATCTTACGCAGTTATATGGTGCTGCTGGGTATGCTGATGTTTCTGAGTTTCCAGCAGGGCGCGTTATCGCCGGTGACCTGGCTGCTGCTGTCAGAAATTTTCCCCACACGGTTACGCGGTATTTTTATGGGCGGCGCGGTATTTGCGTTGTGGATCGCCAATTTTCTTATTTCTCTGCTGTTCCCGGTTCTGCTGGCGTCGGTTGGCTTATCCGGCGCGTTCTTTATTTTCGCGCTGATTGGCATAGGCGGCGCGATTTTTGTTATTCGCTGGGTACCGGAAACACGCCATCGTTCGCTGGAGCAGATTGAACATTATTTGCACGACCGGCTGTCTGATGCGCCGGTGCCCCAGCTATTGCGACCGGCAGTGAAGAAAAGCGGATAACCAAAGACATACGATTTTTGCATGATGGCCGGTTAACAACCGGCCTTTTTTTATTTATTTAATGGCAAAATGAGATATTGCTCGCATCTGTGACGCTAATGCCATCCGCGTTAAAAACGGATTTTACTTACACTATTAATGTTTTTTTACCTTTATCCTGACTACTGCCTCAGCGCACAATAAGCGCTAAACGCTTGTTTCCTACGCGTGAATAAGCAATGAAATCGATTCCAGTTCCAGCCGGTGGTACTGAACCGCTGATGTTAATTCACCGTTAATTCACGCCGCACATTGGGTTTAAACGCGCCTGCCAGGAATATGCTAATCCATTCGGATTAATCCGGTCTGCAAAATTAATTTATTTTTTTATTTGAATTGGGTAATCTTGCCACTACAGTTTATTTAACCCCCTTAAGCAAGGACATTGTGATGAGTGACGCATTTAAAGTTCTGAACAACATTCGCACATTACGTGCACAGGCTCGTGAACTGCCACTGAGCGATCTGGAAGAAATTCTGGAAAAATTAACCGTCGTGGTGACTGAGCGCCGCGACGAAGTTGAAGCGGAAGAAGCGCAGAACCGCGAAAAAGAAGAGAAGCTGTCTAAATACCGTGAAATGCTGCTGGCAGACGGTATCGACCCGAACGAATTACTGGGTGCACTGGAAACCGGTAAAAAACGCGCCAAGCGTGCGCCGCGTCCGGCGAAATATTCTTACACCGACGAAAACGGTGAAGAGAAATCATGGACCGGTCAGGGCCGTACCCCAGCTGCGATTAAAAAAGCGCTGGATGCAGGTAAAAGCCTCGACAGCTTCCTGATCAAATAATCTGCACAATCCTTGTAAGCGGGAGCCGGGGGCGTCAGCGTCTCCGGCTTTTTTATTGGCCTCGCTCCGGGCACGGGCGGCGGCTCATTTCCCGCACCGTGGATAACCTGTCCGGCACGGTCGCAATTATTTTACCTCTGGCAACAAGGTGTTCTCCGCCTTGCCTCTGCGTATCCGGGTGCAGAGGTGGCTCATCCAGGCCGCTTCTGGCATAATGCCCGCTGTTTTTTCCTCCACTGCGTAACAAAGGTCAATGCCGTGTTAGTTTCCAGCAATATCACTATGCAGTTCGGCAGTAAGCCACTGTTTGAGAATATCTCCGTTAAATTTGGCGGCGGTAATCGTTACGGTTTAATCGGTGCGAACGGCAGCGGTAAATCGACCTTCATGAAAATACTGGGCGGCGACCTGGTTCCGACTAACGGAAATGTTTCCCTCGACCCCAATGAGCGCATCGGTAAGCTTCGCCAGGATCAGTTTGCTTTCGAGCAATATAGCGTGCTGGATACCGTGATTATGGGTCACCAGGAATTGTGGGCGGTGAAGCAGGAGCGCGATCGCATATATGCATTGCCGGAAATGAGCGAAGAGGAAGGCTATAAAGTCGCCGACCTTGAGGTCGCCTACGGTGAAATGGACGGTTACAGTGCCGAATCACGCGCCGGAGAATTATTACTCGGCGTGGGCATTCCGGTGGAGCAGCATTACGGTCCGATGAGTGAAATTGCCCCAGGCTGGAAATTGCGTGTGCTGCTGGCGCAGGCATTATTTGCTAACCCGGATATTTTGTTACTCGACGAACCGACCAACAACCTGGATATTGACACCATTCGCTGGCTGGAGCAGGTGCTGAACGAACGTGACAGTACCATGATCATCATTTCGCATGACCGTCACTTCCTGAATATGGTGTGTACGCATATGGCGGATCTGGATTACGGTGAGCTGCGCGTTTATCCCGGCAATTATGACGAATATATGACGGCGGCGACACAGGCGCGCGAGCGTTTATTAGCGGATAACGCCAAGAAGAAAGCGCAAATTGCCGATCTGCAATCCTTCGTTAGCCGCTTTAGCGCCAACGCCTCAAAATCGCGTCAGGCCACCTCGCGCGCGAAGCAGATTGATAAAATCAAACTGGATGAGGTAAAAGCCTCCAGCCGTCAGAACCCGTATATTCGTTTCGAGCAGGATAAAAAGCTGTTCCGTAATGCGCTGGAAGTGGAAGCGCTGACCAAAGGATTTGATAACGGCCCGCTGTTTAAAAATCTTAACCTGCTGCTGGAAGTGGGTGAGAAACTGGCCATCCTCGGCGCCAACGGTATTGGTAAATCCACGCTGCTGAAAACGCTGGTCGGCGAACTGCAGCCGGATAGCGGCACGGTGAAATGGTCGGAGAATGCGCGCATTGGTTACTACGCGCAGGATCACGCCGAAGATTTTGCTGACGACCTGAGCGTGTTCGACTGGATGAGCCAGTGGAAGCAGGAAGGCGACGACGAACAGGCGGTGCGCAGTATTCTTGGTCGTCTGCTGTTCAGCCACGACGACATTAAGAAGCCAGCGAAAGTGCTGTCCGGTGGTGAGAAGGGCCGCATGCTGTTTGGCAAGCTGATGATGCAGAAGCCAAACATCCTGGTGATGGACGAACCGACTAACCACCTGGATATGGAGTCGATCGAGTCACTGAACATGGCGCTGGAGATGTACGAAGGCACGCTGATTTTCGTCTCGCACGACCGTGAGTTCGTCAGCTCGCTGGCGACGCGCGTCATCGAGATGAAAGGCGATCGCATCGTTGACTTCACCGGCAACTACGAAGATTACCTGCGCAGCCAGGGCATCGTCTAACGGCATAGCCGTTTAGCAGCCTCCATCATCAGCGGCGCAATTTATCGCCTGATAAATTGCGCCGCTCAGCAATACCTGACGCTTATGTCACGCCCCGGCGTTATTCCTCACGCTGGCCACACACTTCACACTGCGCATCCTGCGCCACTTTCAGGCTGCGAAACTCGGCGCTCATCGCATCGTACATCAGCAGTCGCGCGCTGGCCGGCTGGCCAAAGGCGCTCAGCACCTTCAGCGTTTCCATCGCCTGCATCGCACCCACCACGCCGACCAGCGGAGCCATCACGCCGGCTTCGACACAGCTCAGCGTCTGCTCGCCGAACAGACGGCTGATGCAGCGGTAGCAGGGCTCGCCGGGCTGCCAGGTGAATACGCTGAGCTGGCCTTCCATGCGGATGGCGGCGCCGGAGATCAGCGGCACCCGATGCTGAAAACATCCGCGGTTCACCTGTTCGCGCGTGGTGACATTGTCGCTGCAGTCCAGCACCGCATCGTGACGCGCAATCAGTTCGCCGAGCGCGGCTTCATCCAGCTGCGCATCGATCGGCTCCAGCGTGCAGTGCGGATTGAGCGCCGCCAGCTGCTGACGGGCCGAGGCGACTTTTGCCATGCCGATGCGCGCATCGCTGTGCAGAATCTGGCGCTGCAGATTACTCAGGCTGACGCGATCGAAATCCAGCAGCGTCAGATGACCGACGCCGGCGGCGGCAAGATAGGGCGCGGCGGCACAGCCCAGTCCGCCCAGGCCAACGATAAGCACCCGTGAGGCTTTTAGCCGTTCCTGGCCGTCGAAATCGAAGCCGCGCAGCACAATCTGCCGGTTGTAGCGCAGCATCTCTTCATCGCTCAGCTCTGTGTGCATTAGCCCTCCAGCAGGCTGTTGAAGGCCTCGACATCAACCCATTCGCCCGGCTCAACGTCACCGCGATCGCGCTCCAGCACAATAAAGCAGTCGGCCAGCGCAAAGGAACTGAACACGTGCGAGCCCTGCGCACCGGTGCTGCGCACTTCCAGTACGCCATCATCGCCGCGACTGAGGATGCCGCGCTGAAAATCGAGTCGGCACGGCGCTTTCTTCAGACGCTGCGTTGCGCGCGCGCGCTGGCGCAGCGGCATGATGCGCGTGGTCTGGCCGGTCAGCGTGGCCAGCAGCGGCTGCACCAGCTGATAGAAGGTCACGGCCGCCGACACCGGATTGCCCGGCAACCCGCAGAACCAGCTGTTGGCCAGACGGCCAAAGGCAAACGGCTTGCCGGGCTTGATCGCCAGTTTCCAGAAGGTAATCGCACCCAGCTCTTCGAGCATCGCTTTGGTGAAATCCGCCTCACCCACTGACACACCACCGGTGCTGATCACCACATCGGCCTGGCGATCGGCTTCGCTGAAGGCCTGGCGCAGCTTCGCGGGATCGTCAGCGATCACGCCAAGATCGATCACCTCGCAGCCAAGTTTGCGCAGCATCAGCGCCACGGTGAAGCGGTTGGTGTCATAAATCTGGCCCTCTTCCAGCGGCTGGCCCACCGCCTGCAGTTCGTCACCGGTGGAGAAAATGGCCACGCGCAGCTTACGCAGCACGCTGACCTCCGCAATACCCAGCGACGCCAGCAGCGGCAGCTCCGCGGCACCAAGCCGCACGCCGGCATCCAGTACCTGCTTACCGGCCTGAATATCTTCCCCGATGCGGCGAATATTTTGCCCGGCACGCACTGGCGCAGCGATGACAATGCCGCCGTCACGCGATTCGGTTTGCTCCTGCATCACCACGGCGTCACAGCCGGCAGGAATCGGTGCGCCGGTCATGATGCGAATCACGCTGCCGGCTGGCCACTCGCCATTAAACGGGGCGCCGGCAAACGCTTTGCCCGCTACCGGCAACACGCGGTCAGCGGACAGGTCGCTCAGGCGCAGCGCGTAGCCGTCCATCGCAGAGTTATCGAACGGCGGCACGTCCAGCGGCGAAATCACCGGCTTCGCGGTGATGCGCCCGGCGGCATCGGCCAGCGCGACGCTCAGGCAATCGCTAATCGGTTGCAGCTGCTGCAGCATTTTCTGCTGCGCGTCTTCAAGGGAAATCAGTCCGGCGGTAAAAGGTTCCATGTCCATCTCTGTCGGGTTAAAGGCGAATGCTGTCTATTATGGTGGCATTTGTCCGCTGAGTCACATGCGACAAAAAAGCATAATCCACATTAAAAGGTTATGACCGCTGATACACTTTCTGCTTTACAAGCAGGGAGGGGCTTTCTATAGTCGAAAATTGCCAAAAAAAGATGAAAACCATTCTAAATCAGTGTTTTTGGCTCTGATTCCTTGACAGGGTAACGGTTATGGCTAAAGCAGTTATCGCAATTCACGGCGGCGCCGGCGCGATTACGCGTGCGGCAATGAGCGCCGAAAAAGAGCAGCACTATCGTCAGCAGCTGGCCGCGATTGTCAGCGCCGGCCAGCAGATTCTGGCCAGCGGCGGTAGCGCGCTGGATGCCGTGACCGAAGCGGTGCGGCTGCTGGAAGAGTGCCCGCTGTTCAATGCCGGCAGAGGTGCCGTGTTCACCCATCAGGGCACCCATGAACTGGATGCCAGCCTGATGGATGGCCGTACGCTGGATATCGGCGCCGTCGCTGGCGTCAGCCGTATCCGCAATCCGATTCTTGCCGCGCGTAAAGTGCTGGAAGCCAGTCCGCATGTACTCTTTATTGGCAGCGGGGCGGAAGCCTTTGCCGCGCAACAGGGGCTGACGCCGGTCGAGCCTGATTTCTTCTCGACGCCAGAACGCTGGGAGCAACTGCAGCGCGCGCTGGGCAGCGAACAAATGCTGCTGGATCATGATGGCGCGGCGCAGGGGAGCGATCCGCTGGACCCGGATCGCAAATTTGGCACGGTGGGTGCGGTGGCGCTCGATTTGCAGGGTAATCTGGCGGCCGCCACCTCCACCGGCGGCATGACCAACAAGCAGGCGGGCCGCGTCGGCGATTCACCGCTGGCGGGCGCCGGCTGCTATGCCAACAACGCCACCGTGGCGGTCTCCTGTACCGGTACCGGCGAAGTGTTTATTCGTACGCTGGCGGCTTACGATGTCTCAGCGCAGATGGAATATGGCGGTCGTTCGCTGCAACAGGCCACCGCCAGTGTAATTCATGACAAAGTGCAGGAGCTGGAGGGCAGCGGCGGGCTGATTGCCGTTGATGCCCACGGCAACGTGGCGCTGCCGTTTAACAGCGAAGGCATGTACCGCGGATTCGCTTATGTGGGCGGCGAGGTTGAGGTGGCGATTTACCGCGACAGCTAAGGAGCAGGCATGACGGATCTACAGCAGCAGTTTGCGCCGCAGCAGGTGCTGGCGGTACGCGATCTCTGCGTGCGCTTTGAGCATGAAGGGCGCGTGACGGACGCCGTGCGGCAACTTTCACTCGATCTGCATCGCGGAGAAACGCTGGCGCTGGTGGGCGAATCGGGCTCGGGCAAATCGGTGACGTCGCTGGCGCTGATGCGTCTGATTGCACAGGCCGGCGGCGCGGTCAGCGGTGAAATCCTGCTGCGACGGCGCAACGGCGAGGTGCTGGATGTGATGCGGGCGTCCGCCAGCCAGATGCGCCGGGTGCGCGGTGCGGACATGGCGATGATCTTTCAGGAGCCGATGACGTCGCTCAACCCGGTGTTCACCGTCGGTGAACAGATCGCCGAATCTATTCGTTTGCATCAGGGTAAAAGTCACCAGCAGGCGCAGGCCGAAGCGCGACGCATGCTGGATCTGGTGCGCATTCCGGAAGCGCACAATGTGCTGTCGCGCTATCCGCATCAGCTCTCCGGCGGTATGCGCCAGCGCGTGATGATCGCCATGGCGCTGTCGTGCAAGCCGGCGCTGCTGATTGCCGATGAGCCGACCACCGCGCTGGACGTCACCATCCAGGCGCAGATTCTGCAGCTGATTCGCGTGCTGCAAAAAGAGATGCAGATGGGCGTCATCTTTATTACCCATGATATGGGCGTGGTGGCGGAGATGGCCGATCGCGTGCAGGTGATGTATCGCGGCGATGTGGTTGAGCGCGCGCCGGTGCAGCAGTTGTTCGACGCGCCGCAGCAGCCGTATACCCGCGCGCTGCTGGCGGCCGTGCCAAAGCTCGGGGCGATGAGCGGCCAGCCGCTGCCGGCGAAGTTTCCGCTGCTGCATACCAACGGCCGCGAAGAGGCCAGCACGCCGCAGGATACCGTGCGTCACGATCGTCCGCCGATTTTACAGGTGCGCGATCTGGTGACGCGCTTTGATATTCGTGGCGGGCTGCTCAATCGGGTGAAGCGCCGCGTCCACGCGGTGGAAAAAGTCAGTTTCGATCTTTATGCAGGCGAAACCCTCGCGCTGGTGGGCGAGTCCGGCTGCGGCAAATCCACCACCGGACGCTCGCTGCTGCGGCTGGTCGCCAGCCAGGGCGGCAGCATCACCTTTGACGGCCAGCGCATTGATGCACTGCAGGGCAGGGCGCTGGCCACGCTGCGCCGCGATATTCAGTTTATCTTTCAGGATCCGTATGCGTCGCTCGATCCGCGCCTTACCGTCGGCTTTTCAATTATGGAGCCGCTGCTGGTGCATCGCAGCATGGGGCGCGCGCAGGCAGAGAAACGCGTCGCCTGGCTGCTGGAACGCGTCGGTCTGCTACCCGAACACGCGCAGCGCTACCCGCACGAGTTTTCTGGCGGTCAGCGCCAGCGTATCTGCATCGCACGCGCGCTGGCGCTCAATCCTAAAGTGGTGATCGCCGACGAGTCCGTCTCCGCGCTGGATGTGTCGATCCAGGCGCAGATCATCAATCTGATGCTGGATTTACAGCGTGAATTTGGCATCGCCTTCCTGTTTATTTCGCACGACATGGCGGTGGTGGAGCGCATCAGCCATCGCGTGGCGGTGATGTATCTCGGGCAGATTGTGGAGATGGGACCGCGTCAGGCGGTGTTCGAACAGCCGCGCCATCCTTATACCAAAAAACTGATGGCCGCGGTGCCGGTGGCCGATCCGGCGCATCGGCACCGCGAGCGGGCGCTGATGGTCGATGAGATCCCCAGCCCGATTCGCCCGCTGGGTGATGAGCCGGAAGTGGCACCGTTACTGGAAGTGGCGCCGGGCCATTTTGTCGCCCGCCATGCCATTAGCGGCGCCTGAGCAGCAACCAACCGCGCCCTCTGTGCAGGGCGCGCAAGACAGGGACTACAGGAGAACGATAACGATGCACCATATCATGCGAAAAGGGGTTATCACTGCCGGGTTGTTGAGTTCGGCGCTGGCGCTGCCCGCCTGGGCGGCCAAAGATGCGGTGATTGCCGTGGCGTCGACCTTCACCACGCTGGATCCGTACGACGCCAACGACACGCTGTCGCAGGCGGTGGCCAAGTCTTTCTATCAGGGCCTGTTCGGCTTCGATAAAGACATGAAGCTGGTCAACGTGCTGGCCGAAAGCTATCAGGCCAGCAGCGATGGGCTGACTTACACCATCAAACTGCGTCCGGGCGTGAAATTCCAGGATGGCACGGATTTCAATGCCGAAGCGGTGAAGGTCAACCTCGACCGCGCCAGCAATCCGGACAACCATCTCAAGCGCTATAACCTGTTTAAATATATCGCCACCACCGAAGTGGTCGATCCGTCCACGGTGAAAATTACCCTGAAGCAGCCGTTCTCAGCGTTTATCAACAATCTGGCGCATCCGGCTGCGGTGATGATTTCGCCAACCGCGCTGAAAAAATATGGCAAGGACATCGGTTTCCATCCGGTAGGCACCGGACCTTATACCTTTGACACTTGGAACCAGACCGACTTTGTCAAAGTGAAAAAGTGGTCGGGCTACTGGAAACCAGGCTATCCGAAACTCGACAGCATTACCTGGCGTCCGGTGGTGGATAACAACACCCGCGCGGCGATGCTGCAAACCGGCGAGGCCAGCTTTGCCTTCCCGGTGCCGTTAGAGCAGGCCAAACTGTTGCAGGGCAATAGCAAGCTGGATGTGGTGACCACACCATCGATCATGCAGCGTTACATTAGCCTCAACGTGACACAAAAGCCGTTCGATAACCCGAAAGTGCGTGAAGCGCTGGAGTACGCCATCAATCGCCAGGCGCTGGCCAAAGTGGCCTTTGCCGGTTACGCCACGCCAGCTACCGGCATCGTGCCGCCGCGCATTGATTTTGCCCAGAGCTATCCGGCCATCAAATACGATCCGGCCAAAGCGCGCGAGTTGCTGAAGGAAGCGGGCTACCCGAACGGTTTCGAAACCACGCTGTGGTCATCGCATAACCACAGCACCGCGCAGAAAGTGCTGCAGTTTACCCAGCAGCAGCTGGCGCAGGTAGGCGTGAAGGTAAAAGTCACGGCGATGGATGCCGGCCAGCGTGCGGCGGAAGTGGAGAGTAAAGGGCAGAAAGAGAGCGGTGTGCGCATGTTCTACACCGGCTGGTCAGCTTCTACCGGTGAAGCCGACTGGGCGCTGACGCCGCTGTTCGCCACCAGCTCGTGGCCACCGGCGATCTTCAACACCGCGTTCTACAGCAACCCGCAGGTGGATAAAGATCTGGCGGATGCGCTGAAGACCACCGATCGCGACCAGAAAGCCAGACTGTATAAAGACGCGCAGGACCGCATCTGGAACGATCACCCGTGGATTCCGCTGGTGGTGGAGCAGCTGCTGTCTGCGAACAATAAAAACCTGACCGGTTTTTACGTCATGCCCGATACCTCATTCAATTTTGATGAGGCGGATCTGAAGTAACAGACGCGGCCAGCCTTACGGGGCTGGCCGATGCTGCGCGGGATTTCGCATGCTCAACTATTTTCTTAAACGCCTGCTCGGGCTGATTCCCACGCTGCTGATTGTCGCAGTGCTGGTGTTCCTGTTCGTGCATCTGCTGCCGGGCGACCCGGCGCGCCTGATTGCCGGACCGGAAGCGGATGCCTCAGTGGTGGCGCTGGTGCGTCAGGAGCTGGGGCTCGATCAGCCGCTGATTCAGCAATTCTGGCACTTTATCCTCAATGCTTTGCAGGGTGATTTTGGTCAGTCGATGGTGTCAAAGCGGCCGGTCTCTGCCGAAATTGCCGCGCGCTTTTTTCCTACTCTGTGGCTGACGCTGAGCAGCATGGTGTGGGCGGTACTGTTTGGCATGGCGATCGGCATCGTTTCGGCGGTATGGCGCAATCGCTGGCCGGATCGCATCGGCATGACGCTGGCGGTTTCCGGCATCTCCTTTCCGGCGTTTGCGCTGGGCATGCTGCTGATGCAGGTCTTTTCGGTCGAGCTCGGCTGGCTGCCGACGGTGGGTGCCGACAGCTGGCAGCACTACATTCTGCCGTCGATTACGCTCGGTGCCGCCGTGGCCGCGGTGATGGCGCGCTTTACCCGCGCTTCGTTCGTTGAGGTGATGCAGGAAGATTATATGCGCACCGCGCGGGCCAAAGGGGTGCGCGAATCGCTGGTGGTGGTCAAACACGGGCTGCGCAATGCCATGATTCCGGTGGTCACCATGATGGGGCTGCAGTTCGGCTTTCTGCTCGGCGGCTCGATTGTGGTGGAAGTGGTGTTTAACTGGCCCGGACTGGGCCGTCTGCTGGTGGATTCGGTGGAGATGCGCGATTACCCGGTGATTCAGGCCGAGGTGCTGCTGTTCTCGCTGGAGTTCATTCTGATTAACCTGATCGTCGATATGCTCTACGCGGCGATCAACCCGGCTATTCGCTACAGGTAAGGAGTCGCAATTGAAGAACTGGCGACGCGAGGCGGCACTGAAATCCCTGCCGCTGATGACGGAAAACCGGGTTCGCACGCCGTGGCGTGAATTCTGGCGGCGCTTTCGCCGTCAGCATGTGGCGCTGCTGGCGGGCGCATTTGTACTGCTGCTGATTGTGGTGGCGTTTATCGCCCCGTGGATCGCCCCGTTTGATGCCGAAAACTATTTTGACTACGACCGGCTCAACGAAGGGCCGTCGTGGATGCATCTGTTTGGCGTCGATTCCCTTGGACGCGATATCTTCAGCCGGGTGCTGGTCGGGACGCGCATTTCGCTGATCGCCGGCTTCTTCTCGGTGGCGATTGGCACGGTGATCGGCACCGTGCTGGGGCTGCTGGCGGGCTATTACGAAGGCTGGTGGGATCGCATCACCATGCGCATCTGCGACGTGTTGTTTGCTTTTCCCGGCATTCTGCTGGCGATCGCGGTGGTGGCGATCATGGGCAGCGGCATGAGCAACGTGATTGTGGCAGTGGCGATTTTCAGTATTCCGGCATTTGCCCGTCTGGTGCGTGGCAATACGCTGGTGCTGAAACATCAGACCTATATCGAGTCGGCGCGCAGTATTGGTGCCTCCGACTGGACCATTATCATGCGTCACATTTTGCCCGGTACGGTGTCGTCGATTGTGGTCTATTTCACCATGCGTATCGGTACTTCGATCATCACCGCTGCCAGCCTGTCATTTCTCGGCCTGGGTGCGCAGCCGCCGACGCCGGAGTGGGGCGCGATGCTCAACGAAGCGCGCGCCGATATGGTGATTGCACCGCACGTGGCGATCTTCCCCAGCCTGGCGATTTTTCTCACCGTGCTGGCGTTCAATCTGCTGGGCGACGGCCTGCGCGACGCGCTGGACCCCAAATTGAAGAGCTGAGGGTGAACACCGCATTGCAGTTGTAGCGGCGCGATTCATCGCGCAATAAATTGCGCCGCTACGATAACTGCAATGCCTGGCGTATGACTTTTGTTCAATCCATTGATTTTATTAACACTTCAGCGCATCAAAACGTTTCCCAGTTATCGTTACCGTGGCTCACCGCCGCGGGCAGAGCGCGGGTCGGGGCGGGCAGCACCGGTTTCACCACCCGCTCGGTTACCGCAGCAGGCGGGCGGGCGCCGGTGTTGAACCGTGCCACCGCCGATGACAGCCGGCTGGCCTGCTGCTCCAGCGATGCCGAGGCGCTGGCCGATTCCTGCACCAGCGTGGCGTTCTGCTGCGTCACGCGATCCATCTCATTCACCGCCTGGCCAATCTGGTCGATACCGCGGCTCTGCTCATCGGAAGCCGAGGCAATCTCACCCATGATATCGGTGACGCGCGTCACCGCGCTGACAATCTCCTGCATGGTATCGCCAGCGCTGCTGACCTGCTGCGAACCGAGGTCCACGCGCTGCACGGAGTTTTCAATCAGCAGTTTGATCTCTTTCGCCGCCTGCGCGCTGCGCTGGGCCAGGTTGCGCACTTCGCCCGCCACCACTGCAAAGCCGCGCCCCTGCTCACCGGCACGCGCCGCTTCTACCGCGGCGTTGAGCGCCAGAATGTTGGTCTGGAAAGCGATACCGTCGATGACGCTGGTAATGTCGGCGATTTTCTTCGAGCTGTCCGCAATGTCGCGCATGGTTTTCACCACGCCTTCCACCACGTTACCGCCTTTGTCGGCGGTGTCCGACGCGGTTTTCGCCAGCTGCGTGGCCTGACGCGCGTTGTCAGCATTCTGCTTCACGGTCGCGGTCAGCTGTTCCATGCTGGCGGCGGTCTCTTCCAGTGAGGCAGCCTGCTGTTCGGTCCGCGCCGAGAGATCGTTATTACCGTTGGCGATGGCGCTGGCGCTGCCAAAAATGGCATCCGCGCTGTCGCGCACGTTATTAATGGTACCAAGCAGCGCCTGCTGCATATGGTTCAGGCTGGCGGCAATGGCCGCCATTTCACTGCGGCCTGCCACCTGCAGGCTGGCTGACAAATCGCCTTCGGCAAAGCGCTCGATCTGCTGCTGCACCTGCTGCATCGGTGCCAGCAGCACGCGGCGTACCAGCGTCCATACCGCCGCCACCATCAGCACCACCACCAGCGCGATGACGGCAATCATGATTAGCACCTGCTGATAGTTGCTGTCATTTTGCAGGCTGCGCTGATTGATCAGCTGCATGTTTTCATCGCGCCACTGCTGATAAGCCTGTTCCAGTTCATCCTGCGCCTGCTGCGCATCGAGATTGCCGTAGGCCGCGTAGTTATTGGCTTTCAGAAACACGGCGGACTGCTGCAGCAGCGCGGCAAACGCTTTGAATTTATTGTCGATCAGATCGGCGGTCGACGCACTCTGGCCGTCGATGCGCGGATAGCTTCTATACTGATTGAAGTGCTGCTGCGCCGCTTCCAGCGAGGCACCGGCTGCCAGCAGCAGCTTGTTAATCGCCGCCAGCGACTGCTCGTCAGTCTGATTTTTCAGAATACGGATCGCCACGCGGTTGATGGTGACGCGGGTTTTCACCAGCGTTTGCCAGCCGTCGCCCAGCTCGCGCTGCTGATGAGACAACTGATTGCTGGCGGTGAAATTATGTTGTCCCGCGCGCAGCGAGGAGAAAAAGAGCGAGCCGGATATGGCCTGCATGGCTGTGAATACCACCAGAATAACCACAATGGCGGTCACAATTTTCATCTTGTTGAACATGTGAGCATCTCTTAGCAAATGAGCCGGTAGTTATGTTATCGGTGGAAAAAAGCATCACTAAAGTGCGGCAGCGAAATAATTCACCGCAGTAATGGTTACGGACAGGAGGCCAGGGGATGAAACCCTTCAATTACCAGCAGGATTTTAAACAGCTCGACTTCCGTCAGCATCCGGAGCTGTATCAGGTCGGACGCGGCGAGCAGGGGGTGCTGATGGTGGAACCTTATAAAAGCGAAATTCTGCCGCACTGGCGCTTTCGCACCGTCGAGCTGGCGCAGCAGTCATCAGAAAAAATCATGCAGCTGTTCGAGGCGTATCGCGCGCAGGATGATTTTGTCGGTATGGATATGGCGCGCAAATTTATTCAGATGGGGTACACCCGCGCGCGCCGCTACAGCAATCATCAGGGCGGACGGAAATACGGTGCCGACGGCAAAGAGCTGCCGCGGACGGTAGAAAAAGAAAAGGCCGCTGCGGCGGCCGTATTCAAAGCGTGCTGGGACCGGCTGCGCGCCGATAACGATTATCTGGCGCGCAAAAAAGCGCACCAGCAAAAGTACGGTTAAACGCGCGTGCCCCACAGGTCGTATTCGTCGGCGTGTTCGACTTTGACCCGCACCACCTCGCCGACCTTCACCTGGCGATCGCCATTCAGATAGACCGCACCGTCGATTTCCGGGGCGTCGGCCATGCTGCGGCCGACCGCGCCTTCTTCATCCACTTCATCAATGATCACCAGAATCTCGCGACCGATTTTCTCCTGCAGACGCTCTGCGGAGATCTGCTGCTGCAACTGCATGAAGCGGTCAAAACGCGCCTGCTTGACGTCGTCCGGAACCTGATCCGGCAGCTGGTTAGCCGTGGCGCCTTCAACCGGGCTGTACTGGAAGCAGCCAACGCGATCGAGGCGCGCTTCACGCAGGAAGTCGAGCAGCATCTGGAAATCTTCTTCGGTTTCGCCCGGGAAACCCACGATGAAGGTGGAACGCAGCGTCAGCTCCGGACAGATTTCACGCCAGCGTTTGATGCGCTCCAGCGTGCGCTCAACCGCGCCCGGACGCTTCATCAGCTTCAGGATGCGCGGACTGGCGTGCTGCAGTGGAATATCGAGGTAAGGCAGGATTTTGCCTTCGGCCATCAGCGGGATCACGTCATCCACGTGCGGATACGGATAAACGTAGTGCAGACGCACCCAGACGCCGAGTTTCGCCAGCTGCTCACACAGGCTGACCATGCTGGTTTTCACCGGCGAACCGTTCCAGAAACCGGTGCGGTGTTTAACATCGACGCCGTACGCGGAGGTGTCCTGCGAGATAACCAGCAGCTCTTTTACGCCCGCTTCCACCAGACGTTTAGCTTCATCGAGTACTGCGCCAATCGGACGGCTGTCCAGATCGCCACGCATTGACGGGATGATGCAGAAGGTGCAGCGATGGTTACAGCCTTCGGAAATTTTCAGGTAAGCGTAGTGGCGCGGCGTCAGTTTCACGCCCTGTTCCGGCACCAGACTGAGGAACGGGTTGTGCTCGGGTTTTGGCACGTAAGTGTGCACGTGTGACAGCACCTGCTCGTAGCTGTGCGGGCCGGTGATCTCCAGCACTTTCGGATGCACTTCGCGGATCTGATCCACTTTGGCGCCGAGGCAGCCAGTGACGATCACTTTGCCATTCTCGTTCAGCGCTTCACCAATCGCTTCCAGTGATTCCTGTACGGCACTGTCAATAAATCCACAGGTGTTAACGATGACGATCTCCGCATCATCGTAGCGTGGCACCACGTCGTAGCCTTCTGTCCGCAGCTCCGTCAGGATGCGTTCAGAGTCAACGAGGTTTTTTGGGCAGCCGAGAGAGACGAAGCCTACACGCGGCGGATTTTTGACATGGCTCATAAGGATAAAAATTCATCATAATTAAGGTGGACAGGAGCGCGATTGTACAGAGGTTGACGGGGAAAATGTATAGGCTGCGTGAGAATCTGATTGGCGGCAAAAATTGATGTTAACGCTATGCTTGCTGAGGGTAACCCACGCTCATTAGTCACTGGGTGGCGGACATCCGGGTTGTGCAAGCGGGTCGATTTTGCTTAAATATCGGGTTGATAATTGTAAGTTATTATCGACATTACAGAATTTTAAAGCGCGCCAGCGGTGAGTTTCTCTCTGCCGGGGCTGAAGTGGATAATGTGAGAACAGACAAATGCAAGAGATCGTCAAAGGTTTTCTGAATTTTCAACAGAATGTGTTTCCTGAAAGGAAGGATCTTTTCAAGAGTCTGGCGTCCAACCAGAATCCTAAAGCTTTATTCATCTCCTGTTCGGATAGCCGTCTGGTGCCAGAGCTGGTGACGCAGTCGGAGCCGGGCCAGCTGTTTGTGATCCGTAACGCCGGTAACATCGTCCCGCCGTTTGGTCCGGAGCCGGGTGGCGTGTCAGCAACCATCGAGTATGCGGTGGTCGCGCTGGGCGTAACCGAAATTATCATTTGTGGTCACTCCAACTGCGGTGCGATGAACGCGATTGCGTCCAACGCCGATCTCGAGAGCATGCCGGCGGTTGACCACTGGCTGCACTACGCCAATGCGGCAAAAGCGGTGGTGGAAGAGCGCAACTACGAATCGGTTGAGAAACGCCTCAACGAAATGGTGAAAGAGAACGTGATTGCCCAGCTCAACAATATCAAAACGCATCCTTCCGTTTCGGTCGCGCTGCGCAAAGGCAAGCTGCGCCTGCACGGCTGGGTTTATGATATTGAAAGCGGCGGCATTATTGCCCTGACCAAAGGCGGTGAATCCTTCATTTCACTGTCGGAAAACCCGGAAACCTGCTTCGAATAATCCTGCCTGCTACAAGCCCGGCCACTGCGCCGGGCTTAATGTTTTGTAAATCCTGCACATCCTTTCTAACTGGCTGACTACCCTTAACGGCAGACTGTGAAAAGGAGAATCCCATGCGTTTATGGCGTGTTGCGCTGCTGGCTGGCGCGCTCAGCGGTTCCTTTACCGCGCTGGCGGCTGATGTCCAGGTGCAGGTATTACAGGACAAGCTCGATCATCCGTGGTCGGTGGCGTTTCTGCCCGACCAGCAAACCCTGCTGATTACCGAACGTTCCGGACAGCTGCGCAGCTGGCAGCCGGGCCGGGGGCTATCGCAGCCGATTAGCGGCGTACCCGACGTGTGGGCCAACCGCCAGGGCGGTCTGCTGGATGTGGTGCTGGCGCCGGACTTCGCGCAAAGCCGTCGGGTGTGGCTCAGTTATACCACCGCCGATGACACCGGCCGCGCGGGCGGCGTGGTGGGTTACGGCACGCTCAGCGCAGATCTCCGTCAGCTGCAGGATTTTAAGGTGGTGCTGGAGCAAACGCCGAAACTCTCCGGCGGTGCCAACATCGGCACGCGGCTGGCGTTTGATCGCCAGGGCTATCTGTACATCGCGTTCGGCGATAACTTTGCCAGCCGCAGCGCGCAGCAACTGGACAAACTGTCGGGCAAGATTGTCCGTCTGACGCAGGACGGCAAGGTGCCGGCGGATAATCCGTTTAACCATCGTCAGGGCGCACGCGCGGAGATCTGGTCTTACGGCGTACGCAACCCGCAGGGGCTGGCGCTCAATCCGTGGACGCAGCAGATGTGGGAGAGTGAACACGGCCCGCGCGGCGGCGATGAGGTGAATCTGGCGGCGAAGGGCAAAAATTACGGCTGGCCGCTGGCGACGTATGGCATTGATTACAGTGGGCAGAAAGTGCCGGAAGCGCAGGGCAGCGCCGTTGCCGGCACTGAGCAACCGCTGTTTTACTGGCAGCAATCGCCGGCCATCAGCGGCATGGCGTTTTACAATAGCGCGCGCTTTCCCCAGTGGAAAAACTCGCTGTTTATCGGTGCGCTGAAAGATAAAAGTCTGATCCGTCTGCGCGTTAACGGCGAAAAGGTCGAAGAGGCGCAGCGGCTGCTGGGTGACCGTGGCGAACGCATCCGCGATGTTCGTCAGGGGCCGGATGGTTATCTGTATGTGCTGACCGATGAGGCCAATGGCAAGCTGCTGAAAGTCGGGCTGGCGGATGCCGCCAGCGCCGCGCGCGGTTAATCAGCGCACCCAGTTACACACCTGCCAGCCGCGCTGCTGCGCTTCCTGCTGCAGCAGCGCGTCCGGGTTAATCACCCATGCATGATCGGCATGCGACAGCAGCGGCAGATCGTTCATCGAATCGCTGTACGCCCAGGTGCGCTCAAAGCGCCGATCCTGCTGCAGCGCTCGCCAGTCGCTGAGTCGTGAAACTTTGCCTTCACGGTAAGTGGCGGTGCCGTAAATCTCACCGCTGTAGCGTTCATCGACCACTTCCACGCCAATCGCCAGTGCGCCGTGTACGCCCAGCCGTTCCGCAATCGGCACGGCGAGGTGATCGCCGCTGGCGGTAATAATCATTACCGTGTCGCCACGCTGCTGATGCCACTGAATGCGTTCGCGCGCGGCGGGAAAGACGCGCGGCAGGATATCGCGATGAATAAAGCGCCGCACCCAGCCTGCGACGGTGAGCGTCGCCATGCCGGTGAGCGGTGAGAGCGTGGTGCGCATGTACTCTTCAATCGACAGGCTGCCGGCGTGGTATTGCGCCATCAGCGCCTGCTCCTGACGAATGATCTCTTCCGGTGCAAACCCCTGCGAAACCAGCCAGCGCAGCCAGAGGCTGGTGCTGTCTTCACAAATCAGGGTTTCATCCAGATCGAAAACGGCTAAGTCCATCATGATTCTCCTCGGGCTGACTGGCATCAGGTTAGCGGAATTTTGTGACTGGCTTAACTGTTCTGCGAAAATTCGGAATTTCTCGCAATTTTTCCTCTGCCCTGACGCCCGCGCACTGGCAGCGCAGCGGCCTTAATGCCAGGGTTACTCTAACAAACTCTAAAAAACTTTACGGTTTGGCGGTTTTTTTCACCGGCGTGAACCGTTAGCGTTTGGTAAGACATGTCTTACCTGCACAAATCCGTGATTTTACAAGGACAATTGGGTCACGCTCATGAGAAAAACATCCCTGACTTCAGTCTGGCGGCCACTGGCGGCCACTTCATTATTGTTGCTTTTCGTCCCTGTCACCACTCAGGCCGAGCAGGCACCGGCGGCACCGCAGATTGAGGCAAAAGCCTGGATTCTGATGGACTACAGCAGCGGTAAAGTGCTGGCAGAGTCCAATGCCGACCAGCGTCTTGACCCCGCCAGTCTGACCAAAATGATGACCAGCTACGTGGTCGGCCAGGCGCTGAAATCCGGCAAAATCACCAGTAACGACATGGTGACCATCGGCCAGGATGCCTGGGCCACCGGCAATCCGAAACTGCGCGGGTCGTCGCTGATGTTCCTCAAGCCGGGCGACCGCATCCCGGTCTCGGAACTGAATAAGGGCGTGGTGATCCAGTCGGGGAATGATGCCTGTATCGCGCTGGCGGACTATGTCGCCGGCAGTCAGGATGCCTTTATTGGCCTGATGAACAATTACGTTAAAGCCTTTGGCCTGCAAAACACCCACTTCATGACGGTGCACGGTCTGGACGCCGAAGGCCAGTACAGCACCGCACGCGATATGGCGATTATCGGCCAGCGCCTGATTGCTGATGTGCCGGAAGAGTATGCGCTGAACAGCGAAAAAGAATTTACCTTTAATAATATCAAACAGATGAACCGCAACCGGCTGCTGTGGAGCAGCAACCTCAAGGTTGACGGCATCAAAACCGGGCATACCTCGGGGGCGGGCAACAATCTGGTTGCTTCAGCGGTGGACGGCGATATGCGCCTGATTTCGGTGGTGCTGGGCGCGCAGACCGATGCAATTCGCTTCCGCGAGAGTGAGAAGCTGCTGACGTGGGGCTTCCGTTTCTATGAAACCGTTACGCCGATTAAAGCCGATAAACCGTTTGCCCAGCAGCGCGTGTGGTTTGGCGAAAACAGCCAGGTCAACCTCGGCGTGGCGAAGGATGCGGCGATCACTATCCCGAAAGGGCAGATGAAAAATCTCAAGGCCAGCTTTACCCTCAACACACCGCAGCTGGAAGCGCCGCTGAAAAAGAATCAGGTAGTGGGCACTATCGATTTCCAGCTGGATGGCAAAACCATTGAGCAGCGTCCGCTGGTGGCGATGGAGGATGTACCGGAAGCCGGCTTTATTGGCCGTATCTGGGATTTCATTATGATGAAATTCAACGGCTGGTTCGGTAAGTGGTTCAGTTAATCTCAGGACGGCGGGTCAGCCCGTGGCTAACCCGCCTGCCGGCTGAGTTTATCCGCGCACCCAGCCTTTTTTAATCGGCATCGCGAACAGGGCGCGGTAGAGTTGATGCGTCAGCGCCAGCATGCGCTGACCGTACAGCTGCCACGCCAGATGCGAAGCCAGACAGCCAAGCAACCCCACCAGAAAACCGCCCAGCATATCCAGCGGCCAGTGCACGCCGAGATACACGCGTGACCAGGCAATAGCGCTGCCAATCGCCAGCAAAACCACGCCGGACCACAGACGGTGCCAGAAAATAAACGCCAGCGCGAAGGTAAAAATTGTGGTGCCGTGATCGCTGGGATAGGAGTCATCAGCAGCGTGTGACAGGAACTGGTGACCGAAGCCAATGGCGAACGGGCGCGGGTGTGGCAACAGCTGGCCCACGCACCAGGAGATGCTCAGCGCATAAATCAGCGCCATGCCGGTTTTCAGCACCAGTGCGCGCTGCGACTGCAGCTGATCGCGCGGCCCCCATAGCCACAGGGCGACAATCAGCAACGGTACAATAGCAATCACATCTTTGGCGATAAAGGTCGCCAGGCTGAGCAGCCACGCGGGTGAATCCGGCGTGGCGTTAATCCATAAAAAGAGGGTGTGGTTAAGAGCTTCCATCACGTTTCCTCGTCCTCGTCTTGTTTACCCAAAAAGAAATTGCGGCAAAAATCAGCAGCTGGCTGAGCCACACCCACCAGCCCGCCCACAAATTGTGGGAGAAAAAGTGCGCACCACGCATCACCTGGCCATAGCCCATCAGCAGGCCACAGGCGATACCCATTGCCAGCGCCAGCAGCGCGCGGCGTGGACGCTCCGGCCACCACAAAAAAAACAGCGCCATCAGCGCAAAGCCGCTGGAAGCATGGCCGCCCGGAAAGCACTGGCCGGGGCCACTGTTGGCCGGTACCGCCGCCAGCAGCGGAAAGCTCGCGGCGTTGCCGCCGAACAGCGCCAGATCCCACGGACAGGAGTGCGCGCTATGCGCCTTCAGCATGCCCACCACCAGCGGCCCCATGCCAAACAGCAGGGCCACCAGCACGCGCCGGGCGTCGCGCTGTTGCAGGCCGCGCAGTAACAGCAGCACCGCGCCAGCGATAATCACATCCTTCATCAGCCGATGGTTAATCAGATCCAGCCAGCGGTTGTGTTGCCACGGAAAACGCCGGGTGAGCGGATCAAACCAGCGCTGGCTGATGGCGATGTCGAGGCTTTCGTGGCGCGACCACCACAGAAACGCCAGCGCCAGAATTGCCAGCAAAATAAGGTTGATAGCGTAGAAGCGCGCGGACAGAGAATAAATAGCCGCGCTCCGAATCTCACTGCGGGTTGTTGGAGTGTTTAACTTTGATGAAAGTTGCATGAATATTTGCAAATAGCGAAACCAGAGTCACAGGGTGGCAAATCACGCTTAGGGAAACCTTAAGGGGGACACGTAGCAGGCATAAAAAAACCCGCTAGCAGAAGGCTAACGGGCTCCTCAATTTGGGGATTTCAAAGAAAAGCAGTGGCACTTATTCAGACTGCATCGCGTCCGATTAGTTCTGACGCGTGTAAAAATATTTTTAAACAGGCAAAAGCGGCCAGATGATGACGATCAGCGTCCCCGCCAGCGTCAGCAAGACGTTGGCAATGGCGTAGGTGCCGGCATAGCCGAGCGCCGGAATGCTGCTGCGGGCGGTATCGCTGATGATCTCCATGGCCGGTGCGCAGGTGCGCGCGCCCATGATGGCACCGAACAGCAGCGCGCGGTTCATGCGTAGCACGTAAGCGCCGAACAGATAGCAAATCACCACCGGCAACAGACTCACCAGCAGGCCGCTCAGCAGCATCAGCGCGCCCGCACTGCCGAGACCGTGCTGCAGCCCGCTGCCGGCGCTCAGGCCAACCCCGGCCATAAACACCATCAGGCCAAACTCTTTCACCATGGTCAGTGCACCCTGCGGGATGTAGCCAAACGTCGGGTGGTTGGCGCGCAGGAAGCCGAGCATGATGCCGGCAAACAGCAGCCCGGCGGCGTTGCCCAGGCCAAAGCTGAAGTTACTGAACTGGAAAGTGATCATGCCGATCATCAGGCCGATGATAAAGAAGGCGCAGAACGCCAGCAGATCGGTCATCTGGCTGTGAATAGCAATGAAGCCGATGCGATCGGCCAGGCTTTTCACCCGGCGCGCTTCGCCGCTCACCTGCAGCACATCGCCTTTGTTGAGCATAATGCTGTCGTCGATCGGCATCTCAATCTGGCTGCGAATTACCCGGTTAAGGAAGCAGCCATGATCGGTCAGTTTTAAATGGCTCAGGCGTTTATTCACCGCGTTGTGGTTTTTCACCACGATCTCTTCGGTGACGATGCGCATGTCGAGCAGATCGCGATCGAACACCTCTTTACCATTACGGAAACTGGCGTCGAGACGCGCATGGGCATCCGGATAGCCCACCAGGGAAATCTCGTCGCCGAGCTGCAGCACGGCATCACCGTCCGGACTGGCGAGAATGCCGTTACGCCGCAGGCGCTCAATGTAGCAGCCGGTCTGACGGTGAATCCCCAGCTCGCGCAGGTTTTTGCCGCCGCTCCACTCAACCAGCTCCGGACCAACGCGATAAGCACGAATTACCGGCAGGAACACTTTACGCTGGCTGTCCGCATCCAGACCGCGCTCGCGCGCGATTTGCTGGGCGCAGGTCGGCAAATCCTGATGCTGCAGGCGCGGCAGGTAGCGTGCGCCGAAAATCAGGCTGACCAGCCCAATCAGATAGGTGAGGGCGTAACCCAGGCTGAGGTTATCCTGCATGCGACCCAGCAGCTGCGTGTCGCTGATGCTTTGCCGCAGCGTATCGCCTGCGCCCACCAGCACCGGCGTTGAGGTCATCGAGCCGGCCAGCATGCCAGCGGTGAGGCCGATATCCCAGCCAAACAGTTTGCCGAGCGTCAGCGCAATCAGCAGGGCGCTGACCACCATGACGATCGCCAGAAAGAAATAGTTCTTACCGTCGCGGAAAAAGATGGAGAAAAAGTTGGGACCGGCTTCCACCCCGACACAAAAAATAAACAGCATAAAGCCCAGACTTAAGGCGTCAGTATTAATCGCGAAGTGTTGCTGACCCAGAATCAGCGAAACCACCAGCACACCAATAGAATTACCGAGTTGTACGGAGCCAAGGCGTAATTTACCCAGGCACAGGCCGAGGGCTAATACGACAAATAATAACAGAACGTCATTTCCGCTTAACAATTCTGCGACGTTAATGTTCACGGTTTAACTTCTTATTTACCTGTAACGGGTTGATGAAAGGGGATTTTTTCGCTATCTTGTGACGGCAGCGCACGGCCCGGTCACCGAATGTTCTTAATCTGTGACCCACATAAAGCGGCGCCATTCTAATCATAATTAACACCCTCAGCTATCAGCAGTTTTCATTCCTTCTGCCTTCAGCTGTTTCTTTTTATTTCCACGTAAGCGCATCAGGGCAGTTAAAAGTTTCAATATTGTTAACGTCAAAGTTGAGGAGAGGTATGTTGCAGCGCAATAATCGCTGGCCAGCATCGGTTCTGGGCGTGATGCTTTATACGCTGGTGTTTATTTTTGCACATCATTTTTGGTCCGCCGCCGCGACGCAGGCGGTGCGTGGACAGCCGGAACTGCTGCTGTTTCTGCTGCCGGGCATCGTGATGGCGCTGCTGCAGCCGGACAGTCCGCTGATCGGCACACTGTGGATCGCGCTGGGCGGAACGCTGCTGGGCATGACGTGGGTGTGGCTGGTGATGCCGATGACGCACAGCTTGCTGCTGGTGACGGCGTGGAGCCTGAGTGCTCTATTCTGGGCGGGGTGCGGTGCGCTGCTGGTGCGCCTGTTGCGCATTATGCTGGCGATGCGCACCAGTTGAGTGAAGCGAAGGCGGGCCCGCAGGCCCGTCAGGTCAGGCTTCGATGCCGAGGTTTTCTTTGGTCCACGCCGCAAATTCGGTGTAACCACCGATGTGCTGGTCGTCGAGGAAGATCTGCGGCACGGTAGAAACCGGTTTGCCGGCACGCGCTTCCAGGTCGGCTTTAGTGATGCCGGTCGCCTGGATATCGACGTACTGATAATTAAAATCGTCGCGCTCGCTGGTTAACTTCGTGGCTAACTCTTTTGCTCGTACGCAGTATGGGCAGCTGGAACGGCCAAAAATCACTGCAATCATTGCTTCTCTCCTTCCGCTGCTGTTTTGTGACTTGTCTCACATCACAGCGTGAATAATGCGTCACATCATGCCCGCCCATCCTGCTTAAGAAAAGCAGAAATTGCCTGTTACTCTAATGCGCGCTGTCTATACCCGGTCACAATGCCGTACTACAGTAATCGGGTATCACCTGCAGCAGAAACAGATGAACACTGAGGAGCCCTGAACCATGCGTAATCTGGCGACGTTGCCCAAACCCGTGCTACTGCTGGAAGCGCTGGGCGTGCTGGCAGTGATTGGCGCGCTGCTGCTGGTCAACGACTGGCTGGCGGCACCGGCATTCATGGCGAAAAAACCGCTGGCAACGCTGCTGTTTTTCTTCGGCATTGCGCTGATGCTGCCGGCAGCGTGGCTGATGATGTGGCGCACCGCAAAGGCGATGGCACCGCAGTTGTTCAATCACACCCACAAAAAGAAGTAACCGGAGAGGATTATGACGCCGACTATTGATTTGCTTTGCAGCCACCGTTCCATTCGCGCCTTTACTGAGCAGGGGATTGATGACGCCCAGCGCAGCGCGATTATCGCTGCGGCGCAGGCGGCCTCGACCTCCAGTTTTTTACAATGTTCCTCCATTGTCCGTATCACCGACCGCGCCCTGCGCGAGCAGCTGGTGCAGCTCACCGGCGGCCAGCCGTGGGTCAGCGCCGCAGCGGAGTTTTGGGTGTTCTGCGCCGACTTCAACCGCCACCAGCAAATCTGCCCTGAGGCTCAGCTGGGCCGAGCCGAACAGCTGCTGCTGGGTTGTGTCGATACCGCGCTGATGGCGCAGAACGCCATGGTCGCTGCGGAATCGCTCGGTTTAGGCGGCGTGTTTATTGGCGGCATTCGCAACAGCATCGCTCAGGTGACGGAGCTGCTGGGGCTGCCGAAGTTTGTGCTGCCGCTGTTTGGTTTCTGCATCGGCCATCCCGACGCGTCACCGGACGTCAAGCCGCGCATGCCGCAGGCGATGCTGGTGCATGAAAACCGCTACCAGCCGCTGGATAAAGCAGTGCTGGCGCAATATGACCAGCAGATCACCGCTTACTATCAGCAGCGCGACAGCAATCAGCGCTCGGAAACCTGGAGTGAACTGATTCAGCGTTTGATTATTAAAGAAACGCGACCGTTCATGCTGGACTACCTGCATCAGCAGGGCTGGGCAACGCGCTAAGCACAGGGACCGCTGTAATGAAGATGGCCATTCTCACCCGTGACGGCGCGCTCTACTCCTGTAAACGCCTGCGTGAAGCCGCGGAAGCGCGTGGCCATCAGGTGCAGATGATCGATCCGCTCTCCTGCTACATGAACATCAACTCCGACTCGCCGGCGGTGCACTATCGCGGTGAGGCGCTCGGCCATTTCGACGCGGTGATCCCGCGCATCGGCACCGCCACCACCTTTTACGGTACGGCGGTGCTGCGTCAGTTCGAGATGCTCGGCAGCTATCCGCTCAACGAGTCGGTGGCCATTACCCGTGCACGCGACAAGCTGCGCTCGCTGCAGTTGCTGGCGCGCGAGGGCATCGACATGCCGGTTACCGGCTTTGCCTCGTCGCCGGATGATACGCAGGATGTGATCGCCATGGTCGGCGGCGCGCCGCTGGTGGTGAAACTGGTGGAGGGGACGCAGGGGATCGGCGTGGTGCTGGCGGAAACCCGCCAGGCGGCAGAGAGCGTGATCGATGCGTTTCGCGGTCTCAATGCGCATATTCTGGTGCAGGAGTTCATCAAAGAGGCGCGCGGGCGCGACATCCGCTGCCTGGTGATTGGCGACGAAGTGGTGGCAGCGATTGAGCGGGAAGCGAAAGAGGGCGATTTCCGCTCTAATCTGCACCGCGGCGGCAGCGCCCGCGCCGTCACCATTACCGATCAGGAGCGCGAGATCGCGGTCAAAGCGGCCACGACACTGGGATTAGCCGTGGCGGGTGTGGATATTCTGCGCGCCAACCGGGGTCCGCTGGTGATGGAGGTCAATGCTTCTCCGGGGCTGGAGGGCATCGAAGGCAGCACCGGTTTAGACATTGCCGCCATGATGATCCGCTGGATTGAGCAGCACGCCTGTCCCGGTTATCGTCCGAAAACCGGGGGCTGAACCGCGCTTTTGCGCGGTTTTCGTGGCATCTGCAGCCATTTTTCCGTAAGCTAAGGCGCTTATTTATTCACCCCACAGGATACAACGATGGATTCACTGGTCGTTCCTGACATCGACATGCTGCGTCGCTGGCTGGATCAACAAAATATCACCTGGTTCGAATGCGACGCCTGTCAGGCTTTGCATCTGCCGCATATGCAGAATTTTGACGGGGTGTTTGACGCGAAAATCGACCTGGTGGATAACGTTATCCTCTTCTCGGCGCTGGCAGAAGTAAAGCCCACCGCGCTGATCCCGCTGGTTGGTGAACTGTCGCAAATCAATGCCAGTTCGCTCACGGTGAAAGCCTTTATCGATATACAGGATGACAACCTGCCGAAGCTGATTGTCTGCCAGTCAATCAGCGTAAGCGCCGGCATCACCTTGGGTCAGTTCACCCACTTCATGAAGCAGAGCGAAGAGGGAATTTCGATGGTGATCATGGAAGCGTTCGCTAATCATCTGCTGATGATGGGCGAAGACGAGGAGCGTCCGCCGAGTGTCAGCAGCCACAGCATGCTGCACTGATTTTTTCCCTCCTGCTAACTGCCGCTTTTTGCGGCAGTTTTCATTTCAGGCCCACCACTTTTTATTCTGCATTTTGCCCTTTATTGCCAGATATTAGTCGTGCTTTATGCCGCTAGTGCCAGAGTGCATAGCAGAAACATGCATAACTTATCGCAAAAAGGCGTTTTTTAAGCTGGGATCTGGCACGCAGGAATCAGGGGGGCTATTCTTGCGGGGCTGTCTGATACGTGCAACTACGGCGCAGCTATAGGTTTTTGCTATTAAACTCCCGCTGAATATTGATTCATTGTGTGGCTGTAATTTAACAGACAACGCAACGACCGGATCGCGTGTATGCAGCGTTGTGATGACCCGCTCAGGAGGAAGAAAACATGATCAACCAGTCAAAAAAATGGTTGCCAGGTGTGGTTGCAGGTGTGCTGATGGCTGCGGCCGTGGGCGCTCAGGCAGAGGATAAAACGCTGCACGTTTATAACTGGTCCGATTATATTTCGGCCGACACCGTGCCTAATTTTGAAAAGCAGACCGGCATCAAAGTGGTCTACGACGTGTTTGACTCCAACGAAGTGCTGGAAGGCAAACTGATGGCCGGCAGCACCGGTTATGACGTGGTGGTACCGTCGTCGAGCTTCCTCGCGCGTCAGCTGCAGTCGGGTGTGTTCCAGGAGCTGGATAAGAGCAAGCTGCCTAACTATAAAAACCTCGATCCCGATCTGATGGCGAAAGTGGCCCAGCACGATCCGGGTAACAAATACGCCATTCCTTACCTGTGGGGCACCACCGGTATTGGCTATAACATCGATAAAGTCAAAGCGGCACTGGGCGCCGATGCGCCGGTGAACAGCTGGGATTTGGTGCTGAAGCCGGAAAACCTGGAAAAACTGAAGAGCTGCGGCGTTTCGTTCCTCGATGCGCCAGAAGAGATTTTTGCCACCGTGCTGAACTACCTCGGCAAAGATCCGAACAGCTCTGACGCGAAAGATTACACCGGTGCGGCAACCGATCTGCTGCTGAAGCTGCGGCCGAATATCCGCTACTTCCACTCTTCGCAGTACATCAATGACCTCGCCAACGGCAACATTTGCGTCGCCATCGGCTGGTCTGGCGATATTCTGCAGGCGAAAGATCGCGCGGTGAAAGCCAACAACGGTGTCCATCTCGGTTACAGCGTACCGAAAGAGGGCGCGCTGGCGTTCTTCGACATGATGGCCATTCCAAAAGACGCGAAAAATCTGGATGCGGCTTATCAGTGGCTGAACTACATCATGGATCCGAAAGTGATTGCCGACGTCTCCAACAAGATGAACTACGCCAACGGCAACAAAGCGTCGCTGCCGCTGATCAATGCGGATGTGCGCAACAATCCGGGTATCTTCCCGACGCCGGAAGCGATGGCCAAACTGTTTGTGCTCAAGGTCCAGGATCCGAAACTGGATCGTGCGCGTACCCGTGCATGGACTAAAGTAAAAAGTGGTAAGTAATTCGTTCTGAACGGATTCCCTTATCGGTAAACGACAACAGAGGCGCGGTGCTGGCCTCTGT
Organism: Pantoea sp. B_9; assembly: GCF_008632015.1. Lineage (NCBI taxonomy): Bacteria > Pseudomonadati > Pseudomonadota > Gammaproteobacteria > Enterobacterales > Erwiniaceae > Pantoea > Pantoea sp. B_9. Next base: position 913,703 of record NZ_VWVL01000001.1, on the reverse strand, counting down.
TGTGTCATTTAGCGGCTGGCTGTGCCGCGCTATCCCGCTTAGCGCCGGAGACATGTGAGTGAACGACGCGATTCCCCGCCCCCAAAATAAAACGGCTAAGGCGTTAACGCCGCTGCTGGAAATCCGCAACCTGACGAAATCGTTTGACGGCCAGCACGCCGTGGATGATGTCAGCCTGACCATTTACAAAGGCGAAATTTTCGCACTGCTGGGCGCTTCCGGCTGTGGCAAGTCCACGCTGCTGCGGATGCTGGCCGGCTTTGAAATTCCCAGCAGCGGCCAGATTGTGCTGGATGGTCAGGATCTGTCCCACGTGCCGCCGTATCAGCGGCCCATTAACATGATGTTCCAGTCGTACGCGCTGTTTCCGCACATGACGGTGGAACAGAACATCGCTTTTGGCCTGAAGCAGGACAAACTGCCGAAAGGCGAAATCAGCAGCCGGGTGGCAGAGATGCTGGCGCTGGTGCATATGGAAGAGTACGCCAAACGTAAGCCGCACCAGCTTTCTGGCGGCCAGCGTCAGCGCGTGGCGCTGGCGCGTAGCCTGGCGAAACGTCCCAAGCTGCTGCTGCTCGACGAACCGATGGGCGCGCTGGATAAAAAACTGCGTGACCGCATGCAGCACGAAGTGGTGGATATTCTGGAGCGCGTAGGCGCTACCTGCGTGATGGTGACCCACGATCAGGAAGAAGCCATGACCATGGCGGGCCGCATCGCCATCATGAACCGCGGTAAATTTGTGCAGATCGGCGAGCCGGAAGAGATTTACGAGCACCCGACCAGCCGCTACAGCGCCGAGTTTATCGGCTCGGTGAATGTGTTTGATGGCCTGCTGCGCGAGCGCCGCGACGAGGGCGTGGTGATCGACAGTCCGGGGCTGATGCATCCGCTCAAGGTGCAGACCGATGTGTCGATTGTGGACAACGTGCCGGTGCACGTGGCGCTGCGGCCGGAAAAAGTCATGCTGTGCGACGAGGTGCCGGCCGACGGCTGCAACTTTGCCGTCGGCGAAGTGGTGCACATCGCTTATCTCGGCGATCTGTCGATTTACCACGTACGGCTGCGCAGCGGTCAGATGATCAGCGCCCAGCTGCAGAATGCGCATCGCTACCGGAAAGGCGCGCCCACCTGGGGCGATGAAGTGCGCCTGTGCTGGGATGCCGACAGCTGTGTGGTCCTGACGGTTTAAGGAGGCGCTATGAGCCAGATTTCTCAACGCAGCGAGCCGGAGGTGGCGGGCACACCGCTGCAGCGCTGGGGCACGCGCATGAAAATGCAGCACGGTCGCAAGCTGGTGATCGCGCTGCCTTATCTGTGGCTAATCCTGCTGTTTATGCTGCCGTTCCTCATCGTGCTGAAGATCAGTTTCGCCGATATTGCGCGCGCCATTCCGCCGTACACCGATTTGGTGACCTGGGCGGACGACCAGCTCAACCTGGTGCTCAATCTGGGCAACTACCTGACGCTGACCGACGACCCGCTGTACGCCGAAGCGTATCTCACCTCGCTGAAGGTGGCGGCGATCTCAACGGTGATCTGTCTGCTGATCGGTTATCCGCTGGCGTGGGCGGTGGCGCACAGCAAGCCCTCCATGCGCACCATCCTGCTGCTGCTGGTGATCCTGCCGTCGTGGACCTCGTTCCTGGTGCGCGTCTATGCGTGGATGGGACTGCTGAACAACAACGGGATCCTCAACCGCTTCCTGATGTGGCTTGGCGTGATCGATCATCCGCTTATCATCCTGTACACCAACACGGCGGTGTATATCGGTATCGTTTACTGCTACCTGCCGTTTATGGTGCTGCCGATCTACACCGCGCTGACGCGTATTGATTATTCGCTGGTGGAAGCGTCGCTGGACCTCGGCGCGCGCCCGCTGAAAACCTTCTTCAGCGTCATCGTGCCGCTGACCAAAGGCGGCATTATTGCTGGTTCAATGCTGGTATTTATCCCGGCGGTGGGCGAGTACGTGATCCCGGAACTGCTCGGCGGACCGGACAGCATCATGATTGGGCGCATTTTGTGGCAGGAGTTCTTCAACAACCGCGACTGGCCGGTGGCCTCGGCGCTGGCGGTGATCATCCTGCTAATCCTGATTCTGCCGATCGTCTGGTTCCACAAACATCAAAACCGTGAAATGGGGGAGAAGGGATGAATCAGCTACCGGTAATCCGCTCTCCGTGGCGCACCGCGATTCTGGCGCTGTGCTTCCTGTTCCTGTACGCGCCGATGCTGCTGCTGGTGGTTTACTCCTTCAACAGCTCGCAGCTGGTGACGGTATGGGAGAGCTTCTCGTTTCACTGGTATCGCGTGCTGTTCCAGGATGATGCGATGCTGGATGCGGTTGGCCTGAGCCTGACCATCGCGGCGCTGTCGGCCACCATGGCAGTGGTGCTCGGCACCATGGCGGCGGTGATTATCGTGCGCTTCGGGCGTTTTCGCGGCCACAGCGGCTTTGCTTTCATGCTCACCGCGCCGCTGGTGATGCCCGACGTGATCACCGGTCTGTCGTTGCTGCTGCTGTTCGTGGCGATGGGCAACACCTTTGGCTGGCCGGGCGATCGCGGCATGCTGACCATCTGGCTGGCGCACGTCACGTTCTGTACCGCCTATGTGGCGGTGGTGATCAACTCGCGGCTGCGCGAGCTGGATCGCTCAATTGAAGAAGCGGCGATGGACCTCGGCGCCACGCCGCTGAAGGTGTTCTTCGTGATTACCGTGCCGATGATTGCCCCGGCAATCATTACCGGCTGGCTGCTGGCGTTTACTCTGTCGCTGGACGACCTGGTGATCGCCAGCTTCGTCACCGGGCCGGGCGCTACCACGCTGCCGATGGCGATCTTTGCCACGGTGCGGCGCGGCGTCAATCCGGAGATCAACGCGCTGGCCTCGCTGATTCTGTTTGTGGTCGGGCTGGTCGGCTTTATCGCCTGGCGCTTTATGGCGCACGAAGAAAAACAGCGATTGCGCGATATTCAGAAAGCAAAACGTGGCTGAGTGACGCAACATTTGCCAATATAAGCAAGGCTGACTCTGTCAGCCTTTTCTTATGGAGCGCGCGCAATGTCGGAAACGTTGAAAAACCTGGTGTTAACCTCCACGCCCGTGCCGGTGACCATTGCCGGCAGCGCCATTATCGCCACGCGCTGTATCAGCGTGCTGATGCTGGCCAATGAGCTGGGCTATGACGAAATCGCCAATTTTGTGCACCGCAGCGCGCAGGCGTGGGACTCCACGCTGATCTTTATCGCCAGCCAGCTGATTTTCCTGTTTGAACTGCGCTGTGCCTTTACCCTGATGCGCGGCAGTAATGCCGGGCGCTGGGGCTATGTGGCCACGCAGATCGTGGTGCTGCTGTACATGCTAATGGCGTCGGTGGGCTGGATCTATCCGGAGATTTTCAGCATTCCCGGCGAGAATAACGCGCAGATTATTCACCACACGCTGCTGCAGAAACTGCCGGATGTGCTGGTGCTGCTGTTGCTGTTTGTGCCGGCCAGCAGTCGCGCATTTTTCCGCAGCCGGTGATACAATCGGCCCCCGTTTTTGCTCCAGATTCTCAATACAGGCCTTTCCATGCATTGCGCGCTTTATCAGGCCGGTCGCTGTCGCTCATGTCAGTGGCTGGAAAAACCCTATCCGCAACAGCTGAGCGACAAGCAGACGCAGCTGACGCAGCTGCTGGACGGCATGCCGGTCGCCGACTGGCGGCCGCCGGTTACCTCGGCGCAGCAGGGGTTTCGCAATAAAGCCAAGATGGTGGTGAGCGGCAGCGTGGAAAAACCGCTGTTCGGCGTGGTGGCGCGTGACGGCGAGCCGGTGGATCTCTGCGCCTGTCCGCTCTATCCCGCCAGCTTCGCGGCGGTATTCGACGTGCTGAAACCCTTTATCGCCCGTGCCGGTCTGACGCCGTACAACGTGGCGCGCAAACGCGGCGAGCTGAAGTTTTTGCTGCTGACGGAGAGTACCCAGGGCGGCATGATGCTGCGTTTTGTCCTGCGCTCGCACAGCAAACTGGCGCAGCTGCGCGCCGCGCTGCCGTGGCTGCAACAGCAGCTGCCGCAGCTGCAGGTGATCTCCGCCAATATTCAGCCGGTGCACATGGCGATACTGGAGGGCGAGGAGGAGATGGCGCTGACGCCTGAGCAGGCGCTGCCGGAACGCTTCAACGGCGTGCCGCTGTATATCCGTCCGCAAAGTTTCTTCCAGACTAACCCGCAGGTGGCGGCTGCGCTGTACGCAACGGCACGCGACTGGGTGGCGGAACTGCCGGTGCACAGCATGTGGGATTTGTTCTGTGGCGTTGGCGGCTTTGGCCTGCACTGCGCCACGCCGCAGATGCAGCTGACCGGCATTGAAATCAGTGCGGAAGCCATCGCCTGCGCGCAGCAGTCGGCGCAGCAGCTGGGGTTAGAGCAGGTGAGTTTTGCCGCGCTGGATTCCACGCAGTTTGCCACCGGGCATACGAGCGTGCCGCAGCTGGTGCTGGTCAATCCGCCACGTCGCGGTATTGGTGCTGAACTGTGCGCCTGGCTGAGCCGCATGGCACCGGACTACATCCTGTATTCCAGCTGCAATCCCGCCAGCATGGCGCAGGACATTGCCCGCCTGGCCGACTATGACATCAGCCGCGTTCAGCTGTTCGATATGTTCCCGCACACCGCACATTTCGAGGTGCTGACGTTACTGCGTCGTAAGGGTGGAATCGCGTAGCGCCCGGCTGCGCTGAGGACGTGCAGAACCTGGCAGGCCCGGCGCCACGCAACTCCATAATGCTTATTCCGGGAACCACTTCTGATTGATCTGCTGCCAGCGACCGTTGGCTTTCAGCGCCGCCAGCGCGCTGTTCAGCTGTTGCAGCAGCGCGCTGTTGCCCTTGCGCACCGCAATGCCGAGCCCGGTGCCGAAGTAGTCGCTGTCGGTAATATGCTCGCCGACCGCGCTCAAATCCGCATTGGCCTTCAGCCACTGATTGACGACTGCGCTGTCACCAAATACGCCGTTGAGCCGGCCATTTTTCAGATCGAGGATCGCGTTCTGGTAGCTGTCGTAGGCCACCGCAATTACTTCCGGATGCTTCTCCAGCAGGTATTTCTGATGGGTGGTGCCGTTTTCCACGCCGATGCGTTTGCCTTTCAGCTGGCTAAAGTCGCTATATTCACCTTTGTGGGCGATGACAATCGCCGAATTGGCGTAGTAGGGCTGAGTAAAATCGACCTGCTTACTGCGCTCGGCGGTGATATCCATGCCGGAAATGACCGCGTCATAGCGACGGAATTTCAGCGAAGGAATCAGGCTATCAAAGGCGTTATTGGTGAAAGTGCACTCGGCCTGCATCTGCTGACACAGCGCTTTAGCGAGGTCGATATCAAAACCGACAATCTGGTTATTCTGATCGAGTGATTCGAACGGGGGATAGGTGGCTGAGGCAGCAAAACGAATTTTCTCTGCCGCATAAGCATTCATTGCCAGCGTTGCCATCACTGCCGCAACAATCCATTTTTTCATTATAAGGCTCCTGTAAACCATGCCAGAGGCGAAACGATTTACACGATGCCAGTTAATGCATTTGTATGCAATAAATATGATTAAAAATTTATTTCGCTGCAATCAAATATAGCGAGAAAGGGCGCGGCGCTTTCCTTCGCACCGCGTCAGACGATCAGTTGCGGCGCTCAAACGCCAGCGCGCGCTTTTCGACCAGGCGCATCAGCAGCGTCAGCAGGCCGTTAACCACCAGATAAATCAGACCGGCGGCAGCATATACGGTGACGTCATAGGTGCGGCCATACAGCAGCTGGCCGTGGCCCATCACTTCCATCAGCGTAATGGTATAGGCCAGCGAAGTACTCTTGAACACCAGCACCACTTCGTTGGAGTAAGAGGAGAGGGCGCGCTTAAACGCGTACGGCAGCAGAATACGCAGCGTATCGCGGCGGCGCATGCCCAGCGCGGCACAGGACTGCCACTGCCCGGATGGTATGGCGCGCACCGCGCCGTAGAACAGCTGTGTGGTGTAGGCTGCGCTATTAAGCGACAGCGCCAGCATGGCACACAGCCACGGCTGCGACAGTAAATGCCAGAGCCACGGCACGTTCTGAATGCTGGGGAACTGGCCGGGACCGTAATAGATCAGGAAAATCTGCACCAGCAGCGGCGTGCCGGTAAACAGGGTGATATAGCCTTTGACCAGCCAGTTGAGCAGCGGCAGCTTCAGCGCCAGCACAATGGTGCACAGCAGCGCCAGCAGCAGCGCGGCGACCAGTGAGGCGGCCGTCAGCGTCAGGCTGGTATGCAGGCCTTTCAGTAGCTCAGGTAAATACGCCAGCATGCGTCAGGCCCCCCGCTCAAAACGCGTGGTACGTGATTCAATACGGCGCAGCACCGCCTGACTGAATAGCGTAATCACTAAATAGATCGCGGCGGCCACCAGATACCAGGTAAACGGCTCCTGGGTGCGCGTCGCAATGCTTTTGGTCTGCAGCATGAGATCGTTGACGCTAATCAGCGACACCAGCGCCGTATCCTTGAGCAGCACCAGCCACTGATTGCCGAGTCCGGGCAGCGCATGGCGCCACATCTGCGGCATAATCAGGCGGAAGAAAATCGCTGACTTTTTCATGCCCAGCGCCTGGCCTGATTCCCACTGGCCGGACGGCACCGCTTTCAGCGCACCGCGCAGCGTCTGAGAGGCGTAAGCCGAATAAAGCATCGCCAGCGCAATCACGCCGCACAGGAACGGGCTGACATCAAAGTTCTCAATCTGCATCTGCACCGGCAGGGTGAACAGGCCCAGATTGAGCTGGAAGCCGTCCGACAGCGTCAGCAGCAGCTGCGAGGCACCGAAATAGATAAACAGCACCACCAGAATTTCCGGCAGGCCGCGAATCAGCGTCACCAGCCCGGTACCGATCCACGCCAGCGGTTTCCAGCGCAGCGATTCCCAGCCAGCAAAAATCATCGCCAGCGCGAGGCCGGCGATCAGGGCACAAACGGCAAGGCCGACGGTCATGCCGGCGGCGCTTGCGAGTGGAATCATTTCATTCATCAGAAATTACTGCTGAAACCATTTGTTGTAGATGGTTTTGTAGGTGCCGTCGGCTTTGATCTTATCCAGCGCGCCGTTGAACTTCTGCTGCAGTTCGCTGTTGCCCTGACGCACGGCGATGCCGAGACCGGTGCCGAAGTAGGCTTTGTCGGTCACTTTCTCACCCAGCGCGGCGAGGTTGGTGTTCTGCTTCAGCCACTCGTTAACCACGGCGGTATCCCCGAACACCGCATCAATACGGCCATTCTTCAGGTCGAGCACCGCATTCTGGTAGCTGTCGTAAGGCACGATAGTGATGTCGCTGTGCTTGTCAGAGAGGTATTTCTGGTGCGTGGTGCCGTTCTGTACGCCCACACGCTTGCCTTTCAGCGCCGCAACGTCCGCCAGCTTGCCTTTCTGCGCGATGAAGGTCGCAGAGTTGTCGTAGTAAGGTTTGGTGAACAGCACCTGCTTTTCACGCTCTGGCGTGATATCCATGCCGGCCATCACCGCGTCAAAACGGCGGAATTTCAGGCTGGGGATCAGGCTGTCGAAGGCCTGGTTGGTAAAGGTGCAGGTCGCATCGATCTCTTTGCACAGCGCATTGGCCAGATCGACGTCAAAGCCCTGGATTTTGTTGTCGGAGTCGACAAATTCAAACGGCGGATAAGACGCCTCGGTCGCGAAACGCAGGGTTTGCGCGGCAGAAGCGCTCAGGCTCAGGCTGGCAAGCAGTGCAGCAAGTACAACTTTTTTCATTAGAAGCATCCTGACTTAGTGCGAAAGATAATGAGCAAACGCGTCGGTTTGCGGCTGTGTAAAATGGCTGGCATCGCCCTGTTCAATGATGCGACCGTTCTCCATGTACACCACGCGGCTGGCGGTTTTGCGCGCCACCTCAACTTCGTGGGTGACAATCACCTGCGTGATCTGCGTCTGCGCCAGCTCACGAATGATGCTGACGATCTGCGCCGTGATCTCCGGGTCAAGCGCCGCGGTCGGTTCATCAAACAGCAACACCTGCGGCTCCATCATCAGCGCGCGCGCAATTGCCACGCGCTGCTGCTGGCCACCGGAAAGGTGCAGCGGAAAGCGATCGGCATACGGCGTCAGGCGCAGGCGTTCCAGCAGTTTATCGGCGCGCGCGCGTGCCGCATCTTTGCTGAGCCCGAGCACACGACAGGGTGCTTCAATCAGGTTCTGCATCACGCTGAGGTGCGGCCACAGGTTGTACTGCTGGAACACCATGCCGACATTCTGGCGCAGTTCGCGAATCGCGTTGTCGGACGGCGTCTGGCTGAAATCGAAGTGGTTGCCGGCAATCTGCAGGCTACCGGAACGCGGTAGCTCCAGCAGGTTGAGCACGCGCAGGAGTGAACTTTTACCCGCGCCACTCGGGCCGAGCAACACCAGCGTTTCGCCCTGCGGGCAGGCAAGGTTGATATCGAACAGCGCCTGATGGGCGCCGTAAAAACAGTTGATGGCGTTTAGTTGAATACTCATGCGCAAAAAATGAATAGCAATTAGTGTCGCAAATCTTAACGTCACCAGAATAGTTATGCAATTGAGGTGGGTTAAAATTTATTAAAGAGCAATTAAACAGCAAAAGCGTAGCACAAAATCGGGCAGGGCAGCGGGGAAAGGGGCTGACGGGTAAGCGTCGGCTGTTGCGCGGAAGCTTAGCGGCGCCGCAATGGTGCGGCGCGCTAATGGTTGCGGCTGAGTGCGGAAAAAATGCGCGACTATTTTTTCTCTTCCAGCAGCTGGCTGAGCGAGCCGCCACCGGCGTGTGGCCAGTCGCCGACGTAGCGCACATCATCCACCACCCAGCAGGTGCCTTCGTGGATCATCAGCACTTCATCGCGCCAGCTTTTATCGCCGCGGCTCAGCGTCACGCGCAGCGGGATGTTACGCGCGTCGCGGTTAGGAATGCTGGAGGCGCTGGCCACGTCAGCGGCGGTGGGTCCCTGTGCCAGGCTGGAGAACAGATCGCCCTGCCGCCACGCTGCCGGTGGGTTGCTCTGGCTGCTGGCATGCAGCAGTTTCTGATACAGGTTGTCGCTCAGGTACGGGCGATATTTTGCCAGCGTGGTGCTGTCCGGCAATCCCTGGGTTGGCTGGCTGACACGTAAATCGTAGAACTGCTGCGCCACGCTGTCCGGACCGCCGTCAACGCAGGGTGCGGTACGCGGCCCGTTGTCCTTGATCACCGGCTCAACGGTGGTACAGGCACTCAGCAGCAATGCAGCGGGAACAAGCAGCGCAAAGGCTTTGTTTCTCATCTCGATTTCCTTATTGTTCACTGGCAAAGCGCCATTTTTAGCATAGAGTATAGCCGTGCTTTTACGCCGTACGAGCTATCGCCTCATGAATCACCACAGGAGAGAACGATGAAATTTTCGACTACGCCAACCCTGGAAGGGCACAGCATCACTGAATATTGCGGCGTTGTGACCGGCGAAGCGATTCTCGGTGCCAACATTTTCCGCGACTTCTTTGCCGGCATCCGCGATATCGTCGGCGGCCGCTCCGGTGCCTATGAGAAAGAGCTGCGCAAAGCGCGGCAGATCGCCTTTGAAGAGCTGGAAGAACAGGCGAAAGCGCTGGGCGCCAATGCAGTGGTTGGCATTGATATTGACTACGAAACCGTGGGCAAAGACAGCAGCATGCTGATGGTGAGCGTTACCGGTACTGCGGTGATCGTGCGCTAATGCGTGCGGTGTTACTGCTGGCGATGGCGCTGCTGCTCAGCGCCTGCCAGTCGACGCTGGAAGCGCGCAACGGCTATTGGGTCGATAGCGCGCACCCGGCGCAGGGGGCCAGACCGCGCATCAAAGTGGTAGTAATCCACTACACGGCGGAGGATTTTCCCTCGTCGCTGGCGACCCTGACGGACCGCAACGTCAGCGCGCACTATCTGATTCCGCAGCAGCCGCCGCAGAAAAACGGCGCCGGGGTGATCTGGCAGCTGGTGCCTGAAAACCAGCTGGCGTGGCATGCCGGACCGAGCTTCTGGCGCGGTGCAACGCGCATTAATGACACCTCAATTGGCATCGAAATCGTCAATGACGGCTATCGCCGCACGCTGACCGGCCGGCAGTGGCAGCCGTTCACCGCCGCGCAAATCACGGCCCTGATCGCACTGGTGCGCGATATCAGCCAGCGTTACGGCATCAGTCCGGAAAATATTGTCGGGCACAGTGATATCGCGCCGCAGCGCAAGCAGGATCCCGGTCCGCTGTTTCCGTGGCAACAGCTGGCCCGGCAGGGGCTGGGAGCGTGGCCGGATGCCGCCACGGTACAGCGCTATCTGGCTAACCAGCCGCCGGATGCGCCGGTGGAGTGCGCAGCGCTGCTGACTGCGCTGCAGCGCTATGGTTATGACGTTGCCGCTGCGCAAACGCCGCAGATGCAGCGCAAACTGATTGCGGCGTTCCAGATGCATTTCCGCCCGCGTGATTACCGTGGCGAAGCCGATGCCGAGACGCTGGCCATCGCCCGTGCGCTGCTGGCGAAATACGGCGCGGCACAGTAGCCGCGCGTTGCGGCGTTACGGCTGGAGAAAGGCCTGCCAGCGCGCCACCAGCTGCTGTAATTGCTGGCGGCTGACATCCAGATGGGTAACGATGCGGGTCTGCGGACCTACGCTGAGCAGCACGTCGCCCGCCTGCATCCAGCGCTGTAGCGGTGCGACCTGCTCCGCCGGCACTTTCACGAACAGCATGTTAGTGTGCTGGCTCACCACTTCCACACCAAGAGCGCTGAGCTGTGCGCCGAGCCACGCGGCATTGTCATGATCCTCCTGCAGACGCGCCACGTTGTGCTGCAGCGCGTAGAGACCGGCAGCCGCCAGAATGCCGGCCTGGCGCATGCCGCCACCGGTCATTTTGCGCCAGCGCCGCGCCTGCTCGATATAAGCTTCATCACCACACAGCAGGGAGCCGACCGGCGTGCCCAGTCCTTTCGACAGGCAGATGGTCAGGCTATCGCAGTAGCGGGCGATATCGATCAGCTGCACACCCTGCGCCACCACGGCATTAAAGATGCGCGCGCCGTCAATGTGCAGCGCCAGCTGGCGCTCGCGGGTAAATTGCCACGCCTGTTCAAGGTAGCTCAGCGGCAGTACTTTGCCGTGATGGGTATTTTCCAGGCTCAGCAGGCGGGTGCGGGCAAAATGCATGTCGTCCGGCTTGATGGCGGCCGCCACGTCGTGCAGCGGCAGCGTGCCGTCGGCAGCCGCGAGGATCGGCTGCGGCTGGATGCTGCCGAGCACCGCGGCACCGCCAGCCTCATATTTGTAGTTGTGCGCCTGCTGGCCGACGATGTACTCATCGCCGCGCTGGCAGTGGCACAGCAGCGCCACCAGGTTGGCCTGGGTGCCGGTAGGGAAGAACAGCGCAGCCGCTTTACCGCTCAGGCGCGCCGCTTCAGCCTCCAGCGCATTGACGGTGGGATCATCGCGATAGACATCATCGCCGGTTTCGGCCGCCATCATCGCATCCAGCATCGCGGCACTCGGGCGGGTCACGGTATCACTGCGTAAATCGATCACGTTGTTCTCCTGACATAAAAAAGCGGGCTAAACGCCCGCATGATGAGTAATCCGGCAAGTCTCTTCGTTTTACCGCAGCCAGTTGGTTTTCGCCAGCTCGACGATTTCATCACCGCGGCCATTCAGGATCGCGCGCAGCATGTACAGGCTGAAACCTTTAGCCTGCTCGGCTTTGATTTGCGGTGGCATCGACAGTTCTTCCTTGGCGGTGATCACGTCCACCAGCACCGGACCGTCGTGGGCGAACGCCTGTTGCAGCGCGCCATCCAGCTCCGAGGCTTTTTCCACGCGGATGCCTTTGATGCCGCAGGCGGTGGCGATGGCGGCGAAGTCCGGGTTCTCCAGATCGGTGCCGTCGGTGAGATAGCCGCCGGCTTTCATCTCCATCGCCACAAAGCCCAGCACGCTGTTATTGAAGATCACCAGCTTCACCGGCAGCTTAAGCTGCGCCAGCGAGATGAAATCGCCCATCAGCATGCTGAAGCCGCCATCGCCGCACAGCGCGACCACCTGACGCTGTTTATCGATGGCCTGTGCGCCCAGCGCCTGCGGCATGGCGTTGGCCATCGAACCGTGGTTAAACGAGCCGAGCAGACGGCGCTTGCCGTTCATTTTCAGATAGCGCGCCGCCCACACCGTTGGCGTGCCGACATCACAGGTAAAGATGGCGTCATCAGCCGCGTAGTGGCTGATCTGCTGGGCCAGATACTGCGGGTGAATCGCCTGCTTATCGTTGGCGGTCGCCAGATCGTCCAGTCCTTTGCGTGCATCCGCGTAGTGCTCCAGTGCGCGATCGAGGTGATGACGGTCGCTGTGGCTGGTGAGCTGCGGCTGCAGCGCCTGCAGCGTGGCTTTGATGTCGCCCACCAGCGCCATGTCGACGTGACTGTGCGCGCCGAGGCTGGCCGGATTGATATCAATCTGAATAATGCGCGCGTCCGCCGGGTAGAACGGGCGATATGGGAACTGGGTGCCGAGCAGCACCAGCGTGTCGGCGTTCATCATGGCGTGATAGCCGGATGAGAAGCCGATCAGCCCGGTCATGCCGACATCATACGGGTTGTCGTACTCGAGGTGCTCTTTGCCGCGCATGGCGTGCACCACCGGTGCTTTCAGCGTTTCGGCCAGCTTTACCACTTCCGCATGGGCACCGGCGCAACCGCTGCCGCACATCAGGGTGATATTTTTCGCTTCATTGAGCGTCTCTGCGAGGCGCGTCAGTTCACTGACCGACGGCACCACCTGCGGCAGCTGCGGCGGATACCATTCGCTGCGCGCGTTCTCCGGCGCCGCCTGCAGCGCCACGTCACCCGGCAGCACAATCACCGACACGCCGCGATTGAGGATGGCTTTACGCATCGCAATGCCGAGCACCTGCGGCAGCTGTTCCGGATTGGAGACCAGCTCGCAGTAATGGCTGCACTCGCGGAATAACTCCTGCGGATGGGTTTCCTGAAAATAGCCGCTGCCGATTTCGCTGGAAGGAATGTGCGCGGCAATTGCCAGCACCGGAACATGGTTGCGATGGCAGTCAAACAGGCCGTTGATCAGGTGCAGGTTGCCAGGGCCGCAGGAGCCGGCGCACACCGCCAGCTCACCGCTGATTTGTGCTTCCGCCCCGGCGGCAAAAGCGGCCACTTCTTCATGGCGCGTTGGCATCCATTCGATGGTGCCCATGCGGTTGAGGCTGTCGTTCAGTCCGTTGAGGGAGTCACCGGTTACGCCCCAGATGCGTTTTACGCCGGCGCTCTCCAGCGTTTTGGCCAGCAGGGCCGCCACAGTTTGCTTCATCGTTCGCTCCTTTCTGGTGTTGGCCATCCAGTCGGATGGCAAAAAACGTGTCAGAGAGAAAGCGTAGACGAAGCCGCTGCGCAGCGGGCGTGAAAAAATGCGCTGCGCGTCAGGCGGAAAACAGGGCGATGAGGATCGGTGCCAGCAGGTTCATGATAAAACCGTGCACGATGGCCGCAGGCACAATCTCCATTCCGCCGGCACGCTGCAGAATCGGCAGGGTGAAATCCATCGACGTGGCACCGCTCAGCCCAAGTGCCATACTGCGGTAGCGGTTGACCAGCACCGGAATCAGCAGCACCGCAGCCAGCTCGCGCAGCAGATCGTTAAAGAAGGCGGCGCTGCCGATCACCGGGCCGTACGCTTCGGTCATCAGAATGCCGGACAGCGAATACCAGCCGAAGCCGCTGGCCAGCGCCAGTCCGGTTGACAGCGAAACGCCGAGCAGCCACGCCGCCAGCACGCCGCCGCCCAGCGAGCCGCACAGGGATACCAGCGCTACCGTCATGCCGCGCCGGTTCAGGGTGATCTGGCGCAGCGTCATGCCGCTGCCGCGCAGCTGCACGCCCACCAGGAACAGCAGCACCACCAGCGCGATCTCGCTCAGGGTGGAGGCATGACGCAGCGGCGCCCATTGGGTTAATCCCAGCAGGAAACCGGCCAGCACCGCCACACAGAGCTTGAGTGACTCCAGCACCATGTGCCAGCGCGACGGCAGATTCTGCTGGCGATGCTGCTGCCGCCACGGCCAGCGGCGATCCAGCAGCCACAGCGCCAGCAGCGAGCAGCTCAGAATGGCACCCGCGGCAATCAGCGCGGTTTTAAACACGATCAGCAAATTGGTGCCGAGATTGTCGAGAAAGGCGAGGCTGGTACCCATAAAAAACAGAATGGCGTAAATCAGCAAACTCAACAGGCGGTTAACGCGCTGCAACAGCGCAGGCTGATGCCACGGCAGCAAATAGCCCACCATCAGCGGCACCAGAATGATAAGCAGTCCGGTATACATGAAAAATGACGTCCTTTTTTACGAGACGCCACGCTAATGGAAAATGCCTGAAGTGTAAACCTTTTCTCCCGCTGCCGACTTGACCAACGCAGCGCGGCGGACCATGCTCTGGCAAAGCACGGAGGGACTGCGCGATGATTCTGGAACATATCGATATACACGGCTTTCGCGGCATTAACCGGTTGTCGCTGCCGCTGACCGACACCAATCTGCTGATTGGGGAAAACGCGTGGGGTAAATCCAGTTTGCTGGATGCGCTAACGCTGCTGCTGGCACCGGCCGCTGAGCCCTATATGTTCACCGAACAGGACTTCCATTTTCCGCCCGGTGAGGTGGAAGCCCGGCGGCATAAGTTGCAGCTGGTGTTTCGCTTTCGCGCGCAGGGCGATGAGCATGAAGCGCTGTTTGCGCCGTTCTGGCAGCAGGATGACGCGGGGCGCTACCTGCGCTTCAGTACGCTGGCGACGCGCCAGGGCAGCGAAGTCAAAACCCGCTGGCGCTTTATTGACGCGCGTGGCGAGGTACTGCCGCTGGCGGGTACCGACGCCGCGCTGGCGCAGTTACGCGCGTACTATCCGGTGCTGCGCCTGCGTGATGCGCGCTTTGGCCGGCGGTCGCGCCATAGTGACAATGACACGCAGCGGCGCGCTGATACGCTGAGCGCGCTGGCGCAGGAGATGCATAGCCTGACGCGCGATCTGGTGGCGCGGCCGCAAACCCTGAGCGACGAGCTGTTGCGCCAGGGATTGCATACCATGCAGCAGCTGATGGCGCACTATTTTCTGGTCCAGCAACCGGACACGGGCGCCGCGCGGGTTGCGCCGGAGCTGCGTGACGGCAGTCAGGGCTGGCGTTCGCTCGATCAGCTCAATCAGCTGATCGCCGGTACCGAATCGCGCAGTCGCCAGGTGATTCTACTGCGCATGTTCTCGCTCCTGCTGCAGGCGCACGGCAGCGATGCGCTGCCAGCGGGCGCGCGCCCCTTGCTGCTGGTGGAGGATCCGGAAACGCGGCTGCATCCCATCATGCTGTCGGTGGCGTGGAATCTGCTGGCGCTGATGCCGCTGCAAAAAATCGCCACCACGAACTCCGGTGAGCTGCTGTCACAGGTAGCGCTGGAGCAAATCTGCCGACTGGTGCGTGAACCCGATCGCGTGGCGGCGTGGCGTATCGGTCCGGAAGGATTAAGTGCCGAAGAGGCGCGCCGTATCGGCTTTCATATCCGCGTCAACCGTCCGTCGGCGCTGTTTGCCCGCTGCTGGTTGCTGGTTGAGGGTGAAACCGAAGTGTGGATCATCAATGAGCTGGCGCGGCAGCGCGGCTACCATTTTGCCGCGGAAGGCGTGAAGGTGATTGAGTTTGCGCAGTCCGGGCTTAAGCCGCTGCTGAAATATGCGCGCCGCATGGGCATTGCCTGGCACGTGCTGACTGACGGCGACGAGGCCGGAAAAAAATATGCCGCCACCGCGCGCAGCCAGCTACAGCCGCATGAGCAGGAGAGCGACCATCTCACGCAGTTCCCGGCGCCCGACATCGAACACTTCCTTTATAAGCAGGGCTTTAGTGATGTCTATCATCAGATGGCGCACCTGCCGTTAAACGTGCCGATGAACGCGCGGCGTATTATTACCAAAGCCATTCATCACAGCTCGAAGCCGGAACTGGCGATTGCGGTGGCGATGGCAGCGGCCGAACGCGGGCCGCAGGCGATTCCGCCGTTGCTCGATCAGCTGTTTGGCCGCGTGATGTGGCTGGCGCGCGGTCGGGCAGAGTAACACTGCCGCGGGACGCCAAAGAAAAATGCCAGCGTCTGCGGCTGGCATTTTTTTTCGGGAGTGGTCAGAATGAGAGCAGACGCGCGCCCGTCAGGAGAGTGACGATGCTTCACAGGGCACAATCAGACTGGCATGGTTGCCTTTCGGCCCTTCATGGACATCGAACTGAACGTGCTGGCCCGCTTTCAGCGTTCTGTATCCCTCCATCTGAATCGTGGAGTAGTGTGCGAAGATATCGTCGCCGCCGCCAATCGGACAGATAAAGCCGAAGCCTTTGGCGTTGTTGAACCATTTAACAGTACCCGTCTCCATGCTTTTACTTCCCTCGCAAGACATTTTGATAAGTAGGTGAGGTCATTGAAGCTGTGAGTCGAGTTTGTTTAAAACTCAATCAGCTTGTGTAAGTAGAATGTAGAGAAACGGACCTTATCGTCAAGCAAACGGCCCTAGCGCACGGGGAGAAATTCATCAAAATTTGAGGCAGTTAACGCTATTGCAAATTTTGTGATACAGGTCGCGCATGCGCTTTCAGGACCGATTTTTGCCACAGGAAAAGCGGCTTGACAGGCGTGTTAAACTTGAGGTGAGAGCACAGAAATGTGCGCTACCGTAACGCAGAATTTCAACGGAACATTATGGCAAACACAAACGACTGGCTTAACTTTGAACATCTGGCCGAAGACAAAGTACGCGAAGGGTTAAAGCCGCCTTCAATGTATAAAGTCATTCTGAATAATGACGATTATACACCTATGGAATTTGTTATTGACGTTCTGCAAAAGTTCTTTTCTTATGATGTTGAACGTGCAACGCAACTGATGCTGAAAGTTCACTACCATGGAAAGGCAATCTGTGGTGTATTCACTGCAGAAGTGGCGGAGACCAAAGTCGCCCAGGTGAACAATTACGCGCGGGAAAATCAACATCCGTTGCTGTGTACGCTGGAAAAAGCCTGAAGCTGTCTCCATATAGGATTCAGTCCGTCAGAGCGATAATTGGGGGAGGTGCCAAATGCTCAATCAAGAACTGGAACTCAGTTTAAACATGGCTTTCGCCAGAGCGCGCGAGCACCGTCACGAGTTTATGACCGTCGAACATCTGTTGCTGGCGCTGCTCAGCAACCCGTCGGCCAGAGAGGCACTGGAAGCCTGTACGGTGGATATTGCGGCTCTGCGTCAGGAACTCGAAGCCTTCATCGAACAAACCACGCCGGTGCTGCCTGCCAGCGAAGAGGAGCGCGACACTCAGCCGACGCTCAGCTTCCAGCGTGTGCTGCAGCGTGCGGTCTTCCATGTCCAGTCATCCGGTCGCAGTGAAGTTTCCGGTGCGAACGTGCTGGTCGCCATTTTCAGCGAGCAGGAGTCGCAAGCGGCTTACCTGTTGCGCAAACACGAAGTGAGCCGCCTTGATGTGGTGAACTTCATCTCCCATGGTACGCGTAAAGACGAACTGGGCCAGCCGCAGAACAGCGCGGAAAATCCGGTTAACGAAGAGCAAGCAGGCGGGGAGGAACGTATGGAAAACTTCACCACCAATCTTAATCAGCTTGCTCGCGTCGGCGGAATTGACCCGCTGATCGGCCGCGATAAAGAGCTGGAACGGGCCATTCAGGTGCTGTGCCGTCGTCGTAAGAATAACCCGCTGCTGGTGGGCGAATCGGGCGTCGGTAAAACTGCGATTGCGGAAGGGCTCGCCTGGCGCATTGTGCAGGGCGACGTGCCGGAAGTGATGAAAGAGTGCACCATCTACTCGCTGGATATCGGTTCGCTGCTGGCCGGTACCAAATACCGCGGTGATTTTGAAAAACGTTTTAAAGCGCTGCTGAAACAACTGGAACAGGATAACAACAGCATTCTGTTCATCGACGAGATCCACACCATTATCGGTGCCGGTGCGGCATCGGGCGGCCAGGTGGATGCGGCGAACCTGATCAAGCCGCTGCTTTCCAGCGGTAAAATCCGCGTGATGGGTTCCACGACCTATCAGGAGTTCAGCAATATCTTTGAGAAGGATCGTGCGCTGGCGCGCCGTTTCCAGAAAATTGATATCACTGAGCCATCGGTTGAAGAGACGGTACAAATTCTTAACGGGCTGAAGCCGAAGTACGAAGCGCATCACGATGTGCGCTACACCGCCAAAGCGGTACGTGCGGCGGTTGAGCTGGCGGTGAAATACATCAATGACCGTCATCTGCCGGACAAGGCGATTGACGTGATCGATGAGGCTGGCGCGCGTGCGCGTCTGGTGCCGGTCAGCAAGCGCAAGAAAACCGTCAACGTGTCGGACATCGAATCCGTGGTGGCGCGCATCGCGCGTATTCCGGAGCAGAGCGTTTCGGCCACCGATCGCGATACGCTGAAAAATCTCGGCGACCGTCTGAAAATGCTGGTGTTTGGTCAGGACAACGCGATTGAAGCGCTGACTGAAGCCATCAAGATGAGCCGCGCGGGTCTGGGGCAGGAGCGTAAGCCAGTCGGGTCGTTCCTGTTTGCGGGTCCGACCGGGGTCGGTAAAACCGAGGTCACCGTGCAGCTGGCGAAGGCGCTGGGCATTGAACTGCTGCGCTTTGATATGTCCGAGTATATGGAGCGTCACACCGTCAGTCGTTTGATTGGTGCGCCTCCGGGCTACGTCGGCTTTGATCAGGGCGGTCTGCTGACCGATGCGGTGATCAAGCATCCGCACGCGGTGGTGCTGCTGGATGAGATCGAGAAAGCCCATCCGGATGTCTTCAACCTGCTGCTGCAGGTGATGGATAACGGAATGCTGACCGATAACAACGGCCGCAAAGCGGACTTCCGCAACGTGGTGCTGGTGATGACCACCAACGCCGGGGTGCGCGAGACCGAGCGTAAATCTATCGGCCTGATTCAGCAGGACAACAGCACCGACGCGATGGAAGAGATCAAAAAGATCTTTACGCCGGAGTTCCGTAACCGTCTCGACAACATTATCTGGTTCCGTCACCTCGATACTCAGGTGATCCATCAGGTGGTGGATAAATTTATTGTTGAGCTGCAGGCACAGCTGGATGCGAAAGGTGTGTCGCTGGAAGTCAGCGATGATGCGCGCGACTGGCTGGCCGAAAAAGGTTACGACAAAGCGATGGGCGCGCGTCCGATGGCGCGTACCGTGCAGGAAAACCTGAAGAAACCGCTGGCTAACGAGCTGCTGTTTGGCTCGCTGGTAGATGGCGGATCGGTGTCGGTTGGACTGGATAAAGAGAAAAACCAGCTCACCTACCACTTCATGAGTGCGGAAAAACGCAAAACCGAGGGCACCGTGCATTAAGCCGGTGCGCAGATAAGAAAAAGGCCGGATTAAAATCCGGCCTTTTTTTTCGCGCTTAGTTTACATCAGCAAACGCGAGGCGAGTGCAACAACTTAGCGACTACGGAAGACAATGCGGCCTTTGCTCAGGTCGTACGGGGTCAACTCGACAGTCACTTTGTCGCCCGTCAGGATGCGGATGTAGTTTTTACGCATTTTACCGGAGATATGAGCGGTAACCACGTGCCCGTTTTCAAGCTCTACGCGGAACATGGTGTTAGGTAACGTATCCAGTACGGTACCTTGCATTTCAATATTGTCTTCTTTGGCCATCGAATCCTCTGGGTGAACTACCAAACTGTTGAACCGGCAAGATAATGCCGAATTCCATGATTTATGTAAAGAAACGTTGGCTGTTTTTGCCAACGCTTCGCCGTGCGTCGCGCCGCTGCGCGTGCATTACGGATAAATTCGGGTGTTTTTGACGTCTGCGGGGGATTAGCGGGCTAAGAATCTGCAGCAATCGGCATCGGGTGCGCAACTGAAACAGCTTCGGGAACAGGGTGAGATTCCCAGCCTGGCAATTCCGGCTCGCCACAGCGAAGCGCGGACGACATACCAAACTCGCTTATTGTATCACTTTTGTCGGGAATTGTGTGCAAAACATCTGCGGGGTCGGTCAAAAAAGGGTTTGTGTTTGCCAGCAGCCGGCCTGCACCGGTTGCCACGCCAGCGTTTGCACGTATTGCAGATAGTCGACACGCGGAATTTCAACTGAGCCCAGCGAGGCGGTATGCGGATTCAGCACCTGACAATCAATCAGCCGTCCCTGATGGGCAATAAAGTGCTGTGAGAAAACCCATAGCGCGGTTTTAGAGGCATTTTCCGCCCGGCTGAACATCGACTCGCCGCAAAAAATCTGTCCGAGCGCCAGGCCATACATGCCGCCAACCAGGCGTTGATCCTGCCAGACTTCGATTGAGTGCGCATGGCCCAGCTCATACAGGCGCAGCCAGGCGCGTTTCACTTCAAAGGTGATCCAGGTGCCTTCCTGACGCCCGCTGGCGCAACCTTCCACCACCTGAGCAAAGGCGTGATTCATGGTGACGCGATAGGGCGAACGGCGATGGAAGCGCGCCATGCTGCGGCTGAGATGAAACGACTCCGGCAGCAGGACCGCGCGTGGATCTGGCGACCACCATAAAATCGG
This sequence comes from Pantoea sp. B_9, assembly GCF_008632015.1. Lineage (NCBI taxonomy): Bacteria > Pseudomonadati > Pseudomonadota > Gammaproteobacteria > Enterobacterales > Erwiniaceae > Pantoea > Pantoea sp. B_9. The sequence goes on along the minus strand of NZ_VWVL01000001.1, from coordinate 893,066 downwards.
ATCGCCGGGCGAAAACCACGGAAAAATACCGCGCTGATAGGCATTCATCAGGCGGGCAGGGGAGAGATCGCCACCCATGGCCAGCAGGCCGTTTGGCTCACGCAGCGCCATCTCCGGCGGCGGGAAATTGAGCGAATCCCGGGAAAGTTGTACCAGTCTCATGGCGTCGGTCACCCTCAGGCTAAACGCATAGACTATAGCGCAAAGCGCTGCTGGAAACGCCAGTAGCGTCCCGCTTTTGAGATTAATTCGTCATGGCTGCCGGATTCGATAATCTGGCCACCGTCAAGCACACAGATGCGATCCATTTTTTCCAGTCCGCTCAGGCGATGCGTCACCATGATCAGCGTTTTTCCCTTGCTAACCTGCTGTAGCAACGTGAGAATCTGCTGCTCGGTCGCAGCATCCAGACCTTCGGTCGGCTCATCCAGCAGCCACAGATCGCCATCGTGCAGCAGCGCACGGGCAATCGCCAGCCGGCGCAGTTCACCGCCAGACAGCGGTCGGCCACCTTCACCCATCCACGCATTCAGTCCTTCGCTGTGCTGCGTCAGATGCGCCAGCCCAACCCGCTGCAGTACGTCAATCAGCTGTGCATCGCTGGCCTGTGGTGCTGCCAGCAGCAGGTTAGCGCGCAGCGTCTGGCTGAACAGATGGACGCGCTGCGTGACAACGCTGATACGCTGACGCAGGCTGGCTTCGTCCCACGCCGCCAGATCAATCCCGTTCAGGCGAATCGTGCCGCGCTGCGCTTCCCAGCCGCGCGTGATCAGCGCCAGCAGGCTGGATTTCCCGCAGCCGGTCGGGCCCAGCAGCGCCAGATGTTCACCGGCTGCTAACGTCAGGGAGAAGTTGTGCAGCACCGCTTCTGGCCGCTGCGGATAGCTGAAATCGATCTGTTCCAGCGTCAGGCTGAGGCCGCACTGCGTCGCAACCGGTTGTGTCGGGAAGTGAATGGCTGGCGGTTGATCGATGATCTCCTGCACGCGCTGCGCCGCGTGCGTCACCTGGGCCAGTGGCAGAAATGCGCCGGCCACCGGTGCCAGCGCTTCGAACGCGGCCAGCGCACAAAACACAAACAGGGCAATCAGTGCACCCGGTGTGCTATTGGTGCCGACGCCGCTGGCGGCCAGCCACAGCAGCAGCGTAACGGTACTGCCGGCGATCAACGTGAGCAGGCTCTGCGCCAGCGCCTGCAGCCGGTGTTGCTGCTGCTGCGCCTGTTGCCACGCACGTTCTTCCTGATCCAGCCGCTGTCGCCACAGCGCCGCCGCGCCGTAAATCTGCAGCTCGGCCAGTCCACTGAGCCAGTGCGTCAGTTGCAGGCGCCAGCGAGCCTGGTAACGGGCAATCTGCGCCCCGGTGCGCGCGCCGAGTCGCCAGAATAGCGGCGGCATCAGCAGCAGCGTCAGCAACATAATCGCCCCGAGCAGCAGCGCCAGTCGCATATCGAGTAGCGCCAGGCCACAGGTCACCACCACAATCACCACCGCCGCACCCAGCAGCGGAGAAATAACACGTAAATAGAGATGGTCGAGGGTATCGACATCGCTGACAAAGCGGTTCAGCAGTTCACCGTTGCGAAAGCGCGCCAGCTGCGCCGGTGCCAGCGCCATCAGCCGGCTGAAGGTAAAGACGCGCAGATGTTGCAGCACGCGGAAAGTGGCGTCGTGGCTCACCAGCCGTTCAAAATAGCGCGCGGCGGTGCGGGTGATTGCCGCGCCACGCACACCAGCTGCGGGCAACATGTAATTGAAGCTGTACAGGCCGGCGACGCCAGCCAGCGAAGAGGCAGCAAGAAACCAGCCGGACAGCGTCAGCAAGCCGATGCTGGCGAGCAGCGTGACAATCGCCAGCACCACGCCAAGACCTAAACGCCACGGATGGCGGCGATACAGGCGCAGGAAAGGCAGTAACGTGCGCATCAGGCAATCTCCTTCTGACGATGCTGCGCCAGCTCGCGCAGCGGGCCGGCTTCAGCGATCAGCTGTTGCCAGTGGCCCTGCTGCACCAGTTGTCCAGCCTGCATCACCCACACTTCATCCCACTGGTCGAGAGCGTGCAGCTGATGGGTAATCATTAAGGTGGTTTGCTGCTGTGCGGCCTGCTGTAGCGCGCCCATCACGTGCTGCTCGCTCTGGCTGTCGAGCCCGGATCCCGGTTCGTCCAGCAGCAGCAGGCGGGCCGGTTTCAGCAGCGCCCGCGCAACGGCGATGCGCTGTGCCTGCCCAACGGACAGGCCGATGTCGCCATCGCCAACTGGCGTATCCAGCCCCTGCGGCAGACGCGACAAAAATTCGCTAACGCCAGCGCGCTGCAGCACGGCGGTCAGCGTGGCCTCGTCCACCGGCGTGTCAGTAAGCTGGAGATTGTCACGCAGCGTCGCCGCCGGCAGTTGCGGATTTTGTCCTACCCAGGCCAGCTGCTGCTGCCAGCTGCTGCGGCTGATGTCGCGCAGTTCCTGGCCGTTAATGCACAGTGAACCCTGATAGGGCAGAAAACCGAGCAGGACATTCATCAGCGCACTTTTTCCGGCCCCGCTTTGTCCGACCAGCGCCACGCGCTGACCGGGAGTAAGGCTGAAATTCAGCGGCTGTGACAGCGCCTCGCCGGTGGCGGTCATGATCACCAGATCCTGCGCCCGGAGGGAGAGTGGCGCGTCAGCATCCAGCGTTTGTGTGGCCGCCTGCGGCGCGCGCTGGGGCGTTTCGCGCAGGAAGGTATCCAGCGCGTCTGCGCCGCCCACCGCCTGCGCTTTGGCATGGTAAAAGGTGCCGAGATCGCGCAGCGGCTGGAAAAATTCGGGGGCAAGAATCAGCGCGAGGAAACCGGCAAACAGCGTCACGCCAGTGCCGTAGTGGCCAAAATTGAGTTCACCCAGGTACGAGAAGCCGAAATAGACCGCGACCACGGCAATCGCCAGCGAGGCGAAAAACTCCAGCACCGCAGAGGAGAGAAAGGCGAGGCGCAGCACTTCCATGGTGCGCTGACGAAAATCCTGCGTAGTGGCGGCAATCGCCTGCTGCTCAGCGTCCGCGCGGTGAAACAGGCGCAGCGTTTCGCGTCCGCGCAGCCGGTCATAGAAATTGCCGCTCAGACGCGCCAGCGCAAGGAAATTACGCCGGTTGGCATCGGCCGCACCCATGCCGACCAGCGCCATAAACAGCGGAATTAGCGGTGCGGTCGCCAGCAGAATCAGTCCGGCAGCCCAGTTAATCGGGAAAATGGCGATCAGGATGGCGCAGGGCACAAAAACCGCCAGCGACATCTGCGGCAGATAGCGCGCGTAATACTCCTGCATCTCTTCAATCTGTTCCAGCAGCAGCGTCGCCCAGCTCCCGGCCGGTTTGCCCTGAATCCAGGCCGGACCGAGCGCGTTCAGCCGGTCCAGCACCTGTTGCCGCAGTGCACGGCGAATCGCCACGCCGGCCCTGAAGCCGGCCATCTCACGACCGTAGTGCAGCGCGGCGCGCAGTGCGAAGCACAGCAGTAGTAACAGGAAATCACTCACCAGTTCAGCGCGGGGTTGCTGTTCCACCAGCAGTTTTTGCAGCAGGGAGGCCAGTAGCCAGGCCTGGGCGATGAGAATTAACGCCGCAGCAAAACCTGCCAGCGAAGCCAGTCGCAGGCTGCGTGCGCCATGATGACGTTGCTGGCGTAACCAGCGCAGCAGTTCGTGTTGCCGTGATTTGTTCATGCGAAGCCGTTTGATCACCGTGACGAGAGGCAAAATCCGACGCTAAATGCCGGACAGACGGGTGGCAGAACTGTAGCACGCAGGCGATAAAAAAGGCGACCAAAAGTGGCCGCCTCAGTGCAATTATGATCAGATAATTAACAACTTACTTATCGTTTTTAACCAGACCATCCAGATAACGTTCCGCATCCAGCGCGGCCATACAGCCGGTACCGGCAGAGGTAATGGCCTGACGATAGATGTGGTCCATTACGTCACCGGCAGCGAACACACCCGGCACGCTGGTCTGCGTCGCGTTGCCCTGCAGGCCGGACTGCACTTTGATATAGCCGTTTTCCAGATCCAGCTGGCCATCGAAAATCGCCGTGTTCGGACTATGACCGATGGCGACAAACAGGCCCGCCACTTCCAGCGAGACCGGGGCTTCACCTTTGGTTGACGAGAGTTTCAACCCGGTGACACCCATCTGATCGCCTACCACCTCATCAAGCGCGCGGTCAGTGTGCAGCACGATATTGCCGTTACGCACTTTCTCCATCAGGCGGTCGATCAGGATTTTCTCAGCGCGGAAGCTGTCACGACGGTGAATCAGGTGCACTTCGGAAGCGATGTTTGCCAGATAGAGCGCCTCTTCAACGGCCGTATTACCGCCGCCGATAACCGCGACTTTTTGGTTGCGATAGAAGAAACCATCACAGGTGGCGCAGGCGGAAACCCCTTTGCCTTTGAATGCCTCTTCTGACGGCAGGCCAAGATAGCGCGCTGAAGCACCGGTCGCGATGATCAGCGCATCCGCCGTGTATTCGCCGCTGTCGCCGGTCAGGCGGAACGGACGGTTCTGCAAATCAACCGTGTGAATATGATCAAAGATGATTTCGGTGTTGAACTTCTCAGCATGCTCCTGCATGCGTTCCATCAGCGCAGGGCCGGTCAGATCGTGCGGGTCGCCCGGCCAGTTTTCGACTTCAGTCGTGGTGGTGAGCTGGCCGCCTTTTTCCAGTCCGGTAATCAAAACCGGGTTCAGGTTAGCGCGGGCGGCATAAACCGCTGCGGTGTAACCGGCAGGGCCGGAGCCCAGAATGAGCAGCTTACTGTGTTTGGCCGTACTCATGCGTTCCTCAGTGTGTGTCTGACAACATAGTTTTCGATTGTAGGGAAATTACTGTCGCAAAAAAAGGTTTCAGCAATTTTGTTAACAATCACTGCAAGCGGCGTAGACGATGAATGGCATTTCTGCACGCGCGCTGCGCCAAAAGGGGGCATTGCTCGGCAATTTGTGGTGCAGCTGTATAAAAATTCTCATTTAAAAACAGCAACCCAGTACGCTGTCTGGCATCTTGTACTGAATTTGGATGTTTTACTTTGACAATCGCCTGCGCTTTTGCGAAAACATTGTCAGAAGCAGAGAAAATTTAGCGGTTCGAAACAGAATTTCAGCTCTGTTTTGCGCAATTTCGCCAAATAAACTCAGCCTGACATTGGTAATGACGCATGATGTGGACAGACAGCATGCGTCATACGGATGGTCGCGTTACTGCACAGGCTTAAAGACTTCACTTCAGTAAGGCCCTGAACATTGAACGTTTTCAGGGTTTGGCAGGTAAAGGGAAGGAATTAAGAGAGACAATAATAATGGTAGACAACAAGAAACGCCCCGGAAAAGATCTGGATCGGATCGACAGAAATATTCTGAATGAACTGCAGAAAGACGGTCGTATTTCCAACGTTGAGCTTTCAAAACGTGTAGGCCTCTCGCCAACACCTTGTCTTGAACGCGTACGTCGCCTGGAACGCCAGGGTTTCATTCTGGGCTACACCGCGCAGCTGAACCCGCACTATCTCGATGCTTCACTGCTGGTATTCGTTGAGATTACTCTGAATCGCGGCGCGCCGGATGTGTTTGAACAATTTAACGCCGCCGTACAAAAACTTGAGGAAACTCAAGAATGTCACCTCGTTTCCGGTGACTTTGACTACCTGTTGAAAACCCGCGTGCCGGATATGTCCGCCTATCGTAAACTGCTGGGTGAGACCTTGCTGCGCCTGCCGGGCGTCAACGACACCCGTACCTACGTGGTGATGGAAGAGGTCAAACAGAGCAATCGTCTGGTGATTAAGACCCGGTAACGCAGGGCAGGTGCAAAGCTTGCAGGATTTCGGTACACTCCTGTGAATTCATACAGGACCAGCGTCAGGCAAGCCTGGCGCTGTTGCCTTCTTAATTTACAGGCACCTGGAGAGTTCTCTTGAGCCAGGAATATACAGAAGACAAAGACGTTTCATTACAACCACTGAGCAGCGGACGTCGGCTGCTGGAAGCGTTGCTCATTTTGGTGGCCTTGTTTGCCATCTATCTGATGGTGTCGCTGGTTAGCTTTAATCCCTCCGATCCCAGCTGGTCACAAACCGCCTGGCACGAGCCGATCCACAATCTGGGCGGCAGCGTGGGCGCATGGCTGGCCGATACCCTGCTGTTTATTTTTGGTGTGATGGCCTATGCCATTCCGCCAGTGATTATTGGTCTGTGCTGGATCACCTTCCGTCAGCGCGATCGCCAGGATTACATCGACTATTTTGCGGTGGGCCTGCGGCTGATTGGCGTGCTGGCGCTGGTGGTGACCACCTGCGGACTGGCTGCGCTGAACGTGGACGATATCTGGTATTTTGCCTCTGGCGGCGTAATTGGCAGCCTGGTGAGCAATGCGATGGCGCCGTGGTTCAGCGGTGCCGGTGGCACGCTGACGCTGCTGTGCGTCTGGGCGGCGGGTATCACGCTTTATACCGGCTGGTCCTGGCTGGCGATTGCCGAGAAGATCGGCAGCGTGGTGATGGGCGTGCTGACCTTTGCCAGCAACCGCTCGCGCCATGATGAACCCTGGCAGGAAGAAGACGACTACGACGAGGCGCACCCCGACGACGCGGTTCCGCCACTGCGCGCTGCGCCGGCTCAGGACGACGAAGATGACGTACTGCTGGCTAAGCCCCGACAGGTAGCGGAACCTGTGGCTGAAGTCGCCAGCGACGATCCCCTGCTGGCGAAAGCCAGTGCGGCTACCGCGGCTGCGCTGGCTGCCACCAGTAACGCCGCACGTCAGGTGCCGTCCGTCGCTGCACCTGAGCCATCCGCACCGGCGGTAAACGTGGCTCCACAACCTGCGCCGTCACAGCTGGCTGCGGCTGCTCCGGCATCGGCATCCGTTGCCAGTGCGCCTGCGGCGCCAGCTATTCCGCCAGCAGAACCTGCGCCAGCGGCTCCTCCGTTATACCGCTTCGAAGTGCCTGCATCACCGGCCGCCGACGCCTTCTCGCTCGCTGAAGAAGATGATGGCCCGCGCATGGGTAACTGGCAGAGTGCCGATCAGGCCGCCACACCGCTGAATACGGCAGCCGCTGCCGCACTCGGTTCAGCGACGGCCGCCGCTGCTGCCCGCTCTGCGGCTTACACGCCAGCCTTTGATGTGGTGCCGGAGCGCGATTACAACCCGCAGGTGAAACAGGGCATCGGCCCGGAACTACCGCGTCCTAACAAAGTTAAGCTGCCAACCCGGCGTGAGCTGGCCTCATACGGTATCAAACTGCCATCGCAACGCATGGCAGAAGAGAAGGCCCGTGAAGAGGCCGACCAGCAGCAGCCGGAAATCAGCGCCAGCTGGCAAGTGCCACAGCCGCACGATGATGATAACGCTGCGCTGCAGGAAGCCCAGCTGCGCGAAGCGTTCCATTCGCAGCAGCAGCAGCGGTACGGCGACAGCTGGCAGCAGCAGCCGGCAGAGGAAGAAGATGAAGAGGCGCTGCAGCAGGCCCAGCTGGCGCAGCAGTTTGCCCAGCAGCAGCAACAGCGTTACAGCCAGCCTGAGCAGGAGAGCGCGCCGGTATTTAATCTGGATACCTCAGCAGCCTTTGATTTCTCTCCGATGAAAGATCTGGTTGATGACACGCCGAGCGAACCGCTGTTTACCATTGCCGCCACGCCAGAGCCGGACGCTCCGGCCCAGTGGCAGCAGCCAGCGGCACCTGAGCCGGCGGTACCCGCATCGCTGAGCGAGGAAACCAGCCCGTGGTCAACGCCAGACGACGAGGTTTACGCCGCGCCGGCTGAAACGCCGAAGCCTGTCGCCCCTGCGCAGGACAGTCTGTTCCACCCCTTCCTGGTGCGTCACGAACAGCCGCTGGAGAAACCTTCCACGCCGCTGCCGACGCTGGATCTGCTGACGTCGCCGCCGGCCGAAGAGGAACCGGTGGATATGTTCGCACTGGAACAGACCGCGCGTCTGGTTGAAGCGCGTCTGGCGGATTACCGCGTGAAAGCCGAAGTGGTGGGCATCTCTCCAGGGCCGGTAATCACCCGCTTTGAACTGGATCTGGCACCGGGCGTCAAGGCGGCACGTATTTCTAACCTGTCGCGTGACCTGGCACGTTCGCTCTCTGCCGTTGCGGTGCGTGTGGTTGAGGTGATTCCGGGCAAGCCTTATGTCGGCCTTGAACTCCCCAATAAACATCGTCAGACCGTCTATCTGCGTGAGGTGCTGGACTGCGATAAGTTCCGCGACAACCCTTCGCCACTATCGGTGGTGCTGGGTAAAGATATCTCTGGTCAGCCCGTGGTGGCCGATCTGGCGAAGATGCCTCACCTGCTGGTGGCCGGTACCACCGGTTCCGGTAAGTCGGTTGGCGTCAACACCATGATCATCAGCATGCTGTATAAAGCCACGCCGGAAGAAGTGCGCTTTATCATGATCGACCCGAAAATGCTCGAGCTGTCAGTGTATGAGGGCATTCCCCATCTGCTGACGGAAGTGGTAACCGACATGAAAGACGCGGCCAACGCGCTGCGGTGGAGTGTGGTCGAAATGGAGCGCCGCTATAAGCTGATGTCTGCGCTGGGCGTACGTAATCTGGCCGGCTATAACGAGAAGATCGAGCAGGCAGCCGCAATGGGCCGGCCAATTCCGGACCCGTTCTGGAAACCGGGTGACAGCATGGACACCACGCCGCCGGTGCTGGAAAAACTGCCCTACATTGTGGTGCTGGTTGATGAGTTCGCCGACCTGATGATGGCGGTGGGCAAAAAGGTCGAAGAGCTGATCGCGCGCCTGGCACAGAAAGCCCGTGCCGCAGGTATTCACCTGGTGCTGGCTACCCAGCGTCCGTCGGTGGATGTGATTACCGGCCTGATTAAGGCCAACATTCCGACGCGCATCGCCTTTACTGTGTCCAGTAAAATTGATTCGCGCACCATTCTCGATCAGGGCGGTGCGGAATCCCTGCTGGGTATGGGTGACATGCTCTATATGCCACCTAACTCCTCCATGCCGGTACGTGTTCACGGCGCCTTTGTGCGTGACCAGGAAGTGCATGCGGTCGTGCAGGACTGGAAAGCGCGTGGGCGACCACAGTACATCGACAGCATTACCGCCGGTGAAGAGAGTGAAAGCGGTGGTGGCGGCCTGGACGGCGATGAAGAGCTGGATCCGCTGTTTGACCAGGCGGTGGCGTTTGTGGTGGAGAAACGCCGCGCGTCGATCTCCGGCGTGCAGCGCCAGTTCCGTATCGGCTACAACCGCGCGGCGCGGATTATCGAACAGATGGAGGCGCAGGGCATTGTCTCGGAGCCGGGCCACAACGGTAACCGTGAAGTGCTGTCACCGCCACCTCACGAAATGTAAGACTTTTCTCCGCAGTGTTATACCGGGCCAGTGTAAACTGGCCCGTTGTTTATCTGTGGTCCGATCCCCATATCATTGGGAGCTTTCGGCTTTTTCTCCTGTCGAACTGACGGAGCGGCGACTACGGTTAATGCAGTAAGTGTCAGGAAACCATGAATAAGGAATCGTATCAGATGAAATTTCGCGTTATTGCCTGTGGCCTGCTGGCCGGTTTTGTTGCTTCTTCTGCCCTGGCGGATGCTTCCAGCGATCTGCAGCAGCGCCTTAATAAAGTGAACAGCTTCCATGCCAGCTTCAGTCAGAAGGTAACTGATGGTAACGGTGCAAATGTGCAGGACGGCGAAGGCGAACTGTGGGTGAAACGTCCGAGCCTGTTTAACTGGCACATGACCGCGCCGGACGAAAGCGTGATTATCTCCGACGGTAAAAATCTGTGGTTCTATAATCCTTTTGTGGAACAGGCGAGCGTAAGCCTGCTGCAGAATGCCACCAGCAATACGCCGTTTATGCTGATTGCGCGTAACCAGCCCTCTGACTGGCAGCAGTACAACATTAAGCAGCAGGGGGATAATTTTGAGCTGACGCCAAAAAGCAGCGATGGCAACCTGAAACAGTTCACCATCAATGTTACTTCCGCAGGCACCATCAATCAGTTCAGCGCGATTGAGCAGGATGGACAGCGCAGCAGCTATCAGCTGAAGAGCCAGAAAAACGGCGCTATCAGCCCGGATAAATTCACCTTTACGCCGCCAAAAGGGGTAACGGTGGACGATCAACGTCAGTGAGGTGAGGGTGAGTAACCTGTCGCTGGATTTTGCACCGTCAAATGAGTTCAGACCGCTGGCTGCGCGTATGCGGCCAGCGACGCTGCAGCAATATATTGGTCAGCAGCATCTGCTCGCGGCCGGTAAGCCGTTGCCGCGCGCTATTGAGGCAGGTCAGCTGCACTCCATGATCTTATGGGGACCGCCGGGTACCGGTAAAACCACGCTGGCGGAGATTATTGCGCATTACGGCAAAGCTGATGTCGAACGCATTTCAGCGGTGACTTCCGGCGTTAAAGAGATCCGCGAGGCCATTGAGCGCGCGCGGCAGAACCGCCAGGTGGGGCGTCGCACTATTCTGTTTGTTGATGAGGTGCATCGCTTCAACAAGAGCCAGCAGGATGCATTTCTGCCACACATTGAAGACGGCACCATTACCTTCATTGGCGCAACCACGGAAAATCCCTCCTTTGAACTGAATTCGGCACTGCTGTCGCGTGCGCGCGTTTATCTGCTTAAATCGCTGACCAGCGCGGATATTGAACAGGTGCTGGACCAGGCGATGCAGGATAAAACGCGCGGTTACGGCGACAGCGATATTTTGTTACCGGACAATACCCGGCGCATGATCGCTGAACTGGTCAATGGTGATGCACGACGCGCACTAAATACGCTGGAAATGATGGCTGATATGGCTGAGCTAAATGCGCAGGGACAGCGGGAGCTAACGCCACAGTTGCTGAATGAAGTGTCGGGTGAACGCTCGGCGCGTTTCGATAACAAAGGCGACCGCTTTTACGATCTCATCTCGGCACTGCACAAATCGGTTCGCGGTTCAGCCCCGGATGCGGCGCTTTACTGGTATGCGCGCATCATCACTGCCGGTGGCGATCCGCTGTACGTGGCGCGGCGACTGCTGGCCATTGCTTCGGAGGATGTCGGTAATGCCGATCCGCGCGCGATGCAGGTAGCAATTGCCGCGTGGGATTGTTTTACCCGCGTCGGGCCTGCGGAAGGGGAACGTGCAATTGCCCAGGCAATTGTTTATCTGGCCTGCGCGCCAAAAAGCAATGCTGTTTATACCGCCTTCAAAGCGGCGATGCGTGATGCGCGTGAGTTCCCGGATTACGATGTGCCGGAACATCTGCGCAATGCACCGACGAAGCTGATGAAAGAGATGGGCCTCGGCAAAGAGTACCGTTATGCGCATGACGAACCCAATGCCTATGCGGCCGGCGAGGTGTTTTTCCCGCCGGAAATGGCGCAGACGCGCTACTATCAACCCACCAATCGTGGTCTTGAAAGCAAGATCGGTGAAAAACTCGCCTGGCTTGCTGAACAGGATCAAAATAGCCCGATAAAACGCTACCGCTGATAAACGCGTTACGGTAAGGTGAGCAAGGATTTCAATGCATTCCAGTGGAATGCATCCCTCCATTCGTTCAATCAACCTTTTATTACACAGGATAAGCATGCTCGATCCCAATCTGCTGCGTAATGAGCCAGACGCAGTCGCAGAAAAACTGGCACGCCGGGGATTTAAACTGGATGTGGATACGCTGCGCTCCCTCGAAGAGCGTCGTAAGGTGTTGCAGGTAGAAACTGAAAACCTGCAGGCTGAGCGTAACTCCCGCTCCAAATCCATCGGTCAGGCCAAAGCACGTGGGGAAGATATCGAGCCGCTGCGTCAGGAAGTGAACGCGCTGGGCGAACGCCTGGATGCGGCGAAAGCAGAGCTGGATACCCTGCAGAACGAAATTCGTGGCTTTGCGCTTGCGCTGCCGAACCTGCCGGCCGACGAAGTGCCGCTGGGTAAAGATGACAGCGAAAACCAGGAAGTGAGCCGCTGGGGCCAGCCGCGCCAGTTTGATTTCCCGGTGAAAGACCATGTTGAGCTGGGTGAAGCGGTCAAAGGGCTGGATTTCGCCTCGGCGGTGAAACTGACCGGTTCGCGCTTTATCGTGATGCAGGGCCAGATTGCCCGTCTGCATCGCGCGCTGAGCCAGTTCATGATCGATCTGCACAGCCAGCAGCACGGTTATCTGGAAACTTACGTGCCATATCTGGTGAACCACGAGACGCTGTACGGTACCGGTCAGTTACCAAAATTTGGTGAGGATCTGTTCCATACCAAACCGCTGGGCGAAGAAGCAGGCAGCAGTAACTATGCGCTGATCCCGACCGCCGAAGTGCCGCTGACAAACCTGGTGCGCGATGAGATCGTTGAAGAGGAATCTCTGCCGATCAAACTCACTGCCCACACGCCTTGCTTCCGTTCCGAAGCCGGTTCTTACGGACGCGACACGCGCGGTTTGATCCGTATGCACCAGTTCGACAAAGTGGAGATGGTGCAGATCGTCGCACCGGAAACCTCCATGGACGCGCTGGAAGAGCTGGTCGGTCATGCGGAGAAAGTGCTGCAGCTGCTGAACCTGCCGTACCGTAAAGTGCTGCTGTGCACCGGTGACATGGGCTTTGGCTCTGCCAAAACCTATGATCTGGAAGTCTGGCTGCCGGCGCAGGACACCTACCGTGAAATCTCCTCCTGCTCGAATATGTGGGATTTCCAGGCGCGCCGCATGCAGGCTCGCTGCCGCAGCAAAACGGACAAAAAACCGCGTCTGGTGCATACGCTGAATGGTTCAGGCCTGGCGGTGGGGCGTACGCTGGTAGCCGTGCTGGAAAACTATCAGCAGGCGGATGGTCGCATTACAGTGCCGGACGTGCTGCGCCCGTATATGGGTGGGCTGGAATATATCGGCTAACTGGCACTCATGCACAAACCCGGCTCAGGCCGGGTTTTTTATTTCTTAAGCGCCTCAGCCATTATTTTTTAACCGGAATTAATCAGAAATAAACGTTATCGTCATCGCTGCGCGTCAAACCATCAAAAATGTATAAATTCATGTAGATAGATTCAGACATAAGACCTTTCTCAAGTCCTGTAACCCGCTGAAGATAAAAATAATAAATTGTTCAGCAGCAAAATGTGCGGCGCTGTTTTTTTGCACATTGACTTTGCCATCGCCAATGGCAAACTGCGCGCAAATCTGTTCATTTCTTTTGGTTTTATTCCCTATGTCAACCTGGTCGCGCCCCGTCCTGCTGCTGCTTTGCGGCTTAATGCTGATGACGGTGTCTATTGCTGTGCTTAATACGCTGGTGCCGCTGTGGCTCACCCACGATCAACTGCCGACCTGGCAGGTGGGCATGGCGAGTTCTGCTTATTACACCGGTAACTTACTGGGCACCTTGCTGGCGGGCTGGTTGATTAATCGCTATGGCTTTAACCGCTGCTTTTACCTTGCCAGCGTACTGTTTGCGCTGGCAACCATGGGCATGGTGCTGCTGGACGGCTTTTACAGCTGGACGCTGCTGCGCTTCACCGCGGGCGTAGGCTGTGCACTGATTTGGGTGGTAGTTGAGAGTGCACTATTGTGCAGCGGTACCGTGCGCAATCGCGGTCAGCTGCTGGCTGCTTACATGATCATCTACTACCTCGGCACCGTTGCCGGTCAGCTGCTGGTGAGCCGTGTCTCGACAGAGCTGCTGCACGTCATTCCCTGGGTGAGCGCGCTGATCGTCTGTGCCGTACTGCCCGTGGTGTTTGTGCAGGTCAACGCCGGTGCGGCTACTGAAGAAGCTTCAACCGGGCGTATCTGGAGTATGCTGCGCCGCCGCAGCTCGCGGTTGGGTATCAACGGCTGCATTATCTCCGGTATCGTGCTCGGTTCGCTCTACGGTCTGATGCCGCTTTATCTTTCGCATCAGGGCATGAGCGATGCCACCGTAGGCTACTGGATGGCGCTGCTGGTCAGTGCCGGGATTGTCGGTCAGTGGCCGGTAGGGCGTCTTGCCGACCGCTTTGGTCGCCTGATGGTGCTGCGCGTGCAGGTATTCGTGGTGATTCTGGGTGCGATTGCTATGCTGAGCGGAACGGCAATGGCACCGGCACTGTTTGTGCTGGGGCTGGCTGGCTTTACGCTTTATCCGGTGGCCATGTCCTGGGCGTGTGAAACGGTGGCGCATCATGAACTGGTGGCGATGAATCAGGCGCTGCTGTTCAGTTATACCGTTGGCAGTCTGGTCGGGCCGGGGATGACCGCGATGCTGATGCAGAACTATTCCGATCGCCTGCTGTTTGTGATGATTGCGGTGGTGGCGCTGGTCTATCTGGTGATGCTGTTGCGTAAAGCCGATCAGCATGCAACACCGGTGGCGCATGCCTGATGGCAGTGCTTAAACGGGACATTCGCAACCTGTCGCAAATGTCCCGGCGGTAACGCCTCTGTTTCTTGCCGGCGAGGCTTTAGCTACAGTCCAACCGTCTTAATACATGACGTTATGGCCGTAACCGGTAAGAATATTCTTCACCCGCTCCATGGTCTCTTTCGTTGGCGGCTTCACGCCTTCCAGCTTGTACTCTTCACCCATCGCAATCCATTTATGCTTGCCGAGTTCGTGATAAGGCAGCAGCTCAATCTTCTCAATGTTACTCATGTCTTTAGTAAATTCACCGAGGCGATGCACCGAATCGTCATCGTCCGAATAACCCGGCACTACCACATAGCGAATCCAGGTCCTTTTACCGCGCTTTTGCAGATAGCGGGCGAAATCCAGCGTGCGGTGGTTTGACACGCCGACCAGAATTTCATGGATATCATCATTGATTTGCTTGAGGTCGAGCATCACCAGATCGGTCGCATCGAGCAGTTCATCGATAACCGGATCGTAACGGCGCACAAAGCCGTTGGTGTCGAGGCAGGTATGGATGCCCTCGGCCTGGCAGGCGCGAAACCAGTCGCGCACAAATTCAGCCTGCAGAATGGCTTCACCGCCGGAGGCCGTCACGCCGCCACCAGACGCATTCATAAAGTGGCGATACGACAGCACATCCCTCATCAGCTCATCGACGGTAATTTCCTTACCGCCGTGAGTGTCCCAGGTATCGCGGTTGTGGCAGTACAGGCAGCGCATCAGGCAGCCCTGGAAGAAGGTGATAAAACGGATGCCGGGACCGTCAACGGTGCCGCAGGATTCAAACGAGTGGATACGACCGATGGTTGACATTGCGATGTATTCTCCGGTTCAGCCTGGCGCGCAGGCGGCACAATCTGTGTTGTGCTCTGAGGATGTAAGTCGGTTTTGCCAGACTGCCTGCAAAAGCAGACTGGCGAAACTGGCTTCTGGAGAAAAGGCTCCCGCAGGAGCCTTTCGATTACAGTGAGGAGGATTACAGCGACTGAGTAAAGGTACGGGTAATCACATCCTGCTGCTGCTCTTTCGTCAGCGAGTTGAAACGTACGGCATAACCGGAAACGCGGATGGTCAGCTGTGGATATTTCTCAGGGTGCTCCATGGCATCCAGCAGCATTTCACGGTTCATGACGTTAACGTTCAGGTGCTGGCCGCCCTCGATACTGGCTTCGTGATGGAAGTAACCATCCATCAGGCCAGCAAGGTTGGTTTTACGCACGTTATCATCTTTGCCCAGCGCATTCGGTACGATAGAGAAGGTATAAGAGATACCGTCTTTGGCGTAGGCAAATGGCAGTTTGGCCACGGAAGTCAGTGAAGCGACAGCACCTTTCTGGTCACGGCCATGCATTGGGTTGGCACCTGGTCCAAATGGCGCACCGGAGCGGCGACCATCCGGGGTGTTACCGGTTTTCTTACCGTATACCACGTTGGAGGTGATGGTCAGTACCGACTGCGTTGGCACCGCATTACGGTAGGTCTGCAGTTTCTGAATTTTCTTCATGAAACGTTCAACCAGGTCACAGGCCAGATCATCCACGCGCGGGTCGTTGTTACCGAACTGCGGATATTCACCTTCAATTTCGAAGTCCACTGCCAGACCATCGGCGTCACGTACGGGTTTCACTTTGGCATATTTAATCGCTGAAAGTGAGTCCGCGGCGACAGACAGGCCTGCGATACCACACGCCATGGTACGGTAAACGTCACGGTCGTGCAGTGCCATCAGCGCGGCTTCATAACTGTACTTATCATGCATGTAGTGGATAATGTTGAGTGACGTGACGTACTGTTTTGCCAGCCAGTCCATGAAGTGGTCCAGACGCGCCATCACCGTGTCATAATCCAGCACATCATCAGTGATTGGCGCTTCTTTCGGGCCGACCTGCATTTTCAGCTTCTCATCCACACCGCCGTTGATTGCGTACAGCAGTGTTTTAGCCAGGTTGGCTCGTGCGCCGAAGAACTGCATTTGTTTACCGACAATCATCGGGCTCACGCAGCAGGCGATGGCGTAGTCATCATTGTCAAAGTCCGGACGCATCAGGTCATCGTTCTCATACTGCAGCGATGAGGTGTCGATGGAGACTTTTGCCGCATATTTTTTGAAGTTAACCGGCAGTTTCTCAGACCACAGGATGGTCATGTTTGGTTCCGGTGATGGACCCATGGTGTACAGCGTGTTCAGGAAGCGGAAGGTGCTTTTCGTCACCAGCGTACGACCGTCAACGCCCATACCAGCCAGTGATTCAGTGGCCCAGATTGGGTCGCCAGAGAACAGCTCATCGTATTCCGGCGTACGCAGGAAGCGCACCATACGCAGTTTCATCACCAGATGGTCAATCAGTTCCTGCGCCTGCTCTTCGCTCAGTTTACCGGCTTTGATATCGCGCTCGATGTAAACGTCGAGGAAGGTGGACACGCGACCAAACGACATCGCGGCACCATTCTGTGATTTCACTGCTGCGAGGTAACCGAAGTAGGTCCACTGTACTGCTTCCTGCGCGGTGGTGGCTGGCAGGGAGATATCAAAGCCATATTTGGCGGCCATCTCTTTGATCTGGCCCAGTGCGCGGTGCTGTTCAGAAATCTCTTCACGCAGGCGAATGGTGGCTTCGAGATCAACGCCATTTTCCATGTCACTCTGCAGTGAGTTGAACTGAGCCACTTTGTCTTTCATCAGAAAGTCGATGCCGTACAGCGCGACGCGACGGTAGTCACCGATAATACGACCGCGGCCATACGCATCTGGCAGACCGGTCAGCACGCCGGATTTACGGCAGCGCAGGATATCTGGGGTGTAAACGTCAAACACGCCCTGGTTGTGAGTTTTGCGGTAATCGGTGAAAACTTTCTTCAGCGCCGGATCCAACTCGCGGCCGTAAACTTTACAGGAGCCTTCCACCATTTTGATGCCGCCAAACGGGATAATGGCGCGTTTCAGCGGGGCTTCAGTCTGCAGACCAACGATGGTTTCCAGCGATTTGTTAATATAGCCCGCATCGTGTGAGGTGATGGTTGACGCTAAATCAGTGTCGAAATCAACCGGTGCATGAGTACGGTTTTCAATTTTGATGCCTTCCAGCACGCTGTCCCACAGTTTGGTGGTGGCTGGCGTCGCGCCGGCGAGGAATGCTTCGTCACCTTCATACGGCGTGTAGTTTTTTTGGATGAAGTCACGGACGTTGACGCTGTTCTGCCATTCACCGGCGCTAAATCCTTCCCAGGCTGACGCCATTTTTTCATTCAGTTCGGACATGATATACCTGCCTTATTTAGGGAGACTGTAACGTATGGCGCGCTGCTCAGCACGCCCGTACTTAATGACTCAGTGCGCGGACTCACCGTCGCGCAGATAGATAACCCAATAGGTCAACCCGACTAACAGACCGCCGCCAATGATGTTGCCGATGGTCACGGGAATCAGGTTATTAACAATAAAATCGCCAATGCCCAGTGCAGGAAATTGCGCCGCGCTGGCACCGGTCATCTGCCAGAATTCCGGGCTGGCAAAATCGCGAATCATAATGGCCATCGGGATCAGGAACATATTGGCGATGCTGTGCTCAAAGCCGCTGGCTACAAACATCGCAACCGGTAAAATCATCGCTACCATTTTGTCGAGCAGGCTACGGCCGGAGTAGCTCATCCACACCGCCAGACACACCATCAGGTTAGCCAGTGTACCGAGGCTTACCGCTTCGATAAACGTATGATGCATTTTGTGGTCGGCGGTCTGTAAGACATTCAATCCCCATGCGCCATTAGCAACCATATGCTCACCGGCCAGCCAAATCAGCGCCACAAAAAACAGCGCGCCGCACAGGTTGCCAACGTAGACATTGAGCCAGTGACGACCCAGTTGCAGCCAGGTAATGCGTCCGCTGGCTTTTGCCACCACGATCAGCACCGTTGAAGTAAACAAATCAGCGCCGCAGACCACAACCAGCATCAAACCCAGTGAGAAGCAGATGCCACCGATCAATTTGGCCATGCCGTACGGCATAGTGCCGCTGCCGGTGGTGGCGGTGATATAAAACACAAAGGCAATGGAAATAAAGACGCCAGCAGTGATAGCCAGAAAGAAGGTGGTTAAGGGATGTTTCGTCGCTTTATAGACACCGGCATCTTCTGCGACTTTTGCCATCGCCGCCGGTAATAATGAATTAAAAGGGTTGTCAGCTTTCACACTAACGCTCTCCAGAAATTGTCTGTAAAGATACTAACAAAGGAGTATAGGTCAGGAGTTGATGTGGATCATATTTGCCGAAACGGCAGGGTTAAGCAAAGCGGCAAAACGAGCAAAAAATCAATTAAGGCATTGAAAGTTAATAAATAAATAATTTTTAATTTATGCAAAATAAGTTGAAGGCGCGGCTGGCTTAAGAGCTATTTTGTTAAATGCTGTTTATCAATGATAGTGAATTGTTATTTATTATTTTCTGCGCCCGATGAATTTTCATCGGCATAAAAAAAGGCACTGGATACTGCCAGTGCCCGTTAATTTTCAGTCTAATTCGACACAGACAAAATGCGCCGATTTATTTCGCAGACCAGTAACGACGTTTTGCCGCCTGTAATTTTTCATACGCGGCCAGCAGTGCCTGATGCGCCGGGAACGCGTGCAGATCGCGGTCAACCACCTGCAGACCGTAGAACGGTGCCTCACCGCTGATGGCAGCCGAAGCGGCGTCGACGGCGGCTTCGCCATACATGCGCACAAACGCGCGATGATACTGCAGCGGATCGCGATCTTCTTCCATCGCCAGCAGCAGCAGAGTCTGCAGGCAGCGGTAGTAATTGGCACGCTCAGGGCTGAAGATCGACTGGTTGAACTCCATGGTCCATTCCGTCCAGATCAGCGCCTGATCCAGATCGCCACCGGCCAGCGCCAGCATCGCTTTCAGCTCGCCAATACGCAGCGTGAACCAGCCGTTGTCTTTGCCGGTCGCCAGCCCCAGCAGTTCACGCACGCGGGTGAAGTCATCATGACCTTCTTCATCCAGCTGTTCGATCAGAGCCAGATACTCCTCGGGTTGCCACTGGGTTGCCGGCAGGGACAACAGCGTTTCACGCAGTGATGCACCCATGTTGTTATTCGCCAGCAGCAGGTCTTCGGCTGGGTAAATATCAGACATGCCCGGTACGATAATGCGGCAGGCGTAAACGCCCAGATGTTCGTAGTCGGCGATATACACTTCTTTATCTTCCGCACGGAAGATCGCCATCAGCGTATCGAACTCTTCATGGGTGGTGCCGGCGAAGCTCCAGTCGACAAAGGGATAGTCGGCATCGTCTTTGAACATATCCCAGGAGATCAGACCGCTGGAATCAATGAAGTGGGTTTCAAGGTTAGCGTGTTCAGCCACTTCTTCATCATCGAAGGTGGGCGGGGTAAACACGTCGAGATCTTTCAGGCCGCGGCCCTGCAGCAGTTCGGTGACGGTACGTTCCAGCGCGACACCAAAGTCCGGATGGGCGCCAAACGAGGCAAAACAGGTGCCGTTAGCCGGGTTGAACAGCACCACACAGATCACCGGATAATTGCCGCCCAGCGAAGCGTCGTAGGAGAAAATCGGGAAACCTTCTGCTTCAAGACGATTGATAGCCTCCACCACGCCAGGATAGCGCTGCATCACCGCTTCAGGAATTTCCGGCAGGCTGATGGATTCCGCGATAATGCGGTTTTTAATATGGCGCTCAAACACTTCGGATAAGCCCTGTACGCGCGCTTCATTGGCGGTGTTGCCAGCGGACATGCCGTTAGACACATACAGGTTGCCGATGATGTTCATCGGAATATAAACGGTTTGCTGATCGGACTGGCGGGTAAATGGCAGGCCGCAGATACCGCGATCGGCATTACCAGACTGCAGATCCACCAGGTCGGACGCGCTCAGGCTCTGTTCCGGATCGTAAAACTTACGCAGGCGTGCATCCAGAATGCCTTCCGGCAGGCGGTCATCGTCGGTCAGCGGGAACCATTTCTCGTTCGGGTAGTGCACGAAGTCGCCGTTAGCGATGGTTTCGCCCAGCCAGAAATCGGCAAAGAAGTAGTTGGTTGAGAGGCGCTCAAAATATTCGCCCAGCGCTGAGGCCAGCGCCGCTTTTTTACTGGCGCCTTTACCGTTAGTAAAACAGAGCGGGCAGTCGCGGTCGCGAATGTGCACTGACCAGACGTGCGGCACCGGGTTCAGCCAGGAAGCTTCTTCAATGTTGAAACCCAGATCCTGCAGTTTCTGCTGGAAGCGTGCGATGGAGTCTTCCAGTGCGGCGTCTTTACCTGGAATAAACGTTTGCGTCATGGTGGCGCTCTCTCAAGTCGATGGTTGGGCGTAAAGCGCGCAATAATACGGGTTTTGCGCCTGCTTCGCTATTGCTCCGCCAAATTTCTCAACGCATTGTTACGGCTTTTTCGCGCTCTGGCAGCTGTCTGATTTTACTTCACCGCACTGCCTCACAAAATTCCGTGGCTTATTACATTTGTGACATAAGCTGCGGTGGAGCGGGCTCTGGAAATGTGATCGCTGCCGGATAAATGATTGCAGCCATCCGGAGGCAATGATAAAACCGATGGGGTATTCATAACCGTTCGATATGACAATGGTGAGGGGAAATGGCGCAGGTTTATAATTTTAGCTCCGGACCGGCAATGCTGCCGGTGGAAGTGCTTCGTCGTGCAGAACAAGAACTGACAAACTGGCATGGCTTAGGCACCTCGGTGATGGAAATCAGTCACCGCAGCAAAGAGTTTATTGAAGTCGCGGAAGCGGCGGAGCAGGATTTTCGCGATCTGCTGAAAATCCCGGCCAACTACAAAGTATTATTCTGCCATGGCGGCGCGCGTGCGCAGTTCGCGGCAATCCCGGGCAATCTACTGGGCGATGCCAGCCGCGCGGATTACATCGACGGCGGCTACTGGGCGCACAGTGCTATTAAAGAAGCAGAAAAATTCTGCTCGCCGAACGCCATTGACATCAAAACCACCCGTGAGGGTAAACGCGCACTGTTACCGATGCGTGAATGGCAGCTCAGCGATGATGCGGCTTATGTGCACTTCTGTCCGAATGAAACCATTGATGGTATTGCCATCGATGAAGAGCCAGACTTCGGCGATAAAGTGGTGGTGGCCGATCTCTCTTCGACCATCCTGTCCCGCCCGCTCGACATCAGCCGCTACGGCGTGATTTATGCCGGCGCGCAGAAGAACATCGGTCCCGCTGGCCTGACGCTGGTGGTAGTGCGTGATGACCTGCTGGGCAAAGCGCAGCGCTGGGTGCCCTCCATTCTCGACTACAAAGTGCTGGCCGAAAACGATTCGATGTTTAACACGCCGCCGACGTTTGCCTGGTATCTCTCCGGCCTGGTGTTCAAATGGCTGAAAGAGAAGGGCGGTGTAGCGGAGATGGACAAGGTTAATCAGGCGAAAGCCGATCTGCTGTACGGCGTGATTGATAGCAGCAGCTTCTACCGTAACGACGTCGCCAGTGAAAACCGTTCCCGGATGAATGTGCCTTTCCAGCTGGCCGATGCTGCGCTGGATAAGGTGTTTCTTGAAGAATCACTGAAGGCGGGCCTGCATGCGCTGAAGGGGCACCGTGTGGTTGGCGGTATGCGTGCCTCGATCTACAATGCGATGCCGCTGGAAGGCGTTAAAGCGCTGACCGAATTCATGGTCGACTTCGAACGTCGTCACGGTTAATTATCTACTTTAGTGCCAGCCTGCCCGGCTGGCATCAGACCCTGTCACTGGACAGGGTCTCGTATTTCTGGAGATTTGGTTTCACATGCAGGACTCCCTGACTTTACAGCCGATTGCCCGCGTTGACGGCACGGTAAACTTACCGGGCTCAAAAAGCGTATCAAACCGCGCCCTGTTACTGGCTGCACTGGCGAACGGCACCACGCGCCTGACCAACCTGCTCGACAGCGATGATGTTAAACACATGCTTAATGCGCTGCAGGCGCTGGGTGTCAGCTATACCCTGTCAGCCGATCGCACCGTGTGTGAAGTGGTCGGCAATGGTGGACCGCTGCGTGCCGAACAGCCGCTGGAATTGTTCCTGGGCAATGCCGGAACCGCGATGCGTCCGCTGGCGGCCGCACTGTGCCTCGGTGAGCAGTCGGTAGTACTGACCGGCGAACCGCGCATGAAAGAGCGTCCGATCGGCCATCTGGTCGATGCGTTACGGCAGGGCGGGGCGCGCATTGATTACCTCGAACAAACCGACTATCCGCCGCTGCGTTTGAACGGCGGATTTACCGGCGGCGAAGTCAGTGTCGATGGCAGCGTTTCCAGCCAGTTCCTGACGGCGCTGCTGATGACCGCGCCGCTGGCACAAAACGACACCACGATCACTATTAAAGGCGAGCTGGTTTCCAAACCCTACATTGATATCACTCTGCACCTGATGCGTTGCTTTGGCGTGGACGTTGAGAATCAGCACTACCAGCGCTTTGTGGTGAAAGGTCAGCAGCAGTATCAGTCGCCGGGTGATTATCTGGTGGAAGGCGATGCGTCGTCAGCGTCCTATTTCCTTGCCGCTGCGGCAATTCGCGGCGGTACGGTGCGGGTTACCGGCATTGGCCGCAACAGTGTGCAGGGCGACATCCGTTTTGCCGATGTGCTGGAGAAGATGGGAGCAGTGATTGAGTGGGGCGACGATTATATTGCCTGCACGCGCGGTGCGCTGAACGCCATTGATATGGACATGAACCATATTCCGGATGCGGCAATGACAATCGCTACCACCGCGCTATTTGCCGAAGGCACCACGCTGATGCGCAACATCTATAACTGGCGCGTAAAGGAGACCGATCGCCTGGCGGCCATGGCGACCGAGTTGCGTAAAGTTGGTGCGGAAGTGGAAGAGGGGCTCGATTTTATTCGCGTCACACCGCCTGCGCAGTTACAGCACGCCGATATCGGCACGTACAACGATCACCGTATGGCGATGTGTTTCTCGCTGGTTGCGCTGTCCGACACAACGGTAACCATTCTCGATCCCGGCTGTACGGCAAAAACCTTCCCGGATTACTTCCAGCAGTTGGCAAAAATCAGCCACGCATCCTAATCCGCCCGCCCGGCACCGCCGTGCCGGGCTTCTGAACCCTCTGCTGGCCTCACTGGCGGGAAATTGTTCTGAAACTGTCGAAATTTCTGGCGCTGTCTACGCTAAAGGGTAACCAAGCGGACGCGGGCAGCGTATAATGCCGCGCAATCCAGACAGCCAAGAAGGCTGATCATCAGCACGCAGCAACAGGAGAGAACAATGACGGCAATCGCCCCGGTAATTACCATTGATGGCCCAAGCGGCGCGGGTAAAGGGACTTTATGTAAAGCGATGGCGGAGTCGTTGCAGTGGCACCTGCTGGATTCAGGGGCTATTTATCGCGTACTGGCTCTGGCCGCGCTGCATCATCAGGTGGATATCGAGTCGGAAGAAGCGCTGGTGCCAATGGCAGCGCACCTTGACGTGCGCTTTCTGTCGGTAGACGGTGAAATGCAGGTAGTGCTGGAAGGTGAGGATGTCACCGGCGAAATCCGCACCCAGGAAGTGAGCAATACGGCGTCGCGCGTGGCGGCATTTCCGCGTGTGCGTGAAGCCTTGCTGCGCCGACAGCGTGCTTTCCGCGAGGAGCCGGGTTTAATCGCCGATGGACGTGATATGGGCACCGTGGTTTTCCCGGACGCGCCCGTTAAAATTTTCCTCGATGCCAGCTCCGAAGAGCGTGCGCATCGCCGTATGCTACAGTTGCAGGAAAAGGGCTTTAGTGTTAACTTTGATCGCCTTTTATCCGAGATAAAGGAACGCGACGACCGCGATCGTAACCGCGCCATCGCGCCTTTAGTGCCAGCCGCTGATGCTCTGGTGCTGGATTCAACCAGCATGACCATTGAGCAAGTGATTGAAAAGGCACTAGATTATGCCCGCCAGAAGCTGGGCATTTAATCTTTTCGGCGACCGAATTGTAGTAACCCTGTGCCAGGGAAGCGGTGCAGGGCATGTGAAACAACCCCATCCGACAATGACGTCAGGTGGACGTTAAATTGAAGAATCCTAAGATTATCAATATGACTGAATCTTTTGCTCAACTCTTTGAAGAGTCCCTGAAAGAAATCGAAACCCGTCCGGGTTCCATCGTTCGTGGCGTCGTTGTTGCTATCGACAAAGACGTCGTGCTGGTTGATGCGGGTCTGAAATCTGAATCTGCTATCCCTGCAGAACAGTTCAAGAACGCAGCTGGCGAACTGGAAATCCAGGTGGGCGACGAAGTTGACGTTGCTCTGGATGCAGTAGAAGACGGCTTCGGTGAAACCCTGCTGTCCCGTGAGAAAGCTAAACGTCACGAAGCTTGGATCACGCTGGAAAAAGCTTACGAAGACGCTGAAACTGTTACCGGTGTTATCAACGGCAAAGTTAAAGGTGGCTTCACAGTTGAGCTGAACGGTATTCGTGCGTTCCTGCCAGGTTCACTGGTTGACGTTCGTCCGGTCCGCGACACTCTGCACCTGGAAGGCAAAGAGCTTGAATTCAAAGTAATCAAGCTTGATCAGAAGCGTAACAACGTCGTGGTTTCTCGCCGCGCGGTTATCGAATCTGAAAACAGCGCTGAGCGCGATCAGCTGCTGGAAAACCTGCAGGAAGGCATGGAAGTCAAAGGTATCGTTAAGAACCTCACTGACTACGGCGCATTCGTTGACCTGGGTGGCGTTGACGGTCTGCTGCACATCACCGATATGGCGTGGAAGCGCGTTAAGCATCCAAGCGAAATCGTCAACGTGGGCGACGAAATCACTGTTAAAGTGCTGAAGTTCGACCGCGAGCGTACTCGTGTATCTCTGGGCCTGAAACAGCTGGGCGAAGATCCATGGGTTGCTATCGCTAAGCGTTATCCGGAAGGTACCAAACTGACCGGTCGCGTGACCAACCTGACTGACTACGGCTGCTTCGTTGAAATCGAAGAAGGCGTTGAAGGCTTGGTACACGTGTCTGAAATGGACTGGACCAACAAAAACATCCACCCATCTAAAGTTGTCAACGTAGGTGATGTGGTTGAAGTCATGGTTCTGGACATCGACGAAGAGCGTCGTCGTATCTCCCTGGGTCTGAAGCAGTGCAAATCTAACCCATGGCAGCAGTTCGCAGAGACCCACAACAAAGGCGATCGCGTTGAAGGTAAAATCAAGTCAATCACTGACTTCGGTATCTTCATCGGCCTGGACGGTGGCATCGACGGTCTGGTTCACCTGTCTGACATCTCCTGGAACGCGACTGGCGAAGAAGCCGTTCGTGAGTACAAGAAAGGCGACGAAATCGCTGCCGTTGTACTGCAGGTTGACGCAGAGCGTGAGCGTATTTCTCTGGGCGTGAAGCAGCTGGCTGAAGATCCATTCAACAACTACATCACCCTGAACAAGAAAGGCGCAATCGTGACGGGTAAAGTCACTGCAGTTGACGCTAAAGGTGCTACAGTAGAATTAGCTGACGGCGTAGAAGGTTACCTGCGCGCTTCTGAAGCTTCTCTGGACCGCATCGAAGACGCCACTCAGGTTCTGAGCGTAGGCGACGACGTTGAAGCGAAATTCACCGGCGTTGACCGTAAGAACCGCGTTGTGAGCCTGTCTGTTCGTGCTAAAGACCAGGCTGACGAGAAAGAAGCTATCAACACTGTTAACACCAAACAGGAAGATGGCAACTTCTCTAACGCAATGGCTGAAGCGTTCAAAGCGGCTAAAGGCGAGTAATCGACCCGAAGCACCGGACGGTGAAAATCGTCCGGTTTCGGTAAAAGCTGTCATACCTTTCCAAACAGGGATTAACCGGAGGTTACATGACCAAGTCAGAACTGATTGAAAGACTTGCTGGCCAGCATACTCATATCCCGGCGAAAGTCGTTGAGGATGCGGTCAAAGAGATGCTCGAGCACATGGCCACTACGCTGGCCCAGGGTGAGCGCATTGAAATCCGGGGATTCGGCAGCTTTTCTTTGCACTACCGCGCACCGCGCACTGGTCGTAACCCGAAAACGGGTGACAAAGTGGAACTGGAAGGTAAATACGTTCCCCACTTCAAGCCAGGCAAAGAATTGCGTGACCGTGCAAATATCTACGGCTAAGCCGTTACCGAACGATAAAAACGACACCTGCAGGTGTCGTTTTTTTTTGCCTCGCATTCAGGTTTGCGATCCTGCTTCCATGTTGCTGTTGATCCCCTGCAACCACCATAAATTGCGCGTAATCCCTCTCTGAAATCGACATTTAGCCGCATGCTTTTGCCTCTGCCAGCGCGCACAATCCGCGGCAATGACAGAAGAGGGCGTGCGCGTGACAATAACAGTGGTAGCCAGAATGATGCTCCTCGCGGCGCTGCCGCTGGGTATGCTGCCGCACACCCCCGCTTACAGCACCATTGTGCTGCTGTTAATAAGCGCACTGTTGCTGGCATGTACATCAGTAATGCTTTTGCGCTACGCCGGACTGGGCTTGCTGCTGTTGAGCTGGGCACTGATCGAGGCGCGTCAGACGGTCGATACCCTCGAGCAACTGACCGTGGCACCGGTGGCGGCCACGCTTCAGATAACTGCAGTGAATCCCGCGAAGAACCAGCTCACGGCGCAGATAATCCGGACAGGTGACCGCTACGTCTTTCCACCGTTGTTTGTCACGCTGCGTAATGTCAGCGATGAGGTCGCCTGGTGTGCCGGACAGCGCTGGCAGATGCAGCTGCGGCTACGCGCGGTGCACGCCCGGCTCAACGAGGGCGAATTTGATCTGCAGCGTTTTGCCATTGCTAACCACAGCGCGTTGCAGGGGCGTATTGTCAGCCAGCAGGCTGAGTCTCTGCGCTGCAGCTGGCGGACGCGTTTTATCGATCATCACCAGGCGCGTTTCACCGGGTTAACGCAGCCCGCAATAATACAGGCACTGGCCTTTGGCGTGCGTGACGCGATGACCCCGGCCCAGCGAGCCTTGCTGCGCGAAACCGGTACCGCGCACCTGATGGCCATCTCAGGCATGCATATCGCGCTGGCGGCCAGCGTAGGCTGGCTACTGGCGCGCGTCATCCAGTTAGTGTTACCTGCCAGGCAAATCGGCTATCTGATGCCGCTGCTGATCAGCGGGTTAACAGCGGCAGCCTATTGCTGGATCTCAGGCAGTCATCCTCCGGCACAGCGCGCGATGCTGGCGTTAACGCTGTGGCTGGCGACGCGTATAGCTGGCTGGCAGCTGAGCAACTGGCAGGCGTGGACGCTCTGCGTGGGGAGTTTGTTATGGCTTGATCCGCTGACGGTGCTGTCAGAGAGCTTCTGGCTGTCGGCGCTGGCCGTGGCGATGCTGATACTGTGGTTTCAGTGGTTTCCTCTGCCGCCACGTTTCCGCCAGCCGCGTCGCTGGCTCATGCTGCGACTGCTGCACCTGCAATTGGGCATGATGATTCTGATGGCGCCGCTGCAGATCTTTCTGTTCCACGGGCTCAGCCTGAGCGCGCTAGTGGCCAACCTGCTGGCAGTGCCGGTGGTGTCGCTGATTACCGTGCCGTTGATTCTGCTGGCGATGCTGTTGCCGCTGCCTGCAATCGCCATTCCGCTATGGCAGCTGGCCGACCTGTCGGTCAGCCTGGTGATGCAGGGGGTGGCGTGGCTGCCCGCCGGCTGGTGGCGCTGGAGCGATACGCTGCCGGCGGTGCTGCTGCTCTGGGCCGGGCTGGCGCTGTGGCGCAGCGGCTTGCTCGCGAAGGCGCTGATGCCCTGCTGCGCGCTGTTGCTCTTGCTGTGGCTCTGGCGCAGCAATGCCCAGCAGGACGACTGGCAGATTGACATGATCGATGTCGGACATGGTCTGGCGGTGGCGATCAGCCAGGGAAATGAGGTGATGCTGTATGACAGCGGACCCGGCTGGGCAGAGGACAATGCAGGCGGGCGGGTTTTGTTACCCTGGCTGCACTACACCGGGCGCCAACTGCAAGGGGTGATCCTGAGCCACAGGCATCTCGATCACCGTGGTGGATTAGCCGCGCTGCAACAGGCGCAGCCTGGTCTGCGGGTTCGCAGCGCACTCGGCGAGCCCGGGCATCTGCCATGCTATCGCGGCCAGCAGTGGCAGTGGGGGCGTTTGCACTTTCACGCGCTATGGCCGCCGCGCGTGCAGACCGCCGGGCAAAATAACGACTCATGCGTGGTGCGCGTGGACGATGGTCAGTTCAGCCTGTTACTGACCGGGGACATCGAGCTGGAGGCGGAGCGCAAGCTGGTCGCCCTGGAAAAGGGCGGCTTACAGTCTACGGTTATCCAGGTGCCCCATCATGGCAGCCGGAGCTCCTCCGGCTCTTTACTGTTACGGAGTGTTGCCGGACAGGCGGCGCTGGCTTCGCTGGCGCGCTATAACGCCTGGCGTATGCCCGCCGTCGCCGTGGTCCAGCGTTACCGTGAGCAGGGCTATCGCTGGTATGACACTGCGCAATCAGGCCAGATTCACATCGCGATACGGCAGGGTCGCTGGCAGATTAAGGGGTTAAGAGAGCAAATAATCCCCCGCTGGTATCATCAGTGGTTTGGCGTCAAACGCGATTCCAGGTAGAATGAGCGGCTATTTCAAACAGCGTGAATAAATAATGCATCAAGACAAAGACCTCTCAACGTGGCAGACATTTCGCCGACTCTGGCCGATGATTGCACCGCACAAGGCTGGCCTGATTGTGTCCGCCGTGGCGCTGATACTCAATGCGGCAGGCGACACCCTAATGCTCTCCCTGTTGAAACCTTTACTGGATGATGGTTTTGGCAAAGCCGACAAATCCGTTCTGCTGTGGATGCCGCTGGCAGTCATCGGCCTGATGCTGATCCGCGGCGTAACCAGTTATATCTCCAGTTACTGCATCTCATGGGTCTCCGGCAATGTGGTGATGAACATGCGCCGTCGCCTGTTCGGCCACATGATGGGCATGCCGGTTGCATTCTTTGACCAGCAGTCTACCGGTACGCTGCTGTCGCGGATTACCTACGATTCTGAACAGGTGGCCTCTTCCTCCTCCAGCGCGCTGGTGACGGTGGTACGCGAAGGCGCATCGATCATTGGCCTGTTCATCATGATGTTTTACTACAGCTGGCAGCTGTCACTGATTTTGATCCTGCTGGCGCCGCTGGTCTCTTTTGCCATCCGCACCGTATCCAAGCGTTTCCGCAGCATCAGTAAAAATATGCAGAACACCATGGGGCAGGTAACCACCAGTGCTGAGCAGATGCTGAAAGGGCACAAAGAAGTGCTGATTTTTGGCGGACAGGAAGTGGAAGCCGAGCGTTTCTCGCAGGTGAGCAACAAAATGCGCCAGCAGGGCATGAAACTGGTCTCAGCCTCTTCGATTTCCGATCCGGTGATCCAGCTGATCGCATCGCTGGCGCTGGCGTTTGTGCTGTATGCGGCCAGCTTCCCGAGCGTGATGGATACCCTGACTGCCGGTACCATTACCGTGGTGTTCTCGTCGATGATCGCCCTGATGCGTCCGCTGAAATCGCTGACCAACGTCAACGCCCAGTTCCAGCGCGGCATGGCGGCCTGTCAGACTCTGTTCACCATTCTGGATAGTGAGCAGGAGATCGACAACGGCAAGCGCGAAATTACGCGTGCGAAAGGGGATGTTGAATTCCGCAACGTGACCTTTACCTATCCGGGCCGCGACATTCCGGCGCTGCGTGATATTAATCTCACGCTGCCCGCGGGTAAAACCGTGGCGCTGGTGGGCCGTTCCGGCTCGGGTAAATCCACCATGGCCAGCCTGCTGACGCGTTTTTACGATATCAACGAGGGCGAGATTCTGCTGGATGGCCACGACCTGCGGGAATACACCCTGCGCTCGCTGCGTAATCAGGTGGCGCTGGTCTCGCAGAATGTCCATCTGTTCAACGACACCATCGCCAATAACATCGCTTATGCGCGCAACGGTGAATACACCCGCGAGCAAATCGAGCAGGCGGCGACCATGGCGCACGCCATGGACTTCATCAACAAGATGGATAACGGTCTCGATACGGTCATTGGCGAAAACGGCGTGCTGCTGTCTGGTGGCCAGCGTCAGCGTATCGCCATTGCCCGTGCGCTGCTGCGTGACTGCCCGATTTTGATTCTCGACGAAGCCACTTCGGCGCTGGATACCGAATCCGAACGCGCCATCCAGTCGGCGCTGGACGAGTTGCAGAAGAACCGCACGTCGCTGGTGATTGCGCACCGTCTCTCCACCATTGAAAAGGCCGACGAAATCGTGGTGGTCGAGGATGGGCGAATCGTGGAACGCGGCACCCATGAGGTGCTGCTGGCGCAGAAAGGCGCTTACGCGCAGCTGCACAAACTGCAGTTTGGTCAATGATTGAACGTATCTGGAGCGGACGCTCGCCGCTGTGGCTGCTGTTGTGGCCGCTGAGTCTGCTGTATGGCGCTATCACCTGGCTGATTCGCCTGAGCTATCAGCGCGGCTGGCGTACCCGCTGGCGCGCGCCCTGTCCGGTCATTGTCGTTGGCAACCTGACCGCAGGCGGCAACGGTAAAACACCGCTGGTGATTTGGCTGGTGCAGGCGCTGCAACAGCAGGGGCTGCGTCCGGGTGTGGTGTCGCGCGGTTACGGCGGTAAGGCGGAACGCTATCCGCTGCTGGTCAATCAGGATAGCGCGACGGAACAGGCTGGTGATGAACCGGTGCTGATCGCCCAGCGCACTCAGGTGCCGGTCGCAGTAGCACCGCAGCGCCGGCTGGCAATCGAGGCCCTGCTGGCGGCGCATCCGCTGGATGTAATTGTGACGGATGATGGCCTGCAGCACTACGCGCTAGAGCGCGATCGCGAAATCGTGGTGGTGGATGGCGTGCGTCGCTTTGGCAACGGCTGGTGGTTACCGGCCGGACCGATGCGTGAACGCGCATCGCGACTGGCGCAGGTAGATGCCGTGGTGGTCAATGGGGGCAGCGCGCAGGCTGGCGAGATCGCCATGACGCTGCAGCCGGGTCTGGCGGTCAATTTGCTGACTGGCGAACAGGCTGCGCTGACGCAGCTGCCGCCAATTGTCGCGATGGCCGGCATCGGTCATCCGCCGCGTTTCTTCACTACGCTGCAGCAGCAGGGCGTGCAGCCGGTGGCAGAGATAGCCTTTGCCGATCACCACGCTTATAGCGAAGAAGAGTTACGCAGCCTGACCCAGGATGCACAGTGCCTGCTGATGACGGAAAAAGATGCGGTCAAATGCCGCCATTTTGCCCGCACTAACTGGTGGTATCTGCCGGTGGATGCGCATCTGGCGGGCGCGCCACTGGCCGCATTACTGGCCAATCTGACGCAACTCTGTACAGCTGCGCGCGACGCCCGGTCGCGCTAACCATCTAAAGGGACGACGTAATGACCAGCACGCATTCCCTCTCTCTGCAAACCGCCCGCAACCTGCACCTCTCTGCCCAGGGCCTGCTACGTCCGCCGCGCCGTCAGGCGCGTTTTGCCGATATTCACGCCTGCGTGCGGCAGATGTCGTTGCTGCAAATCGATACCATTAATGTGGTTGCGCGCAGTCCGTATCTGGTGCTGTTCAGCCGGCTGGGCGCTTTTCCTGCTGAGTGGCTGGAGCAAACGCTGGCGGCGGGCGCGCTGTTTGAATACTGGGCGCATGAAGCCTGTTTTATCCCTTTTGAAGATTATCCGCTGCTGCGTCACCGCATGCTGGCTCCGCAGCGCCTGGGCTGGAAATACAATCAGCAATGGGTGGATCAGCATCAGCAGGAGATCGCCGATCTGCTGCAACATATCGCCGCCACCGGTCCGGTACGCGCCGCTGATTTTGCCAGCGACAAGCACACCAAACCCGGCTGGTGGGCGTGGAAGCCGCACAAGCGACATCTGGAGAACCTGTTTAGCGCCGGTGAGCTGATGGTTGTCGGGCGCCGTAACTTCCAGCGCGTCTACGATCTGCGTAGCCGGGTGATGCCGCACTGGCGCGACGAGCAGCATGCGCTGAGCGAGAACGAGGCGGTGATGCAGATGCTGGATCACAGCGCGCGCAGTCTCGGCATTTTCCGCGCCAGCTGGCTGGCGGATTACTACCGGCTGAAACGCGCACCTATCGCACTCTGGCTGGCGCAGGCCGCTGAGCAGGGAGTGATTCAGCGCGTTGAGGTTGAGCAACTGGGCGAGATGTGGCTGCACCATACGCTGCTGCCGCAGCTGGCGCAGCCACAGGCCGCCACGCACAGCGCGCTGCTGTCACCGTTTGATCCAGTGGTATGGGATCGCCGCCGCGCGCTTGAGTTGTTTAATTTTGACTACCGCATCGAGTGCTACACGCCAGAGCACAAACGCAAATACGGCTATTTTGTCCTGCCGCTGCTGCACCGCGGCGCACTGAAAGGGCGCGTCGATGCCAAAATGGATCGCCAGGCGCAGCGCCTGATTCTGCGGGCCTTCTGGCTGGAGCCCGGCGTGCGCGTGAGCCAGCAGTTTCTCGCCGATGTGCATAAAGCCATTAACCGCTTCGCCGCCTGGCAGGGCGCCAGCGAAGTGGTGCTGGAAAACGCGCCTGATGCGCTGCGGGCCGCCTGGTCCACGCACTGGCACGTCAGCATATAAGCCGATGGCGGCGCGTCGTCCCTGATTGCGCTATGGTATGCTAATCCTCTGACGTATCGGTCCTGAAAGGAGAAAAGTATGGATCACCGTTTACTTGAGATTGTGGCCTGTCCGGTCTGCAACGGAAAACTGTATTACAACAAAGAGCAGCAGGAGTTGATCTGCAAACCCGACGGCCTGGCGTTCCCGGTGCGTGACGGTATTCCGGTATTGCTGGAAGTAGAAGCGCGCACCCTGTCCGTTGAAGAGATTCATCCATGAGTTTCGTGGCGATTATTCCGGCACGCTACGCCTCCACGCGCCTGCCGGGCAAACCGCTGCTGGATATTCACGGTAAACCGATGGTGGTGCACGTGATGGAGCGTGCACGCGAGTCCGGCGCCGAGCGGGTGATTGTGGCCACCGATCATCCTGACGTGGCGGCGGCAGTGACCGCTGCCGGCGGGGAAGTCTGCATGACGCGCGCCGACCACCAATCTGGTACCGAGCGCCTGGCCGAGGTGATTGAAAAGTATCAGTTTGCTGACGATACCATCATCGTGAACGTGCAGGGCGACGAGCCGATGATTCCGGCGGAGATTGTGCGTCAGGTCGCGGACAATCTGGCCCAGGCGGATGCCGGCATGGCCACACTGGCGGTACCGATTCACGAGGCAGAAGAGGCGTTCAATCCCAACGCGGTAAAAGTGGTCACCGATGCCAGCGGCTATGCACTCTATTTTTCACGTGCGACCATTCCGTGGGATCGCGAACGTTACGCGCAGTCGCGTGAGCAGATTGGCGACACGCTGCTGCGCCACATCGGTATCTATGCCTATCGCGCCGGTTTCATCCGTCGCTATGTGGCATGGCAACCCTGTGCGCTGGAGCAGATCGAGTTGCTGGAGCAGCTGCGCGTGCTGTGGTACGGCGAAAAGATCCACGTGGCGGTAGCGGCCACCGTGCCGAGCGTCGGTGTGGATACGCCGGACGATCTGCTGCGCGTGCGTGAAGCGATGCAGGCATAATCGTCAGCGGCCAGCGACCCGGCTGGCCGCAAAGTTTGATCTGGCGCTAAGTTTCGCGCCGTCATGACCTCCAGGATGGTGCAATGAGTTAACTCCGGAGGACTCTTCCATGGAACAACTCCGTGCAGAACTGGCGCTGGTGCTGGGCGAAGGCGTCAGCCGGCTGGAAACCATCAGCGAACAGGCACAATCGCGGCTTTACGCCCTCTATGATGACCACGGCAAGCCGATGCCGCTGGTGGCCAAATATTTTCGTCATCAGGGACGCGCCGCGCTCGAAGCGAAAAAACTCACCATGCTGGCGCATGAAGGGCTGATTACGTTGCCCACGGTGTACGGCCTGGTTTTGAGTCAGCAACCGCCGGCGCATGAAATGCTGCTGCTGGCGCGCTTAAATGGCGTATCGGCCGAAGCGCCGGCGCGCACGGCAGCGCGCTGGGAGCAGCTGTGTGAACAGATTGTCGAAGGGCTGCTGGCGTGGCACCGCATTGACAGCCATGGCCTGGTCGGCAGCGTTGACAGCGTGCAGGAAAATCGCTGGCCGGCATGGTATCGCCAGCGGGTGGAGGTGCTGTGGTCCACGCTGGGCTATCTGTCGCCCCCCGGATTTACCCACGCCGATCGTCAGATTCTGTTCCGCAGCCGCGAACAACTGGCGCAGCTGTTTGCCGGCTTTGACGACCCGTGCGTGCTAATGCACGGCAATCTGCGTCTCGCCAGTATGCTGAAAGACCCGCACAGCGATCAGCTGGTGGCGATGACCCAGCCGGGCACCATTTTGTGGGCCCCGCGTGAGTATGAGCTGATGCGCCTGGCGGAAAACGGTGCTGAAGCATCGCTGCTGCAGCACTATTTACAGCGTGCGCCGGTGGATGACGGTTTCGTCTGGCGCCGCTGGCTCTATCAGCTGTGGGATTGCGTTGACACGCTGGTCAGCAGCGGCCAGTTTGACCGCCCGCGCTTTGACCATGCCCGCGCGCAGCTACTCCCCTGGCTCGGCTGAAGGTTCGCCACTGCCGCGCAGCCGCTGCCAGATCAGCCCCAGCGTTTCGTACACCGCGCGCTGGCTATGGCTGAGCCACAGCGGCGAGGGCAGCGTGCGATCCCAGACGCTGATCGGTGAGGTGATCGCCAGCTGGTTAGCCGGTGCCGGTAGCGGATTAAGGCCGGCGCTCTGGAAAAAATGCATGGCGCGTGGCAGATGGTTGGCAGACGTCACCAGCAGAAACGGATGCTGCCCGATGGTCTGCTTCACCGCCAGCGCTTCTTCGCCGGTGTCATGCGGCTGATCCAGCACGATAATGGCATCGTCGGGCACGCCAAGGCTGCGCGCCACGTCAGCAGCAACGCTGGCGTTGCTGCGCGGATTGTAGCCCGCAGCGGCACCGGTGAAGATCATTTTGGCCTGAGGATAGCGTCGCCACTGGCGAACGCCTTCGGTCACGCGCGGCAGGCTGTTGTTCAGCAGGTTGGAGCTTGGTGCCCACTGCCGGTTATAGGTGTAACCCCCGCCCAGCACCACGATATAGTCCACCGGCTCGCTGCCATTCCACGTGGCATACTGGTTTTCCAGCGGGGCCAGCAGCCGATCGGCCACCGGTTGCAGGCTCAGCAGTAACAGCATCAGCCAGCTCAATGAGATAAGGATTTTGCCGCTTTTTTGCCAGCGGCTAAACCAGAGCAGTAAAAGTCCTGCCGCCATAAGCGTTAACAGCAATGGCAAAGGCAGTAGCATCGCGCCAATCCATTTTTTTAAGGCAAAAAACATCGAAAACGTCTCCTTTTGTCCGAAAAAACAGCAGCCAGACAGTTACTGCGGCATGAAAGGTTCATTCTTGTCGAGCCTGTGACAAAATAGCACAAGTTGAATGCAGCAAAGCGGAGCCATCACCATGCAGGATCGTAACTTTGACGATCTGGCGGATAAATTCTCGCAAAATATTTATGGCACCCGTAAAGGCCAGGTGCGTCAGGCGATCATCTGGGATGAGCTGAACGCCATTCTGCCGACGCTGCCCGCCGGCCCGCTGACGGTGCTGGATGCCGGTGGTGGCGTCGGTCAGATCTCCAGCGGTCTTGCTGCGCAGGGGCATCAGGTACTGCTGTGCGACCTGTCGGGCGAGATGCTCAAGCTGGCCGCCGCCCATGCGCACAGCGCAGGTGTGAGCCACAACATGCAATTCAAACAAATTAGCGCGCAGCAGGTTGGCGAACATTTGGATAAGCCGGTGGATCTGGTATTGTTTCACGCTGTGCTTGAGTGGGTGGCGGATCCGCTGGCGGTGCTGCAGGCGCTGTGGCATACGCTGAAACCCGGTGGTGTGCTGTCGCTGATGTTTTATAACGCGCACGGCCTGACGTTCCGCACCCTGACGCTCGGCAATTTCGGCTATCTGCGCGCCAACATGAACAAGCGCAAAAAACGCACGCTGTCGCCGGATTTCCCCCGCGATCCTGACGATGTACAGCGCTGGCTGACGCAGTGCGGATTTATCACCGAGCAGCGTGCCGGTATCCGCGTGTTCAGTGACTACATGAAGCCGCAGCCCGGCGCCGGGAAGAGCGTTGAGGAAATTATTGAGATGGAACGGCGCTACTGTCGTCAGGAGCCCTTTTTGAGCTTAGGGCGCTATATCCACGTGACTGCGCGCAAACCCAGGTAGAAGGATCAACTATGAGCGAATTTTCCCAGACGGTCCCCGAACTGGTGGCATGGGCGCGCAAGAATGACTTTTCCCTTGCGCTGCCGGTAGAACGTCTGGCGTTTTTGCTGGCCATCGCCACCCTCAACGGGGAGCGCATGGACGGCGAGATGAGTGAAGGTGAGCTGATTGACGCCTTTCGTCACGTCAGCAAAGCGTTTGAACAAACCCACGAAACCGTTCAGGTCCGTGCCAACAACGCCATCAACGACATGGTGCGTCAGCGCCTGCTTAACCGTTTTACCAGCGAGCTGACCGAAGGTCACGCCATCTATCGTCTGACGCCACTGGCGATCGGCATCACCGACTATTATATCCGCCAGCGCGAATTTTCCACGCTGCGCCTGTCGATGCAGCTGTCGATTGTTGCGCAGGAGCTGAAGCGCGCCGCCGACGCCGCCGAGGAAGATGGCGACGAATTTCACTGGCACCGCAACGTCTTTGCGCCGCTGAAATATTCGGTCGCGGAAATCTTCGACAGCATCGACATGACGCAGCGCCTGATGGACGAACAGCAGCAGGCGGTAAAAAGCGATATCGCCGATCTGCTGAATAAAGACTGGCGCGCGGCCATCTCCAGCTGTGAGCTGCTGCTGTCGGAGACCTCCGGCACGCTGCGCGAACTGCAGGATACGCTGGAAGCGGCAGGCGACAAGCTGCAGGCTAACCTGCTGCGAATTCAGGACGCCACGCTGAGCAGCCCGGATCTGGGTTTCGTCGACAAGCTGGTGTTTGACCTGCAAAACAAGCTCGATCGCATTATCAGCTGGGGCCAGCAGGCCATCGATCTGTGGATCGGTTACGACCGCCACGTGCACAAATTTATTCGTACCGCCATCGACATGGATAAAAACCGCGTGTTCGCGCAGCGTTTACGCCAGTCGGTGCAGAACTATTTCGATCAGCCGTGGGCGCTGACCTACGCCAATGCCGACCGTCTGTATGACATGCGCGATGAAGAGATGACGCTGCGTAACGACGAGGTGATGGGCGAACTGCCGCCGGAGATGGAGTACGAAGAGTTTAACGAAATCCGCGAGCAGCTGGCGGCGATGATTGAAGAAGCGCTGCAGATTTACAAGCAGCAGCAGAAGCCGCTGCATCTCGCCACGGTGATGCGTGACTATCTGGCGCAGTATCCCCGCGCGCGCCACTTCGACCTCGCACGCATCGTCATCGATCAGGCGGTGCGACTCGGCGTGGCCGAAGCCGATTTAGCCGGTCTGCCTGCGGAATGGCAGACCATTAATGATTACGGAGCCAAGGTGCAGGCACATGTCATCGACAAATATTGAACAAGTGATGCCGGTCAAACTGGCGCTGGCACTGGCAAACCCGATTTTTCCCGCGCTCGATAGCCAGTTACGCGCCGGCCGCCACATTGGTATTGAAGAGCTGGATAATCACGCTTTTCTGATGGATTACCAGCCGTTTCTGGAAGAGTTCTATGCGCGCTACAACGTTGAGCTGATCCGCGCACCGGAAGGGTTTTTCTATCTGCGTCCGCGTTCAACCACGCTGATCCCGCGCTCGGTGCTGTCCGAGCTCGACATGATGGTGGGTAAAATTCTCTGTTATCTCTACCTGAGCCCGGAGCGGCTGGCCAACGAGGGCATTTTCACCCAGCAGGAGCTGTACGACGAGCTGCTGTCGCTGGCGGATGAAAGCAGGTTGCTGAAGCTGGTTAACCAGCGCTCCACCGGATCGGACCTGGATCGCGCCAAACTGCAGGAGAAGATGCGTGCGTCGCTCAGCCGTCTGCGCCGTCTCGGCATGGTGTGGTTTATGGGCAACGACAGCAGCAAGTTCCGCATCATGGAGTCCGTTTTCCGCTTTGGTGCGGATGTGCGCAGCGGTGACGACGCACGTGAAGCGCAGCTGCGCCTGATTCGTGACGGTGAAGCGATGACGCTGGAGAACGCACCGGTCGCCAGTGAGAGCGACGAGGCAGAAAATGACAGCGAACACGACGCGAGCGAGCGCGCGGAGGATGAACAGGCATGATTGAACGCGGTAAATTTCGATCGCTCACGCTGATCAACTGGAACGGTTTCTTTGCCCGCACCTTTGATCTGGATGAGCTGGTCACCACGCTGTCCGGCGGTAACGGTGCCGGTAAATCGACCACCATGGCGGCGTTTGTTACGGCACTGATCCCGGACTTAACCCTGCTGCATTTCCGTAACACCACCGAAGCCGGTGCCACGTCCGGCTCGCGCGATAAGGGCCTGCACGGCAAACTGCGCGCGGGCGTCTGCTATGCGGTGCTGGACGTGGTCAACTCGCGCCATCAGCGCGTGGTGGCTGGCGTGCGCCTGCAGCAGGTAGCCGGACGCGATAAGAAAGTCGACATCAAGCCGTTCAGTATTCACGGGCTGCCGACCGATACGCTACCAACCGATATGCTGACCGAAATTCTCGGTAGCCGTCAGGCGCGCGTGCTGCCGCTGGCAGAAGTGAAGGAACGGGTGGAAGCGCAGGAGGGCGTGCAGTTCCGCCAGTTCAGCTCGGTCACGGACTACCACGCCATGATGTTTGAGCTCGGCGTAGTGCCGCGTCGCCTGCGCACCGCCGGCGATCGCAGCAAATTCTACCGTCTGATCGAAGCCTCGCTGTATGGCGGTATCTCCAGCGCCATTACCCGCTCGCTGCGCGATTACCTGCTGCCGGAAAACGGCGGCGTGCGTAAAGCGTTCCAGGATATGGAAGCGGCGCTGCGCGAAAACCGCATGACGCTGGAAGCAATTCGCGTCACGCAGTCGGACCGCGATCTGTTTAAGCATCTGATCTCTGAAGCCACCAGCTACGTTTCTGCCGACTACATGCGCCACGCCAACGAGCGTCGCATCCATCTTGACGGTGCGCTGCAGCTGCGTAACGAGCTGTTCACCAGTCGCAATCAGCTGGCATCGGAACAGTATCGTCACATCGAAATGGCGCGCGAACTCTCTGAGCACAACGGCGCAGAGAGCGATCTGGAAACCGATTATCAGGCGGCGAGCGATCACCTTAATCTGGTCCAGACGGCGATGCGTCAGCAGGAGAAGATCGCGCGTTACGACGCCGATCTGGAAGAGCTGACTTATCGTCTCGAAGAGCAGAATGAAGTGGTGGCCGAAGCGCGTGAGGTGCAGGAAGAGAACGAAGCGCGCGCTGAAGCGGCGGAAATTGAAGTCGACGAGCTGAAAAGCCAGCTGGCCGATTTTCAGCAGGCGCTTGATGTGCAGCAAACCCGCGCCATCCAGTATCAGCAGGCGTTGCAGGCGCTGGAAAAAGCGCGGGCGCAGTGCCAACTGCCGGACCTCACCATCGACAACGCCGCAGAGTGGCAGGAAACCTTCCAGGCGCGCGAAGAAGAGGCCACCGAACGGCTGCTGCGCCTGGAGCAGAAGCTGAGCGTGGCGGAAGCGGCGCACAGCCAGTTTGAACAGGCGCTGGCGCTGGTCACCAGCATTGCCGGCGAGGTAAGCCGGCAGGATGCGTGGCTGGTCGGGCGCGAATTGCTGCGCGATGCCGCTAACCAGCGCCATCATGCCGAACAGCTCTCTTCGCTGCGTCTGCGTCTCAACGAACTGGAAACCCGCCTGCGCGAGCAGCATGACGCCGAACGTCTGCTGGCCGACTTCTGTAAACGTCAGGGCCAGCATTATGACGCTGACGCGCTGGAAGGCCTGCAGCGTGAACTGGAAGCGCAGATAGAGCAGCTGAACGAAAGCGTGGCCGACGCCGGTGAACGCCGCATGCTGATGCGCCAGGAGCTGGAGCAGCTGCGCGAGCGCATCACTACGCTGACCGCGCGGGCGCCGCACTGGCTGGCGGCGCAGGAGATTCTCACCCAGCTGAGCGAGCAGACCGGCCAGACGCTGAGCAGCAGCCAGCAGATCACCGAATATATGCAGCAGCTGCTGGAGCGCGAGCGTGAAACCACCGTCGAGCGTGATGAAGTGGCGGCGCGCAAGCGTGAAGTCGAGCAGCAGATTGCGCGACTCAGCCAGCCGGGCGGCGCGGAAGATGCGCGCCTGACCCAGCTGGCGGAGCGGTTTGGCGGCGTGCTGCTGTCAGAAATTTACGATGATGTGACGCTGGATGATGCGCCGTACTTCTCCGCGCTGTATGGCCCATCGCGTCACGCCATTGTGGTACCGGACCTGTCGCTGGTGCGCGAGATGCTCGACGGCCTTGAAGAGTGTCCGGAAGATCTCTATCTGATCGAAGGCGATCCGCAGTCGTTTGATGACAGCGTCTTTAGCGTTGACGAGCTGGAAAATGCGGTCGTCGTTAAAGTGGCGGAGCGCCAGTGGCGTTATTCGCGCTTCCCGAAAGTGCCGCTGTTTGGTCGCGCGGCGCGGGAAAATCAGCTGGAGCTGTTGAACAATGAGCGCGATCAGCTGGCCGAACGTTTTGCCACGCTGTCATTTGACGTGCAGAAAACCCAGCGTCTGCATCAGTCGTTTAGCCGCTTTATCGGCAGCCACCTGGCGGTGGCTTTCGACGAAGATCCGGAAGCGCAGATGCGGCAGCTTAACAGCCGTCGTGGCGAGCTGGAGCGTGCGCTGGCGCAGCACGAGAATGACAATCAGCAGCAGCGTGCTCAGTTCGAGCAGGCAAAAGAGGGTGTGGCGCAGCTCAACCGCCTGCTGCCGCGCGTTAACCTGTTGCTTGACGACTCGCTGGCCGACCGCTGCGAAGAGATTCGTGAGCGGGTGGAAGAAGCCCAGGAAGCCGCGCGCTTCCTGCATCAGCACGGCGCGAAACTCAGCAAACTGGAGCCGCTGGTGGCGGTGCTGCAGAGCGATCCGCAGCAGCACGAACAGCTGACGCGTGACTATCAGCAGGCGCAGCAGCAGCAGCGCGAAGCGCGTCAGCAGGCATTTGCCCTGACCGAAGTGGTGCAGCGCCGCGCGCACTTCAGCTATGAAGATTCGGCCGGCATGCTGACCGGTAACAGCGATCTCAACGAAAAACTGCGCCAGCGTCTGGAGCAGGCGGAAGGCGAACGCAGCCGCGCGCGCGAACGCCTGCGCGAACATCAGGCGCAGCTGACGCAGTATTCCCAGGTGCTGGCATCGCTGAAGAGTTCGTACGACGC
The DNA here is from genome assembly GCF_008632015.1 of Pantoea sp. B_9. Classification (NCBI taxonomy): domain Bacteria; kingdom Pseudomonadati; phylum Pseudomonadota; class Gammaproteobacteria; order Enterobacterales; family Erwiniaceae; genus Pantoea; species Pantoea sp. B_9. The sequence continues at coordinate 851,284 of NZ_VWVL01000001.1, read as the reverse complement.
CAAGCGCGACATGCTGAAAGAGTTGCAGCAGGAGATGCAGGATATTGGCGTGCACGCCGATGCCAGCGCCGAGGAGCGTGCGCGCAGCCGGCGTGACGAACTCTACACGGCGCTCAGCCACAACCGTGCGCGTCGCAATCAGCTGGAGAAACAGCTCACCTTCTGCGAAGCCGAAATGGATAGCCTGCAGAAGAAACTGCGCAAGCTGGAGCGCGATTATCATCTGATGCGTGAGCAGGTGGTCAGCGCCAAAGCGGGCTGGTGCACCGTACTGCGTCTGGTGAAAGAGAACGGCGTCGAGCGCCGTCTGCATCGCCGCGAACTGGCTTACCTGAGCGGTGACGAGCTGCGCTCGATGTCGGATAAGGCGCTCGGTGCGCTGCGCCTGGCGGTTGCGGATAATGAACACCTGCGCGATGTGCTGCGCATGTCGGAAGATCCAAAACGGCCGGAGCGCAAGATTCAGTTCTTTATCGCCGTCTATCAGCATCTGCGTGAACGTATCCGTCAGGACATTATTCGTACCGACGATCCGGTTGAAGCCATCGAGCAGATGGAGATTGAGCTGAACCGCCTGACCGAAGAGCTGACGGCGCGTGAGCAGACGCTGGCGATCAGCTCGCGCAGTGCGGCCAATATCATCCGCAAAACCATTCAGCGCGAGCAGAACCGCATCCGTCAGCTGAACCAGGGCTTGCAGGCGGTGAGCTTTGGCCAGGTGCGCAGCGTGCGGCTGAACGTCAACGTACGCGAAACGCACTCCATGCTGCTGGATACGCTGTCGGAAGAGCATGAACAGCATCAGGATCTGTTTACCAGCAATCGCCTCACGTTCTCGGAAGCGCTGGCGAAGCTGTATCAGCGTCTCAATCCGCAGATTGATATGGGCCAGCGCACGGCGCAGACCATCGGTGAAGAGCTGCTCGACTACCGCAACTACCTTGAGATGGAAGTGGAAGTGAACCGCGGCTCAGACGGCTGGCTGCGTGCCGAAAGCGGGGCGCTGTCGACCGGTGAAGCGATCGGTACCGGTATGTCGATTCTGGTGATGGTGGTGCAGAGCTGGGAAGAGGAGTCACGGCGTCTGCGCGGTAAAGATATTTCACCGTGTCGCCTGCTGTTCCTCGATGAAGCCGCGCGTCTTGATGCGCGCTCCATCGCCACGCTGTTCGAACTGTGCGAGCGTCTGGAAATGCAGCTGGTGATCGCCGCGCCGGAGAATATCAGTCCGGAAAAAGGCACCACTTATAAGCTGGTACGTAAAGTCTTTAACAATACGGAGCATGTGCACGTGGTCGGACTGCGCGGTTTCTCCGCCGATCCGACGCCGGTGAAACAGGAAAATCCCGGCGCAGGCGTGGCCACTGAAAATAGCTAGCAGCAAATCTGGTTAAAAATTCAGGCTGCGGTTAATCTGTAAACGGCATCGGCCCTGCGAGGCGGATGCCGTTTTTTATTTTATACTCAATCATAAGAGTACAGGCGGTACACGGCGTTTTCAGGATGCTGTGTCTTTGGTAAGAAGGGGGCAGGGATGTTGCTGAACAAGAAGAGCAGAGTTAATCGTGCTGCAATAGCACTCAGTTTGTCACTGATGGCGGCACCACTGGCTATCAGCCAGGCGGCAGACGTCGGCGCGCTGCCGCACAGCACGCTGTCAGTGGCTGCCAGCCAGCAGCAAATTCAGCAGGCATTTAGCCCCAGCGAACGACCCTTTTATCTGCCCGGCCTCGCCGGCATCTATGCGGCACGCAACATGGCGCCGCTGTGGCAGGATCGCGACGCCGTGCAGGCTTTCCAGCAGCAGCTGGCAGAAGTGGCGCTCTCCGGCGTACAGCCGCAGTTTACCCGCTGGGTAGAGTTGCTCACCAATCCGGATATTAAAGGCTTCGCGCGGGACGTGGTGCTAAGCGACGCCATGCTTGGCTATCTGCAGTTTGTCGCTAACGTACCAACCCAGGGCGAAACCTGGCTGTACAGCAATGTGCCGTACAAACTGACCATGCCGTCACTCTCCGCCATTAATCAGTGGCAGAACGCGGTGAACGGCGGCGGCAGCCGCGCCTTTGTGGTGTCGCTGCAGCCGCAGCATCCGCAGTACGCACCGATGCACAGTGCGTTAAAAGCGTTGCTGACCGATAACCGGCCGTGGCCGCAGCTGCGCGATAAGGGCACGCTGCGCCCGGGGCAGATCAGCGATGATGTGCCGGCGCTGCGTGAGATTCTGCAGCGCACCGGGATGCTGACCGGCACGCACAGCGCGACGCCCACGCCAGCCGACGATGCCGTCCCGACGGCGCCGCAGCCGGTGAGTCAGAGCGATCAGCCCGTGGCCGTCAGTCCGTCGGCCACCAGCGTCAGCGATCTGCCGGCGCAGGTTCCGCAGGCCAGCGGCAACATCAGCACGGTCACCCCGGCTGCCAGCAATAATGTTTACGACAACACGCTGGTGGAGGGGGTAAAACGCTTCCAGCACTGGCAGGGACTGGCCGACGACGGTGCCATCGGCCCGCGTACCCGCGAGTGGCTGAATGTTTCCCCGCAGATGCGTGCGGCGCTGCTGGCGCTGAATATCCAGCGTCTGCGTTTGCTGCCGGATGACATGCACAACGGCATCATGGTGAATATTCCCAACTATTCCCTGACCTACTACAACAACGGCAATACCATTCTGTCCTCGCGGGTGATTGTCGGTCGTCCGGACCGCAAAACGCCGCTGATGCGCAGCGCGCTCAATAATGTGGTGCTCAATCCACCGTGGAACGTGCCCACCACGCTGGTGCGCCAGGATATCGTGCCGAAGGTGAAGCAGGATCCGAGCTATCTGTATAAGCACGGCTACACGCTGCTATCGGGCTGGAGCGCCGATGCGGAAGTGATTGATCCGTCGATGATTGACTGGCACATGGTGTCCGCCGCCAGTTTCCCGTATCGCATTCGTCAGGCGCCGGGTGCCAGCAACTCGCTGGGCCGCTATAAATTCAACATGCCGAGTTCAGACGCGATTTATCTGCACGACACGCCGAACCATGGCCTGTTCCAGCGTGATATCCGTGCGCTCAGCTCCGGCTGCGTGCGCGTTAACAAAGCTTCTGAACTGGCCGATCTGCTATTGCAGGATGCGGGCTGGAACGACAGCCGTATCTCTGACACGCTGAAGCAGGGCGATACGCGCTACGTGCCGATTCGCCATCGCATTCCGGTTAATCTCTACTATCTTACGGCCTGGGTGGCGGATGATGGCCAGCCGCAGTATCGTACAGATATTTACAATTATGATAACCCGGCGCGCTCCGGCAGCCAGGTGCTGACCAAAGCGGGGCAGCTGCTGCTCTAAGCGTTGATTTCCCTGTTATCCTTCCCTCAAAGAAAATGGCAAGACCGGTCTGGAAAATTGATTTCAGACCGGTTTTGCGCATTCTGTGACAGATTGCGGGTTGACTGCTCTCCAGGCTGCGGTTACTGTTCGGCCTTGTGTACTTTTTGCACATATTTTTATCGTTTTAGATTAGGTAACCCCGCTTCATGGCTAATTTTGATTCTCAACGTCGTCGTTTATTGCTGCTGGGTGGCGCAGCGGCTGGATTGTCACTGCTGCCGGGTGCAGCGCTGGCGTCAGTTTCCACCTCCCGCCCCCGGGTATTAACGCTCAGTAACATGCATACCGGTGAAACCCTCAAAACTGAGTTTTTTAACGGTAAGAGTTATGACAAGGATGAGTTAGCTCGCTTAAACCACTTCTTCCGTGATTACCGCGCCAATCAGGTTAAACACATCGATCCACATCTGTTTGACCAGCTGTATCGTTTGCAGACGCTGCTCAACACGCGCAAACCGGTGCAGCTGATCTCCGGCTACCGTACGCTGGCGACCAATAATATGCTGCGTGAATCGGGCCCTGGCGTGGCTAAACACAGCTATCACACCAAAGGGCAGGCGATGGATTTCCACATTGAGGGCATTTCTCTGAGCAATGTTCGCAAAGCGGCGTTATCTATGCGCGCCGGTGGTGTAGGATATTACCCGCGCAGCAACTTCGTACACATTGATACCGGGCCTGCAAGGCACTGGTCCTGATACCGGCAGCGCTGCGTGTGTCGGTCATGGAGCGCTATGAATTACCTGATTATTCCGGTCACCGCCTTTTCACAGAACTGTTCCGTTATCTGGGATGACGAGACGCAACAGGCTGCGCTGGTTGATCCCGGCGGCGATGCCGAAACCATTATTGCTGTGCTGGCGGAGCGAGGCTTAACGCCGTCGCAAATCCTGCTGACCCACGGCCATCTCGATCACGTCGGTGCTGCTGCCGAACTGGCGCAGCACTATCAGGTGCCGATCGTCGGGCCGCAGCCAGCCGATGCCTTCTGGCTGGATAACCTGCCCACTCAAAGTCGGATGTTTGGTTTGCCGGAGTGCGCGCCGCTGATGCCAGATCGCTGGCTGGAAGAGGGCGAAACGGTACAGCTGGGCAACGTGACGCTGGAAGTGCTGCATTGTCCAGGGCATACGCCTGGCCATATCGTGTTCTTTGATCGTGCTGGCCGTCTGCTGATCTCAGGTGATGTGATTTTTAACGGTGGCGTCGGACGCACCGATTTTCCGCAGGGCAGCCACAGCGATCTGATCGCGGCCATCCGGGATAAACTTCTGCCGCTGGGTGATGATGTGACGTTTGTCCCCGGCCATGGCCCGATTTCCACCCTCGGCCACGAGCGCGTCAGTAATCCTTTCCTGCAATAAAAAAAATGGGCCATCAGGCCCATTTTTCGTTGGTCACAGCACGGCGACTATCGCTTCGCACAGTGCCGACATATTATCCGGCGTCATGCCTGCCACGTTAACGCGACCGGAATTCACCGCATACACGCCAAACTCTTCACGCAGACGCACCACCTGATCTTTGGTCAGACCGCTGAACGAGAACATGCCGTTCTGTTTGATGATGAAGCTGAAATCGCGCTGTGCGCCTTTCTCCGCCAGGGTATTCACAAACAGCTGGCGCATGCGCTGAATGCGCTGGCGCATGTCGGTCAGCTCCTGCACCCAGATGGTACGCAGCGCGTCGTTACCGAGAATGGTGGCGACCACGGCAGCACCGTGCGAAGGCGGGTTAGAGTAGTTGGCGCGGATGCTGTATTTCACCTGGCTGAATGCTGTCTTCGCCACGTCGGCAGTTGCCGCTACCAGCGTCAGCGCACCGACACGCTCGTTGTACAGACCAAAGTTTTTCGAGTAGGAGCTGGCGACGATCAGTTCCTGATGGGATGCGGCGAAAATGCGCAGGCCTTCAGCATCTTCATCCAGACCGCGTGCGAAGCCCTGGTAGGCGAAATCGAACAGTGGCAGCCAGCCTTTCTCCAGCGACAGCTGCGCCAGCTGTTGCCACTGGTCAGCGGTAGGATCGATACCGGTCGGGTTATGGCAGCAGCCGTGGAACAGCACCACGTCGCCCGCCTGCGCTTCCTGCAGCGAGGCCAGCATGCCGTCGAAGTCGAGGCTGTGGGTCGCCGCATCGTAATACTGGTAATCACACACTTCCAGACCGGCGGCGTTGAACACGTTTTTGTGGTTCGGCCAGCTGGGATTGCTCACCCAGACGCGTTTGACGTTGGTTTGCGTAGCGAGGAAATCCGCGGCGACGCGCAGCGCACCGGTGCCGCCCGGCGTCTGCGCGGTGCAGGCGCGGCCAGCGCTAATCAGCGCGTTCTCTTTGCCAAACAGCAGTTCCTGCGTGCAGCGCGCGAAATCAGCCAGACCATCAATGCTGAGGTAGTTTTTGGTGGTCTCGTTCTCCAGCAGATACTGCTCAGCTTTTTTCACACTGGTCAGCACCGGCGTTTTGCCGGTTTCATCTTTATAAACACCAATGCCAAGATTGATTTTATTCGGGCGGTCGTCGGCGCGAAACAGGTCAGCCAGTCCCAGAATAGGATCGGCTGGTGCGGCAAAGATTGATTCAAACATGAGTCAGTTCCGTTAGGGTGAACTTTAGCAAAATGAGCTATCAGGTTAACGTCAGACGCAACGCTTGCCAACCGCTGACATAAAAAAGAAATAACTGTGGCGTATAAAGTAATGGCGCTAATCGGGAGCCCGATCACTGAAATGCAAAACGGAGCCCGAAGGCTCCGTTTCTGAGGTGTTACGCAGTTCGAATCGGCAGATTAGAACTGGTAAACCAGGCCAACGCCAACCACGTCGTCGGTGCTGATGCCCTTCGCACGGGTAAAGTCGTTGTCGTCCAGCAGGTTGATTTTGTAGTCAACATAGGTGGACATGTTTTTGTTGAAGTAGTAATAGGTACCCACTTCGATGTATTTAACCAGGTCAGCATCGCCGCCAGCGAAGGTTGAACCGTTGCCAGTCGCGCCGCTCAGGTCCTTACCTTTAGACTGCAGGTAAGCGATGGATGGACGCAGACCGAAGTCGAACTGGTACTGAGCAACCACTTCGAAAGCCTGAACTTTGTTAGCAGTCTGGGTGTTGGTGCCACCGTAAGGAGTGGTGTTACGTGATTCACCGTAGAATGCAGCCAGGTATACGTTGTTCGCGTCATATTTCAGACCGAAACCGTAAGCGTCAGCTTTGTCGCCGTTGCCATCAAGAACCTGTGCATCGGTACGGTCAGAAGAGAAGTATGCACCTACAGCGCTGATGCCCATACCGGTGTCATACGCTACAGAAGAACCCCAGCCGTCGCCATTCTGGTTCAGGACGTCACGGCCTTCGTTTTTGCCCTGATACTGCACGGCAAAGCTCAGACCATCAACCAGACCGAAGAAGTTGCTGTTACGGTAGGTAGCCAGACCGTTTGAACGACCAACCATGAAGTTGTCGTTGTCCTGATACAGGGTATCGTCACCGAATACTGGCAGCTGGTCAGTGTAAGACATTGCGTCGTACAGAACACCGTAGTTACGGCCGTAGTCGAAGGAGCCTGCATCACCAAATTTCAGACCGGCAAAGCCCAGACGAGTTTTAGAGCCTTCGGTGCCCTGGTTCTCAGTCACGTTAGCCTGAATGTTGTATTCCCACTGGCCGTAACCGGTCAGCTGGTCGGTAATCTGAGTTTCACCCTTAAAGCCAAAACGAACATAAGATTTGTCGCCGTCATCACCAGCGTTGTCAGAGAACTGATGACGCGCATCAACTTTACCGTAGAGGTCCAGTTTGTTGCCGTCTTTATTATAAATTTCTGCTGCGTTTGCTGCGCCGGCAGCTAACAGAGCAGGGATAACCACTGCAAGAATGTTGCGCTTCATCATTATTTATTACCCTCATTGGAGTTATTTGGACATCTGCCACTGCCGTCAAGAAACCTTTACGGGAACCTTGAAAGAAGTTTGATGTCTCCTGTGTCTGCACGCATCTTTCCATCACGGGGTTGCTAATTCTAGCCCGAAAATGATTCAATTCTCGTAATTACGTATCAAAAAGCAAAATTGTATTACAATTTGTAAAATATCGGGAACTTTGTGAGAGAACTCAAAATTTACAAAAATAAAAAAAGGCCGGCAGGGCCGACCTCAATATATATATGAATTTCTTATATTTAATCTTAAATCCTAGAAATTCGCGTTACGTGGCGTGCGTGGGAACGGGATAACGTCTCTTACATTTTGTACGCCGGTGACATAGGCGATCAAACGTTCGAAACCTAAACCGAAGCCGGCATGCGGCACGGTGCCATAGCGACGCAGGTCACGATACCACCAGTAATCTTCCTTATTCAGGCCCATTTCAGCGAGGCGCGCATCCAGCACATCAAGACGCTCTTCACGCTGGGAACCGCCGATGATTTCACCGATGCCCGGCGCCAGCACGTCCATCGCCGCCACGGTTTTGCCGTCGTCGTTCATACGCATGTAGAACGCTTTGATATCTTTCGGGTAGTTCTTCACCACCACCGGCGCTTTAAAGTGTTTCTCCGCCAGATAACGCTCGTGTTCGGAAGAGAGATCGACGCCCCATGACACTGGGTTCTCGAAGCTCTGGCCGCTTTTCAGCAGAATGTCGACGGCGTCGGTGTAGTCTACCTGGGCGAAATCCGTGGTGATGAAGCGCTCCAGACGGGCGATGGCCTCTTTATCGACGCGCTCGGCGAAGAACGCCATATCATCAGCGCGCTCTTCCAGTACCGCTTTAAACACGTACTTCAGCATCGCTTCCGCCAGGGCAGCCGCATCGTCCAGCGTAGCGAACGCCACTTCCGGTTCCAGCATCCAGAATTCCGCTAAGTGACGGCTGGTATTCGAGTTTTCGGCACGGAACGTCGGGCCAAAGGTATACACTTTGGACAGCGCACAGGCATAGGTCTCGGCGTTCAGCTGGCCGGAAACGGTCAGGAAAGCCTCTTTACCAAAGAAGTCTTTATCGAAATCGACTTTGCCCTGCGGGTCGCGCGGCAGGTTCTCCAGATCCAGCGTTGAGACGCGGAACATCTCGCCGGCACCTTCGGTGTCAGAGGCGGTGATCAGCGGCGTGGAGACCCAGAAATAGCCGTTTTCATGGAAGAAGCGATGCAGCGCCTGCGCCAGCGTATGACGTACGCGTGCCACGGCACCGACAATGTTGGTGCGCGGACGCAGGTGCGCCACTTCGCGCAGGTATTCGATGCTGTGACGTTTAGCCGCCATCGGATAGGTATCCGGATCGTCCACCCAGCCGGTGACTTCAACCTGGGTCGCCTGCAGTTCGAATGCCTGGCCTTCACCCGGCGACTCCACCACTTTACCGGTGACGATCACCGAACAGCCGGTGGTCAGACGCAGCACTTCATCCTGATAATTATTCAGAGAATTATTGACGACGGCCTGAACGGGATTAAAGCAGGAACCGTCATAAACGGCGATGAAGGAAAGACCGGCTTTGGAATCTCTTCGGGTACGTACCCAACCACGTACGGTGACTTCACTGTCAACCGCGACACGGCCGTGCAGTACATCCGCTACAGGCACTACGCTCATAAAAATCTCTCTATATAAATGAAGATGGAGTGAAATAAGCCCCATTCCGGGGTTTAGCTATGTTACTTGCGAGCCACCAGGAAACAAGCAAAATTGCCGGGGAATAAAGAGATTTTCTGGCGCAGAGCAGGGCGCAGGCACCCTGCTCAGGCCAATTAGCTGGCGCGTTTGACCAGCGGCAGGTCGAAGGCTTTGCGCAGGGCGCGCACGAAGGCTTTATCCTGGCAGATGGTTTTACCGGGACTGTCGGAGAGTTTGGCCACCGGTTTGCCGTTGCAGCTCACCAGTTTGATCACGATATTCAAAGGCGTGACGCCGGGAATATCGCAGGTGAGGCGGGTGCCGATGCCAAATACCACGTTCGCGCGCTGACCGAAATGCCGATACAGCGCCAGTGCTTTATTGAGATTGAGATTGTCGGAGAACACCAGCGTTTTGCTGAGCGGATCGATATTCAGCCGCTGATAATGCGCAATGGCTTTTTCTCCCCACTCCACCGGATCGCCCGAATCATGGCGCAGGCCCTGATAGCGATGGGCAAAACCGGGGCCGAAATCACGCAGGAAGGCGTCCATCGTGATGCAGTCGGTCAGGGCAATGCCGAGCTGGTTATCGTACTCATCCAGCCACGATTGCAGCGCCGCGCGCTGGCTGTTGGCCAGTACCGGGCTGATCTGCTGATGCGCCTGGAACCATTCATGTGCCTGGGTTCCGACCGGGTTAAGCTGCAACCGGCGCGCCAGATCGTAGTTACTGGTGCCCAGCAGCCACGGGAATTCGTTTTTCAGCGTGCTGACAATCGCTTCCTGCACCGCGCGCGAATAACGACGGCGTGTGCCAAAGTCCATTAGCTGGAAGCGCGACATATCGAGATCGCCTACCTGCTCACGGAAGTGCACCAGCTTCTGCTGCAGATGCGCCACAGCCTGTTCCGCGCCGCTTTCTGGCGTCCGGTGACGGTGTACCACTTCGCTGATCAGCGCCAGCAGCGGTACTTCCCACAGAATCACTTCACGCCACGGGCCGCGAATCTGAATGCGCAGATGCCCGTGATCGTCGCGCACCTCAACCTGCGAGGCATCGAAGCGGAACTGGCGCAGCCAGTCGAGATAATCCTGCTGGAAAAACGGTAAGCTGCTGAGGTAACGATATTCGTCATCGCTCAGCGCCAGAGATTGCATGGCAGTAATGTGCGTGCGGATGGCGTCGGCATACTGGCCGAGCTGCTCATCGCTGCGGCAGCGAAATTCTGCCGTTACCGGGACATCGTAGTAACGATGATAAACGGCCTGCTGCATGTGAAGCTTATAGGCATCGGTATCAAGCAGCGTGGTCAAAATCGGGGAAGCGTGTCCAGTCATGGTGCGTTTCAGCATCCTCTTCCGCGGAGCAGAGCCCGGTATTCAACAAAGTCATAAAGACGCAGGAGTATAAAACAGTAATCACCGCGATCACACCATAATTGCAGGTGACAGGTCGAGGGTCATTTGTGCCATTGTTAATGAATTGTAGACTTTTGGCGCAACGCACGCATTGTGCGTGGCAACCCGGGCGCAACCCGCTTAGACTCTGAGGGTTGACTATATTAACGATGCGAGAAGGATTTATGACGCAACAGCCGCAAATTAAATATCGCCACGACTACCGGGCGCCGGATTACACCATCACCGATATCGACCTGACGTTTGATCTTGATGCGGCGACCACGCGCGTCACCGCCGTCAGTCAGGTAAAACGCCTTGGCGCGCAGCAGGCTGAACTGCGTCTGGACGGTGAGGCGCTGACGCTGCTGTCGCTGGCGGTGGATGGCAATCCGTGGCCGCACTACCGCGAAGAGCAGGGCGCACTGATCATCAGCCAGCTGCCGGACAACTTTACCCTGACCATCATTAATGAAATCCATCCGGATAAAAACACCGCGCTGGAAGGGCTGTATAAATCCGGCGAGGCGCTCTGCACCCAGTGTGAAGCCGAAGGCTTCCGGCATATCACCTGGTATCTCGATCGCCCGGACGTGCTGGCGCGTTTCACCACTACCCTGATCGCCGACGCGGCTAGCTATCCGTACCTGCTGTCCAACGGTAACAAGCTGGAGAGCGGTCAGCACGAGGATGGGCGTCACTGGGTGAAATGGCAGGATCCGTTCCCGAAACCCTGCTACCTGTTTGCGCTGGTCGCCGGCGATTTCGATGTGCTGCGCGATAGCTTTACCACCCGTTCCGGCCGTAACGTGGCGCTGGAAATTTTTGTCGATCGCGGCAACCTCGACCGTGCGGACTGGGCGATGACCTCGCTCAAAGCCAGCATGAAGTGGGACGAAGAGCGGTTCGGCCTCGAATATGACCTCGATATCTTTATGATCGTCGCGGTGGATTTCTTCAACATGGGCGCGATGGAGAATAAAGGCCTCAACGTCTTCAACTCCAAATACGTGCTGGCCAAAGCGGAAACCGCCACCGACAAGGATTATCTCGGCATTGAAGCCGTGATCGGTCACGAATATTTCCACAACTGGACCGGCAACCGCGTGACCTGCCGCGACTGGTTCCAGCTCAGCCTGAAAGAGGGGCTGACGGTCTTCCGCGATCAGGAGTTCAGCTCCGATCTCGGCTCGCGCGCGGTCAACCGTATTGATAATGTGCGCGTGATGCGCGGCGCGCAGTTTGCCGAAGATGCCAGCCCGATGGCCCATCCGATCCGCCCGGATCAGGTGATCGAAATGAACAACTTCTACACCCTGACGGTGTATGAGAAGGGTTCTGAAGTGATTCGCATGCTGCACACGCTGCTGGGTGAAGAGCAGTTCCAGCAGGGGATGCAGCTCTATTTCGAGCGTCACGATGGCAGCGCCGCCACCTGTGATGATTTCGTGCAGGCGATGGAAGATGCCTCCAACGTCGATTTGTCACAGTTCCGCCGCTGGTACAGTCAGTCGGGCACGCCGGTGTTGACGGTGCGTGATGACTACAACCCGGAGCTGGAGCAGTACACGCTGCACGTCACGCAGCACACGCCCCCGACCGCCGATCAAAAAGAGAAGCTGCCGCTGCACATTCCGCTGGATATCGAACTGTATGACGGTGAAGGCAAGGTCATTCCGTTGCAGCACAACGGTCATCCGGTTCATCACGTGCTGAACGTTACCGACGAGTTCCAGACCTTCATTTTCGACAACGTCTATTTCCAGCCGGTGCCGTCGCTGCTGCGGGAATTCTCCGCACCGGTGAAGCTCGACTATAAATGGAGCGATGCGCAGCTGACTTTCCTGATGCGCCACGCGCGCAACGACTTCTCGCGCTGGGATGCCGCGCAAAGCCTGCTGGCGACGTATATCCGCCTCAACGTGGCGCGCCATCAGCAGGGCCAGCCGCTGTCGCTGCCGCTGCACGTCGCCGATGCTTTCCGCGCGGTGCTGCTGGATGAGCAGGGCGATCCGGCGCTGATGGCGCTGATCCTGTCGCTGCCGTCAGAGAATGAGATCGCCGAGTTGTTCGAGGTGATCGACCCGCAGGCGATTGCCGCAGTCCGCGCGGCGCTGGTGCGCACGCTGGCGAATGAGCTGAGCGATGAATTCTATGCGGTGTATCTCGCCAACCAGAGCAGCGACTACAAAGTCGAGCATGCCGAGATCGGCAAGCGCTCGCTGAAGAATGTCTGCCTGAGCTATCTGGCGTTTGCGGACCCGGAGCAGGCCAGCAAACTGGTGCAGGCGCAGTACGACAAAGCCAGCAACATGACCGACGCGCTGGCCGCGCTGTCTGCGGCGGTGGCGGCGCAGTTGCCGTGCCGTGATGCGCTGCTGGCGGCGTACGACGAGCGCTGGCATCAGGATGGTCTGGTGATGGATAAGTGGTTTATGTTGCAGGCCACCAGCCCGGCGGCAGACGTGCTGAGCAAGGTTCGTAGCTTGCTGACGCATCGTTCGTTCACCATGGGTAACCCGAACCGCATCCGTTCATTGATTGGCGCGTTTGCCTCGGCCAACCCGGCAGCCTTCCACGCCAAAGATGGCAGCGGCTACCAGTTCCTGGTGGAGATGCTGACCGATCTCAACCGCCGCAACCCGCAGGTGGCAGCGCGTATGATTGAGCCGCTGATTCGTCTGAAGCGTTATGATGCCGACCGTCAGGCGCTGATGCGTCAGGCGCTGGAGACGCTGAAAGGGCTGGAGAATCTGTCCGGCGATCTGTACGAGAAGATCACCAAAGCGCTGAACGCGTAATCACTCAGGTCGCCCGGAATGGCGACCCTGTACGACTCGCGTAGTAATCCCCAGGTCGCCATGAATGGCGACCCTACACGACTCCCGTAGTAATCCCCAGGTCGCCATAAATGGCGACCCTACACGGATTTCGCACGGTACGTGTTTAATTACCATTAATGGCAACGATGCACGATCCCGTAGGGTGCGCATTTATGCGCACCTGTTCCTTCAGCGCTGCTGCGCGAACTGCAGGGGCTGCTCTGAGGTTCCCCGCTTCATCACCCGATCCAGTACCTCGGCTTCCAGCTCGGCGAGGCGCGCCGATCCTTTGCGGCGCGGACGCGGTAAATCCACCGCCAAATCCAGCCCGATCTGACCCTCTTCAATCAGCAATACGCGATCGGCCATCGCCACCGCTTCGCTGACATCGTGCGTCACCAGCAACACGGTAAAATTATGCTGCTGCCACAGCGACTCAATCAGGCCCTGCATTTCAATGCGCGTCAGCGCATCAAGTGCGCCGAGCGGTTCATCGAGCAGCAGCAGGCCGGGACGATGAATCAGCGCCCGCGCCAGGGCCACCCGCTGTTTCTGTCCGCCGGAAAGCGCTGCCGGCCATTCATGTGCACGATCGGCCAGACCGACCGCCGCCAGCGCCTCAAGCGCGGCGCTGCGCCACTCGCGGCCTTTCAGACCGAGGCCAACGTTATCGATCACTTTCTTCCACGGCAGCAGACGCGCATCCTGAAACATCAGGCGGGTATCTTCGCGCGCCTCGGCCAGCGGCGCGTTGCCCGCCAGCAGTTCACCGTGCGTGGTGGATTCCAGCCCGGCCAGCAGGCGCAGCAGGGTACTTTTACCGCAGCCGCTGCGGCCGACCACCGCGACAAACTGGCCGGCTGGAATATGTAAATCGATATGATTCAGGATGGTGCGATTGCCATACTGCTTGGTGACGCCATTGACGCCCACCGGGGTACCGCGGTTCAGACGCGCCGGGCTTAGCGTTGCGTTGCTCATGCGTTCTCCTCCTTCAATTGGTAAGCCGGATGCCAGCGCAGCCAGACACGCTCCAGCAGCTGTGCCGTCACGTCGGCCAGTTTGCCCAGCAGGGCATAGAGAATGATGGCGACCACCACCACATCGGTTTGCAGAAACTCACGGGCGTTCATTGCCAGATAGCCAATACCGGAGTTGGCCGAGATGGTTTCGGCCACGATCAGCGTCAGCCACATCAGACCGAGGGCAAAGCGCACGCCAACCATGATTGACGGCAGCGCGCCCGGCAAAATCACCTGAATAAACAGGCTCCAGCCGGAGAGACCATAGCTGCGCGCCATCTCCACCAGGCCGCGGTCAATATTCCGTATGCCGTGATAGGTATTGAGGTAGATAGGGAACAGCGTGCCGAGCGCCACAAGAAAAATTTTGGCTGACTCGTCGATGCCGAACCACAGAATCACCAGCGGGATCAGCGCCAGGTGCGGCACGTTACGCAGCATCTGCACCGAGGTATCCAGCAACCGTTCCCCGGTGCGCGACGTGCCGGTAATCAGCCCGAGAATCAGGCCAATCGAACCGCCAATGGCAAAGCCGATTGCCGCTCGCCAGCCGCTGATGGCGAGGTGTTGCCACAACTCACCGCTGGCCGCGAGATGCCAGAAGGTGATGACAATATTCTCCGGCGAGGGCAGGATGCGCGTCGACAGCCAGCCGGCCTGTGAGGCAATCTGCCACACCACCACCAGCAGCACCGGCAGCGCCCACGGCAGCAGGGCATTGCTCAGCTGTTTCTTGACCTTTGCCATATGCAACTCCTTAACTCTGCGCGACTTTTTGCGGGGTGAAATCATTGGCGACCGCTTCACCGTGCGCCTGCACTACGCGGGGTTGCGGGATTTCCGGCACGGCCAGGTCGAGATGCGGGAACAGCAGCTCGCCCACGCGATAGGCCTCTTCCAGATGCGGATAGCCAGACAGAATAAAGGTCTCGATGCCGAGATCCTGATACTCCTGCATACGCGCCGCGACCGTCGGACCGTCGCCCACTAGTGCAGTCCCGGCACCGCCGCGTACCAGACCGACGCCGGCCCACAGGTTCGGGCTGATCTCCAGCCGATCGCGGCGTCCGCCGTGCAGCGCGGCCATGCGCTGCTGACCGACTGAATCGGTGCGGGCAAAAGCCGCCTGCGCTTTAGCAATGGTGGCATCGTCAAGATGGGCAATGAGCCGTTCTGCCGCCTGCCATGCTTCCTCATTGGTTTCACGCACAATCACGTGCAGACGAATGCCGAAGCGCACCGTGCGCCCCTGCGCCGCCGCTTTGGCGCGCACCTGTTCAATCTTCTCTTTGACCAGCGCGGGGGGTTCGCCCCAGGTCAGATAGACATCCACCTGCTCCGCGGCCAGATCCTGCGCGGCATCCGATGAGCCGCCAAACCACAGCGGTGGACGTGGCTGCTGCACCGCTTTAAACATTAATCGTGCACCGCGCACTTTGACGTACTTGCCTTCGTAATCGACCGTTTCGCCTTCACTCACCCGGCGCCAGACGCGGGTAAACTCCGCAGATTCGGCATAACGCTCGCGGTGATCGAGGAAAACGCCGTCGCCCGCCAGCTCTTCCGGATCGCCGCCGGTGACGAGGTTAAACAGCGCGCGTCCGTTGGAGAGACGATCGAGCGTGGCGGCCTGCCGTGCGGCCTGCGTCGGGGAAATCACTCCCGGGCGCAGCGCCACCAGGAAACGCAGGCGCTGCGTCACCGGAATCAGGGATGCGGCCACCAGCCATGCATCTTCACACGACCGGCCGGTGGGGATCAGCACGCCACCAAAACCGAGGCGATCGGCGGCCTGCGCCACCTGTTGCAGATAACCGTGGTCCACCGGGCGCGCGCCTTCGGCGGTACCGAGATAGTGGCCGTCGCCGTGAGTGGGAAGAAACCAGAATACGGATACGCTCATGATAAATTTCCTTATGGCCGGGCCGGCAGTGGCTGCCAGATGCGATCGGCAATGGTGACTTTGACCGGCATTAAATGGTTGGCATAAAACAGATCGGCAGTTTGCTGTTGGGCCTGCGCCGTGTGGGCGCTGACCGGCGTAATAGTGGTCGGCGGACGATGGTCAAGGTAGCTGGCGATCACCGGCTTCGGCAGGCCCATCGCCTGTGCCAGCAGATCGATACTTTGCTGGCGCTGGCTGCGCGTCAGCGCGTCGGCTTCGCTAAAGGTGTGCAGCACCTGCTGCACGAAGTCACCGTGCTCGGTAGCAAAGCTGCGCGTGGCGAGGTAGAACGAACCGGTCTGGTTCAGCTTACTGCCGTCCACCAGCACACGGACGTTGCCCTGCAGCAGCGCAGCGGAATAGTAGGGATCCCAGATCGCCCAGGCGTCAACATCACCCTGCTGAAACGCGGCGCGCGCATCGGCTGGCGTCAGATAAGTCGGCTGAATATCGTTAAAGCTCAGGCCAGCCTGTTCCAGCGCGCGCAGCAGCAGATTGTGCGAACTGGAGCCTTTCTGGAACGCCACTTTATGACCTTTCAGTTGCGCCACGCTGTGGATGGGACTGTCCTTCGGCACCAGAATCACTTCAGCCTGCGGCTTCGGTGGCTCCGAGCCGACATACAGCAAATCCGCCCCGGCGGCCTGAGCAAACAGCGGCGGGATATCACCGGTGCTGCCCAGGTCAATGCTGCCCACGTTCAGCGCCTCAAGCATTTGCGGACCGGCCGGAAACTCGATCCACTGAATGTTGGTGGCCGGGAAGCGCTGCTCCAGCAGCCGATGCGATTTGGCCAGCACCATGCTGACCGATCCTTTCTGATAGCCGATACGGAATTGTGCCGGCGCTTCGGCAGCCTGAGCCGCGAGGGTCAGGGCAAACAGCGCGGTAACGGTTGGCAGCAGCCAGCGGGTTAACATCCTTTTCATCGCGGTTCCTTTATACAGCCTGAGCATAGGGTTGATGACGACGGTGCAGCGCCTGCCAGAAGGTTTCCAGCGCCTCATCAATGCGCTCGCTCAGCAGCGCATCCAGCTCAGGCTGGCGGTCGTAATGGGTGATTTGCGTATCACTGGCGAACACGCCGTGCAGAACTTCCTGCGCTTTCAGCGCGTTCAGCACCGGTTTCAGCGCGTAGTCAACGGCCAGCATGTGCGCCACGCTGCCGCCGCTCGCCAGCGGCAGCACCACTTTATGTTCCAGCGCGCGCTCTGGCAGCAGGTCGAGCAGGGTTTTCAGCGCACCAGAGAAAGAGGCTTTATAAATCGGCGTGGCGACGATCAGCCCCTCCGCGAGCGCTAAATCCGCTTTCAGCGCGGTCAGTGCCGGTGAGTCAAAGCGCGCATATAGCAAATCTTCCGGCTGAAAGTTGTGAATGTTCCACGGAATCACCTCAACGCCACGCGCTTCCAGCGCCCGATGACACACACTCAGCAGCGCCGTAGAACGTGAAGGAAAACGCGGACTCCCCGCCAGCGTAATAACCCGCATGGTCACTCCTTATAACTGAAAGTTATTGATTAGCAATTATTGAGAACTGATGCGTTCAATCCTGACAGAGCAGGCGGCGAGGCGTAAATGATTTATCCGGCAATGGATAGCCGTCAGGCGGGAATAGCCCGCTCTTATAAAGGAAGGGAAAAGCGCCTCTAAGGTTAATCTGAATTGCACCCGCAGATTGCCGGGTTTTCATTAGCGACTTCCGTCACGGGCAAGGTGAGAATGATTAAAAGCGCTGTTGCCTGGTTAAATCAGAGGTGTAACCGTCGACACATATCGCCGGGCGCGCCATTGTCGTCAGGCTTAAGAAGAAATAGATGAGGTAATTTAAGCTGTAGCGAAGAAATGGCGGCCTAAGTTAAAAATTATCACCAGGATTTTTCTCACCTGCTGTTTTCGCTGCTCCATTTTAAGTTGGCCTTAAATTGAAGAGGAAGTGTGTCAAAACGTAGCCTTTTATTAAAATTGAGCCATGTCTCAACGTTTCCTGTTACGAGTATTGCTAATTTCCTCTGCGCTTAAGTGGGGCTTTCTTTAGTGACGCTTAACAATAAAAGGCAAATAAACAGCCAGCCTGGCAAGGGCCAATAGTCATGCCGTCGGCGGGCTGTTTATAATCGATTGAGTTTTCTTACGCTAAAAAAAAGTCACTGCCTTATTTGCGCCTTAATTGGGCGGATTTTTATCTGGCCATTATTCAGTATTATTTTTAGGGAGAGGAATATGGGAAGGTCTGCTCTGTTAGTGCATCCGGCTGAGCCGGTCGCCGCTCAGCCTGCGCGCGTCGCGGCTGATAACGTTAATCCGCTGTTGTGCTATCTGCTGCAGCCGGATGCCGCGCACAGCCAGTTTACCGCTGTGCCACAGCCAGCGGCGGAGAGCGTCAGCGACGACGCGTTCTTACTGTTTGCCGCCGACGGCTTTGCGCCCTCTGCTGCACTGTTGCAGGAAGTGGCAACGCTCAGCCATCAGCGCCCGGAGCTCAACTGCATGCTGGTTTCACTGGCACCGCGCGCACTGAGCAGCGGCCTGCAGCCGTCGCTGCAGCTGTTTCAGCAGCTGCAGGCGCAGCGCCTGTGGCAGCAGAATAACTATGCGGTCATCCTGCGCGCCGCGCTGGTGAAAAATGCCGCTCCGCTGGTGCGCATTCAGGATGTGATGCTGGCCGGCCTGTTAAATACGCAAACGGTATGGCTGCTGGATGCCCGCGCGGAGCATCAGGTCACCACGGTTAATCCGCCGCCCAGCTATCAGCAATTTATGACGGAGTATGAAAAGGTCACCCGTTTGTCACACTTTATTCCGGAGCGAAACCGCTATCGCCAGAGTTATTTACGCAGCGGGTTATTACAGCTGGTACAGCAGGAATTAAACGCTGAAACGCAGTTCTCTAATAATGTGCGGCACGCGGTGCGCTACTTTGCCGATCAGTTTTCACCGCAGAGCACAATGGAAAAACTGTTACTGAAACAGCCCGACCTCTATTTCTCACTGATGAAAATGAGAAAAAGCCGCTGAGATAGCGCCAGCGTTAATTTTAAGAATTACTCCCGTGGGCGCTGAGGTATTTTTGTGTCACGCTGTTAACACTGAGAAAAATACCCAGACGCCAGAGTTTTTATGTCTATCAAACGTAACGCGATTGCCAACTATGTTGGCCAGATCTATCTGACGCTGTCAGGTATTTTAGTAGTTCCCCTGTATATTCAGCATTTAGGTATGGAAGCTTACGGTCTCGTGGGCTTCTTTTCTATATTGCTGACCTGGCTGCAGCTGCTCGACGCGGGCGTTTCAACCACGCTGATGCGCGAGGCGGCACGCTACCGGGCAAATCAGGCAGAATTTGTCTGGTTTCCGGCGCTGTTTGCCACGCTGACCCGCTTCTTCCTGTTCTCCACCCTGGTGCTGGTGGTGCTCGGCTGGCTGGCAACGCCATGGATTGCCACGCACTGGCTGGATGCGCAGCACTTACCCGCCAGCGATGTGGTGGTGGCCGTGGCGATCATGGTGATCACCGCCGCGATTCGCTGGCGTACCAGCCCGTATCGCAGTGTGATTGTCGGTTTTGAGCATCAGGTCTGGCTCAACGGCGTGAACCTGATCATTACCACGCTGCGTACTTTTGGCGCGGTACTGGTGATCCAGCTGTTCCCGAATCCGCTGCTGACCTTCTTTATCTGGCAATTGCTGGTGTCGATTGCCGAAGCCGCCTGCTGTATCTGGAAATCCTGTCAGCTGGTGCCCCGCGCAGCGCGCAAAGAGAAGCGCGACGATCTGAAAGGCGTGCTCAAACCCTTTATTCGCTTTGCGCTGAGCGCCGCCTTCTCCAGCGCCGTGTGGACCTTTATTTCGCAGATTGACCGGCTGGTGCTGTCCAAAACCCTGCCGCTGAGCGAATACGGCTCGTTCACCGTGGTCGCCACGGCTGCGACCGGGATCCTGCTGCTGAGCAGTCCGATTATGCAGGCGATTGTGCCGCGCATGACCGGCATGAAAACCCGTCAGCAGGGCGATGCCGAATCGCTGAAGCTCTATCGCTATACCACCCAGGCGGTGGCAATTTTTATGGCCCCGCTCAGCATCACCATTGCCTGCTATGCCGGACCGCTGCTGTGGGCGTGGACGCAGAAACCGCAAATTGTCGAAGAGATGGCGTTCGTGCTTAGCCTGTATGCGCTCGGCAGCGGCATCCAGGCGATCTGCGGCCTGCTGTATCACCTGCAATACGTCAACGGAAATCTGAAACTGCACATGCAGGGATTCACCTGTTTTGCCGTCGTGCTGGTGCCGCTCAACATCTGGTGTGCCGTCCATTACGGGGCGCTGGGCACCGGCTGGCTGTGGCTGGGGCAAAACATCTTCTATTTAGTTGGCTGGGCGTGGCTGGTGCATCGCCGCTTTGCGCCGGGCATCCATTTCAGCTGGCTGACGCGCGACGTAGCGCTGATTTGGGCGGTGTCGGCACTGATTGCCTGGCTCAGCACGCTGTTGCCCATTGAGTGGAACCAGAATCGCTGGATCAACCTGCTGTGGCTGGGGCTGATCGGGGCCTTTAACCTTGGCGTGTGCTGTCTGTTACACAGCCTGGTGCTAAAACGCCTGCGCGCGCCGCTTGTTAACGCAGAGGAAAGAGGATGAGCATGACATCACGCCGCACGCCGACGGTTTCGGTAATTATCCCTAACTGGAACTGCGCGCCCTGGCTGCCGGAAACCCTGGGGTCGCTGCTTCGCCAGTCATCGCCGCCGGAAGAGATCATCATTATTGATGATGGCTCAAGCGATGACAGCGTGGCCTGGCTGACGGCGTTTGCTGCGCAGCATCCGCAGGTGACGCTGCTGAGTGGCGGACGCGGCGGCGTCAGTGCCGCGCGCATGAAGGGGCTGGCCGCAGCCAGCGGCGATTTCGTCTATTTTATGGATGCTGACGACTTCGTCTCGACCGAACTGTTCGCCGATTTCCGCCGCGTGCAGGCGCGTCATCCGGAGATTGATCTGTTCTGCTTTGGCGCGAAGATGTTTTTCGACCTGCCAGCGCCGCAGCGCCATTATCAGACCATCCATCAGCGCCACGTCAGCGGCCTGCTGCCGGGCGGCAGCGCCACGCTGCGCACGCTGATTCAGCATCAGTCGGCGCATCGGGTGATCTGGAGCAGCATCATCTCGCGTCGCCTGATTGACCAGCTCGATCTGCAGTTTCTGCCGATCCAGAACCATGAAGACGCGCCCTTTATGTTCGCCCTCTACCTGCAGGCGCGCGCGCTGTACTGCACCAGCCAGAGCTACTACTACAAACGCTTTATGCTGAGTTCACTGTCGCAGAGCACGCGCGACTTCTCATGGGTGAAAAATTACTTTATCGCCCGCGCTGGCAGTGAGCAGTTCCTGCAGCAGCAGCAACTGCCGCACGATGAGGCGCTGCTGGACGATTATTACCAGACGGTGATGCACGGCTGCCTGACGCAAATCCGCAAAAATCACATGACGGTGCCCGCCGAGTGGCAGCCGCAGGTGAATCAGCTGGTGCGTAAAGTGTTACAGCACAACGCGCGACTGAAACTGCTGTGGTATTGCCCGGCGATTTACAGCGGCTTACAGGCCTGCCGCGATCGTCTGGGACGCTATTCCGCCCGACGCTGATACCGATCAAATTGTTGCATCCCAGAGTAATTTACTTTTGCGCCAGAGCACCTTACCATTCTGGCGCACAAATTCCCGTGCACCCGACTTTCACGAAGCTTCCGCCATTCAGGAGAGTGCATGCTATATCCTATCGTCCGGCCGGCGCTGTTTAAGCTCGATCCAGAGCGCGCGCACGAACTCACCTTTCAACAGTTACGCTTCATCAGCGGCACGCCGCTGGAAGGGCTGATTCGTCAGTCGCTGCCGTCACGCCCGGTGACCTGTATGGGGCTGACCTTTCCGAACGCACTGGGTCTGGCTGCGGGGCTGGATAAGAACGCGGAGTGCATTGATGCCTTTGGCGCCATGGGCTTTGGCTTTGTCGAAGTGGGCACGGTGACGCCACGCGCACAGCCGGGCAATGACAAACCCCGCATGTTCCGGCTGGTGGCGGCGGAGGGTATCATTAACCGCATGGGGTTTAATAATCTCGGCGTTGATCACCTGGTAGAGAATGTGAAAAAGGCGCGCTTTAAAGGCGTGCTCGGCATCAATATTGGTAAAAATAAAGACACGCCGGTAGAGCAGGGCAAAGACGATTATCTCACCTGCATGGAAAAGGTGTATGCGCACGCCGGTTATATTGCCATCAATATTTCCTCACCGAATACCCCCGGATTACGTTCGCTGCAATATGGCGAAGCGCTGGACGATCTGCTGTCGGCGATTAAATTAAAACAGCGGGCGCTGCAGGAAAGCCATCTGAAATATGTGCCGGTGGCGGTGAAGATCGCGCCGGATCTTTCTGAAGAAGAATTGATCCAGGTTGCCGACAGTTTAGTGCGCCACGAAATAGACGGCGTGATCGCCACCAATACCACGCTCGATCGTTCGCTGGTGAGCGGGCTGAAATATGCCGACGAAGCGGGGGGATTAAGTGGCCGTCCGGTTCAGTCGCGCAGCACCGAGGTGATTCGCCGTCTGGCGCAGGAGCTGCAGGGACGTCTGCCTATTATTGGCGTCGGTGGCATTGATTCGCTGGTCGCGGCACGGGAAAAAATGGCGGCTGGCGCAACGCTGGTACAGATATACTCTGGCTTTATTTATAAAGGTCCGGGTTTAATTAAAGATATCGTGACCCATCTCTAAGACATTTCTCACTTTCCCTGGCCGGGGGGTTTATTTCTCCCTCCGGCTCGTTTATATTTTGTCCTGTTCGTACAATTTTCAGCTTTTTCCTTAAAGCAATATTTTAAATTTGAGCGCCGTTTAGCGCAGCGTAAATCCACAGGGCACCCCATGAAAATCAAACCCGATGACAACTGGCGTTGGTATTTTGACGCAGAGCATGACCGGATGATGCTGGATCTGGCCGATGGAATGTTATTTCGCTCGCGCTTCTCGCGCAAAATGCTGACGCCCGATGCCTTTAATGACAGCGGTTTTTGCGTTGATGACGCTGCGCTTTATTTTACTTTTGAGGAGCGCTGTCGCCAGAGCGGTTTAAAAAGCGATCAGCGCGCCGAGCTGGTGCTGAATGCGCTGGTGGCCAGCCGTTTCCTTAAGCCGCTGATGCCGAAAAGCTGGCACTTCACCAGCCATGCGCACAGCTGGCAGCCCGTCGCGGGCGATATGGTGGCGGTAACGCTGGCCGACAGCGGCGAACAGGCACAGCTGCTGGTGGTCGAGAGCGGCGAGAATGCCGCGCTCTGTCTGCTGGCGCAGAGTGCGCTGACGGTGGCGGGCAAAGGGATGCAGCTCGGCGATGCCATCAAGATCATGAACGATCGCCTGCAGCCACAGTTGCAGGAGAGCAGCGCGCCCTTCGCCCGCGCGGTGTAGCACTTACGCCAGTTCGATATCTCCGTTCGGAATACAGCTGCAGCTGAGAATGGTGCCGTCGCCGCGCACCGCGCTCTGCTTCAGCGCCTTCACGTCACCCGACACCAGCGTCATTTTGCAGCTGCCGCAGATTCCGGCCCGACACGAATAGGGAATGCGAAAGCCCTGCATCTCCAGCTGTTCCAGTAATACCTGCTGATTATCGCCGGCAAACTGCTGACCCTGATAGCCAATGGTCACGGCGGCCGGTGCGCTGCTGGCGGCCTGCAGCGTTTCCACCACCTCACCGACACCGTAAGCGCGCGGCGTCTGCCGTTCCAGCACTTCAACCGTATCGCCGACGCGCACGATGCCGCTGTTAAGCGCAATCAGATTCAGGCCGAAATCGATATCTCCGCTGCCGTCCTGCGCGCTGCGAAAGCGCTGCAGCGTGGCGAGCGGTTCGCCCTGCGGGTGCTTGCGACCGCTTTCGGTGCCGATGGTGGTAAACACGCAGCGGCTGCACGGCTTCGGCATCTCGAAAGTGATCTCGCCGATCTTAATACGTTTCCAGCTGTCCTCGTCCCAGGCGCTGGCGCCGCTGACGATCAGATTGGGGCGGAACTGCTCCAGCCGCACGCTGGCCGGACAGCGCTGCTGCAGATCCTGCAGCGACGCCATGTTGACCAGCAGGTAAGGGAAGCCGTCGGCGAACCCCAGCGGGACCTGGTCGAAGCGTTTTACCCGGCGAGACGGCTCAGTGCCGACCCAGCGTAGCTGCACCGGGCGCGGGAAAAAGCCGCTCAGCCACTGGTTAATGGTGTCAGGCGCAATGCGCGCAGTGAACTGGTTGCCCCACACTTCCGTCGGTGCCGGCTGGGCGCTGAAATCGCTGAAGCGGATCAGCGCCTGGCTGCCGTCCGGCGCGGTGATGAATAGCCCGTCGGGCAGCAGGGCGGGCGTAAAACGCACCATCTCCGGAAACTGGCGGGCGGTAATAAAGGTCCCGTCCGCTTCGGTCACCATAAAGATGCGATCGAAGGCCAGACCGCTTTCCAGCACCTGCGCGTGTGACAGCTGCAAACCACGCATCGATTTAACCGGGTGAATATACAGGCGAGACAGGGTAATCATCACAACTCCGTACAGACAAAAAGAAGCTAACTTTATGACATAGGACGCTGATTCGCTATAATGCGCAACAATTTTAGCAAGAGTAAAAGTGACGATATGAATTCTCTGTTTGCCAGTACGGCGCGTGGGCTCGAAGAGCTGTTGAAAACTGAGCTGGACGCGCTGGGTGCGCAGGATTTGCAGGTGGTGCAGGGCGGCGTCCACTTCCGAGCCGACGACCGCGTAATGTACCAAAGCCTGCTGTGGAGCCGTCTGGCTTCACGTATTTTGCTGCCGCTGGGAGAATTCGGCGTCTGGAGCGATCTCGATCTCTACGTCGGCGCGCAAAGCATCCCGTGGAGCGAGCTGTTTGACAGCAACACCACGTTCGCCATCCACTTCAGCGGCACCAATGAGGTGATTCGTAACAGCCAGTTTGGTGCGCTGCGCATCAAAGATGCGATTGTCGATAGCTTTACCCGGCAGAATCTGGAGCGTCCGAGTGTCGATCGCGAGCAGCCGGGCATCCGCATTAACGCGTGGCTGAACAAAGATCGCGTTAGCATCGCGCTGGATCTCAGCGGCACTGCACTGCACCAGCGCGGCTATCGTCAGCAAACCGGCCAGGCACCGCTGAAAGAGAACCTGGCGGCGGCGATTGTGATGCGCTCCGGCTGGCAGAACGGCACGCCGCTGGTCGAACCGATGTGCGGCTCCGGCACGCTGCTGATTGAAGCGGCGCTGATCGCCTGCGATCGCGCGCCGGGCCTGCTGCGTTCGCACTGGGGCTTCAGCCGCTGGAAACGCCATAACAGCGCGCTGTGGCAGGAGGTGCGCAGCGACGCGCTGCAGCGTGCGCGCGCCGGCACAGCCGCCACCACGTCACGCTTCTTTGGCTATGATAATGATGGTCGCGTGCTGGAGTGGGCACGTGCCAACGCGCGCCGCGCCGGCGTGTTCGATCTGTTCACCTTTGCGCAGCAGGATGTGCTGCAGCTGAAAAATCCGCTGGCGGGCGAAGCGATGCGCGGTACGGTGCTGAGTAACCCGCCGTACGGTGAGCGTCTGGAGAGCGAGCCGGCGCTGATTGCGCTGCACAGCCAGCTGGGCCGCATCATGAAACAGCAGTTTGGTGGCTGGAATTTGTCGCTGTTCAGCGCCTCACCAGAGCTGCTCAGCTGCCTGCAGCTGCGCGCCGATCGCCAGTTTAAAGCGAAAAACGGTCCGCTGGAGTGCGTACAGAAGAACTACCAGCTGGCGGAGAACAGCGCCGAAGGCGGCGCACAGATTGCCGAAGACTTTGCTAACCGCCTGCGTAAGAACAGCAAAAAACTGGACAAGTGGACGCGCCAGTCGAATATTGACTGCTACCGCCTGTATGACGCCGATCTGCCGGAGTATAACGTGGCGGTCGATCGCTACGCCGACTGGGTGGTGGTTCAGGAGTACGCTCCGCCGAAAACCGTGGATGCGACCAAAGCGCGCCAGCGCCTGTTTGACGTGATCGGTGCCACGCTGAGCGTACTGGAGATACCGGCCAATCGCCTGGTGCTGAAAACCCGCGAACGGCAGAAGGGCAAAAACCAGTACCAAAAGCTGAGCGAGAAGGGCGAATTCTTTGAAGTGCAGGAGTTTAACGCGCGGCTGCTGGTGAACCTGACGGATTATCTCGATACCGGCCTGTTCCTCGACCACCGTATCGCGCGCCAGATGCTGGGCCAGATGAGCCAGGGGAAAGATTTCCTTAACCTGTTCTCCTATACCGGTAGCGCCAGCGTGCACGCCGGGCTGGGCGGCGCCAAATCCACCACCACGGTCGATATGTCGCGCACCTATCTGGAGTGGGCCGAACGTAACCTGCGCCTGAACGGATTAACCGGGCGCCAGCATCGCCTGATGCAGGCGGACTGCCTGAGCTGGCTGCGCGAAAGCGATGAGCAGTTCGATCTGATCTTTATCGATCCGCCGACCTTCTCCAACTCCAAACGCATGGAAGATGACTTCGATGTGCAGCGCGACCACCTGATGCTGCTGCAGAACCTGAAGCGCATGCTGCGTCGCGGCGGCACCATTATGTTCTCCAACAACAAGCGCGGCTTCAAAATGGATCTGGACGGCTTGCAGCGTCTGGGTCTGCAGGCGCAGGAAATTACGCAAAAAACGCTGTCGCAGGACTTTGCGCGCAACCGTCAAATTCACAACTGCTGGCTGGTAAGCCACGCCGGTAAGGAATAAGTTTTATGTCACTGATCAGTATCCATGGCGCTTACCTGTCGTTCAGCGATGCGCCGCTGTTGGATAACACCGAACTGCATATCGAAGAGGGCGAGCGCGTCTGTCTGGTTGGGCGCAACGGCGCCGGTAAATCGACGCTGATGAAAATCATCAACGGCGAACAGCCGCTGGATGACGGCCGCATTATTTATGAGCAGGATTTGGTGGTCGCGCGGCTGCAACAGGACCCGCCACGCAATATCACCGGTTCGGTGTACGACTTCGTTGCCGAAGGCGTGGCCGAACAGGCTGAGCACCTTAAGGCGTATCACGCCATATCGCACCTGGTGATGGAAGATCCGAGCGAGAAAAACCTCAACGAAATGGGGCGACTGCAGACGATTCTCGACCATCACAACCTGTGGCAGCTCGACAGCCGCATCAACGATGTGCTGCAGCAAATCGGGCTGCAGCCGGACACCGAACTGTCGTCACTCTCCGGTGGCTGGCTGCGTAAAGCCGCGCTGGGCCGAGCGCTGGTCAGTAACCCGCGCGTGCTGATGCTCGACGAACCGACTAACCACCTCGATATTGAAACCATCGACTGGCTGGAAAGCTTCCTGAAAACCTTCAACGGCAGCATCGTGTTTATTTCGCACGACCGCTCGTTTATCCGCAATATGGCGACGCGCATCGTCGACCTCGATCGCGGCAAACTGGTGTCGTGGCCGGGCGATTACGATCAGTTCCTGCTGGGCAAAGAGGAAGCGCTGCGCGTTGAAGAGATGCAAAACGCCGAATTCGACCGCAAGCTGGCGCAGGAAGAAGTGTGGATTCGCCAGGGCATCAAAGCGCGTCGCACCCGTAACGAAGGCCGCGTGCGCGCGCTGAAAGCGCTGCGTCGTGAACGCTCTGAACGACGTGACGTGATGGGCAAAGCCAACATGCAGGTCGGTGAAGCGGCGCGTTCCGGCAAAATCGTCTTTGAGCTGGAAAACGTGGATTACGGCGTTGACGGCAAAACGCTGGTGAAGGATTTCTCCACCCAGGTGCAGCGCGGCGACAAAATCGCCCTGATTGGCCCGAACGGCTGCGGTAAAACCACGCTGCTGCGCCTGATGCTCGGCCAGCTGAAGGCGGATGCCGGTCGCGTGCACTGCGGCACCAAACTGGAAATTGCCTACTTCGATCAGCATCGCGCGGAGCTCGATCCGGATAAAACCGTGATGGATAACCTGGCGGAAGGCAAACAGGAAGTGATGGTCAACGGCAAGCCGCGTCACGTGCTCGGCTATCTGCAGGACTTCCTGTTCCACCCGAAACGCGCCATGACGCCGGTGCGTGCGCTGTCCGGCGGCGAGCGTAACCGCCTGCTGCTGGCGCGTCTGTTCCTCAAGCCCAGCAACTTGCTGATTCTTGACGAACCGACCAACGACCTCGACGTCGAAACGCTTGAGCTGCTGGAAGAGCTGGTGGATGGCTATCAGGGCACCGTGCTGCTGGTGAGCCACGATCGTCAGTTTGTGGATAACACCGTGACCGAATGCTGGATCTTTGAAGGCAACGGCGAGATCGGTACCTTCGTCGGTGGCTACCATGATGCGCAGCAGCAGCGCGCCGCCTACAAACAGACCAAAGCCGCACCGGTCAAAAGCGCAGCGGCTAAACCGGCAGAAAAAGCCGACGCCCCCAAACGCAGCGCAGGCAAGCTAAGCTATAACCTGACGCGTGAACTGGAACAGCTGCCGCAAAAGCTGGAGCAGCTGGAGACGCGTATCGGTGAGCTGCAGGCGCAGATGAGTCATCCGGACTTCTTCAGCCAGCCGCACGACAAAACGCAGCCGGTGCTGGATGCGCTGGCGCAGGCGGAGCAGGAGCTGGAAACCACCTTTGAACGGTGGGAAGAGCTGGAAGCGCTGAAAAACGGCGCATAACGCAGAGGGAGTCAGCATGTGTGCCACGCATCAGACGCAGCACTGGATGCTCTGTCCGCAGTGTGATTTAACCGTAAAACTGCCCGCCGTACCGGTGGGCAGCCGTGCGCGCTGTCCGCGCTGTCACACCACGCTGGTGGCTAACTGGCACGAACCGCGTAAGCGTCCCACCGGCTATGCGCTGGCGGCGCTGTTTATGTTGCTGCTGGCCAATCTGTTTCCGTTTATCAGCATGCATGTGGCCGGTCTCAGCAGCCAGATCTCGCTGATGGCCATTCCGCAGGTGATGGATCGCGAGGATTATCGCAGCCTCGCCACGCTGTTCCTGCTGTTTGTGCAGGGCATTCCGGCTTTCTGCATGATCGCCATTCTGCTGCTGGTGAATCCGGTGCGCCTGCCGCACAGCCTGCGACTCGGGCTGGCACGCATTCTGTTTCAATTGCGCAGCTGGGGTATGGCAGAAATTTTCATGGCCGGCGTGCTGGTCAGCTTCGTCAAACTGATGGCGTACGGTGAAATTGGCCTTGGCAGCAGCTTCTGGCCGTGGTGCCTGTTTTGTCTGCTGCAGCTGCGTGCGTTTCAGTGCGTCGATCGCCGCTGGGTCTGGCAGCGCATCGATCCGCTGCCGCCGCTGGCGCAAACGCCGCAGGCGGGCATCAGCGGACTGAAGCAGGGGTTGCGCAGCTGTCCGTGCTGCACCGCGATTCTGCCGGCCGCGCAGAGAACCTGTCCGCGCTGCGGCGTGAGCGCTGCGCCGCGCAGGCAGCACAGCCTGCAGTGGACGCTGGCGCTGCTTATCACCTCGGTGATGCTGTATATCCCGTCGAATATTATGCCGATCATGGTGACCGAAACGCTCGGCTCGCAGTATCCGTCCAACATTATGGCCGGCGTCATTTTGCTGTGGAGCGATGGCTCCTGGCCGGTCGCGCTGGTGATTTTTATCGCCAGTATTATGGTGCCTTCGCTGAAGATGGTGGCGATTGGCTGGCTGTGCTGGCACGCCAGCGGCCGCGGCCGGCGCGACAGCGAGAAGATGCACCTGATTTATGAGGTGGTGGAGTTTGTTGGCCGCTGGTCAATGATTGATGTGTTTGTGATCGCTGTGCTTTCTGCGCTGGTGCGCATGGGCCAGCTGATGAGTGTTTACCCTGCGCCAGGCGCGCTATTGTTTGCGCTGGTGGTGATTCTGACTATGTTCGCCGCCATGACGTTTGATCCGCGCCTGATTTGGGATCGCCTACAGGAAACTGAACGTAAGGAGCCGCGTCTTGACGGACAACCAACACGGCATTGCTAACGTCGACCAGATTAAACGCTGGTCGCCGGTGTGGATCGTACCTATCGTCACGCTGTTAATCGGCGGATGGATTCTGTTTTATCACTTCAGCCATCAGGGACCGCAGGTCACGCTGATCACCGAAAACGCCGAAGGCATTGTTGCCGGTAAAACCACCATTAAAAGCCGCAGCGTCGACGTGGGCACCGTCGAAAGCGCGGTGCTGACGGACGATCTGCACCATGTGGAGATCACCGCGCGCCTGAATGCCGGCATGGAAAAACTGCTGCATAAAGACAGCGTGTTTTGGGTGGTGAAGCCGCAGATTGGCCGGGAAGGGGTGACGGGCCTCGGTACGCTGCTCTCCGGCGCCTACATTGAACTGCAGCCCGGCGCCAAAGGGGATAAGCCAGAGCACTATCAGCTGCTCGATGCGCCGCCGCTGGCACCGCCGGATGCCAAAGGTATTCGCGTCATCCTCGACAGCAAAAAAGCCGGCCAGCTTAATCCGGGCGATCCGGTGCTGTTCCGCGGCTATCGCGTCGGCACGGTGGAAACCAGCACCTTTGATACCGACAAGCGCATGATGACCTATCAGCTGTTCATCGCCGCGCCTTACGATCGCCTGATTACCACCAATGTGCGCTTCTGGAAAGACAGCGGCATTGCGGTGGATATGTCCGCTTCCGGCATGCGCGTCGAAATGGGCTCGCTGACGACCCTGTTTAGCGGTGGTGTGAGCTTTGACGTGCCGGACGGCTGGGAACTCGGCGAGCTGGCCAAAAATCAGGACGACTACCACCTGTATGACGACCAGCGCAGCATTCAGGATTCGCTTTACACCAAGCACACTGATTTCCTGATGTTCTTCAGCGACTCGATTCGTGGTCTGCAGGTCGGCGCTCCGGTAGAGTTCCGCGGCATTCGTCTTGGTACCGTGGCTCAGGTGCCTTACATGATCCCGGGCGTGAATCAGGCGCTGAACACTGATTACCGCGTGCCGGTGCTGATCCGCATCGAGCCGGACCGCTTTATCAGCCGTCTGGGTGGCGACTTCAATCTTGAACAGCATCTGCAGGATGGTAAGAAACGCGGCCTGCGCGCCACGCTGAAAACCGGCAACCTGCTGTCCGGTGCGCTGTTTGTCGATCTCGACTTCTATGACAATGCACCGGCTTACAAAGGACCAAACGAAGTGGCGGGGCTGGAAGTGATTCCGACCGTGAGCGGCGGCCTGAGCCAGATTCAGCAGAAACTGATGGCGGCGCTGGATAAGATCAACGCGCTGCCGCTCAACCCGATGATCAACCAGGCCACCGGCACGCTGAAAGAGAGCCAGCGCACCCTGCAGCAGCTGCAGAAAACGCTGGATAACCTCAATCAGATCACCGCCAACCCGGCGATGAAAACGCTGCCGGCCGATATGCAGCAAACCCTGCGCGAGCTTAATCGCAGCATGAAGGGGCTGCAGCCGGGATCGCCAGCCTATAACAAACTGGTGGGCGATATGCAGCGCCTTGACCAGGTGCTGCGCGAATTGCAGCCGGTGCTAAAAACGCTCAACAGCAAGAGCAACGCGCTGGTATTTGAAGCCAAACCGGGTCAGGATCCGCAGCCAAAGAGGGCGAAACAGTGAAAAAAGGGCTGATTATCGGTGCTGTGCTGCTGCTGGCGGGCTGCAGCAGCACCATCGACACCACTTATTACCAGCTGCCTGCGGGCAGCACTATGGCGCGCGTCAGCAGTGACGCCTCCGCCAGCCAGCCGATGATTTGGGTTGAACAGGTGAGCGTGCCGGATTATCTCGCCGGCAACGGGCTGGTTTATCAAACCAGCGATGTGAAGTACGTGATTGCCGCCAACAATCTGTGGGCCAGTCCGCTCGACCAGCAGCTGCAGCAGACACTGGTGAGTAACCTCGGCCAGGCGTTGCCCGGCCGGCTGGTGGCCAGTCAGCCGCTGGGTGACACGCACGATACGCTCAGCGTGCATGTCACCGGCTTCCACGGTCGCTATGACGGCAAGGTGGTCGTAAGCGGTGAATGGCTGTTGCAACATCAAGGCCGGCTTATCAAACATGGCTTTAATCTGACGCTGCCGCAGACCGAAGATGGCTACGATGCGCTGGTGCGCACGCTGGCGCTCGGCTGGCAGCAAACGGCACAGCAGATCGCTAACAGCGTGGTGACGCTAAATTAGGATTTGTTCGATGCTTATGCTAAGTCCCTGATTTGCCGTTATGTGACGGCGC
This sequence comes from Pantoea sp. B_9, assembly GCF_008632015.1. NCBI lineage: Bacteria > Pseudomonadati > Pseudomonadota > Gammaproteobacteria > Enterobacterales > Erwiniaceae > Pantoea > Pantoea sp. B_9. The sequence continues at coordinate 818,872 of NZ_VWVL01000001.1, read as the reverse complement.
GCAAATCAGGGACTTTTTTATTGCGGAATCAGCCAGATATGGCGGCGGCACTGAGGGATTTGTGTCGATTTCACGGCAAATTGATGACATTGGCGTGAATTTTGCGCATTGACCTTTCACCCACCACAGGTTAGAACATTACTGTGGTTGAACATTAATTCACCACTCTTTCTTTCCACCAGATTCCACCAGACCTGAAATGAGGGAAACGAGGTATGAAGAGACAGAAGAGAGACCGCCTGGAACGAGCACATTCACGAGGCTATCAGGCAGGCATTACCGGCCGCTCAAAAGAGATATGCCCTTATCAAATGATCGATGCCCGGTCTCACTGGTTGGGAGGTTGGCGACAAGCCATGGAAGACAGGTCGGCGGTGGCTTAGGCACCGTCGGATGTCTGTAAACAGGAAAAAAACCTCCGCTGCGTGCGGAGGTTTTTGTTGGCGGATCAGAACGCTGAAGTGTCTTTAAACAGGCCCACTTTCAGGTCAGTCGCGGTGTAAATCAGGTTGCCGTCGACGAACACTTCGCCATCGGCCACGCCCATCACCAGCTTGCGGTTGATGACGCGTTTGAAGTGAATTTTGTAAGTAACCAGCTTCGCCGTCGGCAGAACCTGGCCGGTGAATTTCACTTCACCCACACCCAGCGCACGGCCTTTACCTTCCGCACCCAGCCAGCCGAGATAGAAGCCAACCAGCTGCCACATAGCATCCAGACCCAGACAGCCTGGCATCACCGGATCGCCTTTAAAGTGGCAATCAAAGAACCACAGGTCAGGGCGGATATCCAGTTCGGCTTCCACATAACCTTTATCAAATTTGCCGCCGTCTTCGGTCATTTTGACCACGCGGTCCATCATCAACATGTTGTCAGACGGAAGCGGCGGGCCATTCTCGCCAAACAGTTCGCCGCGACCAGAGGCAATCAGGTCTTCTTTGCTATAGGATTCGCGTTTATCTACCATGTTCTCAATATGCCTTCTTTTAGTGAAGCCCGAATATTAGCGAACAGTTGTACGCTGGGCAATGTAATCAGCTGTGGTTGAACCAGTTGAGCCAGCGTAATGGCCAGGGCCGCGGTCGGTTTTCCTGCTGATTGAGCTGAGTAATGCGCTCCTGAATGGTGCTCAGCAGCGAGTCGCCGCTTTCGCTTTGCCAGGCAATACCGGTTAACAGCGGCAGCGCTTCGTCAACGCGCTCAATCGCCCAGATATGGAACTGGCCCTGCTGCACCGCTTCTACCACGTCGTCGCTGAGGCTGAGATGGCGGACGTTGCTGGCAGGCAGAATGACGCCTTGTTTGCCGGTCAGCTCACGCGACTGGCAGATATGGAAGAAGCCTTCGATTTTCTCATTCAGACCACCCACCGGCTGCACGTTACCAAACTGGTCCACCGAACCGGTAACGGCAATCTGCTGGTTCAGCGGCTGGTTTGCCAGCGCGCTGATCAGCACACACAGTTCGGCCAGCGAGGCGCTGTCACCGTCGACTTCGGAGTAGGACTGCTCAAACACCAGCGATGCCGAGAAGGGCAGCTGCTGTTCCAGCTCCAGCTCCGAAATCAGATATGCCTGCATGATCATCATGCCTTTGGCGTGGATGTTGCCGCCAAGCTCCGCTTTGCGCTCCACGTCGGTAAATTCGCCATCGCCCGGGTGCACAACACAGGTGATGCGTGATGGCTCGCCCCACGGACGTGGATGACCAGGGAATTCAATCACCGACAGGCCGTTGATCTGACCAACCACTTCGCCTTCCGTTTCGATCATGATCTGATTTAACAGGATCTCATCGCGCATCCGGTCGGCAAGGAAACTCTCGCGCCACTGGCGTGCTTCCAGCGCCTCTTTCAGCGCCTCACCATTCAGTGTCTCACCGTGCAGCGCGGCTTCCTGCAGCTGACGGCGCAGCCAGCGCGGGCACAGCGGCAGCGTGTCCTGATCGCCGGTCAGACGCACCGCTTCCTGGATCAGCAGCGGCCAGAAATCAGCTTCGGGTGGCGTCAGGCCGGCCAGCTCCGCCTGGCATAGCGTCCAGCGGCACCAGTTGGCCATGTCATCATCATCGACCAGCTGGAGATTCTCTTCGAACTCGCTGTAGAGCGCCATTTCGTGCACTTCAACGTCCAGTTCCTGGAAGCTGGCCAGCGCCTCGCGATCGCCACATAAAATCAGACGCAGCTGCAGCGGCAGCGGGGGAATGGTCACCGGCAGGGGACGACGCTCGTCCGGTGAGTACCAGTCGAAGCGACCCAGCTCGATCACTTTGCGCAGGCGTAGCCACAGCAGCGGCTGCGCCAGCAGGGTATTGATCGACAGTATCAACGTGCCACCGTTAGCCTGATGCAGCAGACCGGGCTCCAGCTGTACGCGATCTTTATACTGACGCACGCAGCCAAACAGCTGCTCGGACTCAATCCAGTCGGCGTAATGCACGCCGCCGGTGCTGGTGAAGGGACGGCTGGCGTCGACAGGCGGTTGCAGGCTGACGTTGTCGCCCATCACATGGTAATCACCGCCGTACAGCGCGTCCTCGTCAGGCTGAAAGCGCTGCGCTGCTTCGGCAATCCACGCCAGATAATCACTGTTTTCCTGGCTGCGTAACAGCAGCAGCGGAAAGCCCAGCGTTTGATGATGTAAATGCGCCAGCGCATTCAGCAGACGCGGCTGAACCGCGGCAAGCGTATCGCTATCTTCCAGAGAGACGGTAGAGAAAAGTGATTGGTAGCGTGAGCTATCCGGCTGCAGGGCTTGCCACGTAAGTTGAGTGCTGGTCAAAATATTCGCATTAGTCTGGTTCAGGAAAAGCGCGATTATACAGGATTCAACCCGGTTAAGCACGGCGCACTTCCGGCCTGAACTGTGATGGCCGCAACATGTTTTTCCTTGCTGCATCCGGGAAAAAAGCTGTTATTCTTAGTTTGTTACGTGATCACGATGAGATTCCGATGAAATACCAGCAACTCGAAAATCTTGAAAGTGGATGGAAGTGGAAATACCTGGTGAAAAAGCATCGGGAAGGTGAGTTGATCACCCGGCATATTGAGCTGAGCGCTGCGCAGGCGGCGGTAGAGACGTTGCTGGCGATGGAGAATAACCCGGTTGAGGTCGGTGACTGGATCGCAAAGCATATCCATCCGGAGCTGGAAAACCGTCTGAAGCAGACCATACGCGCGCGGCGCAAACGCCATTTCAACGCAGAGCATCAGCACACGCGGAAAAAATCGATCGATCTGGAGTATCTGGTGTGGCAGCGTCTGGCCGGTCTGGCGCAGCGTCGTAACAGCACCCTGTCAGAGACCATTGTTCAGCTAATCGAAGATGCAGAACGCAAAGAGAAGTATGCCAGTCAGATGTCGACGCTGAAGCAGGATCTGCAGGCGATTCTGGGTAAAGGCGGCGCGGATAACGAATAGCAAAAAATTGCGTGTGATAAAAAGCCAAAAAAAACCCCGCCGAAGCGGGGTTTTTTATTGCGCGATAACTTAAGCCTGTGGCTGAGTTACAACGTCTTTGATACCTTTCACGTCGATTTCTACGCGACGGTCTGGCGCCAGGCAGTCGATCAGGGCATTGCGGCCTTTCACGCTGTCACAGGTGTTGCCAGTAACTGGGTTAGATTCACCCATGCCACGTGCAGAGATCTTGTTAGCCGGGATACCTTTAGATACCAGGTAGTCGACAACAGACTGAGCACGTTTCTCAGACAGTTTCTGGTTGTACTGGTCTGAACCGATGCGGTCGGTGAAGCCCAGAACCACAACAGAACCGTCTTTCGGATCCATTGAGCTCAGCTGGCTGTACAGCTGATCCAGAGCCTGCTGGCCTTCTGGCTTCAGGGTAGATTTGTTGAAGGTGAACAGCACGTCAGACTTCAGAGTGAAACGCTTGGTTTCAACAACCGGAGCCGGAGCTGGCGCTGGAGCAACAACTGGAGCTGCAGCTTCGTCCTGACCGAAACGGTAAGAAACGCCGACGCTCAGCATGCTGTTGTCTGGACGCGCACCAACGGTACCTGCGTCACCGATGTTGTTAACCCACTGGTAGTCCAGGCGAGTCGCCCAGTTTTTGGTCAGTGCGTATTCAACACCAACAGCAGCCAGCGGAGAAACGCCGGTGTCGTGGTTGCTGATGCGGCCGTTGTCTGGGTTGGTCTGAGTTGAATCAGCACGCCATACCATGCCGCCCAGACGGGTGTAAACGTCCAGATCGTCAGCAATTGGGTAGCTCAGTTTAGCTGCCAGCTGAACGCCCTGTGCTTTGAATGCGCCATTGGTCACGTTGCCTTTGTTCGGCATACGGCCCAGCCAGTCGTAGCCCAGCTCGAAGCCCAGGTATGGGTTAGCCTGGTAGCCCAGGAAAGCACCTGCGCCCAGCTGAGATTCGTGAGTTGGACCGTCGTTGTTTTCGTAACCGTTACCGTAGTAACCAGTATCGTGATACTGAGACCAGCCCAGTTTAGCACCGGTGTACCAGGTGTCATCTTTAGGAGCGGCCTGCGCTACGGTAGCGAAGCCAGCCAGTGCCACTGCAATTGCGATAGCTGTCTTTTTCATTTTGCGCCTCGTTATCATCCAAATAGGCAATGAGCAAAAAGGTTGCTCTTGGTTGTAATCCTTCGCCGGGTCTAAACGCTCGCTTATGACTCTACCGAAAAAACGGAGGTTATTGAGCACCCTGGCGAGGTAAAGTCTACAACGAGATTGGAAACTTACAAGTATGATGTGACGTCAGCGGATAAAAAAACAGGGATTTATACACACATTTTAACAAATGACATGGCAAAATTTTCGCTACCAGAAAAGAAAAATGCGGCTAAGCCATTGTCATAGCTGGCGGGAAAAGAATCAGTGGCTTAGCCGCAACTTTGTGAAAAAATAGCGTGAGAAAAATCTTAGTTTTACTTAATGAAACAAATCAGAGGGAATTTTTGCGCTGTTTGGCTGTCTGGACAGAGCAAGATCCCGCCCCTGAGGACGCATAATCAACCCCAGCGCTTCGCCTTCGGCGGCTGCCTGCTCAAGTTCCAGGCGCTCTTCATTGCTCAATTCATAAGGAATCCAGGCGAGTACCACGCTGTAGTTGCCGGTGCGCAACGCTTTCACCATGCTCTCAACCGTGCTTAAACGCTCGGATTCCGTGATATGCATACTCTTTTCCAGCGGTAATCCTGACTGCTGCATCCAGCTGCGGTTCAGTTTGTGCGCTGGCGTCAGCCACAGTTGCCAGCGTGACTGGGTGCTCAGCTGCTTGAGGACCGGCAGTAACAGCAGCGGCATGATGCCGGGCTGCTCGCTATAACGCAGTTCAGTAATACCACCCAGAGAAGGTTGCGTTAAGCCCGTCGCAGCGAAACGGTGAGCACGATCAGCAGGGCCAGAGTATTGAGTACGCATATTTTAATCACTCAGTAATGAACTGTATGAATATACAGTAATGAGTTCCTGGATAAAGATCAACCTCAATTTCTGAAAATGCCTCGCAAATTCCGCACAAGATCGGCGCGTTGCCGCTTTTATTCATTGAACAGCTAAATCGTTTTTTCTATCTTCTAACCAGATGAATCTCTGAGCTTTTTATAGGAAATTTCCCGCGCAAGGAATGAGGAAAAGGGGACGTTATGAAGAAAAATAATCCGGTGGTTGAGCAGTCCAAAGCCCAGTTAGCGGCATTGGGAAAAATTGAATCGCGCACCCAGTTTGGTGGTTACGCGCTGGCGGTCGAAAAGGTGGTGTTTGCTTACATCAATGAGGATGCGCTCTATCTGCGCGCCAGCGAGGCGCTACAGCACTATGCCGCACAGCGCCCGCTGGAACCGTTGATATACCGCAAGCGCGGCATGCCGGTGACGCTCAGCTACTACAAAGTGGATAAACAGCTCTGGCAGGACGCCGATCAGCTGCTGCGCTTATCGGCCAGTTCGCTGTCTGCGGCGCGCGCCGAGGCGGCGAACAGACTTGTCTTGCTCAGGCTGAAAGATCTGCCCAATCTCAGCCTGCGCATGGAGCTGATGCTGCACAAAGTCGGGATCAATTCTGTTCGCTTGCTGTATGAAATGGGCTCGCGTCAGAGCTGGCTGAAGCTGCGGGCGGTGAATAAAGATATCGGCCTGAAAACGCTGCTGGCACTGGAAGGCGCCATTTCCGGCCATCACCAGGCCGCTTTGCCGGCGGCGGTACGTGAAGAGTTGAGCGCCTGGTATCAGGAAACGCTCCGCCAGCACGCCGCGGCAGAGCGCCTGTTGCCTTAAGCGGCAGCGAGGGTGCGGCGCAGGCGGGCAATTTCCGGCAGCAGCGCAATCAGTAGCCCCAGCTGCTGCAACACCAGCGGTGCCTGCGCCTCCTCACTGGTTTTCAGCGCGCTCAGGCGCTGCATCAGTGTCTGCTGCATCGTTTCCGCCTGCGCTTCGCTGACGCGATCAATCTGCAGCACATCCTCGACGAAGCATACCGCGTCATCTAAAAGCGTCAGCAGTTCGCCCTGCGTCAGCCGCTCCCGGTGCGCGCCCAGCGCCGAGATGTAGCTGAGAAACGAGTGGTTGAGGCACATCAGACGGAACGCATTCTCGCGCAGCGGCGGCTGTTGCTTCAGTTCGCCGCTGATATTGGACACCACGGACGCCAGTTCCGCATCGGCGTTATGCGCGTCACGGCGCGCCACGCGGTAGGCGAGACGGTTATCTTTACCCTGATGATACTGTTCCAGGATGGCATCAAGATAACGACAGTTGGCATTCAGCGTGCGATCGGCAACCGTCGTCAGCTGACGGAAACGCCAGTCAGGCCAGACAAACGCCACCGCCAGCCAGGCCAGACCACAGCCGAGTAAGGTATCCACCACGCGTGGCAGGGCGACATCAAAGCCTTCACCCAGCAGATTGAAGCACAGCAGCACCAGCAGGGTGATGAACAGCGTCGCCTGCGCGTACTGAATCTGGCGGAAGGCAAAAAACAGCACGCCGCTCAGCACAATCAAAACTAACTGGCCCTCAATAGAGGGCACCAGCCACAGCACCGGCAGGCCAATCGCAATACCGGCCAGGGTTCCGCCAATACGCAGCGCCAGCCGCCGCCGTGTGGCGTTGTAGTTAGGCTGGCAGACAAACAGGCTGGTCAGCAGGATCCAGTAGCCGCGATGCAGGCCGGTAAGCTGAATGAAGGCGTACCCCACGCACAGCACCAGCGACATGCGCACCGCGTGGCGGAACAACGCCGAGGTCGGACTCAGATGGCGACTGAGGCGCAGACGGATATCCGCCCAGCCACTCAAGTCTTCGCGCGACAGATGGTGATCGCTCTGCGTCAGCGGTTCTGCCAGCCGCTGCTCTGATTCGATCGACGCCAGCTGCGCATCAATGGCGCGTAAGTTGCGCAGCAACCAGAACAGCGGACGAATGTGCGTCGCCTGCGGATCGTTATGTTGCAGGCGCTGCAGGGCGGTCTCAAGCCGTTCAAAGCTGCGCGCAAAATGGCTATCGTGGTGCCACGGCTGGCGCAGCACGATATTCTCTGCCAGCTGGCGACAGGCCTGCGCCTGCATGTTCAGCAGTCGCTGAAAGCGAAACAGCACCTCGTTGTAGCGCCAGTCATCGCGCAGCAGGTGATATTGCAGATGCGACGAGCTGGCGCGCTCGTGAATATCCTGCGCCACAAAATAGTAATGCAGGCTGCGCCGCGTGCTGCGCGAGCCGCGGTCGCCGCGTAAACGGCTCTGAATGGTGGTTTTTGTCAGGTTGAGCTGCGCCACCAGCTGGCTATTGACCATCGCGGTGGCGATCAGCGCCGCGTCATCCTGCTCACCGCCGTCGGGATCAAACAGATTGGCCTTGGCTTCCAGATAGCGCGCCAGCTGGGAAAAGCTGGCGGCCAGCTGCTCCTGCACCGGGCGCACCGGGAACATCAGGTGGCCGATAAAGGTCAGCAGGTTGTACCACAGCGCGCCAATCAGCAGCAGCGCCGGCTGCATCCACCACTGCGGAAACAGGCCAATGCCCAGCATGGTGTACACCGCGATCAGCAGGGCACCAAACGCAATGGTGGCGTAGCGCTGCCCCAGCGCGCCCAGTAGAATAAATCCCCAGCTGGAGAGCGCCAGACCGATAGCAAATAGCCACGGGTGCGGAAACAGCAGCTCGACCGAGACCGAGGCAATGCAGAAGCACACCAGCGTGATGAGCAGGTTGCGCACGCGGCCGGTCCAGCGATCGTCAAGATCGGCCAGCGCCGCCGCCACGACGCCGAGCGTCAGCGGGATGGTCCACTCAATCTGCTGCAGCCACCAGGGAACGGCGGCACAGCCGGCCAGCGCGAAGAAGATGCGCAGCAGGTAGCGCAGGCTGCTGTTGAACAGATAACGGCGCCAGCCGGGCATAGCGTCAGGCATCATCTTCAGCCTCAGTAGCGGCGCCGCGCGTTGGCGTCACGCGCCGCCTGCGCTTCTTCCACTGACACCACGCGACGACCTACCGGCCACAGCGCGATAGCGGCGATTTTGAAGTGGGCAATGCCGGTCGGAATACCGATGATGCTCAGACACTGCAGGATGCCGGTCGAAATGTGCATCAGGCACAGCCACCAGCCAAAGAAAATCAGCCAGAACAGGTTGAGGAAGGTGCCGCCAGCGTTCAGCACGTGGCTTTTACTCTCCGGGCGCAGCACGTCAACGTGAACCGCTTCGTTGCCAAACGGCAGCAGGGACAGTTTGGTGATCTCCCAGCAGGAGCGGGTCAGCGGCAGGGTAAAGATCAGCACGATGCTGATCAGCGTGGCCAGCAGCCAGCCGAGGGTGGTGATAAAGCCGCCAAGAACAAAATTCAGAATATTAAGCACGGTGCGCATAACGCGATTTTCCTTTTGCAATCCGCAATATGTGTCGCCCAGTTTAGCGTGTTTTAAGGCTGGAGCGCTAAGGGTCTGACAGGTAAACTGCGCGATAATTGAATTCCACATGACGGTGCGGAGATGGAACTAAAAGCAACATCCATGGGCAAACGGCTGGCACAGCATCCCTATAACCGGGTGCGACTGCTGGCTGCCGGTGTGGAAGTCAGCGGCGATCGCCACGAGTACCTGATCCCGTTTAATCAGCTAATTGGTATCACCTGTAAACGCGGCCTGGTGTGGGGCGAGCTGGAGTTCTTGTTACCGGAAGAGAAAGTGGTGCGGTTGCACGGCACCGAGTGGCAGGAAACCCAGCGTTTTTACCATTACCTGCAGCAGGCGTGGCAGCAGTGGAGCCTCGAGATGAGCGAAATCAGCGCGCAGGTGCTGAGTGCGCTGCAGCAGGAGATCGTCGCGTTTACCGGCCAGGATCGCTGGCTGAAGCGCAGCGAGCTGGCTGCGGTAAAAGAGACCATCACGCGCCAGTTTTCCGCCTTACCGCTGCCGCTGGCACGGCTTGAGGAGTTTGATAACTGCCGCACGCTGTGGCGCTTTTGCCAGCAGTGGCTTGAGCAGGGCGAGAGCGCAATTCGGCAGCGCAACCGCGAGTGGAGCGCGCGGGTGATCAGCGATAATCACGCCTTCTTCTCCACCGTTGAAACCACGCCGCTCAATCCATCGCAGTGTGAGGCGGTGGTCAACGGTGAAGACGCGCTGCTGGTGCTGGCTGGCGCGGGCAGCGGTAAAACCTCGGTGCTGGTGGCGCGCGCCGGCTGGCTGTTACAGCGCAAACTGGCGCAGCCGGAGCAAATTCTGCTGCTGGCTTTTGGTCGCCAGGCGGCGGAAGAGATGAACGATCGGATCCAGACGCGGCTGGGTGAGAGCGCGATTCAGGCGCGTACGTTCCACGCGCTGGCGCTGCACATCATTCGTGAAGGCAGCAATAAGCAGCCGGTCATTAGCCGGCTGGAAAGTGACAGCAGCGCGCGACGTCAGTTGCTGATCGAAAACTGGCGCGAGCAGTGCAACAGCAAAAAAGCGCAGGCCAGCGGCTGGCGACAGTGGTTGCAGGAAGAGCTGGCGTGGGACGTGCCGGAAGGTCCGTTCTGGCAGGATGACAAACTGGCGCAGCGTCTTGCCGTGCGGCTGGAGCGCTGGCTCGGCCTGATGCGCATGCACGGCGGCGCGCAGGCGGCGATGATTGCTGATGTGCCAGAGCCGCTGCGCGACAATTTCACGAAGCGCGTCAGGCTGATGGCGCCGCTGCTGAAAGCATGGAAAAGCGCACTGAAAGCCGAGGGCGCGGTGGATTTCTCCGGGCTGATCCACCAGGCAATCGCTGTACTGGAGAAGGGCCGCTTTATCAGCCCGTGGAAGCACATTCTGGTGGATGAATTCCAGGATATTTCTCCGCAGCGGGCGGCGCTGCTCAGCGCGCTGCGGCAGCAAAATAAGCGCACCAGTTTGTTTGCGGTCGGCGATGACTGGCAGGCGATCTATCGCTTTAGCGGCGCGGAGATGAGCCTGACCACCGCGTTTCATCACTATTTTGGCGAAGGCGACCGCTGCGTGCTGGATACCACCTACCGCTTCAACGATCGCATCGGTGACGTTGCCAACCGCTTTGTGCAGCAGAATCCGCATCAGCTGCGCAAGCCGCTCAACAGCCTGAGCAAAGGGAACAAGAAATCCATTACGCTGCTGCCGCAGGAGCAACTGGAAGCGCTGCTCGACAAGCTGAGCGGTTACGCGAAGCCGGACGAGCGCGTACTGCTGCTGGCGCGTTACCATCATCTGCGTCCGGCCATGCTGGATAAAGCCAAAACCCGCTGGCCGAAACTGCGTATCGACTTCATGACCATCCACGCCAGTAAAGGTCAGCAGGCGGGTTTTGTCATCGTGCTGGGGCTGCACGAAGGGCGTGACGGTTTCCCGGCGCAGGCGCGCGAGTCGATCATGGAAGAGGGACTGCTACCGCAGCCGGAGGATTTTCCGCATGCCGAAGAGCGGCGCCTGGCCTACGTGGCCATCACGCGCGCGCGTCAGCAGGTGTGGCTGATGTTTGATAAAGAGCGGCCTTCCGTGTTTGTCGAACACCTGCGCGAACTGGGCGTTGCGCAGAGCCGGAAGGCCTGAGCCATCAGGCTTTCAGGCGTTCCGTCAGGTAGCGCTGATAATCGGGGATCTGGATGGTCACTTCGCTGGCAAACATCGGCGAATGGATAATGAAATCCGCGGTGGCGCGGTTGGTCGCCACCGGGATATTCCATACGGTGGCGAGGCGCAGCAGCGCTTTGACGTCCGGATCGTGGGGTACTGCATTGAGCGGATCCCAGAAGAAGAACAGCACATCAATTTTACCTTCAGCAATCAGCGCGCCGACCTGCTGATCGCCGCCCATCGGCCCGCTGAGCATGGCATTCACATCCAGTCCGGTGTGACGATTGATCAGGTTGCCGGTGGTGCCGGTGGCGTATAGCACGTGAGGTTGCAGCGCATTTTGATTGATTTTCACCCAGTCCAGCAGCGAGGCTTTACAGTGGTCGTGGGCAACGAGGGCGATGTGTTTCTGAACTTTCAGGGTACGAACGGTCTGCTCCATGGGGCTTCCTGTTTCGGCGCGTGCAAACGTAGTGAAGGCACGAGTTTACCCCTGGCGTTCAGCTGCTATCAACTTGCGCGTAGGGTTTTCACCCAACTGATAAAACGCTGCCGCGTGGCGGCATCAACACGCTGCAGCCAGCGTTGCAGCGCGGGCAAATTACTGGCGTCCTGCCATACCATATCCAGACTGAGACTGGCGTCCGGTACGCTGGCCGCCTGCAGCGCAAAGCGCGGCACGCTGGCCGCCTGCGCCGTACGGTTGTAATTGAGCATCGCCTGTTCAACATTGCCGCTGCTCTCACCCGGCAACCGATCGCGAATGCTGGCTATTTCATTACCACGCTCATCAATCAGCTGAAAATTTAACGATTTATCAAACAGGCTGCGTTCGCGGCGGTTATTCAGCGCCGGCAGGCGAATCGCTACGGAATGGGCGTCGGCGGTGAAGGTGACGATCATCAGTTCTGAGCGGAAGTGAGTGGCATCGGCGCAGGGTTTATCCACGCGAAACAGAAACTGATGCTGACCGCGCTCCAGCTCAAGGCTGTCCGCGCCTTTCAGCAGCGAACCTGAGATTTTGCGCCCATCCAGCACCAGCAGGTCGATCTGCGGATCGAGCTTCAGGGTGATGGCATGGCAGGTTGCCGATACGAGCAGCAACAGCAAACCCGTAACAGCCAGAGACAGCTTCATTTCAACTCCCGGAACAGGGGAAAAAGGGCGATGTGTAGCAAATTATTACATTATGGCAGTTAATTTACATTTTAACATATTTATTCGTGTCGCCGCGCAAACTTTTCGTGCGCTGCGCTTGCACTTTAGCGCGCAATGGCATCTACACTCAGGCGAGTGAACAAGGAGAAAAACATGAACGATCAAACGATTCGCGATGTCCTGACGCAAACCAAACGCATCGCGCTGGTCGGTGCCAGCGATCGCACTGAGCGTGCCAGCTATGGCGTAATGAAATACCTGCTCGATCAGGGTTATGACGTGGTGCCGGTGAGCCCGAAGCTGGCGGGACAGCAGCTGCTGGGCCAGACCGTGTATGGCACGCTGACGGAGATCCCGGGCAAGATCGACATGGTGGATGTGTTCCGCAATTCCGAAGCGGCATGGGGCGTGGCGCAGGAAGCGATTGCTATCGGCGCCAAAACTCTGTGGCTGCAGCTGGGCGTGATTAATGAGCAGGCGGCGGTGCTGGCGCGTGATGCCGGGCTGACGGTGGTGATGGATCGCTGCCCGAAGATAGAAATCCCGCGGCTGGGCGTAACGCGGTAAAGACAAACGGCGACGCGGCGTCGCCGTACCGTTAATGCCGCAGGCTGGGTGCCTGCAGCTGCTGGCGGATCGAAGCGGCCAGCTCATCCATGGAGGGCTGTTCCGGATGTTCGAACGAGGTTTCGCCGGCCAGCTGAATCTCAGCGATATAGGTATGCACCTGTTCGCCTTCCTCATCTTCCATCACTACGTGATACCAGGGGGCCGCACGCAGCGATTCCGTCGCGCCGACCTCATCCAGTTGCGGATCGTCCAGCGAATACTCCGGGTCGACATCCACAATCACGCCGAGCACCCCGGAGAGACGGTGCCGGACCTGCTGTCCAATTCCAAATTTACTGGCAATCATTGTGACCTCCCAAAACTTTGCCCTGCCACCGATATGGGGGCAGGGACAGCGTTTTCAAGTCACAGCACGCGACAGGCAAAGCCTTTCAGATAAAGCCCTTCAGGATAGCTGGCGATCACCGGATGGTCGGCTGCCTGACGGAACTGCTCTATAAATTGTACATCACGACCGGCATCAACAGCGGCATCGGCGATAATTTTCTGGAACAGCTCGGTGGCCATCAGCCCGGAACAGGAGAAAGTCAGCAGAATGCCGCCCGGATTCAGCAGCTGCATCGCCAGCATGTTGATGTCTTTATAGCCGCGGCAGGCGCCCATCAGCTGGTTTTTATTTTCGACGAATTTCGGCGGATCCATAACGATCATGTCGAACTTCTCGCCGCTGTCGCGGTAGCGACGCAGCAGTTTGAACACATCGTCACGCAGGAACTGCGCGCGTGAGACATCCAGCCCGTTAAGCGCCACGTTCTGTTTTGCCACGTCAAGCGCATCCTGCGAGGTATCCACGCTGATCACTTCCCGGCAGCCGCCGAGCAGAGCAGAGACCGCAAAGCCGCCGGTGTAGGAGAAGCAGTTAAGCACGCGGGCATTTTCCGCATAACGACGGGTGGCAAAACGGCTGTCGCGCTGATCGAGGTAATAACCGGTTTTGTGACCGCCCTGAATATCCACCAGCAGCTGCATGCCGTGCTCGGTTATCGGCAGCAGCGCAGGCGGCAGTTCACCGCTTACCGGACCCTGCGCCAGCTCCAGTCCCTCTTTCTTGCGCACTGCCACGTCAGAACGGTCGTAGATGGCACAGTCGGGATAGCACTGCTGCAGCGCCGAGACGAGAGCCGGGCGCTGATACTCCGCCCCGGCCGACAGCAGTTGCAGCACCAGGAAATTACCGAAGCGATCAATCGTGACGCCCGGCAATCCATCGGACTCGCCGGCAATCAGGCGATAGCTGTCCAGCCCGTCGCGCTGTGCCAGCCAGTCGCGCCACTGCTGGGCTTTTTGCAGCGTGCGCACAAAGAAGGCGATGTCGATTGACTCATCCTGTTGCCAGCTCCAGACGCGCGCGCGAATTTGTGACTGAGGAGAGTAGGCGGCGCGGGCCAGCCATTTGCCGTTGCTGTCACAGATATCAATGGTTTCACCCGACTGGGCTTTACCTTCCATACGGGCAACGGCCCCGGAGAACACCCACGGATGGCGGCGGAGCAGGGATTTTTCACGTCCCTTAGCGAGAATCAATCGAACGGTCATGTTTGCTATGCTTACCTGAAAAAATGAGGCGCCATTTTCCGGTGGATGGCGGCAAAATGCAACGCACAAAGGGGAGATCGCCATGGCGACGACAGGTTATAAAATCTGGGTACACGGCAGGGTGCAGGGCGTGGGCTTCCGTTATTACACCCAGGCGCAGGCGAACGCGCTGGGCGTCACCGGCTATGCGCATAATCTGGCCGATGGCAGCGTGGAGGTGCTGGCGGCGGGAGAAGCACAGCAGGTGGAGTCACTGATTGCATGGCTGAAGGCGGGCGGACCGCCCAGTGCCCGGGTCGATAAGGTGCTGGTGGAGCCGCATCAGCTGGCGGAGCGGCCGACGCGGTTTACTACCGGGTGATCACAGACACTTCGCCGGTTTTGGCAGGCCGGCGATTTTTGTGGCCTGTTTGGCCGGACCTTCCGGGAACAGGCGAAACAGATAGCGGCTGTTGCCTTTCTCTTCGCCATATTTTTGCGCCATGGCTTTGACCAGCATGCGCACCGCCGGCGACGTATTAAACTGCTGATAAAAATCACGCACAAAGTGCACCACTTCCCAGTGCGCTTCACTCATCTCAATCGCTTCCTGCTGGGCGATGGCCTGCGCCAGCGCTTCACTCCAGTCGGCGCTATTTTTCAGATAGCCTTCCGCGTCAGTGGCAATCTCTTTACCGGCAAAAATCACGTTGTTTCCTCATATCGTCAGCGCGCCCATTGTAAAGGCGGCGGCGGATAAAAAGCAAAAACCCCGCCGGAGCGGGGTTTAACGGTGCGTGCTTTACGTCTTAGTCGCGGTTGGCAAAGCCCAGCAGGCTCAGCAGGCTGACAAAGATGTTGTACAGCGAGACATACAGGCTGACGGTGGCGCGAATGTAGTTGGTTTCACCGCCCTGAATGATGTTGCTGGTTTCCCACAAAATGGCACCGGCAGAGAACAGAATAAACAGGGCGCTGATCGCCAGGTGCAGCGCGGGCAGCTGCAGGAAGATATTGGCAACCACGGCCACCAGCAGCACCACAAAGCCGGCCATCATCATGCCGCCGAGGAAAGACATGTCGCGACGCGTGGTCAGGACATAGGCGGAACAGCAGAAGAACACCAGCGCGGTACCGCCCAGCGCCATGGCGATAACATCACCCATACCGGCGGTGAGGAACGAGCTGAGAATCGGACCGAGGCAGTAACCGAGGAAGCCGGTAAAGGCAAACGCGGCCAGAATACCCGCCGGGCTGTTCGCCAGGCGATAGGTCAGAAACATCAGCCCGTAAAAGCCCACCAGCATCAGAATCAGTCCCGGCGAGGGCAGGGCGTAGACGGTGCTGAGCGTGGCGGTGACGGCGGAAAACGCCAGCGTCAGGCCAAGTAAGAAATAAGTATTGCGCAGCACTTTATGGGTGCTGAGTAGCGACTGCTGCTGTGACGAGCTAATTATTCTGTCCATCATGCGCTCCTGTTAGAGAGAGAACACCAAATATGGCCTGAGAATACGCAACGGTCAGAGGACAGAAAAGGCGTTTTACCCATCTTTACGCGATAAATTGCTGTTTCCCTGAGCAGAATGACGATTAAGACGGCAAAAAAATCATTTTTGACTGTTTTTCAGGCGAACGAATCACTGGATGCTTTACATCGTTCGGGGGGATGTTTATAGTGCGCCTCATTGCGGAGGGGTGGCCGAGCGGCTTAAGGCAGCGGTCTTGAAAACCGCCGATGGGAAACCATCCGAGAGTTCGAATCTCTCCTCCTCCGCCACTTCACACTCTCGCAGTGTGAGGTGACAAAAAGATTTCAGGAGGGATGGCCGAGTGGCTTAAGGCAGCGGTCTTGAAAACCGCCGATGGGAAACCATCCCAGAGTTCGAATCTCTGTTCCTCCGCCATATAAGAGAAGCCCGCAGCGATGCGGGCTTTTCGCTTTTCTGCTTTCCATCCTTCTGAAAAACATCCTGAAGCTTTTCAATCTGCTGCCGTAACCCGACGGCCAGCGCGTTTACTGCTATAGTCGATGCACGGTTTTTGCAAACATCTGGCGATTTTCTCAGGCAAGCTGGGTTACACTGTGCGGTAATTCGCTCTTTGGCGAGCTAATCGCTTGAATGCCAGAGTGTTTCCCTGATGAATTATGGAATAGGCACAATGATCAAGAAACTGAGTCTTTGCGCGCTGTCAGTGATCGCGGCGCTGCCGATGGGTATGAGCGCTTACGCCGCGGATGGCGACATGCAACTGCAGCAGGTCCTGATGCTGAGTCGTCACAACCTGCGTGCCCCGCTGGCCAACAACGGCAGCGTGCTGGAGCAGGCGACGAAAAAAAGCTGGCCGCAATGGGATGTGCCCGGCGGTGAGCTGACCACCAAAGGCGGCGTGCTGGAAGTCTACATGGGTAACTACATCCGTCAGTGGCTGGCTCAGCAGGGGCTGGTACAGAACGGCACCTGTCCGGACAGCAGCAACATTTTTGTCTATGCCAACAGCCTGCAGCGCACCGTCGCGACGGCGCAGTATTTCGTCACCGGTGCTTTCCCGGGCTGCGATATCGCTGTCACCCATCAGGATGCGATGGGCACTATGGACCCGATCTTCAATCCGGTAATCACCGATGGCAGCGAAGCGTTTAACAAGAAAGCGCTGGCGGCGATGACCGCAGCTAATGAGAAGCTGGCGCTGAAGCCGGCCTTCCAGCGGCTGGAAAAAATCGTCGATTACAAATCAGCCCCGGCCTGTAACGGCAAGAAACAGTGCGACCTGAGCAGCGGCGACAACACCTTTAGCGCGGAAAACGGCAAAGAGCCCGGCGTCAATGGCCCGCTGAAAGTGGGTAACTCGCTGGTCGACGCCTTTACGCTGCAATATTACGAAGGTTTCCCGGCGGATCAGGTTGCCTGGGGACAAATCAAAACGCCTGAGCAGTGGAAAGAGCTGGCGGCGATCAAGAATGGCTATCAGGATGCGCTGTTTACCGCGCCGGAAGTGGCGCGTGACGTTGCCGCCCCGCTGGTGGATTACATCCGCAGTCAATTGGTCGATCAGGATAAAGCCACCGCGCCAAAAGTCACGCTGATGGTCGGACACGATTCGAATATCGCGTCATTGCTGAGCGCGCTGCAGGTTAAGCCGTACGAGCTGCCGGGTAACGACGAGAAAACCCCGATTGGCGGCCAGGTGGTGTTTGAACGCTGGCACGATGCAAAGAGCAATAAAGACCTGCTGAAAGTGGAGTATGTCTATCAGACGGCGGATCAGCTGCGTAATGCCGATGTGCTGAGCCTGAAGAACCCACCGAAGCGCGTTACGCTGCAACTGGCGGGGTGTGACACTGACGCCAACGGCTACTGCAGCTGGGATCAGTTCACCAGCGCGCTGAACAACGCGCTGCAGGGTACACCGCTGCAGCCAGCCGCACCGGCACCGGCCGCACAGCCTGCTGCCGCGCCGGCAGCCAGCGATGACGCACAGGCCAAAGCGGATCAGGCCAGCGCGGATAAAGCGGCAGCTGACAAAGCCGCGGCTGATAAAGCTGCAGCGCAGAAAGCTGCTGACGCCAAAGCCGCCGAGGAAAAAGTGAAGGCGGACAAGGCCGCGGCGCAAAAAGCGGCGGACGACAAAGCCAAAGCTGAGAAGGCCAGCGCTCAGAAGGCCGCAGAGGAGAAGGCGAAAGCCGATGCTGCAGCGGCGCAGAAAGCGCAGGCTGAGGCAGCGCCGGCGAAGCCGGAGGCGGACGCTAAACCCGCGCAACAGCAGGCAGCAGCCAGCAACTAAAACGCCAGCAGGGTCGCCATGCACGGCGACCCTGCTGTGTTGTTACCGGCTGCGCATTGACGCGCACCGCAGTCAATCGAATAAAACCACCGTTCAGTTCAACGGTGGTTTCATGCCGTTTAACCGGCTACCACGACCAGTTTCTGGTTAGCAAACTCCTTCAGCCCGAGATCGGACAGTTCACGGCCATAGCCGGAACGCTTCACGCCGCCGAACGGCAGCTCAGCCGCGGTATCGCTCTGCGAATTGATAAACACCATGCCGGTCTCAATCTGCGAAGCCATGTTGCGCCCGCGCGCAATGTCCCGCGTCCACACGGAACCGCCCAAACCGTAGTGTGAGTCGTTGGCCAGCGCCACGGCAGCACGGTCGTCCGCCACCACATACACCTGCGCCACCGGGCCGAAAAACTCCTGATAATAAGCCGGGTTATCCGGCGTCAGGCCGGTCAGGATGGTTGGCTGGTAGTAGCAGCCGACGCCGTCGATTACGCGTCCACCGCACTCCACGCGTGCGCCATGCGCCACCGCCTCGTCCACCTGTTTCACCAGCCGGTCACGTGCATCCTGTGACGACAGCGGCCCCAGCGTGGTTTTTTCATCTAACGGATCGCCGGGCGTAGCGGATTGCAGCGCCGCGCTAAACTTAGCCATAAAGCTTTCGGCAATCTTTTCATGCAGAATAAAGCGCTTGGCCGCGGTACACACCTGACCGCAGTTGCTGAGCCGGGCCTGCGCCCCCTGGCGCACCGCTTCATCAATGTCGGCATCGTCCAGCACCACAAACACATCGTTACCACCCAGCTCCAGCGTGGATTTTTTCAGGTGCTTACCGGCCTGCTCAGCCACCGCGCTGCCAGCGCGCTCTGAACCGGTGAGCGCCACACCCTGCACGCGCGGATCGGCAATCAGATCGGCCACCTGCTGGTTAGAGATAAACAGATTGGTCCACGCGCCCTGCGGCGCACCGGCTTCCAGCACCAGCTTTTCAAACACGTCGGCGCAGTGCGGCACAATGTTGGCATGTTTCGCCAGCACCGGATTGCCCAGTGCCAGATTCGGTGCCAGCACGCGCATCAGCTGATAATAGGGAAAATTCCACGGCTCGACGGCCACCACTACGCCAATCGGATGGTATTCGAGCCATGCGTCACCGACATCGCTGGGATAGGGCTGTGCCTGCAACAGCCTTGCCGCGTGTTCGGCATAATAGCGCGCGATGCTGGCGCAGATTTTCACTTCGCCGCGACTCTGGCCAATCAGCTTACCCATCTCTTTGCTGGCGATGGTGGCCAGCTCTTCGCTGCGCTGGTCGATCAACTCTGCCAGACGCTGCAGCACCTGCAGACGCGGCTGAATATCGCCTTTGCTCCACGGCGAATGGTAGAGCGCATCGGCGGTATGCAGCGCCTGCTGCGCGTAGCTGTCATCGTGTGATGGCCAGGTTTTCAGCAGCTGATTATTGGCCGGATTAATGCTTTGATAGGCTGACATAAAGGCTCCCTGACGGCTAAAAATGAGAAGGCGGGACATGCCCGCCTGTGCTTCAGATGTTTTTGCGTTCGACCGGCTTATCGTCCCACGTCAGGACGTCCTGGTCGGTTTTCTCAAACGCGCGGAATAACACCTCATCGCTGCCTTGCTGGCGCCAGATCTCTTCGGCAAGCCGTTCGTCATAATTCGCCACTTCGAAAATTGCTTCAGCGATTTCCGGTGAGGTGTGACGTAAGGTCGCCCATTCGCCCACGTGGTGAGCTTTAAACTGTTCTGTTGCCATAACTCTCTCCTGTTGGGAATTTATCCTTTCAGTTTTACCGCCAGACCGGCGACGTATTGGCCCTGATAACGGGCAATTTCCAGTTCTTCCGCCGAGGGCTGGCGCGATCCATCACCGCCCGCCAGCGTGGTTGCGCCATACGGCGTACCGCCACGCACCTGCGAAATATCAAACAACTCTTTGGTGCCGTAGCCGATGGGCACAATCACCATGCCGTGATGTGCCAGGGTGGTCCACACCGAGGTGATAGTCTGCTCCTGACCGCCGCCAGTGCCGGTAGACGCAAACACGCTGGCAATCTTGCCGTACAGCGCGCCAGAGGCCCACAGGCCGCCGGTGCGGTCCCAGAAATTACGCATCTGACCGGACATGTTGCCGAAGCGCGTCGGAGTGCCGACGATGATGGCATCGTACTGCGGCAGATCGTCCGGTTTGGCTTCCGCCGCCAGCTGATTAACCTTCCCGCCGACCTGAGCAAACCGTTCGGCATCCATACTTTCCGGCACGCGCAGAATGGTGACTTCGGCACCGCTCACGCTCTTCGCACCGTCCGCCACCGCGTTAGCCATGGTTTCGATATGTCCGTACATGGAGTAATAAAGCACCAGAATTTTTGCCATCGTGTTTTCATCCTGTGGTGTAAGGAACAGAAAGAAGTATAGAAGAGGCTGCGCGCTATGCTGGTCAGCCGTTGAACAGTCACGGAGATCGCGCTGCGACTTCTGCCGCTAACCGCTTGTTTTTCAGCTGAATATCTCACCATAAAAACGATGCTAAGCGGTTTATCTGTTGCAAAGTATGAATATGTGCCTGATTGTGCGCATCCATTGGCTATGCTTTAAGCGGGTGTGGCGAGATAGTGCGCACCTGACCTGACACTGTTAGCGCAGTGAAATGTCTTCACCACCTATGCTCAATACCTGGAGGAAATGATGGCTCAACATCGTGGAGGATCAGGCAACTTCGCGGAAGATCGCGAAAGGGCCGCGGAAGCGGGTCGGAAAGGCGGTAAAAACAGCGGCGGGAATTTCAGAAATGATCCGCAGCGTGCTGCCGAAGCAGGTGAAAAGGGGGGACGCAGCCGCGCGAAAAAATAGTGCGTCTGTGACGGTATCCCCGGCCGCCGGGTACGCCCGGCGGTTACAATGATTGCAATTTGCCCGGCTAATCAGCAAAAATGTGCGCCAGTCCTCTATTCTGGTGCGTTATGTCTGCTTCCACTTCCCGCCTCAGCCTGCGTATTACGCGTCAGGAGCTGGTACTTATTTTTATCACTATGGTCTGGGGTGGCACCTTTCTGGTGGTGCATCGCGCCATGGCGCACTCGGGGCCGTTCTTTTTTGTCGGGCTGCGTTTCGCTACCGCCTCGCTGCTGCTGGCCTTTTTCTTTCGCCGCTCTTTGCGCCACATTACCTGGCTGGAAATCAAAGCTGGTACGCTGATTGGCGTGGCGATTGCCGGTGGTTACGGATTGCAAACCTGGGGTATGCAAACCATTTCCAGCAGCCAGTCGGCGTTTCTGACGGCACTTTACGTGCCGGTAGTGCCGCTGTTGCAGTGGCTGTTTCTGCGCCGGCCGCCGGGCCTGATGGCGTGGCTGGGAATTTTGCTGGCGTTCACCGGTCTGGTGCTGGTGGCGGGTCCGCAGGATGGCAGCCTGACGCTGAATGCCGGCGAGATCGCCACGCTGCTCAGCACCCTCGCCATTGCCGCCGAGATCATTCTTATCAGTCGCTACGCCGGACAGGTCGATGTGCGCCGCGTGACGCTGGTACAGCTGCTGGTGGCTTCGGCCTGCGCCTTCGTGCTGATGCTGCCCAACGGCGAATCTTTACCCACGCTATCGGCGCCGCTGCTTTTCAGCGCGCTGGGCCTCGGCGCGGCCAGCGCGCTGATTCAGGTCACCATGAACTGGGCGCAGCGCAGCGTCTCGCCGACGCGCGCCACGGTGATTTATGCCGGCGAGCCGGTGTGGGCCGGTGTGGTCGGACGCATTGCCGGCGAACGGTTACCGGCGGCGGCGCTGCTGGGCGGCGCACTGATTGTCTGCGGGGTGATTGTCAGTGAACTGCGCCTGCGGCGCAAAAAAGCGGTGCCGGAGCAGGCACCGCAGAAGCCTTAAGGCTGCGGGCGCGCCGCCGGCTGGGTCAGCGCGGCACCGCGTCGCTGCAGAATTGCGTTGAGGATGATGGCACCGAAGGTGGCCGTGCCGATGCCGCCGAGGGTAAAGCTGCCAATCTTCAGCGCAAAATCCCCGGCGCCGAGCACCAGCGTGGTGGCCACCATAATCAGATTGCTGTTCTGGCTAAAATCGACACGGTTTTGCACCCAGATACGTGCGCCGGCCACAGCGATTAAGCCAAACACCACAATTGAAGCGCCGCCAATCACCGGGCCGGGAATGGTGTGGATGAGCGCGCCGAACTTAGGCGAAAAGCCCAGCACCAGCGCAATCAGCGCCGCAGCGACAAACGCCAGCGTGGAGTAGACTTTGGTCACCGCCATCACGCCAATGTTTTCGGCATAGGTGGTGACGCCGCTGCCGCCGATGGAGCCGGACAGCATGGTTGCCAGGCCGTCACCGACGAACGCGCGTCCCATCCACGGATCGAGATTGCGCCCGGTCATGCCCGCCACCGCTTTAATATGGCCGAGGTTCTCTGCCACCAGAATAATCGCCACCGGTGCGATCATCACGATTGCCTGCATATCAAATACCGGCGCGGTGGTGTGCGGCAGACCAAACCACGCGGCGCTGGCCACGCGGCTGAAATCCACCGGCTTGCCGAAGCCCATCACGTTGGTCAGCAGAGCGTACAGCGCCCAGGCGACAATCAGTCCGACCAGAATCAGCAGCCGCTGCACCATGCCGCGGGTAAATACCGCCACCAGCCCGATGCACAGCACCGTCATCACCGCCATCCAGCTATCAAACATCGAGGCGGAGACGCTGTGCACCGCAATCGGTGCCAGGTTAAGGCCGATGGCCATCACTACCGCGCCGGTTACCACCGGTGGCATCAGCCGTTCAATCCAGCCGGTACCCACTTTCATCACCACCAGCCCAATCAGCGTGTAGAGCGCGCCGCAGGCAATAACGCCGCCCAGCGCCAGCGCCAGGTTGGGATTGAGCCCCTGACCGTTGAAGCCGGTAATGGCGATCACCACGCCGACAAACGCGGCGCTCGATCCGAGATAACTCGGCACGCGACCACCGGTAATGACAAAGAACAGCAGGGTGCCGATACCGGAAACCAGAATCGCCAGGTTGGGATCCAGCCCCATCAGCAGCGGCATCAGCACCGTTGCGCCAAACATTGCTACCGCATGCTGCAGGCCCAGCACGAACGTCTGCCCGAGCGGCAGGGTTTCGTCGGGGGCAATCAGCCCGTTATCGCTCATGGCTGACTTTTTCTGCCAGCGGGGGAACCAGGAACTCGCCATCGTCTTCTCCAGGGTAGTGGTCGAACCGGGCCGCACGGTGCGGCGTTAGCGGGCGTCCTGCCGTGAAAGGGCATGGTAGCGACGGTCAAACCACATCAGACCGGGCTGGGCATCATGGCGCTCCAGCGCCATCACGTTGCAAAACAGAATGTCGTGTGTCGCCACGCTGACGACCTGCGTGATGGTGCAGTCGAACGCCATCAGCGCCCCCTGCAGCAGCGGTGCGCCGCTGCGCTGCGTGTGCCAGCGGGCGGCGGCGAAACGTTCGGTCATCGGGGTTTTGCCGCCAAACAGCGTCGACAATGACTCCTGCCCGGCGGCCAGCGTGTTCACGCACAGCACGCCGTTATCGCGGAAGAGGGGCCACACCGACGCGTTGCGATTGAGGCAAACCAGCAGCGTCGGCGGCGTATCACTGACGCTGCACACCGCGGTGGCGGTAAAACCGGCGCGTCCGGCTGGACCGTCGGTTGTGATGATATTGACCGCCGCGCCCAGGCCGGACATGGCATCGCGGAAAGCCTGCTGGCTCACTTCGGGCAGCAGGGGCAGTTCATGTACGCTCATCATCGGCTCCGTGATTAGCTGGCGCGGCGAGCCGGCGTGGTGGTGTCCGCCAGCCAGCGCAGCAGCAGCGCATTAAAGTTGTCGGCATCGGTCACGCTCATGGCATGGCCGCCCCACGGCATCTCAATCAGGCTGCCGTTGGGCAGCGCCTGCGCCAGCTGCGGCGAGCAGCTCCACGGCACCAGCAGGTCATCCTGACTGCATATCGCCAGCACCGGCTGGGTGATTCGCGAGGCGTGCGGACGGAAATCGGCCGATTTCAGCGCGTGCAGACGCCGCAGCAGGTTCTCCATGCCCTGGAAATGCGCCACGTGATGCACATCCTCCGCGCTGATGCGCGACTGATGGCGTGCCAGCCATTCGGCCGGATAAAGAAACAGCGGCTGCGCGCGCACAAACGCTTCAACACCAACGTTGAGCAGCAGATCCTGGCGCACCTGGAAGCAGCGCTCGGTGTGGGCATCCAGCGCCAGCCAGCCGTTAATCACCACCACGCGTCCCACGCGCTGCGGATAATCGAGTGCCAGCTGCAGGCCAATCAGCCCGCCAAGCGCATGGCCCACGATGTCATACTGTTCGATGCCGTGCTCCGCCAGCGCGTCGGCCAGTTCCGCTGCCATCATCGCCATGCTGTAACCTTCCGGCAGCGTATCGGGGCTGCGACCGGTGCCGCGCTGATCGTAGGTCACCACGCGATAGTGCGGCGTCAGTGCCGCCAGCTGCGGTTGCCAGAAAGCGGCCACGCCGCCCAGCCCGGACGACAGTACCAGCGTCGGCGCGTCGGGCGCGCTTAATCCCTGAATGTCCAGATGCATTACGCCTCCTGCCGGCCAATGTGTGCCACGCTGGCGATTTCAATCAGCGCATCGGGTTTCACCAGACCGCACTGAATACAGAAGCGCGCCGGTTTGTCGCCGGGGAAATAGTCGGCATATACCTGGTTTACCGCCGCGTAGTTGCTCCAGTCGGTGATGAAAATCGAGTTGAAAGTGACGTCCTGCAGGCTGCCACCGGCGGTCTCGATCACTTTTTGGATGGTTTCCAGCACGTGGCGGGTTTGCGCCGCCGCATCCCCGACGTGCACCACGTTGTTGTCGGCATCGAACGGCAGCGTACCGGAAACGTACACCACGCCATCGGCTAAGGTGCCGGGTACAAACGGAGCGATCGGCGTCGTGGTGCCGGGAGGAATAATCACTGTTTTAGGCATGACTCAGAGTCCTTATTATTAAGCGTGCAAGTGAAACGGCGGTTACGACTTCAGCGCCTCGCAGAAGGTGTCGGTATCGCTGACCCAGCCAAAAAAGGTTTCAATGTTGAACAGCGCCGCCTGCTGAGCAAACGACGGTCCGGCCTGATGGGTGGCATCGGCCAGCACCACGCCGAAATACTCGAGGAAAAAGCCGTCGCGCAGCGTCGATTCCACACAGACGTTGGTGGCAATGCCGGTAAACACCAGATGACGAATACCGCGGCTGCGCAGCATGCTGTCGAGCGGCGTGTTGAAAAAGCCGCTGTAGCGCGGTTTGGGCAGCACGATATCGCCCGCTTGCGGTACCAGCTCATCCACCAGCGCATAATCCCAGCCGCCTTTTGCCAGCAGCGTGCCGTGCAGCTCCGGCCGCTGGCGCATGGTTTTCAGCGCGTTGGATTTATGGAAATTGGGCGAACCGGCGTCACCGGCTTCGACATACTGATTATCCCAGCCGTTCTGGAACCAGATAATCTGCATCCCTGCCGCGCGGGCGGCGGTGACCGCCTGATGAATCCGGGCGATAACCGGCTGCGTGGCGGAGACATCAAACCCGGCCAGATCGAGATAGCCGCCCTGGCTGGCGTAGGCGTTCTGCATATCCACCACAATCAGCGCGCTTTGCGCCGGTGGCAGGGCGATGGCTTCCGGGCGCGCCGGCAGAGTCACTGCAGGCTGGCTGGTGCTGTGGGCACAAACGACGGTATTCATTATGCAACCTCCTTGTGGGCGTCAATCAGCGCGCGGCGACACGCCATCAGCGGCTGGATACGTTCACCAAAATCTTCAATGCCCTGCAGGAAATCATCAAAGGTCAGCAGCACGCCTTCGGTGCCCTCCACCAGCGCCACTTCATCCAGCATGCGTGCCACGCTGGCATAGGAGCCGACCAGCGTGCCCATATTGATGTTGACGGCAGAGGTCGGATCGGCCATCTGGCGCACATTGGTGTCGCTGCCGGATTTGGTGTCCTGCTGGCTCTGCGTGGTGAGCCAGGCGAGGGCTTCCTCGTCTGCGCCGGCTTTGTAGTGTTCCCATTTCGCGCGCGCGGCTTCGTCGCTTTCGGCGGCGATAATCATAAACAGCACGTAGGAACCGACGTCGCGCGCGGTTTTGTCCGCGGCCTGTTTCATGCGTGCGGCGGTGGGTGCAAAGGCGGTCGGGGTATTGACGCCCTTGCCGAAGCAGAAGTTGTAATCAGCGTATTGCGCCGAAAAGGCCATGCCGGCATCACTTTGCCCGGCGCAAATCACCTTCATCGGCTTCTGCGGCTGCGGACTGACGCGACAGTCGTTCATGGTGAAGAACTCACCTTTGAAGTCGCTCTGGCCAGTGCCCCACAGGTCGCGCAGCACCGTGACGTACTCCGTCAGGTAGTTGTAGCGGCTGGCAAAATATTCATCGCCCGGCCACAGCCCCATCTGCTCATACTCCGGCTTCTGCCAGCCGGTCACCAGATTGACGCCGAAGCGGCCGCCCGAGATGGAGTCGATGGTGGCGGCCATGCGCGCCACGATGGCAGGCGGCAGCGTCAGGGTGGCGGCGGTGGCGTAGATTTCAATGCGTGAGGTCACCGCGGCCAGCCCGGCCATCAGGGTGAAGGACTCCAGGTTGTGGTCCCAGAATTCGGTTTTGCCGCCGAAGCCGCGCAGCTTAATCATCGACAGGGCAAAGTCGAAGTGATAGTGCTCAGCCTTGAGCACAATCGCTTTGTTGAGCTCAAAGGTCGGCTTGTATTGCGGGGCATGCGTGGAGATGAGCCAGCCATTGTTGCCAATCGGAACGAAAACGCCAATTTTCATGTGAAACCTCTCTGCATTGAACATGGATTGCTTCACGCGCTGCGTTGCTTCCTGCACGCATCCTGCGGGCGGCGCTCGATCACAAAATTGCAAAGCCTGTGCCACAATTTTAAAAGTGATACATAACAATCAGTTAAAATTAGCGATGTGGTGAATCCTGAGTGACTGGTCCAAAACAGACCATCTGGTCAAAACAAATTGCACGTTTTTCATGCGTCACCTGAGCGAAAAAGGTGCAGGGCACAGCATTAGGCAGGAAACAGGGCGTTTGTTATGATGCGATTTCGCAGGATGGAAGAGGTAACAGTGTGAAAAGCGATGAAAAAAAGCCAGGACGCCGATCGCGGGCCGTTGCGGCGAAACGGGCAGCTATTCTGGAAGCGGCATTGGCCTTCTTCTCGCAGTTTGGCATTCACGGCACCAGTCTGGATAAAGTGGCTGAGCGCGCGGACGTCTCAAAAACCAACCTGCTTTACTACTATCCGTCAAAAGAAGTGCTGTATGTGGCGGTACTGAAAGAGATTCTTGATGTGTGGCTGGCGCCGCTGCGTGCGCTGCGTCATGACCAGGATCCGCTGGTGGCCATCCGCAACTATATTCGTCTCAAGCTGGAAGTGTCGCGTGACCACCCGCAGGCATCGCGCCTGTTCTGTCTGGAGATGCTGCAGGGCGCGCCGCTGCTGAAGGGCGAGCTGGCGGGGGATTTAAAAGCGCTGGTGGATGACAAAGCGGCGATTATCGAACAGTGGATCGCCGAAGGGCGTATTGCCGGCGTGCAGCCGCAGCATCTGTTCTTTCTGCTATGGGCGACCACGCAGCACTACGCTGATTTCGCGTCTCAGGTGGAAGCCATCACCGGCCAGACGCTAAACGATGCGGAATTTTTTGCCCGGACGCTGGATAACGTTCAGCGCATGATCATTGAAGGGATCCGCGTGCGCTGATCCCGAAGGCTGACCAGGAGAGTGCATGGATTCGCTATCACAACTAACGCTGGGCGCGGCGGTGACCGTGGCCGTAATGGGCAAACGCGTGCCGCTGTGGCAGGCGGCGCTGGCGGGGGCGATCGCGGGCACGCTGCCGGACCTCGACGTGTTTATCGACCACGGCGATGCCATCCGCAACATGACGCTGCACCGCACCGAGAGCCACGCGCTGCTGTGGCTGACGCTGGTGGCACCGTTATTTGGCTGGCTGGTGGCTGGCGCGACGCGCAGCCGGCAGCACTGGCGAGCCTGGTGCCTCGCCATCTGGCTGGCATTGATCACGCATCCGCTGCTGGACCTGACCACGGTGTACGGCACGCAGCTCGGGCTGCCGCTGACCGATTACCCGTTCGCCATCGGCAGCATGTTCATCATCGATCCGCTCTATACGCTGCCGCTGCTGTTCGCCCTGATCGTCGCACTGTGGCGGCGGGATGCGTGCGGGCTACGCTGGAATCAGGCCGGATTGCTCATCAGCACACTGTACCTGGGCTGGAGTATGGTGGCGCAAAGTATTGCTACCCGGCATATTGAGCACCAGCTGACGCAGCAGGACGTGCAGCCGCAGCAACTGCTGGTGACGCCCACCGCGTTTAATACGCTGGTGTGGCGCACGGTGATTATCACGCCGCAGCGCTACGGGGAAGCCTGGTGGTCGCTACTGTCGCCCGATCGTCCCTTACAGATCCGCTGGTACGATCGCCATCCCGCGCTTTTTGCGCCGTTTAAAGGCCAGTGGCACGCGGAACGCGTTGCGTGGTTCAGCCATGGATTTTATGCCATGCGCCAGCAGGGCAACGATACGCTGATTGTGGATTTGCGCATGGGGGAAGAGCCGGATTACACCTTTACCTTTAATCTCGGTTCCGCCGCAGCGCCGGCAGCAGCACCACAGCGGGAAGATTCGCTGCGGCCGTCGCTGGCGCAGGCGTGGCACAAATTCACAGAACGCTTATAACGAAAAAGGCCCGGATAACCGGGCCTTTTCGTTTAGGTGGATCAGGCTTTACGCCGGCGTAGCAGCCAGCCCATGGTCAGCACCACAAACCACAGTGGCGTCACCATCAGCGCCTGGCGCGTATCTTCCTGCAGTGTCAGCAGCACCAGCACAAAGGCAAAGAAAGCCATGCACACCCAGCACATCAGCTTGCCGAGTGGCATTTTGAAGCGTGACGCCGCATGACGCTGCGGATGCTGTTTGCGGTAGGCCAGGTAGCTGCACAGGATAATGGTCCAGACAAACATAAACAGAATCGCCGAGACCGTGGTCACCATGGTGAAGACCGTCATCACATCCGGAATCAGATAGATCAACGCCACGCCAGCCAGCAGACACAGGCAGGAGAAGAACAGGCCGGTGGTCGGCACCGCGCGCGCTGAAAGGCGGCCAAACGCTTTATGCGCCACGCCCTGTTCCGCCAGGCCATACAGCATGCGGCTGGTGGAGAAGATGCCGCTGTTGGCTGAGGAGGCTGCGGAGGTCAGCACCACAAAGTTAACGATGCTGGCAGCGGCCGGCAGGCCAATCAGCACAAACATTTCAACGAACGGACTGCGATCCGGCATGACCTGGTTCCACGGCGTCACCGCCATGATCACCAGCAGCGCCAGCACGTAGAACATGATGATGCGCAGCGGGATCGCGTTGATGGCGCGCGGCAGAACTTTATGCGGATCTTTGGTCTCCGCCGCCGCCGTGCCCACCAGTTCAATGCCGACAAAGGCAAACACCGCAATCTGGAAGCCGGCAAAGAAACCGCTCAGCCCTTTCGGGAACATGCCGCCGTGATCCCAGATATTGCTCAGCGCCGCGTGGCTCCCGTTCGGCGAAGGGTAGTGCAGGCTGACCAGCACAATCCCGGTGATGATTAACGCCACGATGGCGACAATTTTGATAATGGCGAACCAGAACTCCATCTCGCCAAACAGTTTTACCGTGGCGATGTTCAGGGCAAGGAAAACAAACACGCACAGCAGCGCGCTCATCCAGATCGAGAAGTCCGGGAACCACAGCTGGAAATAAGCGCTGATCGCCACCACGTCGGCGATGCCGGTCACCACCCAGCAGAACCAGTAAGTCCAGCCGGTGAAATAACCGGCCCACGGCCCGAGCAGATCGGCGGCAAAGTCGCTGAAGGATTTGTACTCAAGGTTGGAGAGCAGCAGCTCACCCATGGCGCGCATCACAAAGAACAGCATAAAACCGATGATCATATAAACGAAGATGATCGACGGACCCGCCAGGCTGATGGTTTTACCGGAGCCCATGAACAGACCGGTGCCAATGGCACCGCCGATGGCGATAAGCTGGATGTGACGGTTATGCAGGTTGCGCCGGAGTTTTTCCGGCTGTTCGGCCTCAATGGGCGCCGCTTTAGATTGATCAACCATAAAAATATCTTTCCTGTCTTGATGTTGTGTCAGCTCTGCTGGCTGTTGAATAACGTGCTGTTGCACAGGGCAAGAGGGCATAAGATAGAGGAAAGGCGGCCACTCTCGGTAATGGTTTTTAAACCTTTGTGCCCTTTTGCGTGCTTTACCGTGTCAGTAAATATTTACATGGCGCGCCGTGCCGTCATTTTGCGTAAATGTTCTGCAAATGAGCCGCTTGCACCACGCAGCGCTGCGCAGGGTTCTACACTTGTCATTTCGATGAACCCGGAAAAAGTGAGGCAGCGTGCGCGCATTGCTCGCGATAGTGCTGCTGGCCCTGTGCGGCTGGTGGAGTTTACCCTGGCTGAAAACGCATCTGCCGCCACAGTGGAATCCGTTTATACCGCTCCAGGTTACCGATCCGCCAGGCTGGATGACGCGCTATAAGCTGCAGCGGCTGAGCAGCGATCCGGCCGCGTGTCTGGCGGTGATGCGCGCGGCCAGCGCGCAGGGCAGAGTCAGTTTCCGTGAGGTGCCGCCGCTGCAGGGCGATTGTCCGATTGATCAACCGCTGCGCATCAGCCGCTTCGGTGAGGTCACGCTGAGCAGCAGTTTTCTTGCCAGCTGTCCAATGGCGGTGGCCAGCACGCTGTATGTTACGCGCAGCAATGCGGCGCTGCAGCAGGCCGGCATTACCTCGCCGCTGCGCCGCATCGCGCACGTTGGCAGTTACGCCTGCCGCAATATTTATCACCGCCAGGAAGGACGCCGCAGTGAACACGCGACGGCGGAGGCGTGGGACATCACGGGGTTTCAGCTGGCGGACGGGCGCTGGCTACAGGTAGGCAAAAACTGGCAGCAACCGCCGCAGGCCGCTGCCGGTTTGCACGCGTTATGGCGCAACGGCTGTGCCAGCTTCGGTAATGCGCTAGGGCCGGATTACAATGCGGCGCATGCCAGCCATTTCCACCTTGGCATGCGCGGCGCAGGCTTTTGTCGCTAAACTACACCGCCGGGTTTAATCCGCGTTTGATGAGGAAATGATTTGCCGGCCAGGAGAAAATAAATCCGGTGATCATCGCCAGCTGTAACATAAACCAGAAGGCGCTGAGCAGGGGATTGAGCTGTTGATTAAGCACATATTTTAGGGCCAGCGTCATGAAGATAAAGATCCCCGTTTGATAAATCAGCAGCGGAAAAGTTTCTGTTTTCAGCGCTAATAATAACGTACGGACAATAGAAAGTTGTTCCCGCTGGCGAATGGCCAGAAACTGAAAAAATAATCCCGCCAGTAACGAAATCATCACGCAAATAACCGCCTGTAACCACAGCGCGGGGCTAATTGCAAAATGCTTGAGCAGAGTGACTATTGGCAGGGTGATGATGTCGCCGAATATACAGGCGGCGGCAGAGAGCGAAGTGGAAATAAAAATGGTTTGCCAGCTGGCATAACCGGTTAATCCGGATGGCAGCAGCAGCGCCAGTTTTCGCTGACGTGACGGTTTACGCCCGAGATACCACCATGCCAGCCAGCCGAAAAACGGCATGTACAGCCCGGTGAGCGGCCAGATGATATTCATGACCGCCAGCGGATGCGGGTGACGCAACAGATCTTTAGCGATCATCAGGGCGGTACACACGCCCACGACCAGAAAAGGTAATGCCAGCTGGTTTAACATAGTCAGTCCCACTCAGTTTGCTGAAATCGCGCCAGCCTGCGGAGCTATGCTGGTGCCTGCCACCTTGCGCCTCTGCTAAAGCGTAGCTGGAAAAGACGGTGCCGGAAATGTCTGCCACACGGGCACGGCAGGGAAACACTGCAGAAATAACTGGAATTAAGCCGCGCTGCGGACTTAATCAGCAGGAAGATTATGACGGGCGGTATAAAAAAGGGGAATGGCAAAGATAATAGCGATTAATGATGAGGCGAATGTTTTATCTGCGAAGTCTGGCCTTTAATCAACAGGACGATTGAAAATTCTTCAGAAAAATCTTATTCTGATTCGCACGACTTATCATCCTGATGGTGCCGCTGGCAAACGCATCATAGTTTAATTTCTCATTTGGGTAACATATTGACAACAAGGTAGTTATCACTTTTTGCCCGCAATGCCGCTCTGGTTTCAATCAATATTTTTTCTCTGGTTAATTTATTTTTTACATTAATCGGCACAGATATCCTGTTATGAATAAGGCGTGAAACAGCGCCAGGGCAATAATGACCATCGATAATTATTTCGTCTGGCGAGGCGAAACTGAAAAAGAATTTCAGGCGCTTTCCGAAGTGCTGCAATTGAAATCGCTGCTGCAAAAACATGTTGAGGCCCTTGGATTTGATGCTTTTGCCTTTTTGGTACAGCATCCGGTGCCTTTTACCCGACCGCGTATTTTTCTCTTTAGCACCTATCCGCAGAGCTGGGTGAAACGCTACGAGAGTGAAAATTACTATGCGGTGGATCCGGTGTTAATGCTCTGCCAGCAGCCCGGTCGCGGCGTGGAGTGGACGCGTGATTTATTTACCGGCGCAGGCAATTTATGGGCAGAAGCCAATGCCGCAGGGCTGGTAAGTGGCTTTTCATGCTCGGCAATGGCGCTAAATCGTGCCATTGGTATATTATCTATAGCATCGCAACAACCCAGCCAGACCCAGCACAGACGCGTTGAGCTGGAGGTGCAACTGCACTTCCTGGCGGAGCTGAGTTTGCGTGTGCTGGACCGTCTGAATGACGGCTCAATGGTGGTGTTATCGAATGATTTTAGTCAGCGCGAGCTGGAAATATTGAAATGGACAGCGGAGGGAAAAACCTCAGCCGAAATTTCCCTCATTCTGGCTATTTCTGAACACACGGTAAATTTTCACCAAAAGAATATGCAAAAGCGTTTTAATGTTTCCAATAAAACGCAGATTGCCTGTTATGCCGCAGCCATCGGCCTGATATAGCGAAAAGGCAACTACTAATTTTAGTAGTTCCTAAGCCGCAGTCAGTTGTCTACCCTGCGCCGGAAACTCCGCCAGGCTGGCGCTTAATAAATCATTGCAAACATGGGGATGTCAGGGGCGCATGATGAAAATAATTCAAACACAGCTAAAGGATATGCCGTCCTCTTTGCTGGCCGAGTTGGGCACCTATCGTTACAGCGTCTTTGCGCGTGGCGAGGGCTGGTCAATTCCGCCGCGACTCAGCACGCCGGGACAGGAATACGATCGCTTCGATCGTTCCGATGTCACCTGGCTGATTGCCTGGACTGCGCGTCAGGGCATTTGTGGCTGCGCACGTCTGCTACCGTGGCACGAGCCGGAAGTGCCGGAAGGCATGGTGCTGCCTTTTGATCAGCAAAAAGTGTGGGAAATGTCGCGCTATTCGGCCCGCCTTGAAGTCGATGCCGAGCTGCCGCTGAACATCTTATGGCATTCGGTACAGCTGGCAGAGCTGAGCGGGATGGAGTATTTGATCAGTTCAGCCACGCCGATGCTGGAGAAGATGTTTGAGCAGCATCAGGTTGTGTACGAGCCGCTCTCGCCGGGACTGATCCAGTCAGAAGACAATCTGTTTGCCATTCGTATTCCGGTGCAGCAGCCGGCGCTGGCGGAGAAGTATCGCGGCACGCGTCGCTTCAGTCCGGAAGAAGTGCTGCCCTCGCTGGGCGTGTCGGTCAACTGGCAGTCACACAGCTAACGCCCCGCGCAGGATGCGCAGGGCACGCCGCTTACTGACGGTAGGCGGTTTTAATCTGGCGGATAGTGTTGCTGAACACCTCGGCCTGCGGTTTATCCGCCAGCGCGGACTGGACGTAGCGCTCCATATTGATGATCACCTTACCGGCATCAGCCTGGCCCATGCCTTTAAGGATCAGCGTCACCATCATTTTCAGGCAGGCGACTTCATCCGCCAGCGCCTGGGTATCGCGCGATGTTACGAAATCTTCATCACTCATCATTATCTCCTTTGTGGAATGACCTTGTGCGCACACATTCTTCCCGTGCATAAAAAACAGAGTATATCATACGCTTGATGGAAGAATTTAGGCCACATCATCGACCCGCGCGCAGAGAGTTAATTAATTGCGCCGTTCGCTATTTTTTGTGCGCAAAAAACTTCCAGGGAAAGATTATTTTTTTGTGCTGCCGGCGGGAAGAAGCGAAGGCGGGTTATAAATTATAACTTAATGATATTAGTCACATTTTAACAATTTTATTCCAGTATGGTATTGCATCAGCTAAAAAAAACAATCACTGCTGCCTGCTATTTGACATGGGTCATTGGTTTTGAGATTTATCTGGCGCCCCTGATGTTCTTTCCACGCGAAACCCGGTAAGATAACGCCCCTGAAATATATTTTCCCCCACTAACCTGCGGAGTACGTCCCGTTGATCAGCCTGCTTCTTGTTGATGACCATGAACTGGTACGCGCCGGTATTCGTCGCATACTGGAAGATATGAAGGGACTGGTGATTGCCGGGGAAGTGGCCTGTGGTGAAGATGCGGTAAAATGGTGCCGCACTCATCCTGTGGATGTGGTGCTGATGGACATGAACATGCCCGGTATTGGCGGACTGGAGGCGACGCGCAAAATCGTGCGCTTCAATCCGGATATCCGCATCATCATGCTGACTATCCACACCGAAAATCCCCTGCCAGCGAAAGTCATGCAGGCCGGTGCGGCAGGTTATCTCAGCAAAGGGGCGGCGCCGCAGGAAGTGGTCAGCGCCATTCGCTCGGTGCACGCTGGTCAGCGTTACATCGCCTCTGATATCGCTCAGCAGATGGCGCTGAGCCAGATTGAGCCGCAGCGCGCCGAATCACCGTTCAGTTGTTTGTCGGAAAGGGAATTGCAGATTATGCTGATGATTACCCGAGGGCAAAAGGTGACGGAGATTTCCGAGCAGCTTAACCTGAGCCCGAAAACCGTTAATAGCTATCGCTATCGCATGTTCAGCAAGTTGAACATCAGTGGTGACGTAGAGTTAACGCATCTGGCCATACGCCATGGCCTGTTCAATGCGGAGCCGTTAATCAGTAGTGAGTGACGTTTTCAATTCCAAAGCCTTTCTCAGCACCGTGACCAGTCAGCCCGGCGTCTACCGCATGTATGACGCGACAGGCACGGTGATCTATGTTGGTAAAGCCAAAGACCTTAAAAAACGCCTGAGCAGCTATTTCCGCACGCAGGTGGGGAGTCGCAAGACCGAAGTGCTGGTCAGCAACATCCATAATATTGATGTCACGGTCACCCATACGGAGACCGAAGCGCTGCTGCTGGAGCACAACTACATCAAGTTGTATCAGCCGCGCTACAACGTGCTGCTGCGCGACGATAAGTCGTACCCCTATATTTTCCTTAGCGGCGATCCGCATCCGCGCCTGGCGATGCACCGCGGTGCCAAACACGCCAAAGGTGAATACTTTGGTCCGTTTCCCAACGGCTATGCGGTGCGTGAAACTTTGGCGCTGCTGCAAAAGGTGTTTCCGATTCGCCAGTGCGAGAACAGCGTCTACCGCAACCGCTCGCGCCCGTGCCTGCAGTATCAGATTGGCCGTTGCCTCGGCCCCTGCGTCGCCGGCCTGGTGAGCGAAGAAGAATATGCGCAGCAAACCGACTATGTGCGGCTGTTTCTGGCCGGTAAAGACGATCAGGTAATTAATCAGCTGGTGCAGCGTATGGAGCAGGCCAGCGTGGGCCTGCGCTTCGAAGAGGCGGCGCGCCTGCGGGACCAGATTCAGGCGGTGCGGCGGATTACGGAGAAACAGTTCGTCTCCAATCAGGGCGATGATCTCGACGTGATGGGCGTGGCCTATGACGCCGGCATGGCCTGTCTGCACGTGCTGTTTATCCGGCAGGGCAAAGTGCTGGGCAGCCGCAGCTATTTCCCGAAGGTGCCCGCAGACACGGAACTCACCGAAGTGGTGCAGACGTTTGTCGGACAGTTCTATCTGCAGGGCAGCGAAGCGCGCACCTTACCGGCGGACATCCTGCTGGACTTCACTCTGCCTGAGCGGGAACTGCTGGCCGCATCGCTGAGCGAACTGGCCGGGCGCAAGGTCAGCATTCAGAGCAAACCGCGCGGCGACCGCGCGCGCTACCTGAAGCTGGCGCGCACCAATGCCGCTACGGCGCTGACGACGCGGCTGGCGCAGCACTCGACTATCCAGCAGCGTCTGGCGGCGCTGGCGGCGTTCCTCAAACTGGAGCAGATTAACCGCATGGAGTGTTTCGACATCAGCCACACCATGGGCGAACAGACCATCGCGTCCTGCGTGGTGTTCAACCGTGACGGCCCGCTGCGCGCTGACTATCGCCGCTACAACATTGAAGGAATTACTCCCGGTGATGACTACGCGGCGATGAATCAGGTGCTGCGCCGTCGTTACGGTAAGGCGCTGGAACCGGAAAAGATCCCGGATGTGATCCTGATCGATGGCGGTAAAGGGCAGCTGGCGCAGGCGCAGCAGGTGTTTGCGGAACTGGATGTGCCGTGGGATAAAAACCGGCCGATTCTGCTCGGCGTGGCAAAAGGCAGCGACCGTAAAGCTGGCCTGGAAACCCTGTTCTTTGCGGCGGAAGGCGAGGGCGTTTCGCTGCCGCCGGACTCGCCGGCGCTGCATGTTATCCAGCACATTCGTGACGACGCTCACAATCATGCAATTTCGGGCCACCGGAAAAAACGCGCTAAAGTGAAGAACACCAGCGCGCTTGAGAGCATTGAAGGCGTCGGACCCAAACGGCGTCAGCAGCTGCTGAAGTACATGGGCGGCCTGCAACCGCTGATGAATGCCAGCGTCGATGAGATCGCTAAAGTACCGGGTATCTCCTTCGCCCTGGCGGAAAAAATCTACTACTCGCTGAAACACTAACATTGAAACAGGGTGGGCAATGTAGGAACATACGTTAAATCCTACTCACACCAGACAGTTACTGGCATATGCAATTTAACATTCCGACGTGTCTTACCCTGTTTCGAGTTGTTCTGATCCCGTTCTTCGTGCTGGCGTTCTATCTGCCATTTCACTGGGCTCCCTTCGCGACGGCGCTGCTGTTTGTCATTGCTGCGGTCACTGACTGGTTTGATGGCTTCCTCGCGCGTCGCTGGAAGCAGACAACACGTTTTGGTGCCTTTCTCGATCCGGTCGCTGACAAAGTGATGGTGGCGATGGCGCTGGTGCTGGTCGCCGAGTATTTCCACGCCTGGTGGATCACGCTGCCGGCCGCCACCATGATCGCGCGTGAAATCATTATCTCGGCCTTACGTGAGTGGATGGCGGAGATTGGCAAGCGCAGTAGCGTGGCGGTGTCGTGGATTGGCAAAGTGAAGACCACGGCGCAGATGCTGTCGCTGGTGGCGCTGCTGTGGCGTCCGGACGCGACCGTAGTCGGCGTTGGCGTGGTGGCGTTGTACATCGCAGCGGTGCTGACTTTCTGGTCAATGTTCCAGTATTTAAGCGCGGCACGCGGCGATTTGCTCGATAGCTGATCGATGCGATTTAAAAAGCAGCAAACGGACGCAGTGTGTGGATAATTCTATTGACTCGTTGCGTCAGATAAGTAGAATGCATCGCATCGAACGGCAGCAAGGCTGCAAGAAGCTGAGTAAAATCAGCAAGTTCGGTGAACCATAAGCACATGCGGGAATAGCTCAGTTGGTAGAGCACGACCTTGCCAAGGTCGGGGTCGCGAGTTCGAGTCTCGTTTCCCGCTCCAGATATTGCAATACGTCGCAGACGGCTTGCACCTCAGATTAAAAGGCGCGTTGGCAGAGTGGCCATGCAGCGGATTGCAAATCCGTCCACCTCGGTTCGACTCCGGGACGCGCCTCCAGTTTACACCCTGCCCGGGTGGTGAAATCGGTAGACACAAGGGATTTAAAATCCCTCGGCTTATGGTCGTGCGGGTTCAAGTCCCGCCCCGGGCACCATATTTAATACCGAATAAAATCAAAGCAATAAGTAGCAATGTCGTGACCGCCCAAGGGCGGTTTTTTTGTGCCTGAAAATTTTGCCTAATATCACTTCATAATATCAAACGGTTTTCCTCTGCCCGCCAACCACAACCATTGGAACCATCACGTTCTTTCGATCATGCGCAGCCAGGTGTTCAACATTTTGATGCTGAAAATGATGATAGAGATCGCAATTGATAGTGGGGAGGTGGGCACTTGTCCCCGCTCGCCTTTACGACAAGGACGTCCAGAAATTTTCTGCCACCTATCTCTTACCCGCTCAAAGTTATGCTCCGGGGCGAAGATGAGGTGGGGGCACATGATTTGGGTTTGCTGATGACGCAACGGGGAGTAATCTTGAGTCGTCGCTCTGAAATTCAGTGGTACTACCGCAAGTTTGTAAAAAACGAGGGAACGATGATGATTGCAGAAACCGCAACGAAAGAACCGGGTAGATATTACACCTTCCAGTCGCCATTACCGGCTGATGTATTTTTTGAACTCCGGCCCCGGACACTGCCGCATAACGCACAACCCATACTGGATGAAACCAGTGGCATGTGTATTGGTTATTCAGTCGCACAGGCCCCGGGACTGTGGCAGATATATGATACACAGGGCCATTTTCTGCGCCTGGAAGAGGCTCCTCTTGAAGCCCCCCTGATTGATCCCACCGATATTGCGCTTATCGCTTTTGGCGTTTTCCGTATTTTTCGCGCGGGCCGCGTACTTTTTGAAACCGCTACGCGCGCGGCTGTCAGGGTGAAACTTAGTCAGGCGACTATCATGTTTCTTCGTGCGCGGTTAAAAACCGGTTTATCTGCTGGTAACCTTAAAATGACAGAAACAGCAGCCCGGCATATGTATGAACCGGGGCGCTATGTTCCATTACATATCCAGGAAAAAGCTATCCGTTACGGCAGACGTATGGCGGATCCCCGTAAAGGGGAAGGGATGTTTCGTTACGAAACTGAGATGTATAAACTCAATCGCAAGCTAAACATAACCGAGTATAAAAAATACACTCTTGAGATTGTGGTGCGAGAGTCAGACTGGACGATCACCCATTTTAAATATTTTGATTAACCGGCAGGAAAGCACGCATGTTTGATTTCAGAAATGAAGGATTCGTCTTCACCATCTCACCCTTTGAGCGTGTTGTTGATAACGAAACCGATCCGGTTAATCACCTCTGGGACTGGGTTAAGTCTTATGTGGAGTTTTCCGTCAGCGGAGTAAAGGTGCAGTTTCAGACTGAGTTTACCGTCGGCGAACTGAAGGAACTGCGCGCAACATTTTCTCGATACTACAAGGCGGTAATGGCCCGCCATGAAATTGAATCTTTTAGTTTTCGCAGCCAACTCAACCAGCTCAATATGGTTCTGAGTAAGATCACGGGTGATGATATCGTGATTATTGAATATGTTCTTCGTCCGGAACACCATGCTGATAGCATTCAGATAAAGGGCGAACTGGCTATCAATGAGAGTTACTTCCCGGACATTCTCAGGCAGCTGGAGGAGATGATCAGCTGGCCGGAATAAAATTCTGATTTATCCGCCATCTCTTGAAGTGGGCAATCGCAATCGGGATTTGCCAATTAGCAGCGAGATTACTGGGGAAGTTAAGGGCTTTTACATCGATTAACAGACGATCCAGCTCGTTAACCATGACTTCACTTATGCCGGAATTCATGGGGCCGACGCCTGGCAGTCAAATAAAAACGGGACATAATGTCTGTCCCGCTAATCTCAATCCTGTGGCTGCCCGACCGGGCCTTCGCCTTCGCTGGCACCAGGCACTGACTGCTTGCTGGGCGCGTGTGGACGTCCGTCACTGCCCACCGCGTCGCTGTGTTGCATACAGCCGGCCAGGGTAACCAATGTCAGTGCCGCTAAGGCTGCCTTCATCAAACCACTCATCCTGCTCTCCTCCTGTTACGAACCGCGTAATCGTTAACGCACTGAGAAATAAGCAAAGCCACGAATACGCCTTTACGCAAGCGAAGCGCGTACAGTTTTCTTCTTTACTCTTAGCGGTCCTGCGCCAGCGTTTCAACACGACGTCGGTATTCTCCCGGTGTGCAGCCAAACTCACGGACAAACGCTTTGTGAAAGGAGGATTCGCTGGCGTAGCCGACGGCCAGAGCGATGTTGATTAACGGGGCTGTTTCGCGCGCCAGTCGCTGAGCGGCCAGCTGCAGACGAAGGGCGGTGAGCACGGCCAGCGGCGTGGTAGCGCTGATCTGGCGGAACAGCAGCGCGAAGGAAGCGCGGGACATAAACACTTGCTGAGCCATGGCTTCTACCGTCCACGGCCTTTCCGGCGCGGCGCACAGTTGGGTGATTAAAGGACCAAGCCGTGGATGCAGAGCCAGGGAGAGTAAGCCAGGGTGCGCTGCGTGAGTTGAGAGCCCATGGCGCACCGCCAGTGTGAACAGGCTGCCAATCTGCTGGCTGCGAAGTGCGGCATCACCAGCAGTTGGCAGTGCGTCAGCACTCTGGGTGATGAACGGCAGCACCGCAGCCAGCCAGCGACCATCGCTGCTTGTGGGTTCGGGGGCCAGCATTAGCACTTCGGGCAGGGCGGTGAGGAAAGCATGCGCCGACGCGGGCAGTTCCAGCAGGCCGCATACCAGTTGGGTTGGCTGCGTATGGCGCTGATAAATACGATGCGCGGCGTTTTGCGGCAGAAATATGACGCTGCCAGCATTGAGTTCGACACCCGCAGTGACGGGCATATCCAGCATGACCGGGCCACCTGTGACCGTATGCCAGCGCACTGCGCACAGGTGCCCGGCGCTGTGCGGCAGTTGCCACTCACCGCTCAGCACGCAGTTCTTATCTATGCTGCCCTGCGGGTTATGCAGCAGCAGCAGTTGACTCAATGGATCCATCTGTTTTTTCCCTTTTCCCTGAGCTGCCCGCTTGATTCAGACGCAAAGACAAAAATATCAGCGTTGCGGCGAAATACGGCGCGGCAGCAAACCGTAAGCTTTGGGTGATGACTATTTTTGACGCTTATGGAGAACATCATGAACCATTATCAGGCAGCAATCATCGGCTTTGGTAAAGCAGGTAAAACGCTGGCGGCGGCTCTGGGGCGCGCCGGATGGCGTGTCGCGATCATCGAAAAATCCCGCGTAATGTATGGTGGCACCTGCATTAATGTTGGCTGTATCCCAACGAAAGCACTGGTCCACGATGTGCAACATCATGCCAGTTTCAGCGATGCCATGCAGCGCAAAGCGGCAGTAGTAGAATTGTTGCGTGAGAAGAATTACCTCAACCTGGCCGCTATTGCGCAGGTCGATGTTATTGATGGCGAGGCGGAATTTGTGGATGCCCACACGCTGAAAATCACCTCCTCACAGCAGGTCAGCCAGATTCATGCTGAGCGAATTTTTATCAATAGCGGTGCCGAAGCGGTGTTTCCCGCACTGGAAGGCTTAGTTGCCGGACCGCGCGTGGTTGACAGCAGCGGGATCCTGAAATTAACGCAACTGCCGCAGCGGCTGGGGATCCTTGGCGGCGGTTATATTGGCGTTGAGTTTGCTTCCATGTTTGCCGGTTTTGGCAGCGAAGTGACGTTGTTTGAAAGTGCACCGCAATTTCTGGCGCGGGAAGATGATGATATCGGTGCGGCGATAGCCGGGATCCTGCAGGAGCAGGGCGTTAAGCTCGAGCTCAACACTGCATTACAGCGTGTAACCAGCGGTCGCGACAGCGTGACGCTGCATACCGCACAGGGCGATCGTGAAGTCGATGTGCTGCTGGTCGCCACGGGCCGTCGCCCGGCGACGAAGGCACTGAAACTGGAAAACGCGGGAGTGGTGACCGATGCGCGCGGCGCGGTGCGTGTCGATAAACAGCTTAAAACCTCTGTTGATCATATCTGGGCGCTGGGCGATGTTACCGGCGGGCCACAGTTTACCTATATTTCGCTTGATGATTTCCGCATCGTTTACGATCAGTTGCTGGGTAAGGGCACGCGCACCACCGAAGATCGCGTTAACATCCCGTATTCCGTGTTTATGACGCCTGTGTTATCACGGATTGGTTTGACTGAAGCGCAGGCGCGCGCGCAGGGGCGGGATATTCAGGTGGTGACACTGCCGGTCGCCGCGATTCCGCGTGCGCGCGTTGTTGACGACACCCGTGGCATGCTGAAAGCCGTGGTTGATAATGGCAGCCAGCAGATTCTCGGCGTGGCGCTGCTGGCAGCGGACTCGCATGAAGTCATTAACATCGTGAAAACGGTAATGGATGCCGGGCTGCCGTATAGCGTGCTGCGTGACCAGATTTTTACCCACCCAACCATGAGCGAATCGCTCAATGATCTGTTTGCCCTGGTGAAATAATGCCGAAAAGGACGCCCGCACCGGGCGTCCCGATTGCAGATTTAGCCGAGATTACCGCTCAGGCGATCGCGGAAATCGCTGCTGCGGTTATCCAGACCGGTGAAGGTGACGCTGGCGCCGTGCCGCTGGTAGCGGTACTCAATGGCGTCGAGCGCCGCCACGCTGGAGGCATCCCAAATCTGCGCGTGGGTCAAATCGATGGTGACGCGCTGCGGATCGTGGCCGTAGTCAAAATGCTCAAACAGATCGTTGCTGCTGGCGAAAAACAGCGGTCCGCGCACCGTGTAGTGCACCTGCTGGCCATCGTCACTCAGCTGACGTTCGGCGTGGATCACGTGAGCGATGCGGCGGGCAAACAGCATCATGGCGAGCATCACGCCCACCAGCACGCCAAGCGCGAGGTTACCGGTCCACACCGTGACGGCGACGGTCAGCACCATCACCAGCGTTTCCGACCACGGCATGCGTTTCAGCGTGGCCGGCTGCAGGCTGTGCCAGTTCACGGTTTTTACCGCGACCACCATCATAATGCCCGCCAGCACCACCATCGGAATTTGCGCCATGATTTGGCTCAGACCGGTGACCAGCAACAGCAGCACCAGCGCTGCGGCCACGGTGGACACCCGGGTACGCGCCTTGCCCAGCTCAACGTTAACAATGGTCTGGCCGATCATCGCGCAGCCGGCGATACCGCCGTAAAAGCCTGCCAGAATATTGCCGACGCCCAGCGCCCAGGATTCACGCCGCTTACCGGAAGGCGTATCGGTCATGTCATCCACCAGTTTGGCGGTCAGCAGGGATTCCATCAGGCCGACGAAGGCGACCGACAGCGCGGTGGGCCAGACAATCTGCAGCGTCTGCAAATTAAGCGGCACCAGCAGGGTATTGAAATCCGGCAGGCCGGCGCGCATTGGCCCTTCATCGCCGACGTTGGGCACGCGATAGCCCAGCAGCAGCGCGACAGCGGTGACAGCCACGATAGCCACCAGCGGCGAAGGCACGCTTTTAAGCACTTTGGGCAGCAGCAGCACGATGGCCAGCGTGGCGGCGAACAGCAGCCACACCAGACCCGACTCGCCCCAGACGTGCGGCACCTGTGCAAAGAAAATCAGTATACCCAGCGCGTTAACGAAGCCGATCATCACCGAGCGCGGAATATAGCGCATCATGCGCGACAGCCCGGCAAGGCCGAAAATGATCTGAATAAGACCGCCGAGGATCACCGCTGGCAGAATGTACTCCACGCCATGCGCGTGCACCATCGGTCCGATCACCAGCGCGACGGAACCGGCCGCCGCGGTGACCATCGCTGGCCGTCCTCCCAGAATCGACAGCGTCAGGCACAGCACCACCGAAGCGACAAGACTGACTTTAGGGTCGACGCCGGCAATCACGGAAAACGAAATCACTTCCGGTATAAGCGCCAGGGCGGTAATCACCCCGGCCAGGCACTCGCGGGTGAAAAGAGAGGGTGAACGCAGCACACGTGCGACCGTGATGTCGCTCGCTGTGGCAGCGGGGCGATCGGCAGTTTGACTCATCTGTTGCAGGCTCTTTTATTGGA
Source organism: Pantoea sp. B_9 (assembly GCF_008632015.1). Lineage (NCBI taxonomy): Bacteria > Pseudomonadati > Pseudomonadota > Gammaproteobacteria > Enterobacterales > Erwiniaceae > Pantoea > Pantoea sp. B_9. Next base: position 774,685 of record NZ_VWVL01000001.1, on the reverse strand, counting down.
TGCGCATGCCGTCACGGCATAGCAATATTTAGTGGAAAAGTTAACGCGGGCGATGTTACCGGGTGATGACGCGAGGCGCCAGTAAAACGGGGCGATAAGGTTGATTCCATCCCTGGAATCCGCTGCGGCTACAGCGAAAAATCATCCGGAGTCTGGTGAACCACCAGTTCCAGCAGGTGACGATACACATCCAGCTGGACGACATCGGCTTCCTGCTCCAGCCGGCCAATCAGGGCGGCAATAATCGCCTTATTGGTCACCGGCATACCGCTGTGCAGGATTTCAGCAATCAGATGGCCTAAGACTTCCATCTCATTGGTTTCACTGTTGACGGCCTGTTTGAAATTGTCAGCGAGGACATCGCTGCTGTTGACGGCATTTTGCATGTGTAAGCCCTTAAGATTGGCTGATGGCCCAGCGGCCAGCACAACCAGGATGAAATATTTCCGCGCGGACAGGCGCGAAAAACCTGACTCACCACCCAACACAAAAAGACACCTCTGAAGGTGGAAATCCACAACACCTTCAGAGGCGACGCAACTGCATCATTCGTTACCGAATCGTTAACCGATTCATGGCGGCTAAAGTTATACAGTAACCCCTAATCTGTACAAGCGGCGGCTTGTGCATTTCGTGCTTATCAGGCTAATTTACTCAATATTATAGGGTATTTTGCCGAAAAAAGTTATACAGGCAAGCTGTACACACGGCCTGATCGGGCCTTTTTGCGACTTAAGTGAAACTGGTAATCTGCGTGCAGCACGACTAAATTTGCTGATGTAAGCAAACTTTTCATTCGTACGTCGCTTAGCTTATAATAACCCTCCCATTTAGTTAGAACTCTAACCATTAGGCCGCTACGCTTTGACTGACCATCCACAACCGTTTTCCCGTCTGTTGCATCTTACTGCCCATGCGTGGCGGCTGGCGGTTGATCGTCGCCTGAAAGAGAGCGGTTTGAGTATGAGTAGCTGGCTGGCAATTGCCAGCGTAGCGACCGCCAGTGAACCGCCGACGCAAAAGGCGCTGGCACAGCTATTGGGGCTGGAGGAAGCCAGTGTGGTGCCGCTGGTCGATCGGCTGGTGAAACAGCAGCTGCTGGCACGGGTGCAGCCAAAGGAAGATCGTCGCAAGCGCCTGCTGGTGTTAACCGAGCAGGGCGGCGAGGCGTTCGCTACGGTAAAAACGCAGGCGGATGCGCTGCGCGCCCAGCTGCTGGCCGATATCGATCCCGCCGCGCTGGCAGTGACCGAAAACGTGTTGCAGCAGCTGCTTGAACGCTTAGGAAACGTATAGCCGTGGCGAAACGTAACCCGTATGCCCCTCGCGAATGGCTGCCGCACGAAAAGCCGATGCTGCCGGGATCGCCCTCGACACCGCTGCATGCGCCATCGAAACGCATCGCGTTTGGCCTGATCGGCCTGCTGATCTCCATTACCGGCGCGCTGAGTAATGCGCTGGTGACCGCCAACCTCACCAATCTGCAGGGCACCTTCGCCGCGTACAGCAACGAAATCGCCTGGCTGCCGGCGGTCTACGTGATGGGCAATATCTCCATTAATCTCTTGCTGGTGAAGTTCCGCCAGCAGTTTGGTTTGCGGCTGTTTACCGAAGCCTTTCTGGTGCTGTACGTCATCGTGGCGTTTTTTCACATCCTCGCGAACGATCTCAGCTCGGCGATTATCGTGCGTACCGCGCACGGCATGGTGGGCGCGGCGCTCAGCTCGCTGGGCATCTATTATCAGATCCAGGCCTGGCCGGCGAAGCACCGTCTCAAAGCGCTGGTGATTGGCATCACCGCTTCACAGCTGGCGATTCCGCTGGCGCGGCTGTTCTCCAGCGAGCTGCTGCAGCTGGAGGAGTGGCGCGGCCTCTATCTGTTTGAGCTGGGCCTGGCGATGATTGCGCTGGGCTGCGTGCTGGTGGTCAAGCTGCCGCCGGGCGACCGTATCAAAGCGTTCGAAAAGCTCGATTTCGTCACCTTTATGCTGCTGGCACCGGGCATGGCGTTATTGTGCGGCGTGCTGTCGCTCGGCCGCATTGAGTGGTGGTTCAGCACACCATGGCTCGGCGTCTGTCTGGCGCTGGCGCTGGTACTGATTGTCGCGGCGGTGGTGCTGGAGCATAACCGCGCTAACCCGCTGATTAACACCCGCTGGCTGAGCAATGGCATGATCGTGCGGCTCGGCATCGTGATGATCATGATGCGCATCGTGCTGGCCGAGCAGAATACCGGCGCGGTGGGTTTTCTGCAGCAGCTGGGCCTGCTCAACGATCAGATGCGCGGGCTGGCGCTGTCGATCATTGCAGGCGTGATCTGCGGCATGATTGCCAGCGCGCTGACCATCAAACCCAACCATCTGAGCTGGCCAATCGTGGTCTCGCTGGCCGTAATGATTGTCGCCTCGCTGATGGATGCGCAATCCAGCCCGCTGACGCGCGCCAGCAATCTCTACTTCAGCCAGTTTCTGCTCGGCTTCAGCAGTGCCTTTTTCCTTGGGCCAGCGATGCTGCTTGGCATCGGCGGCGTGGTGACTCAGCCGAAAAATCTGGTGAGTTTTGTCGTGCTGTTTGGCATGAGCCAGAATCTTGGCGGCCTGATTGGCTCCGCCATTCTCGGCACCTTCCAGACGTGGCGCGAAAAATATCACTCCAGCCTGCTGGGCGATCAGCTGTCGCTGCTCGATCCCAATGTGGTGGATCGCCTCAGCCAGTACAGCGCGCTGTTTCGCAGCCAGCTGGCGGACAGCGGCCTGCTCAGCGCGCAGAGCAGCAGTCAGCTGCAAACCGTGGCCACGCTGCAGGCCAACGTGCTGGCTTATAACGATACCTATTTACTGACCGCCGCGCTGGCAATGATAACGCTGATGTGGGTGCTGTGGCGCCTGACGCGGCTGCGTTATCTTAACTGGCGCCAGGCGCGACATAATCTGACTGAGCAACAGCAGCAGGCTGCGCCAGCAAACCGAACGGAGACCCCATGAGTCAACAGGACGATCTACAGGCTGCGGAGCGCGAGCGCACCAACCGCCGACGCATTCTCTCTATCGCCGCCGGGAGCGGTATCGCCATCGTGGGCGTGCTGGTGATCTTATACGCCTGGCAGCTGTGGCCCTTTACCAGCACCATCCAGTCAACGGAAAACGCCTACGTGCGCGGCCAGGTGACCTTTATCAGCCCGCAGGTCAGCGGCTACCTGACGAACGTTGAGGTGGTGGATCTGCAGCCGGTGCGCAAAGGACAGCTGCTGATGACCATTGACGATCGTATCTATCGCCAGCGCGTGCATCAGGCGCAGGCACAGCTGGCGATGAAGATTGCCGCGCAGAATAACAACCAGCAGCAGCAGAAGAGTGCGGAGGCCACTATCGCCAGCAATAAAGCCGCGCTGGAGAATGCCAAAGCGCAGGCGCTAAAAAGCAGTCTCGATTTGAAGCGGGTGGAAAATCTGGCGGCGGATGGCTCGCTGTCGGTACGCGAGCGTGACGCCGCGCGCGCAGCCAATGCGCAGGCTCAGGCCCAGCTGCGCCAGGCGGCGGCGCAGGTGGCGGTCTCGCAGCAGAATCTGCAAACCACCATCGTCAACCGCGCGGCGCTGGCCGGCGACGTAGCCAGCGCGCAGGCGGCACTGGAGCTGGCCAATATCGATCTGGACAATACGCGCATTATCGCGCCGGACAGCGGCCAGCTCGGTCAGCTGTCGGTGCGCAAAGGCACGTACGTTACTGCCGGCACGCGGCTGACCTCGGTGGTGCCGGATAATAAATGGGTGATCGCCAACCTGAAGGAAACCCAGCTGGCGCGCGTGCGCCCCGGTCTGCCGGTGTCGATCCGCGTTGATGCGCTGGACGGCAAGCGCTTTGACGGCCGCGTTGAGTTTATCTCGCCCGCGGCCGGATCTGAGTTCAGCGCTATCTCGCCAGATAACGCCACCGGTAACTTCGTGAAAATCGCCCAGCGGATTCCGGTGCGCATCAAAATTCTTGGTGATGAACTGCAGCAGCTGCGGCCCGGGATGTCAGTGGAAGTCGACATTGATACCGCCGCCGAACCACACCGGGATGCGTTATGAAGCGGCCGTTACTCGCGGTGCTCATCGCGATGCTGCTGACCGGCTGCGCCCGCGACGTGGAGCAGGCGCCGTCGTCGCTGCCGATTCCGCCCGACTGGCGTCAGCAGGTCGGGCCCGCCGCCGCGCCGGAAGCGCAGTGGTGGCGCAGCTTTGGTGATGATCGCCTCAACTGGCTGGTAAACCAGGCGCTGCAGCACAACAGCGATATTCTCATTGCCCGGTCGCGCGTCGATCAGTATCGCGCCGAGCTGCGCGCTGCGCAGGGCGACAACTTCCCCACGCTGTCGGCGGGCGTGGCGGCAACCCATCAGCGTGCGCTGTCAGCGGCGACCGGTCAGCCGTACGAAAGTGCGGTATTTCAGGGACTGCTGCAGGCGAATTATGAGGTCGACTTATGGGGCAGCCGCAGCAACAGCATCCGCGCGGCGGAAGCCACGCTGGCGGCGCAGCGTGCGGCGGCCTCGGCAGCCGAGCTGACGGTGGCCAGTTCGGTCGCGTCCGGTTACCTCAGCCTGTGCGCGCTCGACGAGCAGCTGCGCGTCACCGAGGCCACGCTGGAAACGCGGCAGAACTCGCTGAACCTGGCGCAGCGTCAGTTCGAAACTGGCTATACTTCGCGGCTGGAATGGATGCAGGCGGCATCGGAGTATCAGACGGCGAAAGCGCAAATTCCCCAGCTGCAGCATCAGATCGCCCAGCAGGAGAACGCGCTCAGCATTCTGGTCGGCATGAATCCGCGCCAGATTGCGCGCAGCAGCCAGTTCGACCAGCTGCGACCACACGCACTGCCGGCGCTGCTGCCGTCGCAGCTGCTGAATCGCCGGCCTGACATTGTCCAGGCGCAGCGCCTGCTGCTGGCAAGCGACGCGTCGCTGGCGGCGGCACAGGCACAGCTGCTGCCATCGCTCAACCTGACGGCATCCGGCACGCTGCAGAGCAGCCAGCTACACGATCTGCTGGATAATCCGTTCCGCCTGTGGAGCATAGGTGGTAGCGTGCTGGCACCGCTGCTCAACCGCGAAGCGCTGACCGCGCAGGTGGATGTGGCGATGGCGTCGCGCAACCAGGCGCTGTACGGCTACGAAAGGGTGGTGCGCAACGCCTTTGCCGAGGTGGATAACGCACTGGATGCCATCACGCGCAGCCAGCAGCAGCTGACGGAACTGCAGGCGCAGGAGCGCTACGTTGCCGAGGCGTGGCGGATTGCGCGCAACCGTTATCAGAATGGCTATGCGTCCTATCTCGATGAGCTTGATGCGCAGCGCACGCTGTTCAGCACCCAGCTGAATATTGTGGCGGTGAAAAACACGCTGCTGCTGGCGCAAATCGATCTCTACCGCGCCCTTGGTGGCGGCTGGCAGGGGTAACACTGCGGCAGTTACGTTGGTACGTGACTGCTGCAACGCTTTCCTTGTTTAGCGGCGGTTCTTGCCTCTCCTCTCACTGAACATCACTTTTAGCAAATTGCTTGCATTTAGCTGTACGCTGCGCATAATCGCAAACCGCAATAATAATGATTCTCAGTATAATTTACATCAGGGGATAACCATGCGCAGAACGCCTTTCAATCCCGGAATGAAACCGACGCTGCTGGCCATGCTGGTCAGCGTCGGTTGTTTGCCAGTGATGGCTGCTACCACTAACACCAGTAATGCTCCTCAGGGCGCTAACGAACAGCAGACGCTGACCGTTACCGCCACGCCGCAGAGTGAATTCAAACCCGGCGGCAACGACTTAGTACCGGCCTTTCTCGACGGCCAGATTGCCCACGGCGGTCGCCTCGGCATGCTGGGCGAGCAAAACGCCATGGACGTGCCGTTCAACGTCATCGGCTATACGGCAAAAATGATTCAGGACCAGCAAGCGCAAACCATCGCCGATGTGGTGCGCAACGATGCGGGCGTGCAGAACGTCAAAGGTTACGGCAATTTCGCTGAAACTTACCGCATTCGGGGTTTCACTCTCGACGGCGATGATATGACTTTCGGCGGTCTGCCGGGCGTGGTGCCGCGCCAGGTGATGGACGCTTCGCTGATCGATCGCGTGGAGATCTTCAAAGGCGCCAACAGTCTGGTTAACGGCGCAGCCAGTTCCGGCGTCGGCGGTATGATCAACCTCGAGCCGAAACATGCCGAAGATACGCCGATCAATCGCGTGGGCCTCGATTACACCTCCTCGTCTCAGGTTGGCGGAACGCTGGACGTGGGGCGTCGCTTTGGCGATAACAATCAGTTTGGCGTGCGGGTTAACGCCGTGCATCGCGAAGGCGAAACCGGCGTTGACGGCGAGAAAAAACGCACCACGGCGGCTTCGGTCGGTCTTGATTATCGCGGCGACCGGCTGCGCACCTCGCTGGACGTTGGCTATCAAAAGAAAACCTTCCATGACGGCTTACAGGGCGTGAAATTCGCCAGCGCCGGCGTGATCCCGGCGGTGCCGTCAAATTCGCATAATTACAGCCAGAAATGGGTGTACAGCGATATGGAATCTGAATTCGGTATCGCCAAAGCAGAATACGATATTACCGACAGCTGGACGGCGTATGCCGGCCTCGGCGCACAGCACGCCCATGAAACCGGCAACTACGGCGCGCCGACCATTACCAACAGCAACGGTGACGGCACCATCAGTAGCTTCTACTCCAACCGCATTCAGGACAACATGAGCGGCATGGTGGGGCTGCGCGGTGAGTTCCACACCGGTTTCGTCAGTCATAAAGTCAACGTGGGTTACTCGGCGCTGACCACCAATGCGAAAAATGCCTACGACATGTCGCTGGTGGGCACGCCGTTTAATATCTACCACAGCGGTGACGTGGCGGAACCGGCGGCCACCTTCGCCGGCGGCAAGTTCTCCGATCCGCTTACCACGTCACGTACCCGCACCCAGGGCTATCTGCTGAGCGATACGCTCGGATTACTGGACGATACGCTGCTGGTGACCGTCGGTGCTCGCCATCAGAAAGTGGTGGTGCGCAGCTATAACTACAACACCGGCGCGGAAAGCGTTGATTCGCGCTTCACCAACGACCGCTGGATGCCAACCTACGGCGTGGTTTACAAGCCATGGAAAGAAGTGGCGCTGTACGCGAACCATACGGAAGCGCTGCAGCCTGGTGAAGTAGCCCCTAAAGACGCCGTCAACTATGGCACCGTGACTGGCGTGGCGCACTCGAAGCAGAATGAGATCGGTGTGAAAACGGATTTCGGCCGCATCGGCGGCTCGCTGGGGCTGTTCGAAATCCAGAAACCATCCGGCCTGATCAACAGTGACAATGTCTACGTCATGGATGGCGAGCAGCGCCATCGCGGCGTGGAAGCCAACGTGTTTGGTGAGCCGGTGCTGGGCCTGCGCCTCAACGCCAGCGCCACCTGGATCGATCCGGTGATGAAGAAAACCGCCGGCGGCACTTACGATGGCAAACAGGCGATCGGCGTGCCGCGCTACACCTACGTGCTGGGCGCGGAGTATGACATCAAGCCGGTGGAGGGTCTGACGGCGACGGCGCTGCTCAACCACAGCGGCTCTCAGTATGCCAACTCGGCCAACACCCTCAAGCTGGACAGCTATACCACGCTGGATCTTGGTATGCGTTACCGCATGAAGGTGAATCAGAACGATCTGGTGTGGCGCGTGGCGGTCGAAAACGTCACCAATGAGAAGTACTGGTCAAACGTTGATGACACCGGCACCTATCTCGCGCAGGGCGACCCGCGCACGCTGAAAATCAGCATGAGCTACGATTTCTAAGCGGCCACCACGGGGCGTAGTGACGCTCCGTGGTCTTTTCCGACAGAAATAGTGCTGTACGTTGGCCGCTATTCCATTACACTCTGTGCGGCAATCCCGCTGAAAACGCCTCTTTCCTGTTGAGTCATCATGAGTTCACCCGCGCCACCTGACGATCACGACGAACCTTTACGGCAACCGCTGGATGATGCGCACTTCGCCATTGTGGTACTTGCAGTGACCTCGGTTACCCTTATAATCTTCGTCCTGATGCTTACATTATGGATGAGCTGAGGCCAGCAACCGACTACGGACGCCCGCAAGGAGATGTCGATGGAATCCCGGGATGACAAACTGATCGCCATCATTGGACTGCTTTCCGCCTGCCTGATCGGCGTAGTGTTCCTTTTCACTATGACCTGGCTGACGGACGTGCGCCATCCAGCCGATCCGTCACTGGATGTACAAACCTGCCCGCCCAAAACCGCCAGCCCGGTGCAGCACTCTTAATCCTGAGTGCGCCATTTAATCTGCTGACTGCGTAACTCCAGCGCCAGCGCTTCGTGCAGGGTGCGATTGCCATTGGGATCGCCCAGACCAAACAGCGCGCCAGGCGAGCGCCGATCGTCGGCCCACGCCGGATACTCCACCACCGGATAGAGCGAAATGCCTTCCAGCGCCACGCCCTGCGCTAAGGCCAGCCGCGCTTCATCACTGACATGCCGCAGCCAGGGCGCGCGCGCGTCGCCTTCCGCGCCGGTTTCTGCCAGCAACAGCGGGCGCTGATAACGCTGCCAGCACTGCATCAGCAGCCGGTGCAGCGGCTGACGCTGCGGGTGGTCGGGCGGAATGGTGTCGCCGGAGAAGAACCAGTGGTTGTCGGGATAATAGTTCAGCCCCAGGATGTCGAGAAAATCGGGCTGACCACCCAGCTCCGGCGCATCGCGTCCTGCCAGCCAGTCCCAGGCTTCAAACTGCGCCTGATGCTGGCTGTCGGCATAGGGTTTACTGTCGGGGTTATGCGGATCGGCGGCGATCTGCACCAGCGGGTCGGTCAGCACGAAGCGGGCGTCCGGATAGACGTCGCGAATGGCGTGCATGGCCGTCAGCGAGGCGCGCACCAGCTGACGTTTCAGTTCGCGACCGCGCGCGCTGGCGTAGGGATCGAGCCACGAGACATCGGCGCCGGCCCAGGACCAGAAGGATATCTGATTGATGGGCGTAAAGAACGGCTGCTCCACGCCCTCATCCCGCATCAGCTGAGCCATGGCGCGCGCGAAGCGGCCAAAGTGCTCCACAAACGCCGGCTTCCAGATATCGAGATGATCGGGGTAGCCAAAGTGCGCCAGCTCCCAGATGATTTGTAAATCATGGCGCGCCGCCGCGTGAATCATCGGCAGAAAGGTGCGCCAGTCGTATTCACCTGGCGTGGCCTCAATCAGGTGCCAGCGGGCGCCGTCGCGCGCGGTGCGCAATCCTTCCTGCGCCAGCGCGGCGTAATCTTTCTCCAGCAGCATGTCGTGGCCGCTGCTGATGACCATATCCAGTCGTCGCCCGCCGCTGCGGCAGGCGGTAGAGCAGGGGAAGCTGCCCTGAAAAAAGCTGCGAAATAGCCGGGGCTGATGGCGCGGGGATAGCTGAGTCATGATCTTCTCCTCACGAAGAACGCCGGATGCAGAACGCCTGGCTAAGTCTAGACTAAATTAACGCCGCACCTGACGCGGAAGTAGACGGCTCTGATTGCCTTTACGTGCGGTGATACCAACAATAACAGCTTCAGGGTAAGCAGGGATTGAGTATGAGCGAAGCGGCACTGCGTTCCTCACGCGAACGGCCGGGCGACGGGCTGAGAGAACATGCGCAACAGCAATGTGCCCGTCATCCGGGACTGAGCGGCATTCATCCGCTGAACGATGGGCTGGATGCATTTGCGGCACGCTATCTGCTGATGGGCATGGCGCAGCACACCATCGACGTTCAGTATTACATCTGGCACAACGACATGTCCGGACGCCTGCTGTTCAGCGCGCTGCTGGATGCGGCGGAGCGCGGCGTGCAGGTGCGCCTGCTGCTGGATGACAACAATACGCCCGGGCTGGATGAAACGCTGGCTGAACTCGATCGGCATCCGAATATCGCCGTGCGGCTGTTTAATCCCTTTTCGTTTCGAACCCTGCGCGCGCTGGGCTATCTGACCGACTTCGCCCGCCTGAATCGCCGGATGCACAACAAAAGCCTGACCGTGGACGGCGCGGTAACGCTGGTGGGTGGCCGTAACATCGGCGACGAATATTTTGGCACCGGCAATGAGCCGCTGTTTACCGATCTCGACGTGCTTGCGCTGGGGCCGGCGGTAGATGAAGTGGCGGAAGATTTCGCCCGCTACTGGCACAGCAAAGCGGTATCGCCATTGCGCAGCGTCGTGGACACCGGCGCACCGCCGCATGAAGCGGTGCGTTTACCGCCGGAGTGGCAGCAGAGCGAGGCGGTGCAGCGCTATCTGGCGCGGCTGGAGAAATCCTCGTTTGTCAGCCAGCTGGAGCAGGGCTCGCTGAGCATGACCTGGGCACACACGCGGCTGTTAAGTGACGATCCGCGCAAAGGGCTGGGCAAAGCGAAGCGCTCCTCTTTGCTGCCGCAGCGCATGCTGGAGGTGATCGGCACGCCGCAGCAGCAGTTCGATATCATCTCGGCCTATTTTGTCCCGACCCGGGCCGGCGTGGCGCAGCTGCTGGCGCTGAAGCGGCGGGGCGTTAAGATCGCCATCTTAACTAACTCGCTGGCCGCCAATGATGTCACCGTGGTTCACGCCGGCTATGCGCGCTGGCGCAAGAAGCTGCTGCGTCACGGTATTGCGCTCTACGAACTGAAGCCGCAGGCCAATGCCGCGGATGCCCCGCACGATCGCGGCCTGACCGGGAATTCCGGCTCCAGCCTGCACGCCAAGACTTTCACCGTCGATGACCGCAAAGTGTTTATTGGCTCGTTTAATTTCGATCCGCGTTCGGCGGTGCTGAATACGGAGATGGGGCTGGTGATTGAGAGCGAAGCGCTGGCGCAGCAGACCCATCAGCGCTTCAGCAGCGGCATGCGCGACCGCGCCTGGGCACTGCGACTGGATAAGTGGGGCCGCGTTAACTGGGTAGAGTACAGCGGCGAAGCGCGGGAAGTGGTACATAAGCACGAGCCGCAGTGCACGCTATTGCAGCGTTTGCTGGTGCGGCTGGTATGGCGTCTGCCGGTGGAGTGGCTGCTATAGCCGGGCTGCAACGCGCGCAGCCCGGCGGGTAAGTACGCCGTTACGTCTGCGCGGAGGTCTCTGGTTTGCGCTGCGGCTTGCCGGAGAATAAAAAGCGCAGCAGCGGGATACGCAGATGAATCTCGTACAGGGCAAAGGCAACGCCAAACACCATCAGCAGGCCGACAAAGAAGCCCAGCGTATTACTGCTGATGTGTGGCGTAACGTAGATGCCGTACAGGATGGTCAGCGGATGGTGCACCAGATAAATAAACAGCGACGCGTTCACCAGATACATAATGCGCGGCGAGTGGCTGTTCAGCAGCTTGTGGCCGAAGCTGAAGCAGACGTTCAGCATACACAAGCCCATCAGCGTAGAAATGATGGCATCAAGCTCGTACAGCCAGCCTTCACCGCTGCTGTAGCGCTGATTCAGGCTGTACGCGATAAACACCGCAATGGCACCAAAGCACATCACCGGATTAAAACGCACAAACAGCGCTTTCAGCGCCTGATGTTTCCAGCTCAGCGCACCCAGCATAAAGAACGGCAGGAAGAACAGCGACTGCATAACCGCAATGCTGAACAGGCCATCCATTAACAGCGCGGGAGCAAAGTGGAAAATCAGCCGGCGGAAGGCGCACCACACCAGCGCATAGGCCAGCAGGGCCAGCGTCAGCTTGCCCCAGCCAACCTGCTGATAATCGATGCGGCGCTGCTGATCGCGCAGCCAGCGGAAGCTCAGCATGCCAAACGCGGTGAGAATCACCAGTACCAGTAAAAACCACAGGTGCGAAATCAGATCCCACATCAGCGCGTTGTACTTGTCATACAGCGAGAAGTTTGCCCAGTCGCCGACTTTGCTGGTGAGATTTTTCAGCATAAAAAACTGCGGCAGGGTAATGAGCGGCACCGCGGTTAACAGCGGAATGCCGACGCGCTCCAGCCGCACCTTCAGCCAGCGGTTGGGCTGATAGCGCAGATAGAGCATATACGAGAAATAACCTGAAATAACAAAGAACACCTGCATGCGGAAGGCGTGAATAAAATCATTCAGCACCGTCAGCCACAGTGAGGCGTCCTGGCTGTTAACCGACCAGCGTTGGGTCGAGTAAATCAGCGAGACGTGGAAAGGCACGCCCAGCAGCATTAAATACGCTCGAATCGAGTCGAGGAAATATTCACGTTCGGGTTTTGCTGAACTCATAAGCTTCCGGTTTGTCAGTTTACTTGCCGGTTTCACCCTGAAACCGGATTATGCCGGACGAAATTCTACCGGCTGTAAACAGCGTATACTATCAGGTGAATCTGTTTCTTAATCTTCCGGGTTTAATTATCCGAAAAGTACACTTTCGGCTTACGAATCAGGGGAACAATCTTTTACATAAGCTGTCGGAAAACCGAATAATCCTTTAAGATAAATGGGTTTGATCTAAGCACACGAAAGGGGGGGATGTGCTGACTAAAGTGAAGAATAATGGCGGGCTGGTGAAGATGCGCTGGGTAGGCGCAGCAGTTCTGCTGGCGTTGTACGCCAACAATAGCTGGGCGTTCAACATTGATGATGTGGCAAAGCAAGCTAAGGCGCTGGCAGGGAAAGGTTTTGAAGCGCCAAAAAGCAATTTACCCTCTCAGTTTCGTGAAATGAAGTTTGCTGACTATCAGCAGATCCAGTTTAACCACGACAAAGCATACTGGGGCAAACTGCGCACGCCGTTTAAGCTCGAGTTCTATCATCAGGGCATGTATTTCGACACGCCGGTGAAAATCAATGAAGTCACCGCGTCTTCGGTACGTGAAATCAAATATAACCCTGACTACTTCAATTTCGGCAACGTGAAACACGATGCCGATGCGGTGAAAAACCTCGGTTTTGCCGGTTTCAAAGTGCTGTATCCTTTAAATAAAAAGGGTAAAGACGATGAGATCACCAGCTTCCTGGGTGCCAGCTATTTCCGCGTGATTGGCGAAGGCCAGGTGTATGGCCTGTCGGCGCGTGGTCTGGCGATTGATACCGCGCTGCCTTCCGGTGAGGAGTTCCCGCGCTTTAAAGAGTTCTGGATCGAGCGGCCGAAGCCGCAGGATAAACAGCTGGTGATTTATGCGCTGCTGGATTCTCCGCGCGCCGCCGGCGCCTATCGCTTTGTGATCCAGCCAGGCAAAGAGTCCACCGTGGACGTGCAGTCTAAAGTGTATCTGCGTGACAACGTCGGCAAACTCGGCGTAGCCCCACTCACCAGTATGTTCCTGTTTGGCGCTAACCAGCCGTCGCCGGTCAGCAACTTCCGTCAGGAGCTGCATGATTCGAACGGCCTGTCGATTCACGCCGGAAATGGCGAGTGGATCTGGCGTCCGCTCAATAACCCGAAACACCTGGCGGTCAGCACCTTTACCATCGAAAACCCGAAAGGCTTCGGTCTGCTGCAGCGTGGCCGTGACTTCAGCCATTACCAGGACCTGGACGACCGCTATGATCTGCGTCCAAGCGGCTGGGTTGAGCCGCAGGGCGACTGGGGCAAAGGCCGCGTAGAGCTGGTGGAGATCCCGACGGCAGATGAAACCAACGATAATATCGTGGCCTTCTGGACGCCGGAGAGCCTGCCAGAGCCAGGCAAAGAGATGAACTTCAAATATCGTCTGCACTTTACGCGCGATGAAAACCAGCTGCACCAGGACGATGTGGCCTGGGTGAAAGACACGCTGCGTTCTGCGGGCGATGTGAAGCAGTCTAACCTGGTGCGTCAGCCGGATGGTTCCATCGCCTTTACCGTGGACTTTGTCGGTAAAGCGATGAGCAAGCTGCCGGAAAATACCCAGGTGGCGCCGCAGGTCAGCGTCGGTAACAACGCCGACGTGGTCGAGCAGAGCGTACGCTACAACCCGGTCACCAAAGGCTGGCGTCTGGTGCTGCGTCTGCGCGTCAAAGACAACAAGCAGCCGACCGAAATGCGTGCGGCGCTGGTGAGCGGCGACAAGACATTGACGGAAACCTGGAGCTATCAGTTACCTGCCAATGAATAAATCGACTTATTTACCTCAATCTTACGTGGAGGCGCTGCCGCTTGATGCGGCAGCACGCGCCACGCTCAGCGCCTCGCTGCAGAATGCGCAGGCGTTTCATGCCATTCACAGCGCGCTGGGGCAGGATATCGCCGCCAGCGAACGGCCGGACGATGCGCCGCTGAAATCGGTCTCATCGCGCGTATCCATGGCGTGGCCGGATTCGCTCGCCGGTGGCCAGCAGCTCAGTAAAGATTATCTCGACCGCACCACGCTGAAGGCGATGCCGCCAGTGAAGCGTTCGCTGATGTTCCCGGAAGCCTGGCGTACTAACCCGATTGCGCGCGCCTGGGATTCCCTGCGCGGGCAGAAAGGCAATCCACGCTATGCCACGGTGGAAGAGCAGAAAGCGGAAGACAAATGGCGCCACGTGGGTTCCATGCGTCGCTACGTGCTGCTGATTCTGACCATTCTGCAGACCGTGGTCGCCACCTGGTACATGAAAACCATTCTGCCGTATCAGGGCTGGACGCTGCTCGATCCGGTCGAGCTGTTTAACCAGAACTGGTTGCAGTCAGTGGAGCTGATCCTGCCGTATATTCTGCAGACCGGCATCCTGTTCCTGTTTGCCATCCTGTTCTGCTGGGTATCGGCCGGTTTCTGGACCGCGCTGATGGGCTTCCTGCAGCTGCTGATCGGCCGCGATAAGTACAGCATCTCGTACTCGACCACCGGGGATGAGCCGCTCAATCCGGAACATCGCACCGCGCTGATCATGCCAATCTGTAACGAAGACGTGGAACGCGTGTTCGCCGGTCTGCGCGCCACCTGGGAGTCGGTGAAACGCACCGGTAACGCGGAGCATTTCGACGTTTACATCCTGAGCGACAGCTACGATGCCGACATCGCCATCGCCGAGCAAAAAGCGTGGATGGAGCTGGTGCGGGATGTCGGTGGGGCAGGCAAGATCTTCTATCGCCGTCGTCGCCGCCGCGTGAAGCGTAAAAGCGGCAACATCGATGACTTCTGCCGTCGCTGGGGCAGCAACTACAGCTACATGGTGGTGCTGGACGCCGACAGCGTGATGAGCGGTGAGTGTCTTACCGGTCTGGTGCGCATGATGGAAGCGAACCCGAACGCCGGTATTATCCAGTCCTCGCCAAAAGCGTCAGGCATGGATACGCTGTATGCGCGCTGTCAGCAGTTCGCCACCCGCGTTTACGGGCCGCTGTTTACCGCCGGTCTGCACTTCTGGCAGCTGGGCGAATCGCACTATTGGGGGCACAACGCCATCATTCGCGTGCAGCCGTTTATTGAACACTGTGCGCTGGCGCCGCTGCCGGGTGAAGGCTCCTTCGCCGGTTCGATTCTGTCACATGACTTCGTGGAAGCGGCGCTGATGCGTCGTGCCGGCTGGGGCGTGTGGATCGCCTACGATCTGCCGGGTTCTTATGAAGAGCTGCCGCCGAACCTGCTTGATGAGCTGAAGCGTGACCGTCGCTGGTGCCACGGCAACCTGATGAACTTCCGCCTGTTCCTGGTAAAAGGCATGCACCCGGTGCACCGCGCGGTGTTCCTGACCGGCGTGATGTCCTACCTGTCGGCGCCGCTGTGGTTTATGTTCCTTGCGTTGTCGACCGCCCTGCAGGTGGTGCATACGCTGATGGAACCGACCTACTTCCTGCAGCCGCGTCAGCTGTTCCCGGTGTGGCCGCAGTGGCGTCCGGATTTGGCCATCGCGCTGTTCTCCACCACGCTGGTGCTGCTGTTCCTGCCAAAACTGCTCAGCGTGGTGCTGATCTGGTTTAAAGGGGCGAAACCGTACGGTGGCGCATTCCGCCTTTTCCTCTCGCTGCTGCTGGAGATGCTGTTCTCGGTGCTGCTGGCACCGGTGCGCATGCTGTTCCACACCGTGTTTGTGGTCAGCGCGTTCCTCGGCTGGGAAGTGGTGTGGAACTCGCCGCAGCGTGACGATGACGCCACGCCGTGGAGCGAAGCGTTCCGTCGCCATGGTTCACAGATGCTGCTGGGCATTGTCTGGGCCGTCGGGATGGGCGTGCTCGATCTCAACTTCCTGTGGTGGCTGGCGCCAATCGTCTTCTCGCTGATTCTGTCGCCGTTTGTCTCGGTGATGTCGAGTCGCGCCACGGTCGGGCTGAAGAGTAAGCGTGCCAGGCTGTTCCTGATCCCGGAAGAGTATGAGCCACCGAAAGAGCTGGTCGACACCGATCACTATCTGCAGCTGAACCGTGAACGTGCGCTGAAGCATGGCTTCATGCATGCGCTGTTCAATCCGGCGTTCAACGCGCTGGCGACGGCGATGGCGACATCGCGCCATAAGCAGAGTGCACTGCTGGATCACGCACGCGATCGCCGCGTCGATCAGGCATTGAGCGATGCGCCGGAAAAACTGAATCGCGAACAGCGTCTGCAGCTGATCAGCGATCCGGTGGTGCTGGCGCGCGTGCACACGCGCTTGTGGGAAAGTGCGGATAAATATCATCAGTGGGTTGAGAGTTATCAGAAACTCACGCTTAACCCGCAGGCGCTGCCTCAGCGCGCCTGACAGGCTAACGGTGATGAAAAAGCGGCAGCGATGCCGCTTTTTTTATGCCTGCGCTTCAGCGAAGTGCTTAACGCACCTCACACAATCTTTACGCATAAAGACATAGCGGTTTAGCTGTACCCGCAGCTAAAATGGCGCGATGACACGTGCCAGCGTTCCTGAGCACATTTAAACAGTCACTGACGCACATCAGAATCAGGGGTGTCAGTTCAGGGTGAGTAAATGCAGTGAAATATTGCCTGAAATTAATTGCGCTGTGCGCCGCCATTTTACTGCTCACGGGCTGTGGCAGCATTATCAGCCGGACCGTACCCGGACAGGGGCACGGTAACCAGTATTATCCGGGCGTGCAGTGGGATGTGCGTGACGGGCCGTGGCGCGTGCTGACCATTCTCGATCTGCCGCTGTCGCTGGTGATGGACACGCTGCTACTGCCGGTTGACGCACAGCACGGCCCGTACGAGTAACTTACGCCCAGTTGTCTGACGGACTGTCGTCGTCTTCCCACTCTTCGGCCGCTGCTTCGCCTTCTTCCAGGTCGCGTGGCGGCTCCAGCTGAAATTCGCCTTCGTCCCATTCGTGCAGGGTATTTTCCGACTGCCACTCCTGGCGCAGCTCAATTTCATCGAAATTACCGTCGAACACCGCCTGCGCCGCTTCACCGCTGCAAATTGGCAGGCATTCGCCCTGGCCGTCTTCATCAGCGAAAAACTCCGCCTGCCACATAATGTCGCCATCCTGCATTACGTACTTCTGCAGCGCAAACTGGCTGACACTGGCGTCATCCTGCTCCAGCTCAGGCTGGCTGGCGAGAAACTCTTCGCGTGCGGCTTCAATGGCTTCTTCTAACGTACTATACAGGCTCATCTGCAACTCCTTGTCAGTGCAAAAAGGGATTTCACAGAAGAATAGACGAAAATTGGCGGCTGTCAGGGCGGGAGAGAACAATGACGGGGTGGATGGGTAAAAAGTCATCCACCCGCGCCGGTTACATCATTTTTTGCGGAAAGTGCAGAACCGGTCGTACCGACTCGCGTAACACGGGTGCAGAATAACGGATGCAGCATTTAATACAGGGTTTCACCTTTTTAAAATTAATTCGTGCGGTGGCCAAAGCCTGATTTAAATTATAGAGCGTACCGATGAACACCATATCCTCCTTAACCGGCAGACGTTTACACTCTTTCCGATGCAGCAGATGGTAACCCTCCTGATCGGTACTGATCGTCACGTAGTAGTAGATACCTTTATTCATATTATGTGTCCTGAATATATTTGCTGTGTGTAATCTTTTTATATTTTTAAACGCGCAGTTAACGAGCTAACTGTCAGGGTCGAAACTAACTGGATTCGATCGGGCTAACCAATTCCATAAAGATATATTAAAGATGAATTTTTAATCAAAAAAGAATATGGCGGTTAACTTTCAGACAAATACTTGTTTAATCAGTAAAATTTATTAGATAAGTAAACAAGACGGCAAGCCTGAGTAAAATTAAATAGGAAAAGGCCTGGAAGTCATCAAAATCAGATCCGCACCCGTCATATTTACGCATATTGCCGTACAAACTCAGGCACTGAAAAGCAGCGGCGGGCGAGGGAGAAAGCGTCGGCGTAGCAGCGAAAAACCGTGATTAATGCGCAAGATAGCAGCATGCGGCGTAAAGGGTGTCGTTGATGTAAGTGTCGCCGTGTGGAAGGCATAGCAGTTCTGGCTGGGCCTTTTTTAGCGCGCCACTGCGCAGACAATCACGTGAATTAAGGCAAATGCGCGGTTAATAACGCGGGGCATTGATAATACCCCGCAACCGATTAATAGCGTGAAGGCTGCCCTTCGGGCCGGGTTTTAAAGCGGCGATGCAGCCACATATACTGCTCAGGCGCCAGCAGCACCGTCTCTTCCACCACTTTATTCATCACGATAGCGGTATCCAGCTCACTCTCCAGTGAGAATTTGTGGCGGATATCCGGCATCATTTTCAGTTCGTAGCCGCGGCCGTGCGGCAGGCGGCGTGCCAGAAACGGCACCACGCTCGGATTAGCCAGACGAATCAGCATATGCGTGCCGGTGGTGGTCGCGGCTTCCTGAACGGCAAAGAACGGGGCGAATACACTGCTGCGCGGGCCGTAGTCGTGATCGGGCGCATACCAGATGATGTCGTTGTTCTTCATGGCGCGGATCATGCCTTTCAGATCTTTGCGGTCCAGCATGCTTTTATTGGAACGCATGCGTCCCCAGGTTTGCAGCCAGTCCAGTAACTTGTTGTCGTTAGGGCGATACACGCCAATGCCCGGGTTGTACATGCCAAACACGCGCGCACCCAGCTCCAGCGTCAGGAAGTGCATGCCAATCAGCAGGATGCCGCGCTTTTGTGCCAGCGCCTCGGTAACGTGTTCCAGGCCGCTGGTGCTGACCCATTTACGAATACGCCAGTCCGGCCAGAACCACGCCATGCCGGTCTCAATCAGCCCCATTCCCACCGATTCGAAATTGTGCTTCACCATGGCTTCACGTTCGCTGGTCGGCATATCGGGGAAGCACAGCGCCAGATTGCGTTGCGCGACCTGAACACGACGCTTCATAAAACGCATGGCAAGGCGTCCCAGCCCGCAGCCAGTCACGTACAGCAGCGGGTAGGGCAACAGCACCAGCACATAGAGGAAACCGATGCCCAGCCAGGTCAGCCAGTAGCGTGGATGAAGGAGTTCGCGGGTAAATTGCGGAAGTTGCGTCATGGAAATATCAATGTCCTGCGTCGTGTACCAGAGAGTCCGGTTTCTGTAATTGGCCGGGATTATGCCATTTTTTCTCTCTGACTGAAATCAACCATCCGTGCGTCAGCGCACGACGAACAGCATTTCTGCGCAGATATTGGCGAGCACAACGCAGAACCCCGTCGATTGTGGCTGATGGCAGGAGAATTGCACCAGAGGCTTTGCATCACGCTCAATTCAGGTATCATATGCGCGCTAAATTTCTTTGATTGCTAACAGGTGTTCACCATGCCAGTGTTACACAACCTCGTTTCCAATAAAGAGCTGAAAGAACGTATGCTGGCCGAAACCGAGCCGCGTACCACAGTCTCTTTTTATAAATACTTCCAGATCGCCGATCCACAGGCATTCCGCGACCGTCTCTATGTTGCCTTAACCCAGCTGAAGGTATTCGGCCGCGTCTACGTGGCGCAGGAAGGGATTAATGCGCAAATCAGCGTGCCGGCCAGTCGCTATGAGGCGATGAAGGCGATGCTCTATGCCTTTGACCCGGCGCTCGACAATCTGCGCATGAACATCGCGCTGGATGACGACGGCAAATCGTTCTGGGTGCTGCGCCTGAAAGTGCGCGATCGCATCGTGGCTGACGGTATTGAAGACGGTAGCTTCGACGCCAGTAACGTCGGTAACTATCTCAAAGCGGCCGAAGTCAACGCCATGCTCGACGATCCGGATGCGGTGTTTGTGGATATGCGTAACCACTACGAATACGAAGTGGGCCACTTCGACAACGCGCTGGAAGTGCCAGCCGATACGTTCCGCGATCAGCTGCCGATGGCGGTGGATATGCTGCAGGCGCAGAAAGACAAAAAAATCGTCATGTACTGTACTGGCGGCATCCGCTGTGAAAAAGCCAGTGCGTGGATGAAGCACAACGGTTTTGATGATGTTTACCACATTGAAGGGGGCATCATCGAATATACCCGTCGCGCGCGCGAGCAGGGTTTACCGGTGCGCTTCAAAGGCAAAAACTTCGTGTTTGACGAGCGTATGGGCGAGCGTATTTCTGACGATATTCTCTCCAGCTGCCACCAGTGTGGTGCGCCGTGCGACAGCCACACCAACTGCGTCAATGACGGCTGCCATCTGCTGTTTATTCAGTGCCCGAGCTGTGCGGAAAAATATCAGAACTGCTGCAGCCCGCTGTGCATGGAAGAGTCGAAACTGGCGCCGGAAGAGCAGCGCGCGCGCCGCGCTGGCCGTGAAAATGGCAACAAAGTGTTCAATAAATCGCGCGGTTTACTCAACATGACCATGGCGATCCCCGTGCCGGACAAAAAGTAACGGCTTAACAGCCTGGCGTATTGCCGCCAGGCTGTACTGCCCATTACTGACGCACACCTTCCACTGAAATGATCAGCTCGGCTTTTTGTGAGGCCGGACCGAGATCTTTGCTGATGTTGAACTCTTTCAGCACAATTTCGCCGCTGGCGGCAAAGCCGGCGCGATAACCGCCCCACGGATCCTTGCCTTCCCCAATCAGCTGCGCATCCAGCGTGATCGGCTTCGTTACGCCGTTGAGCGTAAGGTTGCCGGTGATCTTATAATCCTTGCCCTGTTTTTTAACCTCAGTCGAGCTGAAGCTGGCCTGCGGGAATTTGCCGGTATTGAGGAAATCCGCGCTGCGCAAATGCTTGTCGCGCTCGGCATGGTTGGTATCGAGGCTGTTGGTATTGATGGTCACGTTGACCTTGTCCGCGGCCGGATTGGCTTCATCAAAGGTAAAGCTGCCATCAAAATCTTTAAAGCTGCCGTACAGCCAGCTGTAGCCAAGATGCTGAATGCGGAACTGGACAAACGCGTGCTGACCCTCTTTATCAAACTTATACTCAGCCGCGCTGGCACTCAGGCTGGTCGAAAAGAGGGCAGCGGCGCTGAGCGCCAGCAGGGTTTTCCTGATCATATTACTTTTCCTTTTCAGAGGTTAAGGGGATGCGGTAACCGAGCATCCGTTTCAGCGTCATGTCGCGATCGACAAAATGGTGTTTCAGTGCGGCCAGGGCGTGCAGGGCAGACAACAGCACCAGAGCCCACGCCAGCCATAAATGGACCTCACCGGCGACATCGGCCTGCTCACCCGCGCCGGTAAACAGTGCCGGTACCTCAAACCAGCCAAACACTGAGACCGGCTTGCCGTCTGCGGTAGAGATCAGATAGCCGCTGATCAGCAACACCAGCAGCAGGCCATACAGCAGCCAGTGCGCCGCATGGGCGGCACGGCGTACGTGCGGCGAGTAACTGGTGAGCGGTGCCGGCGGGGGCGTTATGACGCGCCAGCACAGGCGCAGCAGCAGAGCAGCAAACAGTAAGATGCCGATGCCTTTGTGAATCTCAGGGGCGCTGTGATACCAGCCGTCGTAATAGCCAAGTCCGACCATCCATAAACCCAGCGCGAACATACCGTAAATCGTCAGCGCCATCAGCCAGTGCAACGCAATGGTTAACGCACCGTAATGCCGTGGAGAATTACGCCACATAGTTAAGCCGTTATCAGGAAATAAGTGGTAATGAGAATCTACAACCTGAAATAGAAAATCAATCGTCCTTACTTTTCTATAACTTTGAATTTAGGGGTTCGATATATATGGCGAAAGGCTGGCGGTGCAATTCAATAATTCTGAATAGATAAGCAAATAGCCGTTTTAGTCCTGGCGGCAATGGGTATTGCTACACCAAATGCGCCATAAACGCGGGCGAAAAGTAAATTTGTGTCAGGAAAGGTCAATAACTGCCAGTGCGATCCGCACCGGCAGCAACAAAATCAGGCAAAACGCGAAAGTGAGAAGGGCGTGAGGTCAAAGGAGAACGGTTTATTCTGCGCAAATTCGCTGGCCAGTTCACCCAGCACGCTGGCGAATTTAAACCCGTGGCCGCTCAGGCCGGTGATGATCAGTCGGTCAGGCTCACCGGGCAGGGTATCGATAATAAAATCTTCATCCGGCGTGTTGTCATAGCTGCAGGCTTCACCATGCAGGCACACGCCTACGCCTGGCAGAAACTGGCGCAGGAAGCTTAAGGCTTCGTTACCGTCAGCGGCGATGCTGCCGAACGGTTTGCGGTCCGCTGGCGTCTGCATCGGCTGACCGCCATCGTGGCGTCCCACTTTCAGGGCATTATTGTCTGCCGGGAAGCCGTAGAAATGGCTGCCATCCGGCATCTCTACCGTAAAGCCGGGGAACTGGTTATTTTCGCTGTAGCGCCCATCGGCCTGATACCAGGCAAACACCTTGCGCACCGGCGTAACGGGCAGATTGTCCACCAGCTGACTGACCCAGGTGCCGGCGCTGATCAGTAGCTTGCGCGCGCGGAATACGCCATCGCTGGTGGTGACCTGCTGCAGATCGCCCTCGCGGCCAATCGCGCTGACCGGGCAGTTAAACAGCTGCGCGCAGCCAGCCTGTTCCGCCAGCTGCACCCAGCTGCGCACCGCCTGTTCGCATTTCAGGAAGCCAGAGTTAGGCTCAAATACGCCTACGTAGCCGTCCGGTACGCTAAGCTGCGGCCAGCGTTTACGCACCTCATCGGCCTGTAACACCTGCACCGCTAACTGCCAGCGGTTAGCGCTGTCGATCACGTTGTGAATGAAATCCGAGCTGGCTGGCGCCAGATTAAGAATGCCACTGCGGTGCATAATGCGTTCGCCGCTCTGGCGCTCCAGCTCATCCCACAACGTCTGGGCGCGCAGCACCAGCGGCACGTAGCGTTCACCTTCGCCGTAAGCATGACGAATCAGGCGGGTTTCGCCGTGATGCGTCCCCTGGCTGTGGGGCGGGTGCGCGCTGTCGATCATCAGCACCGACAGGCCCGCCTGGGTTGCGTAGAAACCCGCGGCAGCTCCGACGGAACCACTTCCCACCACAATCAGATCATAAACCATGACGACATCACTCCTGCAAAACGGCGATTTTTTTCAATAGCATATCAAAAGAGTGCGCCCATGAAAAAGGCACCCTGTAGGGTGCCTTTTCACGCGATGGTGATGATTAGTGCTTGCGATTATCGCGTAGGTATTGCTCAGTGGACTCGATCTTTGCAATGCCAGCTTCGAGGATAGAGATAAACTGTCTGGCTACGTCAGTTGTCAGCCAGTATGTTGGGCCCACGTCAGCTTCTTCTTCTTTCTGGTCCTGCGATGATAGCGAGTGCAGGCGGATCATCATGGCGTCATAGCTGTCAACGGTGCTGATATCCCATCCCACCAGCGGATGGGTCTGGATGACGTCTTTACTTCTGTCCATTATAACCTCCTTATTACTCGTTAAACGAAGTGCTTTCGAGGTTCAATGCGTCTGTATCTTGCACTAGCGAGATAATTATAACATGGAATTAACAGTACAGTAGTTAAAAAGTGTGGTGACTAAAAACACAGCAAAATAAAAGCAGCCAAAAGCCGGTTTTCAACGAATAAATAAACGCCTTACGCAGCTGGGTATTTATTGTCGCAGCGCAACGTGTCGTCATACCGATTATCGGCATCTCAGCATTAAAACTTTAACGGGCTGAACGCCAGGGTAAAAATCTGAAATTATCCCTGCGACTCGGCAGGCAACTGCCCTTTGCGTCGATGGATCTCGTCCGCCAGCCGGGCAAAATGCTGCTGTAACTGAGCGTCATGATTCTGGTTTTGCGCTTCGAGCGTCAGATTGTGAGCCAGCAGCTGGCTGGCGCGATCGTCCAGACAGAAGGTCAGCGTAGCAAAGGCATTTTCCAGCACGGTCAAACGGCGTTGCTGTTCAGCAATGAAGGCCAGTAATTCTCCAAACGTCATCGCCTCTTCTGGTTTTTCAGTAGTCATGTGCAACACACCTCCTGTAAGCACGACGAGGCAAGAATAGGACATCGTTTAATCAGAGTTTAGCTGGCGCGGGTTTTTCTGGCGAGCGGGAAATAAAAACAAAAAAGCCGGGCGGCGGGCCCGGCAAAAACGGCACAGTGGCGGTTAATCGGTAATAAACCAGTCGTCAGCGCTTTCCCAGGTTTCCTGCAAAATATCGCTGATGCGGTCGCGTGATTCTTTACAGCCGCCAAACACGCTGAGCTGGTTACCACCGGCATAGCGCACTTTGACGTGATGATTGTCGTCGGGAAAATCGCGGGAGATACGGCGAGTGAGTTCAGCGCTCAGTGCATCCAGTGCACCGGCGGGAAGGGGCTGAGTCTTTGCTACGGTAATTTCAACACGCATAAACGCCTCCGGGATAATATACTGGTTATTTGTACAGTATAAAATTCCCGAAGGCAAGCGGCAGATGATTATTCTTTGATGCGCCAGTTAAGGGTTTCACCGGCAAGGAACGGAACCAGCGTATCGTCAGCGACCGTGATGCTCTCCTGCACCGTCCACGGCTCACGTACCAGCGTCAGGGTACCGTCGTTGAGCGGCAGGCCGTAGAACCTGGGGCCGTTCTCAGAGCAGAAGGCTTCAAAATGCTCCAGTGCGCCAAGCTCTTCAAACACGGTCAGATAAGCGGGCAGCGACGTCGGCGCATTAAATACGCCGGCACAGCCACAGCTGGCTTCTTTCAGGTGGCGCAGGTGCGGTGCCGTGTCGGTGCCCAGGAAGACGCGACGGTTGCCGCTTGCCACCAGGTTACGCAGCGCTTCCTGATGAATGTTGCGCTTCAGAATGGGCAGACAGTAGAGATGCGGGCGCACGCCGCCCACCAGCATATGGTTGCGGTTGAACATCAGATGCTGTGGCGTAATGGTCGCGCCAAGCAGTTCATTGCCGGCGGCTACATACTCCGCAGCTTCCTTCGTGGTGATGTGTTCCATCACCACTTTCAGGCCCGGGAACTGCTGACGCAGCGGTTGCAGCACGGTTTCGATGAAACGCGCTTCACGATCAAAGATATCAATGTGCGCATCGGTGACTTCGCCGTGCACCAGCATCGGCATGCCGATTTCCTGCATGCGCTCCAGCACGCTGGCAATGGAGGCAATGTTGGTGACGCCATGGCTGGAGTTAGTGGTGGCGTGTGCCGGATAGAGTTTAGCCGCCGTAAAAATACCGCTGCGGAAGCCGCGTTCGATTTCATCCGCATCAAGCGAATCGGTGAGGTAACAGGTCATCAGCGGCGTGAAGTGATGCTCAGCAGGCAGCGCCGCCATGATGCGTGCGCGATACGCTTCGGCAGCCGCAACGCTGGTGACCGGCGGAACCAGATTTGGCATGACAATCGCACGACCATTCACCGCGCTGGTATAGGGCAGCACTGCATTGAGCATCGCGCCATCGCGCAGGTGGATGTGCCAGTCGTCAGGGCGGCGAATCGTGATTTGCTGGGGTTGGGCTGTCATTGAAAAAGGCTCCGGCTGAGGTGAAAACGAAATGGCTCGTTTAGGCCGGGGACTAATCATAAGGGGGCGGGCAACCGTTTGCACGGGATTTTGCAGTGCGGGAGAGAAATAACCGCAGGCGCGGCAAATTGCGTAGCAGCGTGGCAGGCGCGGGCAGAATCATGTCGGCATCCTGCCACGCTATGCAGGGCCGCCACTGAGAACGGCCCCTTGCAACGTTAATCGGTAAACGGAATCACCAGCTGTCCAGGCTTCACTTCCAGCCCTTTAGCCAGTTTCTTCGCCAGCGCCTCGCCTTTGCTACGGTCGGCACTCAGCACGTAGGCGGGTTTTTCATTGAAATAGCGCTTGAGGGATTCGTTCAGATACGGCGTAAGGGTTTTCATGATCGACGCCATCTTCTCAGGTTGTACCTGCGCGTCGACGATTTCGAGGTCCTGCAGATAGATTGCGCCCTGCTGCGCGTTGTACACCGGTTGCGCTTTCATCTTCAGCTGCATTTCGGCCTGCTGCGGACCAAACAGCGAGCTGACGTTGATGTTGGCTTTACCAGACAGCGTCACTTTGCCGGGTTCTTCACGGCCAATCTGGCTGCTCAGATCGGTCAGTACAATATGGGCATTCACCAGCCCGGACACGCCGATGTCTTTCTCGTAGTTGTTGCGCTTTTGCAGCGCCTGATTCACTTCCTGCTCGCTGATGGTGTATTGCGTCAATTGGTTACAGCCGCTGAGCAGCACGGCAAAAAACAGGGCAAACAGCCCGGGAAACGCCTTCTTCATCATTTCTTCTTCCTGGTTGATACGGCCAAACAGCCTTAAGCCTGCCTGATTCAGGGCCAGGTGTCACCAGGAGAGAGATGAGAAACGCAGCCGCGCGCTTCTCATCACAGCGCCATCAGGCCGCAATCGACGACAGAAGATTCACCTGCGTCTGTTTCGCCATATTATCGCGGTAGTCGGCGACGCGGCTCGGCCATTCGATACCGGAAACCAGCGTCAGCGAGCGCAGCAGCGGAAACAGATGAATGTCATCCTCAGACAACTCGCCGTTTACCGCATTGGGTTTAACAATCAATTTATCCAGCTGGCGCAAATCATCGCTGATATTTTTGATGAAACCCGGGGCATGCTTACGCAGTTCGGCAAAGTCACCGAGGCTGGCCTGTTTCTTTTCGCGGAAGTAATCACGTGCTTCGGGGGTGGCGAATTCAGCAAAGGCGGCCTCGGCGATGCGCGGCAGCAGCAGCTTGTTGATGTAGCCATTGACCCGTCGCAGCCAGTCGGCGATGGCGGGATTTTGCTTGCCGGTCAGCAGCGGCTGGCGATCCTGATTATCGACAAAGCGCACGATATCCATGCTCTCTGGCATCGCACTGCCATCGGCTTTTTGCAGAATCGGCGCCATTTTCTGGCCAATCAGCTTTTTCGGCGTTGCTTCATCATCATTGAGCATCACAATCAGCTCAACCGGCAGGTTTTTCAGGCCAAATATCATGCGTGCTTTGACGCAGAAAGGGCAGTGATCGTAGATGTAAAGTTTCATCCCGTTTCTCCTGTGATTCTCAGGGTGACGGAGGTCACCCTTTTTCCGGACGTGCGGGAAGTATGGAAGAGAACGCCTGAACCGGCAAACTAGCTGCTGAAGATCGCCGGTGCCACCTGGCGCGGCTGGAACTGCCACCACAGCGCCAGTAGCGTGATCATGCCGACGGTGCTGAGCAGCATCCACGGCAGCTCCGGCAGGGCCAGCTGCTGGCCCATATCGAACATCCAGCCGCCACCGGAGTAGCCAATCAGCCCGCCAATCGCCAGGCCGAGCCGGCTGAAACCCATGTAGCTGCCGCGTGCCCGGGCGCTGGCCAGGGACGCACTCAGGGTTTCACGCGCCGGTTCAGCGATGATCGATCCGAGATAGAAGACGGCGATCAGCAAAAACAGCGACGGCAGCGAATCGGTCATGCCAACCGGCAGCAGACTGAAGGTCATCAGAAACAGTCCGGCCATCAGGCGTGTTTCCAGGCGGAAGCGCTTTTCACTCCAGCGCGCCAGCGGGTAGAGCAGCGTGAGCGACAGCAGCGCCTCAATCGCGTACATCCACTTCACCGCTGCCGGTGCGCCCGCCACCTGATTGACCATGACCGGCAGCATCAGCATCACCTGCACGGCGAGAATGTAATAGCCGGTCAGGGTAAAGACATACAGGCGGAAACGGCGGTCGCGCCACACGCGCTGCATTCCCTCGCGCATGGCGATACGCTCCGTAGAGATGCGCCATGCTGGCAGCCACACGGCGTTAAAGATGGCGGCGACGACAAACACCGCCGCACCGACCCAGCACACCAGACGGAAATCCCACGCCAGCAGCCAGCTGCCAATCAGCGCGCCCAGCACCGCGCCGGCGCTGTCCTGCATCATCAGCAGCGAAAAGAAGCGCCCGCGCTCGCGTGCCCGCACCAGTTTCACCACCAGCGCGCTGCGTGGCGGATCGAACAGCGTGCCGCCCAGTCCGGACAGCAGGCAGGCGAGCCACAACAGCCACGGCTGATGCGCCAGCGCCATGCAGGCGAAACCGGCGGCGCGCATCAGCATGCCGGTGACGATCAGCGGCCGCGCGCCAAAGCGGTCGGCAATCGCCCCGCCAAAGATGCCGAGCCCCTGCTGCACCAGCTGACGCAGGCCAAGCGCAATGCCGACCAGCAGCGCGGCCCAGCCAAGCTGTTCAACGAAGTGAATAGAGATCAGGGGAAACACCACAAAGAATCCCATCACCACCAGCATGTTATCGACTAACAGAAATGTTTTTCCAAGGCGTCGTGCCCGCGCTACCCGTGACATGCTGAATCCTGAGCAAGTGAGAGGGAAAAGTGACCAGTTGATCTATTTTCCGCCTGCCCCGGCGGGAAAAATAGCGTTTTCAGGATGATATTTTTTTATCCAGTCTGAAGAGAAATTAATCCTTAATCGGAATCAATTGCCATGAGCGATGCGCGGGGTTTTACCGCAGCCGGGGTGACGGTTATAGTGAGAAGTAACGCCGCTGGCGTACATCTTTCTTTCGTTATGGATTTCAGGAGTCATGATGTTTGGCTATCGCTCTGCTGGCCCGCGCGTGCGGCTTACCACCGATCGTCTGGTGGTGCGTTTAGTACATGAACGCGATGCCTGGCGTCTGGCGGATTACTACGCCGAAAACCGCGCCTTTCTTAAACCCTGGGAACCGGTGCGCGATGAGAGCCACTGTTATCCTTCCGGCTGGCAGGCGCGCCTGGGTTTAATTGCCGACATGCATAAACAGGGCTCCGCGTTCTATTTTGTGCTGATGGACCCGGAAGAGCATGAAGTGCGCGGCGTCGCCAACTTCAGTAATGTGCTGCGCGGATCGTTTCATGCCTGCTATCTCGGCTACTCGCTGGGAGAGAAGTGGCAGGGGCAGGGCATGATGTTTGAGGCGCTGCAGGCGGCGATTCGCTATATGCAGCGCCAGCAGCGCATTCATCGCATCATGGCCAACTATATGCCGCACAATCAGCGCAGCGGTGATTTGCTGGCGCGCCTCGGCTTTGAAAAAGAGGGCTACGCCAAAGACTATTTACTGATTGATGGTCGCTGGCAGGATCATGTGCTGACGGCGCTTACCTGGCGCGAATGGAACCCGGATCGTCGCGGACAATAATAAAAGGAACACGTATTGAAGATGGCTCTCTCCGCGCAGGCATTGCGCGTGATCGGCTGCCTGCTGGAGAAGCAGGTCACCACGCCGGATCAATATCCGTTATCCCTCAATGGCGTGGTCACCGCCTGTAATCAGAAATCTAACCGCGAGCCGGTGATGAACCTGAGCGAAAGCGAGGTGCAGGCTCAGCTCGATGAGCTGGTGAAAAAGCATCTGGTCACCGCTAACAGCGGTTTCGGTCAGCGCGTCAGCAAATATGAACAGCGTTTCTGCAACTCGGCGTTTGGCAATCTGCAGCTGAATGCCGCCGAAGTGGCGGTGCTGACGCTACTGTTCCTGCGCGGCGCGCAGACGCCGGGCGAACTGCGTACCCGCAGTGGTCGTCTGCATGAGTTTCAGGACATGGCCGAAGTGGAACGCACGCTGGAGGGGCTGACGACGCGCGATGACGGCCCCATGGTGGTGCGTCTGGCACGCGAGCCGGGCAAGCGAGAAAGCCGCTATATGCATCTGTTTGGCGGCGAGGTGGCGGACGAGCTATCCGCGAGCCACACAGCGTCGCCTGAGTCTGACGATCTGGCCGTGCGCGTTGCTCAGCTGGAAGCGCAGGTGGCGCGCCTTGATGCTCAGCTGCAGCAACTGCTGCAGCGGGAGGCGTGAAATGACGCTGCGTATTGGTGTGGTCGGGCTTGGCGGTATCGCGCAGAAAGCCTGGCTGCCGGTGCTGGCGCAGGCCAGCGGCTGGCAGCTGGTCGGCGCGTTCTCGCCCAGCCAGGCGCGGGCGCAGCCGATCTGCGACAGTTACCGTATTCCTTATTTTAGTCAGCTGGATGCGCTGGCGGCGGCCAGCGATGCGGTGTTTGTACACAGCAGCACCGCCAGCCATTTTGAGGTAGTGCAGGCGCTGCTGCTGGCCGGTAAAGATGTTTGTGTCGATAAGCCGCTGGCCGAAACGCTGCAGCAGGCGGAGACGCTGGTGGCGCTGGCGGAAAAGCGCAAACGCAAACTGATGGTGGCCTTCAACCGGCGCTTTGCACCGCGCTACCAGCAGCTGAAAGCGCAGCTGCCGGGCGCGTCCTCGCTGCGCATTGAGAAACACCGGGCAGACAGCGTCGGCCCGCACGACCTGCGCTTTACCCTGCTGGATGACTATCTGCACGTGGTCGATACCGCGCTGTGGCTGGCCGGCGGCAAGCTCAGGCTGGAGTTCGGCCATATCGACACCCATGATGACGGCGCAATGCTCTACGGCGAGCACCATTTCTCGGCCGGATCGCTGCAAATTACCACCAGTATGCATCGCCGCGCGGGCACGCAGCGTGAAGTGGTCAGCGCCATCTGCGACGGGCGTTACATCGAGATTAATGAGATGCGCGACTGGCGTGAAGAGACGCTTAGCGGGCTGCGCAGTGATGTCCCGCCGGCGTGGCAAAGTCATCTGACCCAGCGTGGCTTCAGCGGTGCGGCACACCATTTTATCCAGTGCGTGGAAAATCAGACGATGCCTGAAACCAGCGGTGAACAGGCGCTGGCGGCGCAGCGTCTGGTGGAAAAACTGTGGCGCGACGCCGTACAGGAATAATCCCTTGTAACACTCAATGCTGGTCATTTCCCACCGCAGCAGTAGACTATCGCCGGACATCGCAGGATGTCCGCGCTAAGTTGCTCATTTATCCGACACTTTTCAGGATGCGCCACTCATTATGAATTTGCTGAAATCGCTGGCTGCGGTCAGTTCGATGACCCTGTTTTCCCGCGTGCTGGGCTTTGCCCGCGACGCCATCGTGGCGCGCGTTTTCGGGGCTGGCATGGCCACCGATGCCTTTTTCGTGGCGTTCAAACTGCCCAATCTGCTGCGCCGTATTTTCGCCGAAGGCGCCTTTTCACAGGCCTTCGTGCCAATTCTTGCCGAATATAAAAGCAAGCAGGGCGAAGACGCCACGCGGGTGTTTGTTGCCTATGTATCAGGCCTGCTGACGCTGGTGCTGGCGGTGGTGACGGTGCTGGGCATGGTCGCAGCTCCCTGGGTAATCGTGGTAACGGCGCCGGGTTTTGCCGATACCGCCGACAAGTTCGCCTTAACCAGTTCGCTGCTGCGCGTCACCTTTCCTTATATTCTGCTGATCTCGCTGGCGTCGCTGGCCGGGGCGATTCTTAATACCTGGAACCGCTTCTCCGTCCCGGCGTTCGCGCCCACGCTGCTGAATATCAGCATGATCGGCTTTGCGCTGTTTGCCGCGCCGCACTTCCATCCGCCGGTGATGGCGCTGGCGTGGGCAGTGGTCGTGGGCGGGCTGCTGCAGCTGTTTTATCAACTGCCGCACCTGAAAAAGATTGGCATGCTGGTACTGCCGCGCGTCAACCTGCGCGATGCTGGCGTGTGGCGGGTGATGCGCCAGATGGGCCCGGCGATTCTCGGCGTGTCGGTGAGCCAGATCTCGCTGATCATCAATACCATTTTCGCCTCGTTTCTGGTCTCCGGCTCGGTGTCGTGGATGTACTACGCCGATCGTCTGATGGAGTTTCCCTCTGGCGTGCTGGGCGTGGCGCTCGGCACCATCCTGCTGCCGTCGCTGGCGAAGAGTTTTGCCAGCGGCAACCACGATGAATATTCCCGTCTGATGGACTGGGGCCTGCGTCTGTGCTTCCTGCTGGCGCTGCCGAGCGCGGTTGCGCTGGGCATTCTTTCCGGTCCGCTCACCGTGGCGCTGTTCCAGTACGGCAAATTTACCGCTTTTGATGCGGCGATGACCCAGCGCGCGCTGATTGCCTATTCGGTTGGGCTGATGGGGCTGATCGTGGTGAAAGTGCTGGCGCCGGGCTTCTATTCGCGGCAGGACATCAAAACGCCGGTAAAGATTGCTATCGCCACCTTGATCATGACCCAGCTGATGAACCTGGCGTTTATTGGCCCGCTGAAGCACGCCGGTCTGTCGCTGTCGATTGGTCTGGCGGCCTGCCTGAATGCGGCGCTGCTCTACTGGCAACTGCGCAAACAGCAAATCTTTCAGCCGCAGCCGGGCTGGCACGGTTTCCTGCTGCGTCTGCTGGTCGCCGTGGCGGTGATGGCTGCTGCGCTGCTGGGCATTCTGCAGGTGATGCCGGCGTGGGAAGAGGGGCAGATGTGGTGGCGGCTACTGCGGCTGGCGGCGGTGTGCGCCATTGGCGGCGGCGCTTACTTCGTGATGCTCGGTTTACTGGGTTTCCGCCCGCGCGATTTTGCCCGCCGCACGGCGGTGTGAACGCACAATAAAAAAGGGTCGCCCGGCGTGGCGACCCTGATTCAGCGGACCCGCAGCACGGCTGCGTTTAGCCTTTGCGGCTCAGCGTGGCCTGGCCTAAACCACGACCGTCCGGACCATAGAACGACTGGGTCTGATGCGGTTTCAGCACCGACAGCGCCTGTTCAGTAAAGGTCATCTGATGCTGCAACAGCATGCCATTGTGCTGATTGGCGTCGCGCAGACGCTGGGTATGTTGCTGAATGCTGTGCCAGCGGCGTGCGATATCACTGTGACCACGATAAGGCGCTTTGGTACCCAGCGACAGCTCGGTTTTGCGGCGCATCTCGTCCAGATAATTCAACGTCGTCAGCAGCGCGCTTTTATCTTCTGTAATGCGCTGCAGCAGGTTGCCATTGATCCGTCCGGCAGAAAGTTGCTGCTGCTCTTCATCCATCACGACGTTAAGCGAACTCAGCACATCCTGCATTTTATCTAAGGTGGTCAGCAGATTATCCATCGGGACTATTTACCCTCTAAAAACGCCCTGGTATCGGCGATCAGCGCATCGGCGATCTTACCGGTATCCATTTTCAGTTCACCATTACGAATGGCGGTCTTCAGCTGCTCTACGCGCGCTGTGTTAATATCTTTGCTGCCCGGCTGCATCAGCTGCGCCTGAGCGGGACTCAGCGTCACTTCTGCACCATTCTGGCTGGTGCTGGCGGCCGGTGCGCTGTTCTGACGCACTTTTGCCTGGTTGTCGCTGCTGTCACGGGTTTGTACAGTGCTCACCGGTTTTAAAGGCTGCGTTCTGTCGATACTCATGGTGTGGCTCCTGTTAGGGTCAGTTGGGGATCAGCCAACTGAGTCAGCATAGGGTAATATCATTGTTGATATCTCTATCGGCAGAACAACAGCGTTCTTTAACGCTTTATAGCGATATCAGAATATTCCCATCCTCGCTGACACGACCGCTTACCACCTGGCCATTGCTCATGCGCACGCGCACCGTCTGCGCCGCGCTGGCGTTGTTTAACGCACGACCTTCACTGCTGGCATTAAAGCCGTTGCCGCTGGCAATTACCATCACATTCTGACCGGCTTTCACCCGCCACGGCTGGCGCAGCATGGTGGCCGTCACCGGCTGGCCTGGCGCAATGTCACGCAGGGCAATGGCGTCCGCCAGATTGCTGCTGCTAAGCAGCGCGCGCGCCGGCAGCGTGTCCAGCCGGCCACTTTCCAGGCGGAAATCACTGGCGCTGACGTTGCTGCCGCGCGCCAGCTGACGATTGGCCACCAGATACTCACCGGTCACCTGCACCTGTACCTGCAGATAGCGACGATTCTGGCCGCAGCTGGCGGCAATGCTCAGATTGCCCCACTGGCGACTGTTACCCGGCAGCAGCAGCTGCGGTGTGTCGCAGGCGGGCCACTGCGTCTGCGGCGTGCGGACCACCACGGTCATACCGGCGGCGTGCTGCGGATCGCGTGCCTGAAAGAACTGAGTCAGCTGCGCGCTGAGATCGGCGGCATAGCCGGGCGTCGCGAAGGCCAGCCACAGCAGGGCCAGCAGGGAAGAAGTTGTACGCATCAACGCCTCCTGTCGAAAAGATGGCACTGAGTCTACTCCGCGCACCAAAAATTCAAGGTGAAAAATAGCCACGATTTTTGCTGCTATTCAGACGATAGCCCTTGCTTTTGTCCCATTAAGCTGTCAGCTCGAAATTCTCATTCGCGGAGGAAGCATGCTCGACAAACTCGATGCCGCGCTGCGATTTGGTACAGAAGCATTAAACCTGCGGGCGCAGCGCCAGGAGATTCTGGCGTCTAACATTGCCAACGCCGATACCCCGGGCTACCAGGCGCGGGATATCGACTTTGCCAGCCAGCTGAGCAAGGTGATGCAGAACGGCCGTGCCGAAGGCAGCAGCCTGGCGCTCAATGTCACGTCATCACGTCACATTGAAGCGCAGACCAACTCACAGCCCGCACTGGATCTGCTGTACCGCATTCCCGATCAGCCTGCCGCGGATGGTAACACCGTGGATATGGATCGCGAGCGTACGCAGTTTGCGGATAACAGCC
This sequence comes from Pantoea sp. B_9, assembly GCF_008632015.1. NCBI lineage: Bacteria > Pseudomonadati > Pseudomonadota > Gammaproteobacteria > Enterobacterales > Erwiniaceae > Pantoea > Pantoea sp. B_9. The sequence goes on along the minus strand of NZ_VWVL01000001.1, from coordinate 740,021 downwards.
TGAAATACCAAACCGATCTCACCCTCATCAGTAGCCAGATCAAAGGCATGATGAGCGTTCTGCAGGGGCAATAATCATGGCATTGCTGAATATCTTTGATATCGCCGGTTCTGCGATGACCGCACAGTCACAGCGGCTCAACGTCAGCGCCAGTAACCTGGCCAACGCCGACAGCGTCACCGGGCCGGACGGCCAGCCGTACGTGGCGAAGCAGGTGATTTTCCAGACCGATGCCGCTCAGGGCGCGGCCACCGGCGGCGTCAAAGTGGCCGGTGTCGTGAACGACCCGACGCCCGCCAAACTGGTCTATGACCCGGGTAATCCGCTGGCTGACCAGAAAGGCTACGTCAAAATGCCTAACGTCGACGTGGTCGCCGAAACCGTTAACACCATGTCCGCGTCGCGCAGCTATCAGGCCAACGTCGAAGTGCTGAACACGGTGAAGTCAATGATGATGAAAACCCTCACCATGGGTCAGTAACGGAGACGCATTATGAGCCTTGCAGTAGGGATTAAAGACAACCTCGACCCCACGGTCCTCAGCTCCAGCAGCAGTACCGGCAGCGGCAACAGCGCGCAGGATCTGCAAAACCAGTTCCTGAACATGCTGGTGACGCAGCTGAAAAATCAGGACCCGACTAACCCGATGGACAACAGTCAGCTGACAACCCAGCTGACGCAGATCAACACCCTGAGCGGCATTGAAAAACTCAATACCACGCTGGGATCGATCTCCGGTCAGATCAGCACCAGCCAGTCGCTGCAGAGCTCAACGCTGATCGGCCATGGCGTGATGGTGAAGGGCAGCCAGGTGCTGGTCGGCAGCGGCACCAGCACGCCGTTTGGCGTGGAGCTGGGTACCGCGTCGACCGCCACCAGCGTCACCATTAAAGATGGCAACGGCAGCGTAGTGCGTTCCATCGATCTCGGCGGTCTCAGCGCCGGCGTTCACACCTTCTCGTGGGACGGCAAGATGGACGATGGCAGCGCCGCACCGGACGGCAAATATACGGTTTCACTCGCCGCCAGCAATGGCAGCACCCAACTGGTGGCACAGCCGCTGAACTACGCCTATGTCAACGGCGTCAGCACCGTGAATAACACCGCAAAACTGGATCTCGGCACCATGGGCTCCGCGACCCTCGATGAAATTCGTCAGATTCTCTGACTAACCTCTTAGCAGGAGAAATAGCATGTCATTTTCACAAGCGGTGAGCGGCCTGGGCGCTGCCTCCAGCAACCTCGACGTTATTGGTAACAACATCGCCAACTCGGCGACGGCCGGCTTTAAATCCAGCACCATCGCGTTTGCCGATATGTTCGCCGGTTCGAACGTGGGTATGGGTACCAAAGTCGCAGCGGTGATTCAGAACTTTAACGACGGCACCACCACTTCCACCAGCCGTGGGCTGGACTTGGCGCTGAGCGGCAACGGTTTCTTCCGTCTGACCGACGCCAGCGGCGGCGTGTTCTATTCGCGCAACGGCCAGTTCACACTGGACGAAAACCGTAACCTGGTGAACACCCAGGGCCTGACCGTAACCGGCTATCCGGCTAACGGCACTCCGCCAACCATTCAGGCCGGTGCCAACCCGGTGGCGCTGAGCATTCCGACCACCCAGATGTCGGCGCGCGCCACCACTACCGCCACCATGGTATCCAACCTGAACTCAACCGATGCGGTGCCAACCGGCGGTGCGTTCACGGCAACCAACGTGGATACTTACAACGCCAAAAGCACCGTGACCGTGTACGACTCGCAGGGTAACGACCACGCGCTGGATCTGTACTACGTCAAAACGGCCGACAACAACTGGACGGTGCACGCGATTGATTCCACCACCGGTCAGGCTGCCGGTAACTTCAACATGGTATTCGATACCAGCGGTAACCTGACCTCGGCCAGCACAGTGGCGCTGACCATTCAGGGTGCGAACGGTGCTGCGGCCAACCAGGCGGTCAGCCTCAGCGTGCTCGGCAGCCTGCAGCAGAACACCGGCAAAACCAACTTCGGTAACCCAACCCAGGATGGCTATGCACCGGGCGATCTGACCAGCTACACCATCAACGATGACGGCACCATCACCGGGACTTACTCCAACCAGAAAACCCAGCTGCTGGGTCAGATTGTGCTGGCGAGTTTCTCTAACCCGGAAGGGCTGAAGTCCGAGGGTGATAACGTCTGGTCGGCAACCAACTCTTCGGGCCAGGCGGCAGTCGGTCTGGCAGGCACCGGTACCTACGGCAACCTGACCTCCGGCGCGCTGGAAGCGTCCAACGTCGACCTGAGTAAAGAGCTGGTGAATATGATCGTTGCCCAGCGTAACTATCAGGCCAACAGCCAGACCATCAAAACGCAGGACCAGATTCTTAACACCCTGGTCAACCTTCGTTAATACGCTAACGGGATTGCTTTATGGATCACGCAATATATACCGCGATGGGCGCGGCCAGTCAGACGATGGAGCAACAGTCTGTCACCGCCAGCAACCTCGCCAACGCCTCGACGCCGGGCTTTCGCGCTCAGCTCAATGCGCTGCGCGCGGTGCCGGTCAACGGCTGGTCGCTGCCAACACGTACGCTGGTGGCCGCTTCCACACCGGGGGCCGATATGTCGCAGGGCTCGCTCGATTATACCGAGCGTCCGCTCGATGTGGCGGTGCAGCAGGATGGCTGGCTGGCGGTGCGTACCGCTGACGGCAGCGAAGCTTATACCCGCAACGGTAACATGCAGATCAGCCCGACCGGCCAGTTGACCATTCAGGGCAATCCCGTGATGGGCGATGGCGGTCCGATTGCCGTGCCGCAGGGCGCGCAACTGACCATTGCCGCCGACGGCTCCATCACCGCGCTTAACGCCGGTGACGCGCCGAACGCCACGGTGCAGCTTGGACGGCTGAAGCTGGTACGTGCCACAGGCCAGGAACTGACGCGCGGTGATGACGGCATGTTCCGTCCCAGCGCCGCCACTCAGGCACAGCGCGGCGCGGCGCTGCCGAATGACGCGACCGTGCAGGTGATGCCGGGCGTGCTGGAGGGCAGCAACGTGAAGCCCGTGGAAACCATGGTCGACATGATCGCCAACGCCCGACGTTTTGAGATGCAGATGAAAGTGATCTCCAACGTCGATGAAAACGAACAGCGGGCTAATCAGCTACTCAATATGAGCAGCTAAGGCTTAAGGAAAACACAATGATTCGTTCTTTATGGATCGCGAAAACCGGTCTTGACGCACAGCAGACCAACATGGACGTCATCGCCAACAACCTGGCGAACGTCAGCACCAACGGCTTTAAGCGTTCACGCGCGGTGTTCGAAGACCTGATGTACCAGACCCTGCGTCAGCCGGGTGCGCAGTCGTCAGAACAGACCACGCTGCCGTCGGGCCTGCAGATCGGCACCGGTGTGCGTCCGGTGACCACCGAACGTCTGCACAACCAGGGCAACCTGTCGCAGACCAGCAACTCAAAAGATGTGGCGATTAATGGTCAGGGCTATTTCCAGGTGCAGATGCCGGACGGTACGTCGGCGTATACCCGCGACGGCTCGTTCCAGGTGGATCAGAACGGCCAGCTGGTGACCAACGCCGGTTTCCCGGTGCAACCAGGCATCACTATTCCGGCGAACGCCACCAGCATCACCATTGCGCGTGACGGCGTGGTGACGGTGACACAGCAGGGGCAGACGCAGCCGGCGCAGGTTGGCCAGCTGACGCTCAGCACCTTCATGAACGATGCCGGACTGGATAGCGTCGGGGAAAACCTCTATCAGGAAACCCAGGCTTCTGGCGCACCAACCGAAAGCACGCCGGGCCAGAACGGGGCCGGTCTGCTGTATCAGGGTTACGTGGAAACCTCCAACGTCAACGTGGCGGAAGAGCTGGTGACCATGATCCAGACGCAGCGCGCTTATGAGATCAACAGCAAAGCGATCAGCACCTCCGATCAGATGCTGCAGAAGTTAACCCAGCTGTAATGCCGGGATCGTTGGGCCAGCGCGTCTGGCCCGATTAAGAACATGAAAAAGGTCAGAACTCCGTGGCGAAGCAAGTGATTCTCAAGCCTGGGCATTGGTTAGTAGCCACGCTGCTACTGACCCTTAACGGTTGTGCGCTGGTGCCGCGCACGCCACTGGTACAGGGTGCGACGACGGCTGAGCCGACGCCATCCGCACCGCCGGTGGTGAACGGTTCCATTTTTCAGGGCGTGGCGCCGCTCAACTACGGCTATCAGCCGCTATTCGAGGATCGTCGTCCACGTAACATTGGTGACACCCTGACCATCACGCTGCAGGAAAACGTCAGCGCCAGCAAAAGCTCTTCAGCCAATGCCAGCCGCGACGGCAGCAACAGCTTTGGCCTGAGCGCCATCCCAACCGGCCTGGCCGGACTGGTGGGCGCCGGCGGCGAAAAAGCCGCGCTCGATGCCAACGGCAAAAACGATTTCGCTGGCAAAGGTGGCGCGACCGCCAACAACACCTTTACCGGCACCATCACCGTCACCGTTAACCAGGTGCTGTCGAACGGCAACCTGCGCGTGGTCGGCGAGAAACAGATTGAAATCAACCAGGGCACCGAATTTATTCGCTTCTCTGGCGTAGTGAACCCGCGCACCATCAGCGCCAGCAACGCGGTGTTGTCAACGCAGGTCGCCGATGCACGTATTGAGTACGTCGGTAACGGTTATATCAATGAGGCGCAGACCATGGGCTGGTTCCAGCGCTTCTTCCTGAACGTCTCGCCGATGTAAGAGGTCATGATGAAAAACACTACACTGCTGCGTTTGGGCCTGGGCCTGTTGCTCGGCATCAGCAGCCTGATGGCGCAGGCCGACCGCATCCGCGATCTCACCAGCGTGCAGGGCGTACGCGATAACCAGCTGATTGGTTACGGTCTGGTGGTTGGCCTTGACGGCACCGGTGACCAGACCACCCAGACGCCGTTCACCACGCAAACGGTGAGTAACATGCTGTCGCAGCTGGGCATCACCGTGCCTGCCGGCACCAACATGCAGCTGAAAAACGTGGCGGCGGTGATGGTCACCGCCAAACTGCCGTCGTTTGCCCGTCAGGGACAGACGGTTGACGTGGTGGTGTCCTCTCTGGGTAACGCCAAAAGCTTGCGCGGCGGTACGCTGCTGATGACGCCGCTGAAGGGCGTCGATAACCAGGTTTACGCGCTGGCGCAGGGTAACATTCTGGTCGGCGGGGCGGGAGCCTCGGCCGGCGGCAGCAGCGTGCAGGTTAACCAGCTCAACGGCGGCCGCATTACCGGTGGCGCCACCGTGGAACGTGAGCTGCAGAGCAACTTCGGCAGCCAGAACACCATCAACCTGCAGCTTAACAACGAAGATTTCACCATGGCGCAGCGCATTGCTGATGCCATCAACAGCCGTGGCGTGGGGTCAGCGCTGCCGCTGGACGCCCGTACCGTGCAAATCCGCGTGTCGCCAAATAACAGCTCGCAGGTACGTCTGCTGGCGGAGATCCAGAACATCGACGTGTCGGTGCCGCTGGAAGACGCCAAAGTGATCATTAACTCGCGCACCGGTTCGGTGGTGATGAATCGCGAAGTGACGCTCAACACCTGTGCGGTGGCGCAGGGCAACCTGTCGGTCACGGTTAATCAGCAGCAGAACGTCAGCCAGCCGGATACGCCGTTTGCCGGTGGTCAGACGGTTGCCACCACGCAAACGCAGATCGATCTGCGTCAGAGCGGTGGCGCGCTGCAGCGGGTTAACGCCAGTGCCAACCTGAACAACGTAGTGCGGGCGCTGAATGCGCTGGGTGCGACACCGATTGAGCTGATGTCGATTCTGCAATCGATGGAGAGCGCGGGCTGCCTGCGCGCGAAGCTGGAAATTATCTGATGACCGATACGCAATCGCTGATGAACGCGGCGTATGACAGCCGCTCGCTGAACGAATTGAAACGCCAGGCTGCCGTGGACCCGAAAGGCAAAGCGCTGCAGGTGGCGAAGCAGGTCGAAGGGATGTTCGTGCAGATGATGCTGAAGAGCATGCGTGAAGCGCTGCCGCAGGATGGCATGCTGAGCAACGATCAGACGCGGCTTTACACCTCGCTTTACGATCAGCAGATTGCACAGGAAATCGGCAAGCGCGGACTGGGTCTGGCCGACACCATTGTCAAACAGATGCAGCCGGCGCAGGCACCGGACGAAAGCGCCGGTACCGTGCCGATGAAACTGGATAACAGCTTCATCTATAGCAGCATGGCGCCCACGCAGCTGGAGCAGATGGTGCGCAAAGCGGTGCCGCGTCTGCCGGTCTCGCCGGCCAGCCTGCCGGGTGACAGCAATGAGTTTATCGCCCAGCTGGCGCAGCCGGCGAAAGTGGCCAGCCAGCAGAGCGGCATTCCTCACCATCTGATTCTGGCGCAGGCGGCACTGGAGTCCGGCTGGGGCCAGCGGCAGATCCTGACGCGCGACGGCAAGCCGAGCTACAACGTGTTCGGGATCAAAGCCAGCGGCGACTGGAAGGGCGAAACCACCGACATCATGACCACGGAATACGAGGGCGGTGAAGCGAAGAAAGTGCGCGCCACCTTCCGCGTTTATGGCTCCTATTTCGAAGCGCTCAGCGACTACGTGCGGTTGATTTCCAGTAACCCGCGCTATGCGGCGGTGGCGAATGCACCGAGCGCCGAGCAGGGCGCGCGCGCGCTGCAGGCGGCCGGCTACGCGACTGACCCGAAATATGCGCAGAAACTGGTAGGAATGATCCAGCAATTCAAAAACATGGGCGAAAAAGTGGTTAAGGCTTACAGCCAGGATTTCACCGACCTGTTCTGATTTTTCCGCTCAAGTTTCGCTTAAGCACGCCGATAACCTTCACATGCCGCGGGCGTTGTGGCCCGCGCAATTGCACTGATGACTGCCAGCCCGGTTAACGGGAAAAAGGAACCGAGATGTCCAGCATAATTAACTCCGCGATGAGCGGGCTGAGCGCCGCACAGGCCGCATTAAGCACCACCAGTAACAACATCAGTAATTACACCGTGGCCGGTTATTCGCGCCAGACGATTTTGCTGTCGCAGGCCAACAGTACGCTGCAGGGCAGCAACTATTATGGCAACGGCGTCAACGTGACCGGCGTGCAGCGTGAATACGATGAGTTTATTACCGCCCAGTTGCGCGGTAACAGCGCCAACTACAGCGCGGTCAATTCACAGTACAACCAGATTTCGAATATTGATGATCTGCTGTCGACGTCGACCACCAGCCTGTCTGACTCGATTCAGAGCTTTTTCACTAACGTGCAGAACGTGGTGAGTAACGCGGACGATCCTTCTGCGCGTCAGTCTATGCTGAGCTATGCGCAGGGACTGGTAAACCAGTTCCAGACTACCGCACAGTATCTGACCAGCATGCAAAACAGCGTCAATACGGACATCAAAGCCAGCGTCGAGCAGATCAACACCTACTCCAGCCAGATTGCCGATCTCAACACGCAGATCGCCAAGCTGACCACCGGCGGCGGCTCTGCGCCCAACGATCTGCTCGATCAGCGCGATCAGCTGGTCAATAACCTGAATGGCCTGGTCGGCGTGAATGTGTCGCAGCAGGACGGTAACTACATCGTCTCGATGGGTAACACCACGCTGGTCAACGGCAGCAAAACCACCTCGCTGATCGCCATGCCTTCCAGCAGCGATGCGTCGCGCATTACCGTGGGCTATGTCGATAAGCAGGCCGGTAACGTTGAGATCCCGGAAAAAACGCTGACCACCGGTTCGCTCGGGGGCCTGCTGGCATTCCGTACCCAGGATCTGGATAACGCGCAGAACCAGCTCGGGCAGCTGGCAGCGGCATTCACCACCAGCTTCAACCAGGTGCACAGCCAGGGCTATGACAGCAAAGGCAACACCGGCATCAACTTCTTCGATATTGGTAGCCCGACAGTGGTGACCAACAGCAAAAACACCTCTGCCGCTACCGTCAGTGCCAGCTGGACCGACACCGGGGCGATGAAAGCCTCTAACTACAGCGTCAGCTATGACGGCAGCAACTGGTCGGTGACGCGTCTTTCGGACAACGTGAAAGTGACGCCGACCATGGGCAGCGACGGTGCCGGCAATACCACCATGAGCTTTGACGGACTGTCATTAACGGTAAATGGAACGGCTAACGCCAAAGACAGCTTCCTGGTCAAACCGGTGCAGGATGTGATTAGCGGCATGTCAGTGGCTATCACCAGTGAATCGCAGATCGCGGCAGCTTCGGCTGCGGGTGGCGCCAGCGATAACCGTAACGCGCAAAAGCTGCTGGACCTGCAGGATGCCAAACTGATTAACGGTAACGCCACGCTGGCGCAGGGTTATGCCAGCCTGGTGAGCACCGTCGGCAACAAAACCAAAAACCTCGAAACCGCCGCCACCACCCAGAAGGGCGTGGTGACGCAGCTGACTGAACGTCAGCAGTCGGTTTCTGGCGTAAACCTCGACGAAGAGTACGCCAACCTGAGCAAATATCAGCAATTTTACATGGCGAACGCGCAGGTACTGCAAACCGCCAATACCATTTTCGATGCTCTGATGAGCATTCGCGGTTAATACGGGAGGCCTGACCGATGAGACTCAGTACCAATATGATTTTCGACCAGCAGGTGCGCGGCGTCACTGACGCGCAATCCTCCTGGCTGAAAGCGGGTGAACAACTGTCAACCGGTCGCCGCGTGACCAATCCGTCTGACGATCCGATCGCCGCTTCGCGCGCCGTGGTGCTGTCGCAGACGCAGGCGCGCGACAGCCAGTTCGCGCTGGCGCGTTCGTTCGCGAATCAGGGCCTGTCGCTGGAAGAGAGCACGCTGAGTGATGTCACGACGGCGATTCAGTCGGCGCAATCCACGCTGATCAGCGCCGGTAACGGCTCGCTGAGTGACGATGACCGCGCGTCTTATGCTACCCAACTGGAGGGCATTCGCTCGCAGTTGCTCAACCTGGCCAACAGCAAAGACGGCAACGGCCGCTACCTGTTTGCCGGCTATGAGTCCGACAAGCCGCCGTTCACCGAAGATGCCAGCGGTAAAATTATCTATAGCGGTGGCAGCGACGCGATCACCCAGAAAGTTGACAGCGAACGCACCATGACGGTGGGCCATACCGGTAATTCGATTTTTGACCAGCTGACCAGCAACGCCAAGCCGGAGCCGGATGGCAGCGCCAGCCAGACTAACCTGTTCGATATGCTGGATGACGCCATTGCAGCGCTGAAAGTGCCGCAGAATGACGCTGACGATGCCACTAAACAGACCTTCAGCGCGGCGATGGACAAGGCCAACCGTGGCTTCAGCAACTCGCTGAACAATGTGCTGGCGGTGCGTTCTGAGATTGGTACCCAGCTGGACGAACTGGATACGCTGGATGCAAAAGGTGACGACCGCAAGGTGACGCTGAAAGATCAGATGAGTACGCTGGTTAACGTCGATTACACCGAAGCCATTTCTACCTACACCATGCAGCAGCAGCTGCTGCAGGCGTCGTACACCACCTTTAGCGATATGTCGAAGATGTCGCTGTTCCAGATGAATAAATAAACCTGACTGTTTGAGCGTACTTAAACCGGGTACGCTTAGTTTTTCCCACTGCCTGCGAGGGCCGTGGGATTTTTTTTGGCTTTTATTCAGAGTGTTCAGTCAGGTGGAAGGGGAGAATGCGGGCAATAAAAAACCCCGGACCAGCCGGGGTTTGGAGACGGTAGTGCTCTACAGCAGAGACTTACGCGCTTTCCGGACGGGTAGCCGGTGCGGTAGCCTGATGCGTGGCGCTGTGACCACCGGCTGAACCGCGTCCTTCGAAGTTGAAGGCCGGACGAACCCAGTCACTGTGGCGCTCGGGCTCAGGTTCCCATGCCGGTGCCGGTGCTTTGGTCATCGGCGCCGTAGCGTGATGCTTGAAGCGGGTCTCAGCATGGCTGACTCCGGTATCACGGGCGGCAACCGGTGCGTGCGGTTCGGTCACCGGCGCGACAGGCTCTTCGGCCGCTACCGGCGCGGACAGCACTTCTTCTACCTGCGCTTCAATCGCGGGTGACACCTCGATCGGAGCCTGTTCCGCTGCGCTAACCGCTTCGCTAACCACTGGCGGCGTCTCTTCGGCAGACGTAACAGCCGGTTGCGCTTCTGCTGCGGTTTCCTGTGCAACTGCTTCATCGGCTGCGGAAATCACTGCTGGCTGGTGATCAACCGGTGCCGCCACTGGCGTCAGGTCATCAGTATTCACCACCGGCACCTCAGTGTGCGTCTGCGGTTCAGCCTGATGCACCACTTCTGGCGCTGGCGTTTCGGGCTGTGCCACGGCTGTGGCTTCGACAGCCACAGGCAGTTCTTCCGCCGGCGCGGCATCCTGATAGCCATAGTCTGGCATTTCGTTCAGCGCCTGGTTAGAAGTGAAGTGCTCGTGAGTCTGCGTGACCGGATAAGTGATCCACACTTTGCCTGACGCCATCTCTGGTGAGGCAGCTGCTGTTTCCAGCGGCATCGCAGACTGCGTAGGGTAACGCTCGTCACGATAGCGACGACGACGCTGACCGCTGACGCGCAGATGACGCGGTGAGCGACGTGAACGGCGCGGCATGTTGGCTCCGTCACGGTTCTCGCTGTCATCCTGCTCATCCTGAGCGGTTTCGGCTTGCTCTTTCAGCTGGGCGCGCTGGCTGTTTTCCTGCACCGCTTCAGTAACGGCGGCGGCAGGCAGCTCAGCAGGGATCGCCTCAGCGTTGTCACCTACGCGCACGCGCTGACTGAGCTGGCGCTGTTTGCGACGCGGCATAACCTGAACGCGTTCGTCTTCCTGCGCAACGCTGTCATCAATGCTATCAACAACAGGCACCTGCTCAGCAACTTGTGGTTCCTGCTGCGCACGCTTCTCTTCCTGACGACGACGCTGGCGCTCAGCACGCTGTTCGCGACGCTGTTGCTGCTGCTCATCACGCTGCTGCAGTTGCTCTTCAGTCAGCGCCGGACGCTCGCCGCGCGCGTCATTCTGACGCTTGTTACGGCGGTTATCCTGATCGCGTGGCTCGCGAGCTTCACGAGGCTCACGGGGTTCACGCGGCTCGCGCGCTTCACGTGGCTCACGGCCTTCACGGCTCTGCGCATGCTCACCGTTGCGCGGTGTGCGCTCGCGGCGATTGTTGTTGTTGCGACGGTTGTTACGACGCTCACCACGCTGCTGGGTGCTGTCACCTTCCGCGGTTTTCGCTTCGGTCTTCTCTTCAGCAGGGGCTGCGGCGGGCGCATCACCGGCAAACAGTTTTTTCAGGCCACCCAGCAGGCGCGCAACAAAACCGGTGCTGACCGTCGCGGGTGCTGCGACCGCCGGTTTGGTTTTGACGTCAACCGCTGCCGGCTGGCTCTCTTCGCTCACTTCAACCGGAGCCGGTGGTGCATCCGGCATCACGAAGGCGGCCAGTGCTGGCTGCTCCGGACGACGACGCTCAGCGTGCTCTTCTTCCGAAGGCAGCGCCATCTCAGCTTCATGCAGTTTCGGCAGGTGATAGGAGAGGGTCTGCGTCTCTTCACCTTTGCGCACGCGCAGCACCGAGTAGTGCGGCGTTTCCATCTGATCGTTTGGCACGATGATGGCACGCACGCCGCCCTGACGTTTCTCAATCGCACTGACCGCTTCACGTTTTTCGTTCAGCAGGTAAGAGGCCACCTGAACCGGCACAATGGCGTGCACTTCTTTGGTGTTGTCTTTCAGCGCTTCTTCTTCAATCAGACGCAGGATCGACAGCGACAGCGATTCGTTATCACGAATGGTGCCGGTGCCGCTACAGCGCGGGCAGACGTGATGGCTGGACTCACCCAGTGACGGGCTGAGGCGCTGACGCGACATCTCCAGCAGACCAAAGCGCGAAATGTGGCTGATCTGGATACGCGCCCGATCCTGACGTACCGCTTCACGCAGACGGTTTTCCACGGCGCGCTGATGGCGCACAGGCGTCATATCGATGAAGTCGATAACAATCAGACCACCGAGGTCGCGCAGACGCAGCTGACGGGCAATCTCGTCGGCGGCTTCCAGGTTAGTGTTGAAGGCGGTCTCTTCGATATCACCACCGCGTGTAGCGCGGGCGGAGTTGATATCAATGGCGGTCAGCGCTTCGGTGCTGTCGATAACGATAGAACCGCCGGACGGCAGGCGCACTTCGCGCTGGAACGCCGATTCAATCTGCGATTCGATCTGGTAATGGCTGAACAGCGGAATTTCACCGGTGTACAGTTTGATTTTGCTGCTGAAGTCAGGACGACCGAGCGCGGCGATGTGCTGACGCGCCAGCTCCAGCACTTTCGGGTTATCGATAAGGATTTCACCGATATCCTGACGCAGGTAGTCGCGGAAGGCGCGCACAATCACGTTACTTTCCTGATGAATCAGGAACGGTGCCGGGCGGCTGTCTGCGGCTTTTTTGATGGCTTCCCAGTGCTTCAGACGGAAGCTGAGGTCCCACTGCAGCGATTCGGCAGATTTGCCGACGCCAGCGGTACGCACGATCAGGCCCATGCCGTCCGGCAGCTCCAGCGCTGAGAGCGCCTCTTTCAGCTCGGTACGGTCATCACCTTCGATACGGCGGGAAATGCCGCCAGCGCGCGGGTTGTTGGGCATCAGCACCAGATAGCTACCGGCCAGCGAAATAAAGGTGGTCAGTGCTGCCCCTTTATTACCGCGCTCCTCTTTATCGATTTGTACGATCACTTCCTGGCCTTCACGCAGCACATCTTTGATGTTCGGACGGCCATGCGCGTTGTAATTAGCAGGGAAGTATTCGCGGGAAATTTCTTTCAGAGGGAGGAAACCGTGACGCTCGGCACCGTAATCAACAAACGCAGCTTCGAGGCTGGGTTCAATACGGGTGATTTTACCTTTGTAGATGTTGGCTTTTTTCTGCTCGTGTCCGGGGCTTTCGATATCCAGATCGTACAGACGTTGTCCGTCAACAAGGGCAACGCGCAACTCCTCCTGCTGAGTTGCGTTGATTAACATTCTTTTCATCGTGACTTACTCGTTATTCTCACATGAGTGATAAAGCTGCGGGCATCGTTACCCTGGACGAGAATCAACCGATGGCCCCGTGTCTGCATGCACTGACGTCAACCTCACGGTTGTCGGCGGCTAAAGGGGCGCAAATCTTGTCGGTGGCCTGTTTTTCATAAGGAAAACCAGCGCCTGAAGGTGGAAGTGCTACAGAGTATTCAAAAATCCACACATCCCAGTCTGTCGTCCAGGCCGCAACCCGCAGCCCGCTAAGTGCCTAATCAAACATCACGTCTTACGCCATTGCTGCGTGTCCGTTTCATCCGGCAAAATACCTTAATTTCGCTCTTTTTCCTGCCTGACTCTTTCCAGGACAGAAACCTCTGCATTATTCCATTGCTTAGCAACTTATAGCAAGGCGACTTTTACCGAGCTGTGAAGTTTGTTCATCCTTAACCTGTTCATTTGCAGAGGTAATCATCGCATCGTTGAAAAAGCCAGCATTCTGGCCGCGTAACGCGGCGATAAAGTCAGAGTTAAGCACAGAAAAAGGGGTGGCGCTATCCGGGGACACTATTTAGAATCGCCGCCATGAAAACAGAGAATCCCGGCGTACAGTTTGTCGCCATCACGGCTGAAAATGCCGGTCAACGCATTGATAACTTTTTGCGCACCCAGCTGAAAGGGGTACCGAAAAGCATGATTTACCGCATTCTGCGTAAAGGCGAGGTGCGGGTGAATAAGAAGCGCGTAAAACCTGAATATAAGCTGGAAGACGGCGACGAAGTGCGCGTGCCGCCGGTGCGCGTGGCCGAGCGTGAAGAGCAGGCGGTGTCGCCCAAACTGGATAAAGTGGCGGCGCTGGAGTCATGCATTCTGTATGAAGACGATTATCTGCTGGTGCTCAACAAACCGTCCGGCACCGCGGTGCACGGCGGCAGCGGGCTGAGCTTCGGCGTGATTGAAGGGCTGCGCGCGCTGCGCCCGGAGGCGCGTTTCCTTGAACTGGTGCACCGTCTCGATCGTGACACGTCCGGCATTTTGCTGGTAGCGAAGAAGCGCTCGGCGCTGCGTTCGCTGCACGAGCAGCTGCGTGAGAAGGGTATGCAGAAGGATTATCTGGCGCTGGTGCGCGGCGACTGGCCATCGCATCTGAAAGTGGTGCAGGCACCGCTGCTGAAAAACATTCTGCAAAGCGGCGAGCGCGTGGTGCGGGTCAGCGCCGAGGGCAAGCCGTCAGAAACACGTTTTAAAGTTGAAGAACGTTTTGGCCTGGCGACATTAGTTAAAGCCAGTCCGGTGACCGGACGTACGCATCAGATTCGCGTGCATACCCTGCATGGCGGGCACCCGATTGCCTTTGACGATCGCTATGGCGATCGCGAATTCGATCGCCAGCTGGCACCAACCGGTCTGGCGCGGCTGTTCCTGCATGCTGCCGCGCTGACGTTTACCCATCCCAACACCGGCGAAAGCCTGCGTATGGAAGCGCCGCTGGATAAGGCACTGAAGCACTGCCTGTCCCAGCTGCGCCAGCAGAAAAAAGCCTGACAGCGTGGCATCAGCCCAGCGGGTTGATGCCCGCCTGCCTTAGCAGGCCATTCAGCGCGATCAGCGGTAAGCCAATCAGGCTATTGGGATCGCGCCCCTCCAGCCGTTCGAACAGACAAATCCCCAGTCCCTCACTTTTGAAACTGCCGGCGCACTGCAGCGGCTGCTCCAGCTCGACGTAGCGCGCGATCTCTGCCGCGCTCAGTTGCCGAAAATGCACGGTAAAGGGTTCACACAGCACATGCTGCTGCGCGCTGGCGGGGTGAATCAGCGCCAGGCCGGTATAAAAGGTAATGGCTTTACCGCTCGCCAGCGCCAGCTGCTGGCAGGCGTTCTCTGCAGTATGCGGCTTGCCGGCGATTTGTCCGTCCAGTACACAGACCTGATCGGACCCAATGATCCAGTGCGCAGGATAGCGCGCGGCCAGCGCCTGCGCTTTGGCAATGGCCAGCCGCTGCACCAGCTGCGGCGCGGCTTCTCCTGGCAGCGGCGTTTCATCGCTTTCAGGGGCGGCAGTGATAAACGGCAGGCCGAGCTTGCGCAGCAGCGCCTGACGGAACGGAGAGGTTGAGGCTAAAACCAGCGGTGTCATCATTTTTTTGCAGAAGTGATAGCGTAAAGATGACAGGCATTTTAAACTATGCGCCGCACTGGATGCGACTAACGGGTGAAAGATGCTGTAAACCGGCCTTTTTCTTTGACTCTATGACGTTACAAAGTTAATATGCGCGCCCTATGCAAAAGGTAAAATTACCCCTGACGCTCGATCCGGTCCGCGCCGCGCAAAAACGCCTGGATTATCACGGTGTTTACGCACCTGAATTGGTGGCGCGCCTGGCCGAAACGGTCGTGAGTGTGGACAGTGATGTGGAATGTGCCATGTCGTTTGCGGTTGACAACCAGCGCCTCGCGGTTCTGCAAGGAACAGCCGATGTGCAGGTAACGTTGTTATGTCAACGCTGCAACCAACCGTTCCCGCATGCTGTGCACGTAAGCTATTGCTTCAGTCCTGTCTCTTCTGATGAGCAGGCCGAGGCACTGCCGGAAGCCTACGAGCCGGTCGATGTCAACGATTTCGGTGAAATCGACCTGCTGGCGGTGATCGAAGATGAACTCATCCTCGCGCTGCCGGTCGTTCCGGTGCATGATTCTGAACACTGTGAAGTGTCCGACGCGGACATGGTCTTTGGCCAGCTGCCTGAAGAGGCGGAAAAACCAAACCCATTTGCCGTATTAGCCAGTTTAAAGCGTAAGTAATAGGAGTAAGGTCCATGGCCGTACAACAGAATAAACCAACCCGTTCTAAGCGTGGTATGCGTCGTTCGCACGATGCGCTGACCACTACCACTCTGTCAGTAGATAAAGTTTCTGGTGAAACTCATCTGCGTCACCATATCACTGCGGATGGTTACTACCGCGGTCGCAAGGTTATCACCAAGTAATTCTTTGCGGTTACGCAAGGCGATACCTTGACACGTTTGACCCTGGCAGTTGATGCCATGGGCGGGGACTTCGGTCCCTGCGTGACAGTGCCTGCAGCCTTGCAGGCACTGGCCTCTCATTCGCAGCTGGTTCTTCTTCTGGTCGGCGATCCCGACATCATCTCGTCATTTCTTGCCAAAGCGGATTCCTCGTTACTGGGGCGTGTGCAGGTAATCCCTGCCGAATCGGTTATTGCAAGTGATGCCAAACCCTCGCAGGCTATTCGTAACAGCCGCGGCAGCTCCATGCGCGTGGCGTTAGAGCTGGTGAAAGAGGGGAAAGCGCAGGCGTGCGTCAGTGCCGGCAATACCGGTGCGCTGATGGGCCTGGCAAAATTATTACTGAAGCCGCTGGATGGCATTGAGCGTCCGGCCTTGATGACCGTGCTGCCGCATCAGCAGCACGGCAAGACGGTGGTGCTGGATCTGGGCGCTAACGTCGATTCCGACAGTGAAATGCTGGTGCAGTTTGCAGTGATGGGTGCGGTGATGGCGGAAGAAGTGCTGGAAATCAGCCAGCCGCGCGTCGCGCTGCTCAACATTGGTCAGGAAGAGACGAAGGGGCTGGAGACGATTCGCGCCGCATCGGCGGTGCTGCGGGCCTCGCCGCAGATCAACTATATTGGTTACCTTGAGGGGAACGATCTCCTCACCGGCAAGACGGATGTGCTGGTCTGTGATGGCTTCGTGGGTAATGTCACGTTGAAGACCATGGAAGGCGTGGTAAGAATGTTTCTTTCTCTGCTCAAATCGTCAGGTGAAGGAAAAAAACGGGCCTGGTGGCTGAAATGGCTGGGACGCTGGATCCAAAAGCGTCTGGCTAAACGTTTCGGTCATCTCAACCCCGACCAGTACAATGGCGCTTGTCTGTTAGGATTGCGCGGGACAGTGATCAAGAGCCACGGCGCGGCGAATCAACGCGCGTTTGCCGTGGCGATAGAACAGGCAGAGCAGGCGGTGCGCAAGCAAGTTCCCGAGAGAATTGCCGCGCGCCTTGACGCTGTATTAGCCAGGAGTGACAAAGCGTAGATGTTTACCAAAATTATCGGTACGGGCAGCTATTTGCCTGAGCAGGTTCGCAGCAACGCGGATCTGGAAAAAATGGTGGAGACTTCGGACGAGTGGATTGTCACCCGGACCGGTATTCGTGAACGTCGCATTGCGGCACCGGATGAAACGGTAGCCAGCATGGGCTTCACCGCTGCCCAGCGTGCGCTGGAGATGGCGGGCGTGGCAGCCAGCGACGTTGGCCTGATCATCGTGGCAACCACCTCGTCCAGCCACGCCTTCCCGAGCTCAGCGTGCATGATTCAGCAGATGCTGGAAATCAACGACTGCGCCGCCTTCGATCTCGCCGCCGCCTGTGCCGGTTTTACCTATGCACTGAGCGTGGCCGATCAATACATCAAAAACGGTGCGGTGAAGCACGCGCTGGTGATCGGCGCGGATGTGCTGGCTCGCACCCTCGATCCTGACGATCGCGGCACCATCATTCTGTTTGGTGATGGCGCGGGTGCCGTGGTGCTCGGCGCAAGCGAAGAAGCGGGCATCCTCTCCACGCATCTGCATGCCGATGGCCGCTACGGTAAGCTGCTGACGCTGCCGTACCAGGATCGCGCGCATCAGGATGAGCCGGCTTACCTCACCATGGCCGGCAACGAAGTGTTTAAGGTCGCGGTCACTGAGCTGGCGCATATCGTCGATGAAACGCTGCAGGCGAATAATCTCGATCGTGAACAGCTTGACTGGCTGGTGCCGCATCAGGCTAACCTGCGCATCATCAGCGCCACCGCCAAAAAGCTCGGCATGGGCATGGATAAAGTGGTGGTGACGCTGGATCGACACGGCAACACCTCGGCAGCGTCGGTGCCAAGCGCGCTGGACGAAGCGGTACGTGATGGCCGCATCA
Source organism: Pantoea sp. B_9 (assembly GCF_008632015.1). Lineage (NCBI taxonomy): Bacteria > Pseudomonadati > Pseudomonadota > Gammaproteobacteria > Enterobacterales > Erwiniaceae > Pantoea > Pantoea sp. B_9. Next base: position 722,087 of record NZ_VWVL01000001.1, on the reverse strand, counting down.
AGCCCGGACACCTGATTTTGCTCGAGGCCTTTGGTGGCGGTTTCACCTGGGGCTCGGCGCTGGTTCGCTTTTGATTGACAGGAACGCAAGATGACGCAAATTGCTTTTGTTTTCCCGGGACAGGGATCGCAGACCGTCGGCATGCTGGCCGATCTGGCAGCGGAAAATCCACAGGTTGAAGCCACTTTCCGTGAAGCTTCTGACGCGCTGGGTTACGACTTATGGCAGCTGGTCCAGCAGGGTCCGGCTGAAGAGCTGAATAAAACCTGGCAGACCCAGCCGGCGCTGCTGGCAGCCTCGGTCGCGATTTATCGCGTCTGGCAGAGCAAAAATGGCGCCCAGCCCGCGCTGATGGCCGGACACAGCCTCGGTGAATACTCTGCGCTGGTGTGTGCGGGCGTACTGAATTTTGCTGACGCCATCAAGCTGGTTGAACTGCGCGGTAAACTGATGCAGGAAGCGGTGCCGGAAGGTACGGGCGCCATGCAGGCGATTATCGGTCTCGACGACGCGGCAATTCGCAAAGCCTGTGAAGAGAGCGCGCAGGGCCAGGTGGTTTCGCCGGTCAACTTCAACTCGCCGGGTCAGGTGGTTATCGCCGGCAATAAAGAAGCGGTTGAACGTGCCGGTGCCGCCTGTAAAGCGGCCGGCGCCAAGCGCGCGCTGCCGCTGCCGGTCAGCGTGCCGTCACACTGCGCACTGATGAAACCTGCGGCGGATAAGCTGGCGGTGGCGCTGGAAAGCGTGACCTTCAATGCGCCGTCGGTACCGGTGGTCAATAACGTTGACGTTAAGTGCGAAAGCGACGCCGCGGCGATTCGCAGCGCGCTGGTGCGTCAGCTGTACAGCCCGGTGCGCTGGACTGAGGCGGTTGAATTTATTGCTGCACAGGGCGTGACTGAACTGCTGGAAATCGGTCCGGGTAAAGTGCTGACCGGCCTGACCAAACGAATTGTGGACAGCCTGACGGCTGCAGCGGTGAACGATCCGTCGTCACTGGCTGCGGCGCTTGGCCAGGAATAAGAGGAAAATCATGAGCTTTGAAGGTAAAGTAGCGCTGGTGACCGGCGCCAGCCGCGGTATCGGACGTGCCATCGCGGAAACGCTGGCGGCACGCGGTGCAAAAGTGGTGGGTACTGCCACCAGCGAAAGCGGCGCGGAAGCCATCAGTGCTTACCTCGGCGACAAGGGCAAAGGTCTGCTGCTGAACGTGACCGATGCGGCCTCTATTGAGAGCGTGCTCGAGAAAGTTCGCGCCGAATTTGGCGAAGTTGACATTTTGGTCAATAATGCAGGCATTACGCGTGACAATCTGCTGATGCGCATGAAAGACGATGAGTGGGCGGATATCCTCGATACCAACCTGACATCGGTGTTCCGCCTGTCGAAGGCGGTCATGCGTGCCATGATGAAAAAGCGCGTGGGCCGTATCATTACCATCGGTTCGGTAGTTGGAACCATGGGTAACGCGGGTCAGGCAAACTATGCGGCAGCAAAAGCAGGTTTGATTGGCTTTAGCAAATCACTGGCGCGAGAAGTTGCGTCACGTGGCATTACCGTAAACGTCGTGGCTCCGGGCTTTATTGAGACGGACATGACGCGTGCACTGAACGAAGATCAGCGCTCGGGCATTCTGGCAGAAGTGCCGGCAGGTCGTTTAGGCGACCCGCAGGAGATTGCCAATGCTGTTGCATTCTTAGCCTCTGACGAAGCCGCCTACATCACGGGTGAGACGCTGCACGTCAATGGCGGAATGTACATGGTCTGATAATCACGAAATCATTTGCATTATCTGCGGTAAACACCGCAGAATAACGCAAAATCGTGGTTCGACCAGCCGGGATTTTGTTGCATCTTTTTCAACATTTTATACACTACGAAAACCATCGCGAAAGCGAGTTTTGATAGGAAATTAAATAGTATGAGCGATATCGAACAACGCGTTAAGAAAATCGTAGCTGAGCAGCTGGGCGTTAAAGAAGACGAAGTGGTTAACGGCGCTTCTTTCGTTGAAGACCTGGGTGCAGATTCTCTTGACACCGTTGAGCTGGTAATGGCTCTGGAAGAAGAGTTTGATACTGAAATTCCAGACGAAGAAGCTGAGAAAATCACTACCGTTCAGGCAGCGATCGACTATATCAATAACCATAAAGGTTAATGAATATCTTCAGGCGGTCATTCGACCGCCTGAGTTTTATGTTTGCCCCACATAGCGTCATTATTTCCCTCCCTGGAGGACGAACGTGTCTAAGCGTCGTGTAGTTGTGACCGGTCTTGGCATGTTGTCTCCTGTCGGCAATACCGTAGAGTCTACCTGGCGTGCTCTCCTTGCCGGTCAGAGCGGCATTAACCTGATCGACCATTTTGATACCAGTGCCTACGCAACGCGTTTTGCGGGTCTGGTCAAAGATTTTAATTGCGATGAATACATCTCGCGCAAAGATCAACGCAAGATGGATGATTTCATCCAGTACGGCGTTGTGGCCGGTATTCAGGCTATGGCGGACTCCGGTCTGGTCGTAACTGATGAGAATGCCGGACGTATCGGTGCGGCTATCGGTTCCGGCATCGGCGGTCTGGGTTTGATCGAAGATAACCATACCTCGCTGGTCAATGGCGGTCCGCGCAAAATCAGTCCATTCTTCGTGCCTTCAACCATCGTTAACATGGTCGCTGGCCACCTGACCATCATGTACGGCCTGAAAGGTCCGAGCATCTCGATTGCGACCGCCTGTACTTCCGGCGTGCACAATATTGGTCATGCGGCGCGCATCATCGCGTATAACGACGCAGATGTGATGCTGGCCGGCGGTGCTGAGAAAGCCAGTACGCCACTGGGCGTGGGCGGTTTCGGTGCGGCGCGTGCGCTCTCTACCCGTAACGACAATCCGCAGGCGGCGAGCCGTCCGTGGGATAAAGATCGTGACGGTTTCGTGCTGGGTGACGGTGCCGGTATCGTGGTGCTGGAAGAGTACGAACACGCGAAAAAACGCGGTGCGAAGATTTATGCGGAAATCGTTGGTTTCGGCATGAGCAGCGACGCTTACCACATGACATCACCACCGGAAGACGGTTCAGGTGCAGCCGCAGCGATGGTCAACGCGCTGCGTGACGCGCAGCTGGATCCGGCGCAAATTGGCTATGTTAACGCGCACGGCACCTCAACGCCGGCCGGTGACAAAGCAGAAGCGCAGGCGGTGAAGTCAGTGTTTGGTGCGTCAGCGCACAGTGTGATGGTCAGCTCGACCAAGTCGATGACCGGTCACCTGCTGGGTGCGGCGGGCGCGGTAGAAGCGATTTACTCGATTCTGGCGCTGCGCGACCAGGCGGTTCCGCCAACCATCAACCTCGACAATCCTGACGAAGGTTGTGATCTGGACTTCGTGCCGCACACGGCGCGCCAGGTCAGCGGACTGGAGTACACGCTGTGTAACTCCTTTGGATTCGGCGGCACCAACGGCTCGCTGATCTTCCGCAAGGTATAAGCGCTATCCAGCCGAACAGAGGCCCGCAATGCGGGCCTTTTTTATATTTTGTCACGCAGTGGCGTGGAATGTTACGCGCCACAGTGCTATTCAACGCTGACGCCAGCGGCAGAGGAGAAGCGCATGTGGATTAACGGAGTGGCACAGGACACCCTTTCTGCCCGCGACCGCGCGGTGCAGTTCGGTGACGGCTGTTTTACCACCGCAGCAGTCAGAGAGGGCCGTATCCAGCTGCTGGAGGCGCATCTGCAGCGTCTGCATGACGGCTGCCAGCGTTTGCTGATGGCCGCGCCGGACCGCGCCTTACTGGCGGAAGAGATGCGTCGCGCTGCGGCGGGCCAGCGCGAAGCAGTGCTCAAAGTGATCCTGACGCCCGGCGCGGGCGGACGCGGCTACAGTCGCGCCGGCTGCACGCAACCCACGCGTATCATCGCGCTCGCACCCTGGCCACAGCACTACGCCACGCTGCAGCAGGGCGCGCGGCTGGTGACCAGCCCGGTGCGGCTGGCGCAGAACCCGCTGCTGGCCGGCATCAAACATCTTAACCGGCTGGAGCAGGTGCTGATTCGCCAGCAGCTGGACGCGTGCGACGCTGACGAAGCGCTGGTGCTTGACACCGCCGGGACGGTAGTGGAATGCTGTGCGGCCAATTTATTCTGGCGCAGCGGTGAGGCCATTTTCACGCCGCGCCTCGCGCAGGCCGGCGTTGATGGCATCATGCGTCGTTATCTGCTGGCGCAGCTGGCACAGGCCGGTTACGACTGCCAGCAGGTGGAGGCCAGCCGGTCGGCAGTGTTAAGCGCCGATGAAGTGGTAATCTGTAACGCGCTGATGCCAGTATTACCCGTGCGGCAAATTGACGACGTCACCTTTTCCGCACGCACGCTGTACCAGCAACTGCTCGCCAGTTGCCAGACGATGGAAGCATCATGACCCGAATGAAAAAAATAGTTGCCGGCGCCGTAGTCATCGCTGGCCTGGCTGCCGCATTTAGCTACTGGCAGATTAAACGCTTTGCCGCGACGCCATTAACCATTCACCAGGAAACCCTGTATACCCTGCCGGCCGGCAGCGGTCGCGTGGTGCTGGAAGCGCAGCTGGAGAGCCAGCACATCATTCCGCAAAACATCTGGTTTGGCCCGTTGCTGAAGCTGGAGCCCGATCTGGCTAACTTCAAAGCCGGGACGTATCGCCTTGAGACCGGCATGACGGTGCGCCAGCTACTGCAACTGCTGGCCAGCGGCAAAGAGGCGCAATTTCCGCTGCGCTTTGTCGAGGGTTCGCGGCTGAAAGAGTGGCTGGCTGAGCTGCGTAAAGCGCCATACCTTAAACACACGCTGCCGGATGATGAATTTGCCAGTGTTGCGGCCGCGCTTAAGCTTGATGTCAGCCAGCTGGAAGGCGGTTTCTATCCGGATACCTATCTGTATACTGCCAACACCAGCGATGTGGCACTGCTGGAGCGGGCGCACGCGCGCATGAACAAGCTGGTGGATGAGATCTGGCAGGGGCGGATGGCCAGTCTGCCGTATAAAACGCCGCAGCAGATGGTTACCATGGCGTCGATTATCGAAAAAGAGACCGGCGTCAGCGAAGAGCGCGCGCGCGTTGCCTCGGTATTCATCAATCGCCTGCGCACCGGTATGAAACTGCAGACCGATCCCACGGTGATCTACGGCATGGGCGACAGTTATACCGGTACGCTGACGCGCAAGGATCTTGAGACCCCGACCGCGTACAATACCTATACCATCAGCGGCCTGCCGCCGGGACCGATTGCCATGCCTGGGCGCGCCTCGCTGGAAGCGGCGGCCCATCCGGAGAAGACCAATTACCTCTATTTCGTCGCGGATGGCAAAGGCGGTCACACCTTTACCACCAATCTGGCCAGTCATAATAAAGCCGTGCAGGTTTACCGGCTGGCGATGAAGGAAAAAAATGAAAAGTAAGTTTATCGTCATCGAAGGGCTGGAAGGCGCGGGCAAAACCACTGCGCGTGAGGCGGTGGTTGCGGTCCTGCATGAGCAGGGCATTGAAGACGTGGTCTTTACCCGTGAGCCAGGCGGCACGCCTTTGGCCGAACAGCTGCGCGTGCTGGTAAAACAGGGCATTGATGGCGAACAGGTGAGTGATAAAGCCGAGCTGCTGATGCTGTATGCGGCGCGGGTGCAGCTGGTAGAAAACGTCATCAAACCGGCGCTGGCACGCGGTGCCTGGGTGGTGGGCGACCGTCACGATCTTTCGTCGCAGGCGTATCAGGGCGGTGGTCGCGGGCTCGACGCCCAGCTGATGACCACGCTGCGCGATGCGGTGCTGGGCGATTTTCGTCCCGACCTGACGCTCTATCTCGACGTCACGCCGGAGATTGGCCTGCAACGTGCCCGGGCGCGCGGCGAACTGGATCGTATTGAGCAGGAGTCGCTGAACTTTTTTACCCGCACACGCGAACGCTATCAGGCGCTGGCCGCTGCCGATCCGACTATCAAAACCATCGATGCGACACAGCCAATTGCAGGTGTGACAGCGTCACTTAAAGCCGTGCTGCGTCAGTGGCTGGCAGGTCAGGCGGCATGAACTGGTATCCGTGGCTGAACCAGCCGTACCGACAGATCATTGCCCGCCATCAGAGTGGACAGGCACATCATGCGCTGCTGATTCAGGCCATCGACGGCATGGGCGACGATGCGCTGGTATGGGGCGTCAGCCGCTGGCTGATGTGTCAGCAGCCGCAGGGACTGAAAAGCTGCGGCCAGTGTCACGGCTGCCAGCTGATGCAGGCGCACACCCATCCGGACTGGTATCGGCTGGAAGCGGAAAAGGGAAAAGCCTCGCTCGGCATTGATGCGGTTCGCGACGTCAGTGAGAAGCTGTACCATTTTGCCCAGCAGGGTGGCGCGAAAATTGTCTGGCTGCCGGATGCGACGCAACTGACCGAAGCCGCCGCCAACGCGCTACTGAAAACGCTGGAAGAGCCGCCCGCTAACTGCTGGTTTTTCCTCAGCGTGCGCGAGCCGTCGCGACTGCTGGCCACGTTGCGCAGCCGCTGTATGACGTGGCATCTGTCGCCGCCGGAAGAGACGCACAGCCTGCAATGGCTGCAGAAACAGCAGCCGCAGCCGGAAGCGATATTGCGCGCGGCGCTGCGTCTGAGCAACGGTGCACCTGCTGCGGCGCTGGCCTTGTTACAGCCGGACCGCTGGCAGGCACGGCAAACGCTGTGCGACAGCCTGAACAGCGCACTGAGCGGCGATATTCTGCAGCTGTTGCCGGCGCTCAACAGCGACGATGTGGCGGTTCGCCTCGGCTGGCTGCTTTCGCTGCTGGTGGATGCGATGAAAGTGCAGCAGGGCGCCAGCAACTGGCTGAGTAATGGCGATCGCCCGGACGTGGTGACGCAGCTGGCGCAGCAGTTCAGCAGCAGCGCGCTGAATGCGAGCGTGCAGCAGTGGCTGCAGTGTCGCGAGCAGCTGCTGCACGTGGCGGCGCTTAATCGTGAACTGATTCTGACCGACGGTCTGCTTGCCTGGGGACGTTTGCTGTCTCCCGTTACGGTCGGCTAAGGGTAAAAGAGAAATCTATGTTTATTGTTGATTCGCACTGCCATCTTGATGGCCTTGATTATGAAAACCAGCACCGCGATCTGGATGACGTGATTGCCAAAGCGGCGGCGCGGGATGTGAAATTCATGCTGGCGATTGCCACCACGCTGCCGGATTACTACAAAATCAAACAGCTGGTCGGCGATCGCGACAACATCGCGCTGGCCTGCGGCGTGCATCCGCTCAATCAGGAAACGCCGTATGACGTGGAAGAGTTTCGCCGTCTGGCGGCGGAAGAGCAGGTGATTGCGCTGGGCGAAACCGGGCTGGATTATTTTTACCAGCAGGAGACCAAAGCGCAGCAGCAGGCCTCGTTCCGTGAGCACATCCGCACCGGCATTGCGCTGAACAAGCCGATTATTGTGCACACCCGCGATGCACGCGAAGACACGCTGGCCATTCTGCGCGAAGAGCAGGTAGAGCGGTGCGGCGGCGTGCTGCACTGTTTCACGGAAGACAAAGAGACGGCGGCGCAGCTGCTGGATCTCGGGTTCTACATCTCCTTCTCCGGCATTGTGACCTTCCGCAACGCCGAACAGATTCGCGAAGCAGCGCGCTATGTACCGCTGGATCGCATTCTGGTTGAAACCGATTCACCCTATCTGGCACCAGTACCGCATCGCGGCAAAGAAAACCAGCCTGCCTTCACCCGTGACGTAGCTGAGTATATGGCCGTGGTGAAAGGCGTCGATCTTGCTAGCCTGGCGGCCGCCACCACGGAAAACTTCTCCCGCCTGTTTAAGGTGCCGATGAGCCGACTCGGCGGCTAACGCGCTTTATTTCAAACTCTGTAATTAATCTGAAATTACTCATCTGCGCTGCGTGTTTCGCGGCGCAGGCAGTGATTTATTGCTGTTTATAGCAGCAAGTCAGTAAGAAATGACTGAAATTTCAGCGCTGTGTTTGGTGAAACGTGATAGCCGTCAAAGTAACGTGTCGTCATTTATTTTACCCTTCGTAATAAATCAAAAGACGCTCAGCGTCACCCCGGCTAAGGATCCTCCCCCTTTGCCATGCGCACTGCGCTAAAAAATGCACTCATACTCAGGAGCTTCTATGTTCAAGAACGCATTTGCGAACCTGCAAAAGGTAGGTAAATCGCTGATGTTGCCGGTATCGGTTCTGCCGATTGCCGGTATTTTGTTAGGTGTTGGTTCTGCTAACTTCAGCTGGCTGCCGGAAGTGGTTTCCCACGTGATGGCCGAAGCGGGTGGTTCGGTGTTTGCTAACATGCCGCTGATCTTTGCGATTGGTGTGGCACTGGGCTTTACCAATAACGACGGCGTGTCGGCACTGGCCGCCGTGGTCGCCTACGGCATTATGGTGAAAACCCTGGCTGTGGTCGCGCCGCTGGTGCTGCATCTGCCGGCGGCCGAGATCGAAGCCAAACACCTCGCCGATACCGGGGTGCTGGGCGGCATTATTGCCGGTTCGATTGCAGCCTATATGTTCAACCGTTTCTACCGCATCAAGCTGCCGGAATACCTCGGCTTCTTCGCCGGTAAGCGCTTTGTGCCGATCATTTCCGGTCTGACCGCGATTTTCACCGGTGTGGTACTGTCCTTCATCTGGCCACCTATTGGTACCGCAATTCAGGACTTCTCCCAGTGGGCGGCCTATCAGAACCCGGTGGTGGCGTTCGGTATTTACGGTGTGGTTGAGCGTGCGCTGGTGCCGTTTGGTCTGCATCACATCTGGAACGTTCCTTTCCAGATGCAGATCGGTGAATTCACCAACGCGGCTGGTCAGGTCTTCCATGGTGACATTCCGCGCTACATGGCGGGTGACCCGACTGCCGGTAAACTGTCTGGCGGCTTCCTGTTCAAGATGTACGGTCTGCCGGCTGCGGCTATCGCCATCTGGCATTCTGCTAAACCTGAGAACCGCGCCAAAGTGGGCGGCATCATGATCTCCGCCGCGCTGACCTCGTTCCTGACCGGTATCACCGAGCCGATCGAGTTCTCTTTCATGTTCGTGGCACCGATCCTGTACGTGATCCATGCCATCCTGGCGGGCCTGGCGTTCCCAATCTGTATTCTGCTGGGCATGCGTGATGGCACCAGCTTCTCACACGGTCTGATCGACTTCATCGTGCTGAGCGGCAACAGCAGCAAAATCTGGCTGTTCCCGATTGTCGGTATCATCTACGGTCTGGTGTACTACACCGTGTTCCGCGTGCTGATCGCAAAACTGAATCTGAAAACCCCGGGTCGTGAAGATACGGCGATTGAGCAGAGCAGCGCGACCGGCAGTGAAATGGCGGGCAAGCTGGTCACGGCGTTCGGTGGCAAAGAGAACATCACTAACCTTGATGCCTGTATTACCCGTCTGCGCGTCAGCGTGGCGGACGTAGCGAAGGTGGATCAGGCTGAACTGAAAAACCTCGGCGCGCGTGGTGTTGTGGTGGCGGGTTCCGGTGTGCAGGCGATTTTCGGCACCAAGTCCGATAACCTGAAAACCGAGATGGATGACTATATCCGCAGTATGTAAGTGACATGACGGCAGGCCGGGCCGGTGCGGTGAAGCGGCGTCAGATCGTAAAGACGCCAACACCATCCCTGGGGCTCGGCCCGCGACATCCCTGTCGCGGGACGCTTTACTCCTCTGCCGCCGCTTCACCGCACTGCAACTTCGGTGCGACAAAACCCCTCATCCGAGGGGTTTTTTATTTTAGTGCCGCCAGACACCACCCGCCGTGCCGCGCCAGCGTGAAAAAGTGATGCAAAGGCAGCCATTTAATGAAGAAAAGTGGTCCTGAGGTTGAAAGAAACGGAATTCCTCACGCATACTGCCTGACTGAACTCAGGCTTAAGGAACTGCACCATGGCTGAAGAAACCATTTTCAGTAAAATCATTCGTCGCGAAATTCCCGCCGACGTGGTTTATCAGGACGAACTGGTCACCGCCTTCCGCGATATCGCGCCCAAAGCGCCTACCCATATACTAATTGTCCCCAACGTACTGATTCCGACTGCCAACGATGTGCAGGCGGCGCATGAGCAGGCGCTGGGCCGCATGGTTACCGCCGCCGCAAAAATTGCCCGCGATGAAGGCATCGCCGGGGATGGCTATCGCCTGATCATCAACTGCAACCGTCACGGTGGGCAGGAGGTTTACCACATTCATATGCACCTGGTCGGCGGACAGCCGCTGGGCCCGATGCTGGCCATCTAACCTCAGGCGGACCTTGTGATGCGTCAATGGCTGAGCGGCTTGCTGTTGCTGACCCTGGTGGGCTGCAGCAGCGATAAGCCGATGATCAACACCTCCCAGTCGCTGGTGATGGAGTCTGCCGTACTGTCGGCGGGCATCATCACCGATGAGCCCGCGCTGACCAGCCGTGACGGCCAGCAGCGCGCCGCCAGCGTGCTGCAAAATCTGCGTGAAACGCCGGTCACCGTCCACTATCGTTTCTACTGGTACGATGACAAAGGGCTGGAGATTGAGCCGCAGGAGCCGGCGCAGACTCAAACCGTACCGGCGCACGGCAGCGTAGAAGTGGCCTCGCAAATGGGTAACCCGACCGCCAGCAAGGTGCGTCTCTATCTTTATCTTTGAGGAGTAACCTGTGATTCGCAGTGTACAACGTTCCGGCGCGCTACTGTTTGCGCTGATGCTCACCGGTTGTGTGGTGAAACAACAAACCCCGGCGCCGGTTGAACCGACGCAGCCGACCACGCCAACCCAGCCAGAGCAACCACCCGCGCAGCCGGTGCCGCCGCCGCAAACTGTGCCGCAGCCGCCGAAGCTGAAAACCATCAACTGGAACGCCAGCGTCCAGCCGTTAGTCGCCAATATGGTGCAGTCGGCGGGCGTCAATCCGGGCAGCGTGCTGCTGGTGGATCGCATCAAAAACAGCACCAACGGCTCGCTGCAAACGGAAAAAGCCACGGCAGCGATTGAGAACGCGCTGGCGAATAACGGCAAGTTCAGCCTGGTCTCAAACGATCAGCTTAATCAGGCGAAGCAAACGCTCGGCCTGTCGCCAGAGGATAGCCTCAACTCGCGCAGCAAAGCGATTGGCCTGGCGCGCATCGTCAACGCGCAGTATGTGCTGTATAGCAACGCGCAGGGCGATGTGAAAGCTCCTACGCTGCAAATGCAGCTGATGCTGGTGCAGACCGGCGAAATCATCTGGTCGGGCAACGGCGTTGCACAACCCTGATCCCCGGCTGCAGCATCTGGTTCAGCAACAATGGCCGACGGCGCAAGCTGCCGGTCATTTTTTCGCGCTGCCAGGACTGAGCGGTAACAGCGTGCAGGTACGCAGCGAGCAGGGCGATCTGCTGGCGCGCCGGACACCGTCGCAGCCCATCCCGTTTGTCGATCGTCAGCGCGAATACCGCATCCTGCGTCAGCTGCGTACTACGGCGCTGGCGCCGCAGCCGCTGACGTGGCAGGCGCCGTGGCTGCTGCAGCGCTGGCTGCCGGGCGAGGTGCTGTCGCCGGATCAGTTCAGCGCGCAGCGCGCAGCGGTGCTGACGCTGCTGCTGCGCCTGCATCACCAGCCGCTGACCGGTTATCGCTTACGGCTGGCACCGCTGCTGCAGCGCTACTGGCAGCTGTGTCAGCAGCGGCACTGGCGCTGGCAGCGGCGCTTAAACCAGTTGCTGCAGCGCGGCGAACCGTCGCCGCTGCGGCTGGCACCGCTGCACATGGACGTCCACCCTGGCAATCTGATTGCCACGCCGGATGGCCTGCGTTTAATTGACTGGGAATATGCTGCGGATGGCGACGTGGCGCTGGAGCTGGCCGCTATCGGCGCGGTGGATGGCGCTGAACACGATTACTGGATAACCGACTATGCCGCCGAGGCGCGTCTGTCGGCAACGGCGCTGCGGCGTCAAAGCCGGCGCTGGCAGCCGTGGCTGCAGCTGCTGATGGCCAGCTGGTATCAGCTGCGCGCCGAGCAGAGCCATGACCAAACATTGCAACGGCTGGCGCAGGCCAGCTGGCAGGATCTTTAATTCAGGAACCGAAACATGACGATGACAACGCCCGGACCGCTGATGCTGGACGTCGAAGGCTACGAGCTGGACGCCGAAGAGCGCGAAATTCTGCAACATCCGCTGACAGGCGGACTGATCCTGTTCGCCCGCAACTTCCATGATGTTGCGCAGCTGGCGGAGCTGGTGCGCCAGATTCGCGCGGCGTCGCGCAACCGGCTGCTGGTGGCGGTCGATCAGGAAGGCGGGCGCGTGCAGCGCTTCCGCGACGGTTTTACCCAGCTGCCGGCGATGCAATCGTTCGCCGCGCTGCACGACATGGCGCGTGCTGGCGAGCTGGCGCAGCAGGCCGGCTGGCAAATGGCGGCGGAGATGATCGCCATGGACATCGATATCAGCTTTGCGCCGGTGCTGGATATCGGCCACATCAGTGCGGCCATCGGCGATCGCGCTTTCCACGCCGATCCGGCGATTGCGCTGCAGATGGCGCGCCAGTTTATCCACGGCATGCACGAAGCCGGCATGAAAACCACCGGCAAGCACTTCCCGGGCCACGGCGCGGTCAGCGCGGATTCGCACAAAGAGACACCGCGCGACACGCGCGATGCGGCCACGCTGCGCCAGCACGACATGGCAATCTTCCAGCAGCTGATTGATGAGCAGCTGCTGGATGCGGTGATGCCCGCGCATGTTATCTATACTGAAGTGGACCCGCTGCCAGCCAGTGGTTCGGCTTACTGGCTGCAAACGGTGCTGCGGCAGGAGCTGGGCTTCAACGGGGTGATCTTCTCAGACGATCTGTCGATGGAGGGCGCGGCGGTGATGGGCAGCTATGCGGAACGGGCTCAGCAGTCGCTGAATGCCGGCTGCGATATGATCCTGGTGTGCAATCAGCGTGCTGGCGCGGTGAGCGTGCTGGATAATTTGACGCCGATCCAGGCGACGCGCGTCACGCAGTTATACCATCAGGGACGTTTTGACCGTCAGAGTTTGCAGGCCAGCGAGCGCTGGCGGCAAAATCAGCGTCAGCTCAGTGACCTGCAGGATCGCTGGCTGGCGCACAAAGCGTCGGGCAGATAATCGCCGCTGCCCGGATCTCACTCCACGCTGAGGATAATCATGATCATCTATCTGCACGGTTTTGATTCCAACAGTCCGGGCAACCATGAAAAGGTGCTGCAGCTGCAGTTTATTGACCCGGACGTCAGACTTATCAGCTACAGCACCCGCCATCCGAAACACGATATGCAGTTTCTGCTCAAAGAGTGCGACAAACTGCTCCAGCAGGGCAGCGATGCGCATCCGTTGATTTGTGGCGTCGGCCTGGGCGGCTACTGGGCGGAACGCATCGGCTTCCTTTGCGGCATGCGCCAGGCGATATTCAATCCCAACCTGTTTCCCGATGAAAACATGGAAGGCAAGATCGACCGGCCGGAAGAGTATCTTGATATCGCCACCAAATGCGTCAGTAACTTCCGTGAAAAGAACCGCGACCGCTGCCTGACCATTTTGTCACGTCACGATGAAGCGCTGGATAATCAGCGCAGCGCGGCCGAATTGCACCCGTACTACGAAATCGTGTGGGACGAGGAGGCCAGCCACAAATTCAAAAATATTGCCCCGCATCTGCAACGCATCAAAGCATTCAAAACCCTTGCCTGAGTGCTGCTGCGCCGTGTGATGCGGCGCACAAAACGTGTAACATTCTGATAATGCTGTGCAAAGATTGATGTACATCAATTTTCTTATGTCCGGATGATTATGCCGTGCTATTCTGCCCTCAGCTCGCGATTAAATGTCGCCAACCCTATGTTTATTAAGGTTTTATATAACCATTAATTAACTTTTGGTTTACAACTTTGAGGGGGTCTTCATTGACTACAAGCATGGAAAAAATCGTCATCGTCGGTGGCGGTGCCGGAGGGCTGGAGCTGGCAACACAGCTCGGCCATAAACTCGGCCGCAAAAAAAAGGCGGAGATCATCCTGGTCGATCGTAACCACAGCCATCTGTGGAAACCGCTGCTGCATGAAGTGGCGACCGGTTCGATGGATGAAGGTATTGATGCGCTCAGCTATCTGGCGCATGCGCGCAACCACGGTTTCCAGTTCCAGCTGGGTTCGCTGACGCAAATTAATCGCGACACTAAAACCATTGAACTGGCGGAGATCCGCGATGCGGAGGGTGGGCTGCTGGTACCGCAGCGCGAGCTGGCGTATGACCGTCTGGTAATGGCGCTGGGCAGCACCTCGAACGATTTCGGCACGCCAGGCGTGAAAGATCACTGCATCTTCCTCGACAACCCGCATCAGGCGCGTCGGTTCCATAATGAGATGCTCAACCTGTTCCTGCGCTTCTCTGCCAGCGAAGGGCAGCTGCAGAAAGTCAATATCGCCATTGTCGGCGGCGGCGCGACCGGCGTCGAGCTGTCGGCAGAACTGTATAACGCAGTGAAACAGCTGCACAGCTACGGCTATAAAGGTCTCGATAGCAGCGCGCTCAACGTTACGCTGGTGGAAGCCGGCGAGCGTATTTTGCCTGCGTTGCCACCGCGCATCTCCGCAGCGGCGCATCAGGAACTGAGCAAGCTTGGCGTGCGCGTACTGACGCAAACCATGGTCACCAGCGCAGCAGCTAACGGTCTGAATACCAAAGGGGGCGAATTCATCGAAGCTGATCTGATGGTGTGGGCGGCCGGTATTAAAGCGCCAGACTTCATGAAAGAGATTGGCGGGCTGGAGACCAACCGCATTAATCAGCTGGTGGTCAAAGAGACGCTGCAGACTACGCTGGACGACGATATTTACGCCATCGGCGACTGCGCCTCCTGCGCGCTGCCGGGCGGCGGATTCGTGCCGCCGCGCGCGCAGTCGGCGCACCAGATGGCGTCGCGTGCGCTGGAAAACATCCTTGCCCAGCGCAAAGGCAAGCCGCTCAAAGCCTACGTGTATAAAGATCACGGCTCGCTGGTGTCGCTGTCCCGCTTCAGTACCGTCGGCAGCCTGATGGGGAACCTGATGCGCGGTTCGATGATGGTGGAAGGGCGCATTGCGCGTTTTGTCTACATCTCCTTGTACCGTATGCACCAGATTGCGCTCCATGGATACTTCAAGACCGGTCTGATGATGCTGGTCGGCAGCCTCAACCGCGTGCTGCGTCCGCGTCTCAAACTGCATTGATGGCTGGCGGGCGGTCATCCCCGCCCGCTGCGCGCCCGGCTGCCGTAACCTGCTGATTGCCGTTCAATCAGCGCCAGATTACGGCGCAATGACACTGCCGCTCAGAACTCTCCTAAAAGCTGGTCCTGCTGGCTTTCCGCTGCGTTTCCTCCATTAATCTGATGTTGCATTTTCGGACCATCTGTAAAACTTATGCCAACGAACACGGCGCGGCGCGCACGCCGGTTATGCCTCGGTAACCCGGGATCGGGTTGCGGCAGGAATGCGCGGTAACAACTTCAGGAGGACATTCCTGTGAATAAATCAATGTTAGCGGGTATTGGAATCGGCGTAGCAGCAGCGTTGGGCGTGGCCGCCGTCGCCAGCATGGATGTGTTTGATCGTGGCCCGCAGTATGCTCAGGTGCTTTCGGCAACGCCAATCAAAGAGAGCATTAAGCAACCTCGTCAGGAGTGCCGCAACGTTACCCTCACGCACCGTCGTCCGGTGCAGGATGAGAACCGCATCGCCGGTTCCGTACTGGGTGCCGTGGCCGGTGGGGTGATTGGTCACCAGTTCGGCGGTGGCCGCGGCCGGGATATCGCGACCGTAGCTGGTGCGCTGGCAGGCGGTTACGGCGGTAACCAGGTGCAGGGTGCGCTGCAGGATCGTGACACTTACACCACCAGCGAGCAGCGCTGCAAAACCGTGTACGATAAACAGGAAAAAATGCTGGGTTATGACGTGACCTATAAAATAGGCGACCAGCAGGGCAAAATCCGCATGGAGAATGACCCTGGCACCCGCATCCCGCTCGACCGTAATGGTCAGCTGATCCTGAATTCGAATCAGGCCTGATTGGGCAAAGCTACTTCACAGCAGCAGTAACAAAAAAAGCGCCGCAAGGCGCTTTTTTTATACTCAGGCTACCGCACCGTACGCAGCAGCGCGTCACATAGCGCTGCTGCGTGACGGCAGGGCGATCAAACCTGGTTCTTCGCCAGTTCGGCGACGAAATTCTGCACCCATTCCATGCGCGTTTTGCGTTCGCTCAGATCGCGGGTGAATTTCAGTCGCGTCGGGCCATCCAGCTTCCACTGCTTCGCATCTTTCTGCAGCAGGCCGATCAGCCAGCCGGGATCGACCTGATTCTGCGGCGCGAACTCAAAGAAGCCGCCTTTTTCGCTGGCTTCGATTTTACGCAGCCCCAGCTGACGCGCCACCAGGCGCAGCGCGGCGATGTCCAGCAGGTTGCGCGCGGCGTCGGGCAGCTTGCCGAAGCGGTCAATCATCTCAATTTTCAGCTCGGCCAGCTCCTGTTCATCGGCCGCACTGGCGATGCGTTTATACAGCGACAGGCGCGTATTGACGTCCGGAATAAAATCATCCGGCAGCAGGGCAGGCATGCGCAGCTCAATCTCGGTCTGATTGCTGGTGAGATCTTCCAGCGACGGCTCACGTCCGGCCTTGAGTGCATCCACCGCGTTTTCCAGCAGCTCCATGTAGAGCGTGAAACCGATGGTCTCCATCTGACCGCTCTGATCTTCACCCAGCAGCTCACCGGCACCGCGAATCTCCAGATCGTGCGTCGCCAGCGCAAAGCCAGCGCCCAGATCCTCCAGCGAGGCAATCGCTTCCAGTCGCTTCTGGGCATCGGTGGTCATCGCCTTCGGATGCGGCGTCAGCAGCCAGGCATAGGCCTGATGATGCGAACGGCCGACGCGGCCACGCAGCTGATGCAGCTGCGCCAGACCGAAATGGTCGGCGCGCTCAATGATGATGGTATTGGCGCTGGGTACAT
Organism: Pantoea sp. B_9; assembly: GCF_008632015.1. Taxonomy (NCBI): domain Bacteria; kingdom Pseudomonadati; phylum Pseudomonadota; class Gammaproteobacteria; order Enterobacterales; family Erwiniaceae; genus Pantoea; species Pantoea sp. B_9. The sequence goes on along the minus strand of NZ_VWVL01000001.1, from coordinate 705,098 downwards.
CGATCCCGGTTTCGATGATGGTGGTGCACACCAGCACGTTGAAACGCTGGTGGTGGAAATCGTTCATTACCCGTTCCAGATCGCGCTCGCGCATCTGACCGTGCCCGATGGCGATGCGCGCTTCCGGCACCAGCTCGGCCAGCCGCTGCGCTGCTTTCTCGATGTTCTCGACGTCGTTGTAGAGATAGTAAACCTGGCCGCCGCGCAGCACTTCACGCAGGATCGCTTCGCGCACCACCAGGCTGTCATACTCGCGCACGAAGGTTTTCACCGCCAGACGGCGCGCCGGTGGCGTGGCGATAATCGACAGATCGCGCATGCCGCTCATCGCCATGTTCAGGGTGCGCGGAATCGGCGTGGCGGTGAGCGTCAGAATATCGACGTCAGCGCGCATCGCTTTGATGCGCTCTTTGTGACGCACGCCGAAACGATGCTCCTCATCGACGATCAGCAAACCGAGATCGCGCCACTTCAGATCGCTCATCAGCAGCTTGTGGGTGCCGATCAGAATATCAATTTTGCCCTCGCTGGCCTGCTCCAGCACCTGCGCCTGCTCTTTGGCGCTGCGGAAGCGCGACAGCATCTCAATGCGCACCGGCCAGTTGGCGAAGCGGTCGCGGAAGTTGTCGTAATGCTGCTGCGCCAGCAGGGTGGTTGGCACCAGCACCGCCACCTGTTTGCCATTCTCCACCGCAAGGAAGGCAGCGCGCATCGCCACTTCGGTTTTACCAAAGCCAACATCGCCGCACACCAGGCGGTCCATGGCCAGCGGCTGGCACATATCGCTGAGCACGGCGTTAATTGCCTGCGCCTGATCCGGCGTGGTTTCAAACGGAAAACCTTCGCAGAACAGCTGATACTGCTCGCGGTCGTGCTTAAAGGCAAAGCCAGCCTTGGCCGCGCGCTGGGCATAGATATCCAGCAGCTCAGCGGCCACGTCGCGCACTTTCTCCGCCGCTTTCTGGCGCGCGCGTGACCAGGCATCGCTGCCCAGTTTGTGCAGCGGCGCATTTTCATCGGCGCCGCCGGCGTAACGGCTGATCAGATGCAGCGATGACACCGGAACGTAAAGTTTGGCATCGCCGGCATAGGAGAGCATCAGATACTCGGCCACGATACCGCCGGCTTCCAGCGTGGTCAGGCCGATGTAGCGCCCCACACCGTGTTCAAGATGCACCACAGGCTGGCCCGGGTGCAGCTCGGCGAGGTTGCGAATCAGTACGTCCGGATTGATGGTGCGGCGATTGTCCTGACGGCGGCGGCTGACGCGCTCACCCAGCAGATCGCTTTCGCAAATCAGCGCGCGCTGGCGCTGGGTGTCGATAAAACCGCGCTCGCTGGCACCAATCATCAGGCTGTACGGCTGCTCATCAGCCTGCTCGAAGCGATCGATCGGCTGCGGGCGCAGTTTGATGCGGGACAGCAGCTCCTGCAGGCTCTCGCGGCGACCTTCGCTTTCTACTGAGAAAATCACCTGACCGGTAAACTGCTCGAGGAACTGGCGCAGCAGATCGAGCGGCGCTTTGGCCTGCGCCTGCACCGTCAGCTCCGGCAATGGCTGATAGCCCAGATTACTGTTCGCGGCTTTTTCCGGCAGCGTCTCAGCGCTGAGCTGCATGCGCGGCCAGTTTTTCAGCTCGCTGAGCAGCGCATCCGGGCGCAGCCACAGCGTGGCCGGCTCCAGCAGCGGGCGCATAGGATCGATGCGGCGATTTTCATAGCGTGCGTTAGCATCCTGCCAGAAACGCTCAGCGCTGGCGTGCAGATCGCCGCTGTTCAGCACCAGCGTACTGGCGGGCAGATAGCTAAACAGGGTAGGCAGTTCCTGCTCGAAAAACAGCGGCTGCCAGTACTCAATCCCGGCCGGCAGCGTGCCTTTGCTCACCTGCTGATAGACGTGCTCGGGTTCGCGCCGCACGTCGAAGGTTTCACGCCAGCGGCTGCGGAACAGCTCAATGGCCGCTTTGTCGGTGGGAAATTCATGCGCCGGCAGCAGGTTGATGGCGCTCACCGCCTCCAGCGTGCGCTGTGAGTCGACGTCAAACAGGCGCAGGCTGTCGATCTCATCATCAAAGAAATCGATGCGGTAAGGCTGATCGCTGCCCATCGGGAACAGGTCGAGCAGCGCGCCGCGCGTCGCGTACTCGCCATGCTCCATCACCTGATCGACATGGCGATAACCGGCCTGCTCCAGCTGGTCGCGCAGGGCATCGCGCGACAGTTTCTGGCCCTGCTGCATCACCAGCGCATGGCCGTGCAGGAAGCTGTGCGGGCAAACGCGCTGCATCAGCGTATTGACCGGCAGAATCAGCATGCCGCGCGTCAGGGTGGGCAGCTGGTACAGCGTAGAAAGACGGGCGGAAATAATGTCCTGATGGGGCGAGAAGCTGTCGTAGGGCAGTGTTTCCCAGTCAGCAAGATTGGTGACCGGCAGATCGGTAAATTGCCTGATCTCCTCCTGCAGCCGCAGGGCCGATTGCATATCCGGGGTGATCATTAACACCGGACCGCTGTGGCGTTCGGTGATGCTGGCACACTCAACCGCCTGCGCGGCGCCGACCAGCTGACCGAGCTGACGATGGTCGCCTGCTTTAGCAGGCAGGGTATAACGACGCTGTTCCGACATAAGGTCCGACATTCTCTCCTCAGTTTCCAGGGCGTCATCATTCCACATTCCGCCGTGAGGATCATCTCTCCTTTCTGAGTTTATGTCAGGGTGCATGAATGCGCACCTTACCTCAGCGGCACCCTGAAGGGCCGCCAGTATGGCCGGTTGCCAGGTCGTCATTGATGGCGACCTGGCAACGTCACGTTATTTACTGGATTGCTGTGTGTAGTGCATGCGAGGACGATCCACATTGGCCCATGACAGCTCGCGCTCGACATGGTAGCTGTTGTTGCCATCGTCCCACTTCACATAATAACCGGTTAGCGCGTCTCCCTGCTCAAAGACATTGACCACTTCGCCTTTGATCTCGCCAGATTTATGTTTAACGATACTGCCTTTAGGAAACCTGCTCATGGTAAGAACCTCCGTACTGCGCTTACTGTGATGCGAAAACCGGTACTGCAAGCTAAGTCTAACCCACCTGCTGACGAATAATCGTACTAATAGCGTCACTATTTTGTCGTAATTTTGTGCATTGTCGCGCAAGAGGACGCATTTTGACGCAACTTTGCAACTGACTCAGCGGGTTAGAGGTTTCATAAAGCAGACGGCTCCTTTATCATCGCTCTACTTAATTTTGGGCAACGGCCAAGACGGATCTCATGTATCAACCAGTCGCGTTATTCATCGGTTTGCGCTACATGCGTGGACGTGCTTCAGACCGTTTCGGTCGTTTCGTCTCCTGGCTCTCGACTATTGGTATCACGCTCGGCGTGCTGGCACTGGTGACAGTGCTGTCGGTGATGAACGGCTTTGAGCGCGAGCTGGAAGGCAACATTCTCGGCCTGATGCCGCAGGCGCTGGTCACCAGCGACACCGGCAGCATCAATCCGCAGCAGATGCGCGCGCAGGATCTCAAACTGCAGGGCGTGACGCGGATCGCGCCGCTGACCACCGCCGATGTGGTGTTGCAGAGTGCGCGCAACGTGTCGGTGGGCGTGATGCTGGGCATCAATCCTGACGAGCCGGATCCGCTGACGCCTTATCTGGTCAACACCCAGCAGAGCGTGCTGCAGCCGGGCCAGTATAAAGTCATTCTCGGTGAACTGCTGGCCTCGCAGCTGGGCGTGAAGCGCGGCGATCAGCTGCGCCTGATGGTGCCATCGGTCAGTCAGTTTACCCCAGTGGGGCGCGTGCCGAGCCAGCGCATCTTTACCGTTGCCGGTACCTACGCGGCCAATAGCGAAGTCGACGGCTATCAGATTCTGGTTAACCAGCAGGACGCCTCGCGCGTGATGCGCTATCCGCTCGGCAACATTACCGGCTGGCGCCTGTGGCTGGATAAGCCGCTGAATGTCGATGCGCTGAGCCAGCAGCCGCTGCCGCAGGGGCTGACGTGGAAAGACTGGCGCGAACGCAAGGGCGACCTGTTTCAGGCGGTGCGCATGGAGAAAAACATGATGGGGCTGCTGCTCAGCCTGATCATTGCCGTGGCCGCCTTCAATATCATTACTTCGCTGGGCCTGCTGATCATGGAGAAGCAGGCGGAAGTGGCGATCCTGCAAACCCAGGGCTTAACGCGGCGGCAAATCGTCGCGGTATTTATGGTGCAGGGCGCCAGCGCCGGTATTATCGGTGCGCTGCTCGGTACGCTGCTGGGCGTGCTGCTGGCCAGCCAGCTCAACAATTTAATGCCGGTGATCGGTCTGTTCCTTGATGGCGCGGCGCTGCCGGTGGATATCAATGTCTGGCAGGTGATCACTATTGCGCTGGTCTCGATGGCCGTGGCGCTGCTGTCTACCCTCTATCCGTCATGGCGCGCTGCCGCCGTTCAACCCGCTGAGGCTTTACGTTATGAGTAATACCCCTTTGTTGCAGTGTCGTGACCTGTGCAAACGCTATCAGGAAGGCAGCGTGCAGACCGATGTGCTGCGCAATGTGGCTTTTAGCCTGCAGCCGGGCGAACTGACGGCCATCGTCGGCAGCTCCGGCTCCGGCAAAAGTACCTTACTGCACCTGCTGGGCGGGCTGGATGCACCGACCTCCGGTGACGTGGTGTTTGACGGGAAATCGCTTAACGCCATGTCGTCGGCGGCCAAAGCAGAGTTGCGCAACCGGGAACTCGGCTTCATTTATCAGTTTCACCATTTGCTGCCGGACTTCAGCGCGCTGGAGAACGTAGCGATGCCGCTGTTGATTGGCAAAACCGGCAAAGCCGAAGCGGAAGCGCGCGCACGCGAGATGCTGGCGGCGGTTGGCCTGGAAAAGCGCGCGGCGCACCGGCCTTCTGAGCTGTCGGGCGGTGAACGTCAGCGCGTGGCGATTGCCAGGGCGCTGGTGAACCGGCCGCGGCTGGTGATGGCCGATGAGCCCACCGGTAACCTTGATGCGCGCAACGCGGATGCCATTTTTGAACTGCTCGGCGAGCTCAACGTGCAGCAGGGCACCGCGTTTCTGGTGGTGACGCACGACCTCAACCTGGCGAAGCGCCTGAGCCGTCAGATGGAAATGCGCGACGGCCAGCTGAGCGATCACCTGACGCTGGGAGCGATCTGATGGCGTCCTCTTTATCCCTGCTGCTCGGGCTGCGCTTCAGCCGCGGCCGGCGGCGCGGCGGCATGGTGTCGCTGATCTCCATTATCTCGACCATCGGCATTGCGCTTGGCGTGGCGGTGCTGATCATCGGGCTGAGCGCGATGAACGGTTTCGAGCGGGAGCTCAACAATCGCATTCTGGCCGTGGTACCGCACGGCGAAATTGAGGCGGTTAACCAGCCATTTCGCAACTGGCAGCCGATGATTGCGCCCATCGAACAGGTACCGGGCATCGCCGCGGCGGCGCCTTACGTTAACTTTACCGGATTGATTGAGAGCGGTGCGAAGCTGCAGGCGCTGCAGGTGAAGGGCGTTGATCCGCAACAGGAGCCGCGGCTCAGCGCGCTGCCGCGTTTTGTCAGCGGTGATGCCTGGTCGCAGTTCAGCGCCGGCAGGCAGCAGATCATTCTTGGCGGCGGTATCGCCAAATCGCTCAACGTGCAGCAGGGCGACTGGATCACCATCATGATCCCGAATAATGATGGCGAGAACAAACTGCTGCAGCCAAAACGCATTCGTCTGCAGGTGAGCGGTATTCTGCAGCTGAGCGGCATGCTGGATCACAGTCTGGCGCTGGTGCCGCTGGCCGATGCGCAAAAGTATCTGGATCTGGGCGACAGCGTCAGCGGCATTGCGCTGAAGATGAGCGATCCGTTCCAGGCACAGAAGCTGGTGCGCGATGCCGGCGAAGCCACCCACTCCTATGTCACCATCCGCAGCTGGATTGGCACTTACGGCTACATGTATCGTGACATCCAGATGATTCGCGCCATTATGTATCTGGCGATGGTGCTGGTGATTGGCGTGGCCTGCTTTAATATCGTGTCGACGCTGGTGATGGCGGTGAAAGACAAGAGCAGCGATATCGCCGTGCTGCGCACGCTGGGGGCGAAAGACGGCCTGATTCGTGCCATCTTTATCTGGTATGGCCTGCTGGCCGGGCTGCTGGGCAGCGTCAGCGGTGTGGTGGTCGGCGTGCTGGTGGCGCTCAATCTGACGCCGGTGATGCGCGTAGTGGAGCACCTTACCGGGCATCAGCTGCTGGCGGGCGATATCTACTTTATCGACTTCCTGCCGTCTGAGCTGCACTGGCTGGATGTGGCCATCGTGCTGGCGACGGCGATTGGCCTGAGCCTGATTGCCAGCTGGTATCCGGCGCGGCGCGCCAGCCGCATCGATCCTGCCCGCGTGCTGAGCGGTCAGTAAAGACAAAACACGCAGCCGCCTTCGCGGCTGCGCACATTTTCAGCGTCTGCGGCATGCAGCCGTCATACCCAGCCGCTATTATCGGGTCTGAGTAACCCGGAAAACACCCGCAGCGCGGCGTTCAGCGCCGCAGATTAAGGAGCCTTTATGCGCCAACCGCGCCGCCGCCTTCGACTTGCCCGCTACAAAAAGAACCGCCGCAAAGTGCATCAGCGCTTTCGCCAGCGCATCTTTGAGCGCGATCGTCAGGTCGAACTTGCCGCCCATCCGCAGCCGCACGTGGTGGTGCTGACCGGTGCCGGAATTTCGGCAGAATCCGGCATCCGCACCTTCCGCGCGGAAGATGGCCTGTGGGAAGAGCATCGCGTGGAAGATGTGGCGACGCCCGAAGGCTTTCGCCGCGATCCGGCGCTGGTGCAGGGGTTCTACAATGCGCGCCGGCGTCAGCTGCAGCAGCCAGAAATCCAGCCTAACGCGGCGCACAAAGCGCTGGCCGAACTGGAGCAGGTGCTGGGCGATAATTTCCTGCTGGTGACACAGAATATCGATAACCTGCACGAGCGCGCCGGCAGCCAGCGCGTGCTGCATATGCACGGTGAGTTACTGAAGGTGCGCTGTGAGCACAGCGGTCAGGTGCTGGCGTGGACAGAGGACGTCGGTCCGGACGATCGCTGTACCTGCTGCCAGTTCCCGTCGCGGCTGCGTCCGCACGTGGTGTGGTTTGGTGAAATGCCGCTCGGTATGGAGGAGATTTATCAGTCACTGGAACAGGCCGATCTGTTTATTGCCATCGGTACCTCAGGCCACGTCTATCCGGCGGCAGGATTTGTGCACGAGGCGAAACTGCAGGGTGCGCATACCGTGGAGCTGAATCTGGCCCCCAGTCAGGTCGGTAACGAATTCGCTGAAGCGCATTACGGCTTAGCCAGCGAAGTGGTGCCCGAATTCGTGCATACTTTTTTGCGCGGCTTGTATAAATAGTCAGCGTACTGCGCGTTTCCCCTCATCCCGGCCTTCTCCCGGCGGGAGAAGGGGAAAAACGCGCAGGATTTAAGTTCAGGCTGAATCCGGCACAAATGAACCCTCTCCCTCTGGGAGAGGGCAGGATGAGGGCCAGGCCGCACAACCTCCACCTCAGAACCTCACCGTCCCGCTTTCAGCTTCTGGAACAGCGTTTCGTACTGCACGCTGGCGGCACCGACATCGTTCTGCCACTCGCCGTTTTTGATCACTTCAGCCGGCGGATAGAGTGACGGATCGCTGGCCACCTCGGGCGGCAGCAGCTTTCTTGCCGCCAGGTTGGGCGTCGGATAACCGATGGTTTCCGCCACTTTAGCCGCCACATCCGGGCGCAGCAGGAAGTTAATCAGCTTCAGCGCGCCCGCTTTATTTTTCGCATTCGCCGGGATCGCCAGGTTATCCATCCAGAAAATCCCGCCCTCTTTCGGCCAGATAATCTGCAGCGGCGTGCCAGCCTGGCGCGCCACCCAGGCGGAGCCATTCCAGATCATGCCGACGTTGACTTCGCCTTCCATAAACGGATTACCGGGATTATCCGAGTTGAACGCCAGTACGTTTGGCATCAGCTTTTTCAGCTCTTCATAGGCGGCTTCAATCTGTTTTGGATCCTGCGTATTACCGGAGTAGCCGAGCTTGCGCAGCGCCATCTGGAACACTTCACGCGCGTCATCGGTCAGCAGCAGGCTCTGCTTATACTGAGGTTTCCACAGATCGGCCCATTGGGTCAGGGTTTTTGGATCCACCTCGTCGGTATTCACGCCAATGGCGGTTGCGCCCCAGATATAGGGAATGGAATAGTCGTTGTTCGGATCAAACGGCTTGTTCAGCAGGTCGGGATCGAGGTTGCGGAAGTTGCTCAGCTGTGACTTGTCGATCTTCTGCAGCATGCCCTCGTTGCGCATTTTGGCGATGAAGTAGGTCGACGGCACCACCAGATCGTAAGCGCCCGCTTTCCAGGTTTTCAGCTTGGCGTACATGCTTTCATTGGATTCATAGGTGGAATAAATCACCCTGATGCCGGTCTCTTTGGTGAACTGCTCCAGCAGCCCGGGCGGCACATATTCGGTCCAGTTATAGAAGTAAAGCGTGTTGTTGTCATCCGCCTGAGCGCTTTGCATACCCAGTGCCAGCGCCCCAGCCGCCAGCCAGTGAGACCACTTTTTCATCAGTTATCCTCTATTTGGTTTTATCACGCAGCAACAGCTGACTGGCTGCCACCAGCAGCAGCGACAGCAGCATCAAAATGGTAGCCAGCGCGTTCACCTCCGGCGACACGCCCACTTTCACCATGGAATAAATTTTCAGCGGCAAAATTTCGAAGCCGGGACCGGTGACAAATGACGACACTACCACATCATCCATCGACAGGGTGAAACTCAGCAGCCAGCCCGCGGCCACTGCCGGTAGCGCCAGCGGCAGCAAAATCTTACGCAGAATAGTCACTTCGCTGGCACCGAGATCTTTTGCCGCCTCCAGCATGCGCACGTCAAAGCCTTTCAGGCGCGAATAGACGGTAATCACCACAAACGGCAGGCAGAAGGTGATATGGGAAAACAGCAGCGACCAGAAGCCGAGCGAAATCCCCAGCAGCATAAACAGCACCAGTAGCGAAATCGCCATCACGATATCCGGCGACATCATCACCACAAATAGCATACCGCTGACAAACGGCTTGCCGCGAAAACGGTAGCGGTACAGCGCCACGGCGGTGAGCGAGCCGATCAGCGTCGCGCAGCTGGCCGACAGCACGCCCATGATCAGCGAATGCTGCGCCGCCTGAATCAGGCTGTCGTTATTGACCAGCAGGCGATACCACTGGGTGCTGAAGCCCTGCCAGTTGATGCCGAAGCGCGAGGCATTGAAGGAGTTGACGATCAGGATGATGATCGGAATGTAGAACCAGGCATAAATCACGGCCATGAAGCCGTAGCGTAATCCGCGCGCCATCATTGCAACGCCGCCTTGTGATTCAGCAGACGCGCTGCGCGCCAGTAAACCAGCAGCATCAGCCCCATCAGCAGCGTCATGACAATGCTGGTGGCGGCACCAAACGGCCAGTCACGAATATTAAGGAACTGGCTTTTGATTACGTTACCGATCAACAGGTTCTTTGCTCCACCCATTAAATCCGCTACGTAGAACAACCCCATCGCCGGGATAAATACCAGTAGCGCGCCGGCAACGATACCGGGCAGGGTCAGCGGCAAAATGATATGGATGAAGGTCTGTAGCCTGCTGGCGCCAAGATCGCGCGCCGCTTCCAGGCAGGATTTATCCAGCTTCTCAAGACTGGAGTAGAGCGGCAGTACCATAAACGGCAGCAGAATATAGATCAGCCCGAGGATCACCGCTTCCGGGGTAAACATGATGCGAAACGGCTTGTCGATGACGCCGAGCCACAGCAGAAATTCATTGAGCCAGCCGCGCGTGCTGAGAAAAATTTTCAGACCATAAATGCGGATCAGCGAGTTGGTCCAGAACGGCACAATCAGCAGAAACAGCATCAGCGGACGCAGACGCGCCGGCAGTCTGGTCAGGCACCAGGCAAAAGGGTAGCCGAGCAGCAGGCAGCACAGCGTGGCGATGCAGGCCATGTTGAGCGAGTGCAGCAGCACGTCGGCATACAGCGGATCGAGGAGCCGGCCGTAGTTGTTCAGGGTGAACACCATGCTGACAAAGTGCGCGTCGTCGCGCGTCAGAAAGCTGGTGGCGAAGATCATCAGATTCGGCAGCAACACGAACAGCGTCAGCCAGCCGACGATCAGCGCCACAATGGCTTTCTGCAGACGATTACGCATCCGTTTCATACGGCAGCACCACCTCCCAGTTTGGCACCCAGCTGACCGCCATTTTCTGGTTCAGCGAGTGGTCAAAATCCGGATCGTCCTCATTAAAGAACTCGCTGACGGTGAGCAGCTTGCCGTTCTCCAGTTCGACGGTGGATTCCAGCGTCATGCCTTTATAGTTGCGTTCGCGCACATAGCCGATCAGGTTTTCGCTGCGGCTGTCGTGATCGATCTCCTCGACGCGCAAATCTTCCGGTCGCAGCAGCACATGCAGCCGATCGCCGGGTTTGACCGGGAACGGGCAGTGAATATCACACTCGCGGCCTTCGAGGCGAGCCCGTACCTGCGGCGCGTGCGCGCTGCCGATCACTTCCGCATCAAACACGTTGATTTCGCCAATGAAGCGCGCCACAAACAGGTTCGCGGGCTCTTCGTAGATCTCGCGCGGCGTGCCGTCCTGCTCGATGCGCCCGTCGCGCATCACCACGATGCGATCGGACATGGTCAGCGCTTCTTCCTGATCGTGCGTGACAAACACAAACGTGATGCCCAGCTTGCGCTGCAGCGCTTTCAGCTCGTTTTGCATCTGGCGGCGCAGTTTGTAATCCAGCGCGGAGAGCGACTCATCAAGCAGCAGCACTTTGGGCCGGTTGACCACCGCCCGCGCAATCGCCACGCGCTGCTGCTGGCCGCCGGAGAGCTGGTGCGGCCGGCGCGCGGCAAAGCTTTCCAGCTGCACCATCGCCAGCGCCTCGTTGACGCGCTGCGTCAGCTCTGCCGCCGGGGTTTTCTGCATGCGCAGGCCAAACGCGACGTTTTCAAACACCGACATGTGCGGAAACAGCGCGTAGCTCTGAAACACGGTATTGATATGGCGATGCTCGGCGGGCGTTTCAGTGATGTCGCTCTCATCCAGATGGATACGTCCGCTGTCGGCGTTTTCCAGCCCGGCGATCAGGCGCAGAATTGTGGTCTTACCGCAGCCGGAGGGGCCAAGCAGGGTGATAAATTCGCCATGACCGATGGTCAGGTCAAAATCCGGGATGATGGTTTTGCCATCGAAAGCTTTACTGATGCCAGAAAGCGTAACCAGCGCCTGCTGCGCGCGTGTTTGCGTCATTTTAGTCACTCAGTCTGATGAGAATCAGGTTACAGCATAGCCGCCGGCGACAGCTTGCCGTGATGAAGGGCGCGATAATACCTGAAAAATGCGCCATTGCCATGTTCAGACACGGAATAACCTTGAAAAGTCTGCAAATTGCTGGAGTATGCTCATCGGGCCAGCCGGACGGGTGGCTGGCAGGGCGAATTTCAGCGCACGATTGGGCTGAGAGGGCTAACCTGAAGGATAATGATTTGACGCAACATGGCGATAATCAGGCCCCATGATAATAATGCAGGTTCTTTAGAGGGATGACAGATGGATCAATTACTTGAGCGTTTTCTCAGTTATGTGGCAGTAGAAACCCAGGCAAAACCTCAGGCGCGGCAGGTGCCGAGCAGCGAAGGGCAGTGGACGCTGGCGCGTCAGTTACAGGAAGAGCTTATTGCGCTGGGTTTTGTGGACGTCACCTTAAGCGATCATTGCTGTGTGATGGGCACTCTGCCGGCAAACGTCGACTGGCCGACGCCGGTGATCGGTTTTATTTCCCACATGGATACCTCGCCGGATTTCACCGCGAAAAATGTCAATCCGCAGATCATTGAAAACTATCGTGGCGGTGACATCGCGCTGGGCAACGGAGATGAAGTGCTCTCGCCGGTGATGTTCCCGGTGCTGCACAAGCTGACCGGGCATACGCTGATCACCACCGACGGTAAAACGCTGCTGGGCGCTGATGATAAAGCCGGTATCGCTGAGATCATGACGGCGATGGCCGAGCTGGCCAAAGGGGATGTGCCGCACGGCGCCATTCGCGTGGCCTTTACCCCGGATGAAGAGATCGGTCGCGGCACGTCGCACTTCGACGTTGAGGGGTTTGCGGCTGACTGGGCTTATACCGTTGACGGCAGCGATCTCGGCGAGTTTGAGTTCGAAAACTTTAATGCCGCGACGGCGCTGGTCAAAATCACCGGTAACAACGTGCATCCCGGCAGTGCGAAAAACGTGATGGTGAACGCGCTGGACCTGGCAATGCGTTTCCACGCCGAGCTGCCGGCCAAAGAGAAGCCGCAGTTTACCGACGGCTATGAAGGCTTTTTCCACCTGCACACTATTAAGGGATCGGTTGAGCACGCCGAGCTGATGTACCTGATTCGCGATTTTGATGCCGACAGCTACGAACAGCGTAAGCAGCTGCTGCAGGAGATTGGTCGCCGCGTCAGTAAAGGTCTGCAGGCTGAGTGCTCCATCAAGGTGGAGATCAGCGACAGCTATCGCAATATGCGGGAGAAGGTGGAACCGCATCCGCACATCATTGAGCTGGCGCTGCAGGCGATGCGCGACTGCGGTATCGAACCGAACGTGAAGCCCATTCGCGGCGGCACCGACGGATCGGCGCTCTCATGGAAAGGACTGCCATGTCCGAATCTGTTTACCGGCGGCTACAATTACCACGGTAAACATGAGTTTGCGTCGCTGAATGTGATGGCGAAGTCGGTTGAGGTGATCGTGCGTCTGGCCGCGCTCGCGGCGGAGAAGAAGTAAGGGCGGAGCGGGGCTTGCCCTCACCCTAACCCTCTCCCGCCTGCGGGAGAGGGGACCGATCGAGCGAGAATCAGGCTCTTCATTTGCCCATGCCGTCGCCGGCGCTTTACTGCAATCGTCGCGCGGTTTTCTCCCTCTCCCGCGGGCGGGAGAGGGCCGGGGTGAGGGAAACGGGCGCAGAGGACCTGATCAACTCAATCAGCAAAAAACCAGTACCCGCTGTTCACCAGTGCCGCCAGCTGAGCCAGCAGCGAAGGATCGTCCAGCGCATCGCCGAAATCTTCCAGCGTCAATACGTGTTTGTGTGCCAGCGCAGCCAGAACCGACGGATGCGCGCACTCGACGCGTTCACCGTTGACGTACACCGCGTCGCCCAGCGTCAGCACGCGCAGGCCGCCGAGGCGCGTCAGCGCATCACCCTGCTGCAGCGCGTCATAAATCTCATCCGGCTGATACGGCGGTTCCGGCGGTGCCACATCAAGCTCGTGACGCGACTGGGAAATAAATTCGCCAAACCACTGGTTGAACTGCTCCGGCTGATTAATCACATCCAGCATCACCTTGCGGATCCCTTCCACTTCCGACGGCAGAATCTGCGAAGGACAATCGCGCGCCGGCACATCCGGATCGCTAAAGCGGTAGCTGCCCAGTTCATGCGCCAGCATGTAGTCCGCAAAGCCGCTGATTAGCTCGCGTCCGTTAGGTGCGCGGAAGCCGACTGAATAGTTGAGCGCGTTCTCCAGCGAATAGCCTTCATGCGGGAAACCCGGTGGAATATACAGAATGTCGCCTGGTTCCAGCTCTTCATCGATGATGGCGTCGAACGGTTCAACCTGCAGCAGATCCGGATGTGGGCAGTGCTGTTTCATCGGCACTTTTTCGCCTACGCGCCAGCGACGGCGGCCAGTGCCCTGAATAATAAACACGTCGTATTGATCAAAGTGCGGGCCTACGCCGCCGCCCGGCACTGCGAACGAGATCATCAGGTCGTCGATACGCCAGTCGGGCAGAAAGCGGAACGGGCGCATCAGCGCAGCAGAAGGTTCATGCCAGTGGTTCACCGCCTGTACCAGCAGCGACCAGTTGCTTTCACCCAGGTGATCGTAGCTTTCAAACGGACCATGGCTGACCTGCCACTTGCCGTTGTTGTGGCTGACGAGGCGGCTGTCCACCTCGTTTTCCATTGCCAGACCGGCCAGCTCATCCGGAGAAATCGGATCAATGAAGTTTTTGAAACCCCGTTTCAGCACCACCGGGCGTTTTTGCCAGTAGCGCTGAATAAAGTCGGGCCAGTTGATGTCGAGCTGATAGTCCATGCGAGGATTCCGGTTAGGGCCATAATTGCTGCCAAGTATAACAGCCCGCGCCCGGTTCTACTCGCGGTGATGTTCAACTTCCTGCCGCTGAAAAATCACCTCCATGCGTGCGCCGCCGAGTGGGCTGGTCGTGGCGATTACCTGACCGGCATACTGCTCGAGAATATCACGCACTACCGCCAGTCCCAGTCCCTGACCGGGACGCAGCGTATCGGCACGCTGGCCGCGCACAAAGATCAGATCGCGCTTGCTTTCGGGAATGCCGGGGCCGTCGTCGTCAATGAACAGATGCAGCGCGTTTTCCGTCTGGCGCGCGCTGACCTCAATAAATTCGAGGCAGTATTTGCAGGCGTTATCCAGCACGTTGCCCAACACTTCCATAAAGTCATTTTGATCGCCGATAAAGGTCAGCTCCGGTGAAATATCCAGCGTGATCTCAACGCCCTTGCGCTGATACACCTTATTGAGCGCGGAACACAGGCTATCCAGCAGGGCCGAGACAGAGTGCAGATCGCGCTGTAGCGGGTTGTGATCCGCCTGCATACTGGCGCGATGCAGGTAGTAGCCAATCTGCTGCGAGATGCGGCTGATCTGCTCGAGCATGACCGGCTCAGCCTGTTCGATGGTCAGCTCTTTGCCACCGCGCAGCGAGCGCAGCGTGCTTTGCAGCACCGCCAGCGGCGTTTTCAGGCTGTGCGTCAAATCCGACAGCGTGGTGCGATAGCGCGTGTAGCGCTGCCGTTCGTTGGTGAGCAACAGATTGAGATTGCGCACCAGGCTGCGCAGCTCCTGCGGCGGGTTGTCATCGAGATTTTCCCGGTGACCGGTTTCCAGCTCGCGCACCTGCGAAGTCAGGTGGCCAATCGGGCGCAGGCTCCAGTGTGCCGCCAGCCACAGCAGCGGAATCACCAGCAGCAGATTGGCTGCCAGCACATAGCTAAACCACGACCACACCACGTCTGAGTGCTGCAGCTCCTGCGGGATCGAGTCCACCACCACAATGGTCAGCGCCGGCAAATTGGTGGTCGCGTCGTAGCGGTTGACCGCCACCGAGTGGGTGAAGGTGTCGTTGCTGTCACTGTCCAGCGCGTGCAGCCGCTGCTGTGCCTGCGGATTGTTACCCATCGCCGCCATACTGGTGCGATTGCTGGTATCGATCTCGTAAAAGTCTGGCTTCATCAGCCAGTCGCGGCGAATGTTTTTGCGGATTTCCGGCACGTCGCGCTGCTGCCACAGCAGCTTACCGCGCTCGTCATAGATGAACACCAGCGTCGGGAAATTGAGCGTCATGCGTTCCGGCTGGGCGATGGTGAGCTTGTTGTCTTTCCACTGCGCGAGGGTAAAGAACAGATTGCTCTCGCCGCGCATCACGCGATAGGTATTTTTATCAAAGCTGACGACGTAGCCAATGACCGCCACCATGCCATACGACAGCGACAAAAACAGCACGATCGCCGCCGTCGCAAGCAGAAAACGCGCGCGTAAAGAGAAAGGGCGCTGACGGCGGAGCAGCTTCATAAATCAGAGATCAAAGCGGTATCCCTGGCCACGCACGGTGTTGATCACTTCGGTCGGGTGCAGCGCGAGAATTTTTTTACGCAGCCGGCCCATCAGTACATCAATGGTGTGGCTTTCGCGCAGTTCCGCATCGGGATACAGCTGCAGCATCAGCGAGTCTTTGCTGACCACTTTACCGGCATTGCGGATCAGCGTTTCAACAATGGTGTACTCAAACGCGGTCAGCTTGACCGGCGCGTCGTTCACCGTAAGCTCGCGGCGCGACAGGTCAACCTGGAACGGCGGCATGGAGATAATTTGCGAGGCGTGTCCGCTGTTGCGACGCATCAGCGCCTGTAAGCGGGCGGCGACCTCTTCAATGTGGAACGGCTTGGTCACGTAGTCATCGGCACCGGCTTCCAGCGCTTCAACTTTCGCCTGCCAGCCTTCGCGCGCGGTCAGCACCAGAATCGGCTGACGAATGGCATCGCCACGCCAGCGGCGAATCAGCGACATGCCGTCTTCGTCGGGCAGGCCGAGATCGACCAGCGCGATATCGGGAATGTGTTCCTGCAGGAAATAGTCGGCTTCTTTGGCGTCTTCGGCGGCATCCACCTGATGACCCATGTCACGTAACTGGACTGCGAGGTGATGGCGCAGCAGGGCATTATCTTCCACAACCAGAACACGCATAGAATTTCCTTACCTTCAACTCAGTGATGATGGCGAAAAGTATACGCTACGCCAGCTAAACCGCAGATTAACACTCTGCTGTGATGCACTGGCAGGGGAACCTCAGCCACCACGTGACGTGCGTGACTGAGGTAACACCAACTTGCCATAGCCTGAGTTTTCAGAGCAAGGAATTACTTCAGGTCATCAACCATCTGAATCGCGCGGCCGAGGTAGTTGGCTGGCGTCATCTGCTTCAGGCGCACTTTCTCTGCTTCCGGCAGCTCCAGGCTGTCGATAAATGCCTGCATACCGGCTGCGTCCACGCGCTTGCCGCGCGTCAGCTCTTTCAGCTTCTCGTACGGCTTTTCAATGCCGTAGCGGCGCATCACGGTCTGGATCGGCTCAGCCAGGACTTCCCAGTTGTGATCCAGCTCATCCAGCAGGCGATCGCGGTTCACTTCCAGCTTGGAGATACCTTTCAGCGTGGCCTGATAGGCGATCAAGGCATAGCCGACGCCGACGCCGAGGTTACGCAGCACGGTAGAATCGGTCAGATCGCGCTGCCAGCGTGATACCGGCAGTTTGCTGGCCAGGTGCTGCATCACCGCATTGGCCAGCCCCAGATTCCCTTCGGAGTTTTCGAAGTCGATAGGGTTAACCTTGTGCGGCATGGTTGAAGAGCCAATTTCGCCAGCAATGGTTTTCTGTTTGAAATGGTTCAGAGCGATGTAACCCCAAATGTCGCGGTCAAAATCAATCAGGATGGTATTGAAGCGCGCGATGCAGTCGAACAGCTCGGCGATGTAGTCATGCGGCTCGATCTGCGTGGTGTACGGGTTCCAGCTAATGCCCAGCGAGGTCACAAACTGCTCGCTCAGCTGATGCCAGTCCACTTCCGGATACGCGGCGATGTGCGCATTGTAGTTGCCCACCGCGCCGTTGATTTTACCCAGCACTTCTATCTTGCTCAGCTGACGCAGCTGGCGTTCCATGCGGTAGGCCACGTTGGCCATCTCTTTGCCCATGGTGGACGGCGTTGCCGGCTGACCGTGGGTGCGCGACAGCAGCGGAATGTCGCGATACTCCTGCGCCAGGCCCTTCACGGCGGTGATGATCTGGTTCCAGAACGGCACGATCACGTCGCGTCGTGCGGTTTCCAGCATCAGCGCGTGTGACAGGTTATTGATATCTTCGGAGGTGCAGGCGAAATGGATAAACTCAGACACCGCGTGCAGCGCCGGCACGTTGGCTACTTTCTCTTTCAGAAAGTACTCGACGGCTTTCACGTCATGGTTGGTGGTGCGCTCAATGGTTTTGATGCGCGCCGCATCTTCTTCGCTGAAACCGGCGACAATCGCATCAAGGAAAGCGTTTGCGTCGGCATCAAATGCAGGAACTTCCTTGATCTCTGCAGTCGCGGCCAGTTTCTGTAACCAGCGAACTTCAACCTCAACGCGGAATTTCAGCAAACCGAACTCGCTGAAAATCGCACGCAGCGGGCTGACTTTATCGCCGTAACGACCATCGACAGGTGAGACGGCGGTCAGAGAGGATAATTCCATCAGTGCAACTCCTGAATCGTTAACAATATAGGGCAGGGCGGCGCTTAATACGCCGGACCCAGCCGGGATAAAAGGGTTTTCGCTTCGCGCAGCAGACGCTGGCGCGCAAACATCAGCTGCAGACGACCGCCGCCGACCTGCTGCCACAGCACCGCCGCGCGGATACCGGCCAGCAGCGCAGCGCGAACTTTGCTCTGCACCTGCGAATTCTGCAGCACCTGCGGTGAGCCGGTCACCTGAATGCGCGGGCCGAGCGGGCTGATCACATCAACGTAAATGCCGGCCATAGCGCTGGTAATGGTGTCTGATTCCAGTTCGTAATGCGCCAGCTGACGATCAAGCTGGCCGATGCGCTGCGCCAGGGTGTTTAGCGCGGTTTTGTTACCGTGCAGTTTACGCTCCAGCACCATCAGGCTCAGGGTATAACGCGTCAAATCGGCGCTGGCACCCTGCCGGCTGCCGCTGTTCAGCACCGCCATCAGCGCTTCCAGCCCGGGGCGCAGGTTGGCTTCATCATTGCCAAACACCGCCAGCGTTGAACCTGGGTTCAAATCCAGCAGGCTGCGCAGCGACACCTGCAGCGCCGCGTTGTTGCAGTGCCCCTGGTGTGCCAGCTGCTGCACCAGATGGGCTGCCTGGCAAACGCCGGCCAGCGCCAGCGTTATCTCATAATAGTTTTTAGCCACGCTTCACTCCTGTAGACGCGTCGGCAGTGCCGACTCAGGCTTCTGTCAGCGGCAGGCGCTGTTCAATAATACCGCCACCAAGGCACACGTCACCGAGGTAAAATACCGCGGACTGACCCGGGGTGACGGCCGCGACCGGCTCATCGAAACGCACTTCAATGCGATCGTCGCCGTGCGGAATGATCTCGCAGGGAATGTCGCTCTGACGATAGCGGGTTTTCACCGTGCAGCGTAGCGCAGCGGTCACTGGCTGGCGATCGACCCAGTGCAGCTGCTGTGCTATCAGCCCCACCGACATCAGGCGCGGATGATCGCCGCCCTGTGCGACAATCAGCGTATTGCGCGCGACATCTTTGTCGACCACATACCATGGATCGTCATTGCTCTCTTTGCGTCCGCCGATGCCCAGCCCTTTACGCTGACCCAGGGTGTGATACATCAGCCCCTGGTGTTCACCGACAACTTCACCGTCAACGGTTTCGATGACGCCCGGCTGGGCCGGCAGGTAACGACCCAGGAAGTCGCGGAATTTACGCTCGCCGATAAAGCAAATACCGGTGGAATCTTTTTTCTTCGCCGTAATCAGATCGAGCTGTTCGGCGATGCGGCGCACCTCAGGCTTCTCCAGTTCGCCGACCGGGAACAGGCTCTGTGCAATCTGCTGGTGGCTGAGCGTGTAAAGGAAATAGCTCTGATCTTTGTTGCCGTCGAGACCGCGCAGCAGCTGGCTGGTGCCATCGACATCGGCACGGCGCACATAGTGGCCGGTGGCAATGTAGTCTGCGCCGAGATCGTCTGCAGCGAATTCGAGAAACGCTTTGAACTTGATCTCTTTGTTACACAGAATATCCGGGTTTGGCGTGCGTCCGGCCTTGTACTCTTCCAGAAAGTGCTCGAACACGTTGTCCCAGTACTCAGCGGCAAAATTGATTTTGTGCAGTTTGATGCCGAGCTTGTCACACACGGCCTGTGCGTCAGCCAGATCGTCAGCGGCGGTGCAATACTCCTCGCCATCGTCTTCCTCCCAGTTCTTCATGAACAGGCCTTCAACCTGATAGCCCTGCTGCTGCAGTAACCAGGCGGAAACGGAAGAATCGACGCCGCCGGACATCCCGACGATCACTTTTTTCTGGCTGTTGTCAGACATGACGCACTCTTGATTACGATAAAAACAGGCGGCGCATTCTATCACGCGGAAGCGTTGTGCGCACCCTCATGAAACGGCCACTGATACGGCGCTATCAGCTGCAGCGGATAGCGGGCCCCCTGCTGCCACAGCCGCACGCTTTCGGCCACCAGCGGCGAACGCAGCGTCTCTGCGCTGAGAATCTGCGCGGGCGAAAGCCACCAGCAGCAGTCAATATCGCTGTCGTGTGGCGTGGTGGTCACGGTGGCGGGCAGATCGAGGCCAAACAGAAAACGCACAAAAGGTGTATGGTCCGGGGCGATCCACTGCTGCACGCCGAGAAAATAGTCGGGCTGCGCGCTGATGCCGGTCTCTTCGTACAGCTCACGTTGCGCGGCTTCCAGCAGCGTTTCATCGGCCTCAAGATGGCCGGCCGGCTGATTCCAGGTAACGCGGCCGTCAACGCGCTCTTCCACCACCAGTAATTTGCCCTGCGCGTGCACCATACAGGCGACGGTTACATGAGGTTTAAACATCGTTCCTCCCAAATAGTTAACCTGACGTTATCGAAATGTATAAACTACGTCCGGTCGCTGATGTCGCGCCATTCGCCCGGTGCCAAATCCTGCAGCTGGTAATCACCCATGGCAAAACGGATCAGGCGTAACGTTGGAAAGCCAATGTGCGCCGTCATCCTTCGGACCTGGCGATTGCGCCCTTCATACAGCGTGATTTTCAGCCAGCAGGTGGGGATAGCTTTGCGCTCGCGAATCGGCGGGGTGCGCGGCCACAGCCACGCGGGTTCAGGCACCACTTCTGCGCCCGCCGGCAACGCTGGACCATCGTTGAGGGTGATGCCACTGCGCAGGCGGGATAAATCTGATTCCTGCGGCACGCCTTCCACCTGAACGTAATAGATTTTGCCGGTGCGCTTGCCCGGCTGCGTCAGCTGCGCCTGCAATGCGCCATCGTTGGTCAGAATCATCAACCCTTCGCTGTCGCGGTCGAGACGGCCTGCGGCATACACCTCGCTCACCGGCACAAAATCTTTCAGCGTGCGGCGGCCAGCCTCATCGCTGAACTGCGGCAGAACATCGAAAGGTTTGTTAAAGAGTATGACGCGACGCGGACCTTTTGGCCGCGTGTCACGCCGCGCGGGCTGGCGCGCCGGGGCAGCAGGGCGCTTATGCTGGTGAATTCGTTGAGAAGTTTTTCGCATGGGCTTTGCAGTTGGTAACAATCGGCGCATTATAGCGCGAAACTGCGGTGATTGGCGTGGCGGAAATATTCAAGTAGTATTGACGCGCATCTTACAAATCATTAACAAAAAATCGCTCGAAGGAGAGGTTAATGGAAAGCAAAGTAGTTGTTCCGGCGGAAGGTCAAAAAATCACCCTGGATCAGGGCAAACTGAATGTCCCGAATAACCCGATCATCCCCTACATTGAAGGTGACGGTATTGGGGTTGACGTTTCCCCGGTGATGCTGAAAGTGGTTGATGCCGCTGTGAAGAAAGCCTACAACGGCGAGCGAAAAATTTCCTGGATGGAAATTTACACCGGCGAAAAATCCGTCGAACTCTATGGCCAGGATGTCTGGCTGCCGCAGGAAACCCTCGATTTAATCAAAGAGTACCGCGTGGCCATTAAAGGCCCACTGACTACCCCGGTAGGTGGCGGTATTCGTTCCCTGAACGTGGCACTGCGCCAGGAACTGGATCTGTACGTGTGTCTGCGTCCGGTACGTTACTACAAAGGCACGCCAAGCCCGGTTAAACGTCCTGAAGATACCGACATGGTGATCTTCCGCGAAAACTCCGAAGATATCTATGCCGGTATCGAGTGGAAAGCCGGTACGCCGGAAGCGGACAAAGTGATCAAATTCCTGCGTGAAGAGATGGGCGTGAAGAAAATTCGCTTCCCGCAGCAGTGTGGTATTGGCGTGAAGCCATGTTCAGAAGAGGGCACGAAACGTTTGGTGCGTGCCGCGGTTGAATACACCATCACCAATGACCGTGATTCCCTGACGCTGGTGCACAAAGGCAACATCATGAAGTTCACCGAAGGCTCTTTCAAAGACTGGGGCTACCAGCTGGTGAAAGAAGAGTTCGGCGGCGAGCTGATCGATGGCGGTCCGTGGATGAAGTTCAAAAATCCGAACACCGGTAAAGAGATCATCGTTAAAGATGTGATCGCCGACGCCTTCCTGCAGCAGATCCTGCTGCGTCCAGCCGAGTATGACGTTATCGCCTGTATGAACCTGAACGGTGACTACATTTCTGATGCCCTGGCGGCACAGGTAGGCGGCATTGGTATCGCACCGGGCGCCAACATCGGTGACGAGTGCGCACTGTTCGAAGCTACCCACGGTACGGCACCGAAGTATGCGGGCCAGGATAAAGTGAACCCAGGTTCCGTGATCCTGTCTGCAGAAATGATGCTGCGTCACCTGGAGTGGTTCGAGGCGGCTGACCTGATCGTTAAAGGCATGGAAGGCGCAATCGCTGCCAAAACCGTGACCTACGACTTTGAGCGTCTGATGGACGGCGCTAAGCTGCTGAAATGTTCAGAGTTTGGTGACGCGATCATCGCGAACATGTAATTTGCCCTGAGCAAATGCAACATGAAAGGGAGTCGCAGGGCTCCCTTTTTTTATGCTGGCAGCGGGAAGGACTTCATGTCACCGCCGGTTTGCCATGCATGACGACCGTGCGCTGCGTGGCTTTATTCCGCCGGAGGCTGTAACTGACCGATCTGGCTATCACGCGCCTGCGATAAACGCCAGAAATCATTGCCGGCCGGATGCTGGTAAATCCGCAGCGAAAACTGACCGACAATGGCGTAGATGAATTCAAATATCGCCGACTGGGAATTCTCGTAATCAACCCACAGTACCGAGGAGGTAAAGCAATAAACCTCTACCGGCAATCCCTCGGGAGAGGGTTTCATCGCGCGCACCACGATATACATATCTTTTTTAATATCGTCGCGCTGCGCCAGCCAGGCGGTGAGATAGTGACGGAACACCGTGAGATTGGTAATGCCGTTTTCCGCAAACCAACGGTCACCGACCACGCTGCTATCGCGGCCATCCATCAGGATTGAAAGCTGCTCACTGACGCCGCGAATCTGGCTCATCTGCTGCACCATTTGCTGATCGAGAAAGCGAATCGAGGTCTGGTCGAGATGAAAGCTGCGCATGATACGCCGCGCACCGGAGGAGAACATCGCCTGCCAGTTGGTGTAGGTTTCAGTCAGGAAATTTTTGGTCGGGATCCGCGACAGCGTATTGTCCCAGTTGCGGATGGTAATGGTATGCAGAGCGATATCAATCACTTCACCGCTGATGCCGTTATCCGGCATTTCAATCCAGTCGCCAAGCTGCAGCACATCGTTCGATGACACCTGAATATTGGCCACCAGCGACAGCAGGGTGTGCTGAAACACTAACATCAATACCGCCGCGACCGCACCCAGACTGGAGATGATGATCACCGGCGATTTGTTCGACATGATAGCCAGAATCATGATGGCGGAAATGATGTGCACCAGGATCTTACCGATCTGGATATAGCCTTTTATCGAGTGGTTCTTACGCTTCGACTTACGCGAATAGGAGTTATTAACGATCTCCAGCACTTCGTTAAAGAACAGCGACAGATAAACAAAAAACAGAATGCCGCAGATGGTTTTCACCGCGATCAGCAGATGCTCGGGCAGGTCCGGCATAAACTGCAGCAGGTAATAGACGGTGATTACCGGAATAAAATTCGACAGCTTTTCTGAGAGCCGGACGTCTTTATCCAGCGGCACCTGGTTTTTATGCGTGCTAAAGAACACACGGCGCACCACTTTTACCACGAAGAACTTGCAGATCAAATGGGTGACCATGCCGGCAACCAGTAACAGCAGCAGGCTGAAGGTGGCGGAGAGCACCGTATTGCCTTCAATAAACGTTTGTATGTCGCGTAAGTAATTCATTTTAACCACATGCCGGCCGGTTGAGGCGGGAATTCAAACATAAAGCGGCCACGGACGATAAGCGACGCGTGCGCATTAGTGTTGCTACGAGACCAGCGCTTTGCGCGCCGCCTCGGCAAGAAAATGGCTGCGGCTGCTATAGCGCGCGTTATTACTGACCATCTTATCGATCTTCTCAATCAGAAGATGCGGCATAGTGATATTGATGCGCTCGGATTTGCCCAAATAGCGGGTGACATCAATATCAACGTAGATCCACACGCCGGGCTGGCTAAATTCCTGCTGCCAGTGCTGCGCCGGCTCCGGAATCAACAAGCCTTTCTCCGCCATAAGTTCAAATTGGGCATGTAGCGCAGATTGCGCATCCTGCAGCGTTTGCTCGGGCGTATCACCGGCAAAATAACAGCCGGTGACATCCGGAAAATAACCACTGGCCGAGCCGTCAGCGTCAATCTCTACCAAAGCGGGAAACAGCATCATGTCACCTCTGAGTAAGTGGTACAAAACCAGCATGGATCAATCCAGCCTGGCGTCTTTCAGAATCTGCATCAGCGTGCCTGTCTTCATATCCTTCTGCGGATGCGGCACGGTGATCAGATGAGCAAAATCCGGGTGCGAAAACTGATGATGACTGCCACGTATGCGCTCCAGCTTCCAGCCATTCTTTTGCAGCAGTTTAATCAGCGTCGCGCTCTTCATCGGACTTCCTGCAGGTGAAACTATACACATAATACACACTGATGCAAGGCGGTCTCTGCCATCACATCGGCGGGTCATGGCCAAACTAACCGGGACGGCCATGACAGGCACCCGTTGATGCTGTGTTCTGCGCGCTGTTTTCCACGGTTTTTTTCCGCTGCGATAGTGGTTTGCGTAAAACTTTGAAACAGTTAACATCCCGGCACCGGCGCGCGTGCCATTTGCTGGCTGAACCGCTATCTTCAGCCTTCATCAATCCGGAGGTGCTATGCAAGGTGTGATCAAGTTTGTAAAAGGCTGGCTGATTTTTTCCCTGCTGTGGGGCATTTTCATGTGGTTTGTATCCTGGCAGGCACAGGGCAAAACGCCGGGCATGATGATTGTCATGAGCCTGTATGCTGGTTTGATTTATCAGGCATTAATGACCATGGTGGCGCGTTACAAAGCGCGGCGCGCACAGGCCTGATTATTCACAACTGCCGACATAGCTTTGCGTCGTGCTGACGCTAATTTGCATGACATCCGGCAAGCTGAGCGCTCACTAATCAGCGTGTAAGGCGGGCAGGATGGGAAGAACGTTACTGACGGGATGGTTTTTATTGCTGCTATCACTGGCGGCCAGTGCACAATTACCGGTGGGTCCTGTGGTGATAGCGGGGCAGCATGGGCGCCACCTTGCCGGGCACAGCAGTACGGCTGATGTCGCCGAGACGCCGGATGAACATATTCAGGAACGACGGGACGGCGTGCCGCAGCGGCATTGAGTATCGGGGCCGCACGGGCCCCGATCGCCGGGGATTATTTACGGCCCAGCAGGAAACCGACAATCACGCCGATGCTGGCGGCAACGGCCAGTCCGGTCGCCGGGTTGTCGCGTACCGATCTCACCACGCAGTCTGCTGCATCCTGCACTGCATAACTGGCCTGCGCCGGATAGCGTCGCGCGGCACCGCGTGCCTGATGGCGGCGTGAACCGGTGAACTCGCCAAATTTTTCCTGTACGGCACCCGCCGCTTCATTCAATTTTGCTTCCGCTTTATCGGTCATATTGACTCCCTGAGAGTGGTGAATGTCTCTTTCAGCGTAGACAGAGAAGTGCAGACCGGCAACCTGGTGGCTTTTCAGGATGTAACAGTGGTTTGCAGGAATCGGCATTGCTGTCCATACCTGGTAAGGACCACGTTAAGCTGCACCAACCTCACGCAGCGCTCACTGAACGGAGGAGAAATGAAACGCGATATCCTAAATGAAGACGATTACGATGAAGTTTGCCGGGTGATTGGCGATGCGGTGATTGTCCTTTCCGAGTGCGGTCATGAAACCAGACGGGAGGAGATTGCCCGTTTGCTGCAGCGTACGCGCCACGATCGCGCCCACGACGAACGCGATGAACAGCGTATGCTGGAGCACGCGATTCGTCTGGTACGACCGTAGGCGCAGGGCGTCACGCGGACGCCCTCACTGCTGGTCGCGATACGCCGGGTACCAGCTCACCAGGAAGTGGCGCAGATGATCAAAACACCATTCGGCATCGTCCGCCTGCTGGCAGTAATAGCGAATGGTGACCTTCTCATAGCGACGATGGCGCTGCTGCAGCGGCGACCAGCTCCAGTCCAGCACCGCGCGCGCATAGTTGACCAGCGCGTCACGCGGCATGCTGTGCTGCTGCTCCTGGCGGCGCAGATACATCTCAAAGAACTGATCGAGGCTCTGTGTCTCTTCGCTGCTACAGTCCAGCGTGGGGCGGAACGCCACATCGAGAAAGCCGCACACGCCGTCTGCGCGCTGCTGCCAGTCACAAGCCAGCGTCATAAACAGGCCATCCTGCAGATTGACCTCTTCCAGCAGACGACGCAAATTTTCAGAATGTTTACCGGCGGCGATCTCATCAATGCGATTGGTTTCCAGCGTCAGGTCAAAACCGCACGGGTTGACCGAGCCATCCGCGTCTCGGGTGGCCGGAAAGGGGAAATCAATATAACCGTTATTGTCCAGACTCTTTTCCATAATGCAGGTCCGCAGCATGACAAACGCTGACAATAAACTATCTGCGCGCGCCACGCACGGCTTATGGACACGTCCAGGTAATCATGGTGTTACGCGTCGGGTTGATCAGGCGGAACTGCTTGTCGCTCAGCCGCTGTGCATAAAAGCCTTCCGGCGTCACGGCAGAAGGGACATAGCGGAAACGGTCGGTGGAGTGCAGTGCGCCGCTGCTCAGCGTTACGCCATCGCGCGCCACCGAAAACGAATTCACCAAATCGAAAATGCGCCCTTCGGTGTGGCCCAGCGACTGACCATAGAGCGTTGCGACCTCGCCGGGGCAATCGACGCCTTTCGGCGTGGAGCTGCAGCCAGCCAGCAGGATAAGTGTGAGTAGAAAACTGAGTCTTAACATGGTCCTGTTCCTGGTGCATTCCCTGATTTATGCTGGCCTGACGATGCGCGCCACTGATCCGATCATAGCATGTCTGACGCCACTGCCCATTTGCCATTTGTTTAATCGTTAAGCGGTAAGCATGTAAAGGGGTGACTTTGCTAGCAGATAAACGTTATTCTTGCCAGCGTTGCGCACCAGGTAAGCAAAACAAGGGTAAATCCATGAGAGAAGAAGAAGCCAGTTTAATGATTCTTCAGCACGCGATTGATAAGTTAGACGCCGACAAAAAACAGCAGGTGATGAACTGCGTGACGGCGATCCATGAAGTTATGCAGCGTTTCGATCCAGACGATGCCGGACTGGCGCTGATGCTGGTGGCCGCGCAGGTCGCGGCAGAGTAGCTCCATCCCATCCCGGTCTTAACCATTTATTTCACCCACCAGCCAGCGGTGGATCACCCGCACCATATATTGCTGCTGCTCTGCCGTTAACGGCTGATGCGCAGCAATGCCATGCCATTTTGCCAGACAGCCGCGGCAGCAGGTTGCCGTGGCGTGCTGGGCGATAAACACCGGATGGCCGCGCATTGGCGTCTGTTTGCCATCATTCTTTGGTTCGGCTGCGGCCAGTCTTTGCTGGATAAAATCGGCCGCGTGTTGATCGATCACCGCCGGGCCTTTCTCAATACAGTACTGTCGCTCTTTCGCGCCTAAATGGAAGCGGCGGCGAAACGGCGATTGCGCCAGCCGCGCGAATAATGCCTGTTCGTCTCGCATAACATCCTCCTGACGCGATCTTAACGCATTTTACTTAACTCGTTACAAAGATATCCCGATCGCATAAAACCTCACAAAATCAGTGTCGTGGAGGCGTTCTTACTGCCCGCACTGGCTGACCTGCGGTCGCAGATTACCGCACCGGCGACGGTTGTATGTTACTCTCTGGTCAATTAAATTCCTGTAAAATCATGATCTAACCTCAGTGGAGAACACCCATGAAGGCGATAACCCTTGCCGCGTTCCTGATGGCCTGCCAGATTGCCCCCGCGTGGAGCGAAAGCGAATTCCAGATCACCTGCCCGGGCCGCCCTACCATGACGGTATCGCGTGCCGCTTACGGTCTCAGCACGCTGATGTGGCCAACCCGGCATTTCCAGATTGCCGCCGGGCAGCAGCGCACGCATCTGCAGGACGGCGATAAGGTCGCCATTACCCGTTTCCGCAATGGCGATCAGCTGATCGTGAATAAAAACAGCGGCGAAACCTTTTTCGTCTACGCCGACAGCGATAAGCTGTTGCCCTGCAACCGCACGGAAAAACGCGATGCTGATATTCTGTCGCTGGAGCGCTACGACGACCGCCAGCACCCCTCTTCATAATGCCGCCACAAGGAACCGACCATGCAATTAAACGTTACGGATAGCGTCACGCATCAGGATCTGGATGAAATGCGCCTCGGCCTGAACGCCTTCAACAGCCGCTTTATTGACGTCAATGAGATGAAAGCCATCGGTGTGTTCATTAAAGACGGCGCCGGGAAAAAGCTGGCGGGACTGACGGGCTCAACCTATGGCAACTGGTTACGCATTGATATGCTGTGGGTCAGCGATGGGTTACGCGGGCAGGGCGCCGGCAGCCAGCTGATTCAGGCAGCCGAACAGGAAGCCCGCGCACGCGGCTGCCGTTACGCGCAGGTGGATACCGCCAGCTTTCAGGCGCGGCCGTTTTATGAAAAGCTTGGCTATACGCTACGTTTTAGCCTTGATCACTATCCGCGCGAACATCAGCGTCACTATATGAGCAAGACGCTGTAATCACAGCAGTGGCTGCTGGCGCAGGTCCAGCGGCGACTGTTCCGCTTCATCAATCGCGGCCAGCCAGCTCTGTAAATCGACCTTCGCCCAGGAGAGATGCCCGCGCGTGGTGCTCATCAGCACCACATCCGGACGCAGCGAGCGGTACAGCTCCAGCGACTGCTGCAGCTCCGCAGGATTACTGTCCGGCACCAGCACGCTAATCCAGCGATGGTAATCCCGCGTCAGGGTGTCGCCGACAAACAGGTAGGTCTGGCCGAGCGGTGAGTGATACAGGTAGCTGCAGCTGCCCGGCGTGTGGCCCGGCGTGGGCAGCAGGTGAAAGTCGCCAAAGTGCACGTCCTGATGCGTGAAGGTTTCGTCCGGCTCAATCACCAGGCTCACCGGGCCGAGCGAGCGACTGTGGCAATACAGCGCACTATTGAAGCGCTGCTGAATGGCCCGCGCGCCCGGCGCGGCTTCGTGCCAGTGGGTAAAATAGTGGCGAATCACGCCGCCCGCGTCCGCGAGCACTTCATGATCCAGCAGCTGCTCAACGCGGCCAATCAACAGGTTGCCGCGCGGATGGCGCAGCATAAACCCGTGCATCATTAAATCATTAGCCGTCTCTTCGGCGGGAAATTCCGGCGTGGAGATCCACAAGTCTTCGTACAGCGGCTTCAATAGCGGTCTCCTGCGGCAACACGTCAGCGCAACGTCGGATGGCCGGTAAAGGCTAACCGCGCGGCGCCCTGGTCAATCTCAAGCGTGGCGCTGGCGCCGAGCGGCAGCGTCACGGTATCGGCATCATGGCCAAACGGCAGATCGCTGATTACCGCAATCTGGTACTCATCACGCAACCGCTGCCACACCGTGGCGAAATCAAAGCCATTGTCGTAATCGGACAGGGCGGTGCTGGTGAAGCTGCCGGTGACAATGGCTCGCTGGCGCGCCAGAATACCGCTCTGCTGCAGCTGAATCAGCATACGCTCAATGCGGAACGGATGCTCATTCACATCCTCGATCACCAGAATGCCGTCTTCAATCTGCGGCAGCCACGGCGTGCCAATCAGGGAGCAGATCATCGCCAGATTGCCGCCCCACAGCGTGCCCTGCCAGCGGCCGCGATCCGGACTGGCGCTGTGCCACGCCAGATTGACTGTAGGAGATGTTAGCGCCTGCCAAAAGTGGCTGACGGTAAATTCAGATAAAGCCTCCGCGCCAAAATTGCCGGCCAGCATCGGTCCGCTGAAGGTGATCAGCCCGGTTTGCGCCAGCAGCGCCAGCTGAATAGCGGTGAAATCACTGTGGCCGCACAACGCGACAGGCTGATTAAGCAGGCGACGCTGCAGCGCCACATAGTCGAGGTGATCGAGCAGGCGTGAGGCACCATAGCCGCCGCGCACCGCCAGTACGATATCCGGCAGCGACGCCAGCGACGCCAGCGCATTCACATCCTGCAGGCGCTGCGCGTCATCACCGGCAAAACGCTGCCAGCGGCGCGTAATGGCTTCCGGGTTTTGCAGTTGATGGCCCTCCGCCTGCAGGCGCTCCACCGCGCGCCGGGCGGCGTCCTGATTGTGGCAATAACCGGAAGGGGCGATGAGGCGTATTGAACGAGGGGCGAGCATAACTTCCATCCTGCTGTGTGTTGGCCTGCCGATGATGACGAAATGCGTTACCGAAGTCACGGTAGCACAAGGTTTTTTACGTATTTAGGATAAACGGTAATTTTACCTTTTACCGTCATGGTTATGATAGCTTGCGCCAATCTTATAGCGGAACCGAAAATCAGTGAAAATTCGACTACTTATGCTGTCTGCTTTGCTGCTGGCTGGCTGTGCCAGCGAGCCGGAAAAACCGGTGACGCCGGAGAAGAATACGCCATTAACCCAGGCGCCGCCGTCGAAAGTGAATGATGCATGGTCACTGTTTACCGAAGATGCCGCCAGTCATTATGGCGTTGATGAGAAGCTGATCAGCGCCATTATTAGTGTCGAATCCGGGGGCAACCCAACCGTGGTAAGCCGTTCTAACGCGGTCGGGCTGATGCAGATCAAAGCCGCCACCGCCGGACGCGAGGTGTATCGCGCACAGGGACGCCACGGCCAGCCGAGTAACTCCGAGCTGCGCGACCCGGCGAAAAATATTGATATCGGCGCGGCCTATATCCGGATTCTGCAGGATTCCGCGCTGGCGGGCATTCGCGATCCGCTGACGCTGCGCTATGCCACCATTGTTTCCTATGCCAACGGCGCCGGCGCGCTGCTACGCACCTTCTCGCGCGACCGCGATCGCGCCATTGCAATGATCAACGCCATGACGCCGGATGAGTTCTACCAGCACGTGCAGAACAAGCATCCGGCCGCCCAGGCGCCGCGCTACCTGTGGAAAGTCACCACCGCCTATCGCACCATCGGCTAATGCCGCTGGCGGGACTCAGTGCTGTGCGCGCTCTGCCGCAGCCTCATTTGAGGCATCGCTGAGGTTAATGCGCGGCAGCACGCCGCCGGTGAACTCCACGCGGCGCATCGGGAAGGCGAAACGAATCTGTTTCTGCTCCAGCTGCGCCATCAGTTGCAGGTTAATCTCCTGCTGAATGTCCATGTATTTGTTGTAATCGGCGCTCAGCACGAAATAGACCACCTCAAACGTCAGCTGCGATTCGTCAAACGACAGGAAATGGGCGCGATCAAAACGCGTGTCCGGCACGCCTTCAATGATGCGTTGCACCATGCCGCCAATCTGCCGCACTTTCTCCGCCGGCGTGCCGTAATTAATCCCGAACTTAAACACGATGCGTCGCTGCTGCATGCGTTTGTAGTTGTGGATGGTTTGCTGCAGCAGAATAGTGTTGGAGCAGACAATCTGTTCGCCGCCGAGACTGCGCAGCCGGGTGGTTTTCAGGCCAATGTGCTCAATGGAGCCAGCGATGTCGCCGAACACAATAAAGTCGCCGTGCTCAAAGGGCTTATCGAAGCCAATCGCCAGCGAAGCGAACACATCGCTCAGCACCGTCTGAATCGCCAGCGCGATGGCGATACCGCCGACGCCGAGGCTGGCCACCAGCGCGGTGATATTGATCCCCATATTGGAGAGGATCGCCAGCAGCATCATCACCCACACCACGACACGCAGCAGAATACCGAGGATCACCGTGGTGACCGGATTGCGCACGTGCAGCGGATCGCGCAGCAACGAGTGCAGCCACAGGCGAATGCCGCCGTCAATCCACAGCGTGAGCTGCAGAATCAGCGCCAGGAACCAGCCGTGGGCGATGGCGACGCTCC
Organism: Pantoea sp. B_9; assembly: GCF_008632015.1. NCBI lineage: Bacteria > Pseudomonadati > Pseudomonadota > Gammaproteobacteria > Enterobacterales > Erwiniaceae > Pantoea > Pantoea sp. B_9. The sequence goes on along the minus strand of NZ_VWVL01000001.1, from coordinate 673,234 downwards.
AGCTGTCCGGCAGGTCGACAAATTTCAGCGCGATCAGCAGCGAGAAGATCAGCAGCAGCAGCTGACTGGTGCTGCGCAGAATCTCCACCAGAATGCCGGTGAAGCGCACGTGGCGCTGTTCGCTGTAGTGGGCGATACGGTTAGAGACAAAACGAATGACGGTGCGCAGCAGCCAGTAAACAATCAGCGTGCCGAACACAATGATGGCGCTATTAATCCAGAAGTTTTGATTGAGAAAGATAAGTTGTAAACGATGGGCAGAAAGCCAGTTTTCCATTGGGGAGAATCTCCTTGCTGGGAGCCGGTGAAAAGAATGTGCAAGGAGAAAGCATAGACTACGCTGGCGCCGCGCGGGACGCCGGCGGTTTACTGGAAGCGATTGGCCTTGTCGCGCGCCAGCCGTTCCAGCGCAAAAATCACCTGCTGCAGCTGACGCTCCTGCACCGGTTCGATGGCGGTAAAACGGAAGCTAAGCCGCGGCGTGATGCGGGTTTCGTTCTTGCTGGTCACGGTGCTGCGCTCGCCGATGTGCAGCAGCTGTGCGGTCACTTCGAACTGGCCATATTCGCCCAGCTCAACGCGCAGCTTTTTGAAGGTATCGCCACGGTTAAGACCTTCCGGCAGCGCCTCATCCAGCAGCACGCCGACGCCGCCAAGCGACAGATCCTGCAGGCGAAAGCGCGCGGTGCTGCCGTCCGGCCACTGGCTGTGGCAGTAGAATACTGGTTCGAGCGGCGCGTTGACGCGAAAGAACTCCCGGCGCTGAATCTGCCACACCAGGTCGGGCAGCGCGGCGGCAAAGGCGGGCAGGCCGTCATAATCGATGCGGGTTAATCCCTGCAGCCCAAACTCCACTTTGGCACCGTGGGTTTCGGCCGCAATATTCACTTCGCCACCCTGCAGTGCCAAATCATTGTCCAGCGCGTTGCTGCCGAGATCAAAAATCACCCGATCTTCATCCGCGGCCAGCAGCCGGCTGATGAACTGACCACGGGAGAAATTGACCATCAGCAGGGTTTGATAACGCAACAAATCCTTCATCACGTTCAACACCGCTAGCGTACCGCGCTTGAGATATTGTTCTTTATCGGCGTCTTTCACGTCCTGCTCCACCTGTCCGATTGCTATTTTACGAGTGCCACTGCTCTTCGTCGGTTATCGACCGGGGCGGTAAAAGCTTTAGCCGGCGTGAACGAATTCATCATGATGTTGATGTAGCAGAGAAAAAATTCCCGGCTATACTTAGCGCGATGAACACCTTGATTCATAACGTAAGGAGCAGCAAATGGGTATTCTTTCATGGATTATTTTTGGTCTGATTGCCGGGATTATCGCTAAATGGATCATGCCAGGTAAAGATGGCGGCGGATTTATTTTGACCGTGGTACTCGGGATTGTCGGTGCGGTGGTGGGCGGCTGGATCAGTACCCTGTTCGGCTTTGGCCGGGTCGACGGCTTCAACTTTGGCAGCTTCGTGGTCGCGGTGATCGGTGCCATTGTGGTGCTGTGGATCTACCGTAAAGTCCGCAGCTGACGCCAAATCACGATTCAACAAGATCCGCAGTCCCGTCCGGGGCTGCGGATTTTTTTATGTCGTCAGAAATCGTAGCCGATTGTGGCGGTCAGCGTCCGCTCCGCGCCGCGATAGCAGTAACCGGTGCCGTAGCAGGCTGCCAGATACTTTTTATCCGTCAGATTGCGGGCATTCAGCTGCAGCCATGCACCTTTCAAACTCGACTGCCACGCGCCCAGATCGGCGCGCAGCGAGGCGTCAAACAGCGTCACCGACGGCAAACGGGTGGTGTTTTCGTTATCGGCCCACTGGCGGCCAATGTAGCGCACACCGGCACCCGCGCTCAGGCCGTAATCAAACTGATAATGCCCCCACAGCGACGCCATGCTATTTGGCGTGACGTACGGCGTATGGCCATCGTTGCCGTCCACGGAATCCTTAAAGCGCAGATGGTTGAGCGTATAACCGGCAATGGTGCTGAACCGTTCGGTCAGCTGGCTGCGCGCCTCCAGTTCAATGCCCTGTGCATGCACTTTGCCGGACGGGGTGTAGGTGCCGTCCTGCACGTTACGGTTGGCCACATCGTTCTGTGTCAGATCGTACAGGGCCACGCTGTAGAGATCGCGCGTGCCGTTCGGCTGGTATTTCACCCCGGCTTCATACTGCTCTGAGGTGGTCGGTTTCAGCTGATTCCCGTCGGGATCGGTCAGCGAAGCCGGGGTAATCGCCTGGCTCCAGCTGACGTACGGCGACACGCCGTTGTCAAAGGCGTACAGCAGCGCGGCGCGGCCGCTGACGTGATCGTCCTGACGACGACTATTGCCATTCTCTGACACGATGCGGTCATAGCGACCAGACAAATCCAGATGCCAGCGCTGCCACGCCATCTCATCCTGCAGATAGAGGCCGCTCTGATAGTAGCGGCGCGTCTGTGCTGTCCAGAGGTAATCCGGCTGGCTGCCGATGGCCTCGCCGCTCCAGGCATTCAGCGGTGAGGCAGCGCCGCTGGCGTCGCTCAGATCATTTTTGTAGCGGTGATACTCCGCGCCGAGCGTGACGCGATGCTGCAGCGCACCGCTGGCAAACTCCGCCTGCAGCTGGTTATCAGTCGCCCACGCGCTGAGCGAAGAGCGCTCACCGGAGTAGTAGCGATTGAGCAGGTCCGGATTGTCGCTGTTCCAGCCAATCTGGTACACCTGGTCGAGCGCCACGTTGGAATGGCTGTAGCTGCCGGTGCTGTGCACCGACCATACCTCATCGAAACGGTGCGAAAAGTCGTAGCCGTAAATCTGCTCATGACGTTTGAACTGATCCAGCGCGCTGTCGCCCTCATAAAAGTCGTCGCTCAGCCAGCGGCCATTGTGGCTGTACAGCGTGCCTTCCGCCGGCACCGAGCCGTGATAGCCGCCTGAGGGATCTTTTTGCAGATAAGCACGCAGCAGCAGGCTGGTGTCTTCATCCGGCTGCCACAGCAGCTGGGGTGACAGCGCGTATTTCTCTTCGCGCGTGTGGTCGTACTGGGTATCGCTGTTGCGCGTGATGCCGGTCAGGCGGTACGCCCATTGATCGTTAATCGCGTCGGTGTAATCAAAGGCGGCGCTGTTACTGGCATTGCTGCCGGTGGCGAAGCGTAAATGGCCCTGTGAAGCAAACTGCGGCCGCTTCGTGACCATGTTCACCAGCCCGCCTGGCACCGTCTGACCATAAAGGGCAGAAGAGGGGCCTTTAATTACGTCGATGCGGTCAAGGAACCAGTTATCCACCTGCAGGATGTTGAAGCTGCCGCCGTCGCTCATCACGCGCAGACCGTCAAGGAAGGTGTTGTCGACGTCACCGCCGTGGAAACCGCGCAGCGAAATGGTGTCGTAACGCGTGGCCGCGCCACCAAAGTTGGTGAAAACCCCCGGGGTATAGCCCAGCGCCTGGTTCAGATCCTGCGCGCCCTGATCGTCAATCTGCTGACGCGTCACCACGGAAATGGACTGCGGCGTGGTGAGGAGTGGACGATCGCTTTTCGTGGCGCCGCTGCGGGTGGCGAGATAGCCCGCCGTGGGCGAGGTGGCGCTCTCCTGCGGCTGTGCGGTGACCACCAGAGAGGGTTCGGCTACGCCGAGTGCCGGAAACGCCAGCGCCAGCGCGCACAGCAGCCGGCCACGGTTAAGGGGGAACAGCGCGGTCATAATGATTCCTTTGGCAGAGAATAAAAGCCGCACCACACCAGCGCGGCGGTTAACGATGAGAAAAAGAGTCATTTTAAGATTGAGAATTATTATCTTTTAGTAAGGGGTGTTTCAAGATGTAAAAGATAAGTAATGGAAAAGTGTGATGCGCAGGGGATGCTGCAGCGCCGGGCGTGGTCATCGCCTGGCTGTGGCATCGGGCCTGAGAAGCAGGTGCGCAAGGCGGCGCACCTGACGTCAGGGTTATTTCGCCGCGTTTAGCGTCGGCATTGAGGGGATGTCGCGCGTGCTGTTACAGGTTTTATCTTTCGGACAATACTTATCCAGCAGCTTCAGCGTTACGCCGTTGGTCCAGCCAAAGCCGTCCTGCAGCGGATACTCGCCGCCGCCACCACCGCCCAGCTGGGCGCCGTCGACCACATACTTCTCGACCAGCTTGTGCTCGCGATCGTAAGTTTGCTGCACATTTTGCAGGAAGCGCTGACCGATCTGCTGTGCCAGCTGGTTCTGCTTGTAGTGCTCCAGACCTTCGACCGCTACCCACTGCAGCGGGGCCCAGCCGTTAGGCGCATCCCACTGCTGGCCGTTGTTTACCGTCGTGGTGACCAGCCCGCCTGGTTTCAGCAGCTGTTTTTCCACTGCGGCAGCGGTGCGTTCCGCCTGTTTGTCGCCCGCCAGCTGCATATACAGCGGGAACAGCGTGGCGGCGGTGAGCTGATTGTGCACCTGCTTTTTCTGGACATCGTAGTCGGCATACCAGCCCTGTTTGTCATCCCACAGGTAACGATTGATCGCCGCCTGGCGCTTCTCTGCATCCGCCGCAAACTGCTGCGCTTTGTCATTCTGCTTTGCCAGCTTCGCGGCTTTCGCCAGCGTCTGCTCCAGGTGGAACAGCAGGCTGTTGAGGTCAACCGGGGCCAGCTGGGTGGTGCGAATCGAGGCCAGATTGTGCGCATCGGTGAACCAGCGTGAGCTGAAGTCCCAGCCCGAGGCGGCGCCCGCGCGCAGATCGCGATACACCTGCTGTTTATTGCGCTCAGGCGCTTTTTTCGCGGTGTTGACATCGTCCAGCCAGGATTCGGTGCGCGGCACGTCACGGTCATCCCAGTAGCGATTGAGCAGGGTGCCGTCGCTCAGCTTCACCACGCGCTTGCTCGCCTGGCCGGCAGCCACCTTGTCGCTGTCCGCCATCCAGTAGTCATACTCTTTTTGCAGCTGCGGCTGATACTGGCGGTAGACGTCGTCTCCCTTGTGACTGGCCAGCAAATCCACCATCAGGCTGAAGAACGGCGGCTGCGAGCGGCTGAGATAATAGCTGCGGTTACCGTTAGGGATGTGGCCGTACTTGTCCAGCTCGCTGGCGAAGTTGTCCACCATATCCTGCACCCGATCCCAGTGGCCGCTCTCTGCCAGCCCGAGCATGGTGAAGTAGCTGTCCCAGTAATAGACTTCGCGGAAACGCCCGCCTGGCACCACGTACGGTTTCGGCAGTGGCAGCAGCGAATCGTACTGGCTGGCCGTTGGCGTGCTGCGCGTCAGCACCGGCCACAGGCCATTGATGTGCGCGCGCAGGCTCTGGCCGGCGGGCGGCACGTATTTATCCTGCGCTTTGGGCAGGGTGAAGTTGGTATCCACGAAGCGCCTGAGATCGAAATTACGCTGATTTTTCTGCATCTGCCAGTCGGCGAGAATCGACGCCGGGTCATATTTGGGGACCGCATCGGCAAAGGTTTTCTGGTCCGGATAAAATCTGGCCTGCTGCACGGCACTGAATAGTGGGCCGAGTCGCACATCCGGCGGCTGCGGCTGGGCGCTGAGCATGCGGCTGTTATCCTCAGCGTGCACAGCAGACGCGCTCAGCAGCGCCGCGCTGAGCAACAGGGTAAGACGCGCAGGCGTAAACACTACATTTTTTATCATCGGTTTTTCTCCTTGTCCGAAAAGGTGGTGCGCTAACGCATTGACCACCCGAACAACTTTAGACGTTAACGCGCCGCTTAGCCTTTTGCAGCGGCGGAAATGTGAAGCCTTCGCGATTAATCGCCGGAAAATTGCGGTGCGGTGCGGGTTTTTACTTGCCCTGCGCCGCTATTTGACTGAGGCTGAAAGAAAAAAAAGGAGAGCAGTATGGAGATCATCTGGTATCACCCGTCACTGAATCCGCAGCCGTGGCTGGACGGCATGCGCCAGCGACTGCCGGCGGTGCGCATCCGCCACTGGCAGCCGGGCGACAGTGCGCCTGCCGACTACGCCATTGTGCGATCGCCGCCGGTGGAGATGCTGGCGGGACGGGCGCTGCGTGGCGTATTCGCCATGGGGGCCGGCGTGGACGAAATTTTGCGGCAGCTGCGCACGCACCCTGAGATGCTGTCTGATGCGGTGCCGCTCTACCGGCTGGAAGACACCGGCATGGCACGCCAGATGCAGGAGTATGCGAACTGGTGCGTGCTGGGCTGGTTTCGCCGCTTCGCCGACTATCAGCAGCAGCAACAACATGCGCGCTGGCAGCCGCTGCCGGACCGCGAACGTGCTAATTTTACTGTTGGCGTGCTGGGGGCGGGCGTGCTCGGCCGCAGCGTGCTGGAGAGCCTGCAGCAGTGGGGCTTTCCGCTGCGCTGCTGGAGCCGTTCGCCGAAGCAGATTGCCGGTGTCAGCACCTTTCATGGCCGCGACCAGCTAACGCAATTCCTGGCCGGCACGCAGATACTGATTGATTTGCTGCCCGCCACGCCGGAAACCAGCAATCTGATCGATGGCGCGTTTCTTAGCGCGCTGCCGCGCGGCGCCTGTTTCCTCAACCTCGCGCGCGGTGCGCACGTGGTGGAGGCCGATCTGCTGGCGGCGCTGGAGAGCGGTCAGCTGGCCGCCGCCGCGCTGGACGTATTCCAGGTGGAACCGCTGCCAGCCGCGAGTCCGCTGTGGTCTCATCCGCGTGTCATGATTACCCCGCATAATGCCGCCACCACCTTGCCGCATGAGGCGATGGACTATATCGCCGGTGCCATCACGGCACTGGAGCAGGGCCAACAGCCGCGCGGTCTGGTCGATCGCCAGCGCGGCTATTAATTCAGCAGAGGAGAAGAGGATGTATCCCGTCGATTTACATATGCACACCGTGGCCAGCACCCATGCTTACAGCACGCTGCACGATTACGTCGCGCAGGCGAAACAGAACGGCCTGAAGCTGTTCGCCATTACCGATCACGGTCCGGACATGGCCGATGCGCCGCACTACTGGCATTTTGTGAATATGCGCATCTGGCCGCGCGTGATTGACGGCGTCGGCGTGCTGCGCGGCATTGAAGCCAACATCAAAAATCAGCAGGGTGAGATTGATTGCAGCGGGCCGATGCTGGATGCGCTGGATCTGATCGTCGCTGGCTTCCACGAGCCGGTCTATGCGCCGCGCGACAAGGCTCACCACACCGAAGCGATGATCGCCACCATGGCCAGCGGACTGGTGCACATCATCAGCCATCCGGGCAACCCAAAATTCCCGGTGGATATTCGCGCCATCGCGGAAGCCGCCGCGCACTACGATGTGGCGCTGGAGATCAACAACTCGTCGTTCACCCATTCGCGTCCGGGCAGTGAACCTAACTGCCGCGCGATTGCGGAAGCGGTGCGTGACGCCGGTGGCCGGCTGGCGTTTGGCTCCGATTCGCACACCGCCTTTACGCTCGGTGATTTCGAACACTGCCTGCGTATTACGCGCGAAGTGGATTTTCCGCAGGATCGCGTGTTAAATGTCACGCCGCGTCGCCTGCTCGACTTTCTCGAACAGCGCACCGGCAAACACATTGCGGAATTTGCCGACTTTTAACTTTTTTGCCTCAAGGAATTCTGTTGCATGAATGAGTTTTCCATTCTCTGCCGCGTCATCGGCTCGCTGTTTAATCGCCAGCCGCAGGACCCGCTGCTGGTGCCGCTGTTCACCCTGCTGCGCGAAGGCAAACTGAAAGATCAGTGGCCGCTGGAGCAGGATGAACTGCTGACCCGGCTGCAGCAGAATAGCGATCCACAGGCGCTGGCGGCGGATTACAATGCGCTGTTCGTCGGCAGCGACTGCAGCGTACCGCCGTACGCCTCACAGTGGGCGAACGGACCGCAGGAAGCCGGGGTGCGGGCGTTTTTAACCTCACGCGGTATGCCACTGAGCGAGTCGCCGGCCGATCACTTTGGCGTGCTGCTGCTGGCGGCCTCCTGGCTGGAAGATCAGTCTGCGGAAGATGAGGCGGCAGCCCAGCTGGCGCTGTTCGATGACTACCTGCTGCCGTGGTGCGGTGCCTTCCTCGGTAAAGTGGAAGCCCACGCCACCACCGCGTTTTATCGCACGCTGGCGGCGCTGAGCCGTGAGGCGATTCAGGCGATGTATGACGAACTGCGTGAAGAGGGCGACGACGCCTGAGTCGTCACCAGCAGGGATGGCTGCTGCCGGGCAGCTGCGCCGGTGCCGCGCACAGCATCGGCGTACCGGGCAGATAAGCCGCGGCGCGCAGGCGCTCGCCAATCCCCCAGCGATTGATCTCCAGCGCGCTCAGCGCATCGTGCGGCTGCGGCGTGATGCCGCGCTGTTCGCCTTGTGGCGCTGCGCCGTGCTGCTGAAGCAGCAGCGCGGTACGCGCCAGCGACAAACGCGCCTGCCAGCCGGTGCCGTTAACGCGGCGCTGGCGTAATCCTTCCAGCACCGCGGCCGCCATCATATAGCCGGTGGCGTGATCCAGCGCCTGCACCGGCAGCGGCGTCGGTTTAACGCCTGCCTGCCAGCGCATACCCTGTTCGGCGATGCCGCAGGCCATCTGCACCAGGCTGTCAAAACCGCGCCGGTTGCGCCACGGCCCGTGCCAGCCCCAGGCGTTGAGGCTGACATCCACCAGCCCCGGCGCCAGCCGCTGACGGCTCTCCGCATCCAGCCCCAGCTTTTCCAGTGCGTCTGCGCGGTAGCCGTGCACCAGCACATCCGCATGCTGTAGCAGCGTAATCAGCCGATCGCGCCCGGCGCGGGTTTTGATATCCAGCTGCGCGCAGCGTTTGCCGCAGTTGATCTCCTCTTCCAGCGTCGGTTCACGCCAGCCGGGCGGATCGATGCGCAGTACCTGCGCGCCGAGGCTGGCCAGAAAGCGGGTCGCTACCGGTCCGGCAATGATGCGCGTCAGATCCAGCACCCGCACGCCCAGCAGCGGCCGCGCCGGCAGCAGCGCCCAGCCCGGCGTGGGCGCTTCGCCGGTTGCCCGTTGGGCAATCAGCGCTTCTTCGCTTACCGCCAGTCCCTGCGCGTGCTGCTGCCACTGCTTTGCGCTGCGCATCCAGGCGGCACAGCCGCCGGCGTCGACCACGGCCTGCTCCAGCGCGTGTCCCTGCCAGCGTGCCACCACCGCCGCCAGCGATGACCGATCGGCGTGCTCGCCCAGCACGCGCGCCATGGCGGCGCGATGGTGTGGTGCGTTGGTGTGCAGGCGGATCCAGCCATCCTCGCACGGATAGTCACCGGCCAGCGCATCCCACTGGGCGGCTGGCGGACGGTTCAGCGGCGTCAGGCTGTGCTGAAACCAGCGCGAGGCCAGGCGGACGTTGACGCTGACCGGGGCCGGACGCCCCAGCAGATCGCTCAGCGCCTGGCTGGCGAGGCCGATGCTGGTGGCGGCGAGTTCGCTAACGGCAAAAGCCGAGGGGAAGCTGTCGGTCTGAAGAAAGTGGATCGTCGGCGCGTGTTCCGCACCCCGCAATCCCTGCCACAGTTGCTGCCACAATGCGGCAGCGCGTTGAGAATCCATGCTAAACCTCCGGAAAACACGCAAGCTTCAAGCATAGCAGAGTGGATCAGCGGCGGCGCAGGCGCGGAAAGCGGGCATGCATGCGCAGGTTACGCAGGTTAATCACCGCAATCGCCGTCCCCAGCACCACCAGCGACGCACCCAGAATTTTGAAGCTGTTCATGCTGTCGCCCAGCACCAGCACGCCCATCAGTACCGCCAGCACCGGCGTCAGCAGCGAGTAGGGCATGATCAGGTTGACGTTATATTTTTTCAGCAGCGCGTACCACAGCGTATAGGCGACAATCGATGAGGCGAGGGCGCTGTACAGGATGCCAAACCAGCCGCGCCAGCCGGCGTGGCTCAGCGCGGTAAACTGCTGCGATTCAGTCAGCCACGAGGCCGCGCCGACAATCGGCACCGCAAGGAAGGAGATCCAGCCGGTAAGCGTCAGCGGTTTAATCGGCGGTGACTTTTTCACAATCATGTTGCTCACCGCCCAGCCGGTGGCGCTGCACAGCAGAATACACAGCACCCACCACGCCGGAATTGTCGGGCTGCCGGAGAGCACCACCACCCCGGCCAGCGAGATGGCGATACCGCACAGCTGCACCAGTCGCAGTTTCTCCTTCAGCACCACCATCGCCAGCAGCATGGCAATCGGCGTGCCCAGCTGGACCACAATGGCGCCGGTGCCGGCATCGGTATAGCGCATGCCGACAAACAGCAGCGAAAAGTGCATGAAGCCAAAGGTAAACGCCAGCGTCAGCAGCCACGGCAGCTGGGCGCGCGTGATGCGGCAAAACGGCACCAGCACAATTGCCACCACCACAAAGCGCATCCAGGTCAGAAACAGCGGCGGAAGCTCCAGCAATCCCCACTTTATCGCCACGTTATTGAACGCCCAGATGCACACCACCATCAGAACCAGAAAAAAATGCCGCACCGCCACGCTGCTGTCCTTTGTTTTATCGATGTTGTCACCGTCTAATGATGGCACGAAGGCGATCGGTTGGCGCACGCGGGCGACGCTTTTTTTCGTAATGGCATTAGCTTATGCCGAAAAATCCAGGACAGAGGGCAAATTTACTGTCAGAGTGGATGTCCGAAACACGATCATTTGAGGACCGTATTCGGCATGACACAGACCCGCACCTTACCCCTTGCTCTGATTCAACTCGAAACGCCGCCGCCGCAGGTGGTGGCAAAAATTGGTGAACAACCGCAGTGGTTTATTGAAGCCCTCGCGCTACAGCCGGATGATTATGTCATTGTGCGGCCGCATCTCGGGGAAGAGCTGCCGGCTTTCTCTGGCATCAGCGGCGCGATTTTCAGTGGTTCTTGGGCGATGGTGACCGATCACGCCGACTGGAGCGAGCGCACCGCCGCCTGGATTCGTGCGGCCATCGACGCGCAACTGCCGCTGCTCGGCGTTTGCTATGGTCATCAGCTGATGGCCTATGCGCTGGGCGGGAAAGTGGGTGATAACCCGAACGGCTGGGAGCGCGGGCTGAAAACCCTGACGCGCACTCCGCACCGCGATCCGTTGCTGGCACAGTTGCCAGAGACCTTCCCGGCGTGGTTGTCGCACCGCCAGTCGGTGCTGGTACCGCCGCCGCAGGCACAGGTGCTGGCGCGTTCAGCGCTGGATGGTTGTCAGATCCTGCGCTACTCGCCGCAGGCGCTGTCGGTGCAGTTCCATCCGGAATTCGACCATAACATCATGACCGCCTGTCTGCCTTCCGGCGTCAGCGATGATGGCGCGCAGCTGTCTGGCGAAGACTGGGCGCGCGAGCTGCTGCAGCGTTTCTGGCAGCAGACGCGCCCGCAGGCGCAGGCTCAGGGCGCGTAATGCCGCGTACAGCGATAAACCCAGGCGGGTGGCATATTCTTCAGCACCCGCTGGCGCTGCCACGTGAAGTAGCGTGACAGGCTGGGCTGCGTTAGCGAGGTGTACTGAAACTGGACAAACACGCCGCGCGGCCCCAGTCCTTCATGCACCGCGCTAAGAATGGCGTCGCGCGTTGCGGGCGGCAGCGACAGCAGCGGCAGGCCGGAAAAAATCACGTCGTACTCCCCGGACAGATACTCTGCGGAGCAGGCGCGCACCTGCATGCGCGCATCGTTCCAGCGACGTAACCCTTTCACCAGCTCGGGACTGATTTCAAACACATCCAGCTGCGCCTGCGTTGCCATATGTGCCAGCAGATGACGGGTCAGCACGCCGTCGCCGGCGCCCAGCTCGGCAATGCGCAGGCTGTGCTCCCAGTTGACCGTTTCACACATGGCGCGACACAGGGCGGCTGAAGAGGGCGTGATGCTGCCCATTTTGCGCGGATTGCGGATAAATTGCTGAACGAAGTTCGCTTTGGCGCGCATTACCATCAGGGCTGAAGCCAGCATCTTGTTCTCCTGTTCACGGGTCTGCTTCATATTGACCGCACAAATCGCACATGTTCCGCTTTTCATCACGCTTATGGCCAAACTCGGAATTATCTGTCTGCGACAGGCGCAGGCTAAGGCGTGACGGCCGGGCCGTTTCTTAATGCCCTCTTTTCCTTCGATGCGGTCACAGTTTCCCGCTGAGCGATCTGACAGGCTGGCATTGTTCGCTCAATGTTAATAACAAGTTTAAATGTTGTTAATCGCCACTCTGTCCCGCAAGGAGAAACACCATGCGTTATGCTGCTCCGGGAGAAACCGGTTCTCTCATCCACCTGCAATCGCGTTATGGCAACTTCATCAACGGCGAATTTGTTCCGCCGGTGAACGGTAACTATTTTGTTAACACCACGCCGATCAACGGCTCGACCATCGGCGAATTTCCGCGCTCGGATAAACAGGATATCGACAACGCCGTGGCCGCCGCACAGGCCGCTGCGGACGCATGGGGTAAAACCTCGCCGCAGGCGCGTTCGCTGCTGCTGCTGAAAATTGCCGACCGGCTGGAAGCCAATCTGGAAGCCATCGCGGTCAATGAAACCTGGGATAACGGTAAGCCGGTACGTGAAACCCTGGCGGCTGATTTGCCGCTGGCGGTTGACCACTTCCGCTACTTTGCCGGCTGCGTGCGCGCCCAGGAAGGCACCGCGGCAGAAATCGACGAGTTCACCGCCGCCTACCACTTTCATGAGCCGCTTGGGGTTGTCGGACAAATTATCCCGTGGAACTTCCCGCTGCTGATGGCGGCGTGGAAACTGGCGCCGGCGCTGGGTGCCGGTAACTGCGTGGTGCTGAAGCCCGCCGAACAGACGCCGCTCTCCATCACCCTGTTGATGGATCTGATTAAAGACCTGGTGCCGCCGGGCGTGATTAACGTGGTGCACGGCTACGGCAAAGAGGCCGGCGAGGCGCTGGCTTCGCATCCGGGTATTGCCAAGATCGCCTTTACCGGATCGACTGCCACCGGCGGCCACATTCTTGAGCTGGCGGCAAAAAGCCTGATCCCGTCCACCGTCGAGCTGGGTGGCAAGTCGCCCAACATTTTCTTCGAAGACATCATACAGGCGGAGGAGAGCTTCATCGAAAAAGCGGCCGAAGGCGTGGTGCTGGGCTTCCTCAATCAGGGCGAAGTCTGTACCTGTCCGTCACGCGCGCTGGTGCAGGAGTCGATTTTTGAGCCGTTTATGGCGGCGGTGATGAAGCGCATCCAGACCATTAAACGTGGCGATCCGCTCGATACCGAGACCATGATCGGCGCGCAGGCGTCGCAGCAGCAGTTCGACAAAATTCTCTCTTACCTGGAGATTGCTCAGCAGGAGGGCGCGCAGGTGCTGCACGGCGGCGGGGTGGAGAAAATCGGTGAGGCGTTTGCCAGCGGTTACTACATTCAGCCGACGCTGCTGAAAGGCGATAACAGCATGCGCGTCTTCCAGGAGGAGATTTTCGGACCGGTGGTCGGCGTGCTGACCTTTAAAGACGAAGCGGAAGCGATTGCCATCGCCAACGATTCGATTTACGGCCTCGGTGCGGGCGTGTGGACGCGCGATATTAACCGTGCTTACCGCGTAGGTCGCGCGATTAAGGCCGGTCGCGTCTGGACCAACTGCTATCACCTCTATCCGGCGCACGCCGCGTTTGGCGGCTATAAAAAATCCGGTATTGGCCGTGAAACCCACAAAATGATGCTCGATCACTATCAGCAGACCAAAAATTTGCTGGTCAGCTACAGCACGCAACCTCTCGGCTTTTTCTGATTTAACCGGCAGCGGTGCGCGCCGCTGCCGCCTTCATGGCAACGTCACACAGCTCTGTCACAGTGCTGACAGAAAAAACAGATTATTCCCCCTGTTATTAAGACGCGTCTTGTCGATATTAAGAGGCGTGAGTTTATACAGTAACGCACCGTTTTTAAGGAGAGAAGATGAACACCCTGTACCACTTTCAGGAGCAGCACGACGAAGTGCTGGATGCGGTCGAAGAGAATATCATTACCGTAAATCTGCCGGGCCGCCAGGCGATCTACGTGATTGGCCAGAACGACGACGATGCCGATCTGTTGCTGGACGTGCAGCTGCGCGGTGTGTGAGCGCCGCAGGGGCTGGCAGACAAAAAAATCCGCAGCTTTTACGCCGCGGATTTTTTTATTGCTGGCCGGCTTATTTCACGCAGGCAGCACACTGGTTGTGGATCTGCTGGAAGAAGTCATTGCCTTTGTCATCCACCAGGATGAACGCCGGGAAGTTCTCCACTTCAATTTTCCAGATCGCTTCCATGCCCAGTTCGGCATACTCCACGCACTCCAGACTCTTAATGCTTTGCTGCGCCAGCACCGCCGCCGGGCCGCCAATACTGCCCAGATAGAAGCCGCCGTGTTTATGGCAGGCATCCGTGACCTGCTGGCTGCGGTTACCTTTGGCCAGCATCACCATGCTGCCGCCGTTAGCCTGCAGCAGATCGACGTAGGAGTCCATGCGGCCGGCGGTGGTCGGACCGAGTGAACCGGACGCGTAACCTTCCGGCGTTTTCGCCGGGCCCGCATAGTACACCGGGTGATCTTTGATGTACTGCGGCAGACCTTCGCCGTTGTCGATGCGCTCTTTCAGTTTGGCGTGCGCAATATCACGCGCCACGATGATGGTGCCGTTCAGCGACAGACGCGTTGCCACCGGGTAAGCGGAGAGCTGGGCGAGGATCTCGCTCATCGGGCGATTGAGATCGACGCTGACCACTTCGCCTTCACCCTGCTGACGCAGCGCTTCCGGGATATAGCGGCCTGGATTGTCTTCCAGCTTCTCGATCCAGATGCCTTCGCGGTTAATTTTGGCTTTGATGTTGCGGTCAGCCGAGCAGGAAACGCCCATGCCTACCGGGCAGGATGCGCCGTGACGCGGCAGACGCACCACGCGGATATCGTGAGCAAAATATTTACCGCCAAACTGCGCGCCGAGGCCGAGTTTCTGCGAGGCTTCCAGCAGTTCCTGTTCCAGCTGCACGTCACGGAACGCCTGACCGTGTTCGTTGCCTTCGGTCGGCAGCGAATCGTAATAGTGGGTTGACGCCAGTTTCACGGTTTTCAGCGTGCTCTCAGCGGAAGTGCCGCCGATGACAAACGCAATGTGGTACGGCGGACAGGCCGCCGTGCCGAGCGACATCATTTTATCGATCAGGTAGTTTTTCAGCTTCGCTGGTGTGATCAGCGCTTTGGTTTCCTGATACAGATAGGTTTTGTTAGCAGAACCGCCACCTTTGGCGATGCACAGGAATTTGTATTCGTCGCCGTCAACGCTGTAGAGATCGATCTGCGCCGGCAGGTTGGTGCCGGTGTTGACCTCTTTGTACATATCGAGCGGCGCATTCTGCGAGTAGCGCAGGTTATCTTCGATAAAGGTGTTGTAAACGCCCTGAGACAGCGCGGCTTCATCGCCGCCGCCGGTCCAGACGCGCTGGCCTTTTTTACCCATGATGATGGCGGTACCGGTGTCCTGGCAGGTCGGCAGCACGCCTTTGGCGGCGATTTCCGAGTTGCGCAGAAACTGCAGCGCCACGTATTTGTCGTTCTGGCTGGCTTCATCGTCCGCCAGAATCGACGCCACCTGCTGCTGATGTGACGCGCGCAGCATAAAAGAGGCATCGTGGAACGCCTGCTGCGCCAGCAGCGTCAGCGCTTTCGGGTCGACTTTCAGGACTTCTTCACCGTCAAAGTTGGCCACCGAAACATAGTCGCGGCTCAGCAGATAGTACTCGGTATCATCTTTGGCGAGAGGAAAGGGATTCTGGTAGTAGAAGGGTTTGTTCGACATGTTGGCTCACTTAGCTTCGTGTTGCCCGCCAGCATGACGGGCGACAAATTAGGCGATCTGTTATTCGATTTTCTCTCGCCAGTCCGCGGCAAGAGCTGACTGGCGAGTATCATACCACTTTAACGTTGTCACGCGGCTGCGTTTTTAACATCAAAGCAACATCATCAGAACATCATCACCATCCACGGATAGGCAATGACCATCAGCGCCACCAGGAACAGGGCACCAAAGATGGTACCGAGACGCCAGTAGTCTTTGGTTGGCAGGTAGCCGCTACCGTAGTAAATCGGGCTTGGGCCTGTGCCGTACGGGGTGATAATGCCCATCACACCCAGTGAGGTACACATCATCAGGCAGAACACCGGCATGTTGATGCCCGGAATCGAGGCGGCAATGGTCAGCATGGCAGGCAGCAGGGCGGTGGTGTGCGCCGTGGTGCTGGCGAACAGATAGTGCAGCAGGTAGAAGGCGACCAGCAGTACCACTGCGGAAACCTGCGGGTCGTAGCCGTGCAGCAGCAGCGCACCCTCTTTACCCAGCCAGGCGATGAAGCCCACGCGCGCCAGTCCATCAGCCAGTGCGACCAGCGTGGCAAACCAGGCGAAGGTGTTCCAGGCGGCTTTGTTGCTGGTGATGTCGTTCCAGTTCAGCACGCCGGTCCACAGCATCAGCACGATAACCAGCAGGGCGGCCATCGCCGGTTCAATCCACGCAGTGGCGAAGATCCACATCATCAGCGCAGCGACCACGAACACCAGCAGCAGAATTTCATTGCGCGACAGCGGACCCAGTTTCTCCAGCTCGGCTTTAGCCCAGCGTGGCACTTCGTCATTCACTTTTACTTCTGGTGGATAGAGCCAGTAAGCCAGCAGCGGCATGGTGAGAATCAGCAGGATACCCAGCGGCAGGAAGGCGAGGAACCACATGCCCCACGAGATATCAAAGCCAACCACGCTTTTTACCAGCGCCAGCGCCAGCAGGTTAGGGGCCAGCGCGGAGAGGAACATTGAACTGGTGATACAGGCGGCGGTGATAGCAACCCACATCAGGTAAGAACCAATTTTGCGTGCGCTTGGGTCGTTAGGTTTAGAACCGTACAGCGGCGGCAGGTTGGCAATGATGGGATAGATCGTCCCGCCGCTGCGCGCGGTGTTGGACGGCGTAAACGGTGCCAGCAGCAGGTCGGCAAAGGTGATGGCATAGCCGAGCGTCAGGCTGCGACGGCCGAGATATTTCACCAGAATCAGCGCCAGGCGGCGACCGAACTGGGTTTTGTCGTAGCCGGCGGCAAACATGAAGGCGCCGAAAATCAGCCACACGGTGGAGTTGCCGAAGCCGCTCACCGCCCATTTAAACGCCTGTCCGGCCGTTTTGAACTTCGGATCGGCCAGTTCTGCCGGGCTGAACAGCACGTACTGGCTGAACAGCGCGATGATCACCACGCCGGTCAGGCCGATGACCGCGCCCGGCAGCGGTTCGAAGATCAGGCCGACAATCACCCCGACGAAGATGGCGAAGAAGTGCCATGCATACGGCTCCAGCCCGGCAGGGGTAGGTACCAGCAGCAACAGCACGGCAACCACGATCGGCAGGCACAACATGACGAGCCGGTTCTTTTTCCCCGGTGCGGCAGGTGGCGCCTTTAGGGGTTCACTCTGGGTTGTTTGTGTATTCATAGTTTTGGTCTGCAAGTTATGGGAATGCGATTGACGGCCCGGTCGGGTTGATTTTTTTAGTTACGAAACGCTTGTAGCAGATCAACCGGGACGTTTTAAAGTGTCTTTTACATGAATCTTCGTTATTGCAATTTTGCTTCGCGAATTATCAATTGAATGACGCTATGATGCGATTAATTAAAATATCTATTTTGATCTGGATCAATAAATTTATTAGCGGGTTTTTTGTTTTAACGTTTTACGCCGTAATAAATGAACCAACAGGTGTAAAATATGTGTTAAAAGTGAACGGAACGGCAAAAATACCGCCAGAATCGGGCGAAAGGTGCTTTTTATCTCTTTGATATTACTTTATTTGTTTTAAATGTAAGGAAAAAGTTGATTTTTGTCAAGTATTGGTTAAAACTTAGCGGAGCGCGGATTTCAGCAATGAGCAATAAAAAGTATTTTCACGCGTAAAACTTATATAACTAACATTCTGGGTTATGTAACTAAATAAAATGGTATATTTATACCATGAAGTCGGACCACTTAAATTAATTATAAAGACCTCCGAACTGCCAAAGAATTGAATACACGATTTCTTAATTCTGGAGTTGCTCATCATGAATACGCTCACCCCGATTCTTAATCCGCTGACATTACCGAAAGGGGCGGTGCTGAAAAACCGCCTGGTGATGGCCCCGATGACCACCTGTACCGGCTATTACGACGGCGGCGTGACCAGCGATCTCGTTGAGTATTATCGCGTGCGTGCCGGCAGCATCGGCACCGTGATCGTCGAGTGCGCCTTTATCGATAACCGCGGTCCGGCGTTCCCGGGCGCTATCGGCATCGACAGCGACAACAAAATCCCTGGCCTGGCCAGAATCGCGCACGCCATCAAGTCCCAGGGTTCCAAAGCCATTCTGCAGATTTACCACGGCGGCCGCATGGTTGAGCCGGCGCTGATCGGCGGGAAAACCCCGGTCGCGCCCAGCGCTATCGCCGCACCGCGTGAAGGTGCCAGCACCCCGCAGGCGCTGACGGCGGAAGAAGTGGAGGTGATGATCACCAAGTTTGGTGATGCGGTGAACCGCGCCATCAAAGCCGGCTTCGACGGCGTGGAGATCCACGGCGCTAACACCTACCTGATTCAGCAGTTCTACTCGCCTAACTCTAACCAGCGCGACGACAAATGGGGCGGCAGCCGCGACAACCGCGCGCGCTTCCCGCTGGAAGTGCTGGAAATTACCCACAAAATGGCGGAGCGCTTCGCCGCAGCGGATTTCATCATCGGCTATCGCTTCTCGCCGGAAGAGCTGGAAGTGCCCGGTATCCGCTGGGACGACACGCTGTACCTGCTGGAAAAACTGGCGGCGCGCGGGCTGGATTACGTGCACTTCTCTGTCGGCCAGCTGCTGCGTCCGTCGATTGTCGACACCCAGGATCCGACGCCGTTAATCAGCAAATACATTGAACAGCGCTCGGCAACGCTGGCGAAAGTGCCGGTGATTGGCGTTGGCGGCGTGGTGAATAAAGAGGATGCCGAACTGGCGCTGGCCTCGGGCTTCGATCTGGTGGCGATTGGTAAAGCCTGTATTGCCTATCCGGACTGGGCCGATCGCATCATCAAAAACGAGCACATGGATCTGTACATCGACAGCACCAAACGCGAAGCGCTGACCATTCCGGAACCGCTGTGGCGCTTCTCGCTGGTGGATGCGATGATCCGTGACGTCAGCGATGGCCATCGCAAGTACAAAGCCGGCGTTTACCAGGCGAAAGTGGAAGCCGAAGCGCTGAAGCTGAAAATCAACGTAACGCTCGACACCGACCGTATCACCGACATTTCGCTGGTGCCGGATCCTAACCTCGACGTCGATTTCACCAGCACCTTTGAAAGCCTGCGTGAACGTATTCTGGTGGCGAACAGTCCGCACGTCGATGCCATCACCGGTGCTACCACGCAGAGTGAGGCGCTGAAGAAAGCAGTATCGCGCGCGCTCACTACCTCCAGCAAAGAGTATGTGATTGAAGAGGGCGGTAACCCGAATGCGCCGGTCAATTACGATGTGGTGGTGGTTGGTACCGGCGGGGCCGGTCTGGCGGCGGCGATTCAGGCGCACGATGACGGCGCGCGCGTGGTGATCATTGAGAAGATGCCCACCATTGGTGGTAACACCATCAAAGCGTCGGTGGGGATGAACGCGGCGGAAACCCGTTATCAGAAACTGAAAGGCATCGAAGACAGCAAAGAGCTGTTCTACGAGGAAACGCTGAAAGGCGGCAAATTCAAAAACAACCCGGTGCTGCTGCGTGAATTCGTTGAGCGTGCGCCAGAAGCCATTGAGTGGCTGGCGGCGAAAGACATTGAGCTGAGCGATATCACCATCACCGGCGGCATGAGCATTGACCGTACGCACCGTCCGGAAGATCGCTCGGCAGTGGGCGGCTTCCTGATTAGCGGCCTGGTGAAAAACGTTAACCAGCGCAACATCGAAGTGCTGCTGGAAACCTCAGTGGCCGAGATCCTGTTTGAAAACGGTGCGGTGACCGGCGTGAAAGTGGTCGATGAGTACAACGACAGCCGCATCCTGAATGCGAAAAGCGTGATTGTGGCCACCGGTGGCTTCAGTGCCAACCGCGAGATGGTGGTGAAATACCGTCCGGAGCTGGATGGTTTCGTCACCACCAACCACAAAGGCGCCACCGGCAGCGGTATCGCCATGCTGCAGAAAATTGGCGCCGAGACCGTCGACATGGGCGAAATCCAGATTCACCCAACGGTTGAGCAGACCACCTCGTACCTGATTTCCGAAGCGATGCGCGGCGGCGGGGCGATTCTGGTCAGCCAGGCCGGTAAGCGTTTCTACAATGAAATGGAAACCCGTGACAAAGTTTCTGCCGAGATTATCGCGCTGCCGGAAAAAAGCGCGTGGATCGTGTTCGATGAGCAGGTACGTGCCAACAACAAAGCGGCGGACGAATACATCGCCAAAGGCTTTGTGATTAGCGCGCCAACACCTCACGAGCTGGCGGTGAAACTCAACATGGATCAGGAAACGCTGCAAAGCACGCTGGGCCGTTACAATGAGTTTGTGATTAACCAGAAAGACGAAGACTTTGGCCGTGCCACCGCGCTGCGTCATCCGCTCAATCAGGGGCCGTTCTTCGCGATTCGTATCGCACCGGGCGTGCATCACACCATGGGCGGCGTGACCATCAACACCGAGACCGCGGTGCTTGACGCGCAGAAACAGGTGATTCCTGGTGCCTGGGCGGCGGGTGAAGTGGTCGGCGGCATCCACGGTGCGAACCGCATCGGCGGTAACGCCGTCGCCGATATCATTATCTTTGGTATCAAAGCGGGTCGTAATGCCGCTAAACTGGCGTTAGGTAACTAAGCTATCACGATGCCCGCGCCCTGCGGGCATCGTTCTCTTGCGGGGCCACAATGACAAGCGACGCTGGCGTCCATTCCTATTCTGCCGTCCTCATGGGTTCGCCCATTCTGCTTAAACTGTTCGAAGACAATCCCACGCTGGCCAGCCAGGTCTTTCGCCTGATCAAACAGCAGGAAAACCTGTTTACCGTCAACCGCGCCGAATCTGAAGTGATGGCCATTAATCAGGCAGCCGGACGCCGTCCGGTGGTGGTGAGCGCGCCGGTTTTTGCGCTGATTAGCGTGGCGCACGCGGTGAGCATCCTGCCGGACAGCGCGTTTAATTTCACCATCGGTCCGGTGGTGAAACGCTGGAAGATTGGTTTTCAGGGGCGTGAAGTACCGCCCGCAGCGGAGATTGAGACGCTGCTGCGCCTGACCGATCCGCATCAGGTGGTGCTGGATGCTGAACAGCACTCGGTGTTTCTGCCGCTGCCGGGCATGGAGATCGATCTGGGCGCCATCGCGAAAGGCTACATCGCCGATGTGGTGCAGGCATTTCTGCGTCAGCAGGGTGTTGCGCAGGCGCTGATTAATCTCGGTGGCAATGTGCAGACGCTGGGCAGCCCGCCGCATCAGCCGCAGGGCTGGGGTATCGGGCTCAAAAAACCGTTTGGCCGGGACGATGAACTGCTGGGTACGCTGCAGGTGCAGGGCAAATCGGTGGTGACGTCCGGGATTTATGAGCGCTACTTTGAACGCGACGGCCGCTGCTGGCATCACATCTTTGATCCGCGCACCGGCTATCCGCTGGACAATGAGTTATTGAGCGTGACGGTGATTGGCGATCGCTCGCTGGATGGCGATATCTATACCACGCTGCTGTACGGCATGGGCGTAGAGCAGGGGCTGGCGTATCTCGCCGGCCAGCCTGACATCGACGCGGTGTTTGTCACCCGCGATCGGCAGATTATCTGCTCGCCGGCGCGCCATTTCCGCTTCAGCCAGCTGGATTTCAGCTGGCAGCTGCGTCACTGACAGTACTGCTGCAGCAGCGAATGGTACTCCGGCTGCAGGCGATAGCGATACACCGGGCGGCCGGTGGCACCGTAGTGAATGCTGGTGAACAGGATATTAATCTGCGCCAGCCAGATCAGGTATTTGCGACACGAAACGCGCGAAATGTTCACCTCTGCCGCCAGCTCGTCGGTGGAAAACTCATGGCCGGGATGGGCGTCAATCCACTGACACAGCGTGCGCAGCGTCTGCGGCGTTAAGCCTTTCGGCAGCCGTTTGTTGTCGTGCTGGGTGGCCGGGCTGCCGTGCATCAGCAGATCGAGGTCCGACTGCTGATAATAGTGCTGGTTGTCCATCAGCGATTTTTTCTGCCGCCAGCCGGTCAGCGCCTCTTCAAAACGCGGGAACTGGAACGGTTTGATCAGGTAGTCGACTACGCCGTAGTGCAGCGAGGTTTTAATGTTCTCCGCGTCGGCCGCTGACGAAATGATGATCACTTCTACTGAACTCTGCGCCTGGCGCAGCTCCGGCAGCAGATCGAGCCCGTTCTCCTGCTGCATATAGATATCCAGCAGCACCAGGTCGATAGGCGTTTCGCTATTAAACAGGAACTCGCGCGCCTGCTGCAGCGTTGCGGCGGTACCCACGCAGTGAAAGCCCGGCACCTGGCCGATAAAGCTGCGGTTCAGCTCGGCCACCATGGCGTCATCGTCGACCACTAACACGTTAATCATGCGGTTTGGTTCCTCCATCCCACGGAAGTTGGACTAAAAATTGGGTGAACACGCCGGGCTCGGACTCCACGCTGACGCTGCCGCCGAGGTGCTCCGTCTGCTGTTTCAGCAGGAACAGGCCGACCCCGCGATCCTCGCCTTTGGTGGAGAAGCCCTTGTCGAACACGGTTGCCAGATGCTGCGGCGCAATGCCCGGTCCGTCATCGCTCACTTCACAGGTCAGCCAGCCGTTCTGGTAGTGCAGCATGACGTGGATTTCGCCCTCGGTCTGCTCGCTCATCGC
This sequence comes from Pantoea sp. B_9, assembly GCF_008632015.1. Taxonomy (NCBI): domain Bacteria; kingdom Pseudomonadati; phylum Pseudomonadota; class Gammaproteobacteria; order Enterobacterales; family Erwiniaceae; genus Pantoea; species Pantoea sp. B_9. The sequence goes on along the minus strand of NZ_VWVL01000001.1, from coordinate 650,472 downwards.
ATCCAGCGCATTCTCCACCAGGTTGCCGACCACGGTGATCAGCGCCGCCATTTGCTGCTCGTTGCCGCTGTCCGGCAGGTAACTGGCATCGCTGATGGTCAGGCGATGGCCGCAATCAGAGGCGCGGTTAATTTTGCTGAGCAGAAAACCGGCAATCACCGGTGATTTGATCTTCTCCAGCAGGAAGCCGATTTCCGTCTGATAGTTATTAGCGGTCTTCAGAATATAGGCTTCTACCTGCGCATAATTTTTCATATGCAGCAGGCCGAGGATCACGTGCAGCTTATTCATGAACTCGTGCGAGCGCTCACGCAGGGCATCAACATAGTTTACCATGCCGGTCAGACGCTGCATCAGCTGGCTGATTTCGGTCTTGTCCCTGAAGGTGCAGACCGCGCCGATAATGCGTCCCTGACTGCGCACCGGCACGGTGTTGCTCAGCAGTAGACGGCCATTGACGTTGAGCTCCTCATCACGCCGTGCGCGACCGCCGTTGAGCACTTCCTGCAGATGCTGGTCGATCACCGAGGCATCATAAATGCGCGCGGTACTCACTACGCTGCTGCCCATTTTATCGCTCAGCAGCTGGCGCGCCGCCTGATTGACCAGCGTCACCTCGCCCCGATCGTCCATCGCCACCACGCCTTCCTTGACGGAGTTAAGGATCGCCTGGCGCTGCTCAAACAGGGTGGAAATTTCGTATGGCTCGAGGCCGAACAGGATGCGCTTCAGCACGCGCACCAGAATAAAGGTGCCAACCGCGCCGGCAAAAGTGCCGATCAGAATGGTCCACAGAATGCTCCAGCGACTCTGGTTGATCTGGTCGGTGACCGCCTCCAGCGAGATGCCGATAGCCACCACGCCAATCTGCCGCTGCTGGGCGTCATACACCGGGGTAAACACGCGCAGCGATTTGGCCAGCGAGCCCTGATTCACGGAGACATTCTCGTTGCCGCGCAGCGCCGGTTCGATGTCCGGGCCGATAAAGTGTTTGCCCACCAGCTCCGGATTCCGGTGTGAGTAGCGGATGCCATCCATGTTGGTGATGCTGATAAACAGCAGATGGTTGCTCTCTTCCACCGCTTTGGCGATGGGCTGGATAGCGGCCCGGTCGGGCGGCAGGCGCAGCGCCTGCTGAATTTCGGGGGATTTCGCCAGCGTGCGCGCCACCGCCATGGCTTTATCCTCCAGCTGGCTGCGCGTCGCGGCGCCAATCTGGAAGAAATAAAACATGTGTACGCTCAGCAGCACCAGCACAATCACCGCGCTGAGCATCAGCGTTACCAGGGTGTTGAGCTTCATCGGTCGCCTGCGCACCGGCGTGGCTTGCTGTGGTGAGATCATGGTCGTGCTCTGCGGAAAACGGGGGGCTATTATGACGGATAATCCGCAGCGGGTCGCGCTAAATGCAGGAAGGCCGTCAGCGATGACGACCTTCCGTGGGGGAGAGCGGGCGGGTTAGGCCTGTTTCACCCGGTTCGCGAAGCTTTTACGCAGTTTCTGCAGCTTCGGCGGGATCACCGCCAGGCAGTAACCGTTGCGCTGACCCGCGCCATCCCAGTAATCCTGATGATAATCTTCTGCCGGATACCAGGCTTTCAGCGGCTCGATAGTGGTCACCACCGGCTCGCTGTGATCTTCCTGCGCGCGGGCAATCGCCGCAATCGCTTCGGCTTCCTGCTCCGCGTTAGCCGGGAAAATCGCCGAACGGTACTGGGTGCCGACATCATTACCCTGACGGTTCAGCTGGGTGGGATCGTGGGTGGCAAAGCTGATGTCCAGCAGATCGCCGTAGCTCACCTTCTCCGGATCGAAGCCTACGCGAATCGCTTCGGCGTGGCCGGTCGCGCCGCTGCACACCTGCTCGTAGGTGGGATTAGGACGTTCACCGCCGGTGTAACCACTTTCGACTGACTCGACGCCAATCACATCTTTGAATACTGCTTCGGTGCACCAGAAACAGCCACCCGCGATAATCGCATATTCGGTTGCCATTGTTTTACTCCTGTCAGGGCGAAAGCGTTAGAGTGGGGGTTCAGCACGCTGAATTCAAGCCGCTTTCTGTTAACATTTCTGGCACAACCTTGCGCGGCTTGGCCCGTAGCGTCTTGCCATTGCGCGCAGACGATCTGCGCCGCACGGGTGCAGCATTGATGCAAACGCCAGCCGATCTGCCAGCGGCACTTTTACCTGCGCGATAAAACGTTATTCAGCGGTGAGATGTCGTGGTTTATTTTGCGTGTAATAGCCCGGCGGATCCGAAGCAGATAATATTCTTGTTTGAATAGAATAACGCGGCTCAGCTGAGCCGCATCAGGTAAATGACTTTCTGTCGGTGTGGATTAACGGATACTCCAGTAATCTACAATATCGCTATTATTAAAAGTGATATAGAGTCTATTACCGTGTATTTCAGTATTCCCACTACGTTTATCTGCCATTTTGCCTGCCGTAGAGGATACTTCACTTGCTGAGTTTGCCATACCTAACGCGCCGGATACGGCTCCCGCTCCCGGGATGTAGCCCAGCAGCGAAGAGGCGCTGCTGTAATCCGCATTTTTCTCGTAAATCCAGGTAGTGCCCTGAGAGGATTTTTGATTATCATCCGGGACACCATAAAGCTGCTGCACTTCCGCCTTGGTGGTTTTCCCTTCTTTAATGTGTGACTGAACGTAGGTCGCGCTGTATTTATCCTCACCCCCCGTCGACGAACATCCACTTAACAGGATAACGAGCATCACCATCAAACCCATAAGGTTAATTTTCATTTTTCCCTCTTTGTAAGTTTATTGTAAAGTCCAGATTTAAATATCACGGCCTTAATGGTTGCGCAATATTATAATGGTGCGCTTTATCTCATTTTGCTGATGCGGTAATTTTAATTATGGCTAACCTTTTGATATGGATTTGTTTTTGTTGTGATGCGCCGGCAATAAATTTTCATTGATTTTAAAATAGCGTCGGCCATTTAGGGCAGTGAAGTTTAAGCATTAAGTGCTGTATTCGTCAGCACCCGATATTGATCAATTATCTGTAAATTAATTTCATCATTAATCGCGTATCGATTGGTGTGAATTATCAATTTCCTCTCCCGCCGCCTTGCGATTATTCCGAGTAGCGTGACAGGTTCAGGGTCGCCGCGGGAGAGAGGTTAAGTCACTTTGCCTTCACGCGCGGCACGTCACTAATACGCGTGGTGTAAGCCGGAGACAGCATGTCGCGTTTCATCGCCCAGGGTTTCTGGATGCCCTGACCGGCAAACCACAAGGCACCGCGCTGGTGGGCGTTGATCTTATCCATCAGCGCCATCAGCTGATCGCTGTTACGGCGCGGCTGATAGTCAGCAAACAGATCAAACTGTGCCACCCCGTCGCTGAAGAAGTCGCCCAGCATCACGCCGCCTTTCAGGTAGCGTTTGCCGGGGATCCAGATGCGATCCAGGCAGTTGAGCGTGGCCTGAATAATGTCGCGGCTGTCGGCGGTAGGGGTAATTAGCGTCTGGCTGGCGGCGTTGGCATAGTAGGGCTGATGCGGATCGTGCGGGCTGGTGCGGATAAAGGTGCCGATGTAGCGGCAATACTGGCGCTCGCTGCGCAGTTTCTCCGCTGCGCGTGCCGCATAGCTGGCGATGGCTTCGCGCATATCCTGATAATCGGTAATGCGATCGCCAAACGAGCGCGAGCAGAGGATATTTTGCCGGTGCGGAATCACCTCTTCAAACGCCAGGCAGGGTTCGCCGCGCAACTCGCGCACGGTGCGCTCCAGCACCACGCCGAAATGCTTGCGGATCAGCGCAGTGGGGGTCTCCGCCAGCTGCAGAGCGGTTTGAATGCCCATCAGGTTCAGCTTGCTGGATAAACGGCGGCCGACGCCCCACACTTCCTCTACGCCCACCCGCTGCATCAGGCCGCGCTGGCGTGCCGGATCAGAGAGGTCCATGACGTTTTCGGCTTTGGTCCAGCGTTTGGCCGCCCAGTTAGCCAGCTTGGCGAGGGTTTTCGTTGGCGCGATGCCGACGCCCACTTTCAGGTGCGTCTCTTTCCACAGGCAGTCACGTACCTGCTGTCCAAAGCGCGTCAGCGAGGTGTAGCCTTCAATTCCGCTGACATCAAGAAAGGCCTCATCAATCGAATAGACGTCTACGCGCGGCGCCAGCCGGTCGAGCGTCTCCATCACGCGCGCCGACATGTTGCCGTACAGCGCATAGTTAGATGAAAACACCACCACCTGATGACGCATCAGCTCGTCGCGATGTTTAAACCAGGGCGCACCCATTTTGATGCCGAGCGCCTTCGCTTCGCGGCTCAGCGAGATAATACAGCCATCGTTGTTTGACAGCACCACGATCGGCCTGCCGCGCAGATCCGGGCGAAACACGGTTTCGCAGCTGGCGTAGAAAGAGTTTACGTCGACCAATGCATACATCATCGGCATCCTGAAAATACTGTATATAAAAACAGTATAGGTCAGATGCAGTAAAAATGAGAAGCAGAAATCGATCTGTCCGGCCAGGTTGCTGGTGGGGGAAAAGAACAGGGTGGGTACAGACATCAGGACGAAAAAAACGGCGTTCCCGTCAGGGGAAACGCCGTGGGCCAGGGGCCAGTTACTGCGCGAGAAAAAAACGTGTCACTGCCTGGTCTGACTGAACGTCAGGGCGCCTTCTTGCTGCCCGCTTCTGCTCCGGTAATCGGATCGATCAGCGGATCGGACGCGGTGCGTGCGGCCAGCGCGTCAATGTCGCGCTGCTCATCCGGCGACAGCGTCACAGAAGGCAGACCATCGCCGCCATCCACCGCCGGTTGCGGATCGGCCACATAATCGAAGTTGTCATCGGAGTTCCAGCTACCACGCACGTCATCACCTTCTGACATGTTGTAGTAGTTGTGCGCATACTGCTCAATTGGCGGCAGCTTGCCCGGTGGGAAGTTGTCGCGAATGGAGTACAGCGCTTTCTCAAACGAAAGCTGGTGCGCGGCTTCACGCGTCATCAGGAAGCCTAACGCATCCTTAACGCCGACATCGTCAGTGACGTTGATCAGGCGTTCATAGATGATTTTGGCGCGCGCTTCGGCGGCGATATTTGAACGCAGATCGGCCGTCACTTCCCCGATAGTATCCACGTAAGCCGCGGTCCACGGCACGCCGCCGGAGTTGGTCAGCGGTGGGCCACCGCCGTAAAGAATCGAAGTCAGATGGCTATCGTTACCGGCACCCGTGATTGAGCGATACAGTTCGCCTTCCTCTTCAGTGCCTTCGGCCAGCTTGCCTTTGGCACCTTTATTAAGCATGCCAACCAGCGAGCCGATAATCTCAAGATGGCTGAGCTCTTCGGTAGCGATATCCATCAGCAGGTCGCGGCGTCCTAAATCCTCATCGCCGAGGCCCTGGGTAAAATAGCGCATGGCCGCAGCCAGTTCGCCCTGCGGACCGCCAAACTGCTCTAACAGCAGATTGGCCAGGCCCGGGTTCGGCGCACTGACGCGCACCGTGTACTGCAGTTTCTTAACGTGTCGAAACATAGCTCACCTCAAAAAGTCTCTTACGAAAAGAGAAAATCAGCGTTTCGCTTTCGCGTCCGGGTCTTCGCTGCGCAGCAGGAACTGATCGGTCAGTTCAGGCATGTGCGTTAACATCCAGTCCGCCATCGCGATCTCCTGTTCACAGATCTGTTTGAGAATGGCCACGCTCTCCTGATCCCCGGCACGCGTGGCGGCGCTGATCAGGCTGGTGTAACTGCCAATCTCGGCATTCTCGAACACGTAGCCGCTGATAGCGCCTTTCACCACTTCGTCTTCCGCGAAGGTACCGCCAAACGCCTGGCCCATGGCGGCCATTTTCCCCATCACGTCTTTTACACTGGAGTGGGAAATACCGTGGCGGTCGAGAATGGATTCCAGCAGAGACTGCTGCTGACGGGTTTCTTCGATATGCTGCTCAATGCGGGCCCGCAGCTGCGGGTAGTTTTCCAGGCGTTTTGCCATCTGCTCGAGCATGGTTTCGGCCTGTTTTTCCATGGCGTGAGCGTCGCGCAGCCAGTCGTGATAATGCGAAAGTGCGGATGTGGTCGTCATATCTACCTCCGTTGTACGGCAGTCGCGTTACTGTTTTTCCGCGATATCCGTGAGTTTTTCATCGGTGGATTTTTCTTCTGCCAGCGTGGCAGCCAGCAACTCTGCGGCCTGGTTCAGCTCCAGCTTTTTCGCCATGGCCACCAGCGTGCCGTAAGTGGCAATTTCGTAGTGCTCAACCTTCTGCGCTGCGCCGATCAGGCCAGCATCGCGCACCGGGCCGGCTTCGGTGGATTCAATCAGCTCCTGCGCTTCTTCGACCAGGCCTTCCAGCGCGTGGCACTTCATACGCATGATGCGCAGCTCATCGTGGCTCTCTACGACCTGATCGAGGCGCTCAATTTGTCCCTGGGTCTCTTCCAGATGTTGCTGAAAAGCGTTTTTTAAACTTTCATCGGAGGCTGCCCGGACCAGTTTGGGTAACGCACGGGTGATCTGTTTCTCCGCGCTGTAAACGTCCGAAAGATCGTGAATAAAAAGATCGAGTAGCGATTTAACTTTCATGGAATATTCTCCGAATCGGTGATTAACGGGAGGCTGAAGCCATTAAGTGATAACGCGATTAAGAGAGGGAATGAAACGAAGCAATAAATCCCTGTCATCCTGTTGATGACGGAGCATTCCCTGCTCCGAGACATTCCTTACTCTGCGTTACAGCGCATCAGGAATCGCGATGGCTATTCTGTCCGCCTTTTTTGCCGGCTTCGGACGCTTTCTCACGGTCGTTTTTGAAATTACCGCCGCTGTTTTGTCCGCCTTTTTTACCCGCTTCAGATGCTTTCTCTTTGTCTTCTGCGAAATTACCTGAACCGCCTCTATGCTCTGTCATACTATTACCTCGTGATGAGTAATAAATAACATGACGCATCTGCCGCCATGCATGTTTTGCACACTTAATACTAATGCACCTTAGGCCACTCACAAGCGGGACGGTTATATTTTTCACGCCTCGCTAACGCTATATTAATGAGAAGGCTGGAGATTGTGGTGTAAAATAACCACGCTATTTTTAGCGAGCCGGTCCATATTACGGTCTCGCTTTTAACCTGCCTGATGATTATTTATGCTCAACACATTTTCCTCCGGTGGGAATTTTATCCGCCCGGCTTATTTATTTACGTTTAATCATTGAACGGCGAAGCGGCGCTAAATAGCGTCGAGCAGACGGTTCAATTCCGCCAGACTAAAAAGGGTTGCTTTGCGCACCACTTCTTCACCTTCACCTGAAAACCATTGCCGGCTGGTGTGCACGCTGCCATCTGCCAGACACCATGCAAACCACACGGTGCCGGCTGGCGTGCCGTCCTCACCGCCGTCCGGGCCGGCATAGCCACTGACGGCAATAGCCAGCGTATCCCCGGAGAGCTTTTTCGCGCCGCAGGCCATCTCCCGTACCGCGGCTTCACTGACGGCAGTATCATGCGCCAGCGTCTCCGCGCTGACGCCCAGCACGCGCTGCTTCGCCTGATTGGTGTAAGTAATAAAGCCGCTGCTGTAAAAGCGGCTACTGTCGCTGGCCGCCGCCAGCGCGGAACCGACCCAGCCAGAGGTGCAGGATTCGGCGGTGGTGACGCTCAGGCCGGCGGCCAGTAATTTATTACCCACTTCGGTCGCTAAGTTAACCAGTTCTTCATCCATATTCTTTATTCCTTGTCAGAGTAAAATTAATAAACGCCGTCTCTGGCGCTGCTCACAGGCATTGCCAGTGATATGCATCCGAATTATAGGCGTAATTGCTGCACCGCTGCTTAGCCGAATTAAACTGTTACCGAGGATCCCGGCGTTTACCGCTAAGCTTAAAATTCAGGACGAAGAGGAAATAACCGTAGCGATAAGATGTCAGCTAATTAACTGTAAGAGGAATAACGCCATGAAGAAAGATGAGTTAGCCAGCCGTGATTATCCGGTACAGGAGGATATGCGCTGGCAACGCAGGGAGAGCGTTATACAGCGTATCGGTGAATACGTGCTGATAGTGATTGTGATCCTGGGTGCCTGCGGGCTGTTTTCCAAAGGCATATTAAGTGACGGGCAGGCGCAGTCGGCTGATGGTTCCGTCAGCCTGCGCTATGAACGTTTTGGTCGCATCGACAGCAATATGAACCTGCGGATTCGCGTGGCACCGCAGAGCGGCGAACGTTTCACCGTCACGCTGGGCAGCGGCGCGTTAGACGATTTGCAGATCCAGACGCTACAGCCACAGCCACAACAGGCCATTACGCGGGATAACACGCTGCAGCTGACTTACGCCGGCGAGGCGGCAGAAGGTCATGTGATCTGGCTGGGGATTCAGCCGCAGGCGGCGGGGCGGGTGGCGCTGAGTGTGCACGTCAATCATCAGGTACCGGTAAAGGTATCGCAGTGGATTTACCCGTAAAAGGAGAACGTTATGGAAACGGTATTACGCGCAGCCGCCATTTATCTGTTGTTAATGGTGGTATTTAAAATTGCCGGTCGACGCACGCTGCTGCAAATGACCTCATTCGATTTGATTCTGCTGCTGATTATTAGCGAAGCCACACAGCAGGCGTTGCTGGGTGATGACTTTTCCGTTACCGGTGCCAGCCTCACCATCATTACCTTAATCACCATTGATATTGTGCTGGGCAAACTCAAAGCGCGCTTTCCGCTATTCGAACAAATGGCGGAGGGAGGGCCGCTGATTCTGGTGGAACATGGCCGGATATTAACGCAGCGGCTAAAAATGTCGGGCATCAGTCGGGAAGATATCCTCGAAGCCGCCCGTTCAGGGCAGGGGCTGGAACGCATCGATCAAATTAAATACGCGGTGCTGGAAGTCAGCGGTCATATTTCCATCATCCCGGAAAATTCAGATAAAACTGAAAAATAGCAAGAATCTCTCAATAGTTGTTTGTGATGTGGATCACATTTTTGTTAATTAATTGATTTTATACCACTAAAATTATTTTGTACAAGTTTGAGAAAAAAATCTTTACAAGCAACCCGCTATAAGCGCAGCGGTGAAAATAACCATTTGCGCATGGCTTTTTGTCAGCGCAAATATGCATATTAAATGTTGTTTTATCTCCAATCCCATCCATATTGTTTCTGTGTGGAGATATTCTGTCGTTTAACTGCTTAATTATTTTAATCAATGGGGTGACATATGACACAACGACGTGGTGGTGCAGGTAATTTTGCAGAAAATACCGAGCGTGCTCGCGAAGCGGGTAAAAAAGGCGGCAGCGTCAGCAGCGGGAATTTTAAAAACTGTCCGGAAAGGGCAGTAGAAGCGGGCAGGCGCGGTGGAAAAGTGAGTCGCCGCGGCAAAACCGCAGCGGCGGAAGCTTAAACTGCCTTCTTTAAGGTAAATGCAGTCAGCGTAATCCTTAAGCTGCCATGCAGGCAGTCTTAATATCGCTAACGCAGCGGCGCAATTCAGGGAGTGAACCATTGCGCCGCACGCATTTTATATTATCAGCGGCCGCGCCGCAGGGTACTAAAGAATGAGATGCGGCAGTGCACATTAAGCGCAACGGCTGCAACCAGCAGTAACGGTTATTAGCGCGAGAGGAAATAAGCGACAGGCAGATTTGATAGCACTGATAATGACGCGATACGCCAGCGACTCATTATTTGTGTGGACCTGATCGGGCAGCGGCGATGTTAAAAAATTTCACTTTATGCTCGGTTTAATAACTTTTCGGTAGCACTTTTTGCAACAAAAATCCCTCATTCAGTTGTTTATCCTCTTGTACAGATTTTGAAAAACTTGTACAACTTAGCCAGAACATTTTTCTGACAACTTAATGTTAACGGGAGTCACTTATGCGCCAGAACGGATACACTCCGAACTCAGTCGAGGCGATTGCCAACTATTTTAGCAAAGCCACGCTGCCTTCGCAGCAGGAGACGCTGGGCCAGGTCGTGGTCGAAATCCTGCGTGAAGGCCGTAATCTGAACCGTAAATCGCTGTGTACTAAGCTGTTGCGTCGTCTGGAGCTCGCTTCTACTACGGAAGAAGAGCACCACTATCACCAGCTGATTGGCCTGCTGTTTGAGCGTGAAAGCTGAGAGCGAAGCGAAAGCGTCCAGGTTGTACACACGAAAACGCCATTCTGATAACGTATCACTGCATGTATGACTTGTGACGGGCTGTATCGCGCCGCGGCATAGCGGCGCTGTTTTTCTGTCGCGTTCCCGGTTGGGGCAGGCAGCATGCAGAGATTTATTATGATATGAACAGAAGCGAACACCAGACTCTTATTGATGAGATCATCGGCGAAGCGGCGTTAACGCTGCTGCAGCGCTCCGGGCCGGTCACCACCCAGGCGTTGCTGGATGAGCTCCACATTATGCAGCAACAGGCCAGCGATGATGCGCAGGCGGCTGCGATTCGCACGGCAATCGATGAAGTCCGGTCGAGCATGACGGCTGGACAAAAGCGGCGTGGCGAACAACCGGATCGCGATAACGTGCATCCGCTTTTTGGCCACAACGGTCAGGCTGGCGGCAGCCGCAAGCATTAACTGACCGTTAAATTATGATCTGACTGTATTGCTCACAGTACGGGAAAAGAACGATGTCGGAGAATCACTCTCTCTATTCTGCGCTGCCGGACACGGAACTGGCGGCGCATTTTCGCGATGCCGGAGTGGCATTGAGTGAAGAAGCCGCGGTACTGAATGATATCATTCGTAGCGTACTGGCCAGTGAAGGCCGCGTCAGTAACAAATCCATCATTCTTTGTCTGATTATGGCGCTGGAAGCGACACAGGATGAAGCGCAGGCAAGTGTGCTGCGCAGAACGCTGGAAATTGTAGTGGGTTATACGCCAGACGACGCCTGACGCAGAGGTCCCCGCGCAGGCGGGGATCGGTTCAGTGCATAAGATCTGCCAGTAGCCTTATTGCGGCATCGCAGCGATGCCGGAAATCCTCATCACGCGCGTCAGCTTTCATCGTGTGCAGCACCTGCGTCACGTCATGTATCCTGAACACGCTACCTTCCCTGATAAATTCCGTCACCGCGATGCCTATCAGCGCATACAGATCCGGTGCAGGACGGTTAACTTGTTTCACGTCACCTCCGGGACTTGTATATCCGTACAGTGTTGCACAGGTGATAACAACCCAACACCTTTTTCTGCTGTCAGTGAAAATGGCACAGGTTATTCGTCAGACAGATTGCCAGGCGTTATCACGCTGCGCGAATAGTAATACGCTGCTGTAGCAGATTCATGCAACTAAAAAATGGTTGAGCGTGCCGATAACTCTATTTTAGCGCTGCGCTTATTGCGCCCGGTACATTCACCGACACGCTGCGCGGCGGGCGGGAATTATCGCGCCTGCTGCGACCGAGGTTAAATTTATGCAGCCAGCTGCGGTACTGTCTGATTAATTCCTGTGCATTTTTTTCGTCACTGGCGCGACAAATAAACAGCTGGCTCATGGTCTGGTGCTCAGCCGCCGTGGCGTAGATCTCGCAGGTCATCTCGCGTTGCTGCAGTTCAATCGCCGTAAAATGTAACTGCGGCCACTGCTGCAGTCGGTTAGCGAACATTTTATAGTCCATTTTAGGATCCTTTTATTTTTCTATTTTCTACTGGTATTACCTGTAAAAGGCACAATAGACCAAAAGTGAAAAAGCGCCAGTTTTGCGGGTCACGACCCATTAAATAGTGCACAAAATGAAAAAAATATTTACGTGTACAGCTTTTACCGCTGCGCTTATATTTGCGTGAAAGATTGAATAAGCGCAGCGGCTAATAGCGACAGTGCAGAAATACCGTCTGGCTCGCAGCATCGCCTATCCTCTATTAGGGTTAACTGATGGCTAACCAAAGGAGAAGAGGGCATGACCAATCCGAGTGCCGCCGATGAACTGGCGCTGATCGATCGCTACTGGCGCGCCGCCAATTATCTGTCCGTCGGGCAAATCTACCTGATGGCCAACCCGCTGTTACGCGAACCACTGCAGCCCGGGCATATCAAGCCGCGACTGCTTGGCCACTGGGGCACGACGCCCGGCCTGAACTTTATCTATGCGCACCTCAACCGCATCATCCGCCAGCGCGAGGTGGATCTGCTGTACGTCTGCGGTCCGGGGCACGGCGGACCGGGCATGGTGGCGAATAGCTGGCTCGAAGGCAGTTACAGCGAAATCTATCCGCACGTCAGTGAAGATGCTGCAGGCATGCAGCGCCTGTTTAAGCAGTTTTCATTTCCTGGCGGCATTCCCAGCCATGCGGCACCAGAAACGCCGGGCTCGATTAACGAAGGCGGCGAGCTGGGCTATTCGCTGTCGCATGCGTTTGGCGCGGTTTTCGATCATCCGCAGCTGATCGTACCCTGCGTGATTGGTGACGGCGAAGCCGAAACCGGGCCGCTTGCCGCCAGCTGGCACGGCATCAAATTCCTCAATCCGCAGCGTGATGGTGCAGTGCTACCCATTCTGCATCTGAACGGCTACAAAATTGCCAACCCGACGCTGCTGGGGCGCAGCAGTGATGACGATCTGCAGCAGCTGTTCAGCGGTTACGGTTATGAGCCGCTGTTTGTCTGCGGGCACGAGCCGGCCGACATGCACCAGCAGATGGCGGCAGCGCTGGATAACGCGTTTGATAAGATTGCCGCTTATCAGCAGCAGGCGCGCAGCGGGCAGACAGAGCAGGCGATCCCGCGCTGGCCGATGATTGTACTGCGCAGCCCGAAGGGCTGGACCGGCCCGAAAGAGGTGGACGGTAAAAAGGTGGAAGATTTCTGGCGTGCGCATCAGGTGCCGGTGGCGGCATGTCGCGAAGACGCGTCGCATCGGCAGGTGTTAGAGCAGTGGCTGCGCAGCTATCAGCCGGAAGATCTGTTTGACGAGGCGGGTAAACTCAGGCCGGAACTGCGTGCGCTGGCGCCGCAGGGGGATAAACGCATGAGCGCCTCACCCTATGCCAACGGCGGACGGCTGCGCCGCACGCTCAACACGCCGGACATCCGCGAGTTTGCGCTCGACACCGGCGCGCCGGGCAGCCAGCGCGGCGAAGCCACTAAACAGTTCGGCCACTACCTCAGCGCGATTTTTCAGCGCAACGCCGATAACTTCCGGCTGTTCGGGCCAGATGAGACCGCCTCGAATCGCCTGACGCCGGTCTTTGACGTCACCAGCCGCAGCTGGATGGCGGACATCGAACCGTATGATGAGCAGCTGGCGCGTGACGGCCGGGTGATGGAAATTCTCAGCGAGCACCAGTGTCAGGGCTGGCTGGAGGGCTATCTGCTGACCGGACGACACGGGCTGTTTAACTGTTATGAAGCCTTTATCCATATTGTCGACTCGATGTTTAACCAGCACGCCAAATGGCTAAAGGTGACGCGCAAACTGGGCTGGCGCCAGCCGATCTCCTCGCTCAACTATCTGTTGTCTTCACACGTCTGGCGCCAGGATCACAACGGATACAGCCATCAGGATCCCGGTTTTATCGATCACGTGGCGAACAAAAAGGCGGATATCGTGCGCATCTATCTGCCACCGGACGCGAACACCCTGCTGTGGGTGGGTGATCACTGTCTACGCACCTGGGATCGCATCAACGTGATTGTCGCTGGCAAGCAGCCGTCACCGCAGTGGCTGGACATCGACAGCGCCATTGCCCACTGTGAGGCGGGTATGGGCGAATGGCGCTGGGCGAGCGATGACGGCGAGCCGGACGTGGTGATGGCCTGCGCCGGCGATGTGCCCACCATGGAGACGCTGGCGGCGGTGGATCTGCTGCGAAACTATCTGCCCACGCTGCGCATTCGCGTAGTCAACGTGGTGGATCTGCTGGCGCTGCAGACGCAGCAGCAGCACCCGCACGGCAAGTCGGAAGAGGATTTCGATGCGCTGTTTACCCGCGACAAACCGGTAATTTTCGCCTTTCATGGCTATCCCAGCCTGATTCATCGTCTGACCTATCAGCGCAGCAATCACGCCAATTTCCACGTGCACGGATTCAACGAAGAGGGCACCACCACCACGCCGTTTGATATGACGGTGCTCAACGAGCTCGACCGCTATCATCTGGCGCAGGCGGCAATTTTGCACGTGCCGGGCCTGGCCGATCGCCATCCTGAACTGCTCGACGACCTGCAGCAGCGCATCGCGGAGCACCATCGCTATGTGCGCGAATACGGTGAAGACGTGCCGGAAGTACGTAACTGGCTGTGGCCGGGCTAACCCGACCCGGGCGCAAAAAAAAACCGCCTGAAAAGGCGGTTTATGGTTTATTCGGCCTGTTTATCCCCGGATTCAGGCGCGCTGGTTTCGTCATCTTTCGGCTTCTGGTCGGGGCTGTTTTTACGCGGATCGTAATCCGGCTGGTCGCCGTGAACGGGACGATCGGTCATTGTATACTCCTTAACGGTTACCATGTGAACCCGCGCCACCGTTGCCAGCTGCGCGGATGTAAAGGGTGGCTGCGCGGCTCAGCCCGGAACATTCTGCCGCTTCTCTGTGTGCTGAGGTTTCCCCATAGCCAGTGCGCTGGCGCTGGCCGGATCGAACAGCGACAGGCTTTCAATCTGGTCGACCATCAGCACCTTACGGAACTCCAGCGCGCTTTTGGGTTTGGAGACAAAGCTAATCTCGTGCTGGTGATACCAGCGACTGTAGTTATGCTCAATCGCCAGATTCAGCGTGCGCGAATCGCGGTAGCCGCTGAGCATCGGAATCAGCACGATATTGGCGGTGCTGGGATATTCAAAGGTGGCAGCGTGAATCATGCCGATGTAGATACGGCGCGATTTCAGCGTGACCCATGCCAGTTCGCCTTCTTCCATGCAGTGCAGCAGCAGTTGTTCAATACCGTTAGAGCGGGACAGGCGCTGATATAGCTCTTTGCGACTGCCGGCGGTCAGCCGCGCGCTGCCGGCATTGGAACGATACACACAAAACAGCACGGCAAACGCCAGCATGATCACCACCGGTGCCTGAATGCCGAGAAAACTCCATGTCATGAAATCGACGTGCCAGCGCGCATGGAGATCGGCAGACAGCGCCAGGCTGTTATTGATGGCCGAGGCCGCCAGCAGTAGCAGCCAGACCAGGCCGGTGGCGACCACGCCCTGAACGACAAAAATGCAGCCGTACAGCGCAATGAGAAAATAGACGTCCCAGCCAAAGGATCGTTTTATTTTCAGGCGGCTGGACATATCGCGACTGGTGTACCAGTAGCCGCAGACCATCAGCACCATAAATATCGCGGTTCCCATCAGATATCCTTTAAGCGCTTAATATGATCGGCGAAGTCCTGCTGTACCTGTGGACTGAGGGGATTAACCGAAGCGTTACCGTCTTCGTCAATAATAATCCGGTCACCTTCCTGAATGGATTCACGAATATCCTGGCGGCTCATCACCTGCAGTAATGATTCCGGACTGGAAAAAAGAGAGGTAAAATAGCGCAATATCACGTCAGGCTGTTCCTGTAAGGCAATAAATAGTTAATTGATCATATAACGTTTTCTGCCAGATTCAGGCGGTTTCAGAGTTATCTGTTAAACGTGAGGAAAGTCAGCGCAGGGTAAGACAATAATCCGGTGGGTAACGGCGCGCTCCCTGCGCCATGGCCGCCTCATCCTGTGCTGGCCGGCTAATCACGAGCCGCGATTGCTGCTCTGACCGCCTTTTTTACCGGCTTCGGACGCTTTTTCGCGGTCGTTTTTAAAGTTGCCGCCGCTGTGCTGTCCGCCTTTTTTACCGGCTTCTGATGCTTTCTGTTTATCTTCTGCGAAATTACCTGAACCGCCTCGATGCTGAGTCATAATATATCCTCTTCATGAGTAATAAATAACATGACGTTGTTGCGCTGTCATGTGCGTGTTGCGTATTTAATACTAATCGCTGGTGCTATTTCTGCAAGCGTGACGGCGCATAAAAAGGGCGTTTTTATTCTTTATCTTAGTTTGTTGAAATAACGATAATTCTGCGCTGTCGCTGCGCTTATTTAAAACTTTTGCGGCGGTGAAGTAATAAAATGAAACACTCCAGTGCACCCAATCGGCCGGGCCAGACAGTTGACCCGGCGCCGTGAGCCACGCTAAATAACCATGCCTAAAATCTGCAGGATGCTCTGCTGCGAAGCAGTAATAAAAGGAATGTCTTTGATGTGCTGCATGCCAAAGGCTTCATAGAATTTGCGTGCGCGCACGTTCTCGCCCATCACTTCCAGCCACAGATAGCCTTCCTGCTTATCGCGCGCGGCGTGGATAATGCTTTCGAACATGCGCCGGCCATAGTTTTTACCGGTTTCCTGCGGATTGAGGTAGAGCTTATTCAGCTGGGCACCGCTCATGCCGGAGTCCGGTACCGGCGTGTTCCAGGTCACTTTGGCAAAGCCGATGGGTTTGTTGGTTTCGGCAATCAGCCAGCTTTCGTTGGGCGCCACCAGGCTGCTGCGCAGTTCGGCCAGGCCGTACTCTTTATCGATGAATTCATCCAGCTCGGCTTCGGATACCCACATATGTTTGAAGTGGGCGCTGTAGGTCATGCGCCCCAGCTGATGCAGCAGTTCGGCATCATCAGGCTGCGCGTTGCGTATGGTGAATTCCATGCCAGTCTTCCTTCAGTTTTTATGTTTTATCCTGCGTTACGGCAGAGTGGGGGTGTCAGCGGGCATCCTGCCCGTACAGGTGACCCGTCATTATGCGCGAATCAAACCGGGTGTCATCCCTTTTACGGTAAGGATGATGGCTGAATGTCTTGATTTTTTAACAGGAAAGAAGGCAGGCGCAGGATGTCCAGCGGGCTGAACATCCTGGTTGAGGCGGGTGGCGCGAATTAAAAGCCGTAGCTGGTGAGGCGATGGTAAAAATCCATGTGGTTTTTACACCCCAGCTTGCGTGAGATGGTGTTCTTGTAGTGGCTGATGGTCTTATTGCTGAGGTGCAGCGCATGCCCGATCTCCGTCATGCGGCGCGGACCCGCCAGCCAGCGCAGCAGCGTGAACTCGCGCTCGGTCAGCACATCGGCGTTGCCGTGCGGTGCGGCGACGGCGGCAACGTTTTCCGGCGTCAGCACCGCACTGACCAGCGTCGCCAGCGGGCATTTTTTACTCAGGATCCGCGCTTTCTTCAGGTGGCGAGCCACGTAATTCAGTACGGCTTCATCGCTGATGTCGGTGAGAATCACCAGCTCGACGCCCGGTGTTTTGAGCTGCATCAGCAGCAGACTACGCAGCGTCTCTTCCAGGTTTTTACTGGCAAAATGCAGTTCGCTGATCACCACGTTACGCCCGCGTCCGGTAGGGAGCGGGTCATCCGGCGAGGTGAGCGTCAGGCAGCTTATCATCTGCCCGGAAAAGTAGAGGCGCAGACCTTCCGTAATCCAGCGGTCGCTATCCATAGTGAAGATGTTCAGCATTGTTTCCTCCTGTGCTCGCGGTTAACCCATTTGAACGGAAACCGCGCAGAGCCGATATCAGACGGCCTGCGTCAGGTTGTAGGAAAAGGCTGAGAAATGTCTGGGATGGCTGAGCTGCAGGGGGACAACAGGCAAGCTGGTTTCTGATGAATGAAGCAAAAGCGGTGCGGTGGCGAACCGGGGAGATCGCCCGGGATGATGTCAGCCGCCACTGTTGCTCTGCCATTTCATTTTCCTGTCATTTTTAGTCTTTAGGGTGTCAGCTCCTCTGTATGGACATGAATAATATGAAAAGAAAAACGCTTTCCCTGATTCTCGGTTGTACCCTCTCGTTATCCACGCTGGCGGCGCAGCCGCCAACCGAACACTATAGCGTCACTTTTCCTCAGGGGACGCGCGTCAGCTACAGCGGTGCGTTCGCCAGCGCGTTTCCGGAGGGTTTGCCGGTAGGCATCGGTTCCGGTTTGCTGTTTACCGGCAGGCAGGGGGATACGCTCAACTTTGTGACCGTCACCGATCGCGGACCGAACGCCGACTCGCCTGACATGGGTAAACAGGAATCGAAAATTTTCGTCACGCCGGACTTCGCGCCGCTGCTGATGAATATCCAGGTGAAGAACGGCAAAGCGCAGGCGACGGACGCCCGACCGCTGCACGACGCAAAGGGCAATATTAACGGCCTGCCGCTGCAGAATGACGTCATCGGGTCAACCAATGAGATCGCGCTAAGCGATAAGTTGCACGTGCTGCAGGGCGATAACCGGGGTCTGGATACGGAAGGCATTACGCTGGACGGGAAGGGCGGATACTGGCTGTGCGATGAGTATGGTCCGTTCCTGATTAACGTTGATAAGCAGGGCAGGATTCTGGCGATTCACGGGCCGCAGGCCATGGAAGGGGAAAAATCGATCGCGGGTGGTCTGCCGAACGTTCTTAAATGGCGCCAGCCAAATCGTGGCTTTGAAGGGATCACGCGCATGCCGGATGGACGCATCATCGCCGCGGTGCAGAGTACGCTGGATATCAACGGGAAAAGTAAAAAGCAGGCACGCTTTACCCGCCTGGTGAGCTTCGATCCGGCCACCGGGAAAACCGCGATGTATGGTTACCCTATCGACAGTGAGGCGTACAGTAAAAACAGCGACGCGAAAATTGGCGATATCGTGGCGATCGATAATCAGCACATCCTGCTGATTGAGCAGGGCAGCGACAAAGACGACGCGATGCGTAACCTTATCTATAAGGTGGATCTCAGTCAGGCCACCGATCTGGCCACATTCGATAAGGCCGGTGACTACCCGGAGTTTGACGACGCAAAAACGCTGGCGCAGCGCGGCATCGTGCTGGCAACGAAAACGCGGGTGGTGGATCTGCGTCAACTCGGCTGGCAGCAGGAGAAGGCCGAAGGGCTGGCGCTGATCGACAGCAACACGCTGGCGGTCATCAATGACAATGACTTCGGCGTGAAAATGGTGCTGCAAAATCCGGTGGAAGGTAAGAAGCGCAAGGATTATCGGGTCAACGATCAGGGGAAGCTGACGGTAGATGATAAGCCGGTTGCCACCACCATCAGCGTGAAGCCGCTGGATAAAGCCAGCTCGGACAGTGAGTTGTTTATCATAACGCTGGCGGAACCGCTGCAACCCTAGAGGCTGCCGTGCTGGCGCAGAACACCGGTGCCAGCACGAAAATGCCAAAGGCTGAATGACCCCCCGTTGTGTCATCGGGGAGGTCATCGTGGTCACAAGTTTAAGATGAGGTACATGCTTTAGCCTTTATATGGCCCCTCATAGCAGGGCCATGGTTTAGGCTTTGAGCCTATAGATGCATGATGTTACCGTCTGCCCGGACGCTGTCGTGACATCGACCGGCACGCGTTGGTACTATCAGGGCCCTTTATGGACCCTGGGCAGTATGGCGACGGAGGCTGCCATACGGGGCGAAGGGGTAGCTCTTGGACGCAGTGTGCTGATTGCAGATGATGTCGCAGCGGGCAGGCTGGTTGTTCCGTTTCCGCAATACAAACTCAAGGCTGAGCGGGGATACGATTTAGTTTATCGCCCGCATAATCGTGATTCATTTAAATTACAAATTTTAAAACAATGGCTCTTTGCAGAAATTGGCCTGAAGAAAGATTAAAGAGATTTTAAGGAAAGTCCCGCTTTGTGCTGTGAGTTCAACCGATGGATGCAACACATTGGTTAAAACGCTCTGCGACAAGCAGCCATAACAACCTCACGCGTTGCGCGGGTGAGTAAACCCACCCGGTCAGTGGCCTTAATGATCAAAGACCATCATCAAGGTTTTGGCCCTGCCAGATATTCAACTGCCCGGCGCAGAACCGATTCCGCCGGCGCGTTACTTCAGGTCCAAAGCGGCCATCACTGCTGCTACTTCTGCCACCTCTGCGGCCGATAAGGGTAACAGGGGACGAGGCAGACAGTCGGCATCGGTCAGCCCCAGTATGCCTGCTGCCGCTGCGATCACGCGGATACTTCCGCCATGCTTACGGAACAGATCCCATAAAGGTTGCAGGCGGTGAGTTAGGGCAGTAACGCGTTCAGCATCGTTAATGGCTGCGGCCTGCGTAATTTGTTTAGCGGTTTCCGGGAAGATACCGCCGCAAACGGAATACCAGACTTCGCAACCGGCATTCAGCCCCAGCCCGGCACTGGCGTCACCACTAATACCCAGGGTCACGTCAGGACGAAGATGTTGTCGTAATGCAGCGACGCGTTCAGCTGCAGCGATGGGGGTATCCGGTACTCCCGGAATTTTAATTGAGCGAATCCCTTTTAGTGACGACAGCTGCCCAAGCAGTTCGTCGGTAAAGCGGAAATGCGTGGTGCGGGGGTTGTCATAAACACAAACCGGTACTGAAGCATGGCGGGTAACCGTCTCAAAGAGGGCATACACCTCTTCATCACGCAGCGGCTGGTAACTCATCGCCGGCAGCAGCAGCGCAGCAGCGCCTGCGGACTGCGCATCTTCAACCAGATGCAGTACGGCATCGGTGCTGATAGCACCCACGCAAACCATCACGGGAATCTCCCCGGCAACCTGACACGCCAGCGTTGCGCTGCGTTTGCGCTGTTCCCTGCTCAGATAAGCATAGCTGCCGGTTGAACCCAGAACACCCAAAGAATCGACACGGGCTGCCGTCAGGCGAGCCAGGATCTTCGTGAATCCCTGTTCATCGACACCACGCGCGGTGACAGGCGTTAACGGGAAAGCAGACAAGCCGGTGAACATGCAGAGTCTCCAGAACTGAGTTAAAGGCGTTACTCGCCGATGAGGGTGACGTTACACTGCCGTCCGGGCATCATTTCTTCCAGGCCGTTGGTCAGCATCTTTCCTGCTTCATGCAGCTGATCGAGCGGCATCTGCGGCAGACTTTCCAGAATAAACCACATGTGTTGCGCTTCAACGCTTAAGCGAGTCCTGATTCCCTGCCGCCAGTTCCAGCGACGGCAGGTTACGCCGGCATCATCACACCAGACGACTTCGCCAGGCGCAGGATATTCCACCGCCATAACCCCTTCTTTCATGGTATCAAAGGGTTCCGTGCCTGTTGCCACCGTCAGGCGAGGTGCGCCCTGGTACGCGGCAATATTTTCTCCCCCTACGGGCACGGCATAACGCAGACTGACAGCGTTATAAAGATCAACGACCGGATCGAGCGCGGGCAGGGTGCCATCGCGAAGCACGCGTTTGCGTAGCGCATCAGCAGAACAGGGCGTGCGTTTGGGTTTGGCACCAAATCTCTGAAACACATCGGCCCATGCGGCCAGATGGGATTCAGCCCAGGCGGGGGAATCTGACAGCACCGCCTCACAGGCCGCCTTCAGTGCCGTTACCCCGACGTGCGGATTCACGACAGGCGCTGCCTGTACACTGATGCTGAGTGCCCGAAAACCGGGGGCGATTTGATAGACTTCAGGGGAAATTGACGCAGATACGATTAACACGCGATAATCCTGTAATGACCATTTTATCTCATAATATCGACCAATGACCAAAAAAGTCAATTTAGTGACCTTCGCCGGCGCAGATGTCAACACGGTTAACGAAGCCGTATCCCTGCGGATTAAGCAGTTTCGTAAACAAAGAAAAATTTCTCTCGATGAGTTATCCCGCAAAGCCAGTGTCAGTAAGGGGATGCTGGTTGAGATAGAAGGGTGCAAGGCTAATCCCAGCATTGCGCTGCTATGCCGGCTTGCTGCTGCCATGGGCGTGTCCGTGGCGGATTTTGTTGATGTCAGCGCCAGGCCTGATGTGCACATCATCGCTGATACGGACATCCCCGAACTCTGGACAGGAGACAAAGGGGGAAGCGCCAGGCTGCTGGCCGGCTCGGGTGGACCCGATATGCTTGAGCTGTGGCTGTGGGAAATGCGGCCAGGCGAAAAGTTTGAATCACCCGGGCATACCTCAGGCACGCTGGAGCTACTGCACGTAAAATCCGGAACCCTCACGCTTGGCGTGAAAGAGAGCGTATTTCAGGTAACGGCGGGATTTTCCGTTACAGCCAAAACTGATGTTCCACACTTCTACGCAAACCAGGGAGAAAACACGCTGAACTTTATCATGACGGTAAATGAAAAAGCGTCATAAACGTTTTTCAATGGACGGCCAAAGAAGCCCTGATTTGTGCGCCAATAATCATCCTTTGTTTTCGCTATTCATGTCCGTTTCTGCCACCACGCGGACTGTGTATTCGCCATGAGCGAGGAGCGGATATTAGCGACAAAGAGTCGGGGAATATCACACAGCGGCCAGGTCGATATCGCACATGGCTTGATCTCATAGCCGCTGGCGCCTTATTAAGGTATATAAAATATCCGGATCGCTACCCGAATGGGTCGATGAGGATATCTGACTACACCGTTGGAATAGTACCGCCATCGATGACAAATTCAGTACCGGTGATCGCGGCAGCATAAGAAGATGCGAGGAAGACAATGAGATTAGCTACCTCAATGGGTTGAGAAGGGCGTCCCAGCGGAATACCGCCAAGTGCCTTCATGATGATCTGCTTACCACCTTCGTAATCTGTTCCTGCCTGCTGCGCCAGCCGTTCCGCCATGGCCACTGAAGCTTCGGTTTCGATCCAGCCGGGTGCCACGCGAACCACCCGAACCCCCTGCGACGCAACCTCTTTCGACAGGCTTTTACTGTAGGCTGACAGCGCCGCTTTCGCTGCTGCATAACCCGTGGTTGATTCTGGTAAGGGCAGTTCTCGCTGGATAGAAGTGACATGGATGATCACTCCGTCCCCCTGCTGCAGCATGGCAGGCAACAACGCACGATCTAAACGTACCGCGGGCAACAGATTAAGATTGAGCTCCTGTTGCCACTCCTCTTCACCCAATGCTGCAAAGCCACCACCGGGTGCGGTAGAACCGCCGGCCACATGAACAATGATGTCGACGCCTCCCAGATGTGTCTGAACGGCTTCCGCGACTGAGTTACACCCTGTAACCGTGGTCAGGTCTGCCGTTACGAAAGCGTCTGCCCTACATTCTGCGGATGCGTGGCGTGCGGTTGTTAATACTGTTGCACCCAGCTGTTTGAATAGCCCAACTACCGCTTTACCCACACCTTTGGTACCCGCAGTGACCAATATGCGTTTACCGTGGAAATCGAGATCACATGGCATTGGAGAATCTCCGGTCTGTTGAAGTGGCAGTACAATAATCAGTAATGCTGGCAATATCGCCACCCTTGCTGAGCGCGAAGTCGTCATAAATAGCGAGCGGTAATATGAATGGCATAGACCTGTACTCCCTTTGTTTACAGTACGGTCATATTCCACATAGACTGTTAAATTGACAAGTACGCACAAAAAAGTGAGTTACTGAATGATGAGTAAGTTATACAGTCCGGAATCAGCCGCAAGCGGAGTGGAGCAGGTTGTTCAACTGCTGGAAGGGCGCTGGAAATTAATCATCCTTTTTCATCTGTTCGACGGCAAAGTACAGCGCTATTCAGATTTTGAAAAATTAATTCCCGGTATTTCGCAGAAGATGCTGGCGCAACAACTGAGACAGCTGGAAGCCGACGGTATAGTGTCGCGGATGGTGTATCCTCAGGTGCCACCGAAAGTGGAATATCGACTCACTGAATGGGGACAGGCACTTTGTCCTGCTCTTGATGCCATGCTGAAATGGGCGGAAAAACGCCCGACTTAACCGGCCAGGACGCTGAGCCTGATCAAATTTAACCTGTTCAGGCTGGTGTTTAGGGTATAAAGCGTGCTTTTATTCGTAGTGACTGAGAATTTCATAAAATTAAATTTAACGTCCCTGTTATGAACCCGTGATTGCCCCGCGATAAAATAGTAAGAAAACGTGGTTTATAAACGGTAAGTTCAGGAGGTTTCTTTGCAGGCAGATACGACACGACTTCATCTACGAACGGTAATTGAATCTGACGCTGATGATCTTTTCAGAATTTATGGCGACCCTGCTACAAATACCTTCAACCCCGCAGGTCCGTATCCCGATATTGATTATGCACGTCAGGTGTTGGCTCGCTGGCTTCAGCACTGGGAAACGTACGGTTTCGGTAATTGGGCTATCGCGCTGACGGACAATCCGGGGAGAGTCATTGGTTTTGGCGGACTCAGCATCAGGAGCTATGCCGATTTATCAATCAATAACCTTGGATATCGCTTCTCTACAGAGGCATGGGGAAAAGGGCTGGCGACAGAGTTTGCTAAGTATACGGTCGACTATGGTTTTGGTGAAATAAAGTTGGCTGAAATATCTGCTGTAGTACGGGCAAATCATCTGGCCTCGCAAAAAGTTCTGACCAGGGCAGGATTGCAGTACTTACGAGAAATTCATGATGTGAAAAGTGCGCCCCCAAGCTTGCTTTTCACCTTGACTCAGGACAAGTGGAATAAAAAATAAATATGCGGGGCACACTGTCTCCCGCCGGATAACATCAATTTCCGCTGTGCTCTAAAATTAATGCTGCGAATCCGGTAACGCTCTACCTTAAAGTGCAGCGAGTATCGCGGCTTCCATTTTCTCCGGGGGCGTGATCGGTGCAAAGCGTTTCAGCGGTTTGCCGTCGCGTCCGATGAGAAACTTGGTGAAATTCCATTTAATCCGTCCGCCCAGCATGCCGGGGAGTTCCGCTTTCAGATAGCGAAATAGCGGATGCGCTGCGCTGCCGTTAACCTCGACTTTGCCGAACATCGGGAAGCTCACCCCGTAATTAACATGACAGGTTTGTGAGATGTCATCAGCGTTTCCCGGTTCCTGCTTACCGAATTGATTGCAGGGATAGCCAAGCACCACCAGACCCTGCGCGGCATATTTCTGATAGAGCGCTTCAAGGCCGGCGTACTGGGGCGTGAAGCCGCAATGACTGGCGGTATTCACCACCAGAACCACCTTGCCTTCATAATCGGCCATAGAGATAGGTTGACCGGTCAGGCTGGTGGCCGAAAACTGATAAAAAGGGGTCATGTCAGTGTCCTCAAAACAGCACAGGTTCGATGTTGATGTTGCCACGCGGGCCCAATAGCGGGGTTCATAGCCTGGTGCGCACAGCATAACTTTCTGCGCGCCGTTGTCACAATAACACTGACATCTAACCTTGCAGACAGAGCCTGATCGCCGGCACAAAACTCTGTCTGCCAGTCTCACTCAGACGCCTCTGCCATCAGTGCCGCCTGCACAGCAGGGCGCGCATTGATCCGTACCATATACGCCAGTAGCGCAGGCCAGCGATTCACCGTCAGTTTGGACTGGTGTGTTCGCCATCCGGTCAGTCTTCTGTTGCCGCGCAGTCACTGCTGACGACGCTGCGTAAAGAAAGATAAACCACGGTCCGGAGGTCACTTCATCGGCTGGCTAACCGTCAGTTTCATAATGAAGGGCCTCGGCGCAATCTGTCAGCCGCATGAAAACCGGGAGGTTAATAAAAATCCGTGGCATCCATGTGTTATGCCATCAGGGCGCAATGACCGCCGACATCTGCTTCAATACTTCGTCACGTGCTCTCAGGCCGGCGTTCGGTGTTAACACCTGTTCATCCTGAATCAGTTTGGCAAAAACAATTTTTTTCCTGCCTTTGGTCGCCCAGCCGACATACCAGCCATAGGCATGGTGCGGATCGTATTGATTATTTTTCCCCGGTGAGCCGGTTCCTGTTTTGCCGTGCACCGTCCAGCCTTTAACGCTGACGTCGTAGCGGGTAATATTATCTGTCATGTCATAGGCATGCTTGTTTACGCGCAGCTCACGGTTAACGACTTTCCTTAAAAAGCCAATCTGCTGAACCGGTGAGATCTGCAGGGATGACATAACCCACACCCCATTCTGACCGGGGGCGCTGACGTCAACGACGGAAACATCTTCGTTTCCGTAAGCAAACGCCTTTACATAGTCTTCAAAGCGATGTTGCCCGATTTTTTTAACAACCTGCTGCGAATACCAGAAGACCGAATATTTTAGCCACGCCGTAGGATCGATTTTATTCATCCAGTTTTTACCGCCCCAGTCCGGGTATCCTTGTTGGTAATCCCAGGCGGGTTCCTTTTCATTTTTCAGCACGCCGGCATCAAATCCCATCAGGCTGATGGCTATTTTAAAGGTGGATGCGGGTGTGACTTCTCTACTGCAGTCGTTGCCACTCTCCAGCAAGACTTTGCCTGATTCAGCGTCAACAATCAGGGTACACAGGTTTTTGGCGAATGCCTGCTGTGAAAATAATATCGCAGCAAAAGAGGCCATAACGGCTAGGCGGGTTTTCATTGATGATTGAATCCAAAGTTAAATGCTAACGTAATTTACACCCTGAGAAAGGGCACTGAGCGCGGTCAGGCCGTGCATAAAGAGACTGGTCACGCCACATCCCTTTATCATCTGCAAATTATCGCGTCCGGTGTGCTTATTAATAACCCTGAGCGGGGGTAAATAAAAACGATTTAATCTGCGCCTGTTTTTTAGGAAAACTAAACGATGCGAAACCGTATTTCCGGATGACAAACGGCGCGAAAAAGACGCTATTGCGATCTGCACACCTGCGGCATTTTTCGCCTCGACGGCGATATAAGCGGTAATTAATGGATTGTAGTCCTGCGCCTACACAATCGGTAAGCACATCCGATGGTCAGGGATATTAATACGTGACAAACTTATCCTCAGTTCACGGCAATCCTCTGCCAGGCATAATGAGAATGTATTTTCAGGAGTGGTTATGCAGCCGGTTAAACGTTGGCAACGCGATGTCTGTCATTTAAATACCCGGGCGTTAACCTGGGTGGCGGCGGGCGCATTTTGCGCGGGCTGCTGGTTATTGATCAGCGTGCTGGTGCTAACCCTGTAACGCGTAGCCAGTGCGAAGAGAATTAGCGCCAGCCGGAAGGGAGTCCGCACCAGGGCGTCAGGGATGAAATTATTGTAGTGGTTGGGGGCGCGTTGCCCCCTTTTTTTGCCTGCAGACAGGGGTAATGCAATGCGCAGCCCGTGCGATTACGGCCCGAGACGCAGCGTTTCGGCGCGTTTTGCTGTCTCGTAAACGTATTGCAGCATCGGTTCTAAATCGGCATCCGGTCCGGCGCTGATAATTTTGCCGCGCAGCCATTCAATTTCACTGGTGATATCAGGATGAAAGATGGTGTTGTTTTGCGCGTTGCGTAACCACTTCAGCAAAAAGTTATTTTTCCCGCGTACGCCGCCGGATTTCTTGCTGTTCACATAGAGTTTTAACGCAACCAGAATGCAGTAATAGAAATGGACGCGCTGACTATAATTCTGCAACATCTCTTGGCTCTTCATCTGCCGTTTTTCACGCCCGCCAGTGTGCATTGATGTGAAAAGCAGGTCAAACACAATTGGCCGCGCGCCTGTCACAATTGCGAGCGCAACCAACATTTTAAGAATTTCTTTAGCAGCAGATAAATTGTGCCCGTCAGCAGCTGGATGCTTTACCGGGCAGAATAGCCTGTGATTATTTGTTAATAATCACAAAAAAGCACAGCCGTATCTGATAATTAGATAGATCCGATTCTCTAAATGAATTTCCCCTCTGCATCGCCATCTGCAACTCTGTTCTCCGCGCTGGCCACCCTTGCGTTTTACCGGCCGGTGAAATTTTTATTTGCATCAACATGGCTGTCATAAACAGGAGGTGAATTATGACAAAACCTGCTCTGGCGTTCGCTGCGGCCTTACTGGCGCTCAATGCCACCGCATCCGTTGCGGCTCAGCCGCATCACGTTTATACCAATAAAGATTTCTATAAAAATGGCGTCTTCCAGAAAGAGGTAGCGAAAGATGCAATAGCGCAACTGCTCGCCTCTTATGGTCATACGCTGACGCCGGCCATGCGCCAGCAGCTGTGGGTCAATGATTTCGGGCTGGGCGATTATCAGCATGTTGGCCTGGCCAGCATCACCTGGGTCAATAATCTGGATTACGGTTATTACGCTATGACCATGTATCTGCTGCCGAACCAGATGATTCCGGAGCATCGACACATGCCGATTAGCGCGCCGCCGGCACGTCCGGCAAAACATGAATCATGGCGCGTCCTCGATGGCTGGGTATATAACTTCTCAGAAATTGGCGCCGCATCAGCGGATATTCCGCCGACGCCGAAAAGTTTTGGTCCGGTGCAAAGCCACAATGTCGTCATTCAGCATCAGGGCGAAACGCTGTCGCTGAAAAAACTGGAAAGCTATCATTTCCTGATGGCCAACAGTAAAGGGGCGATTGTGGATGAATATGGCAACTGGCAGGATCGCCGTGGCTGGTTCAGCTCCAATCCTAAAGTCGCCCCTACGCCGTAAACCGTGCCCTGCGAGAGATAGTCGATGTGATTTCCCTGTAGCCACCGGAGGCGTTCGCGCCTCCTTTTTAATTAATGGCCTTTACCGGGATGCGCAGAGAGCCGCTCAGCCGCGGCGATTTACCCGGTGCAGACGAATACCACGCTGTTTCATCTCCTCAACGGCAGCACAGGGGCAATCGTCATCGGTGATCACGCCGTCCAGCTGCTGCAGCTTACACACGGAATACACGCTGTAACGACCATATTTGCTGCTGTCAGCCACCAGATAACGCTGCGCTGAGGCGGCCAGCACCGCCTGATTCACCAGCAAGGTGTCTTCGTCGGGTGTCGAGAGGCCGTGCGTGACATCCCACGCGCTGGCGTTGAGGAAAGCCAGATCAATATTGAACGCGGCAAGGGCGGTCGCCGCCATGGCACCCACGCTGGCAATATGCCGTTTATCGACTTTGCCACCCGTATGAAATAGCGTGATGTGGCTGTGACGCATCAGCCAGGCGGCAATCGTAAAGTCGTTAGTCAGCACGGTGAGACTTGCCTGATCGCCTAACGCACGCGCAATTTCATAGCTGGTGGTACCGGCATCGAGGTAGACCACCTGGCCATCCTGTACCAGCGATGCGGCATAACGGCCAAGGCTTTGTTTGGCGTGCACGTTCAGCTGTGCCTTATCCACATACGGCAATGCCTGATGGACCACGGCAGGCAACCTGGCGCCGCCGTGTATGCCGACCACCAGGCCGGCGTCCTGCAGGAATTTAATATCGCGGCGGATGGTCATCGCCGACACCGCCATCAGCGTGGCCAGTTCGTGAATGGTGGCCGATCGTTTCGCAAACAGGTAGCGATAAATAGCGTCTTTTCGGTCTTCGGGCAGCATGATGAGCTCGGGGTTAAAAGTGACGTTTTGCCTGCCATGCCACGCGCGCATAGCGTCCGGTACGGCAGCTTCGCTATGATAGCTCATCTGAAGTTGAATCAGATTCAACGTGGCAATGAGTCAGGAGATACGAAAATGCCCGCCCTGCAACGTAATGAACTGGCCGATCTGAATGTTTTTCTGCTGATTTGCCGGCGCAAGAGTTTCCGCCTCGCCGCGCTGGAACTGGGGGTCACCACGTCGGCCATCAGCCACACGTTGCGCAGTCTTG
Source organism: Pantoea sp. B_9 (assembly GCF_008632015.1). Taxonomy (NCBI): domain Bacteria; kingdom Pseudomonadati; phylum Pseudomonadota; class Gammaproteobacteria; order Enterobacterales; family Erwiniaceae; genus Pantoea; species Pantoea sp. B_9. Next base: position 621,093 of record NZ_VWVL01000001.1, on the reverse strand, counting down.
AAGCGCGTCTTGGCGTGCGCCTGCTCAACCGCACCAGCCGGGCGGTGGTGCCGACGGACGCCGGTGCCGCTTTTTTGCGCCATCTGGAAACCGGCTTTGCGCAGATTGAGCTGGCGCTGAACGATCTGCACCTGTACCGCGAATCACCCAGCGGCCGCCTGCGGCTGAACATCCCGCGTGATGCCGGGCAGCTGCTGTTTCGGCCGATCCTGGCGCGCTTTATGGCGACCTATCCGGAGCTCAGTCTGGAAATTACGGTGGATAACAATCTGGTGGATATCATCGGCAGCGGCTATGACGCCGGGATCCGCTACGGCGCCAGCGTACCGAAAGATATGATCGCCATGCCGCTGACGCCCAAACTGCGCTGGATTGTGGTGGCGTCCCCCGATTACCTGCGCGACGCGCCGCCGCTGCAGCATCCGGACGATCTGCGCAACCATCGCTGTATTCGCATGCGTCTTGGCAATGGCACGCTGTATAAGTGGCCGCTGGCGCAGGGCGAGGTGGCGTATGAGGTCGATGTGCCGGGTACGCTGACGCTCAATGAGAGCGACATGATTATTGATGCGGTCGCCGGCGGTTACGGTCTCGGCTACTGCCCGGAGCGCTACGTACAGGCGCAGCTGGCGAGCGGGCAGCTGGTGCGCGTGCTGACGGACTGGTGCAGCGAAGACGAACCGCTGGTGATGTATTACCCCGACCGTCGCCAGCTGCACCCGGGTTTACGCCGGCTGATTGAGATGATCCGCGCCGAAACGATGCGCTAACGCTGGATGCGTGCGGCGTAAATAATAAACGTCACCACGCCAAAAATTTCCAGCTCCTCCTCTTCACGCAGCCGGATGGGCTGATAGCGCGGATTCATCGGCATCAGCTGTACGCAGGGATGCGTCTGCAGCCGCTTGACGGTGAACTCGCCGTTAATGGCGGCGATCACGATGTCGTCGTGCCGGGCATTGAGTGAGCTGTCGACCACCAGCAGGTCGCCTTCGCGGATATTGGCATCGCGCATCGAGTCGCCTTCGACGCGCACAAAATAGGTGGCGCTCGGGCGGGTCACCAGCAGCTCATTGAGATCAATCTGGCGCTCGATGTAGTCCTGAGCGGGCGAGGGGAAACCGCCGTGCACCGCGTCAAGGAATAGCGGGCGGGAGCGCGAAGGCGGTGAAAGCTGTGGCAAAAAGAAACGCGTCATAGCGAATATTCCATAGATACTGTTTTTATATACAGTATCAGGCGATTTTTGCTATGATCAAGTCTGCCCGCGGTAAAAAAAGCGAAGCGTATGAAAAACAGCAGAATTCAGTTTTTTGCCGCGCAAACCGCTGAAAAGTGCACTCTTCGCTAAGCACTCTGTGCGCCCGTCTGGCGAAACTTCAATTGTTGTCTACACTTAATGTTGCCGATGTTCGTAGTGCGGTTGCAGTGTTGATGAAAATTTCGTTTAGTTCTGGAGCGTTACCCTTTCGATTCCCGTGTTTACGGAAAAACCTCCTCACTTCCTGCCTGCGAACAGACTGCCCGTTTACGTTCAGATACAGGAGGAGACGTGACCCCTGCGGTTAATGAGAACAGCACCCTGCCGTCGCTAAGTGGCGGACTTTACGCCTTCTTTTTTGATGTTGACGGCACGCTGGCCGCGCTTCAGTCGCAGCCCGAGTCGGTTTCCATCCCCGCATCGGTGCGCCAGCATCTGCAACAAATTTCTAATTTAAGTCACGGCGCGCTGGCGCTGGTTTCCGGCCGTCCGATCAGCCAGCTGGATGAGCTGGTCGCGCCGCTGGAAGCCCCGGCGGCGGGCGTGCACGGCGCTGAGCGCCGCGATGCCAGCGGACATCTGCATCGTCAGTCGCTGCCCGATGAGGTGGCGCAAACGCTGCAGGTTGAACTGCAGCAGACCCTTGACCAGTGGCCCGGTACGCTGCTGGAAGTGAAAGGCATGGCCTTTGCGCTGCACTACCGCAACGCGCCAGAGTATGAAAACGCCATCATGCAGCTGGCCGAAGAGGCGGTAACCCGCTTTCCGGCGCTGGCGCTGCAGCCAGGTAAATGCGTGGTGGAACTGAAACCGCAGGGCATCGATAAAGGTGCTGCGGTACGCGAATTTATGCAGGAAGCGCCATTTACCGGTCGCATTCCGGTATTTGTGGGCGACGATCTGACCGATGAGAAAGGCTTTCTTGCAGTCAATGCCATGCACGGCATCTCGGTCAAGGTCGGTGAAGGTCCAAGCCAGGCGCGCTATCGTCTGCCCGATGTGGCAGCGGTCTGGCACTGGCTGGAACAACTATTATTACAACTAGAACATGACAACGTCGGTAAGGAGTTTAGGTTATGAGTCGTTTAGTCGTCGTATCTAACCGTATCGCTATTCCTGATGGAAGCAAAACCAACGCAGGCGGTCTCGCCGTCGGCATTCTGGATGCGCTGCAGACCACCGGAGGATTGTGGTTTGGCTGGAACGGAGAGATCAGTGAGTTTTCCGGTGAAGAAGATGAGGAACTTACCCAGATCGAACAAGACGGCATTACCTATGCCTCATTCCCCCTCAATCAAAACGATTACGATCAGTACTACTGCCAGTTTTCGAATACGGTGATCTGGCCCGCGTTCCACTATCGCCTCGATCTGGTGCAGTATCAGCGTGAAGCCTGGGAAGGCTACTGCCGCGTGAATACCCTGCTGGCGCAGCGGCTGAAACCGCTGATCAAGCCGGACGATATCCTGTGGATCCACGATTACCACCTGCTGCCGTTTGCCGCTGAACTGCGTAAACAGGGCATTAATAACCGAATCGGATTCTTTCTGCATATCCCGTTCCCGACGCCGGAAATTTTCAATGCGCTGCCGCCGCATCAGGAACTGCTGGAAATGCTGTGTGAATACGATCTGCTGGGTTTCCAGACAGAATCCGATCGCGTGGCGTTTCTCGACAGCCTGAGCCAGCTGACGCAGCTGCAGAATAAAGGCGAGAAGAAGCATCGCGCCTTTGGCAATACCTTTATGACCGAGGTTTACCCTATCGGTATCGAGCCGGACAGCATTAAAGAGATGGCGGAAGGGCCGCTGCCACCGAAGATGGCCGCGATGAAGCGTGAGCTGGGCGATTTGCAGAATATTATCGCCTGTGAGCGTCTCGACTATTCCAAAGGCTTGCCGGAGCGTTTCCTTGCCTATGAAGCGCTGCTGGAAAACTTCCCGCAGCATCGCGGCAAAATCCGTTACTCACAGATTGCGCCGACCTCGCGCGGCGACGTGCAGGCCTATCAGGATATTCGTCACCAGCTGGAGACGGAAGCGGGGCGCATTAACGGTAAATACGGCACGCTGGGCTGGACGCCGCTCTATTATCTCAACCAGCATTTTGACCGCCGTCTGCTGATGAAGATTTTCCGCCTGACCGACGTGGGGCTGGTTACGCCGCTGCGTGACGGCATGAACCTGGTGGCGAAAGAGTATGTCGCGGCGCAGGATCCGGACGATCCGGGCGTGCTGGTGCTGTCGCGCTTTGCCGGAGCGGCTAACGAGCTAACTTCTGCGCTAATCGTTAACCCGTACGATCGTGATGATGTGGCGGCGGCGCTGGACCGCGCGCTGACCATGCCGCGCACCGAGCGTATCTCGCGCTATAACGACATGATGGCCGTGCTGCGTAAGCAGGACATTTCGCACTGGCGCGAAAGCTTCCTGAACGATCTGAACACGCTGCCGGCACGCAGCGCCAGCCACGGTAGCGATAACAAGGTCGCGACGTTTCAGAAGCTGGCGTAATTAGCTCCGCAAGGCGCGATTTTCCCCTCAGGCAATGCCTCTCCCGTACGCGGGAGAGGTATCCGTCAGACGACGCAGGCAGGACCGTGCTGCGCAGCGTTTTCACGCGATATCCTCACCGAATGAAATCGATTTCATTTTGTTAAGCGCTAACCCGCTGACCCGGCACCAAAAAACGCACGAATTGGTTAAAATTAAGCCAGTTAAGCACTGAAACGCTGAATTTTTCCTTCCGACCCTAAAGATTTGGCTGGCCAGGCCGATAGTTCTAATACATCAGTGTGTTAGTTAGTCAATTCATTCATATCGCTAATGTAACGTGCTGTTACATCCCTTGTGACTCGCTAAACCCTCCCTACAAACTCTTTACACACCACAAGCGCGCTGCATCCACTCTTCACGCTTCGCTAGCACAGCGCCATTAGTCCTGCTTGGCAATATTCCCTGTAAGTGATTAATTTAAAAGCGAATAATTACGGCGATTTTTGGTGTTTTATGCTGCATTTTTGGTTTATTTCGGGGTCTTGTCTTTGCCTAAAGCCAACGTAGCAGATAAAAGATCGTCCCATGGCGGCGATCTGCGACACACTTCAAAATTCAGACTTTTCCTGTGAAATATTAGCGAAACGTTTCAAAATTGCTTAAAAAAAGAACAACAGAAAAGCATTACTGAAGCTTCACTTGAAAAATTTGCCTTAAAAGTGTGACGCAGATCACACTTTATCTAAAATTTCATACCAATCACGTTGTATGTCGAAATCAGACGATATAGATTTGCCTTGTTTTCGGATTAGTCTTAAAAAACTGTAAGCAGACGTCACGGAAGATGGTTACAACTCAAGAAAAGATTGGCCTGGAGTTTTGACTACTACTGATCAATATCCCGGTGGGAAGTGAAACAGTTCAGTACGCGTTGGCTTATGCCTGATTATTTTTTGCCATCTTTAGATTTACCAACCAGCAACCCGAACCATAGAACACTTAATTCTGTGGCCGTATATATGTCGCGTCTATCAGGATGGAAAAAAATGGGTACATCAGAATTACTAAAACACATATATGACATCAATCTGTCATATTTATTGCTTGCACAGCGTTTGATAAACCAGGAAAAAGCTTCAGCAATGTTTCGTTTAGGTATCGATGAGCCAATGGCGGATGCATTGCAGCAATTGACTTTACCTGAGATGGTAAAATTAGCGGAAACCAATCAACTGGTTTGCCAGTTCCGCTTTACCGATCACAATCTTATTAACCGTTTAACGCAGGAATCACGTGTGGATGATTTGCAGCAAATCCACACCGGTATTTTATTATCCAGCCGTTTATTGCGCAGCGCATCGAAAGATGATGTCTCTGCTAAAAAGAGGGCGGTGTAATGACCGAAAAAAGTATCGTTCAGGAAGCGCGTGATATTCAGCTGGCAATGGAGCTGATTACATTGGGCGCACGACTGCAGATGCTGGAAAGTGAAACCCAGCTGAGCCGCGGTCGCCTGATTAAACTGTACAAAGAACTGCGTGGTGCCCCACCACCGAAAGGCATGCTGCCATTCTCTACCGACTGGTTCATGACCTGGGAACAAAATATTCATGCGTCGATGTTCTGCAACGCCTGGCAGTTTCTGCTGAAAACCCGGCTGAGCAGTGGCGTAGAGGCGGTTATCAAAGCGTATCGCCTGTATCTTGAGCAGTGTCCGCAATCGGACGAGGGCCCGCTGTTGGCGCTGACCCGCGCCTGGACCTTGGTGCGATTTGTTGAAAGTGGCATGCTGGAATTGTCTGACTGTAAATGCTGTGGCGGAAGCTTCATCAACCACGCGCATCAGCCGCCGGGCAGCTTTGTTTGCAGCCTGTGCCAGCCGCCATCACGTGCCGTAAAAAGACGTAAACTTTCTGCAGATTCTGCCGATACCTTTCCACAACTGCTGGATGAACAGGTTAAACGCGCCGTTTAAGTTTGTTCGCATCGTGGAAAGCATCCAGCAGCGGTTAATACCGCTGCTTTTTTTTTGCCCACACCCTGCGAATAACACCTGCGGCTCTCTGGCTTAACTTCCACCAACACGTTACGGACGTAAGGATGTTTTTGTGCTGATTATTGTGGGTTATATCGTAGTCCTCGGTTCCGTGCTGGGCGGTTACATGATGGTAGGCGGCCATCTGGGCGCGCTTTACCAGCCGTCGGAGTTGCTGATTATTGGCGGCGCCGGCATTGGTGCGTTTCTGGTGGGCAACAACGGCAAATCGATTAAAAAGACGCTAAAAGCGCTGCCCTTGTTAATGCGCGGCTCAAAATATAACAAAGCCGTATACATGGATTTAATGGCGCTGCTGTATCGCCTGATGGCGAAATCACGTCAGCAGGGCATGCTGTCGCTGGAACGCGATATTGAAGATCCCAGCCAGAGCGAAATTTTCGCTAACTATCCGCGTATTTTGTCCGATAAACCTTTAGTGGATTTTATTACCGACTATTTACGGCTGATGGTGAGCGGAAATATGAATGCTTTCGAGATCGAAGCCCTGATGGATGAAGAGATCGAAACCTATGAACACGAGTGCGAAGTACCAGCACAAAGCTTAGCGGCAGTCGGTGATGGCCTGCCGGCGTTTGGTATCGTCGCCGCGGTAATGGGCGTGGTGCACGCGCTGGCCTCCGCGGACCGCCCGGCGGCAGAACTGGGCGCGCTGATTGCGCACGCCATGGTGGGAACGTTCCTCGGTATTCTGCTGGCTTACGGCTTCATTTCGCCGCTGGCATCCGTGCTGCGCCAGAAGTGCGCGGAAACCACCAAGATGATGCAGTGCGTCAAAGTCACGCTGCTCTCCAGCCTGAACGGTTATGCGCCGCAGATCGCCGTCGAGTTTGGTCGTAAAACCCTGTATTCCACCGAGCGTCCGTCCTTTACCGAGCTGGAAGAGCACGTGCGCAACGCGAAAAACCCGGCTAAGCAGACTTCGGATACGCCTTCATGAAGCACGGTAATCGCCCGATTGTGCTGGTCAAACGGCGCAAACATAAAAAGCATGAAGGCAGCCATGGCTCATGGAAGATTGCCTATGCCGACTTTATGACGGCGATGATGGCGTTCTTCATGGTGATGTGGCTGATCTCGATCGCCAATCCGCAGGAGCTGGTGCAGATTGCCGAATATTTTAAAACGCCGCTCAAGGTCGCCCTGACCGGCGGTCAGCGTAGCAGCGACAGCGAAAGTCCGATTCCCGGCGGCGGCGATGATCCGACGCAGAAGAAAGGCGAAGTGCAAAAACAGGTCGATATGGATGCGCAAAAGCGCCAGCTGGATGACATTCGCCTGAACCGGCTGCGTGAAAAACTCGACCAGCTGATTGAGGCCGATCCGCGCCTGAAAGCGCTGCGTCCGCATCTGATCATCAACATGGTGGAAGAGGGGCTGCGCATTCAGATTATCGATAGCCAGAACCGCCCGATGTTTAAAACCGGCAGCGCTGAAGTGGAGCCGTACATGCGCGATATCCTGCGCGCCATTGCGCCGCTGCTGAATGATATTCCTAACAAAATCAGTTTGTCCGGTCATACCGATGACTTCCAGTACGCCAGCGGCGATCGCGGCTACAGCAACTGGGAACTGTCGGCGGATCGTGCCAATGCCTCACGCCGTGAGCTGGTGGCGGGCGGGCTGGACGGCGGCAAAATGCTGCGCGTGGTCGGCATGGCCGACACCATGAAACTGAAAAACCGCGGCGCCAACGACGCGGTGAACCGTCGTATCAGCCTGCTGGTGTTGAACCATGACACCGAAGCGGCGATTGAAAAAGAGAATGCCGAGAGCGATGCCGTTCAGGTGAGTGACCCGGCGCAGATTTTACCTAGCATTACCGCACCGGCTGGTCCGGCGGCGCCAACTGCCCCCACGGGTTCTACCGCAGCACCGGCCACACCGGCAGCCGCGGCGAATCCGCCGGCAGCGGCACCGCCCGCCGCCAGCGCGGTGACACCAGACCAACCCTCACAGCCGAGGTGATCCCGTGAGCATGGACATCAGCGATTTTTACCAGACGTTTTTTGATGAAGCCGATGAGCTGTTAGCGGATATGGAGCAACACCTGTTGGGACTGGATCCCCAGGAGCCCGATTCCGAGCAGTTGAATGCCATCTTCCGCGCCGCCCACTCCATTAAGGGCGGAGCCGGTACGTTTGGCTTTACGGTTTTACAGGAAACCACCCACATCCTGGAAAACATTCTGGATGGTGCGCGCCGTGGCGAAATGCAGCTCAGCACCGACATCATCAACCTGTTTTTGGAAACCAAAGATATTATGCAGGAACAGCTCGATGCCTATAAAACCGCGCAGGAGCCAAACGCAGAAAGCTTTAACTACATCTGTGAAGCCCTGCGCCAGCTGGCGCTGGAAGCCAAAGGAATAGCCCCGCAAGCCGCCGCACCGGTGGTGGCGCTCGCCGACGTGGCAGCACCTGCCGCACCTGCCAGCAGCGGCCTGCGCCTGCAGCTGATCAATCTGAAAGAGAAAGAGCCGGATCTGCTGCTGGAAGAGCTGGGCAACCTCGGCACCCTGACCGATGTGGTGAAAGGCGCCAGCTCGCTGGAAGCCACCATCGACGGTGTCGGCAAAGACGATATCGTGGCGGTGCTGTGTTTCGTGATTGATGAAGCGCAGATTCAGTTCCCGCAGGACGCCGCACCCGCCGCCATTGCCGCCGCGCCCGTCGCAGAGGCCGAAGCCGAAGCGCCGGTGCAGCAAACGGCGACCGTCACCGACATTACTCCGGCGGTGAAGCGTGAGAGCAAGCGTGCCGCCGCGCCCGCCAAAAGCAGCGAATCCAGCAGTATTCGCGTGGCGGTGGAAAAAGTTGACCAGCTGATCAACCTGGTCGGCGAGCTGGTGATTACCCAGTCAATGCTGGCGCAGCGCTCCGGTGCGCTGGATCCGGTGGCACATGGTGACCTGCTTAACAGTATGGGTCAGCTGGAGCGTAACGCCCGCGACCTGCAGGAATCGGTGATGTCGATTCGTATGATGCCGATGGAGTACGTGTTCAGCCGCTTCCCGCGTCTGGTGCGCGATCTGGCCAGCAAGCTGGGCAAAGAGGTTGAACTGACGCTGCTCGGCAGCTCAACTGAACTGGATAAGAGCCTGATTGAACGCATTATCGATCCGTTAACGCACCTGGTGCGTAACAGCCTCGACCACGGCATCGAAACCCCGGAAAAACGGCTGGCCGCCAGCAAAACGGCGGTCGGCAATCTGACGCTGTCCGCGGAACACCAGGGCGGCAACATCTGTATCGAAGTGATCGATGACGGTGCCGGCCTGAACCGTGAACGTATCCTGGCGAAAGCGCTCTCATCCGGCCTGCCGGTCAGCGACAGCATGAGCGATGAAGAAGTCGGCATGCTGATCTTCGCGCCAGGCTTCTCGACCGCCGAACAGGTGACCGACGTATCAGGCCGCGGCGTCGGCATGGACGTGGTGAAACGTAATATCCAGGAGATGGGCGGTCACGTCGAAATCTCCTCGAAGCAGGGCAAAGGCACCACCATTCGCATTCTGCTGCCGCTGACGCTGGCGATCCTCGACGGGATGTCGGTGCGCGTGGCAGACGAAGTGTTCATTCTGCCGCTGAACGCGGTGATGGAGTCACTGCAGCCCACGGCTGAAGAGCTGAAACCGCTGGCCGGTGGCGAGCGCGTACTGGAAGTGCGCGGCGAGTACCTGCCGCTGGTTGAACTGTGGAACGTGTTTGACGTGCAGAACGCCAAAACCGACGCCACGCAGGGCATCGTGGTGATCCTGCAGAGCGCAGGTCGTCGCTATGCGCTGCTGGTCGATCAGCTGATTGGTCAGCATCAGGTGGTGGTGAAGAACCTGGAAAGCAACTACCGCAAAGTGCCGGGCATTTCCGCCGCCACCATCCTCGGCGATGGCAGCGTTGCGCTGATTGTCGACGTATCGGCACTGCAATCATTGAACCGTGAGAAGCGTGTGGCCGGTGCCGCAGCGTAACAGATAACGAAAGGGTAAAAAAATGACTGACATGGCAACCGTGACGAAAATCGCCGGCGAAACCGTCGGCCAGGAGTTCCTGGTTTTCACCCTCGGTGACGAAGAGTACGGCATCGATATCCTTAAAGTGCAGGAGATTCGTGGTTACGATCAGGTAACGCGTATCGCTAACACGCCGGAGTTCATCAAGGGCGTGACTAACCTGCGTGGCGTGATTGTGCCGATTATCGATCTGCGCGTGAAGTTCTCGCAGCCGGACGTGGAGTACAACGAAAACACCGTGGTGATCGTGCTGAATCTTGAGCATCGCGTGGTCGGCATCGTGGTGGATGGCGTGTCTGACGTGCTGTCGCTGACGCAGGATCAGATCCGTCCGGCACCGGAATTTGCTGTCACCATGTCGACCGAGTACCTCACCGGCCTCGGTGCGCTGGGCGAGCGTATGCTGATTCTGGTCGACATCGAAAAACTGCTGAGCAGTGAAGAGATGGCGCTGGTGGATACGCTGCGTAGCGCATAATCGTTCGCAGAGAGACACGGGTCGCTGATGCGGCCCGTGACTATTACATCCTTTATTAAACCGTTATAAATCAATAGCAAAGCCCACAAATATTTCCTGCCCTCGCTCAATATTCCCGCCGCCAGGTCGATAACTGTATTGCACGATTTTTCTTCATTTCCCAGGGCAAACTATGTTTACGAAAATCCGCGTTGTGACCAGCCTGTTGCTGGTGTTGTTGGTGTTTGGCGTACTGCAGCTGGCTTCCGGCTCGCTGTTTTTCAAAGCGCTGAGTGACGACAAAAAAAGTTTCAATACCTCTCAGCTGGCGAGCAAAAACATTGCCGCCATCAATGATGCTTACATGAGCCTTAACCAAAGCCGCGTGATCCTGACGCGTATCCAGCTGCGTATTGCCACCAGTAAACTGACCGGCACCGAAGCTGACATCAGTACGCTGTTCGGGCAGAGCAGCACGTTCCAGCAGACGGCGCAGGACAAATTCACGCTGTTTAAAAACACGCCGGACACGCCGGGCCAGAACCTGCAGCTCAACCAGCAGCTGGAACAGACCTATAAAGCTTACGCCAGTGCGCTGGCTGAGATGCAGCAGGTACTGCAGCACAACGATACCGCCGCAGCCGGCAAAGTACCGGTGGCTCCGACGCAAAGTGCCTTTCTGGAAAACTACACCCAGTGGCGCGCCGATCAGGATCGTCTGACGGCGGCCGGCGTGGCGGCGAACAGCGCCGCTTACGAGCACATGATGTGGCTGCTGGGGCTGGTATTGGCGCTGGTGGTGGGCGTGATCGTGCTGTGCTGGTTCGGCCTGCGTAAGGTGCTGATTAAGCCGCTCAACGACAGCATCCAGCACATTGAACACATTGCGCAGGGCGATTTAACCCAGACCATCACCGTCGAAGGACGCAATGAAATGAGCCAACTGGCGAGCAAGCTGCAGGAGATGCAGCAGGCGCTGGTGCGCACCGTCAGCAACGTGCGCGACGGATCGGACGCCATTTTTACCGGGGCCAGCGAAATCTCCGCCGGCAATAACGATCTCTCGGCGCGTACCGAACAGCAGGCGGCGTCGCTGGAACAGACTGCGGCCAGCATGGAGCAGCTCACCGCCACGGTGAAGCAGAACGCCGAGAACGCGCGGCAGGCCTCGCAGCTGGCGCTCAGCGCATCGGAAACCGCGCAGAAAGGCGGAGAAGTGGTCGAAGGCGTGGTGCGCACCATGCACGATATCGCTGGCAGTTCGAAGAAGATTGCCGACATTACCAGCGTGATTGACGGTATCGCTTTCCAGACCAACATCCTCGCGCTCAACGCCGCAGTCGAAGCGGCGCGCGCCGGGGAACAGGGCCGTGGCTTCGCGGTGGTGGCCGGTGAAGTGCGCAACCTTGCCCAGCGCAGCGCGCAGGCGGCGAAGGAGATCAAAGGGCTGATTGAAGACTCGGTGCGTCGCGTTGACAGCGGCTCACAGCTGGTCGGCACGGCGGGCGATACCATGGGCGAAATCGTCAATGCGGTGACGCGCGTCACCGACATCATGGGCGAGATCGCTTCGGCATCGGACGAGCAGAGTCGCGGTATCGATCAGGTCGGCCAGGCGGTGACCGAGATGGACCGCGTCACGCAGCAGAACGCCTCGCTGGTGGAAGAGTCGGCGGCGGCGGCGGCCTCGCTGGAGGAGCAGGCCAGCCGTCTCAGCCAGTCGGTGGCGGTGTTCCGCATTCCACGTGGCGCTCAGCCTGCCAGCAGTACGGGTGTGCGCCATCCGCAGATCGCTCCCCCGCAGGCCAGTGCGCCACGCAAAGCGCTGACCGCGCCGGTCAGCGACGCCAACTGGGAAACGTTCTAAGCTGAAACGGGAGCGGACAACGCGCCGCTCCCTCATCGCCTGCTTTCTTTACTTATAAAACGCTGTAAAAAAGCTTTTATTCAGCATTATCCCTCGTAAAGTCCGGTAAACCCTCTCAAATATTCAGCGCAGCGGTCGATAAACAGGGCGTAACCCCCCTTTTTGGAGACACCATGTTAAAACGAATCAACGTCGTCACCAGCCTGATCGCCGTCCTGCTGGTGTTCGGTGCTATGCAATTACTGTCCGGCGGGCTGTTCTGGTCGGCATTACAAAAAGATAAAGAGGCGTTTGCTGTGGCACAAACGTCAAGTAATAACGTCGCTGCCATGTCCGATGCCTGGATTGAACTCAATCAAACCCGTACCGTGCTCAACCGCGCCATGCTGCGCATGCAGGGCAGCATGGCGTCACAGACCAACGGCGGCCAGCTTAACGCACTTATCGCGCAGACGGAGAAACAGCTCGACACCGCGGCCGGCCACTATCAGCGCTATTACGATTTGCCCGCGACGCCAGGACTGTCTGATGCGCTGCGCGACCGGCTGGAAGCAGATTATGCCGCGTTCAATAACGGCCTGAAGGCGATGCTGGCCCGGCTGAAAGCCAACGATCTGCAGGGCATGTTTGATCAGAACATCGAAGCCAAGCAGGTCAAAATGAAAGCCACCTATGAAGAGTGGCGCAGCGCGCAGAGTGCTTTAGCCGCTGAGGGCGTGGCGCAGAACCAGCGTGCCTTCCACACCATGATGTGGCTGCTGGCGATCGTCGCAGTGATGGTGATCGCGGTAATCGTCGCCTGCTGGTTTGGCCTGCGCACGGTGCTGATTCAGCCGCTGCATCAGTTGCTCGGTCACATTCGTCATATCGCCGCAGGCGATCTGACGCAGACCATCACCGTTGAAGGGCGTAACGAAATGAGCCAGCTGGCCAGCAGTCTGCATGAGATGCAGCAGTCGCTGGTGCACACCGTCGGCAACGTACGCGACGGCTCGGACGCCATCTTTACCGGCGCCAGCGAAATCTCCGCCGGCAACAACGATCTCTCGGCGCGCACCGAGCAGCAGGCGGCGTCGCTGGAGCAGACCGCGGCCAGCATGGAGCAGCTCACCGCCACGGTGAAGCAGAACGCCGAGAACGCCCGGCAGGCCTCGCAGCTGGCGCTCAGCGCGTCGGAGACCGCACGCAAAGGTGGTGACGTGGTTGAGGGCGTGGTGCGCACCATGCATGACATCGCCGGCAGTTCGAAGAAGATCGCGGATATCACCAGCGTGATCGACGGCATTGCCTTCCAGACCAATATCCTCGCGCTTAACGCGGCGGTCGAAGCCGCGCGCGCCGGTGAGCAGGGCCGTGGTTTTGCCGTGGTAGCGGGCGAGGTGCGTAACCTGGCGCAGCGCAGCGCGCAGGCGGCGAAGGAGATCAAAGGACTGATTGACGATTCGGTCAGCCGGGTTAACGCCGGTTCGCAGCTGGTCGGCACCGCAGGTGACACCATGCAGGATATCGTCGGTGCGGTGACGCGCGTGACTGACATCATGGGCGAAATCGCTTCGGCCTCGGATGAGCAGAGCCGTGGCATCGACCAGGTGGGCCAGGCGGTGACCGAAATGGACCGCGTCACGCAGCAGAACGCCTCGCTGGTAGAAGAGTCGGCCGCCGCTGCGGCCTCGCTGGAGGAGCAGGCCAGCCGCCTGAGCCAGTCGGTGGCGGTGTTCCGCATTCCGCGCGCGTCGGCAGCGGTCGCCGTGCGTCCCCCGGTAGCCACGACACCGCCGGCGGTGCGCAAAGCCGCTGCGGCCCCGGTGAGTGACGGAAACTGGGAAACGTTTTAATCATTGCCTGAATCGTCCCCTCTCCCGCTGCGGGAGAGGGTCGCGTGGCTGGCCCTTCTCCGGTTTGCTGCTGGTCTTACCCCTTTCACCTCACATAAAGATCCGCGCCTGCGCGCCGATAACACCAGCGATCCGCCAATTAATGAGGTGTTTATGTTTAGTCGTGTTCGAGTGGTATCCGGCCTGCTGTGCGTGCTGGCGTTATTTGCCTTACTGCAGCTGTTTTCCGGAGGAATGTTTTTTTCAACGGTGAAAGCCGATAAAGATAATTTTGCGTACAACCAACGTCTTAGCACCCTGCAGCGGGCGATGGGCACCTCATGGGTTTCGCTGGTACAGGCGCGTAACACGCTGAACCGTGCCGGTATCCGCTATCTGCTGGACAGTCAGCAGGCCGGCTCCGGTGCCACGGTAAAAGATCTGGTGGCGCTGGCCAATACGGAGCTGAAAACCGCCGATCAGAGCTTTGCCGAGTTCAACGCTAACCTGTCGGAAAAGGGCAAAAGCGCGGAGAACGTGCTGACGCTGCAGGCCAACTACAACGCGTTTCGCGGGGCGCTGGCCGAGCTGATTGATTTTCTCAGTGCCGGTAACTTTAAAGGCTTCGTCGATCAGCCAACGCAGGGTTTTCAGGACAAATTTGAAAAGGATTACAACGCCTGGCTCGCCTACAACATCGTGCTGGCAAAACAGGGCATTGACGCCAACGAGAGCGCTTACCAACACGCGATTATGCTGGTGGTCGGTACGCTGCTGGTGACGTTGCTGGTGATTGCGCTGGTGTGGAGCGGCATGCGTACGGCGCTGATCCGTCCGCTGCAGCAGAGCATTGAGCACATCCGCCATATTGCGCGCGGCGATCTGACGCAGCCGGTCGATCTCAGCGTGCGCAACGAAATGGGCGACCTGCTCAGTTCGCTGCAGCACATGCAGCAGGAGCTGGCGCGCACCGTACGCATCGTGCGCGACGGTTCCGACGCCATCTACACCGGCGCCAGCGAAATCGCCATGGGCAACAACGATCTCTCTTCGCGTACCGAACAGCAGGCCGCATCGCTGGAGCAGACCGCGGCCAGCATGGAGCAGTTGACCGCTACCGTGAAGCAGAACGCGGAAAACGCCCGTCAGGCGTCGCAGCTGGCGCTGAACGCGTCCGAAACGGCGCAGCAGGGCGGCAAAGTGGTCGATGGCGTGGTCAGCACCATGAAGGACATCGCCGGCAGCTCGAAGAAGATTGCCGATATCACCAGCGTGATTGACGGTATCGCCTTCCAGACCAATATCCTCGCGCTGAACGCTGCGGTGGAAGCGGCACGCGCCGGTGAGCAGGGGCGTGGTTTCGCCGTGGTCGCGGGCGAGGTGCGCAGTCTGGCCCAGCGCAGCGCGCAGGCGGCGAAGGAGATCAAAGGCCTGATTGAAGATTCGGTCAGCCGCGTCAATACCGGCTCGGTGCTGGTAGAGAGCGCGGGCGAAACCATGAGCGAGATCGTCAACGCGGTGACGCGCGTGACCGACATCATGGGCGAAATCGCCTCGGCTTCCGATGAGCAGAGCCGCGGTATCGACCAGGTTGGCCTGGCGGTGAACGAGATGGACCGCGTCACCCAGCAGAACGCCGCGCTGGTGGAAGAGTCCGCGACGGCGGCAGCGGCGCTGGAAGATCAGGCCAGCCGACTGAAACAGTCGGTGGCGGTGTTCAATATTGGTAAAGAATTTGTCGCCCAGGCCGTTAACGTAACTACAGCGCCAAAAATTGCGCGTCCGTCTGCACCGCAGGCGCTGGCGCCAGCGGCAGGAGCTCGTGGCGCTGACGATAACTGGGAAACCTTTTAACCCTTGTGGCCGCCGCAGGGCGGCCCGTGTGAATGGTGTGCACTGGCAGCACAGTAGCAACCGCAGTATCACAATTTAATCAGTTTGTTGCCGGGTGACCCGAAATGAAGAAATCGACGTTATTGGATCAAAATGAAGCCACGACGCTGCTCTCACAAATGGTGCAGCGCCTGCCGCTTTCCGATACACATTTTCGTCGTATCAGCCAGCTGATCTATCAGCGTGCGGGCATCGTGCTGGCCGACCACAAACGCGAGATGGTTTACAACCGTCTGGTACGTCGGCTGCGCATGCTGAATATTGATGATTTTGGTCGCTATCTGGCGCTGCTGGAGCAGGACCCGAACAGTGCCGAGTGGCAGGCGTTTATTAACGCACTGACCACCAACCTGACCTCATTTTTCCGTGAGGCGCACCACTTCCCGATTCTGGCAGAGCATGCGCGCAAACGCAGCGGCAACTACAGCGTGTGGAGCACCGCCGCTTCAACCGGTGAAGAGCCGTACTCGATTGCCATGACGCTGGCGGAAACGCTGGGCACCGGACCGGGGAAATTTTCCGTCCACGCCAGTGATATTGATACCCAGGTGCTGGAGAAAGCGGTAGCGGGCGTTTATCGCCAGGAGGAGCTGCGCACCTTATCGCAGTCGCAGCTGCAGCGCTTCTTCCTGCGCGGCACCGGTCCGCACGCCGGCATGGTGCGCGTGCGCAGCGAGCTGGCCAACATGGTGAACTACGCGCAGCTCAATTTACTGGCGCACGACTGGGCGTTGCCGGGGCCGTTCGACGCGATTTTCTGTCGTAACGTGATGATCTATTTCGATAAAGAGACGCAGGAACAAATTCTGCGCCGTTTTGTCCCCCTGCTGAAGCCGGGCGGTCTGCTGTTTGCCGGGCATTCGGAAAACTTCAGTCAGATCAGTAAAGAGTTCTGGCTGCGTGGACAGACTGTCTATGGACTGACCAAGGAAAGACGATGAGCAAAATCACCGTGATGTGCGTGGATGATTCCGCGCTGATGCGCCAGTTGATGACGGAGATCATCAACAGCCATCCCGATATGGAGATGGTCGCGACGGCGCCGGACCCGCTGGTAGCGCGGGATTTGATCAAACAGTACAACCCGCAGGTGCTGACGCTGGATGTCGAAATGCCACGCATGGATGGCCTCGACTTCCTCGAAAAACTGATGCGCCTGCGGCCGATGCCGGTGGTGATGGTTTCGTCGCTGACCGGTAAAGGATCGGAAGTGACGCTGCGTGCGCTGGAGTTAGGCGCGGTGGATTTCGTCACCAAGCCGCAGCTCGGCATCCGTGAAGGCATGCTGGCCTACAGCCAGATGATCGCCGACAAGATTCGCGCCGCCGCGCGCGCCAAACTGCATGCGCGTGCCGCCACGCCGCAGCCGGTAATGCTGAAAGCGGGACCGCTGCTGAGCAGTGAAAAGCTGATTGCTATCGGCTCTTCAACCGGCGGCACCGAGGCGATTCGCCATGTGCTGCAGCCGCTGCCGGCCACCAGCCCGGCGCTGCTGATTACGCAGCATATGCCGCCCGGTTTTACCCGCTCGTTTGCCGAGCGGCTGAACAAGCTGTGCCAGATTACCGTGAAAGAGGCGGAAGACGGCGAGCGTATTTTGCCCGGTCACGCCTATATCGCGCCGGGCGCGATGCACATGGAGCTGGCGCGCAGCGGTGCCAACTACGTGGTGAAACTGAACGACGGACCGCCGGTGAACCGCCATAAACCGTCGGTGGACGTCCTGTTCCGCTCGGTTGCGGTCAACGCCGGGCGAAATGCAGTGGGGGTCATTCTGACCGGCATGGGCAACGACGGCGCGGCCGGGATGCTGGAAATGCACCGCGCCGGCGCGTGGACCATCGCCCAGGATGAAGCCAGCTGTGTGGTATTTGGTATGCCGCGCGAAGCGATAGCGATGGGCGGCACCAGTGAAGTGGTCGATCTGGGCCACATCAGCCAGCATATGCTGGCCAAAATTAGCGCCGGACAGGCATTGCGAATTTAACGAGCCGGTCCTGCCGGACAAGACAACACAGGAGTAGATATGGCTGATAAAAACATGCGCTTTTTGGTAGTGGACGACTTCAACACGATGCGTCGTATCGTCCGTAACCTGCTGAAAGAGCTGGGATTCAATAACGTGGAAGAGGCCGAGGATGGCGTCGACGCCCTGACCAAACTGCGTGCAGGCGGCTTCGATTTCGTTATCTCTGACTGGAACATGCCGAACATGGACGGTCTGGAACTGCTGCAGACCATTCGTGCCGACGCCACGCTGGGCAAACTGCCGGTGCTGATGGTCACTGCCGAAGCCAAGAAAGAGAACATCATCGCCGCCGCGCAGGCCGGTGCCAGCGGTTACGTGGTGAAGCCTTTCACCGCCGCCACGCTGGAAGAGAAGTTGGGCAAAATCTTCGAAAAACTGGGTATGTAAGGAGATGTGATGAGCGACCTTCCGAAACCAACTGAAGAAGCTTCGGCACACGAGATTATTGCCCGGATTGGCTCTCTGACACGTATGCTGCGTGACAGCCTGCGCGAACTGGGGCTGGATCAGGCCATTGCCGAAGCGGCAGAAGCGATTCCGGACGCGCGTGACCGTCTGGATTATGTGGTGCAGATGACCGCACAGGCAGCGGAACGTGCGCTGAACTGTGTGGAAGCGGCGCAGCCACACCAGGACCAGATGGAAGCCGGCGCCACCCAGCTGAAAGGCCGCTGGGATGCCTGGTTTGAAAACCCGATCGAGCTGGCGGATGCACGCGAGTTGGTTTCGGATACGCGCCAGTTCCTTGACGACGTTCCGTCTCACACGGCGTACACCAACAAGCAGCTGCTGGAAATCATGATGGCGCAGGATTTCCAGGACCTGACCGGTCAGGTAATCAAGCGCATGATGGATGTGATCCAGGAGATTGAACGTCAGCTGCTGATGGTACTGCTGGAGAACATGCCGGAAGCCAATGCGGCGGCACGTAAAGAGGGCAACAGCCTGCTGAACGGTCCGCAGATCCATGCTAACGCGCCAGGTGTGGTATCCAGCCAGGATCAGGTTGACGACCTGCTGGACAGTTTAGGTTTTTAATGCTGATCGGGTGTTCAACCCGCATCCGAACCCGAACCCTCTCCCGCCCGGGAGAGGGGAACGCACGACGTGTTTTCCCGTCTGATCGCCCTGCATGCCCGCGGGTGGCGTAAATTCTGAAACATAGCAAGACAAGTCCTACGTTGGCGCAAGGATATGTTAAGGTAACCTCGTACAGTTTTGTGAGCTACTTCAAATTCTAAACTGAAACGACTACTCTTTTGCTATGCTGCCATTGGTTCTGACCCGCAAAATTTTCGCTGCTGTAACTTTAGGGGCCCCTGTACTGGCGGCCGTTGCGCCTGCGCAGGCCTTCACCGACAACAGCGACGTCTCCGCAACACCGTTTGCCGATCCGGCACGTTTCCAGAAAATTGCTGATGAATTACCGGCGCTGGGCTATCAGGACGATACGTCGGCGTTCAGTAAAAAGCTGGCGGGTATTGCCAAAAGCATCGGTGAGGCCAGCCAGAACAGCGACAGCGATACCACGCTGGGTCAGCAGGCCGGAATCTGGGCGTTTAACCATTTTCGTGATGAGGTTGCTACCCGGGTTGCGGATGAAGGGCAGTCGTTGCTGTCGCCTTATGGCCAGGCACAGATCGATCTTAACGTCGATATGGAGGGCAACTTCAGCGGCAGCGGGGCTTCGCTGCTGACGCCATGGGCCGATCGCTACAATTACCTCACGTTCAGCCAGCTGGGCGTGCACCAGACCGATGACGGGCTGGTGGGCAATGCCGGGCTGGGACAGCGCTGGGTGGCCGGCAGCTGGCTGCTGGGCTATAACGGCTTCGTTGATCGGCTGTTCGACAGCGGCTTGCAGCGCGCTTCGCTGGGCACCGAGGCCTGGAGCGATTACCTGCGCTTATCCGCCAACTACTACACGCCGCTGTCCGGCTGGCGCAATCGCAACCCGTTCCAGCAGCAGCGGCTGGCGCGCGGGTATGATGTTACCACCCAGGGCTATCTGCCGTTTTACCGCCAGCTGGGCGTGTCGGTCAGCTGGCAGCAGTATCTCGGCAACAATGTCGATCTGTTTAATTCCGGCAACAGCTACCACAATCCTTCAGCGCTGACGCTGGGCGTCTCCTACACGCCAGTGCCGCTGGTCACCGTATCGGCCAGCCACAAAACCAGTAATGAAGGCGAGAGCCAGGATCAGCTCGGCTTACGTCTTAATTACCGCTTTGGCGTGGCGCTCAGTCAGCAGCTCAATCCGGATAACGTCGCCGCCGCGCGTTCGCTGCGCGGTAGCCGCTATGATTTGGTCACGCGCAGCAATACGCCGGTGCTGGAGTTTCGCCAGCGTAAAACCCTGTCGGTATTCCTCGCCACGCCGCCGTGGCAGCTTAATGCGGGCGAGAGTTTGCCGCTGAAACTGCAGATCCGCAGTGCGCATCCAATCAGTAAAGTCAGCTGGCAGGGCGATACGCAGGCGCTGAGCCTGACGCCGGGTGCCGATCCCAACGACCCGCAGGGCTGGAGTATTATTATGCCGGCGTGGGATGCGTCGCCTGAGGCGAACAACAGTTATCGCCTGTCAGTGACACTGGAGGACAGCAAGCAAAATCGCGTGACTTCCAACTGGATTACGCTGCAGGTGCAGCCGCCGGTGATGCTGGAGCAGGGGGGCGAAAACCGCTTCGACCTGCTGGCGCCATAATCAGCGCGGCACCAGAGAAAAAGGGCAGCCGGAGCTGCCCTTTGCTGCATCCTCAGCCGACACTTGCCGGGATGCCATGAGGGTAAATCATCATCAGAACTGGTACACCAGACCGACCGCGGTAATATCGTCGGTTTTCAGGCGCAGCGCGTTGTCATCTTTCAGCAGGTTGATGCGGTATTCGCTGTAGACCGACATGTTCTTGTTAAAGTAGTAAGTGGCACCCACGGACGCGTATTTGAACAGCCAGGCGTCGCCGACGTTTTCAATATTTTTGCCCTTTGAGCTCACGTAGCCCAGCGACGGACGGAAACCGTTCAGGAACTGATACTGCGCCACGGCTTCAAAATTCACCGCTTTGTTGGCGAACCCGATGTTACCGATTGGCGTAGCGTTGTGGGATTCGCCGTAGATGGTCGCCAGATAGAGCTGGTTAGCATCATATTTCACCCCGGTTTCCCAGTGTTCGGCTTTCTCACCTCTGCCGTAAGTGGCAAGGTTTTGCGCGCTGACGCGATTGAGGCTGGCATAGGCGGCAACCGCGCTCAGGCCAAAGTCGGTGTCATACGAGGTGGAAAGGGCGAAACCATCACCGTTGGAGCGGCGTACCGCCAGGTTTGGCGTTGCCGCGCTGTCGCTGCGCTCGTTCTTGCCTTCGTACTGCGCTGCGACGTTCCAGCCTTTAACCAGACCGAAGAAATCTTTGTTACGCCAGGTCAGCACGCCGGTGGAGCGACCGGACAGGAAAGCATCGACATAACCGGAATCACCGCCGAAGAAAGGCAGCATATCGGTATAGCCCAGCACGTCATAAATCAGACCATAGTTACGGCCATAGTCGATCGAACCAAACTGCGCAAACTTCAGACCCGCATAGCCGAGGCGGGTTTTATTACCGGCCTGCGCATCGGCGCCTTCCGTGTTACGCAGGCTGAACTGCGATTGCCAGAAACCGTAGCCGGTCAGCTGATCGGTAATTTTGGTTTCGCCCTTAAAACCGATACGGACATACGATGAGGTATCACCATCATTGGTGGTGTCATCGGAGAACAGGTGCGACACGTTAATTTTGCCGACCAGATCCAGCTTGTTACCATCCTTATTATAGATTTCAGCGGCCTGAGCCACAGAAAGTCCCAGCAGCAATGGCATGACTGCTGCCAGTAAAGTGCGCTTCATCATTTATATTTTTACCCTGTGTTATTTTTTAATTTTTTAAGCCCCTGGTGGGGTGACAAGAAAATGACACAAAAGGATAAAGATCAGTAGTGCAATAGTTGTAACAAATAATTTCTAATTGGCTATTTGTGCGATTTTTATACGCCAATTCCATTATTCGGAAATGGGAATCGCTTTTACTTATCATGATTAAGTGAGCGTTTAATCGACGATTAATATTTATCTTTTTGATATGTAATGATTAAGTTAAGAGGGGTATCACTTAATAAAAATAGCGTTTTATTGCCTTAAATAGCACAAGCCTATGCCTTAAAGTTCAATACTTATGAATCAAAGCAGGCTGATAGTCACCCCGTAAATTATCCGCATTGACGCACTGTGTCGGTTTATTTCAGGCTAAATAATATCCCGATCTTTAATGCGTTTAATTACCGGCCAGCCTGGCACAGGGTAGCCAAAATAAGTTAATCAGTTGTTACTAATAAGCGGTCAACATGCACCACGCCGATGCCAGAACCGGGCTGTCACTTGCACCCGCTAAGCGCAGCACGCCCCAAAATGGCGCAGCAGA
Source organism: Pantoea sp. B_9 (assembly GCF_008632015.1). Lineage (NCBI taxonomy): Bacteria > Pseudomonadati > Pseudomonadota > Gammaproteobacteria > Enterobacterales > Erwiniaceae > Pantoea > Pantoea sp. B_9. The sequence goes on along the minus strand of NZ_VWVL01000001.1, from coordinate 598,755 downwards.
CGCCTCATTTTGGCGAAATATCTGCTGTGCGATCACAAAAGCAATATTTCATTTTGCGAATGCATAAATCCGCTAAACAAATTACTGCGGTGCCGCTGTCATCGGATGGTTATTCACTTTTTATGCATTAAATGTGCATAGCGAAAGGGTGTAAGCCATTGATATTTCGTTGCTGAACCTGATTTATGCATTTTTTCCACTGGCTGGCACGTTAACTGCACTCTATAGTCGAGCTGCAACTCAGCAACTTTTAACAATTTTAAAACAAAAGCTTCACCCGAAGTGAGGCAGGAGAAATGGCTATGTCACTGCAGGTTTCACGTCACGATTTCGATCAATGGATGATGCCGGTTTATGCCCCTGCGGCTTTTGTGCCGGTGCGTGCCGAGGGTTCTACGCTGTGGGATCAGCAGGGCAAAGAGTACATCGATTTTGCCGGTGGCATCGCGGTGAACGCGCTTGGCCATGCTCATCCCGCGCTGCAGCAGGCACTGACCGAGCAGGCCGGTAAACTGTGGCACACCGGCAACGGCTACACCAACGAACCGATTCTGCGCCTGGCGAAGCAGCTGATTGATGCCACCTTTGCCGACCGCGTGTTCTTCTGTAACTCCGGGGCGGAAGCCAACGAGGCTGCGCTGAAGCTGGCGCGTAAAGTGGCACACGACCGTTTCGGTGCCGAAAAAAACGGTATCGTCGCCTTCACCAATGCCTTCCACGGCCGTACCCTGTTCACCGTTTCAGCCGGCGGACAGCCCGCCTATTCGCGCGATTTCGCCCCGTTACCGCCAGCCATTCAGCATGCCACCTTTAACGATCTGGCCTCGGCGGCGGCCTTAATTAATGACCAGACCTGCGCGGTCATCGTCGAGCCGATTCAGGGCGAGGGCGGTGTATTACCGGCCGATCCGGCGTTCCTGCGCGGACTGCGCGAATTGTGCGACCGCCATCAGGCGCTGCTGATTTTTGATGAAGTGCAGAGCGGCGTCGGCCGTACCGGCTCGCTGTATGCCTATATGCATTACGGCGTCACGCCTGATGTGCTGAGCACCGCCAAGGCGCTGGGCGGCGGCTTCCCCATCGGTGCGATGCTGACGCGTGAAGATCTGGCGCAGGTGATGGGCGTCGGCACGCACGGCACCACTTACGGCGGCAACCCGCTGGCCGGTGCGGTGGCCGGTAAAGTGCTGGAGCTGATCAATCAGCCTGAGTTTATGGCTGGCGTCGCCGAGCGGCACCAGTGGTTTGTCACGGCGCTGCAGGAGATCAACCAGCGGCTGCCGGTGTTTAAAGAGATTCGCGGCCTGGGCCTGCTGATTGGCGCGGTACTGAATGACGATTTTGCCGGTAAAGCCAAACAGTTCAACCTGACGGCGGCGGAAGAGGGCGTGATGGTTCTGATCGCCGGTGCCAGCGTGGTGCGCTTTGCCCCGGCGCTGAACATCAGCGAGCATGAAGTAAAAGAAGGGCTGGCGCGCTTCGAACGCGCCTGCGCACGCGTGCTCAAAGGAGCCACATCATGATGGTGATTCGCCCCGTCGAACGTGACGATCTGCCGCAGTTGCTGGCGCTGGCGGGGAAAACCGGCGGCGGTCTGACCTCGCTGCCCGCTGACAGCGAGACGCTGAAGGCGCGCATTGAGCGCTCGCTGCAAACCTGGCAGGACGCGCTGCCGCGCGCTGAACAGGGCTACGTGTTTGTGCTGGCGGATAGCAGTGACAATCGCGCCGTCGGCATCTGCGCCATTGAAGTGGCGGTGGGTTTGCAGGATCCCTGGTACAACTTCCGCGTCGGTACCCAGGTACACGCCTCGAAAGAGCTGAACGTTTACGCCAGTTTGCCGACGCTGTCGCTGAGTAACGATCACACCGGCAGCAGCGAACTGTGCACGCTGTTCCTCGATCCTGACTACCGCGACGGTAAAAACGGCCATCTACTGTCCAAGTCGCGCTTTCTGTTTATGGCGAATTTCCGCGAGCGCTTCATGAAGCACGTGGTTGCGGAGATGCGCGGCGTCAGCGACGAGCGGGGACATTCTCCATTCTGGGACAGTGTGGGCAGCCGTTTCTTCTCCATGGAGTTTCGCCAGGCCGATTTTCTCAGCGGCACCGGGCAAAAAGCTTTTATCGCAGAACTGATGCCCAAGCATCCGCTGTATATCCACTATCTGTCGGAAGCGGCACAACAGGTGATTGGCGAAGTCCACCCGAAAACCGCGCCGGCGCGCGCGGTGCTGGAAGCCGAGGGTTTCCGCTATCTCAACTATATCGACATCTTTGACGGCGGCCCGACGCTGGAGTGTGAGATCGACCGCATCCGCGCCATCCGCAAGAGCAAAGTGCTGACCGCCAGCGAAGGCGAAGCCGAGGCGCACTGGCCGCTGTGTCTGGTGGCGAACTGCGACTATCAGCAGTTTCGCGTGGCGCTGCTGCCGGTCGATGTCGCATCCGGTCAGGTTCTGATTAATCAGCAGCAGCGCACCGCGCTGCGCTGCGACTATGGCGATTCGCTGCGGGTGGTTACCCTGGGTCGCGAGGAGAATAACGCATGACGCATTTTATCAACGGTGAATGGCAGCCGGGCAGCGCGGATACGCTGAGTAAACACAATCCGGTGAGCGGCGAGATCTTATGGCAGGGCAATGCAGCCTCTGCGGCGCAGGTGGCGGCGGCCTGTGAAGCGGCTCGCGCAGCGTTCCCGGCATGGGCACGTCTGCCGTTTGCTGCCCGCCAGGCGCGGGTAGAGGACTTTGCCCGTCTGCTGGAGCGGGATAAAACCGAGCTGGCGGCGATCATCGCACGTGAGACCGGCAAACCGCGCTGGGAAACGCTGACCGAAGTGCAGGCGATGATCAATAAAGTGGCCATTTCGATTAAGGCTTATCACACCCGCACCGGCGAACAGGCCGAAGGTGAGAGTTCACTGCGCCACCGGCCGCACGGCGTGCTGGCGGTGTTTGGGCCGTATAACTTCCCCGGCCATCTGCCGAACGGACATATCGTGCCGGCGCTGCTGGCGGGCAACTGCGTGTTGTTTAAACCGAGTGAACTGACCCCCGCCACCGCAGAGAAAACCGTGCAGCTGTGGCAGGAAGCGGGCCTGCCGGCGGGTACGCTGGCGCTGTTACAGGGCGGACGTGATACCGGCCAGGCGCTGGCGCAGGCGGAGCAGATTGACGGCCTGCTGTTTACCGGTAGCGCGGCCACCGGCTATCACCTGCATCGCCAGTTCGCTGGACAGCCGGAGAAAATGCTGGCGCTGGAGATGGGCGGCAACAATGCGCTGATTGTGGAAGATCCGGCCGACATTGATGGCGCGGTGCATATCGCTATTCAGTCGGCGTTCATTACCGCCGGCCAGCGCTGCACCTGCGCGCGTCGTTTGCTGGTGAAACGCGGTGCGGCAGGCGATGCCTTCCTGCAGCGCCTGGTCGAGGTGAGTGCGCGCCTCAAACCCGCAGCGTGGGACGCCGAACCGCAGCCGTTTATGGGCAGCGTGATTTCGCCCGCCGCCGCCGGGCAGATCTTCGCCGCCTGGCAGCAGCGGGTTGAGTTGGGTGGCAAGGTGCTGCTGGCGATGCGCTGGCCGGATCGCGACAGCGCGATTATTACGCCCGGCATCATCGACATGACCGGCGTCGCCGGACTGCCTGACGAAGAGGTGTTCGGACCGCTGCTGCAGGTCATCCGCTACGACCATTACGCGCAGGCGATTGGCCTCGCCAACGACACGCGCTACGGATTGTCGTGCGGGCTGGTGTCACCGCAGCGTGACCAGTTTGATCAGCTGCTGCTGGAAGCGCGCGCCGGCATCGTGAACTGGAATAAACCGCTGACCGGCGCCGCCAGTTCGGCACCGTTTGGCGGCGTGGGCGCCTCCGGTAATCACCGTGCCAGCGCCTGGTACGCGGCGGATTACTGCGCCTGGCCGATGGCCTCGCTGGAGAGCAGCAGCTTAGCGCTGCCGGGCAGCCTGTCGCCAGGGCTCGATTTTGCTGCTTCAGGAGCGACATCATGAAGGCGTTTGAAGCAAACTTTGATGGTCTGGTCGGCCTGACGCACCACTACGCTGGCCTGTCGTTTGGCAACGAAGCCTCCACGCGCAATCAGCTGCAGCCCTCCAATCCGCGGCTGGCGGCTAAACAGGGGCTGCTGAAAATGAAGGCGCTGGCCGACATGGGCTATGTGCAGGGCGTTATCCCTCCGCACGAGCGGCCTAATCTGCCGCTGCTGCGCCAGCTGGGATTCAGCGGCAGCGATGCGCAGGTGCTGGCCAAAGCAGCCCGGCAGGCACCGCAGCTGCTGTCAGCGGCCAGTTCGGCGTCGGCGATGTGGGTGGCCAATGCGGCCACGGTTTCGCCATCGGCCGACAGCGCCGACGGCAAAGTGCATTTTACCGTTGCCAACCTCAACAATAAGTTCCACCGGGCGATTGAAGCGCCGGAAACCGCCGACCTGCTGCGCGCCATTTTCCGCGATGGCCGCCACTTCAGCGTACACGACGCGCTGCCGCAGGTGGCGCTGTTTGGTGACGAAGGCGCAGCCAACCATAACCGCTTCGGCGCTGACTATGGCGCGCCCGGCGTTCAGCTGTTTGTCTACGGTCGCGACGGCCAGCAGCAGGGCAGCGCACCGGCGCGCTATCCGGCGCGCCAGACGCGTGAAGCCAGCGCGGCGGTGGCGAGATTGCATCAGCTGGATGACGCGCGCACGCTGTTTGCTCAGCAAAATCCGGCGGTGATCGATCAGGGGGTGTTCCACAACGACGTAATCGCCGTCAGCAATCAGCAGGTGTTTTTCTGCCATGAAGAGGCGTTTGTCGACCAGCCCCAGCTGCTGCAACAGCTGGCGGATCAGGTGCCGGGCTTCCAGCCGATTGTGGTGCCGCGCGATCGGGTGTCAGTGGCCGATGCGGTGAACACCTACTTGTTTAACAGCCAGCTGCTGCTGCATCCGGACGGCGGCATGCGGCTGGTGCTGCCGGAAGAGTCGCGCCAGCATCCCGGCGTGTGGCGCTACCTGAGCGAGCTGGTGGAGAGCGGCGGCCCGATTCGCGCGCTGCAGGTGTTCGATCTGCGTGAGAGCATGTGCAACGGTGGCGGACCGGCTTGTCTGCGTCTGCGCGTGGTGTTAACCGAGGCGGAGCGTCAGGCCGTCAATCCGGCCGTGCTGATGAACGATCGCCTGTTTACGCGTCTGAATGACTGGGTGGATCGTCACTATCGCGACCGCCTGACGCAGGCCGATCTGGCCGATCCGCAGCTGCTGAGCGAAGGGCGAAGCGCGCTGGACGAGCTGACACAGCTGCTAGACTTAGGCAGTGTCTACGCGTTTCAGCGTTAACGCCGGGGGCAAATGTGTTGCCCCCTGTGTCAGAAAGGAGTGAACATGCAGGACTTTTTACAGCAAACCCTGTCAGGCCGCCCGCCCGCGCAGCGGCAGGGCAGTAACGCCCACCTGCACTGGCAGTGGCATGATGAGGGCATACTATCCCTGACACCGCATACGCCCACGCAGCAGGCGCTGGTTCTCTCTGCCGGGATTCACGGCAACGAGACCGCCCCGGTGGAGATCCTCAACCTGTTGCTGACGCCGCTGCTGCAGGGGGAAAAACCGCTGGCCGTGCGCCTGCTGGTGATCCTCGGCAACCCGGCGGCGCTGCGCAGCGGCAAACGCTACCAGCATTATGATATCAATCGGCTGTTCGGTGGCCGCTGGCAACAGGTGGCCGACGTGCCGGAGGCGCAGCGCGCGCTCCAGCTGGAGCAGGCGCTGGAGAACTTCTGGTGCGAGTGTCTCGATCACGAAATTCGCTGGCATCTCGATTTGCACACCGCGATTCGCGGTTCGTGGCATACGCGCTTTGGCGTGATGCCGCTCAACAGCCAGCCATGGCCAGCGGATTTTTTACACTGGCTGGCAGCGGCCGAGCTGGAGGCGCTGGTGTTTCACCGTGCGCCGGGCGGCACCTTCACCCACTTCAGCTGTGAACACTACGCGGCAGCCAGCTGTACGCTGGAGCTGGGAAAGGCGCTGCCGTTTGGCGAGAACGATCTCACTCAGTTCAGCGGCGTGCAGCGTGCGCTGGCGGCGCTGCTGTACGGTGAGGCGCTGCCGCCGGTGCGCGAGACGCCGCGCCATTATCGCGTAACACAGCAAATCACCCGGCACGGCGAGCAGTTTGTTCTGCACATGGGCCCGGAAACTCTCAACTTCACGGCTTTCCCGCAGGGCACGCTGCTGGCGGAAGAGGGTGAGCGGCGCTATTACGTGCAGCAGGCGCGTGAATATGTGCTGTTCCCCAATCCCAACGTGGCACCGGGCCTGCGCGCCGGGCTGATGCTGGTGGAGGAGAGTGAGCAGACCCAGGCGCTGGAGTTGTAATCGAAAGCTTTACCCGGCAATCCCTCCTCTCCCTGTGACGGGAGAGGTCACGGGTGAGCAGAGAACGTGCGCAAATTAACGACATTTTCCCTTCCGCAAAACCGACAAAGCCATTACACTCCTCCTTAATTCCTGCGCTTTCCCCTTGATCGTCATACTCTTTTGCAATTCCTCACGCATTTCTTCGCAATCTCTCCATGATTGCCCGATAACTGTCTTTTATGCTTGCAGGGCTTTACTCAGCCTCTGAGTAGTTGACGTTCAGCGTCGTATGCTTGTTTCCGAAGACGCGACACAGGCTGTCGTCATTAAACTGAAAAGTAAGGACAATATTATGCGTAAACTGACCTCCCTGTTTCTGGCTACCGCAATGGCTTTCGGTGCCGCCAATATCGTCCATGCTGCGGCTGACAACCTGACGCCGCCGCCAGCGGGCAGTGAAAAACCGATGCACAAGCCGATGCGCCACCACGGCATGGACATGATGTTCAAAGACCTCAACCTGACCGACGCGCAGAAAACCCAGATTCGCGACATCCTGCGTGACAGCCACAAAGACATGAAGCGTCCATCGCTGGAAGAGCGTCGTGCTAACCACAGCATCATCGCATCCGACACCTTTGACCGTGCCAAAGCAGAAGCGCAGGCAGACAAAATGAGCGCCAATGCGAAAGAGCATGCGCTGAAGATGCTGGAAACCCAGAACAAGATCTATAACGTGCTGACGCCAGACCAGAAGAAGCAGTACAACGCCAACTTTGAGAAACGTCTGACAGAAAAAGGCCCGCATGACGGTAAAATGCCGCCACCGCCGGCTGATGGCGAATAAGCCGTTTAGCTCACCGGTTTGAGACCGCCGACGTTGTCCATGGCACACTGTGCTTTGGGCAGCGTCGGCGGTTTTGCGTTACAGCTCAATCAGCGGATAAACGCCGGACAGCAGCGGTCGGCAGAGAATTTTGTAGCCGTCATGGTCGAAGCCGTGACGCGCACGCTGCAACTGACGCGCTTCCTGCTCACTGCTGACCGATCCCAGCCAGAACCAGTGATCGATGACGTGAATCTGCGTCATCTCCGTCCCGCGCTCCACCATACCCACCGGGCCCTGCCACGGCCAGCATACCACGCGCAGCTGCTCCAGCCCGGCCAGCAGGCGCTGCTGATGCGCCGCCAGCGGTTCCGCCCCGCAGCAGGCACCGGCACAGCGTTTAAGCGCCGCGCGGAAACAGCCGCGCCCCGGTTGCAGGCGCTCTAATCCCAGCAGGCCGTGACACAGGCGCAGCTCATCGGCGAGGCTTTTCAGCTTCTCTAACGCGGCAAAGCGGCTGCGGAATAGCCCGTACAGGTCAGGCGAGGAGGAGAAATCGAGATCGCGCGCGTACACCACCTGCGGTGCGCCGTCGCCCAGCTGCAGCGAGCACAGCTGGCGGTTTTTGCGCAGGCGCTTATTGAACAGCGGCTGCTGTGTTTTGATCATCTGCGCTTCGAGCAGCTGTGCGCCTACGTCCCCGGCGGTGGGGATCCAGCTGACGCGTCGCGCCTGGCGCAGCATACTGGCTTCATCCGCCGTGCGAAAATGGGCCATCACCCGGCTGCGCAGGTTGATACTCTTGCCGATGTACAGCGGCAGGTTGTCGTTATCACCGTGGAAAGTGTAAACGCCCGGCTGATTAGGCAAGCCTTCCAGCCACTGACGCAGATGTTCGGGATATTGATAGATAGCCGCCGCATCAAATTCGAGGCGATGGCGGTTTGCTCGTCTGACCAAAGAACGCTCCGCTTACTGGTTGTGCATACAGTATATCAGCGTGCGCGTTTTCTCGCCAGCGGGGACGTGAAGAGGCTGGCTTCCCGCCGGGGGAGCGGGAAGCCGCAGGGATTACTTCTTCCAGAAGTCGTCGAACACGGTGATCGGCGGACGACGTTTATGCTCGGTTTTGGTGTACCAGCCTTCAATGATTTTCGCCGCGTCGGCGTCGATGGTTTTGCCTTCAAGGAAATCATCAATCTGCTGATAGGTTACGCCCAGCGCCACTTCATCCTGCAGACCGGGACGATCGTCCTCCAGATCGGCGGTGGGGTGTTTGAGATAGAGGTGTTCCGGGCAGCCGAGCGCTTTCAGCAGCTGTTTGCCCTGGCCTTTGTTGAGGCGGAAAATCGGGTTGATGTCGCTGCCGCCGTCGCCGTACTTGGTAAAGAAGCCGGTCACTGCTTCTGCGGCGTGATCGGTGCCGACCACGACGCCTTTGGTCATGCCGGCAATGCTGTACTGGGCTTTCATGCGTTCGCGCGCTTTCTCGTTGCCGCGCACAAAATCCGACAGGGCAATGCCCGCCTCCTGCAGCGCGCGCTCGCTGGCCAGTACCGCTTCTTTGATGTTGACCACCAGCGTGCGATCCGGCTGGATAAATGCCAGCGCATCCTGACAATCCTGCTCGTCAGCCTGCACGCCATACGGCAGGCGCACGGCGATAAAGCTGTAGTCGTGATCGCCGGTCTCTTCACGCAGTTCAGTGATAGCAGTCTGCGCCAGCTTGCCGGTCAGCGTTGAGTCCTGACCGCCGCTGATGCCGAGCACAAGGGTTTTGATAAACGGATGGGCTTTCAGATAGGACTTCAGAAAATCGACGCTGACGCGGATCTCCTGCTGCGGGTCGATAACCGGTTTAACACCCAGGGCCTGAATGATTTCCTGCTGCAGTGACATGAACCTCTCCTCAAGTCGGTAGCCTGACGGCACAATGCGAATCATGTGCTAAAGCTAACGCCTCCGCAGAAAAACAACAAGCCGAACGGCTTGTTGTCCGGTGTTTCTGTTGGCAATTCAGGCGCTTTTTGGTTTCTGCGCCAGCAGCATGAACATCACGATGGCCAGCATAAAGCAGCCAAAGATGGTGGCCGTCATGCTGATTACCGAGGTGCCGCCAAGGCCGGTGATCGGTACGCTGAGCGCGCCGAGCGAGAACATCGCAACACCGATTACCGCCGAGGCGCTGCCGGCGCGGTGGCCCTGGCTCTGCATCGCCAGCGATGACGCGGTGGTGGCGATCACGCCGTTACTGGCGATGGTGAAGAACAGCGCCACCAGCACCAGCGGCAGCGGCGCGCCGCTCACGCCGGCCAGCAGCAGGCAGCTGGAGGCGACAAACGCCAGCGTCAGGCCGCCCTTCAGCACGCGATATTCGCCCCACAGCGGACAGAGCCGGGCGCTGGTCTGGGAAGCAATCACCAGGCCAATACCGTTCGCCGCAAAGCACAAGCTGAACGCCTGCGGTGACAGGCCGTAAATCTGCTGCAGCACAAACGGCGAGGCGCCGATATAAGCAAACATGCCGGACATCATGAAGCCCTGCGTCAGGCAGAAGCCCATAAACGGCCGGTGGGTGATGACCTGGCCGAGCGCCGCCCAGGCGGAGAGGATCGATCCCTGGCTACGGCGTTCGGCCGGCAGGGTTTCGCGCAGCTTCCAGCGCGCCAGCAGAATCAGCAGCACGGCAATCGCGCCCAGCACTACAAAGATGCCGCGCCAGTTCAGCACCGTCATCAGCGCACCGCCCAGCACCGGCGCACCAATCGGCGCCAGGCCATTCACCAGCATCAGCAGGGCAAAAAAACGCGTCAGCTCATGGCCGCTATACATATCGCGGGCAATGGCACGCGACAGCACCGCGCCGCCGGCACCGGCCAGCCCTTCAAACAGGCGCGCCACCAGCAGAGCGTGAATATCCTTCGCCAGCGCACAGCCAATCGAGGCGATGAACAGCAGCGCCAGCGACAGCAGCAGCGGACGAATACGACCAAACTTATCACTCATCGGACCAAACAGCAGCTGTCCGGCGCCCAGCCCCAGCAGACCGGCGGTCAGACTTAGCTGGGCGGTGGCGGTTTCGCTACCGAGGTCGCGCGCCAGTTCAGGCAGGGCAGGCAGATAGAGATCGATACAAAGCGGCCCGAGCGCGGCGAGCAGGCCGAGCGTAATGGCATAAACCAGCCGGTTAGGGTGTGCAGGTGTCATTGATCCTCTGTGTTATTTTTGGCTTTAAGATGTATCTTGCGCCGCGATTATACGGAGCCGGTGACGGCAACACAGCATCTTTACGTAATCCTGACGCTTCAGAACTGACCGAAAGCACCGCCATTGAGTTGATAAATCTGGAATTATGTTCCAGGCTTAGTGGGACATGGACAAAGTATGAGGAACAACAAGATGAATAAAGTGCTGGGATGTATCGCTGCCGCTATGACGCTGGCAGCCCTGTCTGGTTGTACAACTTACGATCGTGCGGAAAGCTACGTGACTAAGCCTGTGGTGAAGGATGTGAAAAAAGGCATGACGCGTGAACAGGTGCGCCAGATTGCCGGACCGGCGTCAACCGAGATTACCATGGTTCACGCACGGGGTACCTGCCAGACCTACGTTATTGGTGAGCGTGATGGCAAACAGCAGACTTACTTTGTGAGCTATAACGACACCGGTCGCGTCATGAACTACGGCTTCCAGAGCTGTAAGGATTACGATACCGATCCGCAAGCCGCGCAGTAACGGCAGCAGAATAACAAACGGCCCGTCTCAGACGGGCCGTTTTTCTTTGTGCGCTTACAGCCCATACGGCCGCGGCACCTCAATGTAGCTGCCGCTGATCTCGCGCTGATAGTAGTGACCATCCTGCACGTAATAGCGTTTGCCGTTGTAATCCAGAACGCGCATGGCGCTGGCCGGTGGGCCATCCGGTGGCTGGACCACCACGTAGGTGTCGCCCTGCCGCTGGTAGTAGCTACCGTTCAGCAGGTAGTAGGTCAGTCCGCCAATCAGCACGGCGGTCGCGGCCTCCGGCAGAAAACGCAGCGGTCCGGGATGTCCCCAGCGGGGTCCCGGACCACCCCAGTGCGGGCCGGGTCCCGGACCCCAGCCATACGGATGAGCAAAACTTACAGTTGGCGCTATCAGGGTTAACGCCAGCATTGAGGCGATAACGTTTCTCATGAGGGTTCTCCTGCGGTAACTCCCCGCAGCATTCGCCTTTCAGCGCGCAAACTCAAGCAAAAAACCGTCGATTTTGCCTCCGTTTACCATGCTTAACGCTTTCCTGACGTTAGCGCCACGATTGCGGAAAAAAGTGCAGAAAACGGCAAAAAAAAACGGCAGGCTTTGCGGCCTGCCGTTACGGGAAAACGGGTTAATTAGCGGTGCGCCAGTTCCGCGTGTTCGTCGCTCTCCAGCACTTTTTTGTCGGTCATACCCAGCCAGCGGCTGGTCAGTGAACCGGCGGTCATCGAGCCGTTAACGTTGAGCGCGGTACGGCCCATATCAATCAGCGGTTCGATGGAGATCAGCAATGCCACCAGCGTGACCGGCAGTCCCATCGCCGGCAGGACGATCAGCGCGGCAAAGGTCGCGCCGCCACCGACGCCCGCCACACCGGCTGAACTCAGCGTGACAATACCGACCAGCGTGGCGATCCATACCGGGTCAAACGGGTTGATACCCACGGTCGGCGCTACCATCACCGCCAGCATGGTGGGATAGAGGCCGGCACAGCCGTTCTGGCCGATAGTCGCGCCAAACGAGGCCGAGAAGCTGGCGATGGATTCCGGTACGCCCAGACGACGCGTCTGTGTCTCCACGTTCAGCGGAATACTGGCGGCGCTGGAACGGCTGGTGAAGGCAAAGGTAATCACCGGCCAGACTTTACGGAAGAAGCGCAGCGGGTTGATACCGTTGATTGACAGCAGCAGCGCGTGAACGCCAAACATGATCGCGAGGCCGAGATACGAGGCCACCACAAAGCCGCCCAGTTTGATGATGTCCTGCAGGTTGGAACCGGCAACCACTTTGGTCATCAGCGCCAGCACGCCGTACGGCGTCAGCTTCATGATCAGACGGACCAGCTTCATCACCCAGGATTGCAGGGTATCAATCGCCACCAGCACGCGCTCGCCTTTGGCTTTGTCATCTTTCAGCAGCTGCAGCGCCGCCACACCGAGGAAAGCGGCGAAAATCACTACGCTGATGATCGACGTTGGATTGGCACCGGCCAGATCGGCAAACGGGTTTTTCGGGATAAAGGAGAGCAGCAGCTGCGGCGTACTGAGATCCGCGACTTTACCAACGTAGTTGCTCTGGATGGCGCTCAGACGCGCGGTTTCCTGCGCGCCCTGTACCAGTCCCTCGGCGCTGAGGTGGAACAGGCCGGTCACCAGCACGCCTACCAGTGCGGAAATGGCGGTGGTAAACAGCAGCACGCCGATGGTCAGCACGCTGATTTTGCCCAGCGACGAGGCGTTATGCAGCCGCGCCACCGCACTAAGGATTGAGGCAAACACCAGTGGCATGACAATCATCTGCAGCAGCTGAACATAACCGTTGCCGACGATGTTAAACCAGCCAATCGACTCTTTCACCACCGGGCTGTTTTCGCCATAAATGGCCTGCAGTGCCAGGCCAAAGATCACCCCCAGCACCAGGCCGGTCAGCACACGCTTCGACAGGCTCCAGCTCTGGTTGCCGACGCGGTTTAACGCAATCAGCAGCGCGACAAATGCCACGATATTGATGATCAGAGGAATATTCATTGTTAACTCCTGAAGGTCGCCACGCGATCGCGCCGCGTAACCGTAAATAGCAGAGGGATCCTCTGTAACTGTCGCGGCATGGTACCAGTTGGCCCTGCGGGAACAATATATCTAAATCGTCTGGGTTATAACTAAATGGAATTTAAGGCGATTATTTCAGCAATCGCTGGCAGAAGGAAAAACACTTCAGCGCGTACTGCCGTTCACCAGCCGGCCAATGCCGTTCTGCAGGTTGTTGAACAGCTGCTCCGGCCAGCCGTTAGCGCCAAACGACGGCATACCGGGCGGAAACCACAGCGCATAACCTACAAGTGCGAGGCACAGCGCGCGCTCCAGCTGGTTGCCTTGCTGGCTGTTGAGGATAGGCAGGCGAAAGCGCCAGCGGCACGGCCACAGCAGCGGCACGCCGGCGGGCGTCAGCATATCGGCGACAATGTGGCTCAGATAGCCGAGCGTCATGCCCTGCAGGACATCCGCTGGCAGGAACCAGTCAGCCGGCACGTTAATCTGAAACAGCCACAGGCTGACCGCCACCGCCAGCAGGCTATGGGTAAAGCCGCGATGGCCAAAAGCGCGGGCTATCGGCTGCGACAGCCATTTTAGCCGCTGGCCCAGCACCGATTTAGGGTGATCGATATCCGGCAGCAGGCAGGTCAGCAGCGCAGCCGGCACCAGATGCCACCAGTCGGCGCTGGCCATCACCGGCGTCAGTTCGGCGCGTTTGGCAAATATCGCACTGGCGATGGCAAAAATGATATGGCCTTCGGCCGTCATGATGGAACCTAGCTGCAAAAACTGTCGATGCATCCAGTATAGGGATTTATCCAGTAAATGAGAACGGTGACGCTGTAACGAAGAGTGAATTTTTTGCTGACCCGCGCCTGAAAAAAGCACGGGAAATTAACGGTCTGGCTTACTTTTGCGCCTGGCAACCGGGCGAAACCTCAGCCAGGCGTAACGCGCCATGCACACCGATCAGTTAAACAGATGTTCCGCCTGCAGCTGCGTCAGGTTTTCCAGTTGCACATTGGCCAGTGCCCAGCGCGCATCGTGGCGATGTTCGGCGGCAGGCACCACAATGGAACGCATGCGCGCGGCTTTGCTGGCGATCATGCCGTTGAACGAGTCTTCCAGCGCCACGCAGTTGAGCGGATCAACCCCCAGCTTTGCCGCAGCATCCAGATACACCTGCGGATGCGGTTTGCTGTAAGGCAGCGCTTCAGCCGAGGCGAGGGCGCTAAAGTAGTGACGCAGATTGAACATCTCCAGCACGCGTTCCAGCATCGCCAGCGGAGACGCCGAGGCCAGCGCAATCGCCAGGCCCTGTTGCTGACACAGCTGCAGCGCCTGCTCTACGCCGGGCAATAGCGGCCGCGTCTCTTCGACCAGCGCCAGCGCACGGGCAATAATACGCTGAGTGACTTCGGCCTGATCCGGTCCGTTCCACAGCAGCGCCTCGTACCACATGCGTACGGTTTGATCGATGCGCAGGCCGAGCGTATCCGGCAGCTCGTGGCGGCGGCTAATATCCACATTCAGGCTGGCAAACACCTCCAGCTCGGCGCGATCCCATAGCGGTTCAGAATCAATCAGTAAGCCATCCATATCAAAAATAGCGGCCAGCACAGGGCGACGATAGGTCATACAACAGCTCCATTGACAGTTTGCCCTACCTTAACATGGGCGGCGGCGAAAACCGACTTATGGCAGGTTACGCATTTTTCAGGAAAATTTGCTGTAGTGCAGGTAGACTTAGGGCAAAACTACTGTTTGTGAAGGGAAGACACCATGACGTATCAACAGGCTGGCCGCATCGCCATCCTCAAGCGAGTGGCTGGCTGGGTGATTTTTATTCCGGCGCTGTTATCCACCCTTATCTCCATCTTAGGCTTCATGTTTAAACACAGCGAAAAGCAGCCCGGCATCGACGCCGTGATGCTCGACTTCGTGCATGTGATGGTGGATATGATTAAATTCAACACGCCGTTTCTCAATGTGTTCTGGAACAATTCGCCGGTGCCGGAATTTAACGGCGGGGCCAATATTGGCTTCTGGCTGATCTATATCCTGATATTCGTGGGCATCGCTTTGCAGGCCTCGGGCGCACGCATGGGGCGTCAGGCGCGCCATATTAAAGAAGGCATTGAAGACCAGATGATTCTGGAACAGGCAAAGGGCAGCGAAGGGCGCACGCGGGCGCAGCTGGAAGAGAAAATCCATGTGCCGCGCCACACCATTTTGCTGCAGATTTTTCCGCTGTATATTCTGCCGGTGATCATCGCTGTGGCCGGTTACTTCGTGTTGAAACTGCTCGGCATGCTGTAAGGCGTCAGGCCGGTCTGACCTGGCGCTGGCCCAGCGCATCCTCCTCCAGCAACTGGCCGATAGCGAACTGCGCTTCGCCGGCCCAGTTGCCGCCAAAGACGTTGGCGCGGTTGAGCAGATAGTAGAGCTGATACACCGGCTGACGCTGCGAGAAGCCTTCCGGCAGCGGCCACACCGCATGATACCCTTCGTAAATCTGGCGCGGCAGATCGGCGTAGTAGCTGAGCATCGCCAGGTCGCATTCGCGATCGCCCCAGTAGCAGGCGGGATCGAACAGCCACGGGCCGCTTGCGCTGCCGGCGCAGTTGGCTGGCCACAAATCACCATGCAGTAACGACGGTTGCGGATGGTGATTAGCGAGGCTGCGCTGCACGCAATCCACGATCAACTCCATGTCACCGTAATGCACGCCTTTCTCCGCCGCCAGCTGCAGCTGCCAGCCGATGCGCTGTTCGGCGAAAAACACCGACCATTTGCGTAACCAGCTGTTGGGTTGCGGCGTGGTGGTAATGTTGTTGTCGAAGTCGAGACCAAACTGCGGTTGCTCGCTCCACTGGTGCAGATGGGCCAGCTGCTGGCCGAGCTGGAATGCGCTTTGGGCGTTGAGTGGCTGCGGGGGAATGTATTCCAGTAGCAGAAAGCTGGTGTCACGATCGTTACCGACGCCGTAGACCTTCGGCACGCGCACCGTGTGGGTACGCGCCAGCAGATCAAGCTGGTCGGCTTCCCAGCTGAACAGCGTCAGCATGTCGCGCGTGTTGCATTTGACGAACACTTCCAGCTCACCGTAGCGCAGGCGCCACGCCGGATGAATATCGCCACCGGGCAACTCATGACGTTCGGTGATTTCGGCATCGCCGGCGTACTCGCTTAACAGACGACTAATGGCTGACCACATCGGGTAATCCTCTTTATTCGCTGCGTAAGGTCGATTGTAACGCGCAAAACTTGCACAACTCCAGCGGCAATGCGCAAATTGCGGATTGCGTCAGGCTTGCGCTTTAAGAAACGCTTCCAGCGTGGTGACATCAGCGTCCGGCTGCTGATCGAGTGCCACTGCCGCCAGCCCGGCGGCGTGTTCCGCCAGCGCCTGCTCCTCCAGCGCACTCACAATGCCAAAGCTGTTGGTGCCCAGCTCGTGCGGATGGCCGTCCGCATCGTGTAACGTGGTGCTGTAACCACCGTTAACCATCGCGCTATTCAGCGCCTGCAGATCGCCAAGACCCCTTTCCTGATAACGGAAGGTGACAACGTAACGCTTGAGATCATGATCGCTCATCTTTTCACCTCATTGTTATCGAACAGATTTCAGCGTAGACCAGCGCCTGCGATAGAGCGAATTCTGCACAATCGCCCGGCGGCGCACAGCGTAAAGTCCTGTCAGGGTCGGCAGAAAATTCTTGTAGCATTTAAGCTGTTATTTGGTTATTTGCCGCCTATAATGCGCGCCGGAAATGGGAAGATTCCCAATCCACACGCGGTGCCAGCGCAAAACCTGGCGATTCTGGTGCTTTCATACTTTTTTACAAAACTTACCGTAAATTGCATTGATTGCCCGGGAAAATTCTCCAGACTCATCTCTTTTTCAACTGTCGTACGGGTTACCTTTTAATGAAAGCCTTCAATAAGCTGTCCGCTGTTTTGTTGCTCTCCGCCGGAGCATTTTGTCACCAGGCCTTTGCAGATAACGCTGTCTTCACCTCAATGGATGACCCTTCTACGGCAAAAAAACCGTTTGAAGGCACCGCGTCAGCCGGTTACCTGGCACAGACCGGTAACACCACCAGCTCATCGCTGACCGCGTCAACCAGCATGACCTGGTATCAGACCTCAACGGCGTACAGCCTGTGGGGTAACGCCGCGAATACCTCATCCAACGATGAGCGCTCGTCGGAAACCTATAACATCGGTGGCCGTAGCCGTTACAACCTCAACAGCGCTGACTACCTGTTCGGTCAGGCGAGCTGGCTGAGCGACCGCCTGAACGGTTATGATTCACGCGATGTTCTGACCGCCGGTTACGGTCGTCAGATCCTCAACGGTCCGGTGCACTCGCTGCGTGCTGAATTCGGTCCGGGTGTACGTTACGATGACTTCCACGATGGCGGCCACGAAACCAAAGCCCTGGGCTACGGCGCGCTGAGCTATCAGTGGCAGCTGACTGACACCACCAAATTCATCCAGGGTGTGTCGGTGCTGAGCAGCTTTGGTGAAGACACCACGCTGAACTCCGAAACCGCACTGCAGGTGGCGATCAACGACCACTTCGCGCTGAAACTGGGCTACAACGTCACCTGGAATAACAATCCGCCAGAATCTGCGCCAGACCGTACCGACACCAAAACCACGGTCCAGCTCTCTTACGCGATGTAAACCAGAGCGCATTGTTACACCGTCGCCCGGCCTGTGCCGCGCGGCGGTTTTTTTTTATCTCTCTTTGGCTTAGCGCATTTCTTCGCGGGTTTTGCTCACTGCGGAAAGCTGTTATCATCGTTGCCGCTTTACGCGCCTGGCGTCATTCCGACAGTGTGGGTCTGACATCGCGCCAGGTTAACCAAACAAAACTCAGTGTTGCATGTAGGCTTTCGTGTGGCTTACCACTGCAATTAAGGATATGAAATGCCAGTAATTACTCTTCCTGATGGCAGCCAGCGCGTATTTGACCGTCCGGTCAGCGTGATGGACATTGCGCTGGATATCGGTCCGGGTCTGGCGAAAGCCTGCATTGCCGGTCGCGTCAATGGCGAACTGGTGGATGCGGTTGATCCGATCACCAGCGATGCGCAGGTCGCTATCATCACCGCGAAAGATGAAGCCGGTCTGGAAATTATTCGTCACTCCTGTGCGCACCTGTTAGGGCATGCGATCAAACAGCTGTGGCCGAATACCAAAATGGCCATCGGTCCGGTTATCGATAACGGCTTCTATTATGATGTCGATCTCGACCATACGCTGACCCAGGAAGATCTTGAGCTGCTGGAAAAGCGCATGCACCAGCTGGCTGAGACCAATTACGACGTTGTGAAGAAGAAGGTGAGCTGGCAGGAAGCGCGTGACGTGTTTGCCGCGCGGGGCGAAAGCTACAAAACCACTATTCTCGACGAAAACATCAGCCATGACGATCGTCCTGGCCTGTATCACCATGAAGAATACATTGACATGTGCCGCGGTCCGCACGTGCCGAATATGCGTTTCTGCCATCATTTTAAACTGCAGAAAATCTCCGGAGCCTACTGGCGCGGCAACAGCGACAACAAAATGCTGCAGCGTATTTACGGTACGGCCTGGGCAGACAAGAAACAGCTGGCGGCGTATCTGCAGCGCCTGGAAGAGGCCGCGAAGCGCGATCACCGTAAAATCGGTAAGCAGCTCGATCTCTACCATATGCAGGAAGAAGCACCGGGTATGGTATTCTGGCACAATGACGGCTGGACCATCTTCCGCGAGCTGGAAGTGTTTGTGCGCACCAAGCTGAAAGAGTACGACTACCAGGAAGTGAAAGGTCCGTTCATGATGGACCGCGTGCTGTGGGAAAAAACCGGGCACTGGGACAACTACAAAGAAGCGATGTTCACCACCTCTTCAGAGAACCGTGAATACTGCATCAAACCGATGAACTGTCCGGGTCACGTGCAGATCTTTAACCAGGGTCTGAAATCGTACCGCGACCTGCCGCTGCGTATGGCGGAGTTCGGTAGCTGTCACCGTAACGAACCGTCAGGTGCGTTGCACGGTCTGATGCGCGTGCGCGGCTTTACCCAGGATGACGCCCACATCTTCTGTACTGAAGATCAGGTGCGTGATGAAGTGAACAGCTGCATCCGCATGGTCTATGACATGTACAGCACCTTCGGTTTTGAAAAAATCGTGGTGAAACTGTCGACGCGCCCTGAGAAGCGCATTGGCAGCGATGAGATGTGGGATCGTGCCGAAGTGGACCTCGCCGAAGCGCTGAAAGAGAACAACATTCCGTTCGAATATCAGCCGGGTGAAGGCGCCTTCTACGGCCCGAAAATTGAGTTTACGCTGCACGATTGTCTCGACCGCGCCTGGCAGTGCGGCACCGTTCAGCTAGACTTCTCCCTGCCGAAACGTCTGGAGGCCACCTACGTGGGCGAAACCAACGATCGTCAGACGCCAGTGATGATTCACCGTGCGATTCTGGGTTCGATGGAGCGCTTCATCGGGATTCTGACCGAAGAGTTCGCCGGTTTCTTCCCGAGCTGGCTGGCGCCGGTACAGGCAGTGGTGATGAATATCACCGACGGCCAGGCAGAATATGTCAGTGAATTGACGAAGAAATTGCAGAATGCTGGCATTCGTGTCAAAGCAGACTTGAGAAACGAGAAGATAGGCTTTAAAATCCGCGAGCACACATTACGTCGCGTCCCTTACATGCTGGTCTGCGGTGAGAAAGAGGTGGAAGCAGGCAAAGTTGCCGTGCGCACCCGCCGTGGTAAAGACCTCGGGAGCATGGACGTAGATGTGTTTGTTGAGAAGCTGCAACAAGAGATTCGCAGCCGACATCTTCACCAATTAGAGGAATAAGGTTATTAAAGGCGGAAAACGAGTACAACCGACGCGTCCGAACCGTATCAACGGCGAAATCCGTGCCACCGAAGTGCGCTTAACTGGCGTAGACGGCGAGCAACTTGGCATTGTCTCACTGCGCGAAGCGATTGAGAAAGCAGAAGAAGCTGGCGTAGATTTAGTTGAAATTAGCCCGAACGCCGAACCGCCGGTTTGCCGCATTATGGATTACGGCAAGTTCCTTTATGAAAAGAGCAAATCTTCTAAGGAACAGAAGAAGAAGCAAAAAGTTATCCAGGTCAAGGAAATCAAATTCCGTCCTGGTACCGATGAAGGCGACTATCAGGTAAAACTCCGCAGCCTGATTCGTTTTCTGGAAGAGGGCGATAAAGCCAAAATCACGCTGCGTTTCCGTGGTCGTGAGATGGCGCACCAACAGATCGGTATGGAAGTGCTTAACCGCGTGAAAGAAGATCTGAATGAACTGGCAGTGGTCGAATCCTTCCCGACGAAGATCGAAGGCCGCCAGATGATTATGGTGCTCGCACCTAAGAAGAAACAGTAGGCTTTCAAGTAATAATGCCGCGTAGCGTTCGCGCTGCGCGGATTTTTATTCGCCTGTCTGGTTCATTTTATTAACAATGCGAAGTGGATATTTGTAAAAATGCCAAAGATTAAAACTGTACGTGGCGCCGCAAAGCGCTTCAAGAAGACCGCTTCTGGCGGCTTCAAGCGTAAGCACGCAAACCTGCGTCATATTCTGACTAAAAAGTCTACTAAGCGTAAACGTCACCTGCGTCCAAAAGGCATGGTGTCTAAAGGCGATCTGGGTCTGGTTGTTGCCTGCCTGCCGTACGCATAAGTTAACCCTTTTTTAATTCCCCGATAGATTTCGGGTTGCAGTCAGGCGGCAACGGAATGAATCCCGAAGCTTACATCAGTAAGTGACCGGGATGAATGAAGGCAGCCAACGCCACTGCGGCACGAGAGATGATGGGGAAATCACAGAATATGATATAGGAGAGCTCACATGGCTCGCGTAAAACGTGGTGTAATTGCTCGCGCACGTCACAAGAAAATCTTAAAACAAGCTAAAGGCTACTATGGTGCACGTTCACGTGTTTACCGCGTTGCCTTCCAGGCTGTTATCAAAGCTGGTCAGTATGCTTACCGCGACCGTCGTCAGCGTAAGCGTCAGTTCCGTCAGCTGTGGATCGCACGTATCAACGCTGCGGCGCGTCAGAACGGTATCTCTTACAGCCGTTTCATCAATGGCCTGAAAAAAGCGTCCATTGAAATCGACCGTAAAATCCTCGCTGACATCGCTGTATTCGACAAAGTGGCATTCACTGCACTGGTTGAAAAAGCAAAATCAGCTCTGGCGTAAGTCAGGTAAAAAAGGGAGCTTGCTCCCTTTTTTATTGCCTGCAACCCACGCAAATGATTGACATTTTAGCCGCAGGGCATTTCAATAGTGCGGTTTCTATCAAGACAAGGTAACGCAAGCATGCACGCTGCTATTTTCCGTTTCTTTTTTTACTTTAGCGCCTGATCGTCAGGGGCTTTTGCGCATAAGAAAAGAAACGAAAAATCGCGCTGAAAGCCTCCCTCGTGGAGGCTTTTTTGTTTCCGGCGACACTTAATCGGATCGCACGATCCCAACGAGAACTGACCAGCCCGGCTGGAAGAAGAGGAAATCATGTCCCAACTCGCAGACCTGGTGGCCCGTGCCACGGCCGCCATCGACGAGGCGTCGGATATCGCCGCCCTGGACGCCGTGCGCGTCGAATTTCTGGGTAAAAAAGGGCACCTGACGCTGCAAATGACCACCCTGCGTGAACTGCCGGCGGAAGAGCGTCCGGCGGCCGGTGCGGTCATCAACGACGCCAAACAGCAGGTACAGGACCGTCTCAACGCGCGTAAAGATACGCTGGAAAGCGCGGCGCTGAATGCCCGCCTGGCGGCAGAGACTATCGACGTGTCGCTGCCGGGACGCCGTACTGAGAATGGCGGTCTGCATCCGGTGACCCGCACCATCGATCGTATCGAAACCTTTTTCGGCGAGTTGGGTTTCGCGGTGGCGACCGGTCCGGAAATTGAAGACGATTATCACAACTTTGATGCGCTGAATATTCCGGGGCATCACCCGGCGCGCGCCGATCACGACACCTTCTGGTTCGATGCCACGCGCCTGCTGCGCACCCAGACTTCCGGCGTGCAGATCCGCACCATGAAAAATCAGCAGCCGCCGATTCGTATCATCGCGCCGGGCCGCGTTTACCGTAACGATTACGATCAGACGCACACCCCGATGTTCCATCAGATGGAAGGTCTGATTGTCGATAAAGACATCAGTTTCACCAATCTGAAAGGCACGCTGCATGACTTCCTGAACAACTTCTTCGAAGAGAACCTGCAGATTCGCTTCCGCCCGTCCTATTTCCCGTTCACCGAACCGTCAGCTGAAGTGGACGTGATGGGTAAAAACGGCAAATGGCTGGAAGTGCTGGGCTGCGGCATGGTGCATCCGAACGTACTGCGCAACGTGGGCATCGATCCGGAAATCTACTCCGGCTTCGCCTTCGGGATGGGCATGGAGCGTCTGACCATGCTGCGCTACGGTGTGACCGATCTGCGCGCCTTCTTCGAAAACGATTTACGTTTCCTCAAACAATTTAAATAAGGGCAGGTTATCCAATGAAATTCAGTGAACTCTGGTTACGCGA
This sequence comes from Pantoea sp. B_9, assembly GCF_008632015.1. Taxonomy (NCBI): domain Bacteria; kingdom Pseudomonadati; phylum Pseudomonadota; class Gammaproteobacteria; order Enterobacterales; family Erwiniaceae; genus Pantoea; species Pantoea sp. B_9. The sequence continues at coordinate 576,218 of NZ_VWVL01000001.1, read as the reverse complement.
ATGGGTAAATCCAGCCCTGGACAGCGCCGCGCTGTCTGAGCAAATCACCATGGCCGGTCTGGAAGTCGACGGCGTCGACCCGGCGGCAGGGGCGTTTCATGGCGTCGTGGTGGGTGAAGTGGTGGAGTGCGGCCAGCACCCGAACGCCGACAAACTGCGCGTCACCAAAATCAACGTCGGTGGCGATCGCCTGCTGGATATCGTCTGCGGCGCGCCAAACTGCCGTCAGGGGCTGAAAGTGGCGGTGGCGACCGTTGGTGCGGTGCTGCCGGGCGATTTCAAAATCAAAGCGGCAAAACTGCGCGGTGAGCCGTCAGAAGGCATGCTGTGCTCGTTCTCCGAGCTGGGGATTTCTGACGATCACAACGGTATTATCGAGCTGCCAGCCGATGCGCCGGTGGGCACCGATATTCGCCAGTACCTGCAGCTGGATGACAACACCATCGAAATCAGCGTGACGCCAAACCGTGCCGACTGCCTGGGTATCATCGGTATCGCGCGTGACGTGGCGGTGATCAATGGCCTGCCGCTGCAGGCGCCGGTCATCGAGCCGGTTAAAGCCACCATTAGCGACACCTTCCCGATTCGCGTTGACGCCACCGATGCCTGCCCGCGCTACCTGGGCCGCGTGGTAAAAGGCGTAAACGTGAAAGCAGAAACGCCGCTGTGGATGCGCGAAAAGCTGCGCCGCTGCGGTATCCGCTCGATCGATCCGGTGGTGGATATCACTAACTACGTGCTGCTGGAGCTCGGCCAGCCGATGCACGCCTTCGATCTTGACCGCATTGACGGCGGTATCGTGGTGCGCATGGCGAAAGAGGGGGAACCCCTGACGCTGCTTGACGGCAGCGAAGCGACCCTCCACAGCGATACGCTGGTGATTGCTGATCACCACAAAGCGCTGGCGATGGGTGGCATCTTCGGCGGTGAGCACTCCGGCGTCAACGAAGCGACGCAGAACGTGCTGTTTGAGTGCGCGTTCTTCGATCCGCTGGCGATCACCGGGCGTGCGCGTCGTCATGGTCTGCATACTGATGCTTCCCACCGCTACGAGCGCGGTGTCGATCCGGCGCTGCAGCATAAGGCGCTGGAGCGCGCCACTCAGCTGCTGCTGGCGATTTGCGGCGGCGAAGCCGGCCCGGTTATCGATCAGACCGATGCCAGCAAACTGCCGGCACGCGCTACCATTACGCTGCGCCGTGAGAAGCTGGACCGCCTGATTGGCCACGTCATTGCGGATGAGCAGGTGACCGATATCCTGACCCGTCTCGGCTGTGACGTCACCGTCGGCAACGGCGAATGGCAGGCCATCGCCCCGAGCTGGCGCTTCGATATGGCCATCGAAGAAGACCTGGTCGAAGAAGTGGCGCGCGTATACGGCTACAACAACATTCCGGATGTGCCGGTGAAAGCCAGCCTGCTGATGACCCAGCACCGTGAAGCCGATCTGTCGCTGAAGCGTGCCAAAAACCTGCTGGTGGATAAAGGCTACCAGGAAGCGATTACCTACAGCTTTGTCGATCCGAAAGTGCAGCAGCTGCTGCATCCGGGCGAAGAAGCGCTGATTCTGCCCAGCCCGATTTCCAGCGATATGTCGGCGATGCGCCTGTCGCTGTGGACCGGTCTGCTCGGCGCCGTGGTGTATAACCAGAACCGTCAGCAGAGCCGCGTGCGCCTGTTTGAGAGCGGTTTACGCTTTGTGCCTGATACGCAGGCCGATCTCGGTATCCGTCAGGATCTTATGCTGGCGGGCGTGCTGAGCGGTAACCGCTACGAAGAGCACTGGGATCTGGCGCGCCAGACGGTTGACTTCTATGATTTGAAAGGCGATTTAGAGTCGCTGCTGGATTTGACCGGTAAACTCGACGCGATTTCGTTCCGTGCAGAAGCCAATCCGGCGCTGCATCCGGGACAGAGTGCAGGCATTTATTTAGCCGGCGAACGAATCGGATTTATCGGGGTGGTTCATCCGGAGCTGGAACGTAAGCTGGATCTTAACGGCCGCACCTTAGTGTTTGAACTGCTTTGGAATAAGGTCGCAGACCGCGTCCTGCCTGACGCGCGCGAGATCTCACGCTTCCCGGCAAACCGCCGTGACATCGCTGTGGTAGTGGCTGAAAATGTGCCCGCAGCAGATATCATCGCGGAGTGTAAGAAAGTTGGCGTAAATCAGGTAGTTGGCGTAAACTTGTTTGACGTGTACCGTGGTAAGGGCGTAAACGAGGGTGAAAAGAGCCTCGCGATTAGCCTGATTTTGCAGGATACCAGCCGGACACTCGAAGAAGAGGAGATTGCTGCGACCGTTGCCAAATGCGTTGCAGCATTAAAAGAGCGATTCCAGGCAACCTTGAGGGATTGAACCTATGGCGCTTACAAAAGCTGAAATGTCAGAGTACCTGTTTGAAAAACTCGGGTTGAGCAAACGCGATGCCAAAGAGTTGGTAGAGCTTTTTTTCGAAGAAGTTCGCCGCGCGTTGGAAAACGGAGAACAGGTAAAACTGTCCGGATTTGGTAATTTTGATCTGCGTGACAAAAACCAGCGTCCGGGCCGTAACCCGAAGACGGGGGAAGATATTCCAATCACCGCCCGCCGCGTGGTGACATTCCGTCCGGGGCAGAAGTTGAAAAGTCGCGTGGAGAACGCGTCACCCAAGGATGCTGACTGATTTCAGTATGACAAAAAGGCCGCTCAGCGGCCTTTTTTATGCGCGCAATCCCGGCAGCACGCTGCAGGCGCGGCTTTCTTTTTAGCGTAATCTCTCTACAATCAAATCTCTGTTTTCTCAGCCAATCTTACTTATGACTCTGCTGGATCAGCTGGCCCAACAGGCCGACCGTCGCAGCCGGCGCTGGCTCGGCGCGCTTACTGCCGCAGTGCTGCTGCTGCTGGTGCTCAGTCTGTGCACGGGCGACAGCTGGATTTCTCCGCTGCAATGGTTTTCTGCCAGCGGCGATCTGTTCGTCTGGCAGCTGCGCCTGCCGCGCACTCTGGCGGTGCTGCTGGTGGGCGCGGCGCTGGCAGTCTGCGGCGTGGTGATGCAGGCGCTGTTCAACAATCCGCTGGCGGAGCCCGGGCTGCTGGGCGTATCGAACGGTGCCGGCATTGGCCTGGTGCTGGCAGTGCTGCTGGGTAACGGCGCACTGTGGAGCCTGGCGCTGGCAGCGATGGCGGGCGCGCTGCTGATCACGCTGATCCTGCTGCATTTTGCCCATCGTCAGCTGTCGGTCAGCCGTCTGCTGCTGACCGGCGTGGCGCTCGGCATTATCTGTAGCGCCATCATGACGTGGGCGGTGTACTTTAGCACCAGCCTCGATCTGCGCCAGCTGATGTACTGGATGATGGGGGGCTTTAGCGGCATCGACTGGCGCTACGGCTGGATGATGCTGGCGTTGCTGCCGGTGACGCTGGCGCTGCTGGCCAGCGCCCGGACGCTTAATCTGCTGGCGCTGGGGGAGGTGTCGGCGCGGCAGCTCGGCCTGCCACTGCTGCTGTGGCGCAATCTGCTGGTGCTGGCGATGGGCTGGCTGGTGGGCGTCAGCGTGGCGATGGCCGGTGCGATTGGATTTGTCGGACTGGTTATCCCCCATCTGCTGCGCCTCAGCGGCCTGAGCGATCATCGCTCCCTGCTGCCGGCCGCGGCGCTGGCGGGCGCGGCGGTACTGCTGGCGGCGGACATTCTGGCACGGCTGGTGCTGACCTCGGCCGAGCTGCCGATTGGGGTGGTCACTGCCACGCTCGGCGCGCCGCTGTTTATCATGTTATTAGTAAAGTCTTCGCGCTAGCTGCGGCTGGCACAGTGCAATCAACAACGGGAATCGACGATGAGCCTTTATCAGACAGAACTGGTTACGCTGGACGGTGAAAAAACCACGCTGGCACAGTATCAGGGCAAGGTGCTGCTGGTGGTTAACGTAGCATCAAAATGCGGCCTGACGCCGCAGTATGAACAGCTGGAGTCGCTGCAGAAGGCCTGGCAGGACAAAGATTTCAGCGTGCTGGGCTTCCCCTGTAATCAGTTTCTTGAGCAGGAACCGGGCAGCAACGAAGAGATCAAAACCTTCTGCAGCACCACATACGGCGTAACCTTCCCGCTGTTCGACAAAACGGAGGTTAACGGCGAGCAGCGTCATCCGCTGTACCGTCAGCTGGTCGCCGCGCAGCCGGAAGCCGAACGCCCGGCAGGCAGCGGTTTCCTTGAGCGCATGGAGAGCAAAGGCCGCGCGCCGAAAGCGCCGGGCGATATCCTGTGGAATTTCGAAAAGTTCCTCATCAACAAACAGGGTGAGGTGATTGCGCGCTTCTCGCCGGACATGACGCCGGACGATCCGATCATTCTGAAGCGCATTGAGCAGGCGCTGGCGGCGTAATGCTGCTGCAGTGCCACGACCTGCGCGTGCCTGGACGGCTGAGCGCGGGGAACCTGACGCTCTGCCGCGGTGAGCGCGTGCACGTGGTCGGCCCTAACGGCGCCGGCAAGAGCACGCTGCTGACTGCGCTCGCTGGCCTGCTCGACGCCGAAGGGCAGTTGACGCTGGCCGGACAGCCGCTGCAAAGCTGGTCGGGTGCCGCACTGGCACAGCAGCGCGCCTGGCTCCCGCAGCAGCAGCCGGCGCCTGCGGCGCTGCCGGTGTGGCACTATCTGCGGCTGCACAGCCCGCCGGGCGGCGATAACGCGCAGGCGACGCTCACTGACCTGCTGCAGCAGCTTGGCTTGCAGGATAAGCTGACGCGTCCGCTGGCGCAGCTCTCCGGCGGTGAGTGGCAGCGGGTGCGCCTGGCGGCGGTGGTGCTGCAGATCCATCCGGCAATTAATCCGCGCGGTGCGTTACTGATTCTGGATGAGCCGCTCACCGCGCTTGACATCGCACAGCAGCGCGCGGTGGATAAGCTGCTGTTGCAGCTCAGCGAGGCCGGCATCGCCATTGTCGCCAGCGGACACGATCTCAACCACAGCCTGCGCCATGCCGATCGCGTCTGGCTGATGCATCAGGGCCGCGTAGTCAGTCAGGGCGGTGCGCGCGAGGTGCTGACCGCCGAGCGACTGGCACCGCTTTATCAGGCCGAATTCGTGCAGCTGGAGACGCCACAGGGGCCGCTGCTTTATCTTCCCTGACTTGCGCGCCGCGCCGCTTTGTCGCTACAGTGTCAGCCGGACGACGTTTTTAAGGACTATTCTGATGCGGCTGACCCTGTTTCTCCTCGTGTTGCTGCTGGCGGGCTGTAGCCATCATGCGCCGCCGCCCAATGGCCGTCTGTCTGACTCCATCACCGTGATTGCGCAACTTAACGATCAGCTCAGCCGCTGGCGCGGTACACCTTATCGCTATGGCGGGTTAAGCCGCGGTGGCGTGGATTGCTCGGGTTTTGTCTACCTGACCTTTCGTGACCGCTTTGACCTGCAGCTGCCGCGCTCAACGATTGATCAGACTGATATCGGCACGCGCATCGATAAAAGTGATCTGCTGCCCGGTGATCTGGTATTTTTCAAAACCGGCAGCGGTGAAAATGGCCTGCACGTGGGCATCTATGACACCGACAATACCTTCATTCACGCCTCCACCAGCCAGGGCGTGATCCGCTCCTCGCTGGATAATGTTTACTGGCGCAAAGTATTCTGGCAGGCGCGTCGCATCTAATCCGCTTAACCCATTAGTGTTAAAAAAAGGCGTAATAAACAGATGGGTTTTGATCCGATTTATTTGTTTTTTCCGCCAAATATAACTCTCATTTAAAATGGCACTTTACCGCAATCGGGTTTGTGACTAAAAATAGACGTCAGTGAATTTAATCAGTATGGACATTAACCTGGATCATTTGGCTTAAGTATTATTTGATGCAGAAAAGTCGGTAATTAGACAGAAAACGGCGTCTCTTCTAACGTTTGGTCCTATTGCCTGACCGTTTTCATTGATATACGATGCGCCAATTGCCACTGCATCTGGCTGTAAAAAATGAAAGTCCATTTATCTGCCGACTATCAGTCGGAAACCTGGTTTTATCCTGCCTATTCTCTGGCGGGCCAGCTGACTGCGGTTGAGCTGGTCACCCAGTTTGTTCATGACAGTGCGCCGATTACGCTGCCGCAGGACTTGCTGTTGCCGCAGCTTGACGATGCCCAGCAATTACGTTTGCTGCAGAGCCAGTTAGTGCTGCTGGAAAAGTACCGTGACTTTTTTGAGTTACATCAAATTATCGCGTTGGTTCGTATTGATGAATCTATGGCCACAACGCTATTGGCCAGTGAGTTTCTCTTAAGGAAATTTAAACAACTTCCCTTTATTGTTTTGGATATCAGTGAAACGTTTCCGCAATTATCGGCTGGTAAAAAGCAGCCGCTGTTAGCACGCCTGCATCAGGAATTTCGCTTATCGCTTTCTCAATTTGGGGCAGGAAAAGCACCGGCTACGGCAGTATACGAAAATCTGTTTAGCGTGTTAAAAATGGACAAAGCGTTTATTCATGCGCTGGCGAAACGTGCCTCATTTACGCCATTTATTCAGACTGTTATCGATAATTTTTCCGCTTACGCCCCGCAAATAATTATTTGTGGCGTTGACGATAATGCCCTGCTGGAGAAAGTCAGTTCCCTGAGCGGCGCGCAGCTGCAGGGCAGTCTGTTCCCGGTGGTTAAAGCGGAACGGTTAAGCGATCTCATCTATCCGCACGTCACGCTCACCACGCCTTCACAGCAATAACCTTTCATCTGTCTTCTCCGTCACCCCGACGGTAGACTACGCTTTATCTTTAAACGCAATGCGGGTGGCGCACCGTTGCGCACCTTCCGGAGTGTCGATGCAATTTATTAATAGCTGGCAGCAGACGTTGCCGGGATTCTACACCGCGCTGGACCCAACGCCGCTTGCCGGCGGGCGGTTGTGTTATCACAATGACGCGCTGGCGCAGGAGATGGGCCTGGATGCCGCGCTGTTTGCTGGCCAGGGCCACGGCGTGTGGTATGGCGCAGCGTTGCTTCCCGGCATGTCGCCGCTGGCGCAGGTCTACAGCGGGCACCAGTTTGGCGTGTGGGCCGGTCAGCTGGGTGACGGACGCGGTCTGCTGCTGGGCGAACAGCAACTGGCCGACGGCCGCAAACTTGACTGGCATCTGAAAGGCGCGGGCCTGACCCCCTATTCACGCATGGGTGATGGCCGCGCGGTGATCCGTTCCAGCGTGCGCGAGTTTCTCGCCTCGGAAGCGCTGCACCATCTTGGCATCCCGACCACGCGCGCGCTGGCGCTGGCCATTGGCGACGAACCGGTCCAGCGTGAAACCCGCGAGCGCGGCGCGATGCTGATGCGCATCGCCGACAGCCATCTGCGTTTTGGTCACTTCGAGCATTTCTATTACGGCGGTGAGCCGGAGAAAGTGCGCCAGCTGGCGGATTACGCGATTCATCATCACTGGCCGCAGCTGGAGCAGGAGGCCGATCGTTATCTGTTGTGGTTTACCGATATCGTCAAACGCACCGCCAGCCTGATTGCCCAGTGGCAGAGCGTCGGCTTCGCGCATGGAGTGATGAATACCGACAATATGTCGATCCTCGGCCTGACGCTCGATTACGGGCCATACGGTTTCCTTGATGACTACGATGCGGATTTCATCTGTAATCACAGCGATTATCAGGGGCGCTACGCCTTCAGCAACCAGCCGATGATCGGCTTGTGGAATCTCAACCGCCTGGCGCATGCGCTGTCCGGTTTGCTGAGCACGGAACAGTTGAAACAGGCGCTCAGCCATTACGAGAGCGAGCTGATGCGGGTGTGGGGCGAGAAAATGCGCGCGAAGCTCGGGTTGCTGACCGCCGATGCGGGGGATAACGCCATCCTCACTGACCTGCTGGCGCTGATGACGGCAGAGCACAGCGATTACACCCTGACGTTCCGCCTGCTGAGCGAGACGCAGCAGGCAGAGACGCGTTCACCGCTGCGCGATGAGTTTATCGACCGTGACGCCTTTGACCGCTGGTATCACGGCTATCGCCAGCGCCTGCTGCAGGATGGCGTCAGCGATGCGCAGCGTCAGGCAGTCATGAAAGCGGCTAACCCGGCGCTGGTGTTGCGCAACTATCTGGCCCAGCAGGTGATCGATGAGGTTGAGCAGGGGGAAACGGCGGCGCTGGCCAGATTACATCTGGCGCTGCAGCAGCCGTTTAACGAGGCGGCCATCAGTCCGGAACTGCGCCAGCGGCCGCCGGAGTGGGGAAAAACGCTGGAGGTAAGCTGCTCCAGCTAGCAGGCATCATAAGCGGCTGTCCACGGCAGCCGCCAGCAGCGCCAGCACCTCCGCGCTGTCATCCCAGCCGAGGCACGGATCGGTAATCGACTGGCCGTAGGTCAGCGGCTGGCCGCTCACCACTTTCTGATTCCCCTCCTGCAGGAAACTCTCAATCATCACTCCCGCCACTGCCCGCGAACCGGCCCGGATCTGCGCCGCCACGTCCTGCGCCACATCGCGCTGGCGGCGATGCTGCTTCAGGCAGTTGCCGTGGCTGAAGTCGATCACCAGCTGTTCCGGCAGGTTGAAGTCGCGCAGGTTGGCGGCCGCAGCGGCGACATCTTCAGCGTGATAGTTCGGCTGACGCCCGCCGCGCAGGATCACGTGACCGTGCGGGTTGCCGCTGGTCTGATAAATCGTCATCTGCCCGGTTTTGTCAGGTGACAGGAACATATGGCTGACGCGCGCGGCGCGAATCGCATCAACCGCGATCTGCACATTGCCGTCGGTGCCATTCTTGAAGCCCACCGGGCAGGAGAGCGCCGAGGCCATTTCACGGTGAATCTGGCTCTCGGTGGTGCGCGCGCCAATCGCGCCCCAGCTGATCAGGTCGGCAATAAACTGGCCGATCACCATATCGAGGAATTCCGTGGCGGTTGGCATGCCGATGGCGTTGATATCCAGCAGCAGCTGGCGCGCGATAGCGATGCCGCGGTTGACGTCGAAGCTGCCATCGAGATCCGGATCGGAAATCAGACCTTTCCAGCCGACTACGGTGCGCGGCTTCTCAAAGTAGGCACGCATCACAATTTCCAGCCGGTCCTTGTGCTGTTCACGCAGCAGATTGAGACGCTCTGCGTACTCCAGCGCGGCCTTTGGGTCGTGCAGCGAGCAGGGGCCGATAATCACCAGCAGGCGTGGATCTTCACCGGTCAGGATGCGCGCGATGCGCTGACGCGCGGCGGTAACGTTAGCGGCAATCGCCGCCGAAATGGGGTGTTGTTGCGCCAGCGCGGCCGGCGTCAGCAGCGTGCCGATGCGCGCGGTGCGCAGTTCATCAGTTTTGTTCATTGGGATTCTCAAAAATCTGTTCTTCGCAGCGGTGAAATACCGGGAAGTGATGATGATCACAATAAACCATTAGCCCGTGAATTCAACCAGCTAAATCAAAAGGCTATTCATTACTGACGGCAGCCAGGCTTTACAACCTGGCAGGTGAGGTCAGTACATGCTGCGGCGCAGGCCCATGATGTCGAGGATTTTGGTGGCGATCTCTTCGACAGAGTAATTGGTGCTGTTGAGATAGCGAATCTGATGGGTGCGGAACAGCGCCTCCACTTCACCGACCTCCAGCCGGCACTGACGCATCGACGCATAACGGGTATTTTCAGCGCGCTCCTGACGAATCGCCGCCAGCCGTTCCGGATCGATGGTCAGGCCAAACAGCTTGTGCTGATGGGCGCGCAGCGCAGGCGGCAGCTTTAGGTTATCCATGTCATCAGCGATGAACGGATAGTTAGCCGCGCGTACACCAAACTGCATCGCCAGGTACAGGCTGGTCGGGGTTTTGCCGCAGCGCGATACCCCCAGCAGAATCACCTGCGCATCTTCCAGCCCGCGCAGCGAAATACCGTCATCGTGCGCCAGGGTGTAATCAATCGCGGCGATGCGGGCATCGTATTTGCCTAAGTTACTGGCGGTCAGGCCGTGGGTACGGTGCGCCACCGGCATCGAGGCCACGCCCAGTTCGCTCTGCAGCGGTGCCACCAGCGCCTGCACGATGTCCTGGCAGAAGCCTTCGCTCTCCAGAATGATGTCGCGCACCTCTGGTGTGACAATCGAGAAAAACACCAGCGGACGCACGCCGCTCTGCTGGTAGAGCGCATTGATCTGGGCTTTCACCGCCTGGGCGCGCTGCACATTCTCCACGAACGGCAGCGTCACGCTGTTGGTATTCACCGGAAACTGCGACAGCACCGCGTGGCCCAGCACTTCCGCAGTGATGGCGGTGCCGTCAGAGATATAGAATACGCTGCGTTCAGTGCTCATGGTTGACCTCATGCTTTTGTTTACTTTTGCGTAACATTATCACCTAAAATATTTCATTTTCACTAAGGGTAAAATGAAATATCCATATCTGGCCGGCGAATAATCTATTTTTACGCTGCGCTGATTACCCATCATAGATGAAAAGCCGGGTTGTTCAGCGCTAATTTCTCGCTTTTGCCCGCGCGGGCGCAAAATAAAAACGGCAAGCGTTGCGCAACAAAAAACGCGGCTAACCTCATGAAAAAGTGAAAAATATCGCATTGCCAATAGGTTGGCAAAAATAGCTACGTTGCGCAACAAGGCGCTTTTCGGGGAGTAATCCGATTTTAACGCTGATTTTCTGCTTTAACGATTCAACACTTAGTCTTTATTAATTGATTGTGCCAGGCTGATTTGGCGAATAGCAAAATGTTCCATGTGCTCCAATCATTTAAAAGGATAATCTCAATGTCCAATCAAGACCAACAGTCGCTAGTGCTCTGGTACAACCAGCTTGGCATGCATGATGTTGATCGGGTAGGGGGCAAGAATGCTTCCCTGGGAGAAATGATTACCAATTTGTCGTCGCTCGGGGTATCCGTGCCAAACGGCTACGCGACGACATCTTACGCTTTTAATCAGTTTCTCGACCAAAGCGGACTGAACCAGCGTATTTATGCATTGCTGGACAACACGGATATTGATGATGTTGCAGCGCTGGCGCAGGCCGGCAAACAGATTCGTCAATGGGTGGTGGATACGCCTTTCCAGCCAGAGCTGGAAGCGGCGATCCGCAGCGCCTATGAACAACTTTCTGCTGATGACGCCGAAGCCTCCTTTGCGGTGCGCTCTTCGGCCACCGCCGAGGATATGCCCGATGCCTCGTTTGCCGGCCAGCAGGAAACGTTCCTTAACGTGCAGGGCTTCGACGCGGTGCTGGTGGCCGTGAAGCACGTATTCGCCTCGCTGTTTAACGATCGCGCCATTTCATACCGCGTGCATCAGGGCTACGACCACCGTGGCGTGGCACTCTCGGCCGGTGTACAGCGCATGGTACGTTCCGATCTCGCCTCCTCCGGCGTGATGTTCACCATTGATACCGAATCCGGCTTCGACCAGGTGGTGTTCATCACCTCGGCGTTCGGTCTTGGCGAAATGGTGGTGCAGGGCGCGGTCAACCCGGATGAGTTTTACGTGCACAAACCGACGCTGGCCGCTAATCGCCCGGCGATTGTGCGCCGTACCCTGGGCTCGAAGAAGATCCGCATGGTGTATGCCGATTCGCAGGAGCACGGCGAACAGGTGCGCATTGAGGACGTGGAACAGGAACAGCGAGACCGCTTTAGCCTGACCGATGACGAAGTGCAGGCGCTGGCGCGCCAGGCGGTGCTGATTGAGCAGCACTATAAGCGTCCGATGGATATTGAGTGGGCCAAAGATGGCCACACCGGCAAACTGTTCATCGTGCAGGCGCGGCCGGAAACGGTGCGTTCCAACGGACAGGTGATGGAACGCTACAGCCTGCAGGGCAAAGGCAGCGTGCTGGTGGAAGGCCGGGCCATCGGCCATCGCATCGGTGCGGGTGAAGTGAAGGTGATTCACGACATCAGCGAGATGCACCGCATCGAAAAAGGCGATGTGCTGGTCACCGACATGACCGACCCGGACTGGGAACCGATCATGAAGAAGGCGTCGGCAATCGTCACCAACCGTGGCGGTCGGACCTGTCACGCGGCAATCATTGCGCGCGAGCTGGGCATTCCGGCGGTGGTGGGCTGTGGTGACGCCACTGAGCACCTGAAGGACGGTCATAAGGTCACGGTGTCATGCGCTGAAGGCGATACCGGCTATGTGTATAACGATCTGCTGGACTTTGAAGTTACCAGTTCGCAGGTTGATACCATGCCGGATCTGCCGCTGAAAATTATGATGAACGTCGGTAACCCGGATCGCGCGTTTGATTTTGCCTGCCTGCCAAATGAAGGCGTTGGTCTGGCGCGGCTGGAGTTCATCATCAACCGCATGATTGGCGTGCACCCGAAAGCCCTGCTGGAGTTTGATCAGCAGACGCCGGAACTGCAGGCGCAGATTGGTCAGATGATGAAAGGCTTTGACGATCCGGTGGAATTCTACATCGCGCGGCTGACCGAAGGGATCGCCACGCTGGGCGCGGCCTTCGCGCCGAAGCGCGTCATTGTGCGGTTGTCGGATTTCAAAACCAACGAGTATGCCAACCTGGTCGGCGGCGAGCGTTACGAGCCGGAAGAGGAAAACCCGATGCTGGGCTTCCGCGGCGCCGGACGCTACGTGGCCGACAGCTTCCGCGACTGCTTTGCGCTGGAGTGCGAAGCTGTGAAGCGCGTGCGCAACGACATGGGGCTGACCAACGTTGAGATCATGGTGCCGTTTGTACGCACCGTCGATCAGGCCGAGGCCGTGGTGGCCGAGCTGGCGAAGCAGGGCCTGAAACGCGGCGAGAACGGACTGAAGGTGATCATGATGTGTGAGATCCCGTCCAACGCGCTGCTGGCAGAGCAGTTCCTGCAGCACTTTGACGGCTTCTCTATCGGCTCCAACGACATGACGCAGCTGGCGCTGGGGCTGGATCGCGACTCCGGCGTGGTGTCGGCGCTGTTTGATGAGCGTAACGATGCGGTGAAGGCGCTGCTGTCGATGTCGATTCAGGCAGCGAAGAAGCAAGGCAAATACGTCGGTATCTGCGGCCAGGGGCCTTCCGATCATCAGGACTTTGCTGCCTGGCTGATGGAGCAGGGCATCGACAGCCTGTCGCTCAACCCGGATACCGTGGTGGAAACCTGGCTGAGCCTGGCTGAGCTGGACGCGGCCAAAGCGTAATCTGTTACACCTGCCTGGTGCCCGGCAACCGTCGGGCACCTGTCCCTTATCCCATCCCACTTTTCAAAACATAAGATTGCCATAAACCCAGCGCTGACGGCGTTCGCCGCCGGGCCGCTCTGTTTATCGCTGAATTGCAGGCAAAAAAAAGCCCATCACAGGGGATGGGCAAAGACTACACACAGCAATTCTTCACTTTACTCAGGGGAAAAAGGTTGTTTAAAAATCAGTGGCTTGATTTAAAACATAGTGAACATGTTATTCACCGCCGCCGCTGGCGTCTTTAAGAATCCTCTTATTAGTTTAAAGCTGATAATCTTTCATTACGTTTTATGACCCATCCGGCACAGGATTCAGTGCGAAAAATAATCATTTTATCGGTGCGATCGGGCTTAAACGCTGAAAAGTGCGTTTTTTCTTAAAAATCACTAATGGAAAAAATTATTGTGCCGCGAAATTAAGTGGTACGGATTAATGAGTGTTAACCACGGCTGACTAATGCAAATCGCGTTGGGTGATGTGAGGGAAAAGCGGATAAGCAAACCGGGCTGAGCGCCCGGTTATGCGCCGGAAGCGCGTTACGGCTGCGGCTCTTCGTGTTCGGCCAGTGCTTCGATGGCCGTTTCCGGATCGTCATCTGGTGCCGGCGCTTCATGCATCCACACCGAAACCAGCCGGTAAGAGACCGCCAGCACGACCGGACCGATAAACAGTCCAATCATACCGAAGGCGATCAGCCCGCCGATGACGCCGGAAAGTATCAGAATCATCGGTAAATCGGCGCCCATGCGAATCAGCATCGGACGCAGCACGTTATCCAGCGTGCCGACCACGCAGCTCCACACCAGCAGCACCGTGCCCCAGGTGGTGTCGCCGCTCCAGTAGAGCCAGATAATTGCCGGCACCAGCACAATCAACGGTCCAAGCTGCACCAGGCAGGTAAGAATCATTAATACGGTCAGCAGCGTGGCATACGGAATGCCGGAAATCGCCAGACCGATGCCGCCCAGCACGCCCTGCACCAGCGCGGTCACCACCACGCCGAGCGCCACGGCGCGGATCGCCTGACCGGCCAGCAGCACGGCGGCGTCACCGCGCCGTCCGCCCATGCGGTAGGCAAAGTGACGGATGCCAAGACCAACCTGCTCACCGCGCCAGTACAGCAGCACGCTGAACAGCAGCATCAGGGCAAGGTGCAGCATGAAACGGCCAAAGTGTCCGGCCTGGGCGACAAAGAAGCCGGTGGTGCGACCAATATAAGGCTGAACCTGGCTCATGATCGCCGCGCCGCCGCCGTCGATCAGTTTATGGTAGCTGGAATAGAGTTTGCGTCCGGCATAGGGAATATCGCGCAGCCAGGCGAGATCCGGCAGCACCAGATGGCGCTGGGTCGCCCAGGCGATGACCGGCGCGCTGTTATCAATCAGGCTGCTGACCAGCAGCGCGATAGGAATAATAAACAGCAGCAACAGCAGAATCGTCATGGCAATCACCGCCAGCGAACGGCGACCCCACAGCAGTTGCTGCAGACGAATCATCAGCGGCCAGGTGGCAATCACCACCATGCTGGCCCAGGCGAAGCCGAGAATGAACGGCTGCACCACCCACAGACAGGCAATGATCATCAGCAAAATAAACATCAGCGAGAACAACATTTGCGGTAGATCCACACCGCGTTGCAGGCTTTTCATCACAACACAGACCTCAGTAATCCTTCAGGAGGGCGCTCCGCGGCGCCTTCACAATGATGATCTATTTCCTGAAAATTAAACAGAAAAAGCAGCGCGACGCGGCCGTTTTCCTGAAAAAACAGCGGGCGGCAAAAAAATGTGATACAACCAAGAGCTGAAAAAAATTAACCACGCAAACGTTTACAACATCCCGGTCACGAAATAATGATCCCACAGATTTCTCAGGCGCCAGGCCTCGTTCAACTGGTGCTGACATTCCTGCAGTCGCTGAAAGAACAAGGTTTTACCGGCGACACCGCGACCAGCTATGCCGACCGCCTCACGCTCTCCACCGATAACAGCATCTATCAGCTCCTGCCCGATGCGGCGCTGTTTCCGCGTTCAACGGCGGACGTGGCGCTGATCGCCCGACTGGCTGGTGAGCCGCGTTTTAACAGCCTGGTGTTTACCCCGCGCGGCGGCGGCACCGGTACTAACGGGCAGTCGCTCAATCAGGGCATTGTGGTCGACATGTCGCGCTACATGAACCGCATCCTCGAGATCAACACCGAGCAGGGCTGGGTGCGGGTAGAAGCCGGCGTGGTGAAGGACCAGCTCAACGCCTGGCTCAGGCCGTACGGCTTTTTCTTCTCTCCGGAGCTGTCGACCAGTAACCGCGCCACGCTGGGCGGCATGATCAATACCGATGCCTCCGGTCAGGGATCGCTGGTGTATGGCAAAACCTCCGATCACGTCGAAGGCCTGCGTGCCGTTCTGCTGGGCGGCGAAATTCTTGATACGCGCGCCATGCCCACCGCGCTGGCGGAACAGCTGGCCACGACGCCGACCGCTGAAGGGCGCATCTATAAAGCAGTGCTTAACCGCTGCCGCGAGCAGCGTGAACTGATTCTGGCAAAATTCCCCAAACTGAATCGCTTCCTCACCGGTTATGACCTGCGCCATGTGTTCAGTGATGATTTGCAAACTTTCGACCTGACGCGCCTGTTGTGCGGTGCCGAAGGCACGCTGGCCTTTATCACCGAAGCCCGGCTGGATATCACACCTATTCCCAAAGTGCGCCGGCTGGTGAACATTAAGTACGATTCGTTCGATTCCGCACTGCGCAATGCGCCTTTTATGGTCGAGGCGCAGGCCCTGTCGGTGGAGACGGTGGATTCGAAAGTGCTGAACCTGGCGCGCGAGGATATCGTCTGGCATTCAGTCAGCGAGCTGATCACCGATGTGCCAGGCAAAGAGATGCTCGGCCTGAATATTGTCGAGTTTGCCGGCGACGATGCGGCGCTGATTGCGCAGCAGGTGACCACGCTGTGCGCGCGGCTGGATGAGCTGATGGCGCAGCAGCAGGGTGGCGTGATGGGCTATCAGCTGTGTGATGATCTGGCGGGCATTGAGCGCATCTATAACATGCGTAAAAAAGCGGTAGGTCTGCTTGGCAACGCCAAAGGGCGCGCCAAACCGATTCCGTTCGTGGAAGACACCGCCGTGCCGCCGGAGCATCTGGCGGATTACATTGTGGATTTTCGTGCGCTGCTCGACAGCCACGGCCTGAGCTACGGCATGTTTGGTCACGTGGATGCCGGCGTGCTGCACGTGCGTCCGGCGCTGGACATGTGCGATCCGCAGCAGGAGAGGCTGATGAAGCAGATCTCGGACGAAGTGGTGGCACTTACCGCGCGCTACGGCGGTCTGCTGTGGGGCGAGCACGGCAAAGGCTTTCGCGCCCAGTACAGTCCGGCGTTCTTTGGCGAAACGCTGTTTAATGAGCTGCGTCGCATCAAAGCGGCGTTCGATCCGGATAACCGTCTCAACCCCGGCAAAATCTGTACGCCGCTGGGTAACGACGAACCCATGATGCAGGTCGATGCGGCCACGCGCGGCAGCTGGGATCGCCAGATTCCGCTGACGGTACGCAATGACTGGCGCGGCGCGATGGAGTGTAACGGCAACGGACTGTGCTTTAACTTTGACGTGCGCAGCCCGATGTGCCCGTCGATGAAAATCACCCGCAATCGTATCCATTCGCCAAAAGGACGCGCCACGCTAACGCGTGAGTGGCTGCGCCTGCTGGCGGAGCAGGGCGTCGACCCGCTTAAGCTGGAGCAGGCCTTGCCAGCACAGGGCGCCAGCCTGCGCAGTCTGATTCAGCGCACGCGCAATTCGTGGCATGCGAAGCAGGGCGAATATGACTTCTCGCATGAAGTGAAAGAGGCGATGTCCGGCTGCCTGGCGTGTAAAGCCTGTTCGACCCAGTGTCCGATTAAAATCGATGTGCCAAACTTCCGATCGCGCTTCCTGCAGCTTTATCACACCCGCTATCTGCGCCCGGTCAGCGACCATCTGGTGGCATCGGTTGAAAGCTATGCGCCGCTGATGGCGAAAGCTCCGCGGGTGTTCAACTTCTTCCTGAAACAGCCGTGGATGCGCGACCTCAGCCAGCGCCACATCGGCATGGTGGATCTGCCGCTGCTCTCCTCGCCGAGCCTGAAGCAGCAGCTGAGCGGCCACCCGGCGATGCGGGTCACGCTGGAGCAACTGGAAGCCATGGATGCGGCCCAGCGCGAACAGCACGTGCTGGTGGTGCAGGATCCGTTTACCAGCTATTACGAAGCGCAGCTGGTGACCGATTTCATCCGGCTGATTGAAAAACTCGGCTACCGGCCGGTGCTGCTGCCGTTCTCACCTAACGGGAAAGCGCAGCACGTGAAAGGTTTTCTGCAGCGCTTTGCCCGCACCGCCGGCAAAACCGCTGAGTTCCTCAACCGGGTGGCGCAGCTCGGTGTGCCGATGGTCGGTGTCGATCCGGCCACGGTATTGTGCTATCGCGACGAATATCAGCAGGTGCTGGGCGAGCAGCGCGGCACGTTCAGTGTGCAGCTGGTGCATGAATGGCTGCACGGCGTGCTGGCCGGGCGCGAGGAGCAGATCGCCAGCGGCGAAGCCTGGTATCTGTTTGCCCACTGCACCGAGGTCACGGCGCTGCCGTCAACGCCCAATCAGTGGCAGGCTATTTTTGCCCGTTTTGGCGCGAAGCTGGAGAACATCAACGTGGGCTGCTGTGGCATGGCCGGCACTTATGGTCACGAGAGTAAAAACCTGGCGAACTCGCTGGGCATTTATGAACTGTCGTGGCATCCGCAACTGCAGAAGCTGCCGCGTCAGCGCTGTCTGGCGACCGGCTTCTCCTGCCGCAGCCAGGTGAAACGCGCCGAGGGCAACGGTATGCGCCATCCGCTACAGGCTTTGCTGGAATTGATGTAAACAAATTGTAGGAGCCGTCACAAAGCTGGATTAGAATATCCAGCCTGCGTGGCGGACGAAATCACTTTGCAGGCGGGTCGCCTGGTCCCAGTCGCCGCTGAGCGCCAGTTGATGACACAAACGGGTCAGCGACAGGCGCGCCAGCTGGTAAGCCTGAATACGGAACAGGCGATCGCGATCGGCATTGCCCATCTCCTGTACTAAGCGGTGGTGCAGCTTGCCCATCGCGTGCAGGTAGCTGTGATCGTCGCCGTTCAGCTGGCAGATTTCGGCCATGTCGAGACAGGTATCGTTAAAACGACGCAGTTGTTCAATGGAACAATCGGTGCGGTTGAGCTTTGCCTGAGCCAGATAGAAGTCGACGGTGATATCGCGGACCGAAAACTTATATTCGTCGATTTTGTGTTGTAACCAGGCTGAGACGGAAAGCGTCATGTCGCCACCCAAAGTAGGTTAATGATAATCATTATCATATTAAACCGCGCCAGGAATGCAATTCCCGCCGTGAAATTTTATTGATTTCCTTTGCCTGTTACAAAAATCGGCAATAACAATCTCTTTACATTCAGCAAAGGCGTAACCTATCAATCAGAGCATAAACGTAAAAAGCGAACTGGAAAATTTACGGCTTATGAACAGGTTACGTTCTGACAGCGCGCGTGGGAAAGGCGCGCACAAGCTGATGGGAAGGGACTATGCTTAATAAAGCAGCAGTAAAAAACAGCACGAGATGATTATCCCTGCAAAACAAGAGGTTGAAGTGATATCTGATATCACTACCATAGGGGGATAGCCTGAAAAGGCCCAGACTTACGAGGTAGCACTATGTCATCAGTAAATGCAGCGTCTTTTTCACCTGACGAATTCGTCTGGAAAGGGCTCACGCTGACCGAGTCGGCAGCGAAACAGATTCTCAGCCTGGTGGAACAGGACCCGGAAGTTAAGGGCCTGAAACTGGGTGTGAAACAGTCCGGCTGTGCCGGTTTTGGGTACGTTATGGACCTGGTGAAAGCGCCTGCCGATGACGACCTGCAGTTCGAGCAATATGGCGCAAAACTGTTTGTGCCGCTTCGGGCGATGCCGTTTGTTG
The DNA here is from genome assembly GCF_008632015.1 of Pantoea sp. B_9. NCBI lineage: Bacteria > Pseudomonadati > Pseudomonadota > Gammaproteobacteria > Enterobacterales > Erwiniaceae > Pantoea > Pantoea sp. B_9. The sequence goes on along the minus strand of NZ_VWVL01000001.1, from coordinate 557,080 downwards.
ACGGTACCGAGCTGGATTATGTCCGCGAAGGCCTGAACCAGATTTTTAAATTCAACAACCCTAAAGCTCAGCACGCCTGCGGGTGCGGTGAAAGCTTTGGCGTCGAGTAAGTGAAATATGTCACGACACAGCGAAGCATCTGACGATGTACAAACCTGGGAAGGCAGCCTGAACTATAAAGAAGGCTTCTTCACCCAGCTGCAAACCGACGAACTGGCACACGGCATCAATGAAGATGTGGTGCGTGCCATTTCGGCCAAACGTAACGAACCCGAGTGGATGCTGGAGTTCCGTCTCAAGGCGTTTCGCGCCTGGCTGGAGATGGAAGAGCCACACTGGCTGAAAGCGCACTACGACAAACTCGATTATCAGGATTACAGCTACTATTCCGCGCCGTCCTGCGGCAATTGCGATGACAGCTGTGCCTCTGAACCGGGTGCCACCCAGACGTCCGGCAGCGTCGCCTCCAGCGATTACCTGACCAAAGAAGTGGAAGACGCGTTTAACCAGCTGGGCGTGCCGGTGCGTGAAGGCAGAGAAGTGGCGGTGGACGCCATTTTCGACTCGGTGTCCGTGTCGACCACTTATCGTGACAAGCTGGCTGAGCAGGGCATTATTTTCTGCTCCTTCGGTGAAGCGATCCACGATCATCCGGAGCTGGTACAGAAGTATCTTGGCACCGTGGTGCCGCACAACGATAACTTCTTTGCTGCGCTTAACTCGGCGGTGGCGTCCGACGGTACCTTCGTCTACATCCCGAAAGGCGTGCGTTGCCCGATGGAGCTGTCGACCTATTTCCGCATCAACGCAGCGAAAACCGGCCAGTTCGAACGTACCATTCTGATTGCTGATGAAGACAGCTACGTCAGCTACATCGAAGGCTGTTCAGCGCCGGTGCGCGACACCTACCAGCTGCACGCAGCGGTCGTCGAAGTGATTATCCACAAAAACGCCGAAGTGAAATACTCCACGGTGCAGAACTGGTTCCCGGGCGGTGAAGGCGAGGGCGGTATCCTCAACTTCGTGACCAAGCGTGCGCTGTGTGAAGGCGAGCACAGCAAGATGTCGTGGACGCAGTCCGAGACCGGCTCAGCCATCACCTGGAAATACCCGAGCTGCATCCTGCGCGGTGATTACTCAGTGGGCGAATTCTACTCCGTCGCGCTGACCAGCGGTCGCCAGCAGGCCGATACCGGTACCAAGATGATTCACATTGGTAAAAACACCAAATCGACCATCATCTCGAAAGGTATCTCCGCCGGTAAGAGCCAGAACACCTACCGCGGCCTGGTGAAAATCATGCCGACCGCGACTAACGCGCGTAACTTCACCCAGTGTGACTCGATGCTGATTGGGCCGGACTGCGGTGCGCACACCTTCCCGTACGTGGAAACGCGCAACAACAGCGCGCAGCTTGAGCACGAAGCCACGACGTCGCGCATCGGTGAAGATCAGATGTTCTACTGCCTGCAGCGCGGCATTAGCGAAGAAGATGCGATCTCGATGATCGTCAACGGCTTCTGTAAAGACGTTTTCTCCGAGCTGCCACTGGAATTCGCCGTGGAAGCGCAAAAATTGTTAGCGATCAGCCTTGAGCACAGTGTCGGCTGATGCCACACGCGTTGCCGGAAGCAATGTGAAGGAAAGAGTATGTTAAGCATTAAAGATTTACAGGTTAGCGTTGAAGACAAAGAGATTTTGCGCGGTCTGAACCTCGAGGTTAAGCCGGGCGAAGTGCATGCCATCATGGGCCCGAACGGCTCCGGCAAGAGCACCCTGTCTGCCACGCTGGCCGGTCGTGAAGATTATGAAATCACCGGCGGTTCCGTGACCTTTAAAGGCAAAGACCTGCTGGAGCTGGAGCCGGAAGAGCGTGCCGGTGAAGGCATCTTCATGGCGTTTCAGTACCCGGTCGAGATCCCGGGCGTCAGCAACCAGTTCTTCCTGCAGACTTCGGTCAATGCGGTACGTAAATACCGTGAGCAGGAAGAGCTGGACCGTTTCGACTTCCAGGACTTCATCGAAGACAAGATCAAGCTGCTGAAGATGCCGGAAGATCTGCTGACCCGTTCCGTCAACGTCGGCTTCTCCGGCGGTGAGAAGAAGCGTAATGACATCCTGCAGATGGCGGCGCTGGAGCCTGAGCTGTGCATCCTCGATGAAACCGACTCCGGTCTGGATATCGATGCGCTGAAAATTGTTGCAGAAGGCGTGAACAGCCTGCGCGACGGCAAGCGCTCATTCATCATCGTAACGCACTACCAGCGCATCCTGGATTACATCAAGCCAGATCACGTGCACGTGCTTTATCAGGGCAAAATCGTGAAGTCTGGCGACTTTACGCTGGTGAAACAGCTGGAGGAGCAAGGCTATGGCTGGCTTACCGACCAGGAGTGATAACGCGCTGCAGCAGTGGCATCACCTGTTTGAGTCACGCGGCGAGCAGCGTTCGCTGCAGGCACAACAGCACTGGCAGCAACTGATGCGTGTCGGCCTGCCGACGCGCAAGCATGAAAACTGGAAATACACCGCGCTGGACAGCCTGCTGGCACAGCAGTTCGTGCAGGCGGACGCGCCAGGCGTGAGCGCTGAGCAGGTGGCTGCGCTGGCGCTGCCGCTGGACGCGATTTGCCTGGTGTTCGTCGACGGTCGCTTCCAGCCTGAGCTGAGCGCGCGTGACACCGGTCTGTTTGACGTGCAGCACAGCCGTGCCGCTGAGCGACGTCCGTTACCGGCCGCGGTACAGCCGGAGGTGTTCCTGCACCTGACGGAAAGTCTGGCGGAAGAGGTGACCTCGATTCGTCTGCCGCGCGGCAAAGCTGCAGCGCAGCCGCTCTATCTGCTGCACATTACCAGCGGCCAGGCGGATGCGCTCAACACGGTGCATCATCGTCACCATCTGGAGCTGGAGTCCGGCGCGGAAGCGCAGGTGATCGAGCATTACGTGACGCTGAACGCCCGCGCCCACTTCACCGGCGCGCGCTTTACCTTCGCGGTGGGCGACAATGCGCAGCTGAAGCACACCAAGCTGGCGTTTGAAGAGAGCAGCAGCTACCACTTTGCGCACAACGACATCGTGATTGGCCGTGACGCGCAGGTGAGCAGCACCAGCTTCCTGCTGGGTGCCGGTTTGTCGCGTCACAACACCAGCGTGCAGCTGAACGGTGAGAACACCCAGCTGTCGCTGAATAGCCTGGTGCTGCCGGTAGGCAGCGAAGTGGCGGATACGCGCAGCTATCTGGAGCACAACAAAGGCCACTGCCTGAGTCGCCAGCTGCACAAAACCATTTCGCGTGACAAAGGGCGCTCGGTGTTTAACGGCCACATCAAAGTGGCACAGCACGCGATGAAAACTGATGGCCAGATGACCAACAACAACCTGTTGCTCGGTCGCCTGGCGGAAGTGGACACCAAGCCGCAGCTGGAAATCTACGCCGATGACGTCAAGTGCAGCCACGGCGCGACTATCGGTCGCATCGACGATGAGCAGATGTTCTACCTGCGCTCGCGCGGCATCGCCGAAGACGCGGCGCAGCAGATGATCATCCATGCTTTCGCCGCTGAACTGACGGAAGCGCTGGAAGATGACGCGCTGCGCCAGGTGGTACTGCAACGTATTACCGACCGTTTCCCGGGAGTTGAGTCATGAGTTTCGATCTCGAACGAGTCAGAGCGGAGTTTCCGATTCTGAGTCGTGAGGTCAACGGACATCCGCTGGCCTACCTTGACAGCGCGGCCAGCGCACAGCGCCCGCTCGCGGTGATCAACGCGGAAAGTCACTTCTATCAGCACGGCTATGCGGCCGTGCACCGTGGTATTCACTCGCTGAGCGCGCAGGCGACCAGCGATATGGAAAACGTGCGCGCCCAGGCGGCGCGTTTTCTGCATGCTGCCGCGCCGGAAGAGATTATTTTCGTGAAAGGCACCACCGAAGGCATCAATCTGGTGGCCAACAGCTGGGGCGGCAGTCAGCTGCAGCCGGGCGATAACCTGATCGTCACTGAGATGGAGCACCACGCCAATATCGTGCCGTGGCAAATGGTGGCGCAGCGTACCGGTGCGGAAATCCGTGTGCTGCCACTTAACGACAACGGCGAGCTGGCGCTGGAGCAGCTGGCGGGGCTGATCGACAGCCGTACGCGCCTGCTGGCCGTGACGCACGTTTCCAACGTGCTCGGCACGGTTAACCCGGTGAAAGCCATCGTGGCGCAGGCGAAAGCCGCGGGCGTGGTGACGCTGGTGGACGGAGCCCAGGCTGTGATGCACCATCCCGTTGACGTGCAGGATATCGGCTGCGATTTCTACGTGTTCTCCGGCCATAAAATCTATGGGCCGACCGGGATTGGCGTGCTGTACGCGCGTAAAGCGCTGCAGGAGATCATGCCACCGTGGGAAGGCGGCGGTTCGATGATCGATCAGGTCATGCTGCCCACCGGCACCACCTGGAATGGCGCACCGTGGCGTTTTGAAGCCGGCACGCCGAACACCGGCGGCATCATTGGCCTTGGCGCAGCGCTGACGTGGATCAGCGAACTCGGTCTGGAGACGATCCATCAGCGCGAGAGCCAGCTGATGCGTTACGCGCTGGACAAGCTGGCGTCGGTGCCGGACCTGGTTATTTACGGCCCGGCCGAGCGCAGCGGCGTGGTGGCGTTTAACCTCGGTAAGCACCACGCGTTTGACGTTGGCAGCTTCCTCGACCAGTACGGCATTGCCATCCGCACCGGCCACCACTGTGCCATGCCGCTGATGCATCATTATGCGGTGCCCGCGATGTGTCGCGCCTCTTTCGCGCTCTACAACAGCGAAGAGGAAGCCGATCGCCTGGCGGCTGGCCTGACGCGCATTCATCGTCTGCTGGGCGGTTGAGCAGATTTCAGGAGTTATGCATGGCAAACCTGCCAGAAAAAGAGAAACTGGTGCGCAACTTCAATCGTTGCGCCAACTGGGAAGAGAAGTACCTCTACATCATTGAACTCGGGGCAAAATTACCAGAATCCTCTGAAAGCTTGCATCAGCCGCAGTACGTCATTTCCGGCTGTCAGAGTCAGGTATGGATTCGCATGACCCCACAGGCTGACGGCACCATTGCTTTTGAAGGTGACAGCGATGCCGCCATCGTTAAGGGCTTGATTGCCGTGGTATTTAGCCTGTATCAGGGTCTGAAAGCGCCAGAGATTCTGGCACTGGATGTCGCCCACTGGTTTGGCGAACTGGCCCTGACGCAACACCTCACCCCTTCGCGTTCGCAGGGGCTGGAAGCGATGATTCGCGCGATCCGGCATAACGCACAGTCTCTCAGCTAAGTTACACTCTCCAGACCCCGGCCATGACCGGGGTCTGTTCCATCCGACAAAGAGAAAATTGCATGAAACCTGCGCTTCGTTTAGCCGGTGCATTGCTGTTGTCCTGTTTCGGACTGTCTGCACCTGCGTTTGCTACGGAATACCCCCTGCCAGCCGCTGATAGCCGTTTGATTGGCGAAAACACCCTGACCACCGTCCCGGATGACAAACGGCCGCTGGAGAGCATTGCCGCGCGTTATAAGATAGGCATGCTTGGCATGCTGGAAGCCAACCCGGGCGTCGACCCCTGGCTGCCGAAAGCCGGAACGCAGCTTACCGTGCCGCTGCAGATGCTGCTGCCGGATGCGCCGCGTGAAGGCATCGTGATCAACCTGGCCGAACTGCGTCTCTACTACTATCCCAAAGGGGAAAATCGCGTCGTGGTTTATCCGATCGGCATCGGCCAGTTGGGTGCCGCCACACCGAGCATGGTGACAAGTATCAGCCAGAAAATCCCTAACCCCACCTGGACGCCCACCGTCAATATCCGCAAACGCTACGCCAAAGAGGGCATCACGCTGCCCGCGATGGTGCCTGCCGGGCCGGATAACCCGATGGGGCTGTTTGCGCTGCGTCTGGCGCGCGGCAGCGGCCAGTATCTGATTCACGGCACCAACGCCGACTTCGGCATCGGGATGCGCGTCAGCTCCGGCTGTATTCGTTTGCGCCCGGACGATATCGAAGCGCTGTTTAACAGCGTGCCGCAGGGTACACGCGTACAGGTGATTAACCAGCCGATCAAATATGCCATCGAACCCGACGGCAAACGCTACATCGAGGTACACCAGCCGCTGTCGCGTAATGAACATGACGATCCGCAGACCATGCCAATTGCGCTGAGCGCGCCGCTGAAAGCCTTTATAAAGAGTGCGAAGAGCGACAGTGCGCTGATTAAGGCGGCGATTGAACGTCGTTCAGGCATGCCGGTACTGGTGAGCAGTGGGGAACCGGTGAATGAGGCGACGCCGCTGCCGGCAGTGCTGCAGACGCAGCAGGGGGCAACAGGCGGTGCGCAAGCCACCATCAGTCAGGCGCAGGGCGAAGCCGCTGCGACACCGTGATTCAGGGCCAGCTGACGGCAGAATCCGGACAAAAAAAATGGTGCCACAAGGGCACCATTTTTCAAACCAGAACTCTTACTTACGGTAAGAGTGAGCCTGGTTGTCCAGACGCTGGTTAGCGCGAGCTGCGTCGTCTTTAGCAGCCTGAACGTCAGAACGGATTGCGTTCACGTCGTTGCTCAGCTGGTCAACTTTAGCGTTCAGAGTCTGAACGTCTGAAGACAGCTGGTCGATTTTAGCGTTGCTTGAGCAACCAGCCAGCAGAGTTGAACCCAGGATTACCGCGCCCAGTACCAGTTTAGTACGATTCATTATTTATACCCTCTAGATTGAGTTAATCTCCATGTAGCGTTACAAGTATTACACAAAGCTTTTTAAGTTGAGAATAAATTTTTGATGAGAACATGCTTAAATTTGATCGTTCGCTCAAAGAAGCAGCGTTTCGCAGAACATGATGAAAATATTTAGCGAAAACAGAGAGATTTAATCGGATTAACCTTAATTCTGCGGGATATTGAATAGTTATTATCGATTGGAATTTTCCGCTTTCTGTCTTAGGCGCGGAATAAAAAAAAGCGCCCCGAAAGGCGCTCTTTTAAATAAACATCACCGGCTCGATCAGAGTACGTGCACCGACGCGGTGTTGGTGGTTCCGCTCGGTACCAGCGCACCCGAAACCATCACCACGACATCGCCTTTCTGCGCGTAGCCGCTCTGCAGCGCCATCTCTTTGCCGATGCGGTAGAAATCATCGGTCGAGGCGATTTCGCTCACCAGACGCGTTTCAATCCCTTTGCTGAGGATCAGCTGACGCGCAGTGGTCTGGTTAGTGGTCAGGGCCAGAATGGTGGCATCCGGGAAGTATTTACGCACGGATTTAGCTGACTTACCGCCTTCGGTCGCCACCACAATCACCGGCGCTTCCAGTTTCTCAGCGGTCTCAACGGCGCCACGGCACACTGCTTCAGTGATACGCAGCTTGCGCGAATCCTGCAGGGAATCAATGCGCGATTTCATCACGCGATCGGTACGCTCGCAGATGGTCGCCATGATGGTGACCGACTCCAGCGGGTATTTACCCTTGGCGCTCTCACCGGACAGCATCACCGCGTCGGTGCCGTCGAGGATGGCGTTGGCCACGTCGCCGGCTTCAGCACGGGTAGGGCGCGGGTTCTTGATCATGGAATCCAGCATCTGCGTCGCGGTGATTACCACTTTGCGCGCTTTATTACACTTCTTGATCATCATCTTCTGCGCGAAGATCACTTCTTCAACCGGGATTTCCACACCGAGGTCACCACGCGCGACCATGATGCCGTCAGAGGCTTCCAGGATCTCGTCGAAGTTGTTCAGGCCTTCCTGGTTTTCGATCTTGGAGATGATCTGAATGTGCTCACCGCCGTGGGCTTTCAGGTGCTCACGGATTTCCAGCACGTCAGAACGTTTACGGATGAAGGAAGCCGCAACGAAATCCACGCCTTGCTCGCAGCCGAAGATCAGATCACGTTTGTCTTTTTCCGCCAGCGCCGGCAGCTGAATGGACACGCCCGGCAGGTTGACGCCTTTGTTTTCGCCAAGGTCGCCATTGTTCAGCACTTTACACACCACGGTGTTTTCCGTGACTTCGGTGACTTCCATCCCGATCAGACCATCGTCGACCAGCACGGTGTTACCAATTTTCAGGTCTTCGGTGAAGCCGGCGTAAGTAACGGCAACGCGCTCGCTGTTACCAATCACTGACTGATCGGTGGTGAAGGTGAAGGTCTGGCCAGCTTTCAGGGACACATCGTTGCCACCGTCCAGTTTCATGGTACGGATTTCCGGGCCTTTGGTGTCCAGCAGAATCGCGGCCTGGCGACCGGTTTTTTCCATGACGGCACGCATGTTGGTGATGCGCTGACCATGTTCGGCATAATCCCCGTGAGAGAAGTTCAGGCGCATGACGTTCATGCCCGCTTCCAGCAGTTGAGTCAGCATCTCTTCGGATTCGGTTTTCGGACCGATAGTACAAACGATCTTGGTCTTTTTCATGTCAGATTTCTGTAAGTTGTGATGGATGATAAAGGTCGGGGTTCGATGCGCCTGGCACCGAAGTAAAAATCTGTTTGGTGTTGGTACCTTTGCCACAGAAGTAAGAATAGGTGACGACGGCTAAGCGTGCAGAGAAGTTATGCGCCGGGCGGAGAGACCGTAGCGACGGCGTTGCGCAAATGATGTAAGTGGCTGGCATAGGCACGTTAGCGCTGAAACCTTTCAGGTGGAACAACGCGGCATAGTATAGTCGCTAAGTATGCGAAAACCAATATAAAAGCAGAGGGAGAAAACCGACTCAGATCAAGGAAAGGCGAGTTGCGCAAGGGAAATAACAGCAAAAGTGGTGCGCTCTAATGGACTCGAACCATCGACCCCCACCATGTCAAGGTGGTGCTCTAACCAACTGAGCTAAGAGCGCATTTCAGAAATCTGGTGCGTCCGAGTGGACTCGAACCACCGACCCCCACCATGTCAAGGTGGTGCTCTAACCAACTGAGCTACGGACGCACTTGGTGCGCTCTAATGGACTCGAACCATCGACCCCCACCATGTCAAGGTGGTGCTCTAACCAACTGAGCTAAGAGCGCAACACGCTGTCAGGGCGACAGCGGGGACGAATATTAACGGCAGGCCGTGATGCTGGCAAGCGGAAAAGTGATTTTTCCTGACGACTGACCAGCAACTGTGCTATGCGTCGTTTTTTTCGCCATTGCGGGCCAAATAAACGCCCGCTCAGCCACTTAGCGCGCGGCGCGCGCCAGAATCACCTGCGCCGGTAAACGCTGCAGACGGCGGATGCGCCAGATCATCATCACCGCCGCCGACGTCAGACCGACGATAAATCCGCACCAGAAACCGGCCGGCCCCAGCGGTGCCACCACCCAGTCGGTCAGCGCCAGCACGTAACCCACCGGCAGCCCCAGCACCCAGTAGGCGATCAGGGTAATAAAGAAGATCGAGCGCGTGTCCTTATAGCCGCGCAGGATACCGCTGCCGATCACCTGAATCGAATCCGAGAACTGGTAGATGGCCGCCAGCAGCATCAGCTGCGCCGCCAGGGTAATCACTTCCGGATTCGCGGTATAGAGCGCGGCAATATCGTGGCGGAAGGTCACGGTAAACAGCGCGGTGATCGCCGCCATGGTGATACCCACGCCCTGACCGGTCCACGCGGCGATGCGGGCCTGTTCGGCCGAGCCCTGGCCCAGACGGTAGCCGACGCGAATGGTGGTGGCGACGCCGAGCGACAGCGGCAGCACAAACATCAGCGAGCTAAAGTTGAGCGCGATCTGATGACCAGCGACTTTCACAATGCCGAGCGGCGACACCAGCAGCGCCACCACGGCAAACAGCGTGACCTCGAAAAACAGCGCCAGCGCGACCGGTAATCCCAGCGTGAACAGGCGCGTCAGAATGGCGCGCGACGGTGGCGACCAGCGGTTATGCATGCGGATATCGCGCATGGCCGGCATGCGCTTCAGCCAGAAGCGCATCACCAGATACATCACCCAGTAAACCGACGCGGTGGCGACGCCACAGCCCACGCCGCCCAGCGCAGGCATACCGAAATGGCCGTAAATAAAAACATAGTTCAGCGGAATGTTGGTCAGCAGGCCGAGGAAACCCAGCAGCATCGCCGGCTTAGTCTTCGATAGCCCTTCACACTGATTACGTGCCACTTGGAAAAACAGGTAGCCCGGTGCGCCCCACAGCAGCGCGTGCAGATAACCTTCTGCTTTGGCCGCCAGCTGAGGATCAATGTCATGCATGGTGTGAATCAGGTAGCCGGCGTTCCACAGCACCACCATAATCAGCAGCGCCACGCCCGCCGCCAGCCAGTACCCCTGGCGCACCTGTTCTGCGATGCGTTCGCGTCGCCCGGATCCGTTGAGTTGCGCAACGGTTGGCGTCAATGCCAGCAGCAGACCATGACCAAACAAAATGGCGGGAAGCCAGATAGAGGTGCCGACAGCAACGGCGGCCATATCCGTGGCGCTCACCGCACCGGCCATTATGGTATCCACAAATCCCATCGCGGTCTGTGCCACCTGAGCAAGGATGACCGGGATCGCGAGGGCCAGCAATTGACGCGCTTCTGTTAAATACTTCTGCACGTATCACCTGCGTAATTTAAGAAGAGAGCGGGGTGAAATCCCCAAAGAATGCGCGACCTAGTGTAGCGGTAGCCCGCACTTCCGCCAAACATTGATCGCATTTGGTTGCGCCATTTGTGTAAAGTTTGCGCGCCGGCAAATTAAACCTTGCGGCGCAAGCTGTGATAAACTGCCACAAACTTCGCAGAGGCTGAAATTATGTTTACCGGAATTGTGCAGGGCACGGCAGAAATTGTCGCCATTGAAGAAAAAGAGTTGTTCCGCACCCACACCGTGCGCTTGCCTGCTGAGCTGCTGCCCGGCCTGGCGCTGGGCGCCTCGGTAGCGCACAACGGGTGCTGCCTGACGGTGACCGCCATTGACGGCGATCGCGTCAGCTTCGATCTCATCAAAGAGACGCTGCGCATCACCAACCTCGGTGAATTACAGGTTGGTGACATCGTGAATATTGAGCGCGCCGCGAAATTCAGCGATGAAATTGGCGGACACCTGATGTCCGGCCATATTATGACCACCGCCGAAATCTGTAAAATTATCCAGTCAGAGAATAACCGCGAAGTGTGGTTTAAATTACAGGACGCTGAGCAGATCAAATATATTCTGCATAAAGGATTCGTCGGCATCGATGGTATCAGCCTGACAGTCGGTGATGTCACCAAAAGTAAGTTCTGCGTGCATCTGATCCCGGAAACGCTGGAGCGCACCACGCTGGGCGCGAAGAAGCTGGGGCATCGGGTCAATATCGAAATCGATCCGCATACCCAGGCGATTGTCGACACCGTCGAACGTGTGCTGGCGCAGCGTGATGCCGCGGCCGCGCTGGCGGCACAAACGCTGCCGGACGCGGAGTAATCGCGAATAAAAAAGGCGCGGTAAGCGCCTTTTATCCTGGCTCGGAAATTAACGCGCCACGCGCAAACCGCCTTCGGCGCCGCGGCTGAAAACTACCTGCCACAGCTGAATATCCCGCGCGCGAAACGCACCGGCGCAGGCGTTGAGGTAATAGCTGAACATCCGTTCGAAACGCTCGCCATACTTCTCCGCCAGCTGCGGCCATGCCGCCTGGAATCGCTCGTACCAGGCCATCAGCGTAGTGTCATAATCCGCGCCAAAGTTATGCCAGTCTTCCATGATGAAGTGAGATTCGCTGGCATCGGCGATCTGCCGTACCGACGGTAAACAGCCGTTGGGGAAAATGTATTTATCGATCCACGGGTCGACGTTCATGTCGGTTCTGATCGCCCCAATGGTGTGCAGCAAAAACAGGCCTTCCGGTTTCAGGTTACGATCAACCACATCGAAGTAGGTGGCATAGTTTTTCGGCCCGACGTGTTCGAACATGCCCACCGATACGATGCGGTCAAACTGCTGGTTCAAATCACGGTAATCCTGCAGCAGAATGGTCACATCCAGACCGGCACAGCGCTGCTGCGCCATTTTCTGCTGCTCGGCAGAGATAGTCACGCCATGCACTTTCACCCCGTAATGACGCGCGGCGAATTCCGCCAGCCCGCCCCAGCCGCAGCCGATATCCAGTAGCGTCATGCCCGGCTCAAGCTGCAGCTTGCGGCAGATCATATCCAGCTTGTCCTGCTGTGCCTGCTCCAGCGTTTCCGCGCTTTTCCAGTAGCCGCAGGAGTACTGCATAAACGGATCGAGCATCAGTGAAAACAGGTCGTTGCCAAGATCGTAGTGCTCTTTACCAACAATCCAGGCGCGTTTCTTTGACTGCAGATTGGTGAGGCGTGCCGCGGCAATGCGCAGCGTATCTTTAAAATGGTGCGGTAACTGCTTATCCAGATGATGTTTCAGCACGCGGTGGAAGAACATATCCAGACGTTCACAGTCCCACCAGCCGTCCATGTAGCTTTCACCGAGGCCCAGCGATCCCTCCTGCAGGACCCGTTTGAAAAAATCCGCATGTCTGACCTGAATATCCCAGGGGCGTGTGCCGTTGATGTGAATGTCCGCCCGCTCCAGTAATTCATGGGCGATACGAAACCATTGGTTTTCTTCAAGGCTCACTTCTTCTATACACGATGAACTCATAGCTTCTCCATCACCTTTCCGATTTGAACCTGAGAAAAAGAATAGTCAAATTCCTCAGGCCTGTGAGAGAACTCACGGAAAATCCGTGCGCCAGATAGCCGACGTATTACAGAGGTATGAATCTGAATAGAGATGTCTGCCACAACTCCGGAGGTGAATATCGTGCAGACGCCATCCCAGCGACAGTGTCGCTAAAAAATACGCTCATTATGTTATTGATTTGTTACAGAAATGCTGACCCACTGAGTATATGCTCACGCAGGTCAGTATTCAATGGCTTATCGTTAGTTTGCTAACGATAATCGTTGCCTTAACAATTATCTTCGCAGGGACGGGAAGCGTGAGCAATATCACTTTGTGCGCTGGCGCTGCGCTGCCACAGGAAACCAGCCCACGCGAGGATCACCGTGGCCACCATGACCAGCGTGGTATGTAACAGCGCCTGCTGCAGACCGGCGGAAACAATCAGGCTGGCGAGGAAGCATAAGCCCAGCTGAAGCAGATTCTGCAGGCCGGCCGCTTTGCCGGTGGCCTGCGGGAACGGGGCAAGGGCACTGGACACCACAATCGGGTAAATCGCGCCATTGGCCAGCGCCATACTGCAGAACGGCAGCAGCAGAGCCACCAGTGGCGGCGTGGTGATCAGCGCCACCGCAAACAGGCCCAGAATGCTCAGACTGTAAATCATCAGCAGCCACGGCAGCAGCTGCGCACCCTGAAAACGGTTCAGCAGGGCGCGACAGCCAAATCCGCCCAGCAGGAAGGCGATGGTCTGCGGAATATAGCTCAGACCAATGTCCGCCGGGCTCAGACCCGCGGCGGCGAGGATAAACGGCGAGCCGGTCAGCCAGGCGAAGAAACTGGCGGAGCAGGCGGCATAAATCAGTACGTTACCGCTGTAAATACGCGTCGCCAGCAGCGTCAGCCAGCCCGGCTGCGGCGTGCTATCGTGGCGCGCACGCGGCGCGCTGGCCAGTTTCAGCGTGCCGAACAGCAGCACCAGCGTCACCAGCGTGAGCGCGAGGAAGATGGCGCGCCAGTGAAAATGGGCCATCAGCCAGGCACCCAGCAGCGGTGCCAGCGCCGGTGACAGCGCCACCAGCGGCATAATCGTGGCAAATACTTTGTTGGCTTTGGCCTGCGGATAGCGGTCAACCACCAGCGCCTGCCAGCTCACTGCTGCGGCGCACACGCCTACCGCCTGCACAAAGCGCAGCACCAGCATCAGCCAGACGTTAGTCACCCACAGCATGGCAAGACAGCTCAGCGCAAACAGGCTCAGGCCCGCCAGTAAAATCGGCTTACGGCCGAAGCGGTCCGACAGCACACCCCACAGCACCTGCGCAAAGGCAAAGCCGCCCAGAAACAAGCTCAGGCTGGCGCTGATGGTGCCCGGTGCGGAAGCAAAGTCGCGCTGCATGGCGCCGAAGGCGGGTAAATACATATCGGTGGCCAGGAAGCCGAGCATGCTCAGCACGGCAAGGTAAGGCAGAAATCCTTTGGATGACAGCATGGTTTTTCTCATTCGGCAGGTTGAACGGCGGGGAGTGTAAAAGGGTGCGGCGGGCTTTGTGAAACGCTAATATTTGCAGGGTGCTGTTAAAATTTTTGAAGGGAAAATTATGTGGTCAGAATATGCGCTTGAAGTGGTGGACGCGGTAGCGCGCACCGGCAGTTTTAGCGCGGCGGCGCAGGAGCTGCACCGCGTGCCCTCTGCCATCAGCTATACCGTGCGCCAGCTGGAAGGCTGGCTGGCGGTACCGCTGTTTGAGCGGCAGCATCGCGAAGTGGTGCTGACGGCAGCAGGCGAGCATTTTGTGCGTGAAGGGCGTTCTGTTATCAAAAAAATGCTGGCCACGCGCCGTCAATGTCAGCAGCTGGCTAACGGCTGGCGCGGTCAGCTCAGCATCGCGGTAGATTGCATCGTCAAACCGCAGCGCACCCGCCAGCTGGTAAAGGATTTTTACCGCCATTTCCCCGATATGGAGCTGATCATCAGCTACGAAGTATTTAACGGCGTGTGGGACGCGCTGGCTGATGGTCGTGTCGATGTGGCGATTGGCGCCACCCAGGCCATTCCGGTCGGCGGCCGCTTCGCCTTTCAGGATATGGGCGCGCTCAACTGGCGCTGCGTGGTGAGTCCGCAGCATGCGCTGGCCCACAGTCCGCAGCTGGATGACGAAACCCTGCGCGCCTGGCCGTCGCTGGTGCTGGAAGATACGTCGCGCGCGCTGCCGCGCCGCATGACGTGGACGCTGGATAACCAGCGGCGGCTGGTGGTGCCGGAGTGGGAAACCGGGCTGGATTGCCTGCAGGCCGGATTGTGCGTGGGCATGGTGCCGGGGCACCTGGCGCGCCCGCTGCTGGACAGCGGCGCGCTGGTGGAGCTGGCGTTGCCGCAGCCGTTTCCGGACAGCCCGTGTTGCGTCAGCTGGTCTGAGCAGCGCGCGTCACCGGCGCTGGCGTGGTTGCTGGAATATCTGGGCGATGCGGAGACGCTGAACCACGAGTGGCTCAGCGAGAAGGCGGCTTAACGGCGGTAATCGCGGAACGGGCCATCGGCCACGGAGCGGCGCTCAATCAGCGTGGGCTGCACTTCAATGGTCTGCGGTTCTTCGCGTTTGCTGGTGATGCGGTCCAGCAGCATCTCCAGTGCCTTTTCCCCCAGCTGGGCTTTCGGCTGGTGCACGGTTGTCAGCGCCGGGGTAAAGTAGCGCGCATTGCGCACATTGTCATAGCCAATCACCGAAATATCCTGCGGCACGCGCAGTCCCATCTCGTCGGCTGCGCAAATCGCGCCCATCGCCATGATATCGCCGCCGCAGAATACCGCCGTCGGGCGCTGTTTCTGGTTCAGAATCTGCTGCATTGCCTGATAACCTGACTCCGGTTCGAAGTCACCCTGCACAATCCACTCGGGACGGACGCTGATGCCCGCTTCCTGCATCGCCTGCAGAAAACCCGCATGACGACCGCCACCGGTGTTGCGCTCCATCTGGCCAGGGATAGCACCGATATCGCGATGGCCGCGCTCAATCAGGTATCGTCCGGCGAGGTAACCGCCGTGGAACGCATTGTCCTGCACGGTATCGGTAAAGTCCCCGCGCGATTCGCCCCAGTCCATGACCACCATCGGGATATTGCGGTTCTCTTCCAGCATCTGCAGCAGATCGTCGGGATATTCGGAGCACATGACCAGCAGGCCATCGACGCGCTTTTGCGCCATCATCGACAAATAGGCACGCTGTTTTTGCAGATCGTTGTGCGCGTTGCCGAGAATCAGCGTGTAGCCACGCTCAAAGCAGTGATTCTCCACGGCTTCAATAATTTCGGCGAAGTAGGGCGCTTCGCTGGAGGTCGCCAGCAGGCCCAGCGTCTTGGTGTGATTCACCTTCAGGCTGCGGGCCACCGCGCTCGGTGAGTAATGCAGCGCTTTAATCGCTTCCCATACGGCGTTACGCGTCTCTTCCGCGACAAAACGCGTTTTGTTGATGACATGCGAAACCGTGGTGGTTGAGACCCCGGCGCGTTTCGCCACATCTTTAATGGTTGCCATGAAATGGTACTCCTGGGCTTATCGCAACTTACTGATAAGTATATTGTTAAACGTTTGCGTCTGCTAATGGTTTTGCGCCCTGAATATCAGGGCTAATCTGCTTAATCGGGCAGGGAAACATCCTTCAGCAGGCTGTCAATGCAGCATGCGCTAAATCTGTTGCGCAACGAAAGGCGGCGATTCTAGCAAGCCGGGGCGGATAACACGAGATTTTTGCCCATCACTGTGCGAAAATTATTTAACCATGCAAACTGTGTGACTAAGGAGTTGTGATGAGTACCGATTTAAAACTGGCATTGACCACCACCGCCGCTGCTCTGCTGATGATTATTGCCTTTAGCTTTACCGCCATTCTGCATTAATAAAAAAGCCGGTGCTGCTGAACAGCCACCGGCTTTTTTGTTGCGCAACGCTGAGGTTAGCGCACGGTTTTCGGCGTCATCATACGGCGTGCGCCAACGTAATGCTTCTGCCAGTAATCCTCGCCCAGCGCGCTAATCTGAATATCCTTCCCGGTGCGCGGAGACTGAATGAATTTACCATTGCCCAGATAAACCCCGACATGGTCGGCGGTGCCGCGGTTGTTGATGCGGAAGAACACCAGATCGCCTTTCTCCAGCATCTCGCGCTTAATCGGCGCGGCGTCGCGCAGGTGATACATCTCATTGGCGGTGCGGGGAAATTTAAACTTCACCAGGTCTTTGTAGGCGTACCACACTAAACCACTGCAGTCGAAACCGGTATGCGGTGAGGTGCCTCCCCACTGATACGGTTTACCCAGCTGGCCCATCAGTTTCGTCATCGCGGTTTCACGTGCTTTTTGATAGCGCAGGCGGTGGGCTTTGCTCATTTTAATGCCGCTCAACTGCTGCACTTCATCATCAACGGCAACGTCACGCGATTTTTTCGCCAGCCGCTGATGACCATATTTTTTCGCACTGAGCTTAAGTGAGGATTTGCGCTGCGTGGTGTGCTGAAGTACCGTTTCGCTTTTCTGCTGTTTTTTCAGCCTGAACTTCTGTACTGACGTCAGGCGTGACTTTTTGCTGGTGGTTTTCACCGGGCGTCGTTTGCGACGCTCATCTTCACGCGCGTTCTTTTTCTCCGCTTTCTGCAAACTGGCATTAACCGGCGCATGCGGAGAAGCCGCCGCCACATTAAAGAACAGTTGGGCAAAAGCCAGTATGAAAAGCGTAATCAGTAAACGCATAGTCCGGTTACAGGTTAAGCCGTCGGCAGGAAGCCAGACCGCGGTAAAGTTAGAAAAATCTGATCGACGATCAGCACCGGGGCAATTCTAATCCACTTTTTTTGCAAAAGGTAAGGTCTTTTTCCATTAATCTGTCACGGTACTGAAAGTGGGGCAAAAATGAGCGATTTCAGCTGCTTAACCCAGCGGAATTATTGCTAATTATTAATTGATTAATGCTTATTAATGATATGAAAATGTTATTCGTTGCGCGCGAACTTAACAAACATGGCGATATGGGCCGGCTAAGGCAAAATCCCGTTTTCAGTCGCGGGGCGAAGTCGCTACAATAAACAAACACGAAGTGAAGGATTAAGGAAGGCAAAAATGAGTACTGTTGAAAAAATTCAGCGCCAGATCGCAGAAAACCCGATCCTGCTGTACATGAAAGGTTCGCCGAAACTGCCAAGCTGCGGTTTCTCTGCGCAGGCGGTACAGGCGCTGTCTGCCTGTGGTGAGCGCTTTGCGTACGTAGACATTCTGCAAAATCCGGATATCCGCGCTGAGTTACCGAAATACGCCAACTGGCCAACTTTCCCGCAGCTGTGGGTGGATGGCGAGCTGGTCGGCGGCTGTGACATCATCGTTGAGATGTTCCAGCGCGGCGAACTGCAACCGCTGATCAAAGAGACCGCTGAGAAGCACAAAGAAGCAGAATAAGAAAAAGGCCGACAGCAGTGTCGGCCTTTTTTTTGGCTGCGGTCTGACGGGCCTCAGGCCGAGGCATCGTCTTCGGCCGGCTCTTCACTCACCGCCAGCGGCCAGCCGCCGAGGCGTTTCCAGCGATTCACCAGTTCGCAAAACAGCGTGGCGGTCTGTTCGGTATCGTACAGCGCCGAGTGCGCCTGAGTGCTGTCAAAATCTATCCCCGCCGCTTTACAGGCCTTCGCCAGTACCGTTTGTCCCAGCACCAGCCCGCTCAGTGCGGCGGTGTCAAAGGTGGCGAACGGGTGGAACGGGTTACGCTTCATGCCGGTGCGCTCTGCTGCCGCCATCAGAAAATTATGATCAAAGGTGGCATTGTGCGCCACGATAATCGCCCGGTTACAGCCGCTGTCTTTGGTGCCTTTACGCACCATTTTGAAAATGGCGTGCAGCGCCTCATATTCACTCACCGCGCCGCGCAGCGGATTGCTGGGGTCGATGCCGGTAAACGCCAGCGCTTCGGGATTGAGAATCGCCCCTTCGAACGGCTCCACGTGGAAATGCAGGGTTTCATCGCGGTGCAGCCAGCCATCCTCATCCATTTTTAACGTGGTGGCGGCGATTTCCAGCAGCGCATCGGTTTGCGCATTGAAACCGGCGGTTTCAACGTCAATCACCACAGGATAAAAACCACGGAAGCGTTGATGGAGAGCGTTTAAGGCGTTCGATTCAGACATCAGGATCTCATTGCAGGAAATGGGGCAGCGCGCATTATGGCAAAAATCGGCGCAGGGTGCAGCAGGAGAGGGAAGTCAGCCCGCAAATTAGCAGGCTGACTAACGGCATTAGTTGCCGAGGCCGTGACCGGCGTGTTTGTTTTCGATCAGCTCGATTTTGTAGCCGTCCGGATCTTCCACGAAAGCGATGATGGTGCTGCCGCCTTTGACCGGGCCGGCTTCACGCGTGACGTTACCGCCCGCCTGACGGATGCGGTCGCAAGTCGCCGCGACATCATCTACGCCCAGCGCGATGTGGCCGTAGGCATTGCCGAGGTCGTATTTATCCACGCCCCAGTTGTAGGTCAGCTCAATGACCGCACCTTCGCTCTCTTCGGTATAACCCACGAAAGCCAGGGTGTATTTATATTCGGTGTTTTCGCTCTGACGCAGCACGCGCATGCCCAGCACGCGGGTGTAAAAATCGATGGAGCGCTGCAGATCGCCAACGCGTAACATAGTGTGAAGTAAACGCATAACATCCTCTTTTTAAAAGTCATCAGGGAACCCGCTTAGTATAGCGAGGGAATGCCCTGAAGAAAGCACGCGGCCGCACATCCGCTGCGGCCGCGTTTGACTTACAGTGTCGGGTAGTCGGTGTAACCTTCCGCGCCGCCGCCGTAGAAGCTCTCCGGACGCTGCGGGTTAAGCGGTGCATCCTGCTGCAGGCGCGCCACCAGATCCGGGTTGGCGATGAAGTCACGGCCAAAGGCCACCGCGTCAATCAGGCCACGCGCAATCAGATCGTCCGCTTTTTCCACGGTGTAGGCACCGGCACCGATAATCACGCCCGGGAAGGCGGCGCGCACTTTCTGGCGGAACTCATCGGTGTAAGGCTTACCGCCCGCCCAGTCTGGCTCAGACAGGTGCAGGTAGGCGAGGCCGCGCTTGCCCAGTTCGCTGATGTACCACAGTGCCGCTTCTTCTTCATCCGGACCGTTTTCCAGATTCTGGAAGGCGCCGATGGGCGAGATACGGATACCGATGCGATCGGCTGACCAGTTAGCAATTGCCGCATCGACCACTTCCAGCGCGAAACGGCCGCGCTTCTCAATCGAACCGCCGTATTCATCGGTACGCTGGTTAGAACCCGGTGCGAGGAACTGATGCATCAGATAGCCGTGCGCAGAGTGCAGTTCCAGCAGATCAAAATCGGCGTCGCGCGCATTGGCTGCCGCCTGACCGAAGTCTTTAACGATCTGCTGAATTTCTGCCACGCTCAGTTCACGCGGCATGGAGGTATCTTCGCGATATACGCTGCCGTCGGCGGCGCGCAGCGAGGTGCGGGTGCCAGCGGCGATCGCGGACGGTGCGACCGGCGCTTTGCCATCCGGCTGCACGCTATTATGCGAGATGCGGCCGGTGTGCCACAGCTGAACGGCGCTGTGACCGTGCGCGGCGTGAATGCCTTCGTTAATCATTTTCCACGCAGCAATTTGCTCTGCGGTGTGTAAACCCGGCGCACCGGCGTAGCCTTTCGCCTGGAACGAAACCTGGGTGGCTTCGGTAATGATCAGACCCGCGCTGGCGCGCTGCTGATAATACTCCGCCATCAGCGGGGTAGGAATATCGCCCGGTTCAATGCTGCGCAGACGCGTCAGCGGCGCCATAAAGACACGGTTAGGTACGGTAATCGCGCCCACTTTCAGCGGGGTGAACAGCTGTTTACTCGCCATGATGACTCCTGTAATAGACCGGTCGTCTAGAAATTGCCGTTTTTAAAAATCAGCGGTGATTAAGCCACTGTTCGATGGTGTCGAGCGCCAGGCTAATCGGCCCGGGCTCACGTGAAATCTTGCTCTGCAGGCTGGCACCCAGCCACAGCAGATAACAGCGTTGCGCCAGCTGCTGCGGGCTTTGCCCATAGGGCAGCGGCTGTTCGGCTGCGACCTCCGTCAGACAGCGTGCGTAAGCCGCCGTGATGGCCGCAGCACCGCGCTGCAGCGCATCGCGCATCGGCTCTGACAGATCGCACACTTCGCCGGAAAGCTTAACGCCCAGACAGCCGACGATGTGACCCTGCTCAATAAACAGCCGTTCCGCGTAGCGAAAATGCTGCAATAAGCGTTCGCGTGCAGTAACGCCGGGCTGGGTCAGCTGCTGTTCAACCTGCTGCTGATAGTTGACGAAATAGCGCTCCAGCAGCGCCACACCGAACGCTTCTTTCGAGCGGAAGTAGTGGTAAAACGAGCCTTTCGGCACTTCCGCCAGCGCCAGCATTTCGCTCAACCCCATGCCGGTGAAACCGCGCTGCAGGCAGACCTGCTCGCCGGTGGCGAGCAGATGTTCACGGGTTTCGTTGCGTTGCACTGTCTTGTTCATGGCAGGCAGAGTATTAGACCAGTCGGTCTAATGCAATCCTCAGGCGCGATTCTGGCACGATTTGATCATATCCAGCTGCGGCTGATACTGCTGCGTC
This sequence comes from Pantoea sp. B_9, assembly GCF_008632015.1. Taxonomy (NCBI): domain Bacteria; kingdom Pseudomonadati; phylum Pseudomonadota; class Gammaproteobacteria; order Enterobacterales; family Erwiniaceae; genus Pantoea; species Pantoea sp. B_9. Next base: position 535,832 of record NZ_VWVL01000001.1, on the reverse strand, counting down.
TGGATGTTGAACAGGCCGAGCACCGTGTGGAACAGATTATCCTGCGACACCGCTGTCTCTGCCGCCTGCTGGCGCAGACAGGCCTGATCAATGTGATACGCCGCGGCGTAGCCCGGCGACATCCACAGCAGCAGCGGGATGTGCGTCTGCTGCGACGGCGCAAACAGGTACGGCGCACCGTGCAGGTACATGCCGTGTTCGCCCAGCGATTCGCCATGGTCGGACAGGTACACCAGCGCCACGTTAAAGCGATCGCTCAGACCCTTCAGCTTATCGATGGTGCGACTCAGCATATCGTCGGTATACAGCAGCGAGTTATCGTAGGTGTTGACCAGCGCCTGGTGATCGCAATCCTGTATCTGATTGCTGTCGCAGGTCGGCGTAAAGCGCTGGAACGCGGCCGGGTAGCGCTTAAAGTAAGCCGGACCGTGGCTGCCCATCTGGTGCAGTACAATGATGCCGTCATTGTGCAGGCTGTCGACATAGTTATCAAAGCGATGCAGTAAGACGTCATCGAGGCAGAAGCCATCGTGGCAGTATTGTGGCAGCTGCCACTGCGTCATATCGGTATGCGGCACGCGGTCACAGGCACCCTTGCAGCCGCCGTCGTTTTCGCGCCACAACACACTGACTCCGGCATGGGCCAGCACATCCAGCACGCCTTCCTGATGATGGGCGAGGTTCGCGTCATAGTGCTCGCGTGGCATATTCGAGAACATGCACGGCACCGAAATGGCGGTTTCCGTGCCGCAGGAGCTGGCGTTGGGATAATAAATCACCTGCTGCTTTTTCAGCTGTGGGTTGGTGTCGCGCGCATAGCCGCCGAGGGAGAAGTTCTCCGCGCGCGCAGTTTCGCCCACCACCAGCACCACCAGCATCTTCTTCGGCTCGGCGGTGATTAGCGGTCCTTTCTTCGCATCTTCGCCAATCTTTACCAGCGCCTGGCTGCCCTGCAGATAACGCTGATCGACATAATGGCCGGTGCCGCTGACAATATTGGCTGGGGTGATCATCTTCACCAGGCCTTTGTTATTGCGGATCAGCGAAGCATAGTCTTTGTAGAACAGCACAGCCATCAGCAGAATCACCAGTACGGCACCGAGCGCACTGGCGAGGCGCTGCAGCAGGTTCCACCACCAGCGCTGGCGATTGCTGATGCGGACGCTGCACACCAGCGCGACCGGAAGAATGCCCATCAGCAGCATCCAGATGACATAGTTGCGGCTCATCAGCGCGCCGGTTTCCTGCGCATTCGACTCAAACACGTTTTCGATCATGTTGGTGTCGATGACCGTACCAAAGCTGTGCATAAAGTAGTTGGCGGCGGCGCTGGCGAGAATCAGCACAATCAGCAGTGGTTTGCGTATCCACGGCCAGGCCAGTAGCGAGAAGAGCAGATAAAACGCCGCGACCAGCACCACCGGCATGCTGGCGGCGAACAGATAATCATGCACGCGGGTGTAGGGGATAATTTCCCACGCGCGCAGTAAAAACAGGGCATTGAGGACAAAGGCAAAGAACAACGCGGCCAGTAAATTAAAACTGTTATCGTGACACTGTAACTTAGAGATCAGTTTCATGGAGACTCATCGGAATAACGGAATATGACAATCGTATGAATTGAAGATGAGGAAAACCTTAACCGCGTCTCCTTACCTGATTGATTCCCTGACTATTGCCACGGTGTCGGAAGCTGGCGTGGTTGTCGCCGTGTACAGTACCAGTAATAACGGTTTATGCCTTGCACTATGTCACTAAGCTGTTATCAATAAGAGTGGATAGGTTCATTGCGGAGGTGATGTGGCTGAGCAATTAGAGTTTTTTCCGGTTCCGAGCCCCTGTCGCGGTATCTGCCAGAGCGATGCGCGCGGCTATTGCCGTGGCTGTCTGCGCAGCCGGGAGGAGCGCTTCAACTGGATGAAATTCAGCGATGCGCAAAAACGCGAGGTGCTGCGCCTGTGTCGCCAGCGCCTGTTGCGCCTGCAGCGTCAGCAAAAAGTGGATGAAAATCCTGATCCACAGCAACCGGAGCTGTTTTAAGAAAACGCGCCGTGCGCATTTGGTTATACTCGCGCTTTCGCTATTGCGCAGAAGGGAGTTTAACCATGTTACAACCGCACGCTATTGCCCCGCAGGGACCCGCTTTTTCGCCGCTGATTGCCGGTTACTGGCGGCTGATGGAGTGGGGCATGACGCCACAACAGCTGGTGCAGTTTATTGAGCATCATCTGGCATTGGGCATCACCACCGTTGACCACGCCGACATCTATGGCGACTATCGCTGTGAAGCCGCGTTCGGCGAAGCGCTGCGCCTTGCACCGCAGCTGCGTCAGCAACTGCAAATCGTCACCAAGTGCGGCATTGCCACCCGCGCGAAACCGGAACATAAAATCGGTCACTACATCACCGAAGCCAGCCACATCCTGCACAGTGCGGAAAATTCGCTGCGCCACTTTGCCACCGATTATCTCGATCTGCTGTTGATTCACCGTCCGGATCCGTTAATGGATGCGGATGAAATCGCCGACGCCTTCCTGCAGCTGCATCAGAGTGGCAAGGTGCGTTATTTTGGCGTGTCCAACTTTACCGCTGCGCAGTTCACGCTGCTGCAATCCCGTCTGCCGTTTAGCCTGGTCACCAATCAGCTGGAAATCTCACCGCTGGAGCAGTCGGCGCTGCTCGACGGCACGCTCGACCAGTGCCAGCAGACGCGTATGCGCCCGATGGCGTGGTCGTGCCTCGGTGGCGGCCGCCTGTTTAACGATCCGCACTACCAGCCGCTGCGCGATGAGCTGGAACAGGTGCGTCAGGAGATCGGTGCCAGCAATATCGAGCAGGTGGTCTATGCCTGGGTAATGAAGCTGCCCAGTCGTCCGCTGCCGATTATCGGTTCCGGTAAAACCGCGCGCGTCAGCGACGCGGTGAAAGCCTGTGAACTGACGCTGGATCGCCAGCAGTGGTTCCGTATTCGCAAGGCGGCACTCGGCTACGATGTGCCCTGAAGCGTAAATCTGCGTCAAACTACGGCAGCCTGGGCAAAAGCGGTCCAGGCTTAGAGGGAATCTGAACCGTAAGGAGACGTTATGAAAAAAACCATTATGGCCGTGCTGACGCTGGTGTGTGCTGCCGGTGCACACGCGGCGTCAGAAGACGTGACGCTGCATCAGGTGACGGCGCAGGGTATCGGTGAGTCGATCGGTAAGGTGACCATCAGCGAAACCCCGTATGGCCTGCAGTTCGCGCCGGCGCTGAGCGGGCTGAAACCCGGCATTCACGGCTTTCACGTCCACGCTAAAGGCAGCTGTGAGCCCGGCGAATCCGCCGGCAAAATCGTGGCGGCGGGCGCGGCGGGCGGTCACCTCGATCCGCACAACAGCGGCAAGCACCTCGGTCCGTACGCTGACGGTCACCTCGGCGATTTGCCCGCGCTGTATGTCACCGACGACGGTAAAGCCAGCTATCCCGTGGTGGCGCCCCGTCTGAAATCGCTGAGCGAGATCAAAGGCAAAGCGTTGATGGTGCACGTCGGCGGCGATAACCATGCTGACCATCCGCAACCGCTTGGCGGTGGCGGGGCACGTCTGGCCTGCGGCGTGATCTGACCACCGGGCGGCGACGGGCCTGACCCGCCGCCGCCGCGCAGAAAAATTCTGACCCATTTTCCTGCTACTCAGCGGCAACATTCCATCCTATGATGTTGATTCAGGAACGGAACCGCTCAGGGGCAGGCATGAAAACGCGTGGGATTTTGCTGTTGTGTTTAGCGCTGGTGGGCTGCGATCGCCCGAATGATACCCAGCTGCGACTGGAGGCCAGCCGTCAGCTGCAGCGAGATATAGATACCAATCCGCTGCGCGCCAGTTGTGAAAATATTGCCCGCGGCCGTGAATGGCTGACGCAGCATACCCTGCAGCGGCTGCAAGCCAAAGGCTGTCAGAATGTCCTGCGCAGCGCCACCGAAACCAATTTCACCCATACCGAAATCCGCCGTCACAGCATCACCGTGGTGTGCGGCGGCATTCAGGGCACCAGTTTTACCGGCAGCACGCTGGCACGGCGCTTTATCTACTCGTCGGACGAGAAAGCGCTGGTGATCGAACCGATGTCCGAGCAGGATAAAACCCGCTTTGAAGGGCAGAAGACCCTGCAACAGCTGCACGATGACTTTAATCGGCAGTTTACCCAGTACTGTGAATGATCAATCCGGCACCGCCTGACGCAGCTGCGCCAGCGAACAGCGCAGGCGCCACAAAATACCCGCCAGGGTATTCGCGTCGCTCTCCGGCTGCCCCTGAAGCTGATCAATGGCCTGCTGCAGCGTATCCAGCGCGGTCTGCAGCGAGTCGTGACGCACACCGCGCAAACTCATAATGCGCTGCAAATCCTGCAGACTGCTGTTGCGCAGCTGCGCCAGCGCCGGTGAGCGGGGTTGCCAGGCGCGCAGCTGCCAGACAATGTGCGAACAGTTCAGTAGCACCACGCCCCAGCGCAGCAGCCACAGGCGCGCCTGCTCATCACGGCTGTGGCTCAGCTGGCTGATGTGATGATAAATCTGCGATTCAAACCGGCTTTCACTCAGGCGCGGCTGGCGACGTAGCTGATCGAGAAAAGCGTGGCGCAGCGCCCGGATATGGCGTCGGCTGCGGCGCGCATCAGAACCCGGCTGTAACACCTGAAACGCCAGCCACGCCAGCAGGACGCCACACACTTTTGCCAGGTTATCGTTAAGGAAGCTCTGGAAATCCCAGTCTGGCGGATTACTTACCGCGATAAACGATCCCATAAACACAATAAACTGGCCCCACAGCGCGGCGCGTTGCTTCTGTTGCAGCTTAAACAGTTGCAGCGTCAGCAGCAGCGGGAACAGCAGCAGCAAAAACTGCCACAGCGCGCTGATTTGCACCATCAGACCAAACTGCAGCACAAAGCTGAACAGCGACAGCCACAGCAGCGTTTTCAGCAGCAGCGACACGCTGCCGCCGGGCGAAGGCGATGACGAGTAGAGCACGCAGGCAATAGCGGTAAGCGTCAGCGCGGCGGCGCCAGCGTCCCACTGGGTCCCGATCCAGAACGCGCAGCCCAGCATGATCACGCTAAACGTGCGCAGCGCACTCCAGCCAGCTTCGGCACTGTCGCTGGCACGTGCCAGTGCTGGCGCGTACGGTGGCTGGAAACGGGTGTCAGCGTCGGCGCGCTCGATCAGGCGAATCCAGCGCTCCACATTCAGCCACACCCAGCAGAAGTAGCGCAGCCGCTGGACAAAAGCACGTTGGCGGAAATCACCGTGCACGTCCGGCGTGATGCTGCGCAGAATCTGCGCCAGCCGGTATTTATCACACTGCGGCTGCGCCAGTTCGTGCAGCAGCTGTTGCATTGCGCTGTAAAGCGCCGGCGGCGCGTCGGGCCAGTTAAGCAGCATGCGCCGCAGGCTGGAGAGCACGCTGGTCAGGCGCAGCTGCTGATGCAGCACGTAGTTAAGCACGTTATTTTGCCGGCGGAAGCGATAGTGGCTCCAGAAGGCCTGAATGCGCAGCAGATTCATGGTGAGGATTTGGCTGATCACCGTTTCGTGGGCGGTGCGCACATTTTCCGTGTTGCTCTGCTGCAACAGCAGCACCGCGTGGTCAAGCAGGCGGGTGTGCATCTGGCGCAGCGATAGCATCAGTGCGCTGCCGTCCGAGGTGCTGGGCAGGATCATCATCATCAGCCCAGCACAGAGAATCCCGACGATCACTTCGCACACGCGCGCCTGGGTGATGTCCCACAGCTGGCTGACGTCGCTAACGTTAACGCTGCTGAAGGCGATAATCGCGGCGGTGTAACCGGCCAGTGAAAAGGCGTAGGCCACATTGTTCTGAAAATGGCTGGCGACCCAGGTGCAGAGCGCCAGCCAGCCGGCCATGAAAAAGGCAAACAGCCACGGTTCGTTGAGCGTATGACCGGCAATCAGCAGCGCGGCGCTGGCACCGAGCAGGCTGCCGACGATGCGGCCCGGGCTTTTGCTGATGGCGCCGCCGACGGTGGGAAAACTCACCACCGCGGCGGACGTCATGGCCCAGTAAGGCTGATCCAGCTGCAGCGCATACGCCAGGGTGAGCGCCAGACACATCGCGATTGCGTTACGTAACGCATAGCGCCACTCGCCGCCGGTTGCCTTTATCCACGGCAGATTGTGCCAGGCCAGCCACTGCAGATTCATACCGGCCTCAGTGCGCGACAGAGATGGTGCAGGTGGTACCGGCCACCAGCGGCACATTATCCGGTACCGCGTTTAGCCGGATACGCACCGGAACGCGCTGCGCCAGCCTGACCCAGGGCACGTTGGGTTTGATATCGGGCACCAGACCGCCGTCGCTGGCGATGCTTTGATCGTAAATGGCGCGCCCGATACTCTCCACCTGGCCCTGCAGTCGTGCGCCGTTGCTATACAGCACGATTTGCGCCGCCGCGCCGGGCTGGATATGGCGCAGTTTGGTCTCTTCGAAATAGCCCATCACATAGTAAGAGTGGCTGTCGACCAGCGCGAACAGTGGCGTACCGGCGGTCGCGTAATTGCCGGCACGCAGCGTCAGGTTACTGACCCAGCCGTCGGTCGGTGCCGTCACCGTGGTTTGCTGCAGGTTCCAGCGCGCCTGATCGAGCATCGCCTGTGCGGCTTTCGCTGTGGCGGCCGCCGCATTCGCGTTGAGGCGCGCCGCGTCCATATCTTCAGCGGAGATCACGTTACGCGGCAGGCTGGCACGGCGATCCGCCTCATGCTGCGCTTTGGCGAGGTCGGCCTGCGCCTTCGCCAACTGGGCCTGCGCATTGGCCAGCGCAATCTGCCACGGCACCGGATCCAGCGTCAGCAGCACCTCGCCTTTATGCACGAACTGATTGTCGCGCACGGCCAGCGTGCTAATACGGCCGGAGACCTCGGGCGTCACGTCCACCAGTTCAGCGCGCACTTTGCCATCGCGCGTCCACGGGGCCTGCATGTAGTAGTTCCACATCCACCAGCCTGCGAGCAGCGCCAGGGCAAACACCACAAGGGTAGAAAAGTACTTAAAGGGGTTGAATTTCATGGTGATTTATCCGAGGCTCAGTATCCACAGTGCGCCGCTCACGCACAGAACAAACAGTGAGAGATCCATTAAGGTGGGGTGCCAGACATCGCCGGAGTAGATCCAGCCGCGCAGCAGCGGATGAATCAGCAGCCAGAAAAAGAAGCCCAGCAGCACCGCTTTGAACAGCGGCGGGAAGAACAGTGAGGCACCGAACACCAGATCGGTCAGCGGCGCCGTCGCGGTGAGCGCGAAGATTGACACGTGGCATCATCCTTTTTACCCGGGCACGGTTAAATCAAGTGTAGACAGCGGGCGTGCCGTCTGGCCCGGGATTTGTAATTTGTCCTGTAAACTCGCAGAATAGTGTAAAATCTGGCTTGATAGCTAGCAAGCTAATTATAAGGAGATGAAATGGATACGCCGCTTGGAACAGATCTGTCTCGCCTGGTGCGCATCTGGCGCGCGTTGATCGACCAGCGTCTGAAGCCGCTTGAGTTGACACAAACCCACTGGGTGACGTTGCACAATATTCATCAACTCCCGCCAGAGCAGTCGCAGATTCAGCTGGCGAAAGCCATCGGTATTGAGCAGCCGTCGCTGGTGCGTACGCTGGATCAGCTGGAAGAGAAGGGGCTCATCACCCGCGCCACCTGCGCTAACGATCGCCGCGCCAAGCGCATCAAGCTGACCCGTCAGGCTGAGCCGATCATTGAGCAGGTCGAAAACGTGATAGACGCGACGCGTGACGACATCCTCTCCGGCATCAGCCTCGAAGAGATCAATCAGATGGTGACGCTGATTGCCCGGCTGGAAAAAAACATTCTCGAGTTGCAGAACCGCGAGAAATAAAACAACCGACGCACTGGCGTCGGTTTTTTTTATCTTTGCGCTTAGCGCGGAGAGACGGTGACCTGGCTGCCGTTGGAGGCCATCACCACGCGCTGGCCGACCGAGTAACGGCTGGCGGACTGCTTCTGCACCACCATAATGGTATTGCCGTCATCCTTACGGATCTCCAGCTCTACGCCGTCAGATTTGTTGAGCGCACCCTGCACGCCCTGACCGGCTACGCCGCCCAGTACCGCACCCCCGGCCGTTGCCAGACTGCGCCCTGCGCCGCCGCCGATGGTGTTACCGAGGAAACCACCCAGCACCGCACCGCCAATGGCACCGATCACATTACTGTCATCGCCGCCCTGAATTTTTACCGGACGCACGGATACCAGCGTACCGTATGAGACGCTTTGAACCTGCTTGGCTTCGCTGGCGCTGTAAACATCGCCGGAAAGGGTATCGTTATTAACACAGCCAGCCAGCGTGATACCCGCCAGGGCTACGGCTACGAAACGCTTAATCATGAGAAAGCTCCTTAATGCAAAAAAACGCCATATTCTCGTCCTGTACTGCAACAGTATAAGTCAGAAAATGGTCAATTGACGCGATGTCCGAACAATATGCGGCTGGGCCGAAGCATAGACCACCGCCCATCAACAAAAATTCAATTGCCGGATGAAAATAGTTTGCTGCCGGAATGCGTGTCGCAGCGCAGTTGAAAAGCGGAAATTTATCATAGAATTAGCCCCGGTAATTTGCCAGGCTAAACACAGATGCATTGCAGGCCCGCAAACGGGTAAGGAAGCGCTATGAAATCAGGACGCTATATCGGCGTGATGTCCGGCACCAGCCTGGACGGCGTAGACGTCGTGCTGGCCGCGATCGACCAGCATATGGTGGCGCAACAGGCCAGCTACTGCCATCCCATCCCGCTGGCGCTGCGTCAGCAGGTGCTGGCGATTTGTCAGGGACAGACGCTGACGCTGTCGCAGCTCGGTCAGCTTGATACCCGGCTCGGCCAGCTGTTTGCGGAAGCCGTACTGACGCTGATGCAGCAGCAGGCGCTGGAGGCCAGCGATATCATGGCGATTGGCTGCCACGGCCAGACGGTGTGGCACGAGCCGCAGTCGGCGGCACCGAATACGCTGCAAATTGGCGACAATAACCAGATCGCTGCCGCGACCGGCGTCACGGTGGTGGGCGATTTTCGCCGCCGCGACATGGCGCTGGGCGGCCAGGGCGCACCGCTGGTACCGGCTTTTCACCAGGCGTTGCTGATGGACAGCGTTGAACGGCGCATGGTGCTGAATATTGGCGGCATCGCCAATCTGTCGCTGCTGATCCCCGGTCAGCCGGTGCGCGGCTTTGATACCGGACCAGGTAATATGCTGATGGATGCGTGGATCTGGCGCCACAAAGGCCTGCCGTTTGATAAAGATGCCGGCTGGGCGCGCAGTGGCCAGGTCGTGCCCGCGCTGCTGGAGCAGATGCTCGGCGATCCGTGGTTTGCGCTGCCGCCACCCAAAAGCACCGGTCGGGAATACTTTAACCTGGGCTGGGTGGAACAGCAGCTGCAGCGCTTCCCGGCGCTGGCCCCGCAGGATGTGCAGGCAACGCTGTGCGAGCTGACCGCGCTGACTATCGCCCATCAGGTACAGCTCAACGATGGCTGCGATCGTCTGCTGGTGTGCGGCGGCGGCAGTCGCAATCCGCTGCTGATGGCGCGGCTGGCCGCGCATTTGTCTGGCACTGAAGTGGGCACCACCGATCAGGCCGGTATCAGCGGTGATGATATGGAGGCGCTGGCCTTTGCCTGGCTGGCGTTCCGCACCCTGTCCGGGCTGCCGGGCAATCTGCCGGCGGTAACCGGCGCGCGCGAAATGAGCGTGCTGGGCGCCATCTATCCCGCCAATCCCCACGCAATACGTTAAGGAGCAAACATGAAAAAGATGATCGTGCTGGCCGGCACCCTGACCTTACTCAGCGGCTGTGGTATCTGGCATAAACCCGCACCCGCGCCAGAGACGTTACATTACCAGTGCGGCACGCTGCCGCTGACGGTCACTCTGGACAACGCGAAGCAGCAGGTTAGCTTTATTCTGGACGGCAAACCGCTCACGCTGACCCAGACGGTGTCTGCCTCCGGCGCGCGCTACAGCGATGGGACCTACGTTTTCTGGTCAAAAGGCAATGGCGCCTTTGTTGAACGCAACGATAAAATCGTGATTAATGATTGTGAACTGCAGAACGCGGATGCCTCCGCACAGTAAGAGAGAACCGGGATACCAGCATGAGCGACAGTGACAGCTTGCAACACATTGCCCACCTGCGTCGGGAGTACACGCGCGGCGGGCTGCGGCGCAAAGATTTGCCAGATACGCCTCTGGCGCTGTTTGAACAGTGGCTGCAGCAGGCGTGCGCCGCGCAGCTGCCCGATCCCACCGCCATGACGGTGGCGACGGTGGACAGCAGCGGCCAGCCCTATCAGCGCATCGTCCTGCTTAAACACTACGATGAGCAGGGCATGGTGTTTTACACCAACCTCGGCAGCCGTAAAGCGCTGCAGCTGGCGGACAATCCGCGCATTTCCCTGCATTTCCCCTGGCACTTCCTTGAGCGTCAGGTAATGGTGCTGGGCGAAGTGGAGAAACTATCGCCGCTGGAAGTGCTGAAGTACTTCCACAGCCGTCCGCGAGACAGCCAGATTGGCGCCTGGGTATCGAAACAGTCGAGCCGGATTTCCGCGCGCGGCGTGCTCGAGGGCAAATTCCTTGAGCTGAAGCAGAAGTTTCAGCAGGGGGAAGTGCCGCTGCCGAGTTTCTGGGGCGGATTCCGCGTCAGATTCCACACCATGGAGTTCTGGCAAGGCGGCGAACATCGCCTGCATGACCGCTTCCTTTATCAGCGTGATGGCAGCGGCTGGACAATCGACCGTTTAGCACCGTAAAACTGCGTTTTATCCCCTTTCAGCGCTGGCGCACGGCTCGTCAGCGCTTTATGCTATAGCCCTCATTTTTTTCGTATCCGCACGTCAGCGGACAGCTGTGTACCAGCATAGGTGCAGTCTGATCAATTTGGAGTCAGTGATGACCAGCAGTAACCTGATACAACAATTGCAAGAGAGAGGCTTAGTAGCCCAGGTAACGGACGAGGAAGCGTTAGCAGAGCGGCTGGCGCAAGGGCCAATTGCACTCTATTGCGGCTTTGATCCCACCGCTGATAGCTTGCACTTGGGCCATCTGGTGCCGCTGCTGTGCCTGAAACGTTTCCAGGATGCCGGCCACAAGCCGGTGGCCCTGGTCGGCGGTGCCACCGGCCTGATCGGCGATCCCAGCTTTAAAGCGGCCGAACGTAAACTCAATACCACGGAAACAGTCAACGAGTGGGTAGAGAAGATCCGCAAACAGGTTGCGCCTTTCCTCGATTTTGACTGCGGCGACAACAGCGCTATCGCGGCCAACAACTATGACTGGTTTGGCGGCATGAACGTGCTGACCTTCCTGCGCGATATCGGTAAGCACTTCTCGGTCAACCAGATGATCAACCGTGAAGCGGTGAAGATGCGCCTGAACCGTGAAGATCAGGGCATCTCCTACACCGAGTTTTCCTACAACCTGCTGCAGGGTTACGACTTTGCCGAACTGAACAAGCGCTACGACGTGGTGCTGCAGATTGGCGGCTCCGACCAGTGGGGGAACATCACCTCCGGTATCGATCTGACGCGTCGTCTGCATCAGCAGCAGGCGTGGGGACTGACGGTGCCGCTGATCACCAAGTCGGACGGCACCAAATTTGGTAAAACCGAAGGTGGCGCGGTATGGCTGGATGCGAAGAAAACCAGTCCGTACAAGTTCTACCAGTTCTGGATCAACACCGCCGACGCCGACGTCTATCGCTTCCTGAAGTTCTTCACCTTCATGAGCATTGAAGAGATCAATGCACTGGAAGAAGAAGACAAAAACAGTGGCAAAGCGCCGCGCGCGCAGTATGTGCTGGCGGAGCAGGTGACGCGTCTGGTGCACGGCGAAAGCGGTCTGAGCGGGGCGAAGCGCATCACCGACAGCCTGTTCTCCGGCAGCCTGAGCGACATGACCGAAGCGGACTTTGAGCAGCTGGCACAGGATGGCATGCCGACCATTAGCCTGAAGGCGGACGACGATCTGCAACAGGCGCTGGTGGCGGCGGAACTGGTGCCGTCACGCGGCCAGGCGCGCACCATGATTGGCTCCAACGCGGTGTCTGTCAACGGTGAGAAACAGTCTGATGCCGAGTATCGTTTCAGCGACAGCGACAAACTGTTTGGTCGTTACACGCTGCTGCGTCGCGGCAAAAAACACTACTGCCTGATTAGCTGGCAGTAAGGTGCAAGGGCCGGTCTCCGGCCCTTTTTTATGGCAAGCAGTACAGGGCAATAATGAAAAATATCCTCGCAATCCAGTCTCACGTGGTTTATGGCCACGCCGGTAACAGCGCGGCCGAATTCCCGATGCGACGCATGGGCGCCAACGTCTGGCCGTTAAACACCGTGCAGTTTTCCAATCACACCCAGTATGGTCACTGGACCGGCACTGTGATGCCCGCCACCCATCTGACCGATATCGTCAGCGGGATCGCCGCCATCGATCGTCTGAAAACCTGCGATGCGGTGCTGAGCGGCTATCTCGGCTCGGCGGAGCAGGGCGAACAGATCCTGGAAATCGTGCGTATGGTGAAGGCGGCGAATCCTGACGCCTGGTATTTCTGTGACCCGGTGATGGGCCATCCGGAAAAAGGCTGCATCGTCGCGCCCGGCGTGGCGGAGTTTCACTGCAAGCAGGCGATGCCGGCCAGCGATCTTATCGCGCCGAACCTGCTGGAGCTGGAGATGCTCAGTGGCCAGACGGTCGCAAACGTGGAACAGGCGGTGGTTGCCGCTCGCACATTGATTGCGCAGGGGCCGCGCGTGGTGCTGGTGAAACACCTGGCGCGCGCCGGACGCCGTAGCGACCGCTTTGAAATGCTGCTGGTCACCGCCGATCAGTGCTGGCACATCAGCCGTCCGCTGGTGGATTTTGGTGTGCGTCAGCCGGTGGGGGTTGGCGATCTGACCAGTGGCCTGTTGCTGGTTGACCTGCTGCACGGCAAATCGCTGCAGGATGCGCTGGAACATGTCACGGCGGCAGTATATGAAGTGATGCTGAAAACCCACGAGATGGGCGAGTATGAACTGCAACTGGTGGCGGCGCAGGATGCGATTGCGCAACCCACGCAGCACTTTGCGGCAGAACAGCTGTAATCGCTGCTAATCAACAGGCCGGCCAGCACGCCGGCCTGTAGCGTCAGACCAGACCTTCAGCCTTCAGTGCGGCCTGAACCGCCGGCCGCGCGGCCACCCGCGCAAACCATGCCTCCAGCGCGCTTAAACCTTCGAGATTCAGTTTGATGGCTTTTGCCCAGCGCGTAACCACAAACAGATAGACATCGGCGACGGTGAAGCGTAACCCCATCAGCCACTGTTTATCCTGCAGCGCATCGTTAACGCGCTGAAATTTTTGCTCCAGCTGTGCACGCACTATGGCTTTGTACTCTTCCGGCGTATCCGGACGGAACAGCGGGGAAAAGGTTTTGTGCAATTCGCTGCTGATGTAGCTCAGCCATTCCAGCGTGTGATAGCGCGTCAGGCTGCCGGTCGGTGCCAGCAGGTTGCGATCCGGCTTGAGATCCGCCAGATACTGCACAATCGCCACGCCTTCCGTCAGTATGCTGCCGTCATCAAACTGCAGCGCGGGAACCTGTCCTTTGGGGTTTATCTGCCAGTAATCTTCTCCGCGCTCGGTGACTTTCTTCTGCAGATCGACATTGACCTGCGTAAAATCCAGCCCGCATTCGCGCGCAACGATATGCGGCGAGAGCGAACAGGCACCGGGCTTACAATAGAGTTTCATCATGGCCTCTCCTGATGAGTTGTTGTGATGACAGCAGCATAAAACTGCCAGAAATTTTTACCAGTGACAGCGATCAGGAATTGCGGGCGGGCGCGGGAAATTCAGCGGCCGCCTGCAGTCGCGGCGGCAGTGCCGTGAGCGCGAAATCCCAGAAACAGCGTACCTTGGGCGCCATGTTTTTCACCCGCTGCGCCACCAGATGCACCGGCAGCGGTGCCGGCTCCCACTCGCTCAGCAGGCGGATCAGCGTGCCTGCCTGCAGTTCATCTACTACCTGATAAGACAACAGACGGCCAATGCCCTAGCCACTGCGCAATGCATCCAGCTGGCTGGCGATATCATTGACGCGCAGGCGTGGGGTGATACGCACGCGCAGGTCGTGCGCGAAGCGCCACTCACGGGTATGGCGCACGCCTGCCACCAGCGCATGCATGCTGAGCTCAGCCGGATGGGCCGGGATTCCGGCCTGGCGGAGGTAATCCGGGCTGGCGACCAGCATCGAGCGTACGCTGCCGACGTTGCGCGCCACCATCGACGAATCCTGCAGCTCGCCAATGCGCACTGCAATATCCAGCCCGTTTTCAATCAGGTCCTGATAGCTGTCGCTTAGAATCAGTTCGATTTGCATTTCCGGATGCTGTTGCAGAAAGGCATTGACCAGCGGCATCACGTGGCGACGGCCACACATCACCGGGGCGGTGATGCGCAGCAGGCCGTGCAGTCCGCTGTGGTGGGCGCTGTCGAGCGCGCTCTGGTAATCGTTAAGCAAGCGCTGCGCCTGCTCAAACAGCTGCCAGCCGCTCTCGGTTGGAGCCAGCTGGCGCGTGGTGCGTTCAATCAGGGTGGTGCCAAAACGTGCTTCCAGCGCATTCAGCGTGCGGGTAATGACCGGCGGCGAACGCTGCAATACGCGCGCCGCGCCAGCCAGGCTGCCCTGCTGAATCACCGCAACAAACACCTGCAGCTCGTCAAATCTGTCCATGAGCCATTCCCGATCTCAGCCGTGCAAGGCGAGCATAAAAAGCGTGTTGCTTAAACTACAGCGGAAAGCGGGGGTTGTGAAGGGGGATAAAAAAAGCCGGGCTTAGCCCGGCTCAGAAACGATTACTGGTTAGCGCTGGCGCGCTTCAGTTCTGCCTGCGCGTCATCCTGCGTCATGCGGTTGAGCAGCGGGGCGGTAATCAGCATCAGCAGGGCGATTACGCCAGTGGCGATACCAATCTGCTGGAACACCTGGCTATACACGGCCAGTGAGGCGTGAGGATCGGTGACGTTTTCCGGCACCGCCATCAGGTTCGCTACCTTACCGGCAATCATCGCGGCGCCAGCGGTGGTGAGGAACCAGGAGCCCATAATAAAGCCCATCAGACGCTGCGGCACCAGCTGCGCCACCATCGCCAGGCCGAGACCAGAGATCATCAGCTCACCGATACTTTGCAGCGCATAGCTCAGAATCAGCCAGTTCACCGAAACGATACCTGCCTGGTTCGCGAATTTCGCGCCAAACGGCAGCACCAGGAACGCTGCAGAGCACAGCACCATGCCAATGGCAAACTTGTGCGGCATCGGCAGCTTATCGCCAAGCTTGTTATAGACTGCCGCCAGAATCGGGCTGGCCACCATGATCCAGAATGGATTGAGCGCCTGGAACTGTTCCGGCTCAAAGGTAATACCGAGAATCGCGTGCTCGACGTTACGGATGGCGAAGAAGTTCAGCGAGGTTGGCATCTGCATGTACAACACGAAGAACACAATGGCTTCGACCATCAGCAGGAATGCAACGATCATTTTGCGGCGTGCCGCGCCGTGCAGCGCAAAGGCTTCTTTGGCAAACACCAGCACGATACCGATCGCGATCACGCCCAGCGTCATGCGGGCAATGCTCTGATGATGCAGCAGCCAGGTGGCCAGCGCGATCAGCGCAACCACGCCGACAAGGGTCATCAGCAGCTTACCGACCTGCAGCGGCGCAAAGTCTGGTTTAGAGCCGTAATTCTTCACCAGGCGCTGGCAGAACAGGAAGTTCAGCAGGGTGATCACCAGGCCCACCACCGACAGCGAAAACGCCGCGCCCCAGCCATATTTGGCCGCCAGCCACGGAGTCAGCATCATCGAGAACAGCGAACCGATGTTGATCGACATGTAGAACATGGTGAAGGCACCGTCGATGCGCGGATCGTCTTTCTCGTAGCAGGTCGACAGCAGTGAAGAAGGGTTAGCCTTGAACAGCCCGCTACCCACGGCGATGGTCGCCATGCCGACATACACCATGGTGGTGTCATGACCGGAGAAGGCAATCATCGCATAGCCCAGCGCCAGCACAATGACGCCGAGAATAATCACGCGTTTGGTGCCGAGCACTTTGTCGCCCAGCCAGCCGCCAATGGCAACCAGGCCGTAAACCAGTGCGCTGAACGAGGTGAACAGGGTGATGGAGTCCGCTTCGGACATCCCCAGCTGTTTCACCAGATAGACCGCCATGATGGCTTGCAGACCGTAGTAGCCAAAACGCTCCCACAGTTCGATGGAGAAGATCAAATAGAACGCTTTCGGCTGACGGAAGGCGTTAAGGCTTACCGCCTCATCAGTGTGTTTGTTTGCAGTTGACACGTATACCTCAGTTTATACATCGCCTGTTTTACAACAGGAATTAAGTCTGCGTCGGGCTGGGTAATCCCGCGCAACATTGTTATTAGAAAGGAAAAACGGCGCCTAATTTGGCTGAATCAGGCCAACAGGGCAAGCATTTTCTGCACGCTGAAATACTTGTTACAGGCAGGGTTATAACCAGGATAATAACTTGTAAATCAGTGTTAAATATCACTGCGTGACATTATAGCAGGATAATTGTTCTTGTTGCAGATCGGTTGATGGATTTTCCTGAGATAAACTGCTTTTCCTGCTCCGGGCAGGACATAATATTATCCAGCCCATTCAGATGGATGAATCCCCTGATTTTTGCCGAAGAAGTAAGCGCAATTGTCTGATTGTTGAGCACAATACGCGGCTGACAGTTCGCCGCAGGCTAATTTGTTGATCCTGCGCACAAAATTATCAATTAATTAGAAATGTAAAAAAAGAAAACGATTGCCGCTCTCCCGTTTGCCGACAATTTCACCACTTAATCGCGGCTTTCATCGTATAAGCTCTGCAGCACCCCCGGTGGCAGTGACCTGTTGCGCCAGGCAGGGGGAGGAGGGATAGCCGATCGCCAGCCCTTAGACAGCCTGAAGAAATTGCTGTAACCTCGTTTTTTCCCTGCAAGGAACTCATCATGAAGCAGTCCGTTCGTGTCGCTCTCGTGGGCGATTACCGTGCCAGTGCCGTTGCGCACCAGGCTATTCCTCCCGCTGTTCAGCTTGCCGCAACCTCTCTCTCACTTAACGTAACCGCCGACTGGATCGCGACGCCGGAAATCGATCTGCCGCGTCTGCACGACTATGATGCCGTCTGGGTAGTGCCTGGCAGTCCCTTCCTGAATGATGCCGGCGTGTTCGACGTCATTCGCTGGGCGCGCGAAAGCGGTAAACCCTTTTTAGGCTCGTGCGCCGGCTTTCAGTATGCGGTGGTGGAGTACGCGCGCAACGTGCTGGGCTGGGAGGATGCTGGTCATGCCGAGACCGACCCTGAGGCGCGCTGGGTGATTGCGCCACTGGCCTGCTCGCTGGTCGAGCAGCGCGGTGAGGTCACGTTTGAGCCGGGTTCGCGTATTGCTCAGGCCTACGGCGCGCTGCAGAGTAACGAAGGCTATCACTGCAACTTTGGCGTTAACGCTGAGTTCAGCGAGACGCTGGCCACGCGCAATCTGCGTATTACCTCATGGGATCTGGAGGGGGATGTGCGCGGGGTAGAGCTGACCGATCATCCGTTCTTTGTCGCCACGCTGTTCCAGTCTGAACGCGCCGCGTTACAAAACCGGCTGTCACCGCTGGTCGTGGCGTGGCTGCAGGCGGCGCAATAACGGTTAATAAGCGATCTACGGCGCGCAGCGTCGCGCCGTTACCGATCAGTCTGTCTTTTCCGTGAACTCACACAAATCTTCAATCAGGCAGGAGCCACAGCGCGGTTTACGCGCCACGCAGGTGTAGCGACCGTGCAGAATCAGCCAGTGATGGCAGTCAACCTTAAAGTCGGCAGGCACCACCTTGAGTAGCTTCTGTTCTACTTCCTCAACGTTTTTACCCGGCGCAAAGCGGGTGCGATTGCTGACGCGGAAAATGTGGGTATCCACGGCAATGGTGGGCCAGCCAAAGGCGGTATTAAGCACCACGTTGGCGGTTTTGCGCCCGACGCCGGGCAGGGCTTCCAGTGCCGCGCGGTCTTCCGGCACCACACCGCCGTGCTGCTCCAGCAGAATGCGGCAGGTTTTGATGACGTTTTCTGCTTTGCTGTTAAACAGGCCAATGGTCTTGATGTACTCTTTAACGCCTTCCACGCCGAGCGCCAGCATTGCCGCTGGCGTATTGGCCACCGGATAGAGTCGGGCGGTGGCTTTATTGACGCTGACATCGGTTGCCTGTGCCGACAACAGCACAGCGATCAGCAGCTCAAACGGTGAGCTGAAATTCAGTTCGGTGGTCGGATGGGGATTGGCGTCACGCAGCCGCGTGAGGATCTGCAGGCGTTTATCCTTATTCACACAGCCTTCCCGGTTTCGCCCTGCGGCGCGGCAGCAGCAGCGTCCAGCTGACGTGCGGCGCGCTGCTTCATTTTCTGATCGATCAGGTATTTGCCGGCCAGCAGCATACCGAGGCCGATAAACGCACCCGGCGGCAGCATCGCCAGCAGCATCGGTGAATCAAAATGCACCACTTCAATACGCAGCGCTTTAGCCCATGGCCCCAGCAGCTGATCAGCACCGTTGAACAGCGTGCCGTTACCAATCAGTTCACGAATCGAACCCAGCGTCACCATCGCGCAGGTAGCGCCCATACCGATGGCAAAGCCATCCAGCGCGGAGAGGGGAATACTGCTTTTCGATGCCACCGCTTCCGCACGTCCCACCACAATGCAGTTGGTGACGATCAGCGGGATAAAGATGCCCAGCGACTGATACAGGCCATAGGCATAGGCGTTGATCAGCATCTGCACGCAGCTCACCACCGAGGCGATGATCATCACGTAGATCGGAATACGAATTTCACCCGGCACCCAGCGGCGCGAAGCGGAAATCGCACTGTTGGTGATGGTCAGTACCAGCGTGGTCGCCAGTCCAAGGCCCAGTGCGTTAGTGGCGGTTGAGGTCACCGCCAGCAGCGGACAGAGCCCCAGCAGCTGCACCAGCGCCGAGTTGTTCTTCCACAATCCGCCAATCAGTAAATTTTTCGCTTCACTCATGGTGCATCTCCACATTCAGGCAGCGAAGCGAGCTTCGCTGGCAGCGTTTCAATCAGCAGCGCCGTGCGTTTGGTGGCGTTGACCACCGCGCGCGGCGTGATGGTCGCGCCGGTAAACTGGTCAAATTCGCCACCGTCTTTTTTCACGGCAAAGGCTTTATCGTCGGCACCGTGCACCACTTTGCCGTTAAAACTGTTGATCCAGTCGGAAATTCGCAGCTCGATTTTATCACCCAGACCCGGCGTCTCATGATGTTCAATTACGCGTACGCCCAGCACTTTGCCGTGAAAATCGGCGCCGACCAGCATCTGTATCGCGCCAGAATAGCCGTCAGGGGCGGTGGTCTCAAGTGCGGCGGCCACCGGTTGATCCCCTTTGCGCGCCACATACAGATGATGCGGTTTGTCGTTGCCGAGCGCGCGGGCATCGGTCACCAGCAGACACTCCTGCTGAATATTGTTGTCGTACAAATCGGTGGGCACCACCTGGTCGAGCAGGTTTTTCTGCTGCAGCGCGGTCTGGTGATCGACCGTCGGTTTGGTGACATAGTTGACCACCGCCGTCACGCCGGTGGTGATCACGGCAAACATGCCCAGCGTGAACGCGTTTTTACGAATGGTTTCGATCATCATCAGTCCCTGCGATGTCCATACACGCGCGGCTGCGTGTAGTAGTCAATCAGCGGCACGCAGATGTTGGCGAGCAGCACCGCGAAGGCGACGCCATCCGGATAGCCACCGAAGCTGCGAATCAGCCACACCAGCAGGCCAATCAGCGCACCGTAAATCAGCCGGCCACGGTTGGTGGTGGACGCGGTGACCGGATCGGTGGCAATAAAGAACGCACCGAGCATGGTCGCCCCGGAGAACAGATGCACCAGCGGCGAGTTCAGCGACTGCGGCGCGAACAGCCAGCCGAGCGTGGCGCACAGCGCCAGCGACAGCAGGAAGCTGAACGGGATATGCCAGCGAATGGCGTTCTTCGCCAGCAGCAGCATGCCGCCGAGCAGATAGCCGAGATTGACCCACTGCCAGCCGAGGCCGGCCAGTACGCCGCCGTAAATCGGCTGGGCCAGCAGCTGTTCGGCGCTGTGCCCGGCGCGCAGGCCGGTTTTAAAGGTATCGAGCGGCGTGGCCTGGCTCACGCCATCCACTCCCAGCTGCAACTGCTGCATGGTGTCACCGGCCAGCGTGTGGCCGGTAAAGATCATACTGAGTGAGTCCATCAGGCCAGGCTTAATGGCCTGCAGCACATCCGGCGGCAGCCAGCTGGTCATCTGCACCGGGAAGGAGATCAGCAGTACCACATAACCGACCATGGCCGGATTGAACGGATTCTGGCCGAGACCGCCGTACAGTTGTTTGGCGATAACCACGGCAAATACGGTACCGAGCACCACCAGCCACCACGGCGCCAGCGGCGGCAGGCTGATGCCCAGCAGCAGCGCCGTCAGCAGGGCAGAGTTATCCGCCAGCGTCGGCACTACCGGCGCGTGACGCAGGCGCAGAATCGCGCCTTCGGTGATCCATGCGGTAGCGACCGCCAGCAGCACCTGAATCAGGAAGCCGATGCCAAAGAAATACCACTGTGCCGCCATACCGGGCAGGGCGGCCAGCACCACCAGCAGCATGATGTTGCCGGTGCTGCGGCGGTTATGGGTATAAGGCGAACTTGCAATACGAAAAGCCATTTAGTCCTCAGTCGTCGAAGGCTGCTGCTGCGCTTTACGCGCTTTGGCACGGGCGACCGCTGCGGCAATCGCCGCTTTGCGTGGGTCGGCGGAGTCAGGAGAGGCAGCAGCCTCCACCTCAGAAGATGCGGCGGGTGCGTCGGCAGTCTGCTGCGCTGCGGCCGCGGCTTTCTTCGCTTTGGCACGCGCAATCGCTGCTTCAACCGCTGCTTTGCGCGGATCGACTTCAGCCGCTGGCGTTTCCGCTGCCGGCTCAGCGTCCGTCGGCACCTGTGCCGCCGCAGCTTTCTTCGCTTTGGCACGGGCGATAGCGGCTTCGACTGCGGCTTTGCGCGGATCGACCTCAGCCGCTGGCGTTTCCGCTACCGGCTCAGCGTCCGTCGGCGTCTGCGCGGCCGCAGCTTTCTTCGCTTTGGCTCGGGCGATAGCGGCTTCGACCGCCGCTTTCTTCGCTTTGGCACGGGCGATAGCGGCTTCGACCGCCGCTTTGCGCGGATCGACCTCAGCCGCTGGCGTTTTCGCTGCCGGCTCAGCGTCGGCCGGCGTCTGCGCCGCCGCCGCTTTCTTCGCTTTGGCGCGGGCGATAGCGGCTTCAACCGCCGCTTTGCGCGGATCGCTTTCTGCGGTCGTGGTGTCAGCGGCTGGCTGTGCCGGCGCGGCCACTTTTTTCGCTTTAGCACGCGCAATGGCGGCTTCCACGGCGGCCTTGCGCGGGTCAATGGCCTGGCGGCTTAGCGGTTCGGTTTCAGCCTGCTTCTCGGCCTGCTGCGCCAGCGCCTGGGCATGGCGCGCTTCGCGTTCTGCCGCTTCCTGTTCCGGCGTTTTGGCCTGACGCGCTTTCACGCGCCCGGTTGCCGCTTCCAGCTCGGCTTTATCGCTGCGCGCAACCCGCTGTTTGGCCTGCTCGTGGCGCGCTTCCCGCGCCAGTTTTTCCCGCTCAAGGCGTGCCTGACGCGCTTCAAAGCGTGCTTTGGCTTCGGCGGTGCGTTTGGCCTCCAGATCGATGGCGCGCAGTTCGGCTTTTTCCTGGCGGTAATACTGCACCAGCGGAATATTGCTGGGACAGACATACGCACAGGCACCGCACTCAATGCAGTCATCAATGTGATGGGCGCGCGCTTTGTCATGATCGCCACCCTGACTGTACCAGTACAGCTGCTGCGGCAGCAGTTTTGCCGGGCAGGCGTCAGCGCAGGCGCTGCAACGGATGCAGGACTGTTCTTCCTGTGGTTGCCCCATCTCGCTGGCCGACGGTGCCAGAATACAGTTGGTGATCTTCACCACCGGCACGTTGAGGGACGGCAGGGTAAAGCCCATCAGCGGCCCGCCCATGATCACCATCTGGCGCGCACCCGGCGTGAAACCGACCTGTTGCAACAGATGGCTTACCGGGGTACCGAGACGGCCCCAGACGTTACGCGGCCTGGCAATGGCCTCGCCGGTCAGCGTCACTACGCGCTCCGTAATCGGTTCGCCATCGATAATGGCGCGCTTCACCGCCCAGGCGGTGCCGACGTTCTGCATCAGCACGCCAATGTCGGTGGAGCGTCCGCCGTGCGGCACTTCCCGCCCGGTGAGAATTTTGGTCAGCTGTTTGGCACCGCCGGAAGGGTATTTGGTTGGGATCACCCGCAGCTGCAGCTCGCGGTCACCGGCCAGCGCCTGTTTCAGCGCGGCAATCGCCTCCGGCTTATTGTCTTCGATGCCAATCAGCACGCGCTCCGCCTGCAACACCCAGGCGAGGATGCGGCAGCCTTCCAGCACTTCCGCCGCACAATCCTGCATCAGGCGATCGTCCGCCGTGATGTAAGGTTCGCACTCGGCGGCGTTGATGATCAGCGTGTTGACGCCGCGCAGTCCGCCGCGCAGTTTGGTGGCGGTCGGGAAGCCCGCGCCGCCGAGGCCTGCAATACCGGCTTCGTGGATGCGTTTCACTACCGCGTCCCGACCCAGCGCGCGATAGTCCGGCTGCGGATCGAGCGGCATCCAGCGGTCTTCGCCATCGGCGCGCAGGAAAACGCACAGCTCGGACAGGCCGGAAGGGTGCGCCGTCATGTGTGGCGCGATGGCTTCAATGGTGCCGGAAGTGGGCGCGTGCACCGGCAGCATCCGGCCGCTGCCAAAGGTCAGCGGCTGGCCGCGCAGCACCTTATCGCCCGGCGCCACACAGATTTCGCCTTCGTGGCCGATATGCTGTTTCAACGGAATAATGAACTGTTCAGGCAGCGGGAGCTGGCTGAGCGGCGTGCCGCTGGACTGGGTTTTCATTTCCGGCGGGTGAATGCCGCCTTCGAAATCCCATAGCTTCTCTTTGCGCAGCAGCGATAACAGATTAAGCATGATGTTCTACCGGGATCACCCGTACAGGTATGGTGTCGAGATCCCACTTCCAGTTGGCGGTGGTGGTGGCAACCGGGCGCATCTCAATACAGTCGGTGGGACAGGGCGCGACGCACAGGTCGCAGCCGGTGCAGACATCGCTCAGCACGGTGTGCATGGCGCGCGTCGCACCGACGATGGCGTCAACCGGGCAGGCCTGAATACATTTGGTGCAGCCAATGCAGTTGGCTTCGTCAATCCACGCCACGGTGCGAACCGGCGTCAGCACTTCCGCGCCGCCGTCCAGCGGCTGCGGTTCAACGTTGAGCAGTTCGGCCAGCTTCAGCATGGTCTGTTCGCCGCCCGGCGCACATTTGTTAATGGCTTCACCGTTATTGCCCACCGCATCGGCGTACGGACGGCAGCCGGGATAGCCACACTGGCCGCACTGACTCTGCGGCAGAATCGCATCGATCTGCTCAACAATCGGGTCTTCTTCTACTTCAAAGCGGCGCGAGGCGTAGCCCAGCAGGGCACCAAACACCAGTGCCAGCGCCGCCAGAACAGCAATAGCAATCCAAATCGCGGTCATATCAGAATTTCACCAGACCGGTAAAGCCCATGAACGCCAGCGCCATCAGGCCAGCGGTGATCAGGGCAATGGAGTTTCCTTTGAACGGTGCCGGCACGTTGGCCAGCACCAGACGTTCACGCATGCCAGCGAACAGCACCATCACCAGCGAAAAGCCGAGTGACGCACTGAAGCCGTACAGCGCCGCCTGCAGGAACGTGTGGTTGAGGTTGACGCTCAGCAGCGGCACGCCCAGCACTGCGCAGTTGGTGGTGATCAGCGGCAAAAAGATACCGAGCAGGCGATACAGCGACGGGCTGGTTTTACGCACCACCATTTCGGTGAACTGCACCACTACCGCAATCACCAGGATATAGGCCATGGTACGCAGGTACACCAGATCAAGCGGCAGCAGAATCAGGTGATTCACCAGCCAGGCGCAAATCGACGCCAGCGTAATGACGAACGTGGTGGCAAGTCCCATGCCAATGGCCGTTTCCAGTTTTTTTGACACGCCCATAAAAGGGCAAAGGCCGAGGAATTTGACCAACACGAAGTTGTTCACCAGCACTGTGCCAATAAAGAGCAGTAAGTAATCGGTCATTTTTTAACCTGGTAAGCCGAAAGGCGTTTATTATCCGGAATTGAGAGGTGCATCTCAACCTTTGCGCGATTCGTGCGCTGGCTGAGAGCACTCAGAATTAAATTCCTGACGAAAAGAGCGTCATCAGGGCTGAATAAAGGTCTGTTTGACCCGCTGTGAGCGTTTGAAGTAGGGCACAAAGACCGCCGCCGAGAGCAGGGCCAGCAGCAGCGTCTGGATCGCTTTCCCATCGGCCACCGGCGTAAAAGCGAAGGTTTTCAGCGCCAGCAATACGGTCATCAGCAGCCAGAGAATGTAGTGACGTGGCAGACGGCGCGAACGCTGACAAAAGATCCAGCACACCCAGATGCTGTACAGCCACACCGCGGCGGCGGTGAGTAAGGACACCAGCCACTGCGTCATTAAAATACTGGCGTGAGAAAACAGCGTGGTGCGCAGTTCCGTGTCAAACAGCGGCCGCAGATAGAGCGCCACCACCAGCGCGCTGGTCAGCATCGTCATAATCAGCCAGGCCAGCGGCAGCAGCAGCCAGCCGGCAATACGCGGCGGGTTTACCGATTCGGACATGTTGTTCATCCTGATGTAAGAAAAAAGACGAGGCAGAGCGTACCATGTCCAAACGGGTCACGCCCGATTCGGACAGCGCACCAGGGGCAGAAACAGAGATAAGCGCGCTTTACACCACGTAGCGCCAGACGGATTTCGGCACACAGCCGAGGTCATACAGACGGCCACCTGAGGCGAGTTCAGCACGGCGGTGATCGGCGGCGCGGTACATATTAATGATCTCGTTATCATCAGTGAGCGAATAATTGAGGTGATCGTAGAGTTTTTCCAGACTCTCAAGATTATTCACTTTACGAAATTTCAGCAGGTAATCGAGCGCAGTCATGATTGCCATAAAAGATAGAGAACGGGGAAGTGCTCAAGTATAGGGAGCACGCGGCCAGAGTCCAGACACCGCGGTTAAAAAAATTCAAAATTCAGACAACGTGCGCTAATTCGCTCATCAAAAGGGACTTTTTTACGCTTTTATCTTTTTTAACGCGCATTTTCCTGCGCGTCAGGCGCGTTTTTGGCCCCGTTAACCGGGGGCTGGTGAGAAAATTTAACAGCTGCCTTAAACGGTATTCCAGACGCTATTTTTCACACTTTTGTTACGCTTATTTTGAAACACAGCAGGCGCGAAAAAGCGATTTATCGGTAACGGGTGACGCACAAGGGTGCAGCTGTGATGAAACGTCAAATCGCAAGTGTGCGAACTATCACAAAACAGAACATTGCCTGCCGCGCGTATGAATAACCATTCTTTACGCGTCCGTTGTAATCGTTTCCAGTGCCTGCGGTCATAACCGCTTCTGTTTATTACAGTTATTTAACCTCCGCTGACATAAAGTACAGGCGTTTTGTCCATAAGCTGAGTCAGCTGTCTGACACGCTGATACGCGTAACCCCTTTAATTCATTCTGTTTTGTGAGGTGTGTCGCGCTTGTTTTAGCGCAATTGCGCCAGGCTTGAAGCGCGTTTGTACCCCTACAGCACACTCCCTTCAGAGGAATGAAAATTATGTGGAAACGTTTACTCTTGACCGCCATGGTCAGCGCCGCACTCAGCACATCGGTTCTGGCTGCCGACATGACGGTGGGCTTCTCGCAGGTCGGTTCTGAATCCGGCTGGCGCTCAGCCGAAACCAACGTGGCAAAAAGTGAAGCGCAAAAGCGCGGTATCACCCTGAAAATTGCCGATGGTCAGCAGAAGCAGGAGAACCAGATCAAAGCGGTGCGCTCGTTTATCGCTCAGGGCGTTGACGCCATTTTTATCGCGCCAGTGGTACAGACTGGCTGGGAACCGGTGCTGGAAGAGGCCAAAGACGCCAAAATTCCGGTGTTCCTGCTGGACCGCGCCATCGTGGTGAAAGATAAATCGCTGTACATGGCGGTGGTGACGGCCGACAACGTGCTGGAAGGCAAACTGATTGGTGACTGGCTGGTGAAAACCGTCGGTGACAAGCAGTGTAACGTGGTGGAACTGCAGGGTACCGTTGGTGCCAGCGTAGCGATCGACCGTAAGAAAGGCTTTGCCGAAGCCATCGCCGGCCACAACAACATCAAAGTGATTCGCTCGCAGTCCGGAGACTTTACCCGCAGTAAGGGTAAAGAGGTGATGGAAAGCTTCATTAAAGCCGAGAACAACGGCAAAAACATCTGCATGGTGTATGCGCATAACGACGACATGGCGATCGGCGCCATCCAGGCGATTAAAGAAGCCGGCCTGAAACCGGGCAAAGACATTCTCACCGGTTCGATTGATGGCGTGCCGGATATCTATAAAGCGATGCTGGCCGGCGAGGCCAACGCCAACGTTGAGCTGACGCCAGACATGGCCGGCCCGGCGTTTGACGCGCTGGAGAAATTCAAAAAAGACGGCACGCTGCCGCCGAAGATTATCAAAACCGAATCAAAACTGTTCTTACCGGCTGACGCTCAGGCGGAGCTGGATAAGAAAAAAGGCATGGGTTACTGATCCCCGCAACCGCCCTTCGGGGCGGTTTTTATGACGTAAGCGAGGCAGAATCTGATGAGCAGCTACGATGAAACACCCCTGCTGAGCCTCAACGGCATCAGCAAAGGCTTTCCCGGCGTCAAAGCGCTGGATAACGTGTCGTTCAGTATCCGCAAGGGCGAAATTATGGCGCTGCTGGGTGAGAACGGCGCGGGGAAATCGACCCTGATTAAAGTGCTGACCGGCGTCTACACGCGGGATGCCGGCACCATTACCCTCAACGGCGCGGTAATTGCGCCGCACAGTACCGCCGATGCGCAGCAGATGGGCATTGGCACCGTTTATCAGGAAGTGAATCTGCTGCCGAATATGTCGGTGGCGGATAACCTCTACATTGGCCGCGAGCCGCGCCGCTTCGGCATGATCGATCGCAAGCGCATGGTGCGCGACGCCGATGCGCTGATGCGCAACTACGGCTTCGCGCTGGATGTGACGCGTCCGCTCGGCCACTACTCGGTGGCGATGCAGCAGATTATTGCGATCTGCCGCGCAGTCGATCTCTCCGCGCAGGTACTGATTCTGGATGAACCAACTGCCAGCCTCGATGCCAGTGAAGTGGAGATGCTGTTTACCCTGATGGCGCAGCTGAAAGCCAAAGGCATGAGCCTGATTTTCGTCACCCACTTTCTCGACCAGGTGTACCGCATTACCGACCGGATTACCGTACTGCGCAACGGCCAGTTTATCGCCACGCGGGACACCGCCTCGCTGCCGCAGATTGAGCTGATTAAGCTGATGCTGGGGCGAGAGCTGCTGGAAACCGCACTGCAGCGCCAGGGCAGTACGTTACGCAGCAATCAGCCGGTGGTGTCATTTGAGGATTACGGCAAGAAAGGCACCATTGAACCGTTTAGCCTGCAGGTACGGCCGGGTGAAGTGGTGGGGCTGGCCGGACTGCTCGGCTCCGGGCGCACCGAGACCGCCGAGGTGCTGTTTGGCATCCGCCGCGCCGATCGCGGTATCGCCACCATCAAAGGCAAAGTGCAGCATATCCGCACGCCGGCCAAAGCCTCGCGTCTCGGCATGGGCTTCTGCCCGGAAGATCGTAAAACTGACGGCATCATCGGCGCGGCCTCGGTGCGGGAAAACATCATTCTGGCGCTGCAGGCGCAGCGTGGCTGGCTGCGGCCGATCAAACGCCGTGAGCAGCAGGCGATAGCCGAGCGTTTTATCAAGAGCCTGGGTATTCGCACGCCGCACGCCGACCAGCCGGTGGAGCTGCTGTCGGGTGGTAACCAGCAGAAGGTGCTGCTGTCACGCTGGCTGGTGACTAAACCACAGTTTCTGATTCTGGATGAGCCGACGCGCGGTATCGACGTGGGCGCCCACGCCGAGATCATTCGGCTGATTGAATCCCTGTGCGCCGACGGACTGGCGCTGCTGGTCATCTCCTCTGAACTTGAAGAGCTGGTGGGCTATGCCGATCGCGTGCTGATCATGCGCGATCTGAAGCAGGTCGCCGAAATTCCGCTGGAGCAGCTGTCGGTGGCGTCGATCGTCAACGCCATCGCGGACGGAGGAGCACAACATGCTTGAATCGCCTATGACACACGAAAAACCGGAACGGCGGAAGCCGAAGCTGCCGCCGGGCATGCCGCAGATCGTCGCGCTGATTCTGGTGCTGCTGATCGACAGCCTGGTGGCGAATAACTTTTTTGCTATTCACATTCAGGATGGCCGGCTGTTCGGCAGCCCGATTGATATTCTCAACCGCGCCGCACCGGTGGCGCTGCTGGCGATTGGTATGACGCTGGTGATCGCCACCGGCGGGATCGATCTGTCGGTGGGTGCGGTGATGGCAATTGCCGGCGCGACGGCGGCGACGCTGACGGTGGCGGGGCACAGCCTGAGTTTTATTATTCTGGCCACGCTCGGTACCGGGCTGCTGTGCGGCCTGTGGAACGGCGTGCTGGTGGCTCTGCTGAAGATTCAGCCGTTTGTCGCCACGCTGATTCTGATGGTGGCCGGGCGCGGCATCGCGCAGCTGATCACCCAGGGACAGATCGTCACCTTTAACAGTGACAGCCTCGCGTGGTTTGGCAGCGGTTCGCTGTGGCTGCTGCCGGTACCGGTGTGGATTACCCTGCTGGTGGCCGTGGCGGTGTGGCTGCTGACGCGCAAAACCGCGCTTGGCCTGTTCATCGAAGCGGTAGGCATCAACCTGCGTGCGGCGCGCAATGCCGGGGTGACCGGCTGGCTGGTGGTGATGTCCACCTACGCCATCAGCGGCGTGTGTGCGGCGGTAGCCGGGCTGATTGTCGCCGCCGATATTCGCGGTGCCGATGCCAATAATGCCGGGTTGTGGCTGGAGCTGGACGCCATTCTGGCGGTGGTGATTGGTGGCGCCTCGCTGATGGGCGGGCGTTTTAACCTGGTGCTGTCGCTGGTTGGCGCGCTGATAATCCAGTCAATGAATACCGGCATCCTGCTGTCAGGTTTTCCGCCGGAGCTGAACCAGGTGGTGAAAGCGGTGGTGGTGATGTGCGTTCTGCTGCTGCAGTCGCCGCGCTTTATCGCCATGCTGAAGGGGAGACGTAAACCATGATCAAGCGTCATTTACCGTTAATGATTACCCTGCTGGTGTTTGTCGCGGGTTACCTGTTCTGCCTCAGCCAGTTTCCCGGCTTTGCCTCAACGCGGGTGATTTGCAACATCCTCACGGATAATGCGTTTCTCGGCATCATCGCCGTCGGCATGACGTTTGTGATTTTGTCCGGCGGCATCGATCTGTCCGTTGGCGCGGTGATCGCCTTCACCGGCGTGTTCCTGGCGCGCATCATCGGCGACTACCATGTCGATCCGCTGCTGGCCTTTGCATTGATTCTGGCGGCAGGCGCGCTGTTTGGTGCCATGATGGGCTGGCTGATTGATGCATTAAAAATCCCGGCCTTTATCATTACGCTCGCCGGGATGTTTTTCCTGCGCGGCTGCAGCTATCTGGTGTCGGAGAACTCGATTCCTATCGATCATCCGCTGTATACCACGCTGTCGAGCCTGGCGTGGAAAATTCCCGGCGGCGGACGTCTCAGCCTGCTGGCGGTGATTATGCTGGTGGTGGTGGCGGGGGGCATTCTGCTGGCGCACCGTACGCGCTTTGGTAATCAGGTGTACGCCATTGGCGGCAATCTGACGTCGGCTCAGCTGATGGGCGTGTCGACGCGCGCCACCACGATTAAGATTTATATGCTGTCGACCACGCTGGCGACGCTGGCAGGCATCGTATTTTCCATTTACACCTCGGCCGGCTACGCGCTGGCCGGGCTGGGCGTCGAGCTGGATGCCATCGCTTCGGTGGTGATTGGCGGCACGCTGCTGTCGGGTGGCGTCGGTACGGTGCTGGGCACGCTGTTTGGGGTGCTGATTCAGGGGTTGATTCAGACATGGATTAACTTCGACGGCACGCTGAGTTCGTGGTGGACCAAAATCGCCATCGGTATCCTGCTGTTTGCCTTTATTGCGCTTCAGCGTCTGCTGACGGTGATGTGGGACCGCCAGCAGAACGCGCCGGTTAAGCGTTTAACCTCTTAGTCGTGATCGCATGTGTGTGTTAGAAGGTGCGCAAACTGGCGCACCTTTTTTTTATGCTCTGATTCGTGGATGTTTGGTGGGGTTTGCAGTTTTAGCGCTCAGAGTCGTGAAAGTTTGGTGGGGTTGCTGTTAATCGGGTGCCCGGCCCCATCAAGGCCAGCCCAACCGCAAAGAAACCCCGCATCCATGCCGATCGGCCGCGCCATCCCTGGCGCGGACGCTTTGCTATTCGGGCTGGCCTTGATGGGGCAAGTGAGACTGTCATTGCTGTCGTCAGTACAACGCTTGATGGTCGATGCAAATTCGGCTCCGGTAAAAGCGCAACCAACCTGCATTAAGGAAACCAGGGCGGCCGGGGCGACAGGGAGGTATTCACGCCGGCTTTACGTAACGCCTGCCTTTGTTGACTGGCGCGCACGTTTTAAGCCATAAAAAAAGCCGCGATACACTCGCGGCTTGCTTCAATATTTCAGGTAATTAACGTTTCAGGCGGTAGTACGCGTCGTTCCAGCGCAGCGCATCTTTGAAGGCCGGCAGGCGCGTCTCGTCATCAATCACCAGCACTTCGATGCCGTGCAGTTCGCCGTACAGGTACATATCCTCAACATCCAGCGCCTGGCTGAACACCGTATGGTGCGCGCCGCCCGCCAGGATCCACGCTTCAGAAGCGGTGGCCAGCGACGGCTGTGCGCGCCACAGCGCGCGTGCCACCGGCAGCTTCGGCAGCGCCTGCGGCTGTTCAATGGTATCGACCACGTTGACCAGCAGACGGAAGCGGTCGCCCATGTCGATGACGCTGGCGTTCACCGCGCGACCCGCCGGCGTCGAGAAAATCAGACGTGCCGGATCGGCTTTACCGCCAATGCCGAGGAACTGCACATCAATCAGCGGCTTCTCCTCTTTGGCGATCGACGGGCACACTTCCAGCATGTGCGATCCCAGCACCAGCTCATTGCCCGGCGCGAAGTGGTAGGTGTAATCCTCCATAAACGAGGTGCCACCGGCGCGCGTGCCGGCCTGCACTTTCAGGATGTGCAGCAGCGCGGCGGTTTTCCAGTCGCCTTCACCAGCGAAACCGTAGCCCTGAGCCATCAGGCGCTGAACCGCCAGACCGGGCAGTTGGGTCATACCGTGCAGCGTCTGGAAATTGGTGGTAAAGGCTTTACAGCCTTCGCTATCGAGGAAGCGCTTCAGGCCCAGTTCGATGCGTGCGGCATCCAGCACATTCTGCCGCTTGTCGCCGTGTACAGACGCCACTGCGCTGAACAGATACTGGCTCTCGTACTCGTCGACCAGCGCGTTGACATCACCGTCGCTGACGCTGTTTACCACCTCAACCAGATCGCCGACGCCCCAGCCGTTAACCGCATAGCCAAACTGAATCTGCGCTGCCACTTTATCGCCTTCGGTGACCGCCACTTCGCGCATATTGTCACCGAAGCGCGCCACTTTCAGCTGCTGGCTGGCCTGCTTCGCCAGGGCGGCATTGATCCAGCGCGCGATACGCTGCTGGCTGGTTTTATCCTGCCAGTGACCGGTCACCACGCTGTGCTGCAGACCCATGCGCGCGCCAATGAAGCCGAACTCACGGCCGCCGTGCGCGGTCTGGTTCAGGTTCATAAAGTCCATATCCATGCTGTCCCATGGAATTTCCGCATTGAACTGGGTGTGAAACTGCAGCAGCGGCTTATGCAAAATACTCAGTCCGCCAATCCACATTTTTGCCGGCGAAAAGGTATGCAGCCAGGTAATGATACCGACGCACTGGCTGTCGTGATTGGCCTCGCGGCACAGCGCCAGCGCTTCATCCGGTGATTTTACCAGCGGCTTCAGCTCAAGCGGCACCGGCAGCGTACCGGCCTGGTTCAGGCCGTCCATCACCAGGCGCGCATGCTGCTCAACCTGGCGCAGGGTTTCCGCTCCGTAGAGATGCTGTGTACCAATCACAAACCAGACTTTCTGTTCCATTCATCGCTCCTTTACTTAGCGGATGCGGCGCGCGCGGCGTACTGCGGTTCAGCCGCCTGGCACCAGTGTTGATAACGTTGATAAAGCTGCTGATAAGTCGCCACGCGCTGGCTGTCCGGCTGCAGGGTGACGGCAATCGGACTGGCCATCACCTGCTGCGCCGCCGGCACATCGGGGTAAACGCCGGCGGCAACGGCGGCAAAAATCGCCGCGCCCAGCGCGCAGCACTCATCGGAAGCGACAATGTCCAGCGGCCGGTTCATCACATCGCAGCAGGCCTGCATGATGGCAGGGGATTTGCGCGCAATGCCGCCGAGCGTCAGGATGTTCTGCACCGGAATCTGCTGCTGCTCGAAGCACTCCATGATGGCGCGTGCGCCAAAGGCGGTGGCGGCAATCAGGCCACCGAACAGCGCCGGCGCATCGGTGCCGAGGTTGAGGTCGGTAATCACGCCTTTCAGGCGCTGGTTGGCGTCCGGCGTGCGGCGACCGTTAAACCAGTCCAGCACCACCGGCAGGTGATCGAGTTGCGGATTTGCCGCCCAGGCGTCGGTCAGCTGGCGGATCAAATCCTGCTGCAGCGCGGCCAGCTGCGGCTGTAATTCAGGATGGCGCTGCGCCGCCTGCTGCAAAGGCCAGCCGAGCAGGCGACTGAACCAGGCATAGATGTCGCCGAACGCCGATTGTCCGGCTTCACAGCCGATGGCGCCCGGCATCACGCTGCCGTCGACCTGACCGCAGATGCCTTTGATCGCGCGATCGCCAACCTGTTCGCTGTCGGCGATCAGGATGTCGCAGGTCGAGGTGCCGATCACTTTCACCAGCGTGTACGGCTGTGCGCCCGCGCCAACCGCGCCCATGTGGCAGTCAAAGGCGCCACCGGACAGCACCACCTGTTCTGACAGGCCAAGACGCTGCGCCCATTCGCCCGACAGCGTGCCGACCGGCACATCGGCGGTAAAGGTATCGCTGAACAGCGGCGAATCGAGCTGTTCCACCAGCATGGGGTCGAGCGCGCGAAAGAACGCCGCCGGCGGTAAACCCTGCCACTCCGGATGCCACAATGATTTGTGCCCGGCGGCACAGCGTCCGCGCCGCAGATCGGCCGGTGCGGTGGTACCGCTCAGCAGCGCGGGCACCCAGTCGCACAGCTCTACCCACGACACCGCCGCCTCACGCACTGCGGCATCGGCACGCGACACGTGCAAAATTTTGGCCCAGAACCATTCGGAGGAGTAAACGCCGCCGATGTAGCGGGTATAGTCGGTGAACTGGCCGCTGCGGCACAGGCGGTTGATCTCTTCGGCTTCTTCTATGGCGGTGTGATCTTTCCACAGCACAAACATGGCGTTGGGATTGCTGGCGAATTCCGGACGCAGCGCGAGGACGTTGCCGTCGCGATCGATGGGGGCCGGCGTCGAGCCGGTAGAATCGACGCCAATACCCACCACCGCGGCGCGCTGCGCCGGACTTAACGCCTGCACCACGCTGACGATGGCCTGCTCCAGCGCATCAATATAATCCTGAGGATGATGACGAAAGCGGTTGGCGTGGGCATCGCAGAAGTCACCCTTTGCCCAGCGCGGATAGTTGACCACCGCCTTTTCCAGCTCTTTACCGCTGTGGCACTCCACGGCCAGCGCCCGTACCGAGTCACTGCCGAAATCCAGCCCAATTGTTATGGCACCCGCGCTCATCGGGATTCTCCTGTGTGAGTTGTCTCGCTCTATCCTGGAATGGGGCGCGGGCGGCGGTTAGTCATCAGCGGCTGAGAATATGCACTTTTCTGTCATCGGCGGGGTTGTGTGATCGACAGCAAAAGTTAATGTCCGGTTAATTTTGCTGAATATATGGAGGATTTAGTCATCGTTTTGGGATGTGATACCGCTCTACATTTTTCCGCGCTTTTCCCGCTACAACTAGCCCAGCGTTTGCACAGCCTTTGTACAACCTTTGAGCTAACGCGCTGATTTTGCGCTGTACCCGAACGTGAAATCTGATTGGTAGCGTTTACACCGATTCGTTGATAACAGCGATAAAACACCATTGTGCCGGAGAGCATCATGCATAAATTCACTAAAGCACTGGCGGCCGCAGGCCTCGCCGCGCTTATGTCACAATCCGCTATCGCCGAGACCATGAAGCTCGGTTTTCTCGTCAAACAGCCGGAGGAACCCTGGTTCCAGACCGAGTGGAAATTCGCCGATAAGGCCGGCAAAGATCTCGGCTTTGAAGTGATCAAAATTGCCGTGCCGGACGGTGAAAAAACCCTGAACGCTATCGATAGCCTGGCGGCGAGCGGCGCCAAAGGCTTTGTCATCTGTACCCCGGATCCCAAGCTGGGCTCGGCCATCGTCGCCAAAGCACGCAGCTATGACCTGAAAGTGATTGCCGTGGACGACCAGTTTGTCACCGCCAAAGGCAAGCCGATGGATACCGTACCGCTGGTGATGATGGCGGCGACCAAAATCGGCGAGCGTCAGGGCCAGGAGCTGTACAAAGAGATGCAGAAACGCGGCTGGGATGTGAAGCAAACCGCCGTGATGGCGATTACTGCTAACGAACTGGATACCGCACGCCGCCGCACCGGTGGTTCGATGGCCGCGCTGAAAGCCGCCGGCTTCCCGGAGAAGCAGATTTATCAGGTGCCGACCAAATCTAACGATATCCCGGGCGCGTTTGACGCCGGTAACTCGCTGCTGGTGCAGCATCCGGAAGTGAAGCACTGGCTGATTGTCGGCATGAACGATAACACCGTGCTGGGCGGCGTGCGCGCCACCGAAGGCCAGGGCTTCAAGGCACCGGACGTGATCGGCATCGGTATCAACGGCGTGGACGCGGTAAGCGAGCTGTCAAAAGGCGCGCCAACCGGCTTCTACGGTTCCCTGCTGCCGAGCCCGGACGTGCACGGCTATAAGAGCAGCGAAATGCTTTACAACTGGGTGACCAAAGGGCAGGAGCCAGCGAAATTCACCGAGGTGACCGACGTGGTGCTGATCACCCGCGACAATTTCAAAACCGAGCTGGCGAAGAAAGGGCTGATGTAAGTCGGTTTTAAGCCGTTCTCAATGTGATGTTAATTAACAGGCAGCCGGCATAGTTCGTGCTGTAGCAAGGCGGCAAACATGTTAATCCCCGGGAGCTTACTGAAGTCAGTGACCGGGGTAAATGTGCGCAGCCAACGCCGCTACGGTGCGAAATATAGAGGCTCAGGAGTTCCCATGAACACGGATCCAGCATTTCTGTCATTTCATGGCATCAGCAAAACCTTCCCTGGTGTGAAAGCGCTGCAGGATATCTCTTTTCAGTGCCGCGCCGGGGAAGTGCACGCGCTGATGGGAGAAAACGGCGCGGGCAAATCCACGCTGCTGAAAATCCTCAGCGGCAGCTATCAGCCCAGCGGCGGCGAAATCCGCATCAAAGGCACAGCGAAAAGCTTCAGCAATACCGTTGATGCGCTGGATGCCGGCGTGGCGATCATTTACCAGGAGCTGCATCTGGTACCGGAAATGAGCGTGGCGGAGAACATCTATCTTGGCCAGCTGCCGCACAAGCGCGGGCTGGTTAACCGTAAGCTGCTGCGCTACGAAGCCGGTCTGCAGCTGAAAAATCTTGGCATGGATATCGACCCCGACATGCCGCTGAAATACCTGTCGCTCGGCCAGTGGCAGATGGTCGAAATCGCCAAAGCGCTGGCGCGCAACGCGCGCATCATCGCCTTTGATGAGCCGACCAGTTCGCTGTCGGCGCGCGAAATTGAGCATCTGTTCCGCGTGATTCGCCAGCTGCGCGAACAGGGCCGGGTGGTGCTGTACGTGTCGCATCGCATGGAAGAAATTTTCGCGCTGAGCGATGCCATCACCGTGTTTAAGGATGGGCGCTACGTGCGTACCTTCACGGATATGGCCAATACCCACCATGACGATCTGGTGGAGGCGATGGTCGGACGCAATCTCGGAGATATCTATGGCTACGCGCCACGTGAGCTGGGGCCCGTGCGTCTGCAGCTGGACCAGGTGGAAGCGAAAGGCGTGCGGATGCCGATATCGCTGACGGTGCGCGCCGGAGAAATTGTCGGTCTGTTTGGACTGGTCGGTGCCGGCCGCAGCGAACTGATGAAAGGGCTGTTTGGTGCCACCCGGCTGCGCGCAGGCACGGTCACGCTGGACGGTAAGCAGCTCAACATCCGCGAACCGATTGATGCCATCCGCGCCGGTATCATGCTGTGCCCGGAAGATCGCAAAGCCGAAGGCATCATCCCGGTGCACTCGGTGCGCGAAAACATCAATATCAGCGCGCGCCGCCACAACCTGAGTGCCGGCTGTCTGATCAAGCCGGGCTGGGAAGCGAAAAACGCGGACCACCACATTCGCTCGCTGAACATCAAAACGCCGGGTGCGCATCAGCTGATCATGAATCTGTCCGGTGGCAACCAGCAGAAGGCAATTCTGGGCCGCTGGCTGTCGGAGGAGATGAACGTGATCCTGCTCGACGAACCGACGCGCGGCATTGATGTCGGCGCCAAACATGAAATCTATAACCTGATTTATCAGCTGGCGAACAAAGGGATCGCGGTGCTGTTTGCCTCCAGCGATCTGCCCGAAGTGATGGGACTGGCCGACCGCATCGTGGTGATGCGCGAAGGTGAGATTGCCGGTGAACTGCCCCACGACGCCGCCACGGAGCAGCTGACGCTGAGCCTGGCCATGCCGAAAACCACTCAAGCGGCCGCCGTGGCCTGAGGTAAAGGAGAGTAAAAATGGCTTCATCTACCACGTCCAATACGCCACCGGTGCAGCGCAGTGGCCTGCAGCTCGGGCGCATCTGGGACAACTTCGGCATGCTGGTGGTGTTTGCGCTGCTGTTTATCGTCTGCGCCATCTTCGTGCCTAATTTTGGCACCTTTATCAACATGAAAGGGCTGGGCCTGGCGATGTCGATGTCCGGCATGGTGGCGTGCGGCATGCTGTTCTGCCTCGCCTCCGGCGATTTCGACCTGTCGGTGGCGTCGGTGATTGCCTGCGCTGGCGTCGTCACCGCCGTGGTGATCAACATGACCGAAAGCCTGTGGATCGGCGTCGCCGCCGGCCTGCTGCTCGGTATGGCCACCGGCTTCGTTAACGGCTTCGTGATTGCGCGTCTCAAAATTAACGCGCTGATCACCACGCTGGCGACCATGCAGATTGTGCGCGGCCTGGCCTATATCTTCTCCGACGGTAAAGCGGTGGGGATTGAGGATGAGCGCTTTTTCACCCTCGGCTACGCCAACTGGCTGGGCGTGCCGGCACCGATCTGGCTGACCATCGCCACCATGATCGTGTTCGGTTTCCTGCTGAACAAAACCACCTTTGGCCGCAACACGCTGGCGATTGGTGGCAACGAGGAAGCGGCGCGGCTGGCCGGGGTGCCGGTGGTGCGCACGCGCATCATCATCTTTATCCTTTCCGGGCTGGTATCAGCAGCCGCCGGCATTATCCTGGCTTCGCGCATGACCAGCGGTCAGCCGATGACCTCGCTCGGCTATGAGCTGATCGTTATCTCCGCCTGCGTGCTGGGCGGCGTGTCGCTGAAGGGCGGTATCGGCAAGATTTCCTACGTGGTCGCCGGGGTGTTGATTCTGGGTACCGTCGAGAATGCGATGAATTTATTGAATATCTCGCCATTCTCACAGTATGTGGTGCGCGGTTTGATACTGTTAGCGGCGGTGATCTTTGACCGTTACAAACAAAAAAGCAGAACCGCCTGATCCCGCGGGCGCAGCCGCAACGCTGCGCCCCAACGTCACGCGAACCGGGAGATCCTTATGTACCACCGCGAAGCGCCGAGTGAACAGCAAAATCCGTTACTGCCGGGCTATCCGTTTAACGCCTGGCTGGTAGCCGGACTGACGCCGATCAACGCCGGCGATCAGCTCGATTTTTTTATCGATCGCCCGCACGGCATGAAAGGTTACATCCTCAATCTGACCATTAAAGGCCAGGGACGGGTGTTTGACGGGGCGTCAGCGTTTGACTGCGAGCCAGGCGACCTGTTGCTGTTTCAGCCGAAAACGCCGCACTACTATGGCCGTGCGCCGGACAGTCCGTGCTGGCACCATCGCTGGGTCTATTTCCGTCCGCGCGCCTACTGGACCGACTGGCTGCAGTGGCAGGATCAGAACCAGGGCGTTGGCCGGCTGCGGTTGCCGGATGCGCTGCGCGCCGAATTTGACCGCCTGTTTGCCAGCATCGAACAGACGCATAATTCCGGACGCCGCTTCGCCGAAGAGCTGGCGATGAATCTGCTGGAACGCCTGCTGCTGCGTGCGGTAGAAGAGGATCCGCGCAGCCATCAGCAAATTCGCGATCCGCGCGTGATTGAAGCCTGCCAGTACGTCACCAATCATCTGGCCAGCGAGGTGAAAATCGAGGAAGTGGCGCGCCACGTCTGCCTGTCGCCGTCGCGTCTGGCCCACCTGTTCCGCGAGCAGATGGGGATCAACCTGTTGCGCTGGCGCGAAGATCAGCGGGTGATCCGCGCCAAGCTGCTGCTGCAAACCACTCAGGAACCGATCGCCTCGGTGGGGCGCGAGGTCGGCTACGACGACCAGCTCTACTTCTCGCGCGTGTTCCGCAAGCGGGTGGGCGTCAGTCCGAGCGATTTCCGCCGCCGCAGTCAGGATGCGCACGACGCGCTGGTGGCCCAGGAGAGCTGGCAACCGGCACGGAGTGCGATCTCCTGAGCTTTCAGGTGATTCCGCCTTGTTCTTACTGACTGATTCGTCTTAAATCAGTCAGGTCACGAACAAGAGGAATGAGAATGAGCGATAAACTACGTGTCGGCCTGATCGGCTACGGATTTGCCAGCAAAACCTTCCATGCGCCGCTGATCGCCGGTACGCCAGACGTTGAGCTGGCGGCGATCTCCAGCAGCGATGCCAGTAAAGTGCACGCTGACTGGCCGTCGGTGCAGGTGGTGGCCGATCCTCAGGCGCTGCTGGATGACCCGACGCTGCACCTGATTGTAATTCCTACCCCTAACGACACCCATTTCCCGCTCGCCAAAGCGGCACTCAATGCCGGCAAGCATGTGGTGGTCGATAAACCGTTTACCGTGACACTGTCACAGGCGCGCGAGCTCGATCAGCTGGCCAAAGCCAAAGGGCTGCTGCTGTCGGTGTTCCACAACCGCCGCTGGGACAGCGATTTCCTGACGCTGAAAACGCTGCTGAACGACGGCACGCTGGGCGAGGTGCGCTATCTGGAGTCGCACTTTGACCGTTTCCGTCCGGAAGTGCGTCAGCGCTGGCGCGAAATGAAAGGCCCGGGCAGCGGGATCTGGTTCGATCTTGGACCGCACGTGCTGGACCAGGCGTTGCAGCTGTTTGGACCGCCGGTGGCGATCAACGTCGACATGGCTGAACTGCGTCCCGGCGCGCAAACCACCGATTACTTCCACGCGGTGCTGACTTATCCCTCCCGGCGCGTGGTGCTGCATGCCAGCATGCTGGTGGCCGCGGAATCGGCGCGTTTTGTGGTGCACGGCACGCGCGGCAGCTACGTTAAGTATGGGCTCGATCCGCAGGAGGACCGTCTGAAAGCCGGTGAGCGTCCGCCGCGTGAAGAGTGGGGCTACGATATGCGCAACGGCACGCTGACGCTGGCCGAGGGCGACGTGATGGTGGAAAAAGAGCTGCTGACACTGCCGGGCAACTATCCGGCCTATTATGCGGCGATCCGCGACGCCATTGCCGGCAACGGCGCCAACCCGGTTACGGCGGAAGAGGCGATTCAGGTGATGGAGCTGATTGAGCTTGGCCTGCAGTCGGCGGAGAAACGCCAGACCCTGAGCCTGAAATAAACCGGACGGCGTTATCGCCAGCCGATCAACAAGGAGCGCAATCTGCGCTCCTTTTTTATGGCTTATGCCGCCACGCGCTGGCGCAGCGCGGCTTTCTCTGCCTCGGTTAAAAAGGCGATGGCAATACCGTTCTCCTGCGCCTGGCGAATCTCAGCGGCGCTCAGGCCCGCCTGTGGCGCAGCCACCTCATATTCATGCGCCAGCTCAATGCCCTGTACCGCCGGATCGTCAGTGTTGATGGTTGCCAGAATACCGTGCTGCAGGAACGCCTTCAGCGGATGGCTGGCCAGCGAGGCTACGGTACTGGTCTGAATGTTCGACGTCAGGCAGGATTCAATGCCAATGCGCTGTTCGGCGAGGAAATCCATCAGCGCGCGGTCTTCAATCGCTTTGACACCGTGACCGATGCGCTCAGCGCCCAGCTCGCGGATCGCCTGCCAGATGCTCTCCGGTCCGGCGGCTTCACCGGCATGCACGGTGATGCGGAATCCGGCATCGCGGGCGCGGTTAAAGTGGCTGAGGAATTCGCTGCCCGGGAAGCCCAGTTCATCGCCGGCCAGATCGACCGCGGTGATGCCATCGCGGTGCGCCAGCAGACCTTCCAGCTCGCGCAGGCAGGCTTCTTCGCCGAAGGTGCGGCTCATGATGCCAATCAGCTTCACATCAACGCCGTACTGCTGCACGCCCGCGCGCACGCCATCAATCACCGCTTCCACCACGCCAGCAATCGGCAGCTGATGGTTCATTGCCATGTAGCCCGGTGAGAAGCGCAGCTCAGCGTAATGGATACCGGCCTGCGCGGCGTCAGCGACGTTTTCCAGCGCAATGCGGCGGCAGGCGTCGAGATCGCCCAGCACTTTGACGCCCCAGTCAAGCTTCTGCAGGAAGCT
Organism: Pantoea sp. B_9; assembly: GCF_008632015.1. NCBI lineage: Bacteria > Pseudomonadati > Pseudomonadota > Gammaproteobacteria > Enterobacterales > Erwiniaceae > Pantoea > Pantoea sp. B_9. The sequence continues at coordinate 494,720 of NZ_VWVL01000001.1, read as the reverse complement.
CACCAGGTCCGGCTGGTTGGCGGTCACCTGCACGTGCGGACGCAGCGTATCCAGCGTATCGGCGGGCAGCGCAAGATTGAACTGACGACCTAAATCAAGGATGGTCTGGGCGCGGATATTGCCATCGAGGTGGCGGTGAAGGTCGGTGAGGGGAAGTTTCGCATCAATCATGTCGCACTCGCTGAATTAACGTAAAGTGCAGACCATTATAAAAACATCTTGCGCAACCGCGCCAGTGATTTGCGCAAAGCGGGCAGCGGATGCTGAATTAATCAGCATCCGCTGCAGGTCAGAACGATTGCAGTGCGGCAATCAGCCGGTCCAGCCCGTCATCCAGCTTGCTGCGCGGGCAGCCAGCGTTGAGACGCAGATAGCTGCGGCTGGCGCTGCCGTAAGTGCTGCCTGGCATAATCGCCACCTTATGCTGCTGGATCAGCCGCTGCTGCAGCGCGACGTCATCAATGGCCAGCGGCGCGGTGTCAATCCACGCCAGATAAGTGGCCTGCGGCGGTTGCCAGTTGAGCCCGGCAAACGCCGCGTTGAGCCGTTGCGCAATGTGCTGCATATTGGCGCGCAGATAATCGCGCAGCGCGTCGAGCCAGGGTGCGCCGTGACGGTAGGCGGCAATAGTCGCAGCCAGCGCCATCACCGCCGGTGACGACAGCCCGTCCTGCTGCTTCAGCGCGTGAAACCACGCCCGGCGATCGTCCGCGTCCGGAATAATGCCCCAGGCGCCGGTCAGCGCCGGAATATTGAAGCTCTTCGAGGCCGAGGTAAACAGCGCCCAGCGGCCTTGTGCCACCTCGCACCACGGCGTGTGGCGCGCCGCGCTCAGCACCATATCCATATGGATTTCGTCGCTGATCACGCTCACGCCATGCCGTTCGCACAGTGCCGCCATCTGCTGCAGCTCTGCGCGCTGCCACACTTTGCCGGTGGGATTGTGCGGGCTGCACAGCAGCATCACCTTACAGCGCGGCCGCGCCAGCAGGGTTTCCAGCTCAGCCATATCACAGCGCCATGTGTCGCCAGCGCGCTGCAACGGCAGTTCCAGCACCCTGCGCTGATTACCGATGATTGTCTGGTAAAACGCATCATAGGCGGGCGTGTGAATCAGCATCTCATCCTCCGCCTGCGTCCAGTGGCGCAGCAGCTGCGCCACCATATAAATCACCGACGGGCCATACACCAGCGACTCTGCCGCGATCTCGCTGGCAAAGCGGCTGCGCATCCAGTGCTGCAGGGCGGAAAGGAAATCCTCGTGCTGCCAGCGGCTGTAGCCCAGCACGCCGTGATTCAGCCGCTGCTGCAACACGTCAATGATGCAGGGAGCGGTGGCGAAATCCATGTCCGAGATGGTGAAGGGCAGCAGATCTGGCACGCCAAAGCGGTCGGCGACAAAGTCCCACTGCGTGCACCAGCTGCCATGGCGATCCACTACCCGATCAAAATTAAACGCCTGCATGTTTACACCGTCGCGCTCATCAGATGGGCCATTTCATCTTTGACCGACTGCACCTGCGGGCCAATGACTACCTGCAGATTGGTCTGATTGAGGTGCACCACGCCGATGGCGCCGTTGGCTTTTAGCGCGGCATCGTCGACCTTGCTCATGTCGGCCACCGACAGGCGCAGGCGCGTCAGGCAGTTATCCAGCGAGGTGATGTTGTCAACGCCACCCAGCGCCGCGAGAATCGCTGGCGTGTTGTAGCCGGATTTGCCCACGCCGGCGCGGCTGACCTGCTGCTCAACGCGGCTGGTTTCTGCTTCGCGGCCAGGTGTTTTGATGTTGAAGCGGGTGATGGCGAAACGGAAGATGGCGTAGTAACCCACAAACCACACGGCGGCAATCACCGGCACCCAGTACCATTTGGTCGAAAGGCCGTGCAGCACGCCAAACACGAAGAAGTCGATCACGTTACCGTCGGTATTACCGATGGTCACGCCAAGCATCGCCATCACGGTGAAGCCGAGACCGGTCAGCAGCGCGTGGATCAGATACAGTACCGGTGCGACAAACAGGAACAGGAACTCGATCGGTTCGGTGGTGCCGCCGACCACGCAGGCAACCACGCCCGAAATCAGCAGGCCTTTAATTTTGTGTCGGTTTTCCGGGCGCGCGCAGTGATAAATCGCCAGCGCTGCCCCCGGCAGGCCGCCAAGGAATGCCGGCATTTTACCCTGCGACAGGAAGCGGGTAGCGCTTTCCGCGAAGCCGTGAGTTTCCGGACACGCCAGCTGCGCCTGGAAGATGGTCAGCGCGCCGCTGACGCTGTGACCACACACCTCCATGGTGCCACCGGCATCGGTGAAGCGAATAATCGCCACCAGAATATGCTGCAGGCCAAACGGCAGCAGCAGACGTTCTCCGGTGCCGAAGATCATCGGGCCGAATTCGCCCGCGCTGTTGATCATCCAGCCAAGACCGGTGATCGCGCGCGCAAAGAAAGGCCAGATCAGCGGTACCACCAGCCCCAGCAGGCCCATCACCACGGTGGTGATAATCGGCACAAAGCGCGTGCCGCCGAAGAATGCCAGCGCATCCGGCAGGCGAATATTGTGAAAACGCTCGTGCAGCCAGAACACTACAATGCCGACAATCACCGCGCCGAGAATACCGGTGTCGATGGACTGAATGCCGAGAATGTTCTGCACGTTATTGGCTTTCAGCACCGCCGCATCGGTAGTCGGCAGAATCCCGTTGATGTTCAGCCAGAAGTTAACGCTGAGATTGAGCACCGCAAAGCCGACGAAGCCGGCAAACGCCGCTACGCCTTTGTTTTCCCGCGCCATGCCCAGCGGGATGGCGATGGCAAACATCACCGGCAAATAGCTAAAGGCAAAGGAGCCGATTTTTGCCATCCAGATAAACAGGTATTGCAGGAACGGCTGGTCGAGCAGCGGAATCAGCGTTAGCACATCATGGCTGCTGAGTGAACTGCCGATCCCCAGCATGATGCCGCAAAACGACAGCAGCGCCACGGGTAGCATGAAGGTTTTCCCCAGGCTCTGGAAAAATTCCCAGAGCGACATTTTGGGTTGGCTGTGAGGCATAGTCTCTCCTGGCTAAAAAGTAACAAGCGGGTAAAGTGGTGGGGGATGATAAAACGTTTTATCACGGCTTTTTGTGGTGATAATCACAAAGCGTGACGAGCATCAGGCTTTATTTTTATGCGAATCAGTGTAACGTTTTACCTCTTTGAATTTTCCGGCAACGAAAAGCGTCACACTATGTCCCAGCAGAAAATCACCATCCATGATGTCGCGCAGGCCGCTGGCGTATCGGTCAGCACGGTATCGCTGGTGCTGTCCGGCAAAGGGCGCATTTCACCTGCCACCGCCGCGCGGGTGAATCAGGCGATTGAGCAACTCGGCTATGTGCGTAACCGCTCGGCCTCCATGCTGCGCGGCGGTGAGAGCGGGGTGATTGGCCTGATCGTGCGCGATCTCAGCCAGCCCTTTTATGCAGCAATGACGGCGGGACTGAGTGAGGTGCTGGAGCAGCAGGGCAAAGTGCTGGTGCTGACGCAGAGTGGTCAGCACGGCCAGCATCTGCAGCGCTGTTTTGATTCACTGGCGGCGCAGGGTGCCGATGGCATTGTGCTGGGCGGCGCGGTGGCGCAGGCGGAATCGCTGCGGCTGCAGGCGCAGGAGCAAAATATTGCGCTGATCTGCGCCGCGCGCGCCAGCAGTCTGGAGAAAGTCGATTCGCTGCGTCCGGATAACAGCCAGGCGGCGCGGATGGCCACCGAGTATCTGATCAAACAGGGACATCAGCGCATCGCCTGGGTGGGCGGTCTGGGGTCCTCACTGACGCGCGCCGAACGTATCGGCGGCTATTGCGCCACGCTGCTACAGTACGGTTTGCCGTTTCGCCCGGACTGGATTATCGAATGTGACGATCGCCAGCAGAGCGTCTCCGCGCTGACGCAGGCGCTGCTGCATCAGCATCCGCGTATTACCGCTATTCTGGCCCACAATGCCAGCACCACGCTCGGCTGCTATTTCGGCGCGCTGCGCAGCGGCCGCACCCTCGGGGAAGATGCCGTGGACAGTTACTACACCCAGCAGCTGGCGCTGGTCGGCTTCAACGACGATCCGCAGCCTGAGCTGAACGATCCGGCATTGACGTTTGTCAGCAGTGAAGCGCGCATCGTCGGGCGGCGCGCGGCAGAACGCATATTACAGCGCCTGGCGCAGCCACAGGCCGATGTGCAGACGTTAATCGTGCCGCCGCAGCTGGTGCAGGGCCGCTAAGCCTGTCGCCCGCCCGGCGTCAGATCATTACTCGCCACGTTTCTGTTACCGCTGCTTACCGATTTTCAGCCGGCCTGTGATCGTCGTTCTGCTTATGCATGGCGGGCCAGCAGAAAATAAAGATTAAGCTTCAACATAAAATATTGACACGAAATTGTCATAATATGGCCAGCGTTAAATGAAAATCAACGCGTTAGCCACTTTTATAAATTCCGCGAATTTTGTATTGATTAATATTCTTTACCGGACGCGCCTGTATTTTATTCAGGCTGGCTGATGTTATTACCTGTCACAAAATGTGTATTTTCTTATTGTTTAGCGCGGGTTTACTTGCTCGCTGGATTTGTGACTGGCGAGGAATATACTGCCAGCTATGCTTATTTTTCCTGTGCCGGGGCACGTATGAAAATAATCGTAAATGGGAAAGGTTATCCGGAAAAGAGAAATATCATCGTCAACGATTCACACCATTATCTCAATCTGAAATATAAAAATATCTGGTTTTATCGTAACGCCGTCAGGCAGAAAATCCGCAAAGCCAATAAGTTGTTTATTTTCGCGCCGCTACCGTTCTCGGTGCCGGACGATGCGCAAATCATCCATCTTTTTAATGAAGTGGCCTGCACGAAAAAACGCTGGATGGCGACATTTGAAACCGAAATTCCGCGCGTGCTGCCGGTGGCGGGCATGGCCAAACTGCATAATCCACAATTGCAGAAACAACTCAAACTGATCGCGGCACCGCAGTGTACGGCGCTGCTGGCTATTTCCGACGCGACGAAAAAGATTCAAATCAAGCTGTTACAGGCGTTTCCGCAGCAGGCTGCAGCCATTTTGCCCAAACTGCATACGCTGCATCCGCCACAGGCAATTATCTGTGATCGGGTCAGGCCGGTGAATCAGGCGAAGCTGACGTTCAGCTTTGTCGGCAATGAGTTTTATCGTAAAGGTGGGGCGGAAGTGGTGCTGGCCTTTAGCGAGTTGCTGGCAGAAGGCATCATTCATCCCGACAGCGTGCAGGTGAATTTAACGGGCAACCTGAAGCATCGCTATAATATCGCGCACGGCGCGCAGCAGGATGACGCGCAATTTCATCAGCGGATTGAAGACCTGATTAATCAGCAGGCAATCTTCAGGCATGAAACATTTTTGCAAAATGATCGGCTGATGAAAATGCTCGAACAGACCGATGTGGGATTATTACCGACCTGGCAGGATACCTACGGCTTTTCAGTGCTGGAAATGCAGGCGTGCGGCTGTCCGGTCATTACCACTAATGTGCGCGCACTGCCGGAAATAAACCCGGCTTCGGCCGGCTGGCTTATTGACTGTCCGCTGAATGATATGTTTGAAATCACCATCGCTTCAGCGCAGGAGAAACAGGCGATCAGGGCCAGAATTATTGCGCAGCTCAAACAGATCATCACGCAGATAATGGCGCAGCGCGAGGCGATCAGCACCCGCTCGGCGCGGGCGCTGCAAAGAATTAAAGACCAGCACGATCCGGCGCGCTTTCGCGCCCGTCTCGACGCCTTTTATCAGCAGACAGCACAGGTGAATCGTGCCCCGGGCGTCAGCGCTAAAGAGATTTGACCCATGAATCACGCCGGGTGGAGGAAGCGGATCCCCGGTGATCGCCGGCGGCGCTGACGCAATGGCCAGCGCGCACGGTATTAACGGGCTCTGGCCGTCAGACTAAAATAGGGATGTTTTCCTGCCAGCAGCAGCAAAAACTCATATTCTCCCTGACTGAGCGGCGACGGTTTTGCTGCGGACTCCTTCATCTGCCAGACCCGCAGGCTAAGGTCGAAGCGTTCAGCCGCGTGCAGTTGGGTCATGCCCGTGGCGATGCGTAAGTCACGCACATCAGTCTGAACCGGAACGATGTGCTGCAATGATTGATGGCTCATAAGTTCTTCTCTTTCTGTGGCCTGTCCCTGGCGGTATGGTTATCGGCTGCGAGCTATGCCGGGTCAGAGACGGCAAGCTTTTCTGTCGCGAAGCTGCCGGTGGCTGAAACGGGGCGCTGGCCGGCGGGCTGAGCGCTGTCCAGCGGGCTGTCAGAAAAGTTAAAATGACTGATCACCGCAGCCAGCGTTCCGGTACGGCCATTCAGGCTGCCGGCCGAGGCGGCAATCTCTTTCACCAGGGCGGCATTCTGCTGGGTGACGCGATCCAGATCGGTCACGGCCAGCGTAACCTGGGCAATGCCTTTGCTCTGTTCGTCTGACGCCAGCGCAATCTGGCCAATCAGCGACGTGACGGCGGAAACGCTTTGCGTGGCGCTGTCCATGATGGCGCCGGCGCGCTGCGCGGTCTGCGCGCCCTCGCCAACGCGCGTCACGGTGCCATTAATCAGCCCTTCGATCTCCTTCGCGGCGCTGGCGCTGCGTTGTGCCAGCGTGCGCACTTCAGCGGCCACCACGGCGAAGCCGCGTCCCTGCTCGCCGGCGCGGGCGGCTTCAACAGCCGCGTTCAGTGCCAGAATATTGGTCTGAAACGCGATGCTGTTAACCGTGGCGGTAAACTGACGGATTTTATCGGCTTCGGCGGCGATATCGGCCATCATCGCTGACACGCTTTTGACCAGCGCTTCGCCGTCGCGCGTGGTGCGCGCCGCATCCTCAGCCAGCTCGCGCGCTTCGCCCGCGCTGTGGGCATTTTTCTCTACGGTGGCGCTAAGCTGCTCCATGCTGGCCGAGGTCTGCTCGAGCGCAGCCGCCTGGCGGGTGGTGCGGTCGGACAGATCGGCATTGCCGCTGGCGATATCCGCAGACTCCTTGCGTAGCACGTCGGTGTTGTCATGCACGGCACGCACCGTGGTCAGCAGGCTCTGCTGCATCAGCCTGACCAGCGGAATCAGCTGACCCACACAGTTGCGGCCAAAATCCTGCGGTTCCCGCGTAAGATCGCCAGCGGCGATGCCGCGGAAATGTTCCCGCAGCGCCCCCAGCGGCCGTACCAGATGCGTGACCAGAAAACGGTCACAGAACAGCAGCAGCGCGAGCATCAGCAGTGCAGCAATGCCAAAGGCCATTTGCAGACGCTGGCGATCGGACTGGTCGGCATGGTTATTCGCTGCGATGTCGCGCTGCAGGAAATGCAGGCGCTCAGCCGCAGGCACCGCAAAGTCAGCCGGCGATGCGGTGAGGGCGGTACGCAGCGGCGCCCAGTCGCTATCGGCCGGGGCATCGGCCGCTACAGCCGCTTTCGCCGCCGTGGTTCCCGATGCCATCACTAAACTTGCGCGATTGAGAAACAGCAGCTGGCTGGTCAGGGTGGCGTTATGCAGTTCGCGCTGATGCATGTCGCGCAGCACCGTGCTGCCATAGATCCCGGCCAGCGCCACAATCAGCAGCGCCGCGACCAGGATGCACTGCACAACCCGGCGAATGGTGAAGTTTTTAAGAAATTGCATGGTGAGTTTCCCCGGTGTCGTTTAAGACACAATGGTGTCGAGCGTTATTATTTATTGTTCGCGATAATATCGCGTACTATGGTTTGGCGTTTTAAGCATGGCAGGGAATTCTGAAAAAGAAAATGAATCGTCGATAAAATATTTCTTTCCCGAAGACACGCCAGATTAATTTATAAAAGGGTTATTTCGCCGGGCCGCGGCAGTCAGGCTCGCCGGCGGATAAATAAACATTCATTGTTTTTGCCGTTTGCTGAAATTGAGCGTTCAGTGCCCGTTAATTTAGCTTAAGTCACGCCGTAATGATTAACAGCACTCCGCCTGCAACACGCTGGGCGTCAACAGATAATAAACGCTGCCGCGTTAACGCTAATTTCACCCGTGACCATCACCGATTATAAATTCACACTGTAAAGCACCGGACCCGTTGGACGTCCGGTTGGCGAACCGCCGTGCGGCTCGAGACTGATCGCCAGCGTCGCCTTAACCAGCGACTGCTGTTTCTCAATCGGATACTGCTGCGGCGCACTTCCGGTGACCAGACCGAGTGAAACGGGCGCCCGGCCAGGCGGAATCAGCCACAGTTCCAGACTCTGATCCGCCCTGACCGCGCTGACCTGCAGCGGCGCCAGACTGATCACGTCCTGTCGGCGGCTGGCGCTCACCACCCATTGCTGACTGTGTTGCGCATCGGTCAGCACCGCCAGCGGCGTCATTACCGGCTCGCGCAGCCAGTAAGCCGACAGCGCGAAGCCCAGCGCGACGCAGGCGGCAGCCAGCCACGGCAGCGTCCGGCGTGCGGGCGCGACGCGCTTGTCGGGCGGCAGGGAAAGGGCAATTTTTTTCCACAGCGTTTCCGGCGGCGTGACGGGCGGCTGAACCTGGTCGAGACCCGCCAGCAGCGTCTGCCAGCGGGCGACCTGCGCCGCCAGCGCCGGCTCGGCCTGCAGTCTGCGCTGAAAGCGCAATCGCGCGCTGCCGCGCAGCGTGCCGAGGGCGTACTCCGCCGCCAGGGCGTCATCCCGCTGCACCTTGTCACTCATCGTCCTACACACTCCCGCAGATGGTCCAGGCCACGTCGAATCCAGCTTTTTACCGAGCCGACCGGCTGCTGCAGCCACCCGGCAATGTCGCTATGTGATAAGCCCTGATAATAGGCCAGCGCGATCGACTGGCGTTGTTCACTGCTCAAATGCTGCAGACAGTGGTGCAGGCGGGCAACCTCGCGATCGTGCTGCTCATCCAGACTGACGTCACCCGGCGTGCTGCTTAAATCGTCGAGCCAGGCTTCATCGGCATGGAATTGTCTGGCATAGCCGCTGCGCAGCCAGTCAATACAGCGGTTGCGTACAATGTGCGTCATCCAGGTCAGGGGAGAACTGAGCGCGCTGTTAAATGACGCGGCGTTGTGCCAGACCGTGATGTAGCATTCGTGCAGAATCTCTTCCGCCCACGCCCGCTGGCGTAACATGCGCAGCGCTACCGCAAACAGATGCGGGGAAGTCAGCCGGTACAGCTGTTCAAAAGCCAGGCGATCGCGCTTCGCGACCGCCTGTATTAAGGCTATTTGTTGCTCAGCCTGAGAGGCGTCCATAATACTCCTGGCCGGTTTGTTTAACCTTACCGAGTATAGACAGTTATTCAGGCATTAAGACGGTATCAATAACGTCAATGACGCCATTTTTCTGGTTTACATCATAAGTGCTGATATTTGCCACATTACCCTGACCATCTTTCAGCTGAATATTATGTGGCCCATTGCTCATAATCCACAGCGGCTGACCGTTAACCGTTTTCAATTGGGCTTTACCGCCACCCTGTTTAATTTTTTGCTCCAGCGCTTTCATATCATATTTACCGGCGACCACATGGTAGGTCAGCACGCTGGTGAGTTTGGCTTTGTTTTCTGGTTTGAGTAGTGCATCAACGGTGCCGGCAGGCAGTTTGGCAAAGGCGGCGTTAGTCGGCGCAAACACCGTAAACGGGCCTTTGCCCTGTAAGGTATCGACCAGACCCGCGGCTTTAACGGCGGCGACCAGCGTAGTGTGATCCTTCGAGTTCAGGGCATTTTCAATAATGTTTTTTTGTGGATACATTGCCGCGCCGCCTACCATCACCGAATTGGCGTGCATGGCCGCCATCGCAGCGTTCGCGCCAAGCAGGGCGGCAGACAGGACGGCATAACTGATTAACTTTTTCATCATATATCCTCATTGAAGGAGCAGAAGGGTGCTCACAAAGGGATATACGTACGGTGCGGCTGAACGGATGCAGAAAAGGGTGAAATTTATTTGCCGGGGAAAAACGGCAGCCCGGAGCGGGCTGCCGCGGGGATTACTCTGGCATGCCTTCGCTGGTTGGTGCGCCTAACATGTAGCGCGACAGGAACTGCTCCAGCGTCATTTTGTCGCCATTCATGGTGACCTGACCGTTAGCGTATTGCAGGCTGGTGGTGATGTTATCGTCCTGCTGCTGGGTCAGACGGAACATCTGGCCCATCGCCGCCAGACCTTTCACCTGCTGATCGGCCAGCTTCTGCGCATCATCACCCTGATAACCTTCCGCCAGCCCGACGTGACGCATCACTTCCGTCGCCATCGGCATATTGATGCTCAGCTTGCCGTCGAGCGTTTTCAGCACGCGATCCACGGCGGCACCCAGACTCTGCGGTTCACCGGTGACGGTCGCCGGATCGTTAAAACCGACGTTAAGGTTGAACGTGCTCTCGCCTTTGTCATTTTTCCAGCTCAGCGGCGCCACGCTTACGGTCGGCGAGCCTTTCAGCAGGGTCGGCAGGTTATTTCTCAAAATGGTCTGCACGCTGGCCTGGTAGCGGATAGGATCGTCCACCACGCCAGGCTGGTTCAGCAGATCCTGCATCTGCGCGTTGTACTGGTCAGAGAAGGTTTTCACCGCCTGAGCATCAAACTGCGCAAATTTCATCGCCAGTTTGGCTTCGCCGAACGGCTGTTTTTGCAGGCTGATGCTATCAACCTGATAATCAATCTGGCCGCCAATCTTACCGTCTTTGTTGTCGAACGAGGACTTCCCGTCCAGCTTCTCCAGCGTCAGGCCTTCCTGACCGTTGATGCTGGCGTCGAGCTTATCCAGCGTGATGGTCTGGTCGCCGACGCGCACGCCTTCCGGACTCAGGTGGGTGTCACCGCCCAGCTTCAGACCGTTAAGGGTAAACAGCACCGGTTGCTGCAGCTGGTTTTTGCTGGTGACGGCGATGCTGGAGAAGTCGCCCTGCAGACTCACTTTGTCGCCTTTGCTGTCCGCGCTGACGTTGAGCGTGCCGCCGTTAGTGGCGAGGCGATCACCGGTCTGCGCATTGCTGTAATCCACCGGCAGCAGGTGCAGCGCGGTATCGGTCGCGCCGCTGTACCCGACGCGGGTATCGGCATTAACCAGCGATTTGCCCTGAGTCAGTTCAAACAGTTTCTTCACCGCATCGGTGTTTTCCAGTTCGGTGTGCACCGAGGCCATGCTGGGGATCAGGTTGCCGCGTTTCAGCTGAGCAAACGGGAAAGGACCGTGATCGATGGTTTCATTGAGCACGATGCTTTGACCCGGCTTCAGCAACGGATTGTCTTCAGTCTGCGAACTGGCCTGAATCACCAGTTTGGTTTTGCTGCTGAATACGCCACGCTGGTAATCCTGATAGCTGAGCGTCAGACGGCTATTCGGCGCGTACGCGTTGATCTGGCTGTTGGCATTTTGCAGCATCTCATCCATGTGGCTTTCCAGCTGTTTACCGGTAAACCACGCTGCGCCAGTCCAGATTACGCCGAGCGCCACAATCACACCTACGGCAACCTTGGTCTTTTTCATCGCTGAGTCGTCCTTATCCTTGCGTGCGCATACCGTTGGGCCGCGCGACGGGTGAAGAAAAACGCCCGCAGGCGTTTTTTAATTAATAGTTTGAAATAATAGCAGTTAATGCTGCAGGCGTCAGCCGCCTCACGTCAGCGCGTTGTACACCCGCGCCAGACGCCCGGTCCCCGCCGCGCTCACCGGCGACTCGCTGGCTGCGACAAAGCAGGATTCGCCCGGTTGCAGTACCAGCTGCTGCCCGGCCTTTTCAATCACCGCCTGGCCTTCGATGCAGAACAGCAGGGCGGCACTGTGCTGTGCCAGCGTTTGCGGCGTGGCCGAAAGCGTATGGATGGCGAAGGCAAAATCCTCTACCGGAATCGGGAAGTTCAGGCTGTCACCCTGTGTCTGCGGCTGCGTGAGCAGCGTTGCCGCCGGTTTGGCCTCGAACTTCAGGTTGGCCAGCAGTTCCGGAATATCAATGAATTTTGGCGTCAGGCCGGCGCGCAGCACGTTATCCGAATTGGCCATCACTTCCAGCGCCACGCCTTTCAGATAGGCATGCGGCGTTTCGGCGAACAGGAACATCGCCTCACCCGGTTGCAGGGTGATGACATTCAGCAGCAGCGGTGAGAACAGGCCATTATCGTCCGGGTAGTCGCTGGCGATGGTTTTGACGGTCTGCCACGGCTCGCCTTCGCGCGCGTTCAGCGCGGATTTCAGCACGCCGAGCGCGCGGGTTTTGCTTTCGTCTTTCAGCGACAGCAGGGTAGCGAACAGTTTAGCCAGTGCGGCTTCGCTGGCGTTTTCGAGGAAATGGGCGATCTGCGGATGCGCGCCCGCGACCGGCTCCAGCAGCGAGACAATCTCAGGCAGTTCGCGAAAGCCGTTCATCGCCTGGAACGGCGTCAGGGCATACACCAGTTCGGGCTTGTGGTTAGCATCTTTATAGTTGCGCTCGGCGGCGCTGAGCGGAATGCCCGCCGCGTTTTCACGCGCGAAACCGGCTTCTGCGGCGGTTTTACTGGGATGCACCTGAATCGATAACGGCTGATCGGCGCACAGCACTTTAAACAGAAACGGCAGCTCACCGAAACGCTGCGCTACCGCGGCACCCAGCGTCGCGACCTGATCGTCATTAATCACGTCACGCAGCGAACGGGTGATGCCATTCACTTCAACGGTAGAGGGGCTTTTGGGGTGCGCGCCCATCCATAATTCCGCCATCGGCAATCCCTGCGGGTTTTCGATGCCGTAGAGTTCGGTCAGCGCGGTTTTGCTGCCCCATGCATAATTTTGCAGCGAATTGTTCAATTTTTGCATCGTTTACCCTTAATAACGGTAAGTAAATAAGCGTATTAAAGCAGAAAGTGCCATAGAAAATACACGAACAAGTGCAATAAACGCGATGGGCTCGCATAATGTTAATTTCTTGTATGTGACAATCTTGCTCGCTCTAAGGCGTCGCGGGAAGACGACTTAGGCGGAAACCTCAAAATCTGAGCTAAGGAGACGTAGTCATGGCAGCCAACCGCATTGAAAAAGATTCAATGGGTCCGATCGAAGTTCCGGCAGATAAGTTGTGGGGCGCACAAACGCAGCGTTCGCTGGAGCACTTCCGTATCTCCACCGAGAAGATGCCCGTGGCGCTGGTGCATGCGCTGGCGCTGACCAAGCGCGCCGCCGCCCATGTTAACCGCGATCTGGGGCTGCTGCCGGCTGAACGGGCCGGGGCGATTATCGACGCCGCTGACGAGGTGCTGGCCGACCAGCACAGCGACGAGTTCCCGCTGGCCATCTGGCAGACCGGCTCTGGCACCCAGACCAACATGAACATGAATGAAGTGCTGGCTAACCGCGCCAGCGAACTGCTGGGCGGCGAGCGCGGCATGTCGCGCAAAGTGCATCCGAATGATGATGTTAACAAGAGCCAGAGCTCCAACGATGTGTTCCCGACGGCGATGCACGTTGCCGCGGTGATTGCGCTGCGCGAACAGCTGATTCCGCAAATTGAGGTGCTGAAAAATACCCTGAGCGAGAAATCCGCCGCGTTTAAAGACATCGTTAAAATTGGTCGTACCCACCTGCAGGACGCCACACCGCTGACGCTCGGCCAGGAGATTTCCGGCTGGGTTGCCATGCTGGAGCACAATCTGAAGCACATCGAACACAGTATTCCGCACGTCGCCGAGCTGGCGCTGGGCGGCACGGCGGTCGGTACCGGCCTGAATACCCATCCGGAATATGCGGTGCGCGTGGCGAAAGCGCTGGCCGACCTGACGCAGCAACCCTTTGTCACTGCGCCCAACAAGTTTGAAGCGCTGGCGACCTGCGATGCGCTGGTGCATGCGCACGGCGCGCTGAAAGGACTGGCCGCGTCGCTGATGAAAATCGCTAACGACGTGCGCTGGCTGTCATCCGGTCCGCGCTGCGGCATCGGTGAAATCAGCATTCCGGAAAATGAGCCCGGTAGCTCGATCATGCCAGGCAAAGTCAACCCAACGCAGTGTGAAGCGCTGACCATGCTGTGCTGCCAGGTGATGGGCAATGACGTGGCGGTGAACATGGGCGGTGCATCCGGTAACTTCGAACTCAACGTCTACCGGCCAATGGTGATCCACAACTTCCTGCAGTCGGTACGGCTGCTGGCCGACGGCATGGACAGCTTCAATCACCATTGCGCGGTGGGCATTGAGCCCAACCGCGAGCGCATCGATCAGCTGCTCAACGAGTCGCTGATGCTGGTTACCGCGCTGAATACCCATATCGGCTATGACAAAGCGGCGGAAATTGCCAAGCAGGCGCACAAACAGGGGCTGACGCTGAAAGCCTCGGCGCTGAAGCTCGGCTACCTGACCGAAGCGCAGTTTGACGAATGGGTGCGGCCGGAAGAGATGGTTGGCAGCATGAAGCAATAGCTTTACTGCCGGACACTACAGCGCGACCTGTCGCGCTGTTTTTTTTGCCTTACAGACGGTCACTCCATAAATGCAGCCGCGGGATGATCAGATGCAGCGGCTGCGCCAGCGGCTTGTAACGGTGCGTGATGTTTTCAGCATCGTAATCCAGCAGTTCACCCAGCGTCGGCACCTGCGTACGATCGCGGCACAACACCAGCAGCGGCGAAGGGCAGGCCAGCTGCAGCTGTTTTTTCTCGCTGGCGCGCCACAGCCGCGCGATAGGTTGCACTTTAACCGGTCGCTTGATCTTCAGCTGCGCGCCGTCCGGCAATGACCGCACCCGCTCCAGCTCCTGCTGCACTTTCTCTGCCCACTGTTCGCGCGTCCACGGCGCCTGCGCGCGGTTCGCCTTCAGGCTGCGCTCCAGTTGCTCGACGATGGCCTCGCGCGTCACCTTCTTGATGATGTTTTTATTCGCCCAGCCAAAACGCAGCGTATCCGGCGCCTGCAGTAGCGTGACGCTGCGGTAGGCGTTGAGCGTGAGCAGGCCACGCAGATGCTGGTGCACAAACTCAAAACGCGCCTCGCTCGGCAGGCCGGAGTCGACGGTGATCAATTGCTCCAGCCGCTGTTTAAGGGTGTTGATGGTCGTGACCTGCTGCTCCAGTCGCTGGCTGGCCGCCTCATCCGCCTCAATGCAGAGGGCACCAGGCAGACGCACCGCCGCTTTGGTGCTGAGTTTTTCTGACTGATGCTGCATAAACAGGCGACAATAGTGGGCGAGGGCCAGTTCGCGCGCGCGTTTACCGAGATGCTGGGTTACCGCGATGCGGTTGATTTCATCATGCTCTTTGCCTTTCTCGATCTCCGGCAGGCTGAATACGCGCGCCAGCAACAGCGGCTGCTGTTCAACCGACGCGCGCAGTGCAGTAAGTTCGCGCTCCAGCGTATTCACGCATTCGTGTAAATCAGCCACCAAATCGTAGCGAGCCATTACAGTTCTCCATAGTTACAACATACCAAAGGGTGGCACTGAATGACGCGGCGAGCAAGCAGGTATACTAGTTACAACATACTATAACAAAATTTATCCATCCGATCACTGAAACCCCGGCGTGGAATTTGGCTCGACAGGGCGTGCGGGCATTTTTCCTGCCGGATGAACATGTTATAACCGTGATTTACCTGTTAACGGATATTAGCTGTGGAGTATCAGCCAAAACCGGGCGCGCCCGCTATCGTCACGCTCGGCGCCGTGCAGATCCTGTCGTGGGGCGGATCGTTTTATCTGATGGCCGTGATGGCTAACCCGATCATCGCGGAAACCGGCTGGTCGCAGCAGTGGATGTATGGCGCACTTTCGCTTGGCATTCTGGTCTCCGGCCTGCTGGCACCGCTGTGCGGCCGGCTGATTGCCCGCGCACAGGGTCGCCGGCTGCTGGCGGCGAGCGGGGCGGTGATGGCGCTCGGGCTGGTGATCATGGCGCTGAGCCACAATTTGCCGCTGTTTCTGTTCGCCTGGCTGATTATCGGCGCGGGCATGGCGATGGGCCTGTATGACGCGCTGTTCGCCACGCTGGGCACCTTATATGGCGGCCAGGCGCGTGGCGCGATTACCGGTATTACGCTGATTTCAGGATTCTGCACCTCGCTGGTGTGGCCCGGCATCGCGCTGCTGATCCACTGGCTGGAGTGGCGCGGCGCCTGTCTGACTATTGCCGCGCTGCTGTGTCTGGCGGTGCTGCCGGCTTACCTGTATGCGCTGCCGGCGCCGCGCACACCATCGATGCCAAAAACCAGGCAACAGCATACCGCACAGAATTCACTGGCTCCCACGCTGTTCTGGCTGCTGTGCAGCATTTTTACCCTTGCGTCGGTGATCATGACGGCGATATCGGTGCAGCTGATTACTCTGCTGCAGGCGAGCGGGCATTCGCTGAGCGCCGCGCTGGCGATCAGCACGCTGCTGGGGCCGTGCCAGGTGGCGTCGCGCATTGTCGATATGGCGTTTAAGCGCGGCCATCCCATCTGGACCACTTTCTTCTCAGTCGGGCTGGTGGCGCTGGGATTACTGCTGCTGGCCTGTTATCCCGCGTGGGCGCTGGTAAGTATGGTGCTGTACGGTGCAGGAAATGGCTTGCGGGCTATCGTGCGCGGTACGTTGCCGCTGGCGATGGTAAAACCGGAAGAGTACGCCATTGTGGTTGGCCGCATGGCGCGACCGGCGCTGATTGGTCAGGCGCTCACGCCGCTGATTGGCGGCTATATTTTCCAGCATTCCGGCGCGCAGGCTACGCTGTGGCTGTTATGCGGGCTGGCGCTCATCAACGTGCTTTTGGTGGTGGTGCTGAAGCGGAAATTGCCGGCAGGCGCTCCGGAATCCGCAGGTTGAAATCGCGACTGACGGCTAACGGGCAGAGATGGCCGCTGCTGCGCTTTAGTGGCGATCCGTCAGATATTGCAGCAGGCAACACAACGCGCTTAACAGCAGAGTGCAGCCAGCCGAGACAACGAAAGGCAGCGGTGCCATTCGTACGCATTGCCATAAGGTTGGCGCGTTCAGGCAGCTGGTTGCCGCCGTGATGATGCCCACCATCAGCGGGAGAACGGTCAGCAATAACGCGCCGACGACCGGGGATAATACAGACATTATTTCGCGCCTCGAAAATAGTAACGGCGCGCATTTTGTGCAAAAAATAGCAAGGGAATCATGACCCTGATCAATATTATTCCTTTCAGAAACCGGTTAATCGACCCTGACGCAGCCCCTTCGCCGGTGTGTTTTTGTTTCTTACACAGAAACAATGGCTTGTCTGAAGGTCGGTTGCGCACACGGCGCGACACCCGTGCAGAAATAATCGTCCCTTTGTTACAACGTCCTTCACCAGCCCGCAGCTACAGCGGTGGGGGCAAAAAAGTGACACGTCGCGCATATTGTTGCGCAAGGCTCAGAGTGCTAAAGCGGTCAGTGGCATGTCATACTGGAATATTTTCATATAAATTCAATAACTTAAATCGATATCAAAGCGAGTATTAGCGCAGGTTAGTCACGGGTGGAAAGCATTTTCGGTATTCTAAAAAGCAACAGTGTTTGTTATATTTATTGCTCATTGATTATTCACTGCCGCGGTATGAAAACAAGAAGATAGGCCGCAACTCAGGAAACAGAAATGCTAGATTACCGCTTCCCGACAGCTTTGCAGATGGTTTTGAGCGTAGCGATGGCGGAGCAATTGGGTAAACGCTCGACCAGTGCCATTCTGGCGTATGGTCTTGAAGCGAACCCCAGTTTCATTCGGAAACTCATGGTTCCGTTAACGCGCGATGGCATCATTGTCTCGACGCTTGGCCGTACCGGCTCGATCCATCTGGGTCGTCCGGCCGCTGAGATCACGCTGCGCGATATCTACACTTCAGTGATTGAAGACAAAAAACTGTGGGCGTCGCGCCCCGATGTCGCACCGCGCTGCCTGGTCAGCGCCAACCTGTGCTGGTACTTCAAATCGATCGCGGAGCAAGCGGAAGAGGCGTCGCTTAAAGTGCTGGAAACCCGCACCGTCGCCGATGCCCTTAACGAGCTGAAAAAGCACGATACCAGCAACTGCGAACCGCTGCCCGACCTCGAAATCGCCGAACTCTGCAAAAAAGACCGCTAACCTCCCGTGCGCATCGCTGATGCGCACCTTTCCATTCCGCTTCTGTACGCACAATCTACCCCTGTAAATCCTGTGAAATCACGCTGCTGTGCTCTGGCGCAGAGGCGCGCTGTTGCTGTGTAACATCGTCATGTTGCGTCAGGCAAAAAAATCCGGGCACGATGGCCCGGATGGGTTTTACTCCTTAGCGTTTATACCGTCTGCGTTTCCACCGCCGGCTGCTGCTTGCGCGTCACCAGCTTACGCAGCGTCACGTAGAACACCGGCGTCAGGAACAGGCCAAACAGCGTAACCCCCAGCATGCCCGAGAACACGGTGATACCGGTGACGCCACGCACTTCGGCACCCGCACCTTCGCCCAGAATCAGCGGCACGGTGCCGGCGATAAAGGCGATGGAGGTCATAACGATAGGGCGCAGACGCAGGCGACAGGCTTCCAGCGCCGACTCCACAATCCCTTTGCCCTGCATCTCCAGTTCACGGGCGAATTCGACGATCAGGATGGCGTTCTTACATGCCAGCCCCATTAGCACCACCAGACCGACCTGGACAAACACGTTGTTATCGCCGCCGGTCAGCCACACGCCCACCAGTGCGGAGAGCATCGTCACCGGTACGATCAGGATCACCGCCAGCGGCAGCGTCCAGCTCTCATACAGCGCCGCCAGTACCAGGAACGCCAGCAGCACCGCCACCGGGAACACGATAAACGCGGTGTTGCCCTGGGTTGCCTGCTGATAGCTCAGGTCGGTCCATTCAATATTCATGCCGTTCGGCAGCACCTGGCTGGACATCGCCTCAAGTTTTTCCATCGCCTGCGCAGAAGAGAGCACGCGCGGATCGGCATCGCCAATCAGGTCGGCCGCCGGATAGCCGTTATAGCGAATCACCGGGTCCGGACCGTAGGTGGTGGTGATGTTCACCATGCTGCCAATCGGTACCATCTCACCACGATCGTTGCGGGTACGCAGGTTCGCGATATCCTGCACGCTGTCGCGGAAATCCCCGTCAGCCTGCGCCATCACGCGCCAGGTACGACCAAACTTGTTGAAGTCGTTGACGTAAGACGAACCCAGATACACCTGCAGCGTCGTGAACAGATCGGTCAGCGATACCCCCTGTGCTTTGGCTTTGTCGCGATCGACCTGCACATCCAGCTGCGGCACGTTGGCCTGATAGGAGGAGATCGGGAACATCATGCCAGGCGTCTGCATCACCGCACCGGACAGGGTATTAATCGCGGTTTGCAGTGCACCATAGCCCAGGCCCGCACGGTCCTGCACATACAGCGAATAGCCCGATCCCTGGCCCAGACCGAGGATCGGCGGTGGCATGATGGAGAAACCGAAGCCCTGCTGAATTTTGGAAATTTTCGCGTTGATCTCAGCATTAATTTCCGCCGCAGTGCGGCTGCGCTCGCTGAATGGTTTCAGACCGAAGAACACCGTGCCGGTATTCGGCGTATTGGTGAACTGCAGCGCATTCAGGCCGGGGAAGGCGACGGAGTAGGCCACGCCTTCGGTGTTCATGCCGATTTCGCTCATCTTACGAATCACTTCATCGGTACGCGCCAGCGATGAGCCTTCCGGCATCTTCACGCCACCAATCAGGTACAGCTTATCCTGCGTCGGAATAAACCCACCTGGCACGGTATGGAACATGAAGCCGGCACCGGCCAGCAGCAGCACGTACACGCCAAACACCGCACCGCGCCGGCGCAGGGTTTTGCCGACCATCGATTCATAGCCGTCTGAGCTGCGCTGGAAGAAGCGGTTAAACGGCCGGAACACCCAGCCCAGCAGGCGATCGATCAGGCGCGTCGGCAGGTCCTTCGGCGCACCGTGCGCCTTCAGCAGTTTCGCCGCCAGCGCCGGAGAGAGCGTCAGCGAGTTAATTGCCGAAATCACCGTCGAAATCGCAATGGTCACGGCAAACTGCTTATAGAACTGACCGGTTACGCCGGAGAGGAAGGCCATCGGCACAAATACTGCACACAGCACCAGCGCGATCGCGATAATCGGCCCGGAGACCTCGCGCATCGCCTGGTGAGCCGCCGCCACCGGTGTTAAGCCCTGTTCAATGTTACGCTCGACGTTCTCCACCACCACGATGGCGTCATCGACCACGATACCAATCGCCAGCACCAGCCCGAACAGACTCAGGGTATTGAGCGAAAAGCCCAGCAGGTAGAGCACGCTGAACGTACCGACCACCGACACCGGCACGGCCAGCAGCGGGATGATCGAGGCGCGCCACGTCTGCAGGAACAGAATCACCACCAGCACCACCAGCACGATGGCTTCGAACAGCGTCTGGACCACGGCGCGGATCGAGTCACGCACGAACACCGTCGGGTCATAAGGCGCGGCCCACTGCACGTCATCCGGGAAGCGCGTTGCCAGCTCAGCCATCTTGGCGCGTACCGCATTCGACAGGTCGATGGCGTTTGCGCCCGGCGACTGGAAGATACCGATACCGACCGCATCCTTGTTGTTCAACTGCGAACGCAGGGCATAGCTGCCGGAGCCCATCTCGATGCGCGCTACGTCACGCAGGCGCACCAGCGTGCCGTCGTCGGCGGTTTTCAGGATGATGTTGCCAAACTGCGCCTCATCTTCCAGCCGCCCCTGGGTGTTGATCGACAGCAGGAAATCGCTCTCTTTCTTCGTCGGCTCAGCGCCCAGCTGCCCGGCAGAAACCTGCACGTTCTGCTCCTGCATGGCGCTGACCACGTCGCCGGCGGTCATGCCGCGCGCCGCCACTTTGTTCGGGTCGAGCCAGACGCGCATCGCGTAGTCACCGGCACCGAAGATCTGAATCTGGCCGACGCCCGGCAGGCGCGCCAGCTCATCTTTCACCTTCAGCGTGGCGTAGTTACGCAGATAGAGCGAATCGTACTTGCCGTGGGGCGAGAACAGATGCACTACCAGCGTCAGGGTAGGTGACTGCTTCTGGGTGGTCAGGCCGAGCTGACGCACCTCTTCCGGCAGACGCGCTTCAGCCTGCGCCACGCGGTTTTGCACCTGGACCTGCGCCTGATCGGGATCGGTCCCCGGGCGGAAGGTCACGGTGGTAACCAGCACGCCATCTGAGCCGGCCACCGACTTCATGTACATCATGTTTTCCACCCCGTTGATCGCTTCTTCCAGCGGCGTTGCCACCGAATCAGCAATCACTTTGGGGTTGGCACCGGGATATTCTGCGCGCACCTGCACGCTGGGTGGTACCACGTTGGGGTATTCACTGATCGGCAACAGCGGAATGGCGATCAGTCCGGTGGTAAATATCAAAATCGACAGCACCGCGGCGAAAATCGGTCGGTCGATAAAAAAGCGGGAGAAATCCATAACGGGCAGTCTCGATTATTATTGAGCGGAGCGCATGGCCACCGGCTGCGCTTTTACCGGCATACCGGGCATGAACACTTTCTGCAGACCGTTGACAATCACCTTGTCACCTGGCTTCAGACCCTGCTGCACAATACGCAGGCCGTTAGCCAGATCGCCCAGCTGAACATCGCGGCGTTCGGCTTTGCCCTGCGCATCAACCACGTAAACATATTTACGATCCTGGTCGGTCAGTACCGCGCGGTCGTCGACCAGCAGCGCGTTGAATTCTGCGCTGCCCGGCAGCCGCACGCGGGCAAACAGGCCTGGGGTAAACTGACGCTGCTGATTGTCGAGCGTGGCGCGCATGCGAATGGTGCCGGTGCTGGCGGTCAGCTGGTTATCGAGAAAATCGACAGTGCCGCGGTGCGGATAGCCCTGTTCGCCGGTCAGCGCAATCTCTACCGGCAGCGAACCGCGGTTCTGGCCCTGACGCGCCATCGCCTGGTACTGCAGATAAATCGCTTCGTCGACGTCAAAGTAGACATACATGCGGTCCTGCGAAACCAGCGTGGTGAGAACGCTGGCGCTGTCGCCGGCGGTCACCAGGTTACCGGTGGTGATCATCGCCCGGCTGGCGCGACCATCAATCGGCGCGGTGACGCGGGTAAAGTCGAGGTTCAGCTGCGCCATATCGACTGCCGCCTGGGCGGCCAGCACGCTGGCCTGCGCCTGACTGGCGGTCGAACGCCGCTGTTCCCACTCTTCGCGCGACACTACCTGGGTGCCGATCAGCTTGTCGGTACGGGCCGACTCGCTGCGGGCCAGCGCCGCCTGGCTACGCGCGCTGGCCAGTTCGGCCTGCGCCTGCTCCAGCGTGGCGCGGTAGGTGCGGTCATCAATGGTAAACAGCACCTGACCTTTCTTCACCTCATCGCCTTCGCGATAGTTAACCTGATCGATGTAGCCCGAAACGCGCGGACGCAGCTGCACGCTTTGCACCGCTTCAATGCGGCCATTGAAGCTATCCCACTGGCTGACTTTTTGTTGCACCACCTGCGCGACACTCACTTCGGGCGGAGGCGGCGGCGCATTTTGCGCCACACCGCGATCACAACCGGTCAGCAGGCTTCCCAGCAACATCACTCCTGACAGGCTTACGGCCCGACGAACCCCATATGTTTGCAGATGCATTGTTGTTATTCCGCGTTGGTGAAAAAGAAAGGAGACGTACGAAAAATCTGCAACTTTTAAGATTGCATTAAAACCACAGGAGTGTAGGCTTGGGCGAACTGCATCTGCAAGAATATCTGATACACTTTATGTGCGGTTTTGATCAATTCGTAACAGGTAGCGAAAGCCCCTACGGCGAGTGCGGCATTTAATGCAATAATAAAACTTGCATTAAGTGCGATAGTCAGTCACCCTTAAAGTGTAATTGCAACTGATACTGATACTGTTCGCCATGGCGACGGGAGAGAATGGGATGATGAGCGACGCTTTTATTCACGATCTGATCGACTGGATTGATAACAACATTGAAGCACGTCTGGATCTGGACACCGTAGCGGGGCGCGCCGGCTATTCGAAGTGGCACCTGCAGCGTATGTTCAAAGAGCACACCGGCTATCCGCTTGGTGAGTACATCCGGGCTAAGAAGCTGAAAAAATCGGCCGACCGCCTGACCACCACCAACGAACCGATCCTCAACGTGGCGATTTCGCTGGGCTTCGATTCACAGCAGTCGTTTAACCGCAGCTTCAAGCGCCAGTATGGCGTGGCACCGGGCGCATGGCGTCGTCACGCCGCGCACACCCCGAGCGCGATGCAGCAGTAAACCTCCGCCAGGGCCAGCCATGCTGGCCCGCGTTTTTCCCCGCCTGAAACCTGCTATTATCGGCGTCCTGCTTTTCAGGATGTCACTATGTCGAAAAAACTCTGGATTGGATTACTGTTTGCGCTGGTGGTTTGCTGGATCGGGCTGAAGCCCCATCTGAGCGGTACTGCGCCAGAAAAACAGACGGATATTGCGCAACTGACCGATGCACATCGCGTGGCGCGCTGGCTGCAGCAGCATCACCGTTTGCCTGATTTTTATCTCACCAAAAGTGCGGCACGTCGTCAGGGCTGGAACCCGGCGCAGGGGAACCTGTGTGAGGTGTTGCCGGGGCGCGCGATTGGCGGCGACCGCTTCAGTAACCGCGAACGGCGGCTGCCGATGCAGGCGGGACGGCAGTGGTATGAAGCGGACGTCAATTACGACTGCGGCCACCGCGATGCCGATCGTCTGCTTTACTCTTCTGATGGACTGATCTTTCTCACCACCGATCACTATCGCAGCTTCACGCCGGTACCCTGACTATGCTGACACTCCATTTTGATTTTCGCACGCTGGGTACGCGCCAGGCCTTTTATCAGGCGCTGGTCGAACAGAGCGGCTGCGGTGAACGCTTTGGCTACAATCTGGATGCGCTGTGGGACTGGCTGACCGGCGGTATGGCGCTGCCGGCAACGCTGCATTTGCAGCATGTCGCCGAGGTCAGCACCAGCGCGGAGTTTGCCCCGGTGCTGGCGCTGCTGGAAGAGGCGGCGCAGCAGCTGGCGGGCGAGCTGCGCCTGATTACACACTGACTACGCGTGCAGCGGCAGCAGCATAATCGCCAGCGTCTGGCGTGCGCTGGCCGGCAAATCGCCGCCGCCGGTGTAGCCGTTATTCTCGACGATCAGCGAATTTAACCCCACCAGCCAGTCATAAATGTAATAGGCGGTGTGGTTAGCCGGTGCGGCAGACAGCCGCGTCAGACGCTGGCCTGACGAAAAGCTGACGCTGGGCGCCGGCGGGCGGGCGAAAATCGGGCTGCCGCGATTGACGCGACTCTGCGGCCGTTCACGTTCATCCCGCTGCAGGAAGCCAAGCCAGGCGACAAAGTCACCCAGCACCGTCATGGCACGCGACACCTGGCGATCGGTGCGCGCTTCATGGGCACTGGCCTGCGTCTCTGTTTCGTTGAGCGCGCTTTGCAGTTTGCTCAGCACCTGCAGACGGAAGCTGGCAGTGATGAGCTCCTCCACCAGCAGTTCCAGCGTTGGCTTATCAACGTTGAGCAGCGCCAGCAGGCTCTGGCTCTCCGGCAGCTGACGCAGGTGCGCCAGCCACAGCGCGAACACCTGCTGGGGAAACTGCTGATCGCGCTGGCCGCTGCTGCTGCGCGGTTCGGCGGTGGTTACCGGCTCATCGTTAAACAGGTCAAACTCAAAACCAATACCAAAATAGCTCTGCTCCACCGCGGCTGGCTGGCCGCCGGTGGACGGCGTGCTGCCGTGGCTCTGACTCAGCCACAGCTGGCGCACCGCCTCGCGCGACGGCTGCAGACGCTCAAGCAGCTCGCCGTGCAGGCCGGTGCGATGCTGTAAACACTTCAGCAGCGTATCGGCGATGGCCTGTTTCCGCGCGGCCTGTTCCGGCGTGGCGCTGGCTTCGGTCCACGGCTGCAGACGCTCCACCAGTTTCTGCTGCAGCGTGCTGAGCTGCAGCGCCAGCCGGTCGCGCCGTGCCTCCGGCTGCATCTCATCCTGCAGCCAGCTACTCATGCGGTCGACACCGGCGCGATCGCGCGCCAGCATGGAGCCCCAGCTCTGGCCAGGCTGACCAATCTGCCGCTGTACCGCTTCATCGACGTTGATTTGCGACTGCTGATAGCGCGCATCGTGCGGCGTAATCGCCCAAATCAGGCGCGGCTTGTCTGCGCTGGCCGTCGCGCTCTGCTGCAGTTGCCACTCGCGCAGCGCGCTGGCGGCGAGATCCGCATCCTGACGCTGGCTGGCGGCGGTACAAATCAGCATTAAATCGATGCCCTGACGCGCGGCATAGAAGCCCGGCAGCAGGGCACGTTTCTGTTCCAGCAGAGTGGCGCGCAGCGCATCACGCGCCTG
Source organism: Pantoea sp. B_9 (assembly GCF_008632015.1). NCBI lineage: Bacteria > Pseudomonadati > Pseudomonadota > Gammaproteobacteria > Enterobacterales > Erwiniaceae > Pantoea > Pantoea sp. B_9. The sequence continues at coordinate 469,417 of NZ_VWVL01000001.1, read as the reverse complement.
CAACCTTGCGCGCTCGTCCTGCTGATCGCGGTCGGCGGGCGTGCCCGGTGCGGGCAGTTCCAGCATATCGGCGTCGTCATACAGCGCCTGACGCGGCGTCGAACTGAGCGGGAGGGTGATTTCCAGCGTCAGCAGCGCCAGCCAGCCGAGCGGTACTGACTGCGGTTTGCCCACGCGGTTGGCGACAACCGGACACACTTCAATCAATTCGTTCAGGTCGGCGTCATGGCCGATGAGCTTTTCAGCGGGCAGCGAGGCGTCATCCACCAGCAGGCTGAGCGGTGCCAGCACACGCGGCGCGTGCCGCAGCTGATGGCGCAGATGCAGCAGGCTGCGCAGGGTTTCATTCAGCGCCGGACGCTGCGGCCACAGCAGCGCAAACAGCTGCACGCGGTCGTCTACGTTGAGCCACGGTGCCAGCTCAATCGCCTGCGGCCAGAAATGACGGTCCAGCACCTCGGCGTGGTCGGGCTGGCGGCGATGCCACGCCCACAGCGTCACCAGCGCGTCGCTGTCGAGGCCGGGCTGCATCTCGCTCTGGCGATGGCGCTGCAGGCGCTGCAGCGCGGCATCAATCGCCGCGCTGTCCGGCTGGGTGTCCGCGCTGGCACCGGCCAGCATCAGACGAATCAGCTCGGCTTCGCTCAGCAGCGTCATCTCCAGCGGCCACGCGCCTGACTGCGCTTCACGCTGATGGCTGAAACGGGTGGCGATGGCAAAATCGAGATTGCCGGGATTGATGTGCTGAAAATAGTTCAGGGTTTTGTCGCCGAGACGGGCGATCAGCTGGCCCTGCGCGTCGCCGACCATTTCACTCAGCAGCCAGGCTTTACCCGCCTGCGACTGACCAAACAGCGCCAGGGTGACCGGCCGCGCCAGCTGTCGCGCCAGCGCGTGGCTTTCAACGCGGGCGCGCCGCAGCTGGAGCCGCAGCGTATCGGCTTCCAGCGCCAGACGCGGCGAGTGCGCCTGGTGGCTCTCCACCCAGTTCAGCGCGCCGTCAACCGTCTCCTGCAGCAGGCCCAGGCGTTTAGCAGGCGTCGCCGGCGTGGCTTTTTTGGCAGTTCTCATCGTTTACACACGCTCCCGCTGTCGATCCAGTATTGCGCATTGGCGTTGCCGGTGGCCGACAGCGTATTCAGTTTCAGACTCAGTTGCTCCAGCGGCACGCGCGTGCCATCGTCCATGCGCGCCTCGCTCAGTACCAGCCGCTCCGGGCCGAGGTTATCCGGTCCCGGTTGTACCGCCAGCCTGATGCGCAGCACGCTTTCGCCCGCTACCTGGCGCGCCAGTTGCGGATCGGTAATGCTCAGGCTGTAGAGCGGTGTCGCCGGCCAGCGGTCGTTCTCCAGCTGGCGGAAACCGAGGCAGACGTTACCGCGAATGCGGAAGCTGCTTTTACGGTCCAGCGCGAAGCTGTGGCTGTCGAGATCAATCTCGCTGTAGCACAGATTGTCATCGCTCAGCGTGGCGTTTTCATCCAGTACGCCAAGATAGCGAATGGTCGAGTAGGGTTCAAAATCGCCGGCGCGGAACCAGAAGCTGCTGAGACGCAGATCGAGTGCCAGCAGACACAGCATGGCACCGACCGCCGCGGTGGATTTCGGGTTATCAATGCGTCCCTGTTTGTTGAACGGATACCAGTCGCTGGTGTGATACCCCTCCAGCGACAAAATGCGGCTGCCTGGCAGCGGCTGCAAATGACGCACCAGCGCCTGAATGCCCGGGAAGCGCGACGGGCGACCGGTCAGCAGCAGCACATCGCACTGATAGAGGGAAACCACTTCGCACATGGCGCGCAGCGCCGGGATGATCGCCATCCGGTGCTGCAGGAACTCAGCATGCAGCTGCGCCATGCTCACCACCAGCGGCACGTCAAGCAGATCGAAACGGCTGTCGCCGCCGAGCGTGCGCTGAATCTCTCCGTTGACAAACGCCAGCACGCTACTGGCTGGCTTCTGCGGCACCAGCTCGCCAAACAGCGCGTTAATTTCGCTGTGGCTGTCGAGTGGATTCCAGTTTTCATAGCGTTCCAGCACCGCCTGCGCCAGCGGAATAAACAGCTGCAGGGTGACCTGCTGGCGCAACGTGGCCTGACCGTCCATACGGCTGTCGTGCCCAAACAGCTTGTTCATCAGTGGTTCCGCCAGCGCCAGGCCGGCTTTTTGCAGGCTCTGCTGTAGCGCCGGCAGGATCCACAGCTGAATCACGTCCAGCAGAATGTCATCGCCGGCCACTTTAAACCCTTCCCGGAACAGCAGACGCGGGGTGATTTTCACGTTGTTGCCCTGACCATCATCCAGACGATACTGGGTGATGGCGAGGTCGGTGGTGCCGCCGCCGATATCAATCGAGGCGATGCGCAGGCTTTTGCCCGGCAGCTCATCCGCTTCGCGCGGGCGATCCGGGCGCGCCATGCTGCTGAAGAAATCTTCCGCGCGACCGGCAAAATTCACCTGGGTTTCGTTAAACAGCCACACCATCTGACCGCAGGTGGCTTCATCCCACTCCATCTGCACATCCGGCACCGGCCGCAGGCTGTGTGCCTGGCTGGCGGCGTCAAACGCGGCGTCGGCCGGATGCCAGCCTTCGGCTTTCCACACCAGCGCGATGGCTTCCTGCATGCGGCGACGGAAAATTTCCCGCTCCGGCTTCGGCATGGCCGACGGCAGCGTCAGGATCACATGACGCAGCTGGCGCGGCGCCTGGCTTTGCGGCATACGCTGGCGCTGGGCCACGCTGTTCATCTGCATCATGGCCTGCGCCAGCAGTTCACACAGCATAAAGGTCATCAGCGAGCTGCGGCTGTAGCTGGCAGAAAACACCGGCAGGCGGTCATCTTCCGGCAGGGCATGCAGCGGCTGCCCCTCATCGTTGAGCAACAGGGTAAACGGCAGCGCGGTGGCCTGCGGCTCGTCGCTGCCGCCGCTGGCGTTGAAGCGCCAGCCTGGCTGATAACGCGCTTCGTCCCATAAGTAGCGGCGCGGGCTGGAGAGGCCGGTGCTGCCCTCAGTGCCGGCGCGCTGCAGCGCCAGGCGGCTGGCTTCGCGACCGACGCGGGTCAGTGAGGGCCACATAAACGCGTTTTCACGACCGCTCTCCAGCGAGAAGTTGGCTTTGCCAAAGTGCGTTTCGGCAAACTCCAGTCGGCTGTCGAACAGCTCGTTGTAGACCTGGTGCGGCTGCGACAGATCGCGCAGCTGCAGCTCATAGGTCTGGCGCAGGCCGTTGCTCTCTTCGGGGTGATCTTCCACCAGAATGCCGCAGGTGTGTGAGTTGCCGACGTCGAGAATGATATCCACGTTGACCGCCGGCGTTTGCGGTGAGGCCGCCTGGATAGTGATTTCTGCCAGATCGAGCTGTTCGCCCAGCAGTTCCAGCACGTTGAGATAGTGCGCCTGATATTCAAATTCGCGCAGCGCCTGGTTTACTTCCTGCTCGCGGCGTGATTCCAGCGCATACACCTGCTGGCTGAACGTCTCGCGCAGCCAGCCGTCAACCCAGGTGAGGTCGAGGAACTCGCCCAGTTCATAGTTGTGCCACGCCAGCGCAAAGCTGACGCCGTTCTGCGCATCGGCTTTGCTCAACCCCAGCTGCTCACCGCCGTCCGTGTCGGCCACCAGGCGCGTATCGAAGGCGAGGGTGATGCGATGGGTATTGCCCGCCGCGTCGGGCTGGCTGAGCGGCGCAAGGCGCAGACGCGCCCAGTTATCCGGGCCACCGATGAAACGACGGCCACTGGAACAGCGCAGCACCGGCAGCGGCAGCCACTGCCCGGCCAGCAGCGTCAGGGAATCGGCCAGCGCGATATCGGTTTCCGGACGCACCACCTCAGCGGCACCGCCATCCTGCGGATAGAGCAGAAACTTGCCGCTGTTGCCATCAACGTTGAGACGCAGCAGCGGGCCGTTGGCGGTCTGGCGCACAAACTGCCGCCGCGCCTGTAGCGCGGGCAGGCGCAGACCAAAATCAAGAAACTGCACACCGCTGTCTTCGATCAGCGTGATTTTCTGTTTGTCATCAATCAGGGGAGCCAACATGGTTACTTACTCTCACGCTTAATCGTCAACGGGAACACCTGATCGGCGCCATACTGCGCCGTACAGCTGGCAATGCCATCACCGGCTTTGCACACCAGCTCCGGCATGCGATAGCGTGATTTATCGCTGCAGCTGGCAGTATAGCGGCTGCGCACTACCATGGTGCCGGCGCTGGTCATGGCGGCGGTGACATCGGCTTTACAGCGAATATTGTCGCCCTGGGTAATCACTGCGCTGCCTTTACCGTTGCGGATCTGATAGCGCAGGCTCGGCGGCTTGCCGGTCGGCAGATTGGTCTGACGCAGCGTCACGCGCCAGGTACCATTGATAAATTTCACCGAGCCGAGGCGCGCGTCATCGGCGGTCATCACCAGATCGTCCGCTTTGGCCGGTTCGGTATGTTCCGCTTCGACCTCCGGCGGTGCCGGTGGGGCAGCCGGTGCCGGCGCAGGCGTCACCGTCGCACTGCTGTGCGGCAGCGTGGTGGCCAGCGTCTGTGCTTTCGCCAGCATCGCCGGGGCCAGCGTGGGCGCGGCGCTGACCACAGGCGCGGTTTCGGTTTCTGCCGGCTGGACCGGCGCGTCGTGTAACCAGAAGGCCACGCCCGCTGCGGCGACAGCGGCCAGAGGCAGCACCAGCAGCAGCGGGCGCAGTGCGGATTTCTTCCGCGCGGGCGTGTCGGCGACAACGCTCAGCGGTGCGGGTTCGGGCTGTGGTTCGGGTTCCGCCAGCCGTTCCGGCTCGGGCTCCGCCACAACGGGGGCCGCAACCGGTTCAGGCGCGGCAGCCCTTTCTGGCTCCGGCGCGGGCACCACCAGCGGCGGCAGTTCTTCATCAAGGCTGTCGCGCAGGCAGGCCAGCGCATCATCACGCGTGCGCGCCTGCGGGTCGACAAAGCCCCAGAAGGTGATCACCGGCTTGCCATCCACCAGATAGACGTATTGCTGATCGGGAAACTGCAGCGTCTTCGCCAGCAGCGCCCCAAACAGGCGCATCGCCGGATTGTCGGCATCCCGGGCGCGCAGGCTGAGCGCCTGCAAATCCTGCTGATTAAGGGTGAGCTGATCCAGAGCCTGACGCTTTTCGCGATCGCTGGCCGCCAGCCAGGATTTCACTTTGCCGCTGAATGGCGCGTACCAGTCAAGGCGGTCACCGCGCTCGTTGGCCTGCGGGATCGCGAGGCAGTTGGCCAGTGTCGTCTGGCGGCGCAAACGTAACGTTTCGCGAATTTGCAGGGCAGAAGCCCAGACCGGCTGGCCGTTCTCCCCCAGTGCCAGTAACGCGTCGAGATTGCCGCTGCGCAGAAAAGTTTTTGCCACTCGTTGGGCCCTTATCGGTGGTTATCTGAAGCCAAACATCGGGTGTGATGGGCGATGGTAGTGATCTTAAGCCAAATGCGCCGCAATCAAACGGGGGAAAAAGGGGGGAAAACAGGGCGTTATTCCCCCCACGGTACGCGGGGTGATGAAATGTTAACCGTTCCGGCGCGGGCTGAGCAGCAAATGGGTGAGGACGCCCCCGATCAGGCCCCAGAACGCCGAGCCGACGCCGAGCAGGGAGATGCCGCTGGCGGTGATTAGAAATGCCACGATGGCGCTGTCGCGCTGCGCGGGTTCCGCCAGCGCGCGCTGCAGGCTGCCCGCCAGCGTGGCCAGCAGTGCCAGACCGGCCAGCGTAGCGATCAGCACCGGCGGCAATGCGCTGAGCATCACGGCGATCAGCGCGCCGGTAAAGCCGGTCAGCAAATAGAACACGCCCGCCAGCGCGGAAGCCACCCAGCGGCGCGCCGGGTCCGGATCGACATCATCGCCCATGCAGATCGCGGCGGTGATGGCGGCAATACACACCGAAAAGCCGCCGAACGGCGACAGCAGTAGCGCGATCAGGCCGGTCCAGCCGGTGAGCGCGGAGACCGGCGGCCGGTAACCATGCGCCTGCAGCGTGGCAATACCGGGCGCATTCTGCGACGCCATGGTCACCAGGAAGTAGGGCAAGCCGACGCCAATCAGCGCGGCAGGATTAAAGTGCGGCATGATAAATTCCGGCACGCTCAGCGTTAGCGCATGAGGCGGAAAGTGGATGGCGCGCTGACCCAGCGCCACCAGCACGCCCGTCACCAGCGCCAGCAGAATGGCATAACGCGGCAGCCAGCGGCGGCCCAGCAGCCACACCAGACACATGCTGCCGCACAGGGCAAAATGATCCTGTAAGCCGCTGAAGGTGCCGATGCCAAAACGCAGCAGAATCCCCGCCAGCATCGCGGCCGCCAGCGACTGGGGAATGTGGTTCATCAGCCGGGCAAACAGGCCGGTCACGCCGCTCAGCACAATTAGCAGATTGGTCGCGACAAACACCCCGACCACTTCATTCAGCGTCAGGCCGTGCACGCTGGTGGCCAGCAGCGCGGCACCCGGCGTCGACCAGGCGGCGAGCACCGGCATCCGCGTCCACAGCGACAGGCCGAGTGACGCCAGTCCCATGCCCACGCCCAGCATCGACAGCCAGCCGCCAATCTGCGCCGGTGAGGCGCCTGCGGCCTGCGCCGCCTGGAAGATCAGCGCCGCGGTGCTGCTGTAGCCGACCAGCACGGCGATCAGGCCGGAAATCAACATCGGAAAGGAAAAAGCCGGACGAACAGTCGCAGTGGTCATGGAATCACATCCTGTTGTGCGTTATAACGCACATTGTGGCACGCGCGGTATGGCGCGCACAAGTGGTAGACTGCGCGCCCGCTTTTCAGGAGAATTCATGGAAAATCTGCATCAACATCTCAGCCAGGCGCTGAAGCAGCTGCGTCAGGCCAATGGCTGGAGCCTGACGCTGGCGGCGGCGCGCACCGGCGTGAGTAAAGCTATGCTCGGTCAGATTGAGCGCGGCGAGTCGAGTCCAACGATCGCCACGCTATGGAAAATCGCCACCGGCTTTAATGTGCCGTTCTCCTTTTTTGTGCAGAGCGGGGCGCAGCCGTCGGGCGATGTGGCGACCTTCAGCCAGCCCAATGCACAAATGCAGGTGAAGCCGCTGCTGCCGTATGACGCGCGTTTGCGCTTCGATCTACTGGAAGTGACGCTGGCGGCGGGCGCGCAAAGCGATTCGTCAGCGCACGAAAGCGGGGTGATTGAGCAGGTGGTGGTGCTGGAAGGTGAGTTGTTGCTGGGCATGGCGGGCAGCTGGCGTCGCCTGCAGGCCGGCGAGGCCAGCCAGTTCGCCGCCGATCAGCCGCACAGCTACCGCAATCCGCTGGCCAGCCCGTTGCGCTTTCATAGCCTGATTCACTATTTGCAGCGCAGCTGAGCGGCGGGATGTGCAATTACAAATTGATACGAAGGCAAACTACACAGTTTACCTGCGTATTTATATACTGCGGTCTCATCAGTAAAGGAGAAGGGCGATGAGCGAGCTGATTAGCGCCGCTGCCGCGTTACGCAGCATCAATGGCAAACTGATGCGCCGCCTGCGTGAATCGGCCCCGCCGGGCGATCTCACCTGGCCGCAGGTTTCCGTGCTGGGGTATCTGGTGCGCGACGGCGCAATGACGGTGACCGAGCTGGCCGCGCGCGAAGGGGTGCGCAGCCAGTCAATGAGTGCCACGGTCGCCAGCCTGCAGACGCTGGGCCTGGTACAGGGCGTGGCCGATGCGCAGGATGGCCGCAAAACCCGTTATCAGCCTACCGCTGCCTGCCTGCAGCTCATCGCCAGCAATCGCGCCCAGCGTGACGACTGGCTGCTGCACAGCATCAGCAGCCTGCTCAGCCCGCAGGAGCAGCAAACGCTGCTGGCCGCCATTCCCTTACTGCAACGACTCGCTGACCACTAATTTGAGAGGACTCACCATGGCTGTCACCACGTTAGATGCCCAAACCGCCCTGATTGTCATCGACCTGCAGCACGGCATCGTCCGCCTGCCGGTTACGCCGCGCCATCCGGATGAAGTGATTGCACGCGCCACGCAGCTGACGCAGGCGTTTCGCGCGAAACAGCTGCCGGTGGTGCTGGTGAACGTGGCGGGCGGCGCGCCGGGCCGCAATCAGCAGCCGCGTCACGATGCTGCTCTGCCGGCAGACTGGGCGATGCTGGTGCCGCAAATGACACCGCAGCCGGGCGATATCAGCGTAACGAAAAAAACCTGGGGCGCGTTCCACAATACCGATCTGCACCAGCAGCTGCAGCAGCGTGGCGTGACGCAGGTGGTGGTGTGCGGGATTGCCACCAGTATCGGCGTGGAATCCACGGCGCGTCAGGCATACGAGCTGGGCTACAACGTTACGCTGGCGACCGATGCGATGAGCTGCCTGAACGCCGAAACCCACCACAACAGCATTGAGCGCATCTTCCCGCGCCTCGGCGAAACCGGCACCACTGACGAAATCCTCGCGCTGCTGAACTGATCTTTTCCCTCAGGGCTGGTGCTGCCGGCCCTGTCCTCAATATTTTCCTGCCGCAGCCAACCGTCTTCTGGCAGATGTCATCCTGCTGTTAAGCATTCTCCTGTTACGGGAATGCTGCGTCAGTTCTGAATCAGAAATCGGTCCTGTTATGGAAAAAACCTCGCTTTTAACTCAAGTGCAACACCCAGGAGGGCTATCAATACAACACAGATGAAACTGGTGATATGTGCGTAATAAAGCGCAGATATCCAGCCGATAGATTTGCCCTTGTTATTATCAAAAAAATCATATGCGCTACTATCGTGGTTAAGGAAAAAAACTTTCTTTTTTTTCATGATGCCCATAAAGAAATATGACATGGGCGCAGCGCCAAAAAAACCCACAAGGCAATGAAATGAGTAGGGGGCCGGGAATACGTGTTTTTTTTGAAACTCTTCCAAAAGCGTGTAATATTTCTTTCTGTTATAAGCATAAATCAATATGGATAATAAGAAGCTGGCTAAACATAGCCCAATGATAAATATGCCAAGAAATTTTATTGTCATTTATAAGCCCATATGATTATAAAAAGCGTCGACACCCCAGTTCATAAACTCCCCGGCTGCATAACCAGCAGCAACTGAACCGACCGCTGCGCAGGCAACGCCTCCCACTCCTGCCGTGGCTATCCCGATAGCCGTGCAAAAACCCAGGCCAATCGCCGATCCTGCAGCGCCAGCACCAATACCCGCAGCGGTTGAGAGTCCAAATTTCGAATACTCTCTAAACGCAGATCTACTGCACTCACCCTCACGTCCAACCGTACAGGCCTTCATAACATCATTCGTCGCCCCGGCAAAAGAAAACGCAATACCCACATAGCCGCCCATCTTAAGAAAACGTGCCGCTTTGGCGGCATTACCGACATAGGTTGAATAGCCTGGTATGCCTCCCAAACCCACAGTCGACCACTCATGTACTATTGAGCGGCTTGAAAGGTTTAGCGCTCGTTTCATATTTTCGTACTGCTGGAATTTAATGGTATAGCGAGAGAGGTTTTTGAGTACAGGCTTATTGACTAGTTCTTTTAATTGATTCAGCAATTGATTGCGCTCAACAAAGAACTGCTGGCTAATGAGGGTTCCCTGCGCGCGAAACTGATTCTGATAACTGGCCTCTATTTTTATCAACGTCTGCTCTATTGCACTGAAATATTTTGCTCCGGCATCCCCTGTGATACCAAAAATCTGATTGCCGGCACTCGTTAATGCAGCAATAGTGCCATAATGTTTTTGCATAAAATCCGCTTCATTAACACTGACGCCAATTAATGCATTGTTAATTCTGTGCTTAGCCTGTCTCAATGCTGTTAAGGCATGAAGCGTCAGAGGAGCCTGAGTTTCAGGATCGGCGACGATTAATATCTGTCCCGGCCTTAACCAGGGCGTGTCAGCGTTCAACTGCACAAACACAGATACAGCTGGAGCACGGGTGTCGCGAAACAATTCTCTGGCCTGGTACTCCAGTGATCCAGCGCGTTCGACAACACAATATCCCGGGGCGATGTTACGTGTCATGAATCCTTTCTCCCTTACCTGACTAACATCCTGCACGCCTGACTGCAGCAAACAATATAAGTAATTCTATTGCTCGGCGCAAAATGTGTTGGCTAACAAATGTGGTGTGAGCGCTCAGATGCGTAAACGCGAAACCGGCACCACTGACGAAATCCTCGCGCTGCTGAACTGATCTTTTCCCTCCAGGGCTGGTGCTGCCGGCCCTTATCTTTGCGGCTCCCTGACACTGGTTATTCTGCTGCGCCTCGCTTTCGCTGCTGCCGTTGAGAATTGGTTGTAACAGCGCTGGTTACTGTCACAGTATGCACAGCAACACGATAACCAATATTTAGCCTGACTTTACGATTTTATTAACACCAGTGAGCAGCAGGATCGGGCAGAGCAGTACAGCGCTATTCTGCTGCAGGGAGGTAGGGATGCTAAAAAAATTAAACGTGCTTTATCTCATCGCCAGCCTGTTTTTTCTGGGCACCGGTATTACCTTAGGTCTGGTGCTGTCACCGTTAATTACCGCGGAAGTGAATGCCACGCAAAAGGAGGTTGATCTGGCGAAACAGCGGGCGCTATATAGCGGTGAGTTTGATCGCCATCAGCCGGGCAGTGATGCGCTGTACTGGGCCAGCGGCAAGGTCTATCTCAATGAAAATGTTATCGCCTTTGAGGGGGAGATTGCCCCCGGGCCACACTATAAAATTTACCTCACCAAAACTCAGGCGTTTGATCAGCATTCATTTTTGCAAATAAAGCATCAGTCGGCGTTAATTGGCGATTTAAATAACTTTGGTGATTTTATTAAATCGCTGCCCGAGGGCATCGATCCGCAGGAATATTGTGCCGTACAAATCTGGAGTGAGCAATTTTCGAAATTTGTCGGTTCAGCACGTTATCGCACCTGAATAAGGCACCGACGTGCGCCGGTGCCCGCTTTAGATTACTGGAAAGCGTAACTCAGCGTCAGGCCGACGCTGTAATTACGCCCCGGTGCGGGTTCGTAATACCGCCCATTGCTCTCATTAACGATGACCGAGCCGATATAGTGGCGATCGAGCAGATTATCCACGCGGCCAAACAGATCCAGCGTCCAGTTCTGCACCAGCCATTTATAGCCGCTGTTCAGTCCCACCACCGTATACGCCGGCGCTTTGACATCATTCTGGTCGTTGGCCGTAATGTCGCTCAGGTAGCGCAGGTCGCCGCCGGCATACCAGCCTTGCTCCGGCGCGTAAGCCAGTCCGGCGTAGGCCATATTGCGTGCAATACCGGGGATGCGCTTGCCGTCACAGCTGTCACTGCCGCAGGCGTTACTGCGGTAGCGCGCGTCAAGCAGCGTCCACGCGGCTTTCAGGTGCCAGTCATAGCCAAACTGCTGATCGAGTCCGAGTTCCAGGCCACGGCGGCGCGTCTCACCGGCGTTTTTGTAGCTGGTGCGGCCTTCGTAACTGCTGTCTGACACGATCTCGTTTTTGGTATCGGTCTGAAACAGCGCGGCGGTCAGCAGTCCGTTGCCGAGGCGTTTTTTGCTGCCGAGCTCCACGGTATTGCTGGTGGCCGGCTGCAGGTTGAGATTGAGCCCGGCCTGATCCGACGCGCGGTAGGAGAGTTCATTGAGCGTTGGCGTTTCAAAGCCGCGACCGGCGGAAACATAGGCGTTCCAGCCATCATCAATCGCGTATTTGAGCGAAGCCGCAGGCAGCCAGCGGTGGTAGCGGCGATTACCGCTGTCATCCGGATCGCTGGCGGTCACGTAATAGTCGTTAGCATCGAAATTGACCGTGCTGAAGCGCACGCCGGCGTCCAGCGACCAGCGATCGCTCAGCTGCCACGCGGTCTGCAGATAGGGATCGAGGTTCCACATCAGGTTGCGCTCGTTGCGGCGCAGATCACCCTGCACGCCGTAGTCGGTGGCGCCGTCACGGCGGGTGAAGTTCTGATAGCCTTTGCGCTTCTCGCTCATGGTCTCATAGTCGAGGCCGCCGGTCAGGGTCACCGGCAGCGTCAACAGCGTCGCGCGGTGCGTCCAGCGCGTATCAATGCCCTGGTAGTGGCGCGCCAGTGAAATGACACCACCGGGATAGCCGGCTTTCAGCTGGGTCGCCAGCGGGATGGACTGATACTGGGTGGTTTCGCGCTCACCGGCATAGAGCATCACGCTGAGATCGTCGTTGTCGCTCATCTGGCGCTGGTAGTGCAGACCCGCCTGGGTCTGATCAACGGTTTTGCGCGCGTTGTACAGCGTGACGTTGCTGGCCACCTGGCGCGGATTATCATGCCACTGATCCGGCGTCAGGCCGCCCGGATCCTGCGCCTCGACGTGAACGCTGTTGAACAGCAGTGTCAGGGTGCTGACATCGTCAATGCGCACGCCCAGTCTGGCATTGCCGAGGTTCTTCTGCGCGGCGCTGTGGTCGCGATAGCCGTGCGTGGTGAAGCGCGAAGCCGACACCGTATAGTTAACATCGCCGGCATGGCTGCCATCACCGGTGGCACCGCTCGCTTTCACGCTGTTGCGCCAGCTACCGTAGCTGCCGTACCAGCTGCTGGCTTCCAGCGTAGTCGGCTGCTGGCCGCGCTGGGTTTCCACATTGATCACGCCGCCCGATGCGTTGCCGTACAGCGCGGAGAACGGGCCGCGCAGCACTTCCACGCGATCGATGGAACCGATATCGATATTCGAGGTTTGCCCCTGGCCATCCGGCATGCTGGCCGGAATGCCGTCAACGTACAGGCGAATGCCGCGCAGGCCGAAGGTGGAACGCGAACCAAAGCCGCGCACTGAAATCTGCAGATCCTGTGCATAATTTTGTCTGTTCTGGATTTGCAGACCGGGCACGCTGGTGAGGTTTTCAGACAGGTTAACGCGCGGTGCGGCGTGGCGCATATCGTCGCCGCTGACAACGCTGACCGCCGCCGGAGTATCCAGCTCAGAGAGTCCACTGGCCGCAGGCGCGGCGCTCACCACCAGGGTATTGCTGGCATTGTCCGCCGCCAGGAGCGGCAGCGGCAGGAGTGCAGGCAGCATCAGCAACGGCGCCTGTCGCAAAAGAGCAATTTTCATTTTAATAACCGTAAAAGACGTGAAATGAACCAATCGGGACATTTATCGCGCGTATGTTAATCGTTTTAGCGCGGGTTTGAAAAGCGTTAATAGTAGGGCGGTACCCTGTTGAGTGTGGCATGAAAAATGTCCTTTCACCGCACCTCTGGCCTGGCTGTCAGCCCCAATTTCTGTCAGTGTGATCGTTTTGCCTGTGGTAAGAAGAAGGAGAAAACATGAGTCAGCAACCCGTAGTGGCGGTACTGGGATTAGGCGCGATGGGACACGCATTTGCCGCCAATTTGTTGAAGAAGGGCTTTACCGTGCGCGGCTGGAACCGCACGCGTGCCAAAGGCGAAGATCTGGTGGCCGCAGGCCTGACGCTGAGCGACAGCGCCGCGCAGGCTGTGGAAGGCGCAGACGTGGTGATTGCCATGCTGGCGGACGGCGCTACCACGCGCACCACGCTAAACCAGGTGCAGAACGCACTGCAGCAGGGGGCTACCGTGGCGCAGATGGGCACCATCGGTGTTGAAGCGACCGACGCGCTGATCGCCGGGCTGGCGGCCGCACGGCCGGACGTGGTGTTTATTGATGCGCCGGTCTCCGGTACCAAAGCGCCGGCTGAAAACGCGCAGATTCTGGTGATGGCCAGCGGCGACCGGCAGCGCGCCCAGGCGGCGGAGCAGGTGTTTGCCGCAATTGGTAAAGGGACGCAGTGGCTGGGTGCCGCCGGTGCCAGCTCGCGCATGAAGCTGGTGGTGAATAGCTGGCTGATTGGCCTGATGCAGAGTCTTGCCGAAAGCACCCGGCTGGCAGAGCAATTCGGTTTCACTACCGACGATCTCTGGCAGGTGCTGGAAGGCGGTCCGCTGGCAGCGCCGTACGCCAAAATGAAACTCGGCATGATTGCCAGCGGCGACTTTACCCCGCAGATGCATCTGATCTGGGCGCTGAAGGATGCGCGGCTGGCGCTGGACGCCGCCGGCGACGCTTCTCTGCCGGCGCTGGAAAACATCGTCGATGTCTGGCAGCAGGCGGTCGATGCCGGTTACGGCGAGCAGGATCTGGCGGCGGTTTATCAGTACCTGAAACGCTAAATGAGTCAGCGGCTCGACTTTGACTTCTCTCAGCGTCCGCTGGTGCCGTATGCGCATGATTACGCGCACGGCGATGCGGAGCCGTGGCACTATCACCACTGCGCGCAGCTGATACATACTTTGAGCGGCGTGGTCAAAGTGGAAACGCAACACGGCAGCTGGATTGTGCCGCCCAGCCGCGGCGTGTGGCTGCCGGCCGGCACGCGTCATGCGCTGCACATCGTTGGCAGCGTGGCGGCGCGCACGCTGTTTGTCGACCCGCTGGCGCGCGCAGATCTGCCTGCCAGCTGTCAGGTGGTGCAGATATCGCCGCTGCTGCGGGAGCTGATTGTCAGCGCGCTCACGCTGCCGGAGCATTACGCGTCTGGCAGTCGCGCCGAGCGAATTTACGAGCTGATTCTCGATGAAATTCGCGTGATGGACGTGCTGCCGTTTGGCCTGCTACTGCCGTACAGCGACCGGCTGCTGGCGCTGTGCCAGCAGATTCAGCAGGCACCGGGCGAGAGCTGGACGCTGGCGCGCGCGGCGGCGCAGCTGTGTGTGGCGGAACGCACGCTGGCGCGCCATTTCAGTCGCGAAACCGGTTTGCAGTTTAGCGACTGGCTGCGGCGTGCCCGGCTGAGCGTGGCGCTGACCCGGCTGGCACAGGGCGATACGGTGTTGGCCGTGGCGCTCGATCTCGGCTACGACAGCCCGAGCGCCTTCAGCGCCATGTTTCGTCGCGTGCTGGGCGTTACGCCAGCGAACTACTTTCCGGCGGCAGAAAAGCGCCCGCCGCGTTAAGCAATGCCTGCAGCGAAGCGCGCGTTACGTCATTATCAATACCCACCCCCCACGCACGCTCGCCACGCGGCGTGATGCAGCTGATATAGCACACCGAACGACTGTCGCTGCGTTTGCCCAGTGTGTGTTCATGATAATCCTCAATGGTTACGGCCAGATCGAAGCGCTGACGCAGCGCGGCGACCGCCGCTGACAGCAGACCGTTGCCGCGCCCTTCCAGGGTTAGCTGCTGCGGACCCTGCTGCAGGCGCGCTTTAATCCGCGTCTCGCCCTGATCATCGCTATGGCTCTCCGCCTGCAGCAGGCGACACCGCGGCTGTTGCAGGCCGTACTGCTGACAGAACAGCTGCCACAGCGCGTGGTGCGTCATCTCCTGGCCGTGAGCATCGGTCTGCTGCTGCACGCAGCGGCTGAAATCCTGCTGCAGGCCGCGCGGCAGTTGCAGGCCGTGATTTTGTTCCAGCAGCCAGGCGGCACCGCCTTTACCGGACTGGCTATTCACGCGGATCACCGCTTCATAGCTGCAGCCGATGTCCAGCGGGTCGAGTGGCAGGTAGGGCATTTGCCATACCACTTCATTACGCGCGCTGCGTTCGGCAAAGCCTTTGCGAATGGCATCCTGATGCGAGCCGGAGAAGGCGGTAAACACCAGTTCGCCGGCGTAAGGATGGCGCGGATGGACTGGCAGCTGGTTACAGCGCGTCACCACTTCCAGCACCTCGCGCATATCGCTAAAGTCCAGCTCAGGCGTCACGCCCTGGGTATAGAGATTCAGCGCCAGCGTCACCAGATCGACGTTACCGGTGCGCTCGCCGTTACCAAACAGACAGCCTTCAACGCGATCGGCCCCGGCCAGCAGCGCCAGCTCGGCGCAGGCGATGCCGGTGCCGCGATCGTTATGCGGATGGACGCTGATGGCCACCTGCGAGCGCTGGCTGAAGTGGCGACAGAAATACTCGATCTGGTCGGCATACACGTTAGGCGTATTGACTTCCACCGTGGCGGGCAGGTTGATGATCATCGGCCGCTGCGGTCCCGGCTGCCAGATGGCGGCGACCGCTTCACAGATTTCCAGCGCAAACACCGGCTCGGTAAAGCAGAAGGTTTCCGGCGAGTACTGAAAGGTCCAGCGCGTGGCGGGCTGCGCCGCACAGCGTGCGCGGATTTGCCGCGCGGCGGCGCAGGCCAGCTCGACGATCTCAGCTTTGCTCTGACGAAATACGCGCTCACGGAACAGCGGGGCGGTGGCGTTATACAGATGGATAATCGCCTGCGGCGCATCACGCAGCGCTGCAAAGGTGCGATCGATTAAATCGCCGCGCGCCTGGGTTAATACCTGAATAGTGACGTCGTGAGGGATGTGCTGCTGTTCAATCAGCAGGCGCACAAAGTCAAAATCGGTTTGCGAGGCGGCGGGAAACGCCACTTCAATCTCTTTAAAGCCGCAGCGCAGCAGCAGTTGCCAGAATGCTAATTTGCGCGCGCTGTCCATCGGCGTAGCCAGCGCCTGATTGCCATCGCGCAAATCGGTTGAGAGCCAGCGTGGCGTGCGGGTGATCTGGCGTGACGGCCACTGGCGATCCGCCAGATTGATGACAGGCCACGGGCGATATTTTTCAGCAGGTTGAGTCAGCATGAGGGTCTCCTTGAGGTCTGCCTGTAGTCTGCAGTAACCTGCCGGAAGCGGCTCACGCATAGCTGACAACCCGGCGTGCAAAACTGACAGCTGCCGCAGCAATACCCGTCAGTTAAACCCTACTGTGCTTCGATCCCGTGTTTTTTCATCATCGCGCGCAGCTGATGATAAGTGACGCGCAACAGTTCAGCGGCGCGGCGCTGGTTGTATCGCGCCTGTTGCAGACTGGCTTCGACCAGGGCGCACTCCTGCTGGTTTTGCCACTGGCGTAAATCCAGCGGCAGCGCCGGCAGGGCATTTTCACGCTGTTCTGCTTCCGCTTCGGTTACCGCAGGAGCACTGCGTGGCGCAAACGGATTGATGATGATGGTGTCGAGCGTCTGTTCGGTGCTGTGATGACGGTACACCGAGCGCTCCACCACGTTTTTCAGTTCACGCACGTTGCCCGGCCAGCTGTGCTGCAACAGGGTGAGCTGAGCGCGCTCGCTAAAGCCGGGAAACAGCGCCAGGCCCAGCTCGCGGCACATCTGAATGGCAAAATGCTCGGCCATCACCAGGATATCGCTGCGGCGCTCGCGCAGCGGCGGCAGCTGGACAACATCGAACGCCAGGCGATCGAGCAGGTCGGCGCGAAAACGGCCGGCGGCGGCCAATGCTGGCAGATCCTCGTTGGTGGCGCACACCAGCCGCACGTTAACCTGCAGCGACTGATTGCCGCCAACGCGTTCCAGCTGGCCATACTCAATCACGCGCAGCAGTTTCTCCTGCACCAGCATCGGCGCAGTGGCAAGCTCATCCAGAAACAGCGTGCCGCCATCGGCGCGCTCAAAGCGGCCAAGGTGGCGCTTCTGGGCGCCGGTAAAGGCACCGGCTTCATGGCCGAACAGCTCGGAATCCAGCAGATTTTCATTCAGCGCGGCGCAGTTGAGCGAAATAAACGGCCCCTGCCAGCGGTCGGAGAGGTAGTGCAGGCGGCTGGCAATCAGCTCTTTACCGGTACCGCGTTCGCCAGTCACCAGCACCGGTTTCTCAAGCGGTGCCAGTTTCGATACCTGTTCCAGCACCTCTAAAAAGTTATTCGACTCGCCCAGCAGATTGTCTTTACCGTTTGCCATGATGAAATTCACCACTGATTAATTAATTTCACTACCTTAACGGATTGCGCGGCGCGTGTAAAATACTCAAATTCATTAAAATCAATACGTTAAAAACTGGCACGCATCTTGTATTAGTTATGGGCGTAAAGACATGACAACCAGAGGAACATCATTATGGGTATTTTTTCTCGTTTCGCCGATATCGTGAACGCTAACATCAACTCGCTGCTGGAGCGTGCCGAAGATCCGCAGAAACTGGTACGCCTGATGATTCAGGAAATGGAAGACACGCTGGTGGAAGTACGTTCCACCTCGGCCCGCGCGCTGGCAGAAAAGAAACAGCTGCTGCGCCGTATTGAGCAGGCCGAAATTCAGCAGGCCGAATGGCAGGAAAAAGCTGAGCTGGCGCTGAGTAAAGAGAAAGAAGATTTAGCCCGTTCGGCGCTGATTGAGAAACAGAAGCTGACCGATTTGATCGCTGCGCTGCAGCAGGAAGCCAGCCACGTTGAAGAGACGCTGGATCGCATGAAAGGCGAGATTGGCGAGCTGGAGAAAAAACTCAGCGAAACCCGCGCCCGTCAGCAGGCCCTGACGCTGCGTCACCAGGCGGCTTCATCGTCACGCGATGTGCGTCGTCAGCTCGACAGCGGCAAGCTGGATGAGGCGATGGCACGCTTCGAATCTTTTGAGCGCCGCATCGATCACATGGAAGCAGAAGCGGAAAGCCAGCGCTTCGGTAAAAGCAAAACGCTGGACCAGCAGTTTGCCGATCTGAAAGCCGATGACGAAATCAGCCAGCAGCTGGCTGCGCTGAAAGCCAAAATGAACCGCAGCGAGTGATCGCCCCGGGCCTGCTAACGGGCCCGGATTGCCGGGTGTACTGAAAAAGGAGAGTCAATGAGCGCACTATTTCTGGCCATACCGTTAACGATCTTCGTGCTGTTTGTGGCACCGATCTGGTTATGGCTGCACTACAGCAACAAACGCAACGGCGGGGCGCTTTCGTCCGGTGACCTGCAGCGCCTGCAGCAGCTGACGCAGGAAGCGCGCCGCATGCGTGATCGGGTCGAGGCGCTGGAAGCGATCCTCGATGCCGAACACCCGAACTGGAGGCAGCCATGATGAACGGACGCAAACTGTGGCGTATTCCGCAGCAGGGCAAAGTGCGCGGCGTGTGTGCCGGGCTGGCCGAGTACCTGGATATTCCGGTGCGGCTGCTGCGTGTGATTGTAGTGCTGTCACTGTTTTTCGGTCTGTTTATGATCACCGTGACCGCCTATTTTATCCTTGGCTACGTGCTGGATGAAAAACCGCTGGACGCACCCTCTGAGCGCACACCAACGGCGCGCGAACTGCTGGATGAGCTGGAGAACACGCTCACCGCCGATGAGCGTAACGTACGCGATATCGAGCGTTACGTGACCTCAGAAACCTTCAGCGTACGCAGCCGTTTCCGCCAGATTTAATCCCTGTTGCGGGCCCGTCAGCGGGTCCGCTGCTCTAAGAGAGGCGCTATGCATACGCAACGTTTAACTGCTCTGCGCCGCCGCGCAACGCCTGCGTTGAAGTCGGCGGGAAAATTCATCATCATCAGTGCAGTAACCTATGCGCCCGGCGGCCTGGCCGGCTGGGCAGTGAAATCGGTGGCGCGCCGTCCGCTGCGCCTGTTGCTGGCGGCCGCCCTGGAACCGTTGCTGAGCAAGGCGTTTAACCGCCTGTCAGCACGTTTCATCAGGGAGAGCGATGAAAAGACTGCAAAATGAGTTGATGGGGCTGATGAACCGCGGCGTGGATCGTCATCTGCGCCTCGCCGTCACCGGCCTGAGCCGCAGCGGCAAAACCGCCTTTATCACCTCGCTGGTTAACCAGCTGCTCAATGTCCACAGCGGCGCGCGTCTGCCGCTGTTTTCCGTGGTACGCGAAGAGCGGCTGCTGGGCGTGAAGCGCGTGCCCCAGCGTGAGCTGGGTACGCCGCGCTTTACCTATGACGAAGGGCTGGCCCAGCTGTACGGCACGCCGCCGATGTGGCCGACCCCGACGCGCGGCGTCAGCGAGATGCGCCTTGCGCTGCGCTACCGGCCGGATCAGTCTCTGCTGCGTCATTTCAAAGATACCGCCACCCTTTACCTCGAAATTGTCGATTATCCCGGCGAGTGGCTGCTCGATCTGCCGATGCTGGCGCAGGATTATCTCAGCTGGTCACGCCAGATGGTCGGCCTGCTGCAGGGCGATCGTCAGCAGTGGGCCGCGCGCTGGCACAGCCTGAGCGCCGATCTCGACCCGTTCGCGCCCGCCGATGAAAACCGCCTGGCGGAGATCGCCGCGGCCTGGACCGACTACCTGCATAAGTGCAAAACCGAAGGATTGCACTTCATCCAGCCGGGACGTTTTGTGTTGCCGGGTGACATGGCTGGCGCGCCGGCACTGCAGTTTTTCCCGTGGCCCAACGTCGATGATCAGCAGGCCGGTAAGCTGCTGCAGGCACCGGCCGGCAGCAATTTCGCCATGCTGCAGCAGCGTTTCCACTACTACTGTCAGCATGTGGTGAAAGGGTTTTATAAAAATCACTTCCTGCGCTTCGATCGTCAGATCGTACTGGTCGATTGCCTGCAGCCGCTCAACAGTGGACCGCAGGCGTTCAATGATATGCGGCTGGCGCTGACCCAGCTGATGCAAAGTTTTCACTATGGCCAGCGCACGCTGTTCCGCCGTCTGTTCTCGCCGGTCATCGATAAGTTGCTGTTTGCCGCCACCAAGGCCGATCACATCACCGCCGATCAGCACGCCAATATGGTGTCGCTGCTGCAGCAGCTGGTACAGGACGCGTGGCAGAACGCCGCGTTTGAAGGCATCAGCATGGATTGTCTGGGGCTGGCGTCGGTGCAGGCGACCGAGAGCGGGCTGGTGGATCATCGCGGAGAAAAATTACCGGCGCTGCGCGGTCATCGCCTAGCCGACGGTGAACCGCTGACCTTTTACCCGGGCGAAGTACCGCCGCGCCTGCCGGGCAACAGCTTCTGGCAGCAGCAGGGGTTTCAGTTTGAACAGTTCCGGCCGCAGCAGCTGGATGTCGATCGGCCGTTGCCGCATATCCGCATGGATGCTGCGCTGGAATTTTTACTGGGAGATAAATTGCGATGAGCGATGAAACGCCACTCAAACCACGGATAGATTTTGCCCGCCCGTTGCAGGAGCCTGTGGAGCCGACCCTGCGCGCGGCGCACACCTTTAGCAGCGACGCGCAACAGGGGTTTCTGGTGACGCCTGACGCGGAGCCGCTGGAAGAGGGCGCCGGCGAGAAAGTGGTGGAAGCCGCGCTGCGGCCAAAGCGCAGCCTGTGGCGCAAAATGGTGGGCGTCGGGCTGGGTATCTTTGGTATCAGCGTGGTGGCGCAGGGCGCCCAGTGGCTGCACGATGCCTGGCTGACGCGCGACTGGTTTGCACTGGGCAGCGGCGTGGCCGGTGGGCTGATTGTCGCCGCCGGCGCGGGCGCGCTGATTGGCGAATGGCGTCGGCTGTATCGTCTGCGTCAGCGGGCGGAAGAGCGGGACGTTGGCCGTGAGCTGCTGGCCAGCCACGGCATCGGCAAAGGCCGGGCGTTCTGTGAAAAGCTGGCGCGCCAGGCGCAGCTGGATCAGGCGCATCCGGCACTGCAGCGCTGGCACGCGGCACTGCACGAAACCCATAACGACCGCGAAATTGTCACGCTGTATGCCCAGCTGGTGCAGCCGGTACTGGACCGTCAGGCGCGGCGCGAAATCAGCCGCCACGCGGCAGAATCGACGCTGATGATTGCCGTCAGCCCGCTGGCGCTGGTGGACATGGCGTTTATCGCCTGGCGCAACCTGCGGCTGGTGAACCGCATCGCGGCCATCTACGGCATTGAACTTGGCTACTTCAGTCGCATCCGGCTGTTCCGGCTGGTATTACTGAATATGGCGTTTGCCGGGGCGTCAGAGCTGGTGCGCGAAGTCGGTATGGACTGGATGTCGCAGGATATCGCCGCCCGTCTCTCGGCGCGTGCGGCGCAGGGCATCGGTGCCGGGCTGCTCACCGCCCGGCTGGGTATCAAAGCGATGGAATTATGCCGTCCGCTGCCGTGGCTGGCGGAGGACAAACCGCGGCTCGGCGATTTCCGCCGTGAACTGGTGGGACAGCTTAAAGAATCGCTGGCCAAAAGCGGTGAGAAAGCAGGTCAGGCTGCTAAATAATCTCACCTTGTCTGCCTTTCACGCTACCGATGGCGTGAAAGGTGAAATTATCTGTGCTCAGGGTGATTTCTGGCGGGATTATTGTTGGTTGTTCCGCTACACTTCTCTTCGTCACCTGCCTCAGAGTGTCAACTTTTCATGACAGAACCCTTCTGAGGCGCTGCAAGTTAGCGTATTATCTCTAAAATCAAAACCTGACTAAGGCTCATCGCAATGCGTTTGGAAGTTTTCTGCCAGGACCGTATCGGTCTGGCGCGCGAGCTACTCGACCTGCTGGTTGCCCGTAATATTGACCTGCGCGGCATTGAAATTGCCTCGCTGGGCCGCATCTACCTCAACTTTTCTGCGCTGGAATTTGACGCATTCAGTAACCTGATGGCGGAGATTCGCCGCACACCGGGCGTGACAGACGTTCGCACCGTGTCTTTCATGCCGTCTGAGCGTGAACATCGCGCGTTGAGCGCGCTGCTGGTGGCGATGCCCGAGCCGGTGTTCTCCCTCGACCTGAAAGGTAAAGTCGAACTGGCGAATCCGGCGGCGCAAAACCTGTTTAACCTCGACGAACAGAAGATCCGTAATCAGAACGCCGGCACGCTGATTGCCGGCTTTAATTTCCAGCGCTGGCTGGAGAGTGAACGTGTTGACGCGCAGGCGCAGCATGTGGTGATCCAGGGGCGTGATTTTCTCATGGAAGCGCGCCCGATCTATCTGGCGCAGGAAGATGAGCAGAACGACCAGCCGGTAGGCGCGATGATCACTCTGAAATCCACCGCACGCATGGGGCGGCAGTTGCAGAATCTCAGCGTCACCGATGACTCCGAATTCGATCACATCGTGGCGGTGACGCCGAAAATGCGTCAGGTGATCGACCAGGCGCGCAAGCTGGCGATGCACGAT
The DNA here is from genome assembly GCF_008632015.1 of Pantoea sp. B_9. Taxonomy (NCBI): domain Bacteria; kingdom Pseudomonadati; phylum Pseudomonadota; class Gammaproteobacteria; order Enterobacterales; family Erwiniaceae; genus Pantoea; species Pantoea sp. B_9. The sequence continues at coordinate 446,675 of NZ_VWVL01000001.1, read as the reverse complement.
GCGCCGCTGCTGATTGTCGGCGACACCGGCACCGGTAAAGATATGCTGGCGCGCGCCTGCCATCTGCGCAGCGCACGCGGTAAAAAACCGTTCCTTGCGCTCAACTGCGGCTCGATTCCGGATGACGTCGCTGAGAGCGAGCTGTTTGGTCACGCGGCGGGCGCGTATCCCAACGCGCTGGAAGGGAAGAAGGGCTTCTTTGAGCAGGCGAACGGCGGCTCGGTGCTGCTGGATGAAATCGGCGAGATGTCGTCGCGCATGCAGACCAAACTGCTGCGCTTCCTGAACGATGGCACCTTCCGCCGCGTCGGCGAGGATCATGAAGTGCATGTGGATGTGCGCGTGATCTGCGCCACGCAAAAGAACCTGATTGAGCTGGTGCAGCGCGGCGAGTTCCGCGAAGACCTGTTCTATCGTCTGAACGTGCTGACGCTGAATCTGCCGCCGCTGCGCGAACGTCCGCTGGATATTCTGCCGCTCACCGAAATGTTTGTGGCGCGCTTCGCCGATGAGCAGGGGCTGCCGCGCCCACGTTTGTCACCGCAGCTGACGCCGTTCCTGACGCGCTATAACTGGCCGGGCAACGTGCGCCAGTTGAAAAATGCGCTGTATCGCGCGCTCACGCAGCTGGAAGGTTATGAACTGCGCCCGCAGGATATCGTGCTGCCGGAGCAGGCGCTGGATGTGTCGCTGGGCGAAGAGGCAATGGAAGGGTCGCTGGATGAAATTACCAGCCGTTTCGAGCGTTCAGTGCTGACTCGTCTCTATCTGTCGTATCCCAGCACGCGTAAACTGGCGAAACGTCTTGGGGTGTCACACACCGCGATCGCCAACAAGCTGCGCGAATATGGCCTCGGTCAGAAACGCAGCGAAGGCGAATAATCCGCGTTCTGCATCAACAAGCCGTCTGTGACAGACGGCTTTTTTATCAGCAGTAACCTTACTTCAGCGCTGCCAGTGCCGCTTCATAGTTCGGCTCTTCGGTGATTTCATTCACCAGCTCGCTGTACAGCACCTTATCGTTCTCATCCAGCACCACCACGGCGCGGGCGGTCAGGCCTTTCAGCGGGCCATCGGCGATCGCGACGCCGTAATTTTCAATAAATTCTGCACCGCGCAGCGTAGACAGCGTCACTACGTTATTGACGTTCTCGGCGCCGCAGAAGCGCGATTGCGCAAAAGGCAGATCGGCAGAGATGCACAGCACCACGGTGTTGTCAGCTTCGCCAGAACGCTCGTTGAATTTGCGCACCGACGCGGCGCACACGCCGGTATCAATGCTTGGGAAAATGTTCAGAACTTTGCGTTTGCCTGCATACTGAGAAAGGGACACATCACTGAGATCTTTCGCTACCAGGTTGAACGGTTTTGCCTGCTCGCCAGCCTGCGGGAAGTGGCCGGCAACCGGCACCGGATTGCCCTGAAAGTGAACATTCTGCGACATACAATTTCCTTTTAACGATAAAAAATCTGGTGTTAACCCCACCAGAACAGGTATAGCGTTTGTTTATGACATAAATTTTAAGGGTTTACGAGCCTAATTCAACGTGGAGCTGCACCAGCACGTTATGACGTCATGGATTTGAGGAGTCAGTATGAGAACAGTGAAAAGTTATCCGGAAGCCTGGCCGCTGCACTCGCCGTTTGTGATTTCGCGCGGCAGCCGCACCGAGGCGCACGTGGTGGTGGTGGAGATTGAGCAGGATGGCCTCAAAGGCATTGGCGAGGCCACGCCCTATGCGCGCTATGGCGAAAGTGAGGCTTCGGTGCTGCAGCAGATTGCTTCACAGCTCGGTGCGTTACAAAACGGCATGACGCGGGCAGCGCTGCAACAGGCGTTGCCGGCCGGTGCCGCGCGCAACGCGATTGATTGCGCGCTGTGGGATCTGGAGCGCCAGCAGCAGCGCACCAGCCTGGCGGCGCTGTGTGAGGCGGTGCCGGCACAGGAGATCGTCACGGCGCATACCGTCAGCATTGATACGCCAGAAGCGATGGCCAGCAGCGCGCTGGCGCTGTGGCAGCACGGCGCGCGCCTGCTGAAAATTAAGCTGGATAACCATCTGATCAGCGAACGGCTGGTGGCGATTCGCAGTGCGGTGCCGGACGCCACGCTGATCGTCGATGCCAATGAGTCCTGGCAGGCAGAAGGGCTGGCGGCACGCTGCCAGCTGCTGGCGGATTTACAGGTGGCGATGCTGGAGCAGCCGCTGCCTGCCGCGCAGGATGCGGCGCTGGCCCATTTTATCCATCCGCTACCGATCTGTGCGGATGAGAGCTGCCACACGCGCGACAGCCTGGCAGCCCTGCACGGGCGCTACGACATGGTGAATATCAAACTGGATAAAACCGGTGGGCTGACCGAAGCGCTGGCGCTGGCCACGGCCGCGCGCGCGCAGGGATTTGCCATCATGCTGGGCTGTATGTTGTGTACCTCACGCGCCATTCGCGCCGCGCTACCGTTAACGCCGCAGGCCAGGTTTGCTGACCTCGACGGTCCGACGTGGCTGGCGGCCGATGTGGAACCGTCGCTGCACTTCTCGCACGGCGTGCTTAAGACGACGGCTGCCAGCGCAGCAGGTTGATCATCGCATCAAGATACACCTCGGTGGCTTCGTCCACCGAGATGGCGGGCATTTCGGCGGTGATGCAGGGCAGACTGAGATCGGCGCACCAGCTGCCAAACGAGCCCGGCGTGGCGTAGCCGACACTGCTCACCACCGGCAGACCGGTTTGTTCCGCCAGCCAGCTGGCCAGCGGGCTGTGGTGCGGATCATCAATACAGGCCAGCGGTTCGTGCCAGGAGACGACCCAGCGCGGCCGGATACGATGAATCAGCTGGCATAGTGCGGCGGTTTCCGGCTCTGACGCCGGCGCGTTTCCGGTTGAGAGCAGCACATCGCGCGCGTCGGCCACGCTGTTCCAGCGATAGACGGTATCGCCCGCTTGCCAGTTGGCGGCAGGGAAGTTGCGGTTGAGATCGACACCGTTGACATTGGCGCGCAGCCCGAGTTGGCAGCCGTCCGGATTGACCGCCAGAATCACATGATGACGCCGCAGCGTGTCCGGCAGCGTGCGCATGGCGGCGGAGAGCGTGGCCACCGCCGCGTTTTCATCGCCGTGGGTGCCCGCGATAATCAGTCCGCTGTCCTCGTCGGCCGCCGGTGCCGGAAACCACAGCAGCGGCGCACCCAGCACCGAATGTCCATATTGTTGCCAGACGGCGTCCAGCTTACCGCGCAGCGGGCGCGGGTGGTGTGTCGACATAACCTTCCTCTCTGTCATGCATCGCGTTCAGCCGCAAAAATTGTGAGCTGCAATCCAGCCTCAACATAACGGTAAACAGCAGACGGGGAAATAGCTATTTATCAATCAGCGATTTGCGATAAAGTGCGAAAAGTTGCTGGCGACGCATTGGTTTGGCCGTCGCCCTTTTTTCGGGTCAAGGAGTCGTGATGAAATTAACTTTCCGCACCACGCTGGCCGCGCTCATCATCAGCAGCGCTCTCTCATCCGCCTATGCCGCCAGTGTGCCAGCCGGCGCGCAACTGGCCAGCAGCCAGGAAATCGTCCGCCATATCAAAGATGAACCGGCCTCGCTTGATCCGCTCAAAGCAGTCGGTCTGCCGGAGATTCAGGTGCTGCGCGATCTGTTTGAAGGGCTGACCAACCAGGACGCGCAGGGCAAAATCGTGCCGGGCGTTGCGCAGAGCTGGAGCAGCAATGACAACAAAACCTGGCTGTTCACGCTGCGCAAAGATGCGCGCTGGTCCAGCGGTGAACCGGTGACCGCACAGGATTTTGTCTACAGCTGGCAACGTCTGGTCGATCCCAAAAATAGCTCGCCTTTCGCCTGGTTTGCCGCGCTGAGCGGCATTGAGAATGCTGAAGCCATCACCAAAGGTCAGATGAGCCCGGACAAGCTGGGCGTGGTGGCGACCGATGAGACGCATCTGAAGGTGACATTGTCACGTCCACTGCCGTGGTTCCCCAGCATGGTGGCTAACGTGGCGATGTTCCCGGTGCCGCAAAAGGTCATCGCGCAAAACGGCGATGGCTGGACTGCGCCGGGTAAACTGGTGGGCAACGGCGCTTATCAATTGCAGGAGCGCGTAGTTAACGAAAAGATTGTGCTGGTGCGTAACCCGCACTACTGGGATAACGCCCATTCGGTACTGACGAAAGTGACCTTTATTCCCATCAATGAAGAATCCAGCGCCACCAAGCGTTACCGCGCCGGGGATATCGATATCACGGAATCCTTCCCGAAAAATATGTACGGCCTGCTGAAAAAAGAGCTGCCGGGGCAGGTGTATACGCCGGATCAGCTTGGCACCTATTATTACGCGTTTAATACGCAGAAAGGGCCGACGGCGGATGTGCGGGTGCGTAAGGCGCTGTCATGGAGCATTGACCGCCGCATTATCGCGGAAAAAGTGCTGGGCACCGGCGAGAAACCGGCATGGCACTTCACACCGGACGTCACCGCCGGCTTCACACCGCAGCAGAGCTATCTGCAGCAGCACAGCCAGCAGGAACTGAATGCGCAGGCCAAAGCCCTGCTGACCGCCGCCGGTTACGGCCCGGCTAAACCGTTGCACCTGACGCTGCTGTATAACACCTCTGAAAGTCACCAGAAGATTGCGATTGCGGTGGCCTCGATGTGGAAAAAGAATCTCGGCGTTGACGTGACATTGCAGAACCAGGAGTGGAAAACCTATATCGACAGCCGCAACAGCGGTAATTTCGATGTGATCCGCGCTTCCTGGGTGGGCGATTACAATGAGCCGTCGACCTTCCTCAGCCTGCTGACCGCCAGCCACAGCGGCAATATTTCCCGCTTCAGCAACGCGGAATATGATGCGGTGTTGAGTAAGGCCAGCAATGAAACCAGCGTGGCGGCGCGTAATGCCGATTACAACAAAGCCGAGCAGATCATCGCTGACCAGGCGCCGATTGCGCCGATCTACCAGTACACCAACGGGCGTCTGATCAAGCCGTGGGTTAAGGGCTATCCCATCACCAATCCGGAAGACGTTGCCTACAGCCGGGAATTGTGGATTGAGAAGCACTGACGCTGAACCGCCACGGAGGGCGGTGAACGACCCGGTTGCGCTGTCATTTTTACTCACACCCTGATAATTGCAACTGTCCCGCGCCGCGCTAGACTGTATCGTATTGTTTTTGCTAGTGAGGCGAGTACGTGAACGTCATTGAAGGAAAAGCGCTGCAGGTGTCGGATGCGATTGTCGCCTGCCAGTTCGACGGCAAGGGTGGCGTTATCGCCATTGAAGATAAAGATGTCATCAACTGCGAGCGTCACTGCTGGCTGCATCTGAACTATACCCAGCGGCAAAGCGCCGACTGGTTGCAGCACACGCCGCTGATCCCCGATGCGGTGCGGGATGCGCTGGCCGGTGACAGCATGCGACCGCGCGTGACGCGCCTCGGTGACGGCTTTATGATCGTACTGCGCAGCGTGAATCATAACGCCGATTCGCGCCCAGACCAGCTGGTGGCGATGCGGGTATTTATCAATGACAAGCTGATTGTTTCTACCCGCCGTCGCAAAGTGTATGCCATCGATGAAGTGCTGACCGATCTGCAAAACGGCAACGGCCCGGTGGACGGCGGCAGCTGGCTGGTGGACGTCTGCGATGCGCTCACCGATCACGCCAGCGAATTCATTGAAGAGATGCACGATAAAATTATCGCGCTGGAAGATGCGCTGATGGATCAGCAGGTCCCGGCGCGTGGAGAGCTGGCGCTGCTGCGTAAACAGCTGATCGTGATGCGCCGCTATATGGCGCCGCAGCGCGATGTCTATGCGCGGCTGGCAAGCGAGAAACTGCCGTGGATGAGCGATGACGATCGCCGCCGCATGCAGGATGTCGCGGACCGGCTGGGGCGCGGGCTGGATGACCTCAATGCGGGTGTGGCGCGTACCGGTATTCTGGCGGATGAAGTGGCGTCGCTGCTGGCGGAATCCATGAACCGGCGCACTTACACCATGTCGCTGATGGCGATGATTTTCCTGCCTGCCACGTTTCTCACCGGGCTGTTTGGCGTCAATCTCGGAGGCATTCCCGGTGGCAGCTGGCCGCACGGCTTTACCATGTTCTGCGGGTTGTTACTGGTGATGGTGCTGGGGGTCGCGCTGTGGCTGAAACGCCGCAACTGGCTGTGATGTTACTACGGAGTTATCTGCAGGTCATGAACGGGTAATTGTGGCGGTGCAGGGGAGAAAAGCGGAAAAAACCTGATCGACATCAATAAGCGCATAGCCCAACCGGGGCAAACTCTCTCCCGCAGGTGAATGCAACGTCAAGCGATGGGCGTTGCGCTCCATATTGTCTTACTTCCTTTTTTTGAATTACTGCATAGCACATTTGATTCGTACGACGCCGGCTTATCCGCCGGCTTTTTTTTGCCGTTTGGCTTGCTGCCGCATCCTTTCCTATGCTTAACAGACATTCAGCGAACAGGAGAACGGCATGCGCATGATTCACGCCAGCGAACCTATCCCGACCGATCCGCCACCGATTCCCGAACCCGTGCCGCAACCGCAGCCGATCCCCGAGCCTGAGCCGCCGCACGATCCTGAATTTCCGCCGATTAGCGATCCTCCGCCGCACCGCTAATAAAAAAGGCGCGTTCCCGGAGCGACGCGCCTTTATGCTGCAAAGTCACCGCGTTATTTAATTTCCAGCACGTCGAGGCGAGCACTCAGGTCCGGCTGATCGTCCTCGTCAGCCTGCCAGCCGACCGGCTGCGCTGGCAGCGATTCGCGATCGAAACCAATGTCCCCGCCGTCAACCACCGCATCACCATGCTTAATGCCTTTGAAATCAAACAGATTAATATCAGCCATATGCGAGGGCACGATGTTCTGCATGGCGCTGAACATGGTTTCAATGCGGCCCGGATAGCGCTTGTCCCAGTCACGCAGCATATCGGCAACCACCTGGCGCTGCAGGTTCGGCTGTGAACCACACAGGTTGCACGGAATGATAGGGTACTGGCGCGCTTCGGCGAACCGCACGATATCTTTTTCGCGGCAGTAGGCCAGCGGGCGAATCACGATATGTTTACCGTCGTCGCTCATCAGTTTTGGCGGCATGCCTTTCATCTTGCCGCCGTAAAACATGTTGAGGAACAGCGTCTGCAGGATGTCATCGCGGTGGTGACCTAAGGCAATCTTAGTGCAGCCCAGTTCAGTGGCGGTGCGATAAAGAATACCGCGACGCAGGCGTGAACAGAGCGAGCAGGTGGTTTTGCCTTCCGGGATCTTCTCTTTAACGATGGAGTAAGTGTCTTCGTTGACGATCTGATACTCCACGCCCAGCGTGTCGAGGTAAGCCGGCAGCACGTGTGCCGGGAATCCCGGCTGTTTCTGGTCAAGATTCACCGCCACCAGCGAAAATTTGACCGGCGCGCTCTGCTGCAGGTTACGCAGAATTTCCAGCATGGTGTAGCTGTCTTTACCGCCGGACAGGCACACCATGATGCGATCGCCTTCCTCAATCATGTTGAAATCCGCAATCGCTTCACCGACGTTACGGCGCAGGCGCTTCTGCAGTTTGTTCAGGTTGTACTGCTCTTTTTTATTAACTTCTTGATGTTCAGACATGAATTTCGGTCTCGGTGATCGCTGGTCAGCTGCGGATGTCGCGTTAACGAGGCCCTCGCCAGGCCTGCATTAACCGTGTCCGCGCACGCTGCGGGTCGCTGCGCTGGCCTTTATGGGTGCCGGCTGACCGCAGTCAGCAGGAAAAGTCTGTGGCGTATGGTACGGATTACAGCGCCAAATTCCAGCACGATTTATGGGTTTGCCGGTGATGCGCTCTGTGCGCCGCGCGATCGCGGTCAGAGACCTGTTGCGCTATTCACAATTTTTAGTTTGTCGCGGATTTTGCAAGCGGTACACTGCCTGCTTCCCCGGGGAGGAATAAGCGATGAAAAATGTTGTGTTAAGCATGCTGGCGAAGATTTCACAAATTGATGCCACCACCAAGCAGTTGACCGCGCGCGTTGAGGCTCAGTCGCTGCTGATCGGTGCGCTGGTACTGGCCGTCAGTAAGAAAGGCGGCGTCACTGAAGTTATTGAAAGCGCCAACAAAGCCATCAACATGGTGATTGAGTCAGCCGAGGCTGACGATATGCTTAAGTCGGACGCCGCTATTCTGCTGAGCGAGTTTCAGGATCTGTTGACGATTTCGCGTGCGGTTGACAGCGCCGATGATGTCATCAACCAGCAGGCGCTGGAAGGTATTACTGGTGTGAGCAGCGCCAGCGATGACGACAAAAAGGATCCGTCCTAATCGCGCAGCGCCGCAGTCGGCTACCATTGCGCACATTTTGCCAGCGGTAACTGCATATTTATTGATCTGGGTAAAGATTTCTTCTCACTGCGCTGACAGGATGGATTCAGCGCTTTTTTTAGTTTTTAAAGGTGAGGAGAGGAACAATGCAAACGTACGATATGGTGTTTGAGGAGGCGTGCCGGCTGGTGGGGCAATGCTATCTGGAACTGGCGCAGCGCGGTGCCGCTACCGAAAAAGAGGTGCTGGCCAGCGAGTTGCGTAACCTGCAACTGCGTTATCGGGAATTAACCGGCGCGCCTAACCGCGCCGTTGAAATGGCGATTGGACAACTCAAACCCTGCTAACCCAGCCGCCCGGCCTTCAGCGCCGGGCTTTTTATCTTCCATCGACCGCAGCGATTAACCCGCCAGCGCAGTCAAACCATTTCCAGCGACTGCACGCCTTTGATTTCCATTACTTTGTCATAAATGCTGTGCATAGGAAATCTGCGTGACAATGTCACCTCAACGCTCAGCTCGCACAGGCCGCTCTCTTCGTTACGATTGACCACAGCGATGTGGCCATAGCGCAAATTTTCACGCTGCAGTACCAGCAACACCAGCGGTACGCTTTTGGCTTTGAGATGGACGATGAGGGTGTGATGGCGGCCAATCAGCCAGTGGCTGATACGGCGGAACGTTTCCAGTACCACCAGCGCCAGCACCGTGCCGTAAATACCGATTTCGTACATGCCGCTACCGATCACCAGGCCAATCGCGGCGGTCACCCACAGGCCAGCGGCGGTCGTCAGGCCTTTCACAATCTGCTTTTGTATGATGATGGTGCCAGCGCCAAGGAAGCCCATGCCGCTGACCACCTGCGCCGCAATACGGCTGGGATCCAGCGCCACATGATCGTTAGTCAGCATATCGGCAAAGCCATATTTTGACACCAGCATGAACATGGCGCTGCCAATGCCGACCAGAATGTGGGTACGCAGGCCCGCTTCTTTAGCGCGCATCTGGCGCTCCAGGCCAATCAGTCCGCCCAGTATTCCGGCTAATGCGATGCGGATGAGCATGTCGGCTAACATCCTTCCTCCTTATTGATTGATGTTTCGTATGAACTGGCAGAGAAAGAGGGAAAACGCTGCAATCAGGATAATTCTGCTTGCCAACGACGATATTAAATTTTGTAAAAAGCTGTGTCGCCTATCGATCGCGCACCGCTGCTGACATATGCTGGTGCGACTTTTCCGCTCACACTCCCGGAGCCCGACCGATGAAAGCCGCAACTTTACTGCTGGCCGGCGCAGCGCTGTTACTCTCTGCCTGCAGCAGCAACAGCGACAATGAACCGCCGCAACAGGCCACCGCCGCGCACGTGCAGCCGCACGTCGTGATGTCGTCCATGGCAGAAGCCAACTGCAACAGCGCAGGCGGCACGCTGGCGTTCTCGCGTCAGTTAGACGGTTCACGCATCGGGATGTGTCAGCTGGCTAACGGTCGTCGCTGCGACGAACAGGCGCTGATCGGCGGTGCCTGCGCCCGCTAACGCAGGCGCAGAACCTTACGCCTTAACCTGATTTGCACAGGTTTCCCCGCGCGCCAGCTGCTGTAAATTGCTGAGCGTGGTTTCTGAAATCGCCGTCAGCGCTTCGGCGGTGAGAAAGGCCTGATGGCCGGTAAACAACACGTTGTGACAGGCCGACAGGCGGCGGAACACGTCGTCCTGAATCACGTCATTCGACTTGTCTTCAAAAAACAGGTCGCGTTCGTTCTCATACACGTCCATGCCGAGCGAGCCGATTTTCTGCTGTTTCAGCGCCTCAATCGCCGCCTGTGAATCAATCAGCCCACCGCGGCTGGTATTGATAATCATCACGCCATCTTTCATCTGGCTGAACGCCTGCGCGTTGAGCAGATGGTGGTTTTCCGGCGTCAGCGGACAGTGCAGGGTGATGACATCGGACTCCGCCAGCAGCGTTTTCAAATCAACATATTCCGCCCCGAGCGCCAGCGCGGCGTCACTGGGGTACGGATCGTACGCCAGCAGACGCATGCCAAAACCTTTCAGGATGCGCATCGTCGCCACACCAATCTTGCCGGTGCCGACCACGCCAGCGGTTTTATTGTGCATGTTGAAACCGGTCAGGCCGTCCAGCGAGAAGTTGGCATCGCGCGTGCGCTGGTAAGCGCGGTGAATGCGGCGGTTGAGCGTCATCATCAGACCTACCGCGTGTTCCGCTACCGCTTCCGGCGAGTAAGCGGGCACGCGCACCACCTGCAGTCCCAGCGCGGCGGCGGCGTCGAGGTCGACGTTGTTGAAACCGGCACAGCGCAGCGCGATATATTTCACGCCCAGCGCCGCCAGCTCCGCCAGCACCGCTTTGCTCCCGTCATCGTTAACGAAGATACAGACCGCATCACAGCCAGCGGCGTTTTTCGCCGTGGTTTCGCTCAGCAGGAAGTCAAAAAACTGCAGCTCAAATCCGTAGCCTTCGTTAACGTGCTCGAGGTATTTCTGGTCGTAATGCTTGGTGCTGTAAACCGCAACTTTCATTGTTTCGCTCCTGAAAAATGTTACGTCGGTATCACATCAGGATAACGTTTTCCGCGTCATTTTGCTGTTCTTCAGCCAGACTAAAGCGGTAACGCCTTCATTTGCCGGGCATAACATGCCATCATCACTGTCAGGATTGGGTAAAGAACAGGAACGTTAACAGCCATGACGCGGGGCCTCCGTCGACTACTTGCTGCGCTACTGGCGCTGATACTGCTGCTGCTGGGATTGCTGCTGACGCTGACGCACTGGCTGCCGCGGCTGGCAGGTATCTGGCTGCCGGAAAATACCCGCGTCGAGCTACACGGCGCGCCGCACTGGCAGCAGGGCCGGCTGGTGTTTCCTGATGTGCGCTATCTGGCCGGCGACTGCCTGCTGGCGCAGGTCGCCGACGTGGGACTTGGCCGGACGCAACAGCGCTGGCAGCTTGATGCGCGCGAGGTGGCGCTCAACAGCAATTGTCTGCAGGCGCTGCCGCACAGTGCCACGCGCGATGCGCCGCGCAGCCTCGCAGAGTGGCAGCAGATGCTGCCCGGCGCGGATATCCATCTGCAACAGCTCAGTATTTTGCCATGGCAGCAATATGCCGGCCGCTTCGATCTGACTTTAGACAAAGACCTTCAGCAGCTGCGTTATCAGGGCGACAACCTGCGCGTCGCCGCGCGCCTGCAGGGGCAGCAGCTTCACATTGATCAGCTGCAGCTCAGCCATCCTTTACTGCCGCAACCGGTCGAACTGCATGGCAATCTGACGCTGCCGACTTTTGCCGATGGCCTGCCGGTGGCGGGTGAGCTCAGCGGTGCGCTTAACCTGACGCAGTGGCCGCAGCCGCTGGCGCTGACGCTCAACTGGCAGCAGCAGCAGGGCGAACTGGTGGTGCGCCAGCAACAGGAACCACAGCCGTTGTTACAGCTGCCGTGGCAGGCCGATGCACAGCAAATCCGCATCACTGCCGGTCACTGGCGCTGGCCGTTCGGGTCGCAGCCGCTGTCGGGCGGCGTGGCGCTGACGCTGGATGACTGGCAGCAGGGGCTGGAACAGACGCAGATCCGCGGCCGCTTCAATTTACTGACCGCCGGACGCGGCGGGAAAGGCAACCTGGTACTGAGCGTTGGGCCGGGCAAGCTGAGCCTGACTGACAGCGCACTGCCGTTCCAGTTAACCGGCGAAAGCAAGTTTGCCGACCTGCAGCTGTACGGCTCCATTCCCGGACAATTACATGGCATGCTCAGCGATCCGCAGCTCAGCCTGCAGCCGGGCGCACTGCTGCGCCTGCGCGGACGCTTACTCTCGACGCTGGAAGTGGATGAAGCGCGCTGGCCGCTGGCCGGCGTCAGCGTGGCCTCGCGCGGCATCAACGGCCGGTTACAGGCGATTCTCAACGCGCACGACCCCAGTTTCGGCCGCTTCAGGCTGCACCTCGACGGGCGCGCCAGCGACTTCTGGCCAGACAGCGGTCGCTGGAACTGGCGCTACTGGGGCGAAGGCGTGATGGCGCCGCTTAGCGCTAAATGGGATGTGAAGGGCACCGGCAGCTGGAACGACACCCTGATCAGTCTCGATACGCTGAACACCGGGTTCGATCAGCTGGCGTACGGCATGGTGCAGGTGGATAAGCCGCGCCTGACGCTGACCGCGCCGGTGCGCTGGCAGCGCGATGTGGCACAGCCGGCGTTTAACGGCGGGTTTGCGCTGCGTTCCGGCCAGACCCGCTTCAGCTACGGTGGCTGGCTGCCGCCGTCCGAACTGCGTTTCGATGCCAAAGGGCGCGACCCGGGGCATTTTCTGTGGCGCGGTCAGCTCACCGCTGAAGACATCGGACCGCTGCGCGTGCATGGCCGCTGGGACGGCGAGCGGCTGCGCGGCGAAGCCTGGTGGCCGGCGCAGTCGCTCAGCGTCTTTCAGCCGCTGCTGAGCAGCGACCTGAAGATGCGCATTCAGACTGGCGAGCTGCGCGCGCAGATGGCCTTCTCCGCCGCCAGCGGCCAGGGGTTTGAGGCGGGCGGTTTCTGGGCGGTGAAACAGGGCAGCGTGTGGATGCCGGACAGTGAAATTAACGGCATCGATTTTACCCTGCCGTTCCGCCTGAAAGATCATCAGTGGCAGCTGGGGCGCCGCGGGCCGGTGTCGCTGCGCATCGCCGAAGTGAAAAACCAGTTTGCGCTGCAGAACATTACCGCGGATCTGCAGGGCCACTATCCGTGGCAGGAGCGCCAGCCGCTGACGCTCAGCAACGTCAATCTCGATCTGCTCGGCGGGCACGTCAGCATGCCAGCATTGCGTTTACCGCAGCATCAGCCGGCGCGGATTTCGCTGCGTGACATTGATCTCAGCCGGCTGGTGACGGCGCTTAAACCGAAGCAGTTTGCCATGTCCGGTAAAGTAAATGGCGAATTGCCGCTGTGGGTGAACAATCCGCACTGGCTGATTGAAAAGGGCTGGATCGCCAACAGCGGCCCGCTGACGTTCCGCATGGATAAAGACATGGCGGATGCGATTGTCAGCAATAACGTGGCCGCCGGGGCGGCGATGGACTGGCTGCGCTACATGGAGATTGCCCGTTCGTGGGCGACGCTGGATCTGGATAACTTCGGTAACCTGATTCTGCAAAGCGAGGTGAAAGGCACCAGCCAGTTCAGTAACCGCCGCCAGTCCGTCAATCTTAATTACCGTCATCAGGAAAACCTGTTCCAGCTGTGGCGCAGCCTGCGCTTTGGCGATAATTTGCAATCCTGGGTGGAGCAAAACGCCACCCTGCCATCCAACAAGGACCCGAAACCATGAGCCTGAGGGCATTACTGGTGCTGACAGCGGGACTGCCGCTGCTGGGCTGTGTGCCGCGCATCGAAGTCGCCGCACCCAAAGAGCCAATCACCATCAACATGAACGTAAAAATCGAACATGAAATCCACATCAAGGTGGATAAAGACGTCGAAGCGCTGCTGAAGAATCAGAGCGGACTGTTTTGAGGAGAGGCTCGATGAAACGCAAGGGGATAGCGCTGTTGCTGGCGTTTTTGCTGGTGCCGTCGGCCTGGGCGCTGACGCTGGATCAGGCGCGCCAGCAGGGGCGCGTGGGCGAAACGCTGAGCGGTTACATCGCCGCCCGTCAGCAGGATGACGAGACGCTGGCGCTGGTTAAGCGCATCAATGACGGCCGCAGCCAGCAGTATCAGCGCGTGGCGCAGCAGAACAATCTCACCACCGCCGAGGTGGCGCGCATCGCCGGCGAGAAGCTGGTTAACCGTGCCGGCAGCGGCGAATATGTGCGCGGGATTAATGGTCAGTGGGTGCAGAAATAGCTGCTTCCACGACAGCGCAGGCATAAAAAAGCCGGGCACTCAGGCCCGGCAAGACAGATAGCATTGTTTTAATGATGATTACGCAGCAACAATCTGTTTGATGGCGTCTTTGGCATCGCTGGCGGCTTTGGTTGCCACTTCCGGACCGTAGGCAATGCCTTCGGCAAACACGAAGTCAACGTCGGTGATGCCGATGAAGCCGAGGAACAGTTTCACGTACGGGGTCAGCAGATCAGTCGGGGTGTCTTTGTGAATGCCGCCACGGCTGGAGAGGATCACCGCACGTTTGCCTTTCACCAGACCTTCCGGGCCTGCTTCGGTGTAGCGGAAGGTGACGCCGGCACGGGCGATCAGGTCAAAGTAGTTTTTCAGCTGAGTAGGAATGTTGAAGTTGTACATCGGAGCGGCGATAACCACGGTATCGTGCGCCTGCAGTTCAGCAATCAGTTCATCGGACAGGGCCAGCGCGTCCTGCTGACGTGGCGACAGCGGCGCGTCTGAAGGACGCAGGGCGCCAACCAGTTCACCGTCCAGTACCGGAATCGGCTGGGCAGCCAGATCGCGTACCGTGACTTCGTCGCCTTTGGCGCGGGCTTCATCAGCGTAGAAGTCTGCCAGCTGGTTAGACTGTGAGTAACCGGCAAGGATGCTTGATTTCAGAACTAAAACTTTGCTCATGGTATTTTCCTGTACGTTACGCGGTTGGCTTACCGCTCAATGCGTTACACTCTACGGAGTTCATCCCGCAGGTAAAAGCGCAATATTTCGAGGCCTATGTTCGAAATTATTGAATAAGGTGGCACGTCCGGTCAGGTGAGATGTTCCAATCTGTGCTAAGATGGCGGGCATTAATCGATTGAATCCGCCGGAAAATTCTGCCCGGCGCCGAGCCGCAAGTGCCGGCTCACTGCAACAACAGGTAATTCATCACTATGTCATCATCCGTTACGTCACCTCTGGCCCCACTCTGGTCGCGGCTCGATAACCTGATGCTGCGCGACCGCAAAGCGCTGCAGCGTCGTCTGCACGGTGCGGCAAAGGTGAAAAATCCCGCTGCGCAGCAGGAAATTATGGCCGAGCTGGAGCCGGTGTTCGCCGCGGCAGAACAGCGCGTGGCGCAGCGCGCTGCCGCGACGCCGCGCATTACGTTTCCGGACAATCTGCCGGTCAGCCAGAAGCAGCAGGACATCGCCGACGCGATTCGCGATCATCAGGTAGTGATTGTCGCCGGTGAGACCGGCTCAGGTAAAACCACCCAGCTGCCAAAGATCTGTCTGGCGCTCGGGCGCGGTGTGAAAGGGCTGATTGGGCATACGCAGCCGCGTCGCCTGGCGGCACGCACCGTGGCGAACCGCATTGCCGAAGAGCTGGAAACCACGCCCGGCGGCACCGTCGGTTACAAGGTGCGGTTTAACGATCAGGTCAGCGAAACCACCCAGGTCAAACTGATGACCGACGGTATTCTGCTGGCGGAAATTCAGCAGGATCGTCTGCTGCTGCAGTATGACACCATCATCATTGATGAAGCGCACGAACGCAGTCTGAACATCGATTTCCTGCTGGGTTACCTGCGCGAACTGCTGCCGCGTCGTCCCGATCTGAAAGTGATCATCACCTCAGCAACCATCGATCCGCAGCGCTTCTCGCGCCACTTCAATAATGCCCCGGTGATCGAGGTTTCGGGCCGCACGTATCCGGTCGATGTACGCTATCGTCCGGTGGTAGAAGATGCCGAAGACACCGAACGCGATCAGCTGCAGGCAATTTTCGATGCGGTTGACGAACTGAGCAGCGAAGGGCGCGGCGATATCCTGATCTTCATGAGCGGCGAGCGCGAAATTCGCGATACCGCCGATGCACTGATGAAGCGCGATCTACCGCACACCGAGATTCTGCCGCTCTATGCGCGCCTGTCCAACGCCGAACAGAACCGGGTGTTCCAGCCGCACAGTGGCCGCCGCATTGTGCTGGCGACTAACGTCGCTGAGACCTCGCTCACCGTGCCGGGCATTAAATATGTCATCGATCCCGGCACCGCGCGCATCAGCCGTTACAGCTACCGTACCAAAGTGCAGCGTCTGCCGATCGAGCCGATCTCGCAGGCGTCGGCTAACCAGCGCAAAGGGCGCTGCGGCCGCGTGTCGGAAGGGATCTGTATCCGTCTCTATTCGGAGGATGATTTCCTCAGCCGCCCGGCGTTTACTGACCCGGAAATTCTGCGTACCAACCTGGCGTCGGTGATTTTGCAGATGACGGCGCTTGGACTGGGCGACATCGCCGCATTCCCGTTTGTCGAAGCGCCGGATAAGCGCAACATTCAGGACGGCGTGCGCCTGCTGGAGGAGCTCGGCGCGATTACCCTGAGCGAGGAAGGTGCGTACAAACTGACGCCGTCCGGGCGTAGCCTGGCACAGTTGCCGGTCGATCCGCGGCTGGCGCGCATGGTGCTGGAAGCGCAGAAATTTGGCTGCGTGCGCGAAGTGATGATTATTGCCGCTGCGCTTTCGATTCAGGATCCGCGCGAGCGTCCGGTGGAGAAACAGCAGGCATCTGACGAGAAACACCGGCGTTTTGCCGACAAAGAGTCGGACTTTCTCGCCTTTGTTAATCTGTGGAACTACCTGCAGGAACAGCAGAAAGCACTGTTCGGCAACCAGTTCCGCCGCCAGTGTAAAAGCGATTATCTCAATTACCTGCGCGTGCGCGAATGGCAGGACATCTACACCCAGCTGCGTCAGGTGGTGCGGGAACTGGGCATGCCGCTCAACAGCGAGCCGGCACCGTACCGCGAAGTGCACTGCGCGCTGCTCACCGGTTTGCTGTCACACATCGGTCAGAAAGATGCGGAAAAGCAGGAGTTTACCGGCGCACGCAATGCGCGGTTTGCTATTTTCCCCGGTTCCGGCCTGTTTAAGAAGCCGCCTAAATGGACCGTGGTGGCGGAACTGGTGGAAACCAGTCGCCTGTGGGGCCGCGTTGCGGCGCGCATCGACCCGGAGTGGATCGAACCGCTGGCCCAGCATCTGCTGAAGCGCAGCTACAGTGAACCGCACTGGGAGAAAGCGCAGGGCGCAGTCATGGCCACCGAGAAAGTTACGCTGTACGGGCTGCCGATTGTGCAGGCGCGTAAGGTCAATTACAGCCGCATCGATCCGCAACTCAGCCGGGAGCTGTTTATTCGTCATGCGCTGGTGGAGGGCGACTGGCAGACGCGTCACGCTTTCTTCCGCAACAACCTGAAACTGCGCAGTGAAATCGAGGATCTGGAGCACAAATCGCGGCGGCGCGACATTTTAGTCGATGACGAGACGCTGTTTGCGTTTTACGATCGCCGCATTGGCAGCGAGGTGGTCTCAGCACGGCACTTTGACAGCTGGTGGAAACAGGCCAGTAAGGACAATCCGGATCTGCTGAGCTTTGATAAGCAGATGCTGATCAAAGACGGCGCGGAGAAGGTCAGCCAGCTGGATTACCCGAATTTCTGGCATCAGGGCAACCTGAAACTGAAGCTCAGCTACCAGTTCGAACCGGGGGCCGATGCGGATGGTGTGACGGTGCACATCCCGCTGCCGCTGCTCAACCAGGTCGACGAAGCCGGCTTCGAGTGGCAGATCCCCGGCGTGCGCCGCGAGCTGATCATCGCGCTAATCAAGTCGCTGCCCAAGCCGGTGCGACGCAACTTTGTGCCGGCACCTAACTACGCCGAAGCCTTCCTTGGCCGCGTGACGGCGCTGGAGCAGCCGCTGCTGGATGCGCTGGAGCGTGAGTTTCGCCGCATGTCTGGCGTTACCATTGAGCGCGACGCCTGGCAATGGGATCAGGTGCCCGATCACCTGAAAATGACCTTCCGCGTGGTGGATGAGCACAACCGGAAGCTGCAGGAAGGCAAAGATCTGCATCAGCTGAAGCAGGTGCTGAAAGGCAAGGTGCAGGAGACGCTGTCCAACGTGGCGGATGACGGGCTGGAACAGCGCGGGCTGCATCTGTGGAGCTTCGGCGATCTGCCGCAAAGCTACGAGCAGAAGCGCGGGAACTATCAGGTCAAAGCCTGGCCGGCGCTGGTGGATGAAAAAGACAGCGTCGCGATTCGCCTGTTTGACAGTGAACGCGAGCAGCAGAAGATGATGTGGCGCGGCCAGCGGCGGTTATTGCTGCTGAACATCCCTTCGCCGATCAAGTATCTGCACGAGAAGCTGCCAAACAAAGCCAAGCTCGGGCTCTATTTTAATCCGTACGGCAAAGTGCTGGAGCTGATAGATGACTGTATCGCCTGCGGCGTGGATAAGCTGATGGCGGACGCCGGTGGGCCGGCGTGGCAGCAGGAAAACTTCGAGCAGCTGCGCGATAAAGTACGCGCCGAACTGAACGACACGGTGGTGACCATCGCCAGCCAGGTCGAGCAGATTCTCACCAGCGTGTTCAACATCAACAAGTTCCTTAAGGGACGGGTGGACATGACACTGGCACTGGCGCTGGCGGATATCAAAACGCAGCTGAGCGGCCTGGTGTATCGCGGTTTTGTCACCGGCAACGGCTATCAGCGGCTGGGCGACACACTGCGCTATCTGCACGGTATTGAGCGCCGGCTGGAGAAGCTGCCGGTTGATCCGCACAGCGATCGGGCGCGGATGCTGAAAGTGCAGGCGGTAGAGCAGGCGTGGCAAAGCTGGCGTAACAAGCTGCCGCCGCAGCGTCAGGACGATGAAGAGGTACAGGCGATCCGCTGGATGCTGGAAGAGCTGCGCATCAGTTATTTTGCGCAGCAGCTGGGCACGCCGTATCCCATCTCCGACAAACGTATTCTGCAGGCGATGGAGCAGCTGAGCTGACTTATTGCGCCAGCGCTTCCAGCTTGTCTTTAAAGGATGTAACGGCGATGGCGCGGTTATCGGCGCGATAGCGATCGGCCGGTGCCGGCGCCGAGCTCTGTACCGCAATCAGCTGCCACTCGCCGTCGCGCTTCAGCAGCAGCGGTGAACCGCTGTCGCCGGGCAGGGTGTCGCACTGGTGCGACAGCACGGCACGCTGCGCCCAGCCGGTGATCAGGCAATCGCTGTGCGAGTAGAGTGTATCCAGATGGTCAGCGGGATAACCGGCCTGTGTCACTTTGCGGTCGGTGGTTTTCAGCGCGGCGGTTAAATCGCTGCGCGAACCGTCAAACAGCGGAATCGGCACGATACCGGACGGCGGATTGTGCAGAATCACCAGGCCGTAATCGTAAGGTGCCGCGTCTGGCGGCACGATCCAGCCTTCACCATCCGCCTGCAGACGCCGCGCCAGCGAAGGCTCTACGCGCGCGTCAATATCATGAATTTCGTAGCGCCAGCCTTTGGCACCCGCCATAAAGCGCAGCGCGACCGGCTTGTCGAATTTGCCCGGGGGCGTCAGTAAGCAGTGTCCGGCCGTCAGCGCCAGATGGGCCGAAATCAACGTGGCACTGCACAGATTGCCGCTTTCCGTCTCTAACTGACCAATGGCATCCCACGGCGCCGCACTGACGTCGGTAATGGCTTTACGATGATCTTTGCCGAAGAACAGGGTCTTAATCTCTTCCGGGCTGGGGCCGTCTTCATCATCGGCATGGGCTGTGAGGTTAAAGCTAAAAAGACCTACAAATAACAGGATAGCCAGGCGCATAGTTCTCTCAATGGCGAGAATAAATAGAGGTTATGGTCATCACGCTTGAGCGATAACTATAGTCGGTGAGCGGTAAAAAAGGGAGAAATATTGGAGTAATCAGCACGCTACAACGACTAGATAAAAAAGCTGGCCGCAATAATGCCGCACAGAATCATGACAATCAGGATAATTTCGAAGCGATAGCGACGCACCATTTTTCGCTACTCCAGTAAATAAACACCCGGCAGAACCGGGTGTTTTCAATCATTAATGCGGTGTTGGCGCGCAAGGCAACCTTATTTAGCAGCTTTTTTCGCTTTGTGGTGCTTTTTAGCAGCCTGAGCTTTCTGAGCAGCAGGTTTGGTTACTTTTTTGTGGTGCTTTTTAGCCGCCTGAGCTTTCTGTGCAGCTGGCTTGGTGGCTTTGTGGTGTTTTTTAGCAGCCTGGGCTTTCTGAGCAGCTGGCTTGGTGGCTTTCTTGTGGTGCTTTTTAGCGGCCTGGGCTTTCTGAGCAGCTGGTTTGGTGGCTTTCTTGTGGTGCTTTTTAGCCGCCTGCGCTTTCTGAGCCGCTGGTGCTTTCTTCTCTACTTTCTTGTGCTTTTTGGCAGCCTGCGCTTTCTGAGCAGCGGCTTTTTTGTGGTGAACAGCTTTGTGCTTAGCCGGTGCAGCGGTAGTTGCAGCAGCAGGAGCAGCAGTTGTTGTCTCAGCAGCGAAGGCTACAGAAGACAGACCCATAGCAGCGGCGATCACCAGCGCAAATAATTTTTTCATTGCAAAACCCTCGAACTATTTTTTCATGTGTAGCCCACTGCGGGGCCGGTGAATGCACTATATGTAAAACAATTCGCGCCTTCAGTGAGGGAATGGTATCGGCGTGTAACGGATTGTACAAAGCAGGAAAACCGGGCAGGACGGGGATAAGTGCGGATCACTCTCCGCGCAAAAAACGGCGGCCGGGCAGGCCGCCGCACGGATCAGGCAGAGAGATAACGCTGTTCCAGATACTGACGGCAATAGTGTGGATTGAGCGCTTCGCCAGTGGCATTGATCAGCAGCTGCTGCGTCGGGAAGCGGCTGCCGTGCTGCCAGATGTTCTGCTGCAGCCAGTCAAACACCGGTTGCAGTTCGCCCTGCTGAATCAATTCGTCCACCTGCGGAATGGCGCGTTTTACCGCCTGGAACAGCTGAGCAGCGTACATCGCGCCCAGCGTGTAGGTCGGGAAGTAGCCGAAGGCGCCGTCGGTCCAGTGAATATCCTGCATACAGCCGTCGCGGTAGTTGCCGCGCGTATCGATCCCCAGCGACTGCTGCATTTTTTCATTCCACAGCGCCGGAATATCCTCGACTTCAATCTCGCCTTCAATCAGCGCTCGCTCGATTTCGTAACGTAAAATCACATGGGCCGGATAGCTCAGCTCATCGGCATCGACGCGAATAAAGCCCGGCTTCACGCGCTGGGTCAGCCGAATAAAGTTGTTGCGCTCCAGTGCCGGCTGGTCGCCCATCAGCGCCACCACCTGGGGATGAATATGCTGCAGGAAGGCGTGACTGCGACCCAGCTGCATCTCCATAAACAGGCTCTGCGATTCATGCATCGCGGTCGAGCGCGCCAGCGCCACCGGCTGTCCGCGCCACTGCTGTGGCAGATTCTGTTCATAGCGCGCATGGCCGGTTTCGTGGATCACGCCCATCAGCGCGCTGAGAAAATCGTTTTCGTTGTAGCGTGTGGTGATACGCACATCTTCCGGTACGCCGCCGCAGAACGGGTGCGCGCTCACGTCCAGCCGGCCGTGATTAAAATCAAACCCTAACGTCGCCATCACGCTCAGTCCGAGCTGCTTCTGCGATTCAATGGCGAAGGGGCCGACCGGCTGGGCAATCGGCGTTGCCTGCTGGCGGGCTACCGCTTTTTGCAGCAGATCCGGCAGCCAGCTTTTCAGATCGCCAAAGGTGCTGTCGAGCTGCGCGCTGGTCATGCCTGGTTCAAACACATCCAGCAGCGCATCGTAGCGTGATACGCCGAGCGCATCGGCGCGCAGCTGTGCCTCTTCGCGGCTCAGCTTCACCACTTCTTTCAGGTTAGCGCTGAAGCCCTGCCAGTCGTTGGCCGGACGCTGACTGCGCCACGCGTGTTCACAGCGCGAGCCGGCCAGCGATTTGGCTTCCACCAGCGAGGCCGGCAGCAGCGTTGCCTGGCGCCACGCGCGCTGCATTTCGCCCAGGTTGGCCTGCTCCACATCGTTCAGCGACTCCTGCGCGGCGGCGTCAAACAGCCCGCCGAGGCGCTTGTCGGTCAGCAGCTCGTGCATAAATACGCTCAGCTCTGCCATCGCTTCTCCACGCGCCTGGCTGCCGCCCGGCGGCATGGTGGTTTGCATATCCACGCCGGCAATCGCGCCCAGATGGCCAAAACGCGCCAGGCGCTGAAAAGTGCGGCTAAGTTCCTGATAAGCTGCAGTCATGTAACAAGCTCCTTATGAAGGTAAGCGCGGCGTCACGTCGCGCAGGGGGAGATCAACCGGCCAGCAGAAGCGCACGCAGGCGCCGCCCAGCGGACTGCTCTCAATCGAGACCTGGCCCTGCAGCGCCTGCGCAATAGAGTGCACAATCGCCAGACCGAGGCCGCAGCCGCCGGTGGCGCGATCGCGGCTGGGATCGAGCCGTACGAAAGGCTCGAATACCCGCTGGCGTTCATCCGGCGGAATGCCCGGACCATCATCTTCAACCTGCAGATTGCCGATGGCGCCGTCAAACCACAGGCTGACGCGCAGCCGCTGCTGCGCATAGCGCAGGGCGTTATTCACGAGGTTATCCAGCACGCGCTCCATCAGGCGCGTATCTGCCGCGCCAATGTTTTCCAGCTGCGGAATATCCAGCGTAATGTGCGTTTGCGGATTCATGGTCTGCACGTCAGCGATGTGCACGCGCAGCCACTGGGCCAGATCGAAAGATTGCAGATTGAGGTCAACGCGCGGCCGGTCGAGGCGCGCATAGGTCAGCAGCTCCTCAATCAGGCTCTCCAGCTGGCCGACGTCACGGTTCAGCGCCGCCGACTCTGCCGCACTGAGGTTTTCACTCATCTCCAGCCGGTATCGCAACCGGACCAGCGGCGTGCGCAGCTCGTGCGCGATACCGTCAATCAGCTGTTTTTTACTCGCCACCAGCGTATTGATGTTGTCCGCCATCTGGTTGAACGCCACGCCAAGGCTGTGCAGGCTGGAGGTATTTTCAAAATGGGTGCGCACGTCAAGCTCGCCGCGACCAAAGCGCTGAGCCGCTTTCTCCAGCCGCTGCATCTCCTGCCAGTGCGGGCGCAGCCAGATGAACACCGGCAGCGCCAGCGACATACCAATAAACGCCAGCAGGGCGATATCAAGGATGCGCATCTGGTGCAGATAAAACAGGTAAGGAATCGGTCCGACCGACAGCACATAGTGGCTGCGCGGGATGTGCTGCAGGAAGGTGTACTGATCGTCGAGGGCGACGATTTCACCGGCGCGCAGCCGCTTCATGTCGGCTTCGTCCAGCTGATACTTGCTCATCGGTTCGATGTGCAGCTCAAAGGATAAATCGAGATCGAGATTGCGGATGGTTTTGTTCCAGTCGCGCGGCGGGATCTCACGCAGTTCGCTGCGCATCAGAAACAGCGAGCTGGCCATCAGGTCGTTCATCGACTGGCGTCCGGCGCGCTCGGCGGTGAATTTGTACACCAGACCCACCAGCAGCGTCATCACCAGGAAGCAGACGAACAGCAGCAGATAGAACTGAATGAAGAGCTTTCTCATCAGGAGCGGGTATCCCAGGCCTGCGGCGCGAACAGATAGCCTTTGTTACGGATGGTTTTGATGCGGAACGGCTCGGTGGCGCTGTCGTACAGTTTCTTGCGCAGGCGTGAAATGGCGACGTCGATGCTGCGATCCATGCCGTCATAGCTCACGCCGCGCAGGGTTTTCAGCAACGCGTCACGGTCGAGAATTTCTCCGGCGTGGCTCGCCAGCTCCCACAGCAGATCAAAATCGGCGGTCGAAAGGGTGATGGGTTCGTCGAACAGGATCACCTGGCGGTTGAGCGCATCAATGGTGAGCGAACCAAACCGCAGCACCTTTTGCGAGCTCTGCACGGCGGGGGCGGCTTCCGGTTTGGCCACGTGCGCCTGGCGCAGATGCAGCCGCAGACGCGCCAGCAGCACCGCCGGTGGCGTGGTTTTCAGAATATAGTCATTGGCGCCCATCTCCAGCGCCAGAATGTGGTTCATGTCGCTGTCGAGCGAGGTCAGCAACACAATCGGTCCCTGCCAGTGCGCACGCAAATCGCGGCACAGCGTCATGCCATCTTTGCCCGGCAGCATGATATCCAGTAACACCAGATCCGGATCGGCGGCGAGAATGGTCGCTTCCGCGCGATCGCCGCGCGTCTCAACCAGCACCTCAATATCGTGGCGGCCAAGATAAGCCGCAATCAGTTCGCCGACTTCCGGCTCATCTTCCACATAGACAATTTTGTTCATAATGCTCTGTCATGGCTGAGAATGTCAGCAGCATAGCTTTTCCTGGTCCTGAGCTCTACGCTACCGCACGAATTATCCTTGTCTTACTGGTATGTACACCGTGAAATGTGCCATTATTACCGGCGCGTTCTGGCGCAAGGTTCGGAATCGTACTGAAAACAGGAGGAGTGCGAGGGTGTCTGATAAAGAGCTGGCTTCAGCCGGATACAGTGATCGCATCTGCTTCAACTACAGTGACTTCCTTTCCGCTTCCTGCAAAAAACGCTGGAGCTTTGTCGATGCCATTTACGGCGTGATGCCAATTTTTGGCATGGTGACGCGCAAGTCCGGGCACAGTTTACAGGCCAGCGACGACCATCTGAAAGAATTAGCATTACAAATCATTTCAACCCAGGTCAGCGACGAAATTAACATTGCCCGACTGATTACCCTGGCCGAACAGCAGCACATCAGCCGCTTCGATATTCAGCTGCCTTATCCGCTGTCCGCTGAGCAGCTTGACGCCATCCATCTGGAATACCGCAAGCCACTCAATCTGACACAGCAGAATGATCTGCTGTGCGTTTCTATTCCCTTACAACCGCACTGATTAGCGCGTCAGCTGCCACAGCGCGGGCAGTGAGGCGGCAATCAACAGCACGATGGCGATGCGCTCCAGCGCAAACAGTGGTTGATCGCCGCGGCCACCGCGTCGTGCATACAGGAACAGCAGCAGGCCCGGCGCGTAAAGCACCACCGACAACAGCAGATGCAGCGGCCCCGAGGCGTACAGCAGCCACAGCCCATAGGCGCTGGCACCGAGACCGGTCAACAGGGCCAGCGGTTTGTGCTGACCACGTACCACTTTGACCAGATACAGACCGACCAGCAAATAGGGCACGAGGATCATTTCTGAGGCGATAGTCAGCAGCGTGTTGTAATCCGCGCCGGTAACCGCAATCAGAATCAGGCACACCTGCACGCTGCCGTTAGTCAGCCACAGTGACGCCGCCGGCGCGTTATGGCGGTTCTGCCGGGCAATGCTGCGCGGAAACGCACCCTGCTGCGCGGCGAGGAACGGGACTTCCGCCGCCATAATGGTCCAGCTGAGATAGGCCCCGCACACCGAGATAATCAGGCCAACCGCAATCACCGCATCGCCCCAGTGACCGAGCAGCCGTTCCATCAGACCGGCCATCGACGGATTGCGCATCTGCGCCAGTTCCGCACGCGGCACCACGCCAAGCGACAGCAACGTCACCAGCAGGTAGACCAGCAGCGCGGCCAGCACCGCCAGCAGCGTGGCGCGCCCGACATCTTTCTTGTGGCGCGCGCGGGCAGAGACCACCACTGCGCCTTCCACGCCAATAAATACCCACAGGGTGATCAGCATGGTCTGTTTAACCTGCTGCCACAGCGGCTGGCCGAGCGCTGCGCCGTCAAAGTCAAAACGGAAGCGATCGTAATTAAACGCCAGCAGCGCCAGCACCACGAACAGCAGCAGCGGCACCAGTTTGCCCAGCGTCGCCAGCAGGTTGATGCTGGCCGCGGTCTGTACACCGCGCAGCACCAGCCAGTGCACCAGCCACAGCAGCACGGAAGCGCCAAGCATCGCCTGCCAGGTGTTGCCATCGCCAAACACGATGCGATCCGGCGTATCGGTAAAGAAGCTCAGCGCTGAAAACACAATTACCAGATACGAGACGTTGGCAATCACCGCGCACAGCCAGTAGCCCCATGCCGAGCAGAAGCCGGTCAGCTCGCCGAAGCCGGCGCGCGCGTAGGTGAAGATGCCGCCATCCAGTTCCGGCCGCAGGCGCGTCAGCAGCAACATGGCCAGCGACAGAAAGAGGATACCGACACCGGTGATCAGCCAGCCGATCAGCAGCGCGGCCGGACCGGCAACCGCCGCCATATTTTGTGGCAGGCTAAAGACGCCCGCGCCGAGCATCGAGCTGAGCACCAGCGCAGTGAGCGCGCTAAGACCTAATTTTTTATCCAAAACGCCATTCCTGAGCAGCAGAGTGTGCTGGGTAGTAGTTGTTCAGCCAGAGTGTAACGTGGCAATCAGTCCCGTTTAAAACGGAATACCCTGAAAACAGGCGGCAGATTTTACGGAGAGCGAACGGTGAAGGCAATGCAAGACTATGCAGATTTGCACACGGATTATGCAAACGGCAGGGCGACGGGCGCCGCCCTGCGCGGGGATTATTTAAACAGGTCAGCAGTGACGGTCAGGTTGCCGCCGCTCTGGTTCTGCCACTGGCGCGTAATGTGATAATACTTCGCGCCTTTGGCGATGGCGCGTTTGCCCACGGCTTCTGAGATCTCGGTTGGCGTGCCGAAGTGATCGGAGAAGGAGATGGTGTCAAACGGCTGCATCTGTGCGGCCGTGATCGCATTAACTTCCTGCACGCTGCGACCATCCGGCTGCGTCACAGTATAACGCTGACCGGTAGAGCTTTGGGTTTCAAAGAAACGACCCACGCTGGTGCTTGGCGTATCTGAGGAAGCAACGCCAGGGATTGCCACTTTCTTCGCCGCTGCGCCGCCCGCAGCCAGGGCTGCTTTGCCGGCTTCAGAATCAGCCGGAATCGAGTCAGACGTATCCTGCACCACGCGCGCTTTGGCATCGGCTTTATACACGTAGGCGGTCACGTACTGGTTGCCACCGTTGTTAGCATCCACCTGACGCACAATAAAGAAGGAGGCCGCACCTTTGTTTTTCGCCGCTTTGGCGATGGCTTCGTTCACGTCCGGCTGGCTGGAGAAGAAGCCGCTAACGGACACGGTATCAAACGGTTCCAGACGATAGGCTTCGGCTTTTGGCAGCTCTTTCACGCCGTTGAACATCCGGTATTGCGTGCTTTGCTCCACTTTAGCCGCGTTGGCTTTGTACAGATCGGCGGTAACGCGCCAGTTGCCACCGTTACCGTTGCTGTCGTTGATGCCCTGCACGTAGAAAGAGTCCGCGCCTTTGGCGTCGGCGGCTTTAGATACGGCGTCTGTTGCATCGCCAATTGCATTAAAACGGCCGCTAATATTGATGCGTTCGAATGGTTTTAACGCGGCCGCTTGTTCTGGCGTTAACTCTTTGGCAGCAAACGCATTGGCTGCCAGCAGTGATAACAGGGTCGACGCCAGAATGGTGTTCTTCAGCTTCATAAAAATGATCCTTCGCCTTACGCAAATTGAGTACGAAAACGTGCTGGACTCTTGATGTATAACAGATTAGCCGCTGATTATTGCATGTAATAATCGGCCTGTCTCAGCCAATTTATGCGCATAACATTGACAATCCCAGCATTTTATTCATCGGCCTGTCATCTTTCGCTGTTATGGCTTTTTTTTGGTCAGCTTACCGCTTTAACCGGTATCGCTTAGTACCATAATAGTTAACGCATTGTTAAATATAGGTTTTTAAAAACAGTTAATTCGTCATGACACGATTAGGCGCAGCAGATTATTTTCCATAATGCCGCAAACCTGGTCGCATCCCGCGGTATTCATCGCTGGCATCTGAATATCTGTGGGAATGTCATAAGTGTGCGTTATGGCGCTAGATCGTCCTGGGCATTTTCAGTAGGTTATAAAGACTTTGTTACATAGTGCATTTCGCTCATAAAAAGCTGAAACAGCGTTTCGGCTTTTAAGCATGTGCCCCTTACAGAACCTCATCCTTTAATCATGGAAAGGAAACAGTATGTTAATTGGGATACCCAAAGAGCGGTTAGCCAATGAGTCCCGCGTCGCAGCGACGCCAAAGACCGTTGAGCAGCTCATTAAGCTGGGATTCAGCGTCACCGTTGAGCAGGGCGCCGGTTTGCGCGCCAGCTTTGATGATGACAGTTTTATCGCTGCCGGTGCCAGCATCAGTCATCCGCAGGATGTCTGGCAGTCCGACATCGTGCTGAAGGTGAACGCGCCAGACGACAGCGAGATCGCCCTGATGCGCGCGGGCAGCACGCTGGTGAGCTTTATCTGGCCAGCGCAGAACCCGGCGCTGCTGGAGAAATTAGCCGCACGCAACATCACCGTGATGGCGATGGATTCCGTACCGCGTATTTCACGCGCGCAGTCGCTCGATGCGCTCAGCTCGATGGCGAACATCGCCGGTTACCGGGCCATCGTCGAAGCAGCCCATGAGTTTGGCCGCTTCTTCACCGGGCAAATCACCGCCGCCGGTAAAGTGCCACCGGCAAAAGTGATGGTCATCGGGGCTGGCGTGGCCGGTCTGGCGGCGATTGGCGCGGCGGGCAGCCTCGGCGCTATCGTGCGCGCCTTCGACACCCGTCCGGAAGTGAAGGAGCAGGTGCAGAGTATGGGCGCCGAGTTCCTTGAACTCGACTTCGAAGAGGAAGCGGGCAGCGGCGACGGTTACGCCAAAGTGATGTCCGAGGCCTTTATCAAGGCGGAGATGGCGCTGTTCGCGGCGCAGGCGCAGGAAGTGGACATTATCGTCACCACCGCGCTAATCCCGGGCAAACCGGCACCCAAGCTGATCACCGCAGAGATGGTGGCCAGCATGAAGCCGGGCAGCGTGATTATTGATCTGGCGGCAGCCACCGGCGGTAACTGTGATCTGACCGTCGCCGACCGCGTCACGCTGAGCGACAACGGCGTCAAAATCATCGGCTACACCGATCTGCCGAGCCGGCTGCCAACGCAGTCCTCGCAGCTGTACGGCACCAACCTGGTGAACCTGCTGAAGCTGCTGTGTAAAGAGAAAAACGGCGAGATCGTGGTTGATTTTGACGATGTCGTGGTGCGCGGCGTCACAGTGATTCGTGACGGAGAAGTGACCTGGCCTGCGCCACCGATTCAGGTCTCTGCTGCGCCACAGGCCGCAAAACCTGCCGCACAGCCGCAGGCGAAAGCGGCAGAGAAGCCCGCTGCGCCGTGGCGCAAATATCTGCTGCTGGCGCTGGCGGTAGTGCTGTTCGGCTGCCTGGCCAACGTCGCGCCAGCGGAATTCCTGTCGCACTTTACCGTGTTCGCGCTTGCCTGCGTCGTCGGGTATTACGTGGTGTGGAACGTCAGTCACGCGCTGCATACGCCGTTAATGTCCGTCACCAACGCCATCTCCGGCATTATTGTGGTGGGCGCGGTGCTGCAGATGGGCCATGGCGGTTGGGTCACCTTCCTGGCGTTTATCGCCGTCCTGATTGCCAGCATCAATATCTTCGGTGGTTTCACCGTCACCCAGCGCATGCTGAAAATGTTTCGTAAGAATTAAGGGGTAACAACATGTCTGGCGGATTAGTGACTGCAGCATACATTGTTGCCGCAATTCTGTTTATTTTCAGCCTGGCCGGGCTCTCGAAGCATGAGACCTCAAAGCAGGGCAATATCTTTGGTATCAGCGGCATGGCGCTGGCGCTGCTCGCCACCATTTTTGGTCCGCACAGCAGCAACGTGGCGTGGATTCTGCTGGCGATGGTGATCGGCGGTGCTATTGGCGTGCGTCTGGCGAAGAAAGTCGAAATGACCGAAATGCCGGAGCTGGTGGCGATTTTGCACAGCTTTGTCGGTCTGGCGGCGGTGCTGGTCGGGTTCAACAGCTACCTTGACCACGCGCCAGGACTGTCAGCGGTGATGGAAAATATCCATCTGACCGAAGTGTTCCTCGGCATCTTTATCGGCGCGGTGACCTTCACCGGTTCGGTGGTGGCGTTTGGCAAACTGCGCGGCAAGATTTCTTCAAAAGCGCTGATGCTGCCGCATCGCCATAAAATGAATCTGGCGGCGCTGGTGGTCTCATTCCTGCTGATGCTGTGGTTTGTGCGTACCGACAGCACCGCTGCACAGGTCGTTGCGCTGCTGCTGATGACGGTGATTGCGCTGGTGTTCGGCTGGCATCTCGTGGCGTCGATTGGCGGTGCGGATATGCCGGTGGTGGTCTCGATGCTCAACTCCTATTCGGGCTGGGCGGCGGCGGCGGCGGGCTTTATGCTGAGCAACGACCTGCTGATCGTCACCGGTGCGCTGGTGGGCTCTTCCGGTGCCATCCTGTCGTACATTATGTGTAAAGCGATGAACCGTTCCTTTATCAGCGTGATTGCCGGCGGGTTCGGCACTGACGTGAGCGGTGCAGACGCGGGAGAAGAAGCGGGTGAACACCGTGAAATCAGCGCGGAAGAGACGGCAGAACTGCTGAAAAACTCGACCTCAGTGATCATCACGCCGGGCTACGGGATGGCGGTCGCCCAGGCGCAGTATCCGGTGGCAGAGATCACCGAGAAGCTGCGCGCACGCGGTATTAAGGTGCGTTTCGGTATTCACCCGGTAGCCGGTCGTTTGCCGGGGCACATGAACGTGCTGCTGGCGGAAGCCAAAGTGCCGTACGATGTGGTGCTGGAGATGGATGAGATCAACGATGATTTCAGCGATACCGACACCGTGCTGGTTATCGGTGCCAACGACACCGTCAACCCGGCGGCCCAGGACGATCCGCGCAGCCCGATTGCCGGTATGCCGGTGCTGGAAGTGTGGAAAGCGCAAAACGTCATCGTGTTCAAACGCTCGATGAACACCGGCTATGCCGGGGTGCAGAACCCGCTGTTCTTTAAAGAGAACACCCAGATGCTGTTTGGCGATGCCAAAGCCAGCGTCGAAGGCATTCTGCGCGCGCTGTAGGAAACGAAAAGGGCGGTGATGTCACCGCCCTGAAAAGCTCAAACCGGGGCGGCGCAGGATGGCCGCCCTGCGTTATTTAATCCTCTTCATCTTCCTCATCGTCGAGGTCAATCGGCGATTTAAAATCATCCGGCTTGATCGCCAGCAAATCACAGCGCAGGTGATCGATCACCTGTTCAGCGGTATTGCCGAGAAACGCAGCTGACAGACCGGTACGACCGATAGTGCCCAGCACCACAATCCCGGCGTCGAGATGCGACGCGATATCCGGGATGACTTCTTCCGGCAGGCCCTTCGCCACGTGAGTGAACTCCTCGCCGATGGAGAATTTCTGGCGCAGCGCTTTCATCGCCACCAGGTGCTGGCCGCGAATCGCATCGTTATAGACGCTGGGATCAAAATCCGGCAGTTCGATGGCAATGTTAATCGGCGTGACAGGATAAGCGCCCACCAGATGCACCTCGGTGTGATTCACCATTTCGGCCAGCTGCGTGGTCTCGCGGATCAGTTTTTGATTAAGCTCATCATGATGCGGTTCCTCGCTGGCAAGATTTACCGCCACCACCGCTTTGCCGCCTTCCGGCCACGGCTGGTCTTTGACCATCCATACCGGGCATGGGCACTTACGCAGCAGGTGCCAGTCGGTGGGGGTGAAAATCACTGCTTCCAGACGATCGTGCTGGTGCGCCATCTTCAGGACCAAATCATGCTGATGCGCCAGCACTTCCTGAATGATGGCTTCGTACGGCCGGTTATGCCACACCACTTTGATCTCGATATCCACGCCGGCTTCCAGATAGGCCTGCGCCTGTTCGCGGATCCATTCGGTACGCTGGCTAATCACCCCTTTGCGCATGTTGACGCGCTCGTCGGGCGACAGCAGGGTGGTCATTTCGTAGGAGAAGTCGTAGATAGGCAGGAAGGCTTTGATTTTTCCGCCGATACGTTGATTGAGATACACCGCACGCCGCAGCGCCGGCTGGTCGTCCTGCTGAGCATCAATCGCCACCAGAATATGCTGATACCGGGACATAAGGCACTCTCCTCAAACCAAAGCGAAGTTGGATTAAAGATAGCCTAAGATGGCGCAGGGCAGAAGCGGAAAAGTTGTTGCCGGATCAATAAAATAACATTTATCGACCCGGCAGGCGGTTACGCTGCCTGATCGGTCTGGCCGGCCAGTTCAGCCAGCAGCGCATGGTTTTCGATGGTGATATATTTGCCTTTCACCGCCAGCATGCCGCTTTTCTGGAAACGTCCCAGCAGACGGCTGATGGTTTCGACGGTGAGTCCCAGATAGTTACCGATGTCGCCGCGCGTCATGGTCAGGCGGAATTCACGCTGTGAGAAACCGCGCTGGCCGAAGCGGCGCGACAGGTTCCAGATAAACGCCGCCAGACGCTCTTCCGCGTTCTTTTTCGATAACAGCAGGATCATATCCTGATCGCCTTTGATCTCGCCGCTCATCAGACGCATCATCTGCTGACGCAGCGCCGGCATTTTACCGGACAGATCGTCGAGGGTTTCAAACGGAATTTCACATACCATGGCCGTTTCCAGCGCCTGAGCGAAGCTCGGATGATGCGCGCTGACGATGGCGTCAAAGCCCACCAGATCGCCCGCCAGATGGAAACCGGTGATCTGTTCATCACCCTGTTCGGTAATGGTGTAACTTTTGATGGTGCCGGAGCGGATGGCATAAAGGGATTTCAGTTCATCACCGGCTTTGAACAGCGTCTGGCCTTTCTGAATCGGCTTTTTGCGTTCAATAATATTGTCCAGCTGATCCAGTTCATGTTCGTTCAGCGTGAAGGGAATACACAACTGGCTGATACTGCAATCCTGACAGTGGATGGCACAACCGCCAGACTGAATACGTCGAATGCTGCGTTTTTCCGGGATCATATAGGTACGCTCGATGATTATTGACTGTCGTCAATTTTAACATTTTTCTCTGTCATGTGAACTCATCCGAGCAGTAATAATGATCAAAACCGCACAAATGCTGGGTATTCGCGGCTTTGATGTCTGCAAATTACCAGCCGGTTTTTGATCTGGAACGTTTTCTTTCCATATTTACATCCGGACACAACCTGATCCCGCGCAGAAAGTGACAGATGTGATAGCCGATAACCTTTGCTACTATTTTGCTTTCGGGTGGCATGTTGCGCCCGATTCACCACCAGGCGTGAGGAAAACACCATGAACCTTGATGATGAAGACCTTTTCCGCGATGCCATGGGTGATGTAACCCCGTTAAAAGATTGCGCCAACACCCAGTGGCTGCGCGCGCCGTCTACTAAAGCGCCGCGCCAGCAGCCGCATGACGACGCACCGGAAAACTTCCTGACGCGCGGCTTCCTTGAGATTATCCCGCGCGACACGCCGCTGGAATATAAAGCCGATGGCATTCAGCAGGGCGTGCTCGACAAGCTGCGGCTGGGCAAATATACGCTGGACGCCAGTCTTAATCTGTTACGCCAGCCGGTGGAGACCTGCCGGCAATCGCTGT
This sequence comes from Pantoea sp. B_9, assembly GCF_008632015.1. Classification (NCBI taxonomy): domain Bacteria; kingdom Pseudomonadati; phylum Pseudomonadota; class Gammaproteobacteria; order Enterobacterales; family Erwiniaceae; genus Pantoea; species Pantoea sp. B_9. The sequence goes on along the minus strand of NZ_VWVL01000001.1, from coordinate 413,260 downwards.
TCAGCTTTATGCTGGAAGCGCGTAAACAGGGCCTGCGCAATCTGCTGATTATTCATGGCAAAGGGCGGGATGATGAAGCGCACGCCAATATTGTCCGCAGCTACGTGGCACGCTGGCTGCGACAATTTGACGACGTTCAAACTTTCTGCAGTGCGCAACCGCAACACGGCGGCAGCGGCGCAGTCTATGTCGGGCTGCGCAAAACCGATCGCGCGCGCCTCGATAATCGCGAACGCCACGCCAAACGCAGCCGTTAACTGTGAAATTTGCGGATGGTGGCCATCAGCACTTCCGCGCTTAGCGAGAGCGAGTGGCCGCTGCGGGTAATAATGCCCACCGGCTCGCCGGGGCCGGGCGATGCGATGGGTAGCGCGCTGAGCGCATTGTGACTTAAATCTTCCTTCACCGCGCCGGATGGCACAAACCACACATAGTCATAACGCAGCGCCAGCTGGCGGGCCAGCGAGGTGGACGAGGTTTCGACACAGTTGCCCGGCAGCGAGCAGCCTTGTTCATCCAGCATGTGCTGGGCAATACGCCGCGGCGCGGTGCCTTCAGGCGAAATCACCACTGGCCACTGCATGGCGCGGGAAAGTGTGACGTTGTCACTTAAGAGCGGATGCTCCGGTCGCACCACCAGCTTGAGCGATTCGAGAAACAGCAATTCGTAGGTCAGGCCGGTCATCATTTCGCTGTCCGCCATACGGCCAATGCCAATATCAAACTCCCCGGCGCGCAGGCCAGCCAGCAGCACATTATTGTGCAGCGTGGCCACCTGTACCGTGGTGTTCGGCTGCTGTTCGTGGAAGCGATCCAGGATCTGCGGCAGCATCCCCATGGCGGCGGTGGTGAGGGCGCCAAGGCGGATCACGATCGGGCGTCCGGAAACCGGCGAGTTGAAACTTTGTCCGGCGTGGTTAAGCGCATCCAGTACTTTCACCGCGTGGGTCAGGAACTGTTCTCCCAGTGTCGTCAGCTGAGCACCGAGGCGACCGCGCTCAAACAGACGGGCGCCCGCCAGTTCCTCCAGCTCATTCAGCGTTTTAGACAGCGCCGGCTGACTCAGATTGAGGGTTTCCGCCGCGCGGCCCAGCGTGCCCTGTTGCGCGACTGCCACAAAGGTGTGTAAATGGCGCAGACGAATGCGCTGATTAAAGAGATGATTTTTGTCCATAAACGCCAGCGTAATGAGTCAGAGCGGTCAGCGGCAAGTGGCTGACCGAGATTCTGTTAACTTACCTGCAAAATTATATTAACAAAAACGGTCAGCGTGAGAAGTTTTAGTAAGTGGCTGTATTGGTTGGCTTTATAAATAACCGGGCGTCCGGGCGCATCTATGCATTCAGCGTTATCAGTAGCTTAGCGGGAAAAATGTTGAATAATTCTCAATTTCACTTAAAAATCCTGCCCGTTATTGTTAACGATGCGCTATCATAAGCGCCGTTTTTTTTACCAAAACTGATGACCTATTCGTGATAATCCTGCAGGAGTGGTACCGTGACCAGCGCTGAAGCCATTGACGTCCGCCAGCTCATCAACCAGAGCGCGTTAAGCAGCTGGCAGAAGCGTTTAATTGCGCTGTGCTTTGTCGTGGTAGCGCTGGATGGCATGGATATCGCGCTAATGGGCTTTATCGCGCCGACGCTGAAAGCCAGCTGGGGCGTGACCAATCATCAGTTGGGGATGGTGATTAGCGCGGCGCTGATTGGCCTGGCGCTGGGTGCCATGGTGGCTGGACCGCTGGCCGATCGCTACGGCCGCCGCGTGATGATTCTGCTCAGCGTGCTGTTTTTTGGCCTCTGGACGCTGGCGACCGCCATGGCGCAAAACATCGAACAGATGATGCTGTTCCGCTTCCTCACCGGTCTGGGGCTGGGAGCGGCGATGCCCAACGTCGGCACGCTGGTGGCCGAATACGCGCCCGAGCGGCGTCGCTCGTTTATTATCACCGTGGTGTTCTGCGGCTTCACCTTTGGCGCGGCCTCCGGCGGTTTTGCCGCCTCGTGGCTGCTGCCGCGCTATGACTGGCATTCAGTGATGCTGATGGGCGGCGTGCTGCCGCTGCTGGTGCTGCCGTTTCTGCTGCGCGGCCTGCCGGAGTCGGTGCGCTTTCTCATCAGCCAGCGCGCGCCCGCTGCGCGCATTCACGCCATTCTGGCGCGCATGCTGCCGGGCAGCGTCCGGCCTGACAGCCATTTTCAAAGCAGTGAACCGCTGGCCGCGCGTCACGGTGCAGTGGCCACCGTCGTCTCACCCCGCTACCTGTTTGGCAGCCTGATGCTGTGGGGCGGCTACTTTATGGGGCTGTTTCTGGTCTATCTGATCGGCAGCTGGCTGCCATCGCTGATTAACACGCTGGGCATGTCTGTCACGGAAGCGGCCATCGTCACCGCCATGTATCAGGCGGGCGGCACCGTTGGCTCACTGTTTGCCGGCTGGCTGATGGACCGCATCAACGCCAATCTGGCGCTGGCCATCATTTACTTTTGCGGCGGCATCGCCATCGTGGCGCTCGGGTTTTCTCCGGCGCAGGTCGGGTTGATGAGCGGCATCGCCTTCTGCAGCGGCTTCTGTTTTAACGGTGCCAACACCGGCATGAATGCACTCTCGGCCAGTTACTATCCCACTCATGCCCGCGCGACCGGCTCCAGCTGGATGCACGGCGTCGGCCGCATCGGCGCGATCATCAGCGCCTTCGTCGGCGCTGAGCTGCTGTCCCTCGGCTGGTCGTTTAGCCAGATCTTTCTGCTGCTGGCGTTGCCGGCGGCGCTGACCACGCTGATGCTGGTACTGAAATGCCGCTTTGGTGACCGGCCGCGCGCCACCGAGTGACAGGGCGATCACAGTTCCGCGAAAATGTTACCCGCCGCTAAAGGGTTGATCTACAGTAGCAGCAACCCTTTAGCCCAAGGTGATGACCATGGATAACTTTCTCACCCGCGATGCCATCCGCACGCTGTTCTCTCAGGCCATGTCGGCCATGTACCAGCAGGAGGTGCCGCAATATGGCACCCTGACGCAGCTGGTTACCGCCGTTAACGAACGCACCTTAGAAGCGCAGCCGGCGCTGAAAAACCGTCTGGCCGCTGCCGATGAGCTGAGCCGGCTCGGCGTGGAGCGTCACGGTGCCATTCGCGTCGGCACTGCCGCAGAGCTCAGCACGCTGCGGCAGATGTTTGCTGTGATGGGGATGGAGCCGGTGGGCTATTACGATCTGTCACAGGCGGGCGTGCCGGTGCACTCTACTGCCTTTCGCCCGGTCAGCGACAGCGCGCTGCGGCGCAATCCCTTCCGCGTTTTCACCTCGCTGCTGCGGCTGGATCTGATCGACGATGCCGCACTGCGCGACAAAGCCGCGGCTATCCTGGCGGCGCGCGACATCTTCACGCCTGGCTGCCGGGCACTGATCGCGCAGCATCAGCAGCAGGGCGGTCTCAATGCTGCTGATGCGGCCCGCTTTGTTCAGGAGGCGCTGGAAACCTTTCGCTGGCATGCGCACACCACGGTGGACAGCGCCACCTACCGCGCGCTGAGCCAGCAGCATCGCCTAATCGCCGACGTAGTCTGCTTCCGCGGCTGCCACATCAATCACCTGACGCCACGTACGCTGGACATCGATCGCGTGCAGGCGCTGATGCCTTCGCGCGGCATCGAACCGAAAATCCTGATTGAAGGGCCGCCGCCGCGCGCGGTGCCGATTCTGCTGCGCCAGACCAGCTTCAAAGCGCTGGAAGAGGCGGTGCATTTTAATGATGGCACGCCTGGCACCCATACCGCGCGCTTTGGTGAAATTGAGCAGCGCGGCGCGGCGCTTACGCCTAAAGGCCGCGCGCTGTATGACCGGCTGCTTGCGCAGGCCGGTACCGGCAGCGATAACCAGCAGCATCAGCAGCACCTCAGCGCGGTGTTTCGTGATTTTCCTGATGATGAACAGACGCTGCGCGAGCAGGAGCTGGCGTGGTTCCGTTACCGTCTGACGCCGCAGGGTGAGCATCAGCCGCCGCGCGCCGGGGAAACCGTGGCGCAGCTGCTGGCCGCCGGCCGTTTACAGGCGGAACCGATTGTCTACGAAGATTTTCTGCCGGTGAGCGCGGCCGGCATCTTCCAGTCTAATCTGGGCAACCAGACTCAGGCCCGCAGCGCCGGCAATGCCAGTCGTGCAGATTTTGAAGCCGCGCTCGGTGCCGCCGTGCAGGATGAGATGGTGCTGTATCAGCAGACGCAACAGCGCAGTCTGGCACGCTGCGGCGTGCAGGAGTAGGGCGTAAAAAAGCGGCCTGAAAAGTGACAGGATCACTTTTACAGGCCGGCTGGTTTTCTTTCTAATGATTATTGCAGGCGTGCGTCGCGCACCAGCGTATATTTTCCGGCACCCAGGAACAGGATGGCCAGCGCGCCCAGCAGGTAAAGCGCTTCCGTTTCCAGCGACCAGGCGCCGACATCGGTGCGATGCCAGAGTGCGCCCATTTTCACCAGCAGCGTTGCGACTACCATGTTAACGGCAATGATAAAGGCCGCCGGGCGCGTCAGCAGGCCAACGATGACCATAATGGGTGCCACAATTTCCCCGATGTAAGCACCGTAAGCGATGAAACCTGGCATGCCTTTGACGCTGAGCAGATGGGCGATCCAGCCGACGCCATGAATCGCCTTAAACTCGCCATGAAACAGCAATAGCCCGCCGAAGGTTAAGCGTAACAGCAATTTACCGAAATCCGGGTGATCGCTCATCCGGGTGAACAGCTGATTGATGCCAGCAAACATCGCGTCTCTCCGTCACGCCAGGTTAACTTGCAACCATAAAACAGAATGCGTCGCTGCAGTTAACCAAAAAATTTGATGAAGTTGTTCAATGAATCGGTCGCTTATTCGGCTTAATCTGCAAATGCTTGCAGAACATAGACATTCCACTGAGGCCTGCAAATAATGGAATCAGGCTTTACCAGGAACCCGCAATGAAAAATGAACGACGTCTGAGGATCATGACGGCAGAAGGTGAACTCAGAGGCCTGATGGATGATGAACTGTTTACCTTTAAAGGAATACCTTATGCAGCGCCGCCGGTTGGCGCACTGCGCTGGCGTCCGCCGCAGCCGGTAGCACCGTGGCAAACGCTGCGCGATGCTACCGCGTGGGGCGATGCCAGCTGGCAAAATCGTGACTACTGCGTGGCGGCCGGCGGCGGCGATCCGGGCCGCTTCAGCGAAGATTGCCTCTATCTGAATGTCTGGACGCCTGATGTCGAACCCGCTACGCCGTTACCGGTGATGGTATGGCTGCACGGCGGCGGCTTCAGCATCGGCGCCGGCAGCCTTGATCCCTATCGCGGCAAAGCGCTGGCAGCGCAGGGCGTGGTGGTGGTGACACTCAATTACCGCCTTGGCCATTTCGGCTTTTTTGCGCATCCTGCGCTCGACGCCCAGTATCCGCCGGGCAAGGTGGTCAATAATTTTGCGCTGCTGGATCAGATTGCCGCGCTGCAGTGGATTCAGCGTAACATCCCGGCATTTGGCGGCGATCGCCATAACGTCACGCTGTTTGGCGAATCGTCCGGCGCGCGCAGCGTATTGTCGCTGTGCTGCTCGCCGCTGGCCGAAGGGCTGTTTCATAAGGGCATCGTGCAAAGTGCCTACAGCCTGCCGGACGTGCCGCATAAGCAGGCGCAGCAAACAGGCCTGCAGGTGGCAGCGCATTTCAATCTGGCCGCGGATGCCAGTGCGGAGCAGCTGCGCGCACTGCCGGCCGACAGTTTCTGGCCGCTGGAGCGACCGCTGGCGCTGGGGCCGGTGGCCATCAACGGCGATGCGGTGCTACCCAGACCGATGCTCGACACCTTTATGGCGGGTAAGCAGCATCGCGTGCCGTTGATGATTGGCAGCAACAGCGACGAAGCCAGCGTGCTGGACTACTTCGGCGTGGATGCCCGCAGCGTGTTACAGCAGCTGCGCAGCAAAAGTCGCCTGAGTTATCGCCTGCTTAAGTGGCTGTACGATATCCATGATGACAGCCTGCTGGGACGCGCGGTGGCGCGCGACATGGCGTTTACCGTCATGCCGCTGCTGGTGGCACAGTCACAGCACAGCATCGGCATGCCTGCGTGGCGTTACTGGTTTGATTATGTGTCAGAAAACGCGCGTCATCTCTACCCGCACGGCACCTGGCACGGCAACGAAATTCCTTATGTCTTCAATACGCTCGCGACGCTGCCGCCGCCGGGTGACTGGCATTACAGCGCCAGCGATATCGCCTTTGCCGGCCGCGTCAGCGCCTGGTGGGTGGCCTTTGCACGGGATGCCAGTGAGTTCAGCCATCGGCTGCGGCTCGACGGGGAACCCGACTGGCCGGTATGGCGGCCGGGTGAAGATTTGACTCTCGCCTTTGGCCACGACGGTAAAGCGGAATCGGTGCTGAAGGCGCGATTTATGCGCGGCCGTCTGCGTCTGTTTCGCCTGATGATGCGCAGCCACGTTAAACTTTAATAAGCCTGCTAATCATGTAAAAACATCAATGTTTTTTTAAGGCAAATTGGCCGCTATCTGCCTGATTTTACGACCGCTCAGCCGCTCCGCGCGGCACCTCATCCTGCAATTAATTAGCTTACAAAACATTTATCTTTTCCCGGTTCGCTGCCGATAAATACCCTAAGCCCTGTTTTATCCGGGCTGCCAGCGTTCACACCAGGGGATTATGTATGGGTATGTTAAAAAACTTCACGATTCGCGCCGTTATGCTGACCATTCTCGGGCTTTTCTGCCTGTTATGGTGTGGCGTAGGGCTGTTCAGCGTCCACTCGCTGAATGCGCTCGGCGAGGGTAACGAGATTGATCGTCAGCTGGTAAACCAGATGACGGCGCTCAGCAAAGGCAACGATCAGTATTTCCGCGTGGTCACGCGTCTGTCGCGGGTAATGGAAGGCCGCACCGCCGGTAACGCGCCGACCGCGGAAGCGTTCGCGCCGGTGCAGCAGGCACTGGATAACATGAAACAGCAGTTAACCCAGTTCAAAGCCATGGCGCCGGGGCCGATGGACAGCGAGACGGTGAACAATGTGATCAGCAGCTGGCAGAAACTGCTGGATGAGGGTATCGCGCCACAGGTGGCGCTGGCGCAGCAGGCTTCACTGGATGCATGGCGCGCGCAGGCCAACAATGTCACGCCGCCGCTGAGCCGGGCGTTTGGTGCCAGCGCAGAAGCGTTCAATCAGGCCGCCAGCAGCAAGCTGGATGAGACCCGCGTGACCGTGGACACGCTTACCAGCATGACCAAAGTGATTATTGTGTCGGCGGTGGTGTTCGGCTTATTGATTCTGCTGTTCACTGACCGTTACCTGGTGACGATGCTGGTGAAACCGCTGGATCGCATTCGTAACCATTTTACCGTGATTGCGCAGGGCGATCTCAGCCAGCCGGTGGAAGAATTTGGCCGCAACTGCGTCGGCAAACTGGTGCCACTGCTGCGGGCGATGCAGGACAGCCTGCGTGAAGCCGTCAGCGCCATCCGCAGCGGCACGGAGAACATCTATCGCGGCGCGGCAGAAATTTCAGCCGGCAATAACGATCTTTCATCGCGCACCGAAGAGCAGGCGGCCGCGCTGGAACAGACCGCGGCCAGCATGGAGCAACTGACCGCCACGGTGAAATTCAACGCCGACAACGCACGTCAGGCCAGCGCGCTGGCGGAGACCGCCACCGGCACCGCGCAGCAGGGCGGCCGTCTGGTTGGCGAAGTGGTGACCACCATGCAGGGCATTTCCGGCAGTTCGAAAAAGATTGCCGAAATCACCAGCGTGATCAACGGCATCGCTTTCCAGACCAACATCCTGGCGCTCAACGCGGCAGTCGAAGCGGCGCGTGCCGGTGAGCAGGGGCGCGGCTTTGCCGTGGTGGCCAGCGAAGTGCGCAACCTGGCGCAACGCAGCGCCGGCGCCGCAAAAGAGATCGCCACGCTGATTGAAGATTCCGTGTCACGCGTTGAAAAGGGCTCGGAGCTGGTCAGCAGCGCCGGCAGCACCATGCATGACATTCTGAAGTCGGTACAGGATGTGAATGAGATCATGAAGCACATCGCTGCCGCGTCGGAAGAGCAGAGCAAAGGGATTTCGCAGGTCGGCACTGCCGTCACCGAAATGGACAGCGTCACCCAGCAGAACGCATCGCTGGTGGAGCAGGTGTCGGCGGCGGCCAGCGCGCTGGAGCGTCAGACCGAAGAGCTGCAGGCGTCGGTGGCGAAGTTCCGTCTGTCCGAAAGCGCGCCGCGCGCGCAGGCCGTAGCATCCGCTGCCGCGCCTGCGCTGCGCCGGCCGGTGTTATCTGCCGCCGCAGGCGCTCAGGGTAAACCCGCCAGCAGTGAAGAGTGGGTTTCATTCTGAGGCTGACACAACCACGCCACCAGCTGCGGCAAAAACGGTGGCGCATCTTTTTCCGCCCGCTGTAACAGGCTGTAGCTCGCCCCGGTTGCCACACTCGCGGCAAACGGGGCGATTAACCGCCCATTCGCCAAATCATTCTCCACCAGCGTAATATCCGCCACCGTCACGCCAAATCCCTGAATCGCCGCGCTGATCGCCAAATCCATGGTGGCGAAGTGCTGATTGCGCGCCATCGGCAGTTGCTCCGCCTGGGCGGACAGCCACAGCTGCCAGTCGCGCGTATCGCCGGTCGGATGCAGGAAGGTGAATCTGGCCAGTTCGCTGACATGGCGCGGCGCCGGCACGCTGCTGGCCAGCACCGGCGTCAGGCGCTCGGCAAACAGCGGAATGGCTCCGGCAGGCGGCGTGCCGAATACAATTGCCGCATCAAAGTTTTCCAGCTGCGACGCGTGATCGAGCGTGGTGGTCAGCGCCACGTGAATGTCTGGCCGCTGCTGCTCCAGCGCCACCAGGCGCGGCACCAGCCAGCGCATGGCGCAGGTCGGGGCTTTCAGCCGAATCGAGGCATTGCTGCGGCTGGCTTTCTCAGTGGCATTAACCAGCAGATTGAACCCCTGCTGCAGCTCCGGCAGCAGCGCCGTGCCCTGATCGGTGAGATGCAGACCGCGCGCGTGGCGTTCAAACAGGGCAAACCCCAGCCAGCTCTCCAGCGCCGCAATTTTGCGGCTCACCGCGCCCTGAGTGATGCACAGTTCGCTGGCGGCGCGCGTCAGGTTGAGATGACGGGCGGTGACCAGAAAGGCATGAATGGCGTTGAGCGGCAGAGCAGAGCGGGACATAACGGCCTCAAGCTATGATTTTTTATCATGGCAATTATGACAACAATTCGCTTGTCGACTCAAGCGTCGCGCCGTTGAATAGAAATCTACTTACGATACGTGGTTATGCAACCTGTGGAGCAATGATGACCCTGAACAGCAGCGTGAAGCTCTCCTCCAAACAGCCGGACGTCGGCACCACCATTTTTAGCGTGATCGGCCAGCTGTCCGCACAGCATCAGGCCGTTAATCTCTCTCAGGGCGCGCCCAATTTTCCGTGTGACCCGCAGCTGGTTGAGCTGGTCAGCCAGGCGATGCGCGACGGCCATAATCAGTATGCCGCGATGACCGGTTTACCGGCGCTGCGCGAAGCGCTGGCGGAGAAGGTGCACCGCCTGTATGGCCAGCCGTACGATGCCGCCAGCGAAGTCCTGATCACCGGCAGTGCCAGTCAGGGCATCTACATGGCGATTTCGGCGCTGGTGCATCCGGGTGATGAAGTGATCTTCTTTGAGCCGGCCTTTGACAGCTACGCGCCGGTGGTGCGGTTGCAGGGCGCGACGCCGATCGGCCTCAAGCTGCAGGTGCCGGATTTTGCGATTGACTGGGACGAACTGCGTGCCGCGATCACGCCGCGTACGCGCATGATTATCATCAATACGCCACATAACCCGAGCGGACAGGTACTGAATGCCGCCGATCTCGACCAGCTGGCGGCCCTGACGCGTAATACCGACATCGTGGTATTGTCTGATGAAGTCTACGAACACATCGTGTTTGACGGCCAGACGCACTGCGGCATGGCCACGCACGCGGAACTGGCACAGCGTAGCGTGGTGGTGTCCTCCTTCGGCAAAACCTTCCACGTCACCGGCTGGCGCGTCGGCTATGCGCTGGCGCCTGCTGCGCTGATGGCGGAGATCGTCAAGGTGCATCAGTTCATGATGTACGCCGCCGATACGCCGATGCAGGTTGGCTTCGCGCAGTATCTGCAGAACCCGCAAAACTATCTGCAGCTGTCGTCGTTTTATCAGGCGAAGCGCGACCGGCTGCAGACGCTGCTGCAGGATTCACCGTTCAGGCTGTTACCGAGCGCCGGTTCGTTCTTTATGTTGGCCAGCTACGGACATTTCAGTGACGAAAGCGACAGTGAAATGGTAAAACGTCTCATCGTCGATCACGGTGTGGCTACCATTCCGCTGTCGGCGTTTTATATGGATGGCACTGACAATAAATTAATCCGCCTTTCTTTTGCTAAAGACGACGCAACGCTCGAAGCCGGCGCGCAGGCGCTGTGCCGGGTTAAAGGGTAATTAGGGGAAAATAATGAAAAAACTGAACGCACTGTTTATCGCACTGGGCATGATCACCTCCGTGCAGGCGCTGGCGCAGGAGAGCCTGCGCTACGGTCTGGAATCACAATATCCACCGTTTGAAAGCCGCAACGCGCAGGGCGAGCTGGAGGGTTTTGACATCGAACTGGGCAAAGCCATCTGCCAGGTCGGCCATTTTGACTGCAAATGGGTTGAGAGCAGCTTTGATGCGCTGATCCCGGCGCTGCAGGCGAAAAAATTTGATGCGATTAACTCGGCGATGAACATCACCGAGGCGCGGGCGAAAAGTATCGATTTCACTAACCCGATCTACCGTATTCCTACCATGCTGATTGTGAAGCAGGGCGAGAAACTCGAGCCGACGGCGGCGTCGCTGAAAGGTAAAAATATTGGCGTGCTGCAGGGCTCAATCCAGGAAACCTACGCTAAAAAGCACTGGGAATCCCAGGGCGTGACGGTGACGTCTTATCAGGATCAGAACCAGGTGTACAACGACATGGTCGCTGGCCGTCTTGACGGTACGCTGGTGATGTCCGCCGCCGGTCAGTCTGGTTTCCTCGATAAGCCGCAGGGCAAAGGTTTCGCCTTCGCCGGTAAGCCGGTGGAAGACGACACCATTCTCGGTTCCGGCATTGGTTTCGGTCTGCGCAAAGGCGATAGCAAGCTGAAAGGTGAACTGGATGCGGCCATCGCCAAAGTCCAGGCCGACGGCACCGTCACTAAACTGGCGGCGAAATTCTTCCCGGGCATTGACGTCAGCGTCAGCAAATAAGCGGGTGTCAGCCTGACCGGCAGTCGCCGGTCAGGCAGTTTCAACATTTCTCTGCAACCGCGCTTATCGGGCTGCCAGATAACAGAGTGCTTCCGCCACCTGATACGACTTCACAAATGACGGGATCGGCAGGAATTCAAAGCGCGAATGGAAATTGTGCGCGCCGGTGAAGAAATTCGGCGTCAGTAACCCTTTGGCCGACAGCGCAGACCCATCGGTGCCGCCGCGCATCGGAATCACTTTAGGTTCCACGCCCACCTGCTGCAGCGCAGCAAAAATCAGATCGATTGCCCGCCGGTCCTCACCAATCGCGTTACTGATGTTGCTATAGATATCATTGATCTTCAGCGCGACGTGACCGGTCGGATAGTGCGCGGCGATTTGATCGGCGACTTCCACCAGCTGCTGCTTCTTCGCATCAAAACCTTTTAAATCGAAATCGCGAATCGACGCTTTCAATACCGCCTGGCTGGCATTGGCCTGCATATCATTGAACCAGATATAGCCTTCGCGCCCGGCGGTATGCTCGGGCGTGGCAAGCCGGTCGAAGCGGGCGATGAAGTCGTGCGCCATTAGCAGCGGATTCACCAGCACGCCTTTGCCCGACATGGGATGCGCCGGTACGCCGGTGAAGGTAATTTCAGCGGAGGCGCCGTTGAAGCATTCATACACCACTTCGCCCAGCTCGCAGCAGTCGATGGTCCAGGCGAAATCGACGTTAAAGCGCGTCTCCAGGTCCAGCGCTTTGGCGCCGCGCAGGCCGATCTCTTCGTCCGGCACAAACGCCACCACCACATCACCGTGCTCGCCACGCAGGTTCTCCACCAGCGTCATCACCACGCTGACTGCCGCTTTGTTGTCGGCCCCCAGCACGCTGGTGCCGTCGCTGAACACAATCTCCTGACCGACATACGGCAGGATTTCCGGATGCTCCGCCACCCGCAACCAGATGTCCTGCTGCGCATTCAGACACAGATCCGCGCCCTCAAAGCGCAGGGTTTGCGGATGGATATCCGGCGATAGCCCGACATCGACGGTATCAATATGGGTGATAAAGCCCACGCGCGGCGCGCCAGGCCGGTTGCCCGGTTTCACGGCGGTCACCGTGGCATGCTGATCAATCACCACATCGTGCAGACCGAGATCGCGCAGCTCCTGCGCCAGCAGTTCCGCCATAGCGTGTTGCGACGGCGTACTGGGCAGCGTGCTGGATTTGGCATCGCTCTGGCTGGAGACCGCCAGATAACGGTAAAAACGCTGGGTCAGCTGACGGGCAAGTTGGTCTGTCATCACAATTCCTTATTAGCTTTGCGCCACTGGAGATACGCCAGACGGCTAAATCATGTTATTTATGAAATAAATACCGATGCTGGCTCATGGAAGTCAATAAAAAGCGAGAAGACGATGAAAAAGATGATAGGAAAACTGGTGCTTAGCGCACTGGGGTTAGCGGTTGCAGGCGGCGTCTCGGCGAAGACGCTGGTTTACTGTTCTGAAGGCTCGCCGGAGAACTTCAATCCGCAGCTCTATACCTCCGGTACCAGCGTGGACGCCAGCGCCGTGCCGATTTTTAACCGCCTGGTGGATTTCAAACCGGGCACCACCGAGCTGGTGCCCAGCCTGGCGGAGCGCTGGGAGATCAGCCCGGACGGTAAGGTCTATACCTTCCATCTGCGCAAAGGGGTTAAGTTCCAGAGCAATAAACTGTTTACGCCGTCGCGCGATCTCAACGCCGACGACGTGATCTTCTCGTTTATGCGCCAGCTGGATACGAAAAACCCGTATCACACCGTTTCGGGCGGTAACTATGCCAACTTTGAAAGCCTCGAGCTGGCAAAACTGATCACCCGTATCGATAAGGTGGATGATCTGACAGTGCGGATTACGCTGGCCCATGCCGAAGCGCCGTTTCTCGCCGATCTGGCGTGGTATTTCGCCTCGATTCACTCGGCGGAATATGCCGACCAGATGCTGAAAGCCGGTACGCCAGAAAAAGTGGACATGCAGCCGATTGGCACCGGACCGTTTGAGCTGGTGCAGTATCAAAAAGATTCCCGCATTCTCTACAAAGCCTTCCCGCAGTACTGGCAGGGCAAAGCCAAAATCGATCGGCTGGTGTTTTCCATCACCCCGGACGCCTCGGTGCGCTATGCCAAACTGGAGAAAAACGAGTGCCAGGTAATGCCGTTCCCTAATCCGGCCGATCTCGACAACATGCGCCACAACCCGAACATCACGCTGGAACAGAAATCTGGCCTCAACACCGGTTTCCTGTCGTTCAACACCACCAAAGCCCCGCTGGATAACGTGAAAGTGCGTCAGGCGCTGGCGATGGCCATCAATAAGCAGGCGATCATTGATGCCATCTTCAAAGGTACCGGCACGGTGGCGAAAAATATTCTGCCGCCGGATGTGTGGAGTGCTGATAAAGATCTGCTGGATTACGCCTACGATCCGCAACAGGCCAAAGCGCTGCTGCAGCAGGCCGGCATTCAGCCGGGCACCGAAATTTCGCTGTGGGCGATGCCGGTCCAGCGGCCGTATAACCCCAACGCCCGCCGCATGGCTGAGATGATTCAGGCCGACTGGGCAAAAGTGGGCATCAAAGCCAACATCGTCAGCTATGAGTGGGGCGAATACCTGAAGCGCGTCAAGGGCGGCGAGCATCAGGCGGCGCTGATGGGCTGGACCACCGCCACCGGCGATCCGGATAACTTCTTCGGGCCATTGTACAGCTGCACCTCGGCGAACGGCGGCTCCAACTCGTCCAAATGGTGCTATGCGCCGTTTGAGAAGATCATCACCGAGGCGCGCGCCGAGCAAAATCACGACAAGCGCGTGGCGTTGTACCGCGAGGCGCAGCAGATGATGCATGACCAAATGCCGGCGGTAATGATTGCGCACTCAACGATTTTCGAGCCGGTGCGTAAATCGGTCAGCGGCTACCAGGTGGATCCGTTCGGCAAGCACATCTTCTATCCGGTGGATATCACGCCTTAATCGCAGCGGACAGCGCGCTGAGCTGCTGTTGCAGAAAGGTCAGAAACAGAGTCAGGGCGGCGCTGCGGGGTCGCCCTGACTGCGTCTGCAGCTGCAGCGTACGCTGGCTCAGCTGATCGATATTGACCGCGCGCATCACCAGACCCTGCTGCTGCGCTTCCTCCGCCAGGGTAAAACTGCTGCAAATGGTCACCGCCAGCGGCGTGCGCAGTAGAAAATGAAACAGGGTGGAGAAGTTGTCGCAGGTCAGCACCGGTTCAATCAGGTGGCCACTCATGTGGCTGGCCAGCTCAAACAGCTGGCGTACCGTGGTGTTTTGCTGCGGTAGCGCCAGCGGATAGTGGCTGAGATCGGCCAGCGCCACCTGCGGCACGCCCGCCAGCGGATGGCTGTCATGCATCACCAGCAACACCGGCGCCGGCCATGAGCCCACCACCTCAACCGCACGTTCCGCGTGCAGGCTAAACTGCAATGCCACGTCGCACTCGCCGCTGCGCAGCAGTTCAGCCACGCCCTGCGCGCTAGCCACCCGGACGTCAAACAGCACGCCGGGATGATCGCGGCGAAAGGCGGCAATCAGCCGGGGCAGCAGGGTAAACGCCAGCCCGTCGGTACAGGCGACACGAATCAGCGTGCGCCGCACCGCCTTCAGGCCTTTGATCTCCGCCAGCGCATACTCCATATCCAGCAGATTTTTGCGCACGTGATGGGCAAAAATCTCGCCGGCCTCGGTCAGCACCATGCCGCGCGCATGACGCGCAAACAGCGTCACGCCCAGCTGCTGCTCCAGCCGCTGGATCTGGCGGCTGATGGCAGAGACCGCCACAAACAGCTGGGCGCTGGCCGCGCTGAGCGAACCGCAATCGGCTACCGCGAGAAAATAACGCATTTCCGTGCTTAACATGCCATGGCCTCCGTCTGTGCCTGCCTCGAAATCGGGCAACGCAGCTTTGCTTTAAAGGCAAATCTTACTCGATAAATTGATAATTGTGGCAAAGCTGCCTTTCCGCAAAGATGAAAAAACAGCAGACCTATAACAGGCAGGGCAAACATGACAGCACAACAGGCGGTTCAGCAGGCCACCGCATATTTCGACAGCGGGGAATTTCAACGTATCCTGGCGCGCCGCGTGGCGTGGCGCACCGAGAGCCAGCGCGACGATCGCGATGCGGCGCTACAGGACTATTTGCAGCAGGAGATTGCGCCGCAACTGCAGGCGCTGGGCTTCACGCTACAGCTCATCGATAACCCGCACGCCGCCGGCCGGCCATTCCTCGTGGCGGTGCGCATGGAAGATCCCGCCTTACCGACCTTGCTGAGCTACGGGCACGGTGATGTGGTATTCGGCGATGACGAAAACTGGCGCAGCGGGCTGTCGCCGTGGCAGCTGACCGAAGAGGGCGATCGCTGGTACGGGCGCGGCAGCGCTGACAACAAAGGTCAGCACTGCGTCAATCTTGCGGCGCTGGAGCAGGTGTACCAGGCGCGCGGCGGCCGTCTCGGCTTTAACTGCAAATGGCTGTTTGAGATGGGCGAAGAGATCAGCTCACCGGGGCTGGCGCAGCTGTGTCAGCAGCAGGCGGAACTGTTGCAGGCTGACCTGTTCATTGCCTCCGACGGGCCGCGGCTCAACGCCGTGCGGCCGACGCTGTTCCTCGGTTCGCGCGGTGCGATAAATTTCCGCCTGACCATCAACGCGCGTGACAATGCTTATCACTCCGGCAACTGGGGCGGACTGCTGAGCAATCCCGGCACCCGGCTGGCCAGCGCCATCGCCACGCTGGTGGACGCCCAGGGCGTGCTGCAGGTTGAGGCGCTGCGACCTGATTCGTTAACGCCGCAGGTGCGCGCCATTCTCAGCGATATCGAAGTGGGGGGCATGCCAGGCGATCCCGCGATTGACACCAACTGGGGCGAGCCAGGCCTGACGCCTGCCGAACGCCTGTACGGCTGGAACACGCTGGAAGTGCTGTCGTTTCTTACCGGTAACCCGGCGCGCCCGATGAATGCCATTCCCGGCAGCGCGACAGCGGTGTGCCAGCTGCGTTTTGTGGTCGGTACCGACTGGCAGCTGCTGGCGCAGCACGTCAGCGCGCATCTGGCGCAGCATGGCTTCCATGATGTTGAGGTTGAATTTTTGCGTGGTTCACCCGCCACGCGTCTCGATCCTGACGATCCGCTGGTGCACTGGGTGCTGAACAGCATGGCGGCAACCAGCGGCAAAAAACCGGCGCTGCTGCCCAACCTTGGTGGATCGCTGCCAAATGAGGTGTTCGCGGAGATTCTGGGCCTGCCAACGCTGTGGGTGCCACATTCGTATCCCGCCTGCGGTCAACATGGCGTGAATGAGCACATGCTGAAATCGATTGCCCGCGAAGGGCTGCAGATCATGACGCAGCTGCTGTGGGAGCTGGGCGAGCAGGGCACGGAATGGCTGGCGCAACACCGCGCCTATGCCGGAGGTGGCGCATGAGCAGCCTCAGCCATAGCGCGCCGCTGAGCGGCGTGAAGCCAAACCTGCACAAAACGCTGTTTGCGACCTGCATTGGTAATGCGCTGGAGTGGTTCGACATTGCGGTATATGGCTTCTTCGCCAGCTATATCGCCCACGCCTTCTTTCCCACCAGCGATGCGTCGGTCTCGCTGCTGCTGACCTTTGGCAGCTTCGGCGTCTCGTTCCTGATTCGCCCGCTGGGTGCGGTGGTGCTGGGCAACTATGCCGATCGCCACGGGCGTAAAAAAGCGCTGCTGCTCTCCATCAACCTGATGATGCTTGGCGGAGCCATCATCACGTTTATGCCGGGCTACGACAGCATCGGCCTGCTCGCACCGCTGCTGATCCTGCTGGCGCGCCTGATACAGGGCTTTTCTGCCGGTGGCGAGTTTGGCAGCTCCACGGCGTTTCTGGTCGAGCATTTTCCCGAGCGCAAAGCCTTTATCGCCAGCTGGCAGTTCGCCACCCAGGGCGCCAGCACGCTAATGGCTTCGGCGTTTGGTCTCGGCCTGACGCAGATCCTGAGCGAAAGCCAGATTCAGGCGTGGGGCTGGCGTATTCCGTTTGCCTTCGGCCTGCTGATTGGCCCGCTCGGGCTGTATATCCGCCGCCACGTGCATGAGCCCGCCAGCTTTGCCGCACAGACGCCGGAAGCGGCCCCGCTGAAACGGCTGTTTGGCCGGCAAAAAGCGCTGATGCTGCTGGCGATTGGCCTGATGGTGATCTCCACGGCGGTCAACTACATGCTCAACTACGTGCCGACCTACGCAACCAAAAACCTGCATCTGCCGGGCTCGGTGGCCTTTACTGCCACGCTGCTGGCCGGGGTGATTCTGACGGTGGTGACGCCGCTGATGGGATTGTGGGCGGAACGCATTGGCCGCCTGCCGCTGATGTGGGGCTCGCTCATACTGCTGATGGTCACCATCTATCCGGCCTTTCGGCTGGTGGTCAATCACACCACGCCGACCACGCTGATTGTGCTGGTATGCTGGATGGCGCTGCTGAAATCGATCTATTTTTCTACCGTACCCTCGGTGATGGCGGATCTGTTCCCGATTGGTACGCGCGCCAGCGGCATGGCCATCAGCTATAACATTGCGGTTACGGTGTTTGGCGGTTTTGCGCCGCTGATTTGCACGCTGCTGATCAGTGCCGCCGGCACCAGTCTGGCGCCGGGCTACTACCTGATGGCGATGTCGCTCTTAAGCGGGATAGCGCTGCTGCGCAGTCAGAAACGGATACGCTAAGTGGCAACCGGTGCGCGCACTGCGCACCGGTGTTTACGCATCAGGCAAACTGCAGATAGGCGACGTGCGTTTGCAGATACTCCTCCAGCCCGTGGAGGCCATCGGCACCGCCGATGCCGGATTTGCGCCAGCCGGCATGGAATCCCTGCATCGCTTCAAAATTTTCGCGGTTAATGTAGGTTTCACCGAATTTCAGCCGGCGCAGCGCGATCATCGCGGTGTTCAGATCGCGGGTATACAGCGATGAGGTCAGGCCATAGTCGCAGTCGTTAGCCAGCGCGATGGCTTCATCCAGCGTGTTAAAGCGCATCACTGGCAGCACCGGGCCAAATATCTCCTCACGCATGATCGCCATCTCCTGACGTACCCCGGTGATGATGGTTGGTTCAAAATAAAAGCCGCGTTCACCGGCGCGTTTGCCGCCCAGCACCACCTTGCCGCCCTGCGCGACGGCGCTGGCGACCTTTTGCCCGACGCGGTCGCACGCGGCTGCGCTAATCAGCGGCCCCATATCTACATCGGCCTGCTGCGCCGGATCGCCAAATTCCACCTGCTGCATCGCCACGGTCAGGGCGCTGATAAAGCGATCGTAAATGCCGTCTTGCACATACACGCGCTCGGCGCAGTTACACACCTGGCCGCTGTTAATAATGCGCGAACTGACGATAGCCCTGACGGCCAGATCGAGGTCGGCGTCGTTCATAACAATTGCCGGCGCTTTACCGCCCAACTCCAGCGACACTTTGGTCACATTCGGCGCCGCAGCGGCCATGGTGGCGATGCCGGCGTTGACGCTGCCGGTCAGGCTCACTAACCCGACTTTAGGATTGGCGGCCAGTTCCTGTCCCACCTCCGGGCCATAGCCGTAAACGATGTTAATTACCCCGGGCGGCAGGCCGATGTCGTCGATAATGGCGGCGAACAGGGCGGCGTTGTTCGGGGTGATCTCACTCGGCTTCAGCACGATGGTGTTGCCGGTGATCAGCGCCGGTGCCGCTTTGCGCGCAATCAGGAAGAAGGGAAAATTCCACGGCAGAATGCCGGTGGTCACGCCAATCGCTTTCTTAAACACAAAGATGTTTTCGTTTGGGCGATCGCTGTTGACGATTTCCCCTTCGTAGCGTCGCGCCCATTCCGCCATGTAGTCGAGGTAATCAGCGGTAAACAGCACTTCGGTTTGCGCCAGCGCCTGGGTTTTGCCGCCCTCCGCGACGAGGGTGGCGCTCAGCTCAGGCTCGCGCTGGCGAATTGCCGTGGCGATGCGGTGCAGCCAGTCGCCGCGCGCCACCGCCGGTAACGCTTCCCAGCCGGGCTGAGCGGCTTCTGCGGCGGCAATGGCTGCCGCCGCCTGCTGTTTGCTGCCCTGGGGCACGCGTGACAGCAGGGTCTCCGTCGCCGGGTTAATCACTTCAATCCAGCTATCGTTATGCGCCTCGACAAACGCGCCATTAATGTAGTGTTGATGATGAAGGGTCATGTGCAGGGGCTCCACGCTCGGTTTTGTTAAACTGATGTGAAGGAAGAGTGAAGCAGATGAACGCTGGCGACCTTTTTATCACTGCCAGCACCGGCAGGGCGCTGGCAATAGCGGCAAGAATTACGCGACCGACGCAGCATTCTGCGTCAGTGGACCGTTTCAGGAACCGGGCATCATGGCGCCGCTGGCAATAAACCAGACCAGAAAACTGACACCGGCAAAAATAATCGCGATGGGGAACAGCAGACCGATTTTCATATGCATCCTGAGCGTTAAGCGAGCTGGATTAGCGCGCGGTGGGTTTTCATCATACTGAATAGCTGAAATTGTGTCGCGTCATCGACCTGACGCAGGTGTTCTCCTTTCTGATACTGAATCTGATGCACATGGCCGAGCTGACGCCACACCACAATGGCTGACGCCAGCAGCGCGCAGTTCTCTTCACTCTGCACGCAGTCCAGCGTGGTGTAGTGAGTAGTATCTAAGCCATTAATGAACACATTCAGCGCCTCGGGCGGCACGATGGCGCGGATGTCATCCAGCATCACGCGGCTCACCGCCTGCGACAGCACCAGCGTTAACCGTTTGCTCTTCATCTCAATCCCTGGTTCCGATGATTTTTCCCACGTTATACGGATTTAACCTCGTCGGGGGAAGTGCTTCGCGCAGCTTTGTGTGAGTGCCATGTTAAGCGCCGCGCTGGCAACAGAGGAAAAACTGTGCCGATCAACACAACATAAATCAAAAATATGCCGAATAATAAGCAACTTAAAGAACTCATCCGGCATAACGGCAGCAAATGCGAATTTGTGATCCTTATGTTGCATACCCCCCCGATTTTGCCAGTCAGCCTGGCTTTACGGCAACCATCCAAAGGCTGAGTCCACGCAGTGCGCCATAGACTGCCACTAATCGGAAACCGCAGGTGTTTCCGTCTGGCCTCAACCTTACGAAGGAATAACAATGAACAGTGCCATTCTTGCAGGTATCTTCTGGCATCTGGTGGGTGCCGCCAGCGCCGCCTGTTTTTATGCTCCGTTTAAACAGGTTAAAAAGTGGTCATGGGAAACCATGTGGTCGGTCGGCGGCGTGATGTCGTGGCTGATTCTGCCCTGGGCAGTCAGTGCCGCGCTGTTACCGAACTTCTGGGCGTACTACAGCAGTTTCAGTTTATCGCAGCTGCTGCCGGTGTTTCTGTTTGGTGCCATGTGGGGCATCGGCAACATCAACTACGGCCTCACCATGCGCTATCTGGGGATGTCGATGGGGATTGGTATCGCCATTGGCATTACGCTGGTGGTGGGGACGCTGATGACGCCGCTGTTACAGGGCCGATTTGTTGAACTGTTCAGCTCCGCCGGCGGCCGGATGACGCTGCTGGGCGTACTGGTTGCGCTGCTGGGTGTGGCGATTGTGTCGCGTGCCGGGCTGCTAAAGGAGCGGGCGCTGGGGATCAACGCCGAAGATTTCAACCTGAAGAAAGGCCTGGTGCTGGCGGTGCTGTGCGGCATCTTCTCTGCCGGCATGTCATTTGCCATGGATGCGGCAAAGCCGATGCATGAAGTCGCTGCCAGTCTGGGCATCAATCCGCTGTATGTGGCATTGCCGAGCTACGTGGTGATCATGGGCGGTGGCGCGCTGATCAACCTCGCGTACTGCTTTATCCGCCTGGCGGTGAAGCCGGAGCTTTCGCTGCGCGGCGATTTTTCCGTGGCAAAACCGCTGCTGATCGCCAATATCGCCTTCGCCGTGCTGGGGGGAACCATGTGGTATCTGCAGTTCTTCTTCTATGCCTGGGGCCACGCAAAAATTCCCCCGCAGTACGACTTCGTAAGCTGGATGCTGCACATGAGCCTGTACGTGCTGTGCGGCGGCCTGGTAGGACTGGTGCTGAAGGAGTGGAAATCGGTGGGGCGTCGACCGGTGAGCGTGTTGTCGATTGGCTGCGTGGTAATCATTATCGCGGCAAACATTGTCGGTCTCGGTATGGCCGCCTGATAACGCTTAACACCGCACCGCCTGACGCGTCTCTGCGCGCGTCAGGCTTTTTCTTTGTCTGCCATCGGTTCGCGCGGCGACAAAAAACGCTGACGCCACGCGCTGGGTGTTAACCCGGTTTCGCGCGTAAACACCACGGAAAAGTAGTTGCTGTCATCAAACCCGCAGCGTGCCGCCACTTCGCTAATCAGACATGCCTGCGTGCGCAACAGATATTTTGCCTGACACAGCTGCAGCTGACGCAGGTAGTGGCCGATGGTCATGCCGGTTTGCTGACGGAACAGCTGTTTCAGCGACCGTTCGCTGAGCTGATTTTGCTGGCAGAAATGGGGCAGATCGAAGGGGCGGCTGATATCGCCGAGCAGCGCCGACATCAGCAGATCGAGCTGTTCGCCCTCCGGCAGCACCCACGGGCGATCGGCGGCGTAGCCGTGACGGCGCAATATCAGTGCCAGCTGCAAAAACAGTGCTTCCGACAGCTGAATCGATAGCGAATCACTTTTGCGACTTTCGCGCTCCAGCTGGCTGATGACGCCGCGCGCCAGCGCCATGCCGCGCGTGGTCAGACGCCAGCTGGCGGGTGTCTCTTCATCCTGTGGCGGCAGCAGCTGCTGCCAGTCGAGCGCCAGGCTGAAGCGATCGCGGCAGTAGAGAATATTGTCGAGCGCCAGATCGTTGACGCTATCAAAACTGTGGCAATCACTGTCGCGGATGTAAAACACATCGCCGCAGGTGATCAGCCACGGCCGCTCGTTGAGGATATGCAGGCCATTACCGCGCCAGACAATCACAATCTCGCTGAACTCATGCCGGTGCGGTGGAAAAGAGGGCTGCGGCATGCGTTCTGCCACGGCTATGGGCAAATTGCTGGCCGGGAAGTAATCCTCGCGCGTCAGTAACAGCGGCATGTCAGCCCTCCGGTTACCCCATCTGCTGGCGCGCCATGCGCGGCGCGCAGCCAAATTCCCGCCGGAACAGGGTGGAGAAGTGATTACTGTCACCAAACCCACACTGATAGGCGATGTCCGTGATGCGCATCTCGCTGTGGCGCAACAGGTGCCGCGCCTGCAATAAACGCAGCCGATTGAGATAGCGCTGCGGCGTGCTGCCGGTCTGCTGCTTCATCTGGCGATGCAGGGTACGCAGCGACAAACAGAAGCGATCGGCCAGCGCTTCCCACGCAATCTCCTCACTGTAGTGCGCATTCAGCCAGTCCAGCAAGCGGTGCAGGCGGGCATCCTGGTCCTGCGCCTGATCGTTGTGCGCCGCCTCGCGCAGCAGCACCAGCAGCTGCAAAAAGTGCTGTTCCTGCTGCGCCTGACGTTCCAGCGACCAGCTGGCCGGCTGCTTCATCTGCGTCACCAGCTGCAGCGCCTGCGCCATCACTTTATGGTTGATCCGCCAGTGTGAAACATACTGGCCGTCCTGTTCGCGCGGCAGCAGCGCCTGCAGGCCGGACAGAAAGCGGAACGCCGCCGGACTGCGATACAACACATTCGTCAGGCACAGATTGTCGGTTTGCTCGTACAGATGGCGATCGTGATCGCGCACAAAACAGACGCAGCCGGCGCTGAGCGCCTGCGGCTGACCATTAAATACGTGGATGCCCGAGCCCTGTTCCACCAGCACAATTTCGTGAAAATCATGGTGATGCTCCGGAAACGCCGACTGCGGCACACGTGGCTCAATGGCTATCGTGTAATCGCCGGCCGGAAAGAAATCAGCACTGTGTAATACCGTCATCATGCGCCCTCAGTTAACAAAACCGTAACCGAGTCTACGCAGCCACCTGCCACCTTACCTTGAATTTTGCACCGGGCAGCGCAGGAAAATCGCCAATTATTCAAGATCGCCTAAGTGATTGATGGAATTGCGGCAAGGCTCACAACTCTGCCGTTATGCGGTTCTGTGAGCTCTCTCACGAACACCTTTGCAAACCTGCCAGCGGTGATGACCCGCTGGCACTCGCGGGAAGGTGTCTGCGGCGCAGGATTTCTACTCTGTCGCCATGTCTTCACAGGGAGTACTCGCTATGAGTCTGCGTAATATTGTTGCCATTGATTTAGGCGCATCCAGTGGCCGCGTCATGCTGGCCAGCTGGCAGGCTGACCATCAGCAGCTCAGCCTGCGCGAAGTGCGGCGTTTCGCCAACCCGCGCGTGCAGCGCGGCGATTATGACTGCTGGGATTTGGACCGGCTGGAACAGGAGATCCGCGCCGGGTTGCAGCAGCTGGATGAGGAGGGCATTGTGCCGGACAGCCTCGGCATTGATACCTGGGGCGTGGATCTGGTGCTGCTGGACGCGCACGGCGAGCGGGTAGGCGAAGCGGTCAGCTACCGTGATAAACGCACCGACGGCCTGATGGCCCAGGCGATGCGTGAACTCGGGAAACCGGCGCTCTATCAGCGCACCGGCATTCAGTTTCTGCCGTTCAACACGCTGTATCAGCTGCGCGCGCTGCATCTGCAGCAGCCGGACTGGCAGGCGCAGGTGAAGCACGCGCTGATGATTCCGGATTATCTGCACTATCGCCTGACCGGTGAACTCAACTGGGAATACACCAACGCCACCACCACCCAGTTGCTCAATATTCACAGCGGTGAATGGGATCGCGAACTGCTGGCCTGGGCGGGCGCAGACGCCAGCTGGTTCGGCACGCCGCGTGCACCGGGCAATACCGTCGGTTACTGGCGCAACGCCAGCGGCCAGCGCATTCCGGTGATCGCCGTCGCCACCCATGATACCGCCAGTGCGGTGCTGGCCACGCCGCTGGAGCAGGACGATGCTGCCTATCTCAGCTCCGGCACCTGGTCGCTGATCGGCATCGAAAGCCTGCAGCCCTGCGTCAGCGAGGCGGCGCTGCAGGCTAATCTGACCAATGAAGGCGGTGCGGAAGGCTATCGGGTGCTGAAAAACATCATGGGCCTGTGGCTGTTGCAGCGGGTGTGCAGCGAACTGCACATCAGCGATCTCACTGCGCTGATTGCCGACGCCGCGCGGGAACCGGCCTGCCGCGCCCTGATTCACCCTAATCATCACCGTTTCATTAATCCGGCCAGTATGGTGCAGGAGATCCAGAACGCCTGCGCCGAACAGGCGATGCCCGTGCCGCACAGCCCGGCGGCGCTGGCGCGCACCATCTTTGACAGCCTGGCGCTGCTCTATTCGCAGACGCTGCAGGAGCTTAGCCACCTGCGCGGCACTGCGCTGCGTCAGTTACATATCGTCGGTGGCGGCTGCCAGAATCCGCTGCTTAACCAGCTGTGCGCCGATGCCTGCCAGCTGCCGGTGTTTGCCGGCCCGGTGGAAGCCTCGACGCTGGGCAACATCGGCTGCCAGCTGATCGCGCTGGGTGAGTTGCGCGACGTGGCCGATTTACGCCGCTGCATTCGCCACAATTTCCCGTTAGAAAAATTTATCCCGCTGAATCACAGCGTCTTTGCGGCCCATCAGGCTCGCTTTGCGGCGCTGAGCCTACCTGCTAAGGAACTTGCATATGACAAAGCTGATTGAACAGGCCTTTGAACTGGCCAGACAACGCTACGCCGCCATCGGGGTGGATGTGGAACAGGTGATGGCACAACTGGATACCATTCCGGTCTCAATGCACTGCTGGCAGGGCGACGATGTGCGCGGGTTTGAGAATCCGCAGGGGGCGCTCACCGGCGGTATTCAGGCGACCGGCAACTATCCGGGGCGGGCGCGCAACGCGGTTGAACTGCGTGGCGATCTCGACAAAGCGATGTCGCTGATTCCCGGTGCGAAACGCCTCAACCTGCATGCCATCTACCTTGAGAGCGACCGCCCGGTAGAACGTAATGCGATTGAGCCGCAGCACTTCAGCAACTGGCTGGAGTGGGCGAAAAGCAGGCAACTGGGGCTGGATTTTAACCCAACCTGTTTTTCTCATGCGCTCAGTGCAGACGGGTTTACGCTGTCGCATGCCGATCCGGGCATTCGCCAGTTCTGGATCGACCACTGCACCGCCAGCCGCCGTATTTCCGCCTGGTTTGGCGAGCAGCTGGGCACGCCGTCAGTCATGAATATCTGGGTGCCGGACGGCATGAAAGATCTCACCGTCGATCGCCTCGCGCCGCGCCAGCGTCTCGCCAGCGCGCTGGATGAGATCATCCGCGAACCGCTGAATCCGCAGCACCACATTGATGCGGTGGAAAGCAAACTGTTTGGCATTGGCGCGGAGAGTTACACCGTGGGTTCCAGTGAGTTCTGCCTCGGTTACGCCACCAGCCGCCAGACCGCGCTGACGCTGGATGCCGGCCACTTCCATCCTACCGAAGTGATCTCCGACAAAATCTCCAGCGCCATGCTGTTTGTGCCGCGCCTGCTGTTGCACGTCAGCCGTCCGGTCCGCTGGGACAGCGATCACGTGGTGCTGCTGGATGATGAAACCCAGGCGATTGCCAGTGAGATCGCCCGTCAAAAGTTGTTCGACAGGGTGCACATCGGTCTCGACTTCTTCGATGCCTCGATCAACCGCATTGCCGCCTGGGTGATCGGCACGCGCAATACCCAAAAAGCCCTGTTGCGGGCGCTGCTGGAGCCGGGCGAACAGCTGCGTCAGCGGGAGCGTGATGGGGATTTCACCGCCCGGCTGGCGCTGCTTGAAGAGCAGAAGTCGCTGCCGTGGCAGGCGGTATGGGAAGCGTGGTGCCTGCGCCACGATGTGCCAGCCGATGCCAGCTGGCTGAGCGAAGTCCGTCACTACGAACAACACGTGCTGCGTCAACGTTAAGGAATCAATTCATGCAAACAATTCTCTCCGCGTGGTTTGTGCGCGACATGGTTAAAGCCACCAGTGACATGTGGCTGAAAGGCTGGGATGAACGTAACGGCGGCAACGTCAGTCTGCGTCTGTTGCCGGAAGAGGTCAGCGCGTATGCCAGCGATTTTTATCCGGCACCGCGCTGTATTGAACTGAGCAAGCCGGCGCCCGCGCTGGCCAACGACTGGTTCCTGGTGACCGGCTCCGGGAAGTTCTTTCGCAACGTGCAGCTCGATCCGTCAGACAGTCTAGTGCTGCTGCAGGTGGATGACAAAGGGCTGTCGTACAAAATTCACTGGGGGCTCAGCAACGGAGGGCTGCCAACGTCCGAGCTGGCGGCGCACTTTCAGTCACACAGCGTACGCAAGGCACTGAGCCACGGCGCGGACCGGGTGATTATGCACTGTCACGCCACCCACTTCATGGCGCTCAGCTATGTGGTGGATCTGGATGCGGCGCGCTTTACCCGCCTGCTGTGGGAGGGCAGCACCGAGTGCCTGGTGGTGTTCCCCGATGGCGTCGGCATTTTGCCCTGGATGGTACCGGGTACCGATGGCATTGGTCAGGCGACGGCAGAAGCGATGGCCAGCCATAGCCTGGTGATGTGGCCTTTCCACGGAATCTTTGGCGCCGGACCGACGCTCGACGAAACCTTTGGTCTGATTGATACCGCTGAGAAGTCATCGCAGGTGGTGGTTATGGCGCTGTCGATGGGCGGCATTCGTCAGAGCATCACCACCGAACAGCTGATCGCGCTGGGCGAACGCTTTAACGTGAAGCCGTGGCCGGCGGCGCTGCAGGCGGAGCGCAGTGATGTTGCGTAAAGCGTTCGTCATGCAGGTCTATGCGCACTGCCATGCGGAGTATCAGCGCCGTCACACGCCAATCTGGCCGGAGCTGGAACGGACGCTGAAAGCGCATGGCGCGCACAACTACGCGATCTGGCTGGATGCTGAACGCAACCTGCTGTTTGCCAGCGTCGAAATTGAATCCGAAGCGCGCTGGCAGGCTGTAGCGCAAACTGAGGTGTGTCAGCGCTGGTGGGCGTCAATGCGTGACCTGATGCCATCAAATCCCGACAACAGCCCGGTGAGCAAAGCACTACAGCCGATGTTTGTCCTGCCTTAGCCGGCCATGTCAGCAGCGGTGCCGCCAGGGGCGCCGCTGCCTGTGAAACGCACTAGCCGTTGGAGCGCAGCTGCGGATAACGGCGGAAAATAGCGATGCACCAGAACAGTCCTGCCAGGCCAATGATTGCGCCCACGTTGCCCACGTCTGCCATCTGCAGATGCAGACTGACCTGGTTACCGAGTAGCGCGCCTGCGCCGATGCCGATGTTATAAATACCGGAAAACAGCGACATGGCGACGTCGGTGGCGTCCGGTGCCAGCGATAGCACGCGCACCTGCATCGCCAGGCCGATCATCATCATTGCCATTCCCCAGATAATACACAGCACGGTAATCGCTGCCGGACGTATCGCAGCAAACACCAGCAGACCCATACACAGCGTAATCAGCGCAATGGCGGCGATCAGCAGCGCGGACGGGAATTTATTGCCCAGGGTACTGAACAGAATGCTGCCCAGAATGCCGGCTGAGCCGAACAGCAGCAGTAACAGGGTGGTGAAGTTCTCATCAGCGCTGGCTACCACCTGCATAAACGGCTCGATATAGCTGTAAGCAGTGTAGTGCGCGGTCACCACGACGGTGACCAGAATGTACATCGCCACCAGCGCCGGGCGGCGAAACAGCATCGGCACGCTGCTGAGTGAACCGGTGTGCTCACTCGGCAGGCGCGGCAGTATCCGCACCAGCATAATCAGCAGTACCAGCGCTGACAGGCCGATCATACCAAAGGTGGTGCGCCAGCCCAGATACTGACCCACAATACGACCAATCGGTACACCCAGCACCATCGCCAGCGCCGTGCCCGTTGCCAGCATACTCAACGCCTGGGTTTTCTTGCCGGCCGGCGCAACGCGAATCGCCAGCGAGGCGGTGATCGACCAGAACACCGCATGCGCCAGCGCAATACCAATGCGCGACAGCACCAGCGACGTGAAATCCCACGCCACGGCCGATAACAGGTGGCTGGCAACAAACAGAATAAACAGGATGGCCAGCAGCAGGCGGCGCTCGACGTTGCGCGTCAGCAGCATTAACGGCAGCGATAACAGCGCCACGACCCAGGCATAGATGGTCAGCATGATACCGACATCAGCGGTTTTCATTGCAAAGCTGCTGGCGATGTCCGACAGCAGGCCAACCGGCACAAATTCGGTGGTATTGAAGACAAAAGCAGCGATAGCCAGCAGCACCACGCGCAGCCAGGCTGTTTTACGGGAAACGGTTGTTGATTGCATTGAATTCAAATCGGCTAAACGACGAGTGAGGGGGGCAGGAACGCACCCGGTAAAGTGACCTCGATCACAAATTTCCGCTATTGTGGAGCATTAGTCAGCCGATGAAAACCGTTAACCCGGGTTTTATCACTGAATATTTCTTATCGCGCTGAGCGTGGTAAATAGCCTGCGGTTATGGGGAGCTGCTGCGCCAGCGTGCTGCCGGCCCGCGAGTCTGCCGTACCAGCACAGGCTAAGTCAGGTGTTTCTGTAATAGAAAAATCGCTTAGCCGTGCTGAGTGCGGGTACCGTGTAGACGGGTGCGGTTCAGACCAGGATTATCAGAGTCACGCCATATGCTTTAGTGCCACGCTAAAGTTGTGGGTCGGATTTTTTTTTACGCCCACCGGGCAGCAGTGTTCGCAGCCCAACGCAGTGGCGTAAAATTTACGCGCCTGCTGGATTGCGGCCCCGGGCGTGTAAAAAGTCCCGAGAAAACGGCGACCGCCGTCGGATGGCAGGAACGGACAGCCCTTCGCATGCACCACATGATTGTCGTTATAACCGGCATGCTTATCGACATAATAGTAAAGCTCCATCTGACTACCTCATTGCTGTGTAAAAAATAAGTCTATGTATTATTGGAATAGAACGAATTATAGCGATGAATTGCTATTTTGTTTTAAGTGGTACGGCGCGAATGCCTGATTATTCGAATCCAGCGGAGCAGGCGGGACGCTGAGGTCCCGCGCTAACGATGAAGGGTATTACAGTTTGCGGCCCTGTAAACGCAGGCCAACCAGCAGTGCCAGCACCAGCAGGGCGCTGATAAACAGGGTCACGCCCGGCCAGCCGTAGCGGTGCCAGAACACACCGCCGAGGGTGCCGGCCACGCTGGAGCCCACGTAGTAGCTGAACAGGTAAAGTGATGATGCCTGGCCTTTCGCCCGGCGCGCGCGCGGTCCAATCCAGCCGCTGGCCACCGAATGGGCGGCAAAGAAGCCGGCAGTGAACAACATCATGCCCGGCAGAATCAGCCACAGCGAATTAAAGGCGGTCAGCAGCAGACCGGCCAGCATGATCGCCGTGGCGCCCGTCATCACCGGACCGCGACCAAAGCGGCTGGTCATCGCGCCGGCTTTCGGCGAACTCCACGAACCGGTGAGATACACCACGGACAGCAGCCCGACCACCGCCTGGCTCAGTGACCACGGCGCGCTCAGTAAACGGTAGCCGATGTAGTTAAACAGCGTGACAAACGCGCCCATCAGCAGAAAGCCTTCGGCAAACAGCAGCGGCAACCCTTTGTCGCGCCAGTGCAGACGGAAGTTGATCAGCAGACTGCGTGGCCGCAGCGAGGCAGGGCGAAAATGGCGCGACGCGGGCAGAATTTTCCAGAACATCAGCGCGCCAGCCAGCGCGCAGCAGCCAATGACGCCAATGGCAATACGCCACGAGAAAAAGTCGGTCAGCACACCGGAGAGTAAACGACCGCTCATGCCGCCAATCGAGTTGCCGCTGATGTACAGCCCCATGGAGAAGGCGATGACCCGCGGATGCATCTCTTCGCTCAGGTAAGTCATGCCCACCGCCGCGACGCCACTGAGCGACAGACCGGTCAGCGCGCGCATCAGCAGAATCCCCTGCCAGCTGCTCATGGTGGCGGAGATCAGCGTACAAATCGCCGCCAGCATCAGCGCGGTCACCATTACCGATTTACGTCCAATCGCATCTGACAGCGGGCCGGTGAACAGCAGGCCCAGCGCCATCAGCCCGGTGGAGAGCGATAGCGAAATACTGCTTTCGGCAGGTGTCACGCCAAACTGCTGTGACAGCACCGGCAGGATCGGTTGTACGCAATAGAGCAGGGCGAAAGTGGCAAGACCGGCAGAGAACAGCGCCAGCGTCACGCGCATAAACTGCGGCGATCCACGTTCAATCCATTCAGTAGCGGTATCGGCGGTGACAGGCTTCGTGGACAAGCTGTCCTCATCAAGCGTCACAGCCTGGGAAGAGCGACTCACAGTACATCCTCAATTCAGCAAATGTCTGAATACTGTAGGAAAGGCTAAATAGGTTGTACAATATATTAATAATCTCAAATGAGACGTTTAAGATATGATGATTGAGCTGCGCCATCTGCGCTACTTTATTGCCGTTGCGGAAGAGCTGCACTTTGGCCGCGCCGCGCAGCGGCTACACATTTCTCAGCCGCCGCTCAGTCAGCAGATTTTGCAACTGGAACAGGCGCTGGACGCGCAGCTGCTGACCCGCACTAATCGCAGCGTACAGCTCACGCCGGCCGGCCAGTCGTTTTTACAGGATGCGCGCGCGGTTTTATTGCAGGTGGAACAGGCGGCCGGGCGCGCGGCGCGCATTCATCACGGTCAGCAGGGAGAGCTGCGCATCGGCTTTACCTCCTCGGCGCCGTTTACCGGACTGGTGTCGGATGCGCTGTATCACTATCGGCAGCGCTGGCCGGACGTGCATATTCAGATGCAGGAGTACAACACGCGCCAGCAGCTGGCGCCGCTGCACGAAGGGCGACTCGACCTGGGCGTCATGCGCAATACGCCGCTGCCGGAGGATCTTCAGCACCGCCTGTTGCTGCGTGAACCACTGTGCGCGGTGGTGCATCACGCGCATCCGCTGGCACAGGCCACGTCAATTAGCATCCGGGCGTTAGCCAGCGAACCTTTTGTTTTCTTTGATGCGCAGGGTGGCACAGCCCTGTACGGTGAAATTCTGGCGCTGCTGCATCGCTACCAAATCAAACCTTACATTACCCAGGAAGTGGGTGAAGCCATGACGATTCTCGGCCTGGTGGCAACCGGGCTGGGCGTGTCGATTTTACCCGCCTCGTTTGCCCGCGCGCGACTGGCGGAAGTCGCCTGGATTCCGCTACAGGAAAGTGATGCCATTTCTGAGGTGTGGCTGGTGTGGTCAGCGCTGCGCCAGCCGAGTGCGCAGATGAGCAATATGATGGCGCTGCTGCTGCACCATGCCGAGGAATGAACCCGCGGGTACAGAAAAGCGCGTCCATTGTGTGCGATAAATCACATTTCTAATCAAATATTTGACGCTGCGCGCCAATCTGCATCACCATAGCTGATGTTTATTTAGAAGCGCGAAAATATCCGGGAGCAGGGCGTGAATCTGGACAGTCAGCCTGGCCATATTGACCAAATAAAACAGACCAATGCCGGTGCAGTGTATCGTCTGATTGACCATTACGGTCCGATTTCGCGGATTGAGCTGTCGAAACGTGCCCAGCTGGCCCCGGCCAGCATCACCAAAATTGTGCGCGAAATGCTGGATGCGCATCTGGTGCAGGAGACCGAGTTTCAGGAGCCAGGCAGTCGCGGACGGCCGGCGATAGGGCTGATCCTCGATACCCTTGCCTGGCACTATCTGGCTGTTCGCCTTCAGCCGGGGTTCATCACCCTGACGCTGCGCGATCTCAGCAGCCGCGCGCTACAGGAAGATCGCCTGCCGCTGCCCGCCAGCGCCGACACGCCGCTACTGCAGACGCTGCAGGAGCTGGTCAACGCCTTTTTCATTCGCCATCAGCAAAAACTTGAGCGTCTCACCGCTATCGCCATTACCCTGCCGGGACTGATCAACGCCGCCTCCGGCGTGGTGCACCGTATGCCGGGCTATGAGGTACAGGATATGCCGCTGGGCGAAACCCTGGCGCAGCGCACCGGGCTGCCGGTATTCGTCCAGCACGATATCTCCGCATGGACGCTGGCAGAGGCACTGTTTGGTGCCTCACGGGGTGCGCAGGACGTGATTCAGATTGTTATTGACGAAACGGTGGGCGCCGGGGTGATCAGCGGTGGCCAGCTGCTGCACAAAAGCGGACGCGCGCTGGTGGAGATCGGTCATACGCAGATCGATCCTTACGGTCAGCAGTGTTACTGCGGCAACCATGGCTGTCTGGAAACGGTGGCCAGCACCGGCAGCCTGCTGCAGCTGGCTGCACAGCGTTTATCGTCGCAGCCGGACAGCCAGCTGCACCAGCAGCCGCTGACGCTGGCCTCGCTGTGTGCCGCTGCGCAGCAGGGCGACCGGCTGGCGCGGGACGTCATTGCCGGCGTCGGTCATCATATCGGGCGCATGCTGGCGATGATGGTCAACATCTTTAATCCTCAACAAATTCTTATCGGTTCACCGCTTAACCAGGCGGCGGACGTGCTGTTCCCGGCAGTCAGCAGCACTATTCGCCAGCAGGCCCTGCCGGCGTACAGTCACGCTATTCAGCTGACGCCCGCTGCCTTTAACGATCCCGGCACGCTGGGCGGCGCGGCGCTGATCAAAGACGCGCTCTATAGCGGCCATTTACTGATAAAACTGTTGCAGGGCTAACGCCAGCCCGCCTTAAGTTTGCGCTAACGCAAGCTCTCGCCTGGGACAAATCCTTAAACTGCCTCCTTTGCAGGTTACACATCGCTTTAATGAAGGAGGAGAAAGGTGAAAACGATTTTTGTCACCGGTACCGACACCGCGGTGGGTAAGACCGTGGTTTCCCGCGCACTGTTACAGTGCTTTGCCAAAGCGAATCTGTGTGCCGCTGGCTACAAGCCGGTTGCCAAAAGCGCGCAGCACACGCCGGAAGGGCTCCGTAATAAAGATGCCGTACTGCTGCAGCAGGCATCCGGCCTCACGCTGAACTACAGCGACGTCAATCCCGTGACGCTGGAAGAGGATGAAATCAGCACCAGCCCGGCGCAGCGCATCGATTATCCGTTACTCAATCGCGGGCTGGCTGGCTTGCAGGATCGCGCTGCACGCGTGGTGGTGGAAGGCACGGGCGGCTGGCGCAGCCTGATGAACGACTTACGGCCGCTGTCGCAGTGGGTGCAACAGGCGCAACTGCCCGTCGTGCTGGTGGTGGGCATTAAAGAGGGTTGCATTAGCCACGCTTTACTGACCGCCGAAGCGATTGCCGCCGATGGCCTGACGCTGGCGGGCTGGGTCGCCAATCGTATCAATCCCGGTCTGGCGCACTATGCTGAAATCATTGATGTTCTGCGCGATAAGCTGAACGCGCCGCTGTTGGGTGAACTGCCTTATCTGCCGCGCGCCGAACAGCGTGATTTGAGTGGTTATCTGGATATAACGTTACTCGGGGGTGATGCGCTGCACTGCGAGAGTGCAAAGCCCGCCGCCTGATGAAACAAAATGCGGCATATAGCACGCAGCTGAATCCGAAGTTTCAGGAGCAGCTGCTTTTTTTTATGCCGTAAACCTTTTTATATTCAATCATCTGTCCTGAATTTTTTCTGCCCGCTGTCGCCCTGGCGCGTTTCATGCATCAGGCAAACTGATAAATCGTTTGCCGGAGCCCTGCTATGTTGCACCCAGAAGAAGAGAAAGGTTTGTTGTACGGGCTGGATGCCCGCATCGGTCCTGCACCGGCGTTCTTTGCCGCCCTGCAGCACGTGCTGGCCAGCGTGGTCGGTATCATCACACCGCCGCTGATTATCGGTTCCGTGCTGGGGTTACAGGCCTGGATCCCGTATCTCATCAGCATGTCGCTGCTGGTTTCCGGACTCGGCACCTTTCTGCAGGCGCGCCGTTTCTGCGGCATTGGCGCAGGCATGATCTGTCTGCAGGGCACCAGCTTCGCCTTTCTCGGCGTCATTCTCTCTGCGGGGATGACGGTGAAAGCGCAGGGCGGTTCACCGCAGGCGATCCTCGCCATGATCTTTGGCTGCAACCTGGTGGCGGCACTGATCCCGATGCTGATTAGCCGCTGCATCACACCACTGCGTAAAGTACTGACCCCGGTGGTGACCGGTACGGTGATCACCCTGATTGGTATCAGCCTGATAAAAGTCAGTATTACCGACTGGGCGGGCGGGCATAACGCCCGCGATTTTGGTGCGCCGGGTAATCTGGCGCTGGGGGCGCTGACCCTGCTGGTGATTATCGTGCTTAACCGTTCCCACTCGCGCTGGGCGCGGCTGGTGGCGGTGGTCGCCGGCATTGGTGCGGGCTGCATCGCGGCGGCGCTGAGCGGTCATCTGCCGCTGAAGCCGATGGCGGAGACGCACTGGCTGGTGCTGCCTTCGCTGCTGCATTTTGGCTTTGATTTTAGCTGGACGCTGTTTGTGCCGATCGCGCTGGTCTCGGTGATCTGCGTGATTGAGGCGGTGGGCGACCTGACCGCCAACTGTCTGATTTCACGCCAGCCGCTGGAAGGCGACGGGTTTCAGCGCCGGCTGCAGGGCGGAATTCTGGCCGATGGTCTCAGCTGCCTGCTGGCGGCGCTGTTCTCGGCGTTTCCCAATACCACCTTTGCGCAGAACAACGGGGTGATTCAGATGACCGGCGTCGCCAGTCGCTACGTGGGGATGGTGATTGGCCTGATGCTGGTGCTGCTGGGCATCTTCCCGCTGGTCGGCAACCTGCTACAGCAGATTCCGCCGCCGGTGCTGGGCGGGGCAACGCTGGTGATGTTTGGCAGTGTGGTCGCCGCCGGTATTCGCGTGATGACGCAGGCCCCACTGGGGCGGCGTGAGATGCTGATTGTGGCGGTGTCGTTTGGCATTGGCCTCGGGGTGGAAGCGGTTCCGGACGTGCTGAAACAGTTTCCGCCGCTGGTCAGCAACCTGTTTGGTCATGCGGTCACCACCGGCGGGATTCTCGCCATGCTGCTGAACGTGGTGCTGCCGAATGAAGCTAAAACGGTTGCGGCGGTCGGCGCGGTTGAAGAGAGCAACTGACGCACAATTTACCTGGAGAATCGCGCCCTCCGTGGCGCGGTTCGGTCGGGATTACGGGTTGAGACGACGGCGCGTGCGACCGGAGCTGAGGTAATCCGCGATGTAATCCTGCGAAATTTCGCCGCTGTAGCGACCTTCCTCATCGACAATCGGCATCCATACCGTGTTGTGTTCATACAACTTCGACAGCACCACGCGCAAGTTCTCCTCCGCTTTGCCGGTGACCTTAAAGGTGTGCAGCATCTCCTCGCAGCGGCCGGTGGCGCCGCGCGCTTCACGACGTTTGACAAAGCCCAGCGGTTTGCCATCTTCGTCGACCACCGTGACCGAACGCATGTCATTGTCGTCCATGGTCGCGAACGCCTCCTGCAGCGGGGTACTGCGCTGCACGGTGATGGTCGGCTGCTGATCGGTGACGTCGCCCGCCTGCACCAGCAGCAGACGTTTCAGCGTACGGTCCTGACCGACGAACGAGCCGACAAATTCGTTGGCCGGCTGCGCCAGCAGTTCGTCCGGGCTGGCACACTGCACGATTTTGCCCTGGCCAAACACCGCGATGCGGTCACCGAGCTTGAGCGCCTCATCAATATCGTGGCTCACCAGCATCACAGTTTTCTTCAGCTGGCGCTGCATATCGAGGAACTCGTTCTGAATCACCTCGCGGTTGATCGGGTCGACGGCACCGAACGGTTCATCCATCAGCAGTACCGGTGGATCCGCCGCCAGCGCGCGGATCACGCCGATGCGCTGCTGCTGGCCGCCCGACATCTCACGCGGGTAGCGATGCAGAAACTTCGTCGGGTCAAGCGCCACCATGCTCATCAGCTCCGTCGCCCGTTCCCGGCAGCGTTTTTTGTCCCAGCCCAGCATGCGCGGCACCACGGTAATGTTCTCTTCAATGGTCATGTTCGGGAACAGACCAATCTGCTGAATCACATAGCCGATATTGCGGCGCAGCGTGACGGTATCCTGGCCGCTGGTGTCTTCGCCATTAATTAAAATCCGCCCGCTGCTGGCGGGGATCAGACGGTTAATCATCTTCAGTGTGGTGGTTTTGCCGCAGCCGGACGGGCCCAGCAGCACACACATCTCCCCGGCAGGCACTTCCAGGCTGACGTTATCGACGGCATTGAACGTGGTGCCGTTTTTTTGCGTAAAGGTTTTCGTCAGGTTTTCCAGTTTTATCATTATCGAATCCCCTTAGGAGTCAGCGCTGACTGCAGACGGTGCAGCAGCCAGTCAAGAATAATCGCCAGTAAACAGATCATCAGTGCGCCGGCTATCAGCATACGCACATCGCTGCCGCTGATGCCGTCCAGCAGTTGCAGGCCCAGGCCGCCGGCACCGATCACCGCCGCAATCGCCATCACGCCGACGTTCATCACCACGGCGGTACGGATACCGCCAAAAATCACCGGCAGCGCCATCGGAATTTCCACCCAGCGCAGGCGCTGCCAGAAGGTCATGCCGATACCGCGACCGGCTTCGCGCAGCCCGGGCGGCAGATTTTCCAGCGCGGTATGGGTATTACGCACAATCGGCAGCAGTGAATAGAGAAACACCGCAGTAATCGCCGGCAGGGCGCCAATCCCCTGACCGATCAGTGAAAACAGCGGAATCATCAGGCCAAATAGCGCAATGGTCGGGATGGTCAGCACGATGGTGGCGATGCCCAGCACCGGTGTTGCCAGCCATTTGAAGCGGACAATCAGAATGCCCAGCGGCACGCCGACGAGGATGGCAAAACCTACCGCCAGCAGCACCAGCCAGGTGTGCTGCCAGGTGAGCGCCAGCAGCGTGTTCCAGTTATCCATGATGTAATGCAGGGTATCCATTGCGCCTCCTTACAGCATGTTTTTGGATTTGAGGAAATCACGCGCCACCTGCTGCGGCGACTGGTGATCGATATCGACGCGCTTGTTCATCTCGGTGATGGCTTCATCGGTGATCAGCGGCGACAGCGCATTCAGCGCGGCCTCGAGGCCGGGGTGGCTTTCCAGCACATCCTGACGCACTACCGGCGTGACGTTGTAACTTGGGAAGAAGTGCTTATCATCCTCCAGCACTTTCAAATCAAAGCCTTTTACCCGGCCATCGGTGGTGTAGATCAGTCCGGCGTCGACAAAGCCGTCGCGCACCGCGTTATACACCAGGCCGGGGTCCATCTGACGTATCTGCGGGCGATCCAGTGGCATGTTGTAGGCTTTCTGCAGCGGTTTCAGACCATCCGAGCGGCCGGCAAACTCCAGATCGAGACCGAGTTTCCAGTTGTGATCCGGATCGGTGTTGCGCACCTGTTCCAGCTTCGCCACCAGCTGCGACATGGTGCTGATGCCTTCCGCCTCAGCGCGCTGGCGCTGCATGGCAAACGCGTAGGTGTTGTTCATCGGGGCAGGATTGAGCCACACCAGTCCCAGCTTCGCGTCCAGCTGTTTAACGGTTTTGTACGCCTCTTCAGACGACATCGGCTTGTTGATATGGTTAAAAATAATCAGCGAGGTGCCGGTATATTCCCACGTCATATCAATCTGCTTGTTGATCATCGCGTTGCGCCCGATGGTGGTGGCGATATTGGTTTTCGGGATGACCTGAAAACCTTTCTTTTGCAGCCACATCACCGTCATCGCAGACAGGATATGTTGCTCGGTAAAGCTTTTAGTCGCCATTACGATGGGCGTGGCGGCGAGCGCGCCGTGACTGAGGGTTAAGGTGGCGGTCAGGGCCAGCGCGGTGCGTTTGACCCAGCGCGCCAGCAGATTAGCAGTGGCCATGATTACATGCTCCGGGTTAAGCCGCAGAGTGCGGGCTGAGGACGCGTCCCAATGCTGCCAGCAGCATGTCGAGGATCAGGGCAAACAGGGCGGTGGCCACTGCGCCGAGAATCAGCGTCGGGAAGTCGTTGAGATAAATACCAGGGAAGATCAGCTCGCCGTAGCTGCTGGCACCAATTAAAAAGGCCAGCGGCGCGGTGCCGACGTTGATCGCGGTCGCGATGCGTACCCCGGCGAGGATCACCGGCAGCGCATTCGGCAGTTCAACCCGGCGCAGCCGCTGCAGTTTGGTCATGCCAATACCGTTGGCGGCTTCAATCAGCGACGGCGGCACCGCGCTCAGACCGGCATAGGTGTTGCGCACAATCGGCAGCAGCGAGGCGAGGAACAAGGCGATCAGCGCCGGTCGATCGCCAATGCCGACAATCACCATCGCCAGCGCCAGCACGGCCAGCGGCGGCAGCGTGTTACCGACGTTGAAGATTTGCATCACATATTCAGCCCAGCGACGGGCGAAGGGACGGCTGAGCAAAATCCCGCTCGGGATGCCAACCAGTAAAGCGCATAACATCGACCAGAACACTAAGTACAGGTGTTGCTGCCCAAGGTAAAGTAAATCCACCTTGCGGTCGCGCAGCGTATCCAGCCCTAATCCCCACACCAGCAGGGCTATCACCACCACGATGGCGAGCAGTGCCAGCCCGGCACGTCGGGCGAGCGATGCATTGTGCATAGCGTGCGTCTCCCTGATTGAAAAAATCGATTGATTTTATGACGTTATTTTCAGCGTACCGGCGTTATGCGGTGCAATACACAGACGAAAATCCAGCACGCTGTCAAATTGCAGTTAAAATGACTGTTTCCCGGCTTTTTCACAGTGAAAAACCAGAAACTGCCTTTAGAGCTATAGCAACGCTTGATGATCATTGCCAGTTTTCACGGCAAAATCAGGTAGATACAAAAGTGGTAAAACTAAGCGAAACCCGCATGAAATAAGGTGTCGCTCGACAATAAAAAATTTTCATCAATATAGGTGACATTGTCACAAGCAGGCGCACGCAGAGGAAACTGAGTCGGCGAAATTTCGACTAGCCTTGTAAGAAAAAGGGAGACGTATGACTGAAAGCGCACAATTACAAACGGAACATCGCCACTGGATTCTGATTGCCTGCATGCTGGCGATGTTTATGGCTGCCATTGAGGTCACCATTGTGGCCACGGCCATGCCAACCATCATTGCCGATCTTGGCGGTTTCGCGCAGTTTGGCTGGGTGTTTTCCATTTATCTTCTGACGCAGGCGGTAAGCGTCCCGTTGTACGGCAGACTGGCGGATATCTGGGGTCGCAAACGATTATTTTTCGTCGGCGTAACGCTGTTTTTGCTGGGCTCGGTGCTGTGCGGTTTTGCTCATAGTATGACGTGGCTGATTGTGTTTCGTGCCTTTCAGGGGCTGGGGGCCGGGGCGATTATGCCGCTGACCACCACCATCGTGGCGGACATTTACTCGCCGCGCGAGCGCGCCAGCGTGCAGGGCTGGCTCTCCAGCGTCTGGGGCGTCGCGGCCGTCATCGGTCCGCTCAGCGGTGCCTGGCTGGTTCAGCACTTTAACTGGTCGGTGATTTTCTGGGTAAACGTGCCGATTGGTCTGCTCTCCATGCTGCTGCTGGCGCGTTTTCTGCCGGCGCGCGAACAGCATCAGGGCGCAACGCTGAATCTGACCGGCAGCTGCTGGTTGATGATCAGCGTCACCGCACTGTTGGTGGCGCTGTTACAGGCGGAAGCGCTGGGTTTCTGGCTGGTGCCGTTCCTGGCGCTGGCGCTGCTGGCCGGCTGGCGGCTGAAACATCACGAGCAGCGGGCCGATGCGCCGCTGTTTCCGCTGGCGCTGTGGCGCAGCCGCCTGATTGTGGCCGGTAATGCCGGGAACCTGATTATCGGGGCCACCATGATGGGCATCAGCGCGTTTCTGCCGACGTGGATTCAGGGCATTACTGGCGGCACACCGCTGCAGGCGGGCAGCGCGCTGGCGATGATGTCAATTGGCTGGCCGCTGGCCAGTACGCTCAGCGGGCGCCTGATGCTGATCACCTCGTATCGTTTTACCGCGCAGCTCGGCGCGTTTTTACTGATTGCCGGCAGCGCGCTGTTACTGCTGCTGCGCGCCGACAGCAGCATCATGCAGGCCGGGCTGACGGCGTTTGTTATTGGCACCGGGATGGGCATGACCAGCACCACCTTTCTGGTGTCGGTACAAAATCATGCGCACTATGAAATTCGCGGCATCTGCACCGCCTCAATCATGTTCAGCCGCATGCTGGGTTCAGCCATCGGCACGGCGATAATGGGCGCGGTGCTCAATCTTAACCTGTCGCTGCGGCTGCCGCAGGCCAGCGATCCGATGCAGAAAATTATGGCACCGGAGAGCCGTCAGGCGCTGCCGCAGGAACAGTTACACTTCTGGACCGGGCAGATTGCCAGTTCGCTGCACTGGGTATTTGTGGTGGCATTGCTGATTGCGCTGCTGACGTTGTGGATTGCGTGGCTGATGCCGCGTCAGCGGCCGGAGGCGGAATAAAGCAGGGCGGCCGACCAGCCGCCCGAAGAGATTACTGTGCGGGAGCATCCTGCGAACTGCCCGCGCTGTCCGGCACGCTGCTGTCCGCATCGCGACCGTTTTTCTTGTAAACGATTTTCTGCGTGTCGTTTTCACAGTGGCCAACAACCTGACCGCCTGCCTGATCAACCTGATCGTTCGGCACGATATCCAGCGTAAAATCCGATTCCGCCACGCCATTGTTGATGATCTTTTTGCTGATGTCGGCGCGCACGCTTTCGCAGGACGCCTGCACCGCCAGCGGTAACGCCAGCGCCATTAGCAACACAACTGCATTACGTTTTTTCATCACTCACTCCTTGTTGCGTCATTCCCGTAAAAACTATAGCAGCTGGCGCGCATTACGGCGCCAGCGGACGGCCGGTGCGGCGATCGAGGCAGCGCAGGGTGTTCGGTTCCCAGTACGCATTAACGTTGTAGCTTTTTTCGCAGGCGTCGCGGGTATCAAAGGCCCGGTCTGCCTTGTCGAACTCTTTCTCCACGCGGGTATTCACCTTATTACGCAGGTTGCGCGTATCGTTCCACTGCTCTTTGCTCTGACGCGCCGCCTCGTTGCTGGCCGCGTTGTTGCCATCTTCAATAATCAGGCGATCCGTCTTAGCGACAGCCAGCGGCGCAGTCAGCAATACGCTGGCGGTGAGCGTAGTAGCCAGCAGGGCGGAAAACATTTTTTTCATCGTCATTTCCTTTCGTTAACTCCAGCACAGCGCGCAGGGCGGCTGTCACAACACTGTCTGCCAGTATATCATCGCTGCTTCTTTGCTCACCAGCGGTGAGCGGTTTGTTTAACGATCAGAGAGACTTTGTATGCTGGTGAAAACCGCGCTGCTGTTTTTTATCACTGCGATTGCCGAGATCACAGGCTGTTTTCTGCCGTGGCTGTGGCTGAAGCGCGGCATGAGCGCCTGGCTATTGTTACCGGCCGCAGCCAGCCTGGCGCTGTTTGTCTGGCTGCTAACCCTGCATCCGGCAGCCAGCGGTCGGGTTTATGCGGCTTATGGCGGCGTGTATGTGTTAACGGCGCTGATCTGGCTGCGGCTGGTCGATGGCGTCAAACTGAGTGCGTGGGATTGGGTCGGTGCGCTGGTGGCGTTCAGCGGCATGCTGATTATCGTTATCGGCTGGGGCAAGGCCTGAACCGGGCGCGCGTGGCGACCCGACGGGCCGCCACGCGCAGCTTGCTTATCCTTTAAACACTTTCAGTCCGGCGGTGGTTTGCGTCACCGGCATGATTTCCAGCGTGTTGATGTTGACGTGCTTCGGCAGCGTGGTCACCCAATAGACCGCTTCCGTCACGTCTTCCGCCGTCAGCGCGGTGGTGCCTTCATACACCGCATCCGCGCGGCCATCGTCACCTTTGAAGCGCACGTTCGAAAACTCGGTACCGCCCACCAGGCCAGGCTCGATATCGGTGACGCGCAGCGCGGTGCCGTGCAGGTCGGTGCGCAGGTTGAGGCTGAACTGGCGCACAAACGCCTTGGTTGCCCCGTACACGTTGCCGCCGGCGTACGGCCAACTGCCGGCTATCGAGCCAATGTTGACGATGTGACCGACGTTGCGCTCTACCATGGCAGGCAGCACGGCGCGCGTCATATACACCAGCCCTTTGTTGTTGGTGTCGATCATATTTTCCCAGTCTTCAACACTGGCTTTATGCGCCGGTTCGACGCCCAGCGCCAGCCCGGCATTGTTAACCAGCACATCGATATCACGCCATTCGGCGGGCAGGGCGGCGATGGCTTCTTCGATAGCCGCGCGGTTACGCACATCCAGCTGCACGGTGTACAGGTTGTCGCCCAGTTCCTGTTTTAATTCCTGCAAACGCTCAGCACGGCGTCCGCTGGCGATCACTTTGTGACCTGTAGCAATGAAGCGGCGGGTGATACTTTGACCAAAACCGGCGGTCGCACCGGTAACAAAAATAATCATCTCACTGTTCCTTATACGATTTCAGGTTCTCTGCCACACCTTAGCATTAACCCCGCAGCGGCGCTCATGAAAAGCGTGAGCGGCGTGTTGCAGAATCTTTCCTGCACGTTTGCGGTGCAGCCCTGCACCATGAGCGTGCCCGATCAGGCTCATTTTCCCGGCGTCAAACGCCAGCGCAATGCGCAAGGGCAATACCACGGACAGGCAATCGATTACGCATACGATTGCCTGCAATTTTTGCGACGATAGTCGCGCTGAAACTGTGTATTTATCTGAATTTAAAGTGATTATCGGGTTCGCTTGCCTGGCATGCGGTTTGCAATATCTTTGCTATATCTATCTGAAACCTGCATTACACCCTGAAGGAAGCGTCATGTCTGACTCTGTTGTAACCCGCCTGCGCGCCAGTTTTTTTGATTTCCCCGCGCTGGCTGACAAGCCCGATGGCCTCACCGACCAGGCACGCTACCTCGAAGACGGTCTGCTGACGCTGCGCGACGGCAAAGTGGTGAGTCTGGAGCGCTGGCAGCCGGCACATCAACACCTGGAATCAACGCAGGTGATCGATCTGCGCGGCAAGCTGATCCTGCCGGGGTTTGTGGATACCCATATTCACTATCCGCAGACCGAAATGATCGGCGCGTTCGGTGAACAGCTGCTGGAGTGGCTCAATCAGTACACTTTTCCGGTCGAGAGCCAGTACCACTGTGCGGCGCACGCGGCGCGCATGTCAGCGTTTTTCCTGCAACAGCTGCTCGCCAATGGCACCACGACTGCGCTGGTGTTTGGTACGGTGCATCCGCAATCGGTAGATGCGCTGTTCAGCGCCGCCGAACAGCTGGAGATGCGGCTGATTGCCGGCAAGGTAATGATGGACCGCCACGCACCGCCGGAACTGACCGAAACGCCGGCGCAAAGTTATCAGCAGACGCGTGAGCTGATTCAGCGCTGGCACCAGCGCGGGCGTCTCGGTTATGCGCTGACGCCGCGCTTTGCGCCGACCTCATCGCCGCAGCTGCTGGAAAAAGTGCAGCAGCTGAAAAACGAGTTTCCCGACACCTGGCTGCATACCCATCTCAGCGAAAATCAGCAGGAGATCGCCTGGGTAAAAACGCTGTTTCCCGCCCATGATGGCTATCTTGATGTGTATCACCAGCATCAGCTCACCGGCAAACGCAGCGTATTTGCTCACTGCCTGCATCTTGAGGATCGCGAATGGCAGTGCCTGCACGACACCGACTCGGCGATGGCCTTCTGTCCGACCTCCAACCTGTTCCTCGGCAGCGGACTGTTCAATCTTAAACGCCGCTGGCAGCAGCGCGTGCGCATGGGCATGGGCACCGATGTCGGCGCCGGCACCACCTTCAATATGCTGCAGACGCTGGGTGAAGCCTATAAGGTGGGGCAGCTGCAGCAGTACAAACTCAGTGCCGCAGAAGCGATTTATCACGCCACGCTGGGCGGCGCCCATGCGCTGGATCTTGATGACAAAATCGGCAACTTCAACCCCGGTAAAGAGGCAGATTTTGTGGTGATCGATCCTGCCGTAT
Source organism: Pantoea sp. B_9 (assembly GCF_008632015.1). Taxonomy (NCBI): domain Bacteria; kingdom Pseudomonadati; phylum Pseudomonadota; class Gammaproteobacteria; order Enterobacterales; family Erwiniaceae; genus Pantoea; species Pantoea sp. B_9. The sequence goes on along the minus strand of NZ_VWVL01000001.1, from coordinate 369,025 downwards.
CACCGCTGCAGCAGCTGCGCATGGCCAACAGCGACGATATCCATCAGCGTTTGTTTGTCCTGATGACGCTGGGTGATGACCGTAACATCGCGCAAACCTGGGTCAACGGTAAGTGCGTGTGGCAGCGCGAAAGCCATACGCACGCGCAAGGTTGTTGCCAGGCGACGAAACTGCCAGGATAAAAGCATCCCGCCGCAGGTGGCTGCGGCGTTGCTGATTATCAGGAGCGATAATGACTTCACGTGCCAATCCGTTTTTTAACGTCAGCCCGTTGCCGTACCAGACACCGCCGTTTGATCTGATCGACGAAGCGCATTTCCTGCCGGCGCTGGAAGCCGGAATCGCCGAAAAGCGCCAGGAAGTGGCGGCCATCGCCAGCAACCCCGAGCCGGCAACCTTTGCTAATACCTATGAAGCGCTGGAGCGCAGCGGTAGCCTGCTAAATCGCGTGTACCCCGTTTTTGCCGCGATGACCTCAGCCAATACCAGCGAGCGGCTCCAGCAGGTTGACGAGCTGATCACCCCGCAGCTGACGGCGCTCAATGACGAAATCTACCTTAACCCGGCGCTGTTTGCGCGGCTCGACAGCGTGTATCAGCAGCGCGGTTCGCAGTGCCCGGATGCCGAAGCGATGCGTCTGGTGGAAGTCACCTGGCAGCGCTTTCAGCTGGCCGGCGCCAGCCTGAGTGAGAGCGATAAAGCGCAACTGCGCGCCTGTAATCAGGAGCTGGCCAGTCTGGGCACGCGTTTCGGTAACCGGCTGCTGGCGGCAACTAACGCCGCCGCTTATACCGTCAGCAGCGCGGCGGCGCTGGACGGCCTGTCGCCGGCGGCGCTGGCACAGGCGAAGGACGCCGCCGGGGCGCGCGGGCTGCACGATGCATGGCTAATCCCTCTGCAAAATACCACCCAGCAGCCGGTGCTGCAGTCGCTGACGGTGCGCGCCACGCGCGAAGCGCTGTTTCAGCAGGCGCTGACGCGCAGCGAGCAGGGTGACGACAACGACACGCGCGCCATCGTCTCGCGTATGGCGCAACTGCGTGCGCAGCAGGCCAGTCTGCTGGGCTTCGATAGCTTCGCAGCATGGAGCCTGCAGGATCAGATGGCGAAAACGCCGGAAGCCGCCCAGTCCTTTATGCGCAACATCGTGCCCGCCGCGACGGCGCGCGCCGGGCGTGAAGCGGCGGATATTCAGCAGCTGATCGCCGATCAAAACCACAGCTTCCCGCTGCGCGCCTGGGACTGGAATTACTACGCTGAGCAGGTACGCACCGCGCAATACGCGCTGGACGAAGGGCAAATCCGCCCCTATTTTGAGCTCAACACTGTACTGGAAAAGGGCGTGTTCTGGTGTGCCAGCCAGCTGTATGGCATTCGATTTGAACAGCGCCACGATCTGCCGGTCTACCATCCGGACGTCAACGTTTATGAGATTTTCGATGCCGACGGTGCACCGTTAGCGCTGTTCTACACCGATTTCTTCACGCGGGATAACAAGAGCGGTGGCGCATGGATGGGCAATTTCGTCGACCAGTCGACGCTGCTGGAAGGCCGGCCGGTGATTTACAACGTCTGCAATTACAGCAAGCCGCAGCCCGGTCAGCCGGCACTGCTCAGCTGGGATGAGGTGATCACGCTGTTCCATGAGTTTGGCCACACGCTGCACGGCCTGTTCGCCACCCAGCGCTATGCCAGCCTGTCCGGCACCGCCACACCGCGTGATTTTGTCGAGTTTCCGTCGCAAATCAACGAACACTGGGCCAGTCAGGATCAGGTGTTTTCCCACTATGCGCGTCATTATCAGACCGGTGAAGCGATGCCCGCTGCGCTGCGCGACAAAATGGTGCGCGCCGCGAAATTCAACAAAGGCTATGACATGACCGAACTGCTGGCGGCGGCACTGCTTGATTTGCAGTGGCACTCGCTGTCACCGCACGATAATCCGCAGGATGTCAGCCATTTTGAGCAGCAGGCGCTGGCGGCGGAGAATATTGCTCTGAGTGCCGTGCCGCCGCGCTATCGCTCCAGCTACTTCCGTCATATCTGGGGTGGCGGCTATGCGGCCGGGTATTACGCCTATATCTGGACGCAGATGCTGGCCGACGATGGTTATCAGGCGTTTGTCGAGCGGGGCGGTCTGACGCGGGAAAATGGTCAGCGCTTCCGTGAGCAGATTCTGTCGCGCGGTAACAGCAGCGATCTGCAGCATCTGTGGCTGGCCTGGCGCGGTAAAGCGCCGGACATCGGGCCGATGCTGAAACACCGCGGCCTCGACGAGGCGTAACGCGCCGTAACCGAAGGGCCAGCCAGCGGTGCAGCTGGCTGGCCTGCACGCTTATCCCAGCGGACCGCCTTCAATGGTGTCACACATGCCGGCCAGCACGCGCTCGCCGGTTTCCTCTTTCAGTCCGGCATACCATTCCGCGGTGACCGCCGCATCTTTGGCGTGGGTGACATCACAACGCTTGCGCGCTTTCAGCACCAAATCACGGGTGCGCTCGACGCGGCGCGCTTCATAGCGCAGCAGCCCGTCCTCAATGCCCAGCGAGTGGGCGGTCAGGGTTTGCGCCAGTACCACCGCATCTTCCATGGCCGCACAGCCGCCCTGACCGATATCCGGCGTGGTGCTGTGTGCCGCATCCCCCAGCAGCGCCACACGTCCTCTGACAAAGCGGCTGAAGGGTTCGATATCATGAATCTCCACGCGATTGGTGGTTTGTGCGTCAATGCTGGCGATCAGCCGCTGAACCGGCTCGGCCCAGCCGGCAAAATAGCCGCGCAGATCGTCTTTCACCGTTGCGCGATCCTGCGCCAGCCCTTTTGGCAGCGGGACATCAAAGAAAAAGTAGAAGCGGTTACCGCTCACCGGCATCAGCGAGACGCGCTTGCCCTCGCCGACAAACGTGGTCCACTGATCGGCGGGCGCGATGCTCTCATCGATGGTGACCAGGCCATTCCAGTTAACGTAGCCTGCGTAGCGGCGCTCGACGTGTTCGCCCAGCACGTGATGGCGAATCACCGAGTGGGTGCCGTCGGCGGCCACCATAAAATCCCCTTCAGCCTGGCTGCCGTCATCAAACCAGGCGGTCACGCCGCTGGCATGCTGCTCCACCCGTTCAACGCGTTTGCCAAAGCGGATGCGTTCGCGGCCGTAGCTGTCGATCAGCAGCGCCTGTAACTCTGCGCGTGCGACCGGATAAGGGTATTCGCCAACCTGCTGCACCAGCGGTGACAAACTGAAGCGGGTCAGGGTGCTGCCGCTGTGGCCATCGTTGTAAGCCATAAACGCCATATTGCCGCCGAGCGCGCGCAGCTGTGCCTTGAGACCCAGCGCATTGAGACACTTCACGCCGTTAGGCCAGATAGAGATGGCCGCGCCGACCGGTTTCATCTCTTTCACCGCTTCATATACCGCGGTGCTGAAACCCGCTTTTTCCAGCGCCAGCGCCGCGCTCATGCCGCCGATGCCCGCTCCAATCACAATCGCTTTCATTACCGTCTCCTTTACTGTGCACCCTAAGCCCTGCAACTTTTGTACCATTTTGCAGGGTCAGGGTGATAGTGGGTTAAAGTGTTGAAAATAATGATTTATGTTCTGGCTGGGTCAGGCGCTGCTTCAGTAATGGGCGCAGAGTCTGCACCTTAACAGGGCATCATCAGGCGGAAGGTGAACCAAAGGTTTCACGCTGGCAATCATCCGGCCAGCGTTCATACTCTCTACATCCATCCTGCGAGGACTGAATGATGAAGTGGATAATGATGTTATGGCTGCTGGGCTGCCTGAGCGCAGGGGCGCAAACGCCGTGGCAGCCGGAGAGAAAAGGGGATTTGCCGCAGCTCACGCCGGTAGCAGCGAAGTGTGATGTCTCTTCCTGTCAGCAGAATTGTTATGTGCAGCAATCGCAGTGCAAGAATGACAACGGCGGCGGCTGTGGCTCGCTGGCGCAGATTTGCGTACAAAACTGTGCCAGCCAGTGCCGCTAGAGCGTTTACGGATCGTCTTTGATACGGCGATCGATGGCGAAGGGTGCGGAGGTCGCTGTGGCAATCAGCGCGGCCGCGCCCGGATGATCGGGGTTAAACAGCGCATTATCTTCGCCGGTGAGGATGCTGGGTACCGTCATCAGCAGGGGAAAGCCGTTGTGCGGATTGAGAAACGCCGCGCCGATGGCCTGCGTCTCCTCCTGCTGCTGATATTTTTCCCAGCCGGCCGGCAGTTTACTGCTGTCGAGGGCGATGATGTCGGACTCCGGTACCGCCACGGTAAACACCACAAAGCGGCTTTGCTCCAGCAGCGTTTTCCCGGCGTGCACCACCAGTTCCAGCGTCGCCAGCGCTTTAGAGCTGCTGAGGTAAACCGCTTTCATCCCGGGCGGATTCCAGCGGCCACCCCATTTTTCTGCGCCAGCGCCGTTAAACGCCTGGCTGGCGTACTCCGCTTTGACAATTCGATAGAACACCCTGACGGGTGCGGCCGGATCCTTCCGTCGTGTCATCAGACAATCACTCCGTGCTCCAGGCGGCCAATCAGCGTCAGCACCGCATCGCAGCCGGCGGGCGTACTGAGCATGTTAATCGGCTGCGCGTTGTCGAGCGCCAGCGCGGGCTGATACATCCAGTGCATCGCCACTTCCGGATCGCCAGCGAACAGCTGAATCACCGCATCCAGCACTTCAAACACCTGATAGATGCGTGCGCCCTGTTCGACCGAAAGCTGCGATCCGGACTTCTCGCGGCGCCGGTAGGTGTTGCGGTCAATCGAGACCATTTGCGCGATGTCGATCGGCGTCGCTTTCAGAATCGTGGCGGCGCGTTCGACAATGCCGACATCCATGCCGTCGGTGATCAACTTATGCGCCTTAAGCCGGTTACGCGGCAGCCCCATCTGATCCATAAAAGAGGGGCGGGCGTGCTGAATCAGCGACGGATCAAAGATGCGCGATCCGCTGGTGGGATTAAAAGCCGATGCGGTGGACATCACAACCTCCTGATGATGTTCATGTGAACATTTTTATGCATCAAGTGTACAGCATTTGCCCGCCGGTGTCATGGTTTGTTCACGCCGCACCGCCATTAACTGGCGGTGCGCCAGATGTCGCTCATCGCCAGTTCAAGTTTTTTAAACAGCCGGTAGCGGGTGTCATGGAACGCGAAGCGCGCCGCGCGGGGCTGCAGCGCCTCCGGCGCAAGGGTAACCGCCTGCTGCACGGCGGCAGCCAGATTCGGCCACTGACCCACGCCCACGCCCGCACACAGCGCGGCACCCAGCGCCCCGGTTTCGTGGCAGGTTGCGACGCGAATCGGCATCCCCAGTACGTCGGCAAACATTTGCGGCCAGACACTGCTGCGCGTCGCGCCGCCGGAGAGCGTGGCCTGGTTGACCGTAATGCCGGCCGCGCGCAGCCGGTCAATGTGCGCCCGGTGGGCAAAGGTCACGCCTTCAAACAGGGCAAACAGCATGTCAGCGCGCGTATGCCAGCCGCCGAGGCCGTAAAAGCCGGCTTTGGCGGGTTCGGCTTTCCGCCCTGAATAGAGGTAAGGGTGATACAGCGGCAGCTGCGCGTCAGGCCTGACCTGTGCCACGCTGTCGCTGCTGCGCGCCGCGCCCTGGCCGGCGCGGCCATCATCAAATTCACGCAGGAACCAGTCAAGATTGGCGGCAGAAGTGGCGCTGGCCTCGATCGCCATGTAGCGGTCGCGTTCGATGATCGAATTCATAAACACCGGGCGCAGATAGTCAGGTTTGTCGACCACCACCTGATTGATGCTCCAGGTACCGGCGACAATGGAGGCCTCACCGCAGTTCACTACGCCCGAGCCGACCGCGCTGGCAACCACGTCAAACATGCCGGCCACCACCGGGATGCCGGCCGGTAAACCGGTGAGCTGTGCCGTCCGGGCCGAGACCACGCCGGTAACCTCGCAGGATTCACGCAGCGGTGGTAGCAGGGCGAGCGCCTCTTCAATGCCATATAACGCCAGCAATTCACGACTGTAGCTGCGCTGGCGATAATCAATCAGCCCGGCACCGGCGGCATCCGAATAGTCCGCGCTGACGTTGCCGCACAGAAAATGGGCGATGACATCTTTGGCACACAGCAGATGGCCGATCTGCGCCCAGCGTTCCGGCTGATGCTGACGTATCCAGCCGATCAGCACCGGTGTTGCGGCGGGCCACGGTTTTTGCAACGACAGCGCGTAAATCTGCTGCGCCGCACCGCTGGATTCCAGCGCCTGTACCGTGGCGCTGGCGCGATGATCAATCGACTGGATGCCAAACAGCGGGCGCTGCTGACGATCCAGCGCATACAACCCGTTGCCGTGTCCGGCGGCCCCGACGGCAATCACTTCGCTGCCGCGCGTGCCGGCTTGCTGCAGGCAGCGACTTACCGCGCTGCTGACGCCGCGCCAGATATCTTCAACTGGCCGTTCAGCATAGCCTTCCTGCGGCTGATGCGTTTCGCCGGCGCACTCCGCTACCGACAGCACGCGGCCACTCAGGTCAAACAGTACCGCTTTGATCATGGTGTTTCCGGCATCGATGCCGAGAATCTGGCTCATATCCGACTCCGTTTCAGGCGAAGACGGCGCACCGCTTAAGCGCCGGTGCAGGTCACGCTTAACCCTGCTGGTAGATGTCCAGCGCATCCGCGCCGCTGACACCCTGATGAATAATCGCCATCAGCGCGCTGACCACGCGTGACGGATTATCATGTTGATAAACGTTGCGGCCATACACCATGCCGCTGGCACCCTGCGCCATCAGCGCGGCGCTTTTCGCCAGCACCGCGCCCAGTTCCCCTTTGCCGCCGCCGCGCACCAGCGTCGGACAGCGCGCCGCCTCCACCACGCGATGGAAATCCTCTACGTTGTCCGTGGGGTCGGCTTTAATGATGTCGGCACCCAGCTCCCGCGCCAGCCGCACCAGCGGCACGATTTGTCTGACGTCACCGAGCGAGCCGTACGCCGCGCCCTGGCCGGCGGGGGCCATCACCAGCGGCTCCACCATCAGCGGCATGGCATAGCGATCGCAGGCCTGGCGCAGGCGGCCAATGTTCTCCACGCACATGCGAAAAATGCCCGGTTCATCCGGGATCTGGTAGAGATTGACCACCACCGCGGCGGCATCCATCTGCAGCGCGGCAAGAATCGGTGCCTCCGGATTGTGCAGCACCGCCCACATCTCGCGGTGGCGCGCCGCGTTATAGGCATTGCCGACGTCGGTGCGCATCACCAGCGCCGGTTTGCGTCCGGCAACGCGCTGCAGCAGATCGGCCTGACCATAATTGACCTGGATCGCATCCGGCTGTGCGGCAATCAGGTTGCGCATCACGCTTTCAATATCTTCCAGCCCCAGCAGAAAATCGGGCTCGTTGGCGATGCCGTGATCGATCGCCACATCCAGGCACTTGCCGTGGTGAAATAACCGGTTGAGGCGAACTTTAGGGGTGAGTGACATCCTGAACTTCCTCCTGTGAAAACGCGGATGCGAGCGCGTGCAGCCCATGGCGCTGCGCCAGGCTGATTGCGGTGTGCTGCAGATGTTCAGCGCGCTGACTGTCCTGCCAGCCGAGCGAGTCGGCCAGCAGCTGCGAAATTTCCTGCATGAGCGGCGGCGTTAATTCACCGCAGATAGCCAGTGACGTGCGGCGCACCAGCACATCTTCCAGCTGGCACACCTGTTCATGCTCAATCAGATAGCGCAGTTCGGTGGCGCTGTAACCGGCATGATGCTGCAGCGGCTGTTCGCCGTGCTGCTGAATCTGCTGCAGCAGCGGCAGGGCCCGGCTGCCGTAGCGTTTCGCCAGTTGCGTCACGCGTGCCAGCGGAAGGTCATAGTGCTGCGCCAGCGCACTGAGCCAGGCGGGCTGGGCGGACGGCGCCGGAAAATCCCGGCCGCCGCCAATCGGCAGGTCGCTGCTGGAGACGCGACGCTTTTCTCCCAGCAGGCGCAACACGCGGTCGGCGGCCTCTTCCCCGAAGCGGCGGAAGGTGGTCCATTTACCGCCGACCAGACACAGCGTGCTCCAGGCACGCGCGTGGTCAGGCGGCAGCAGCACCAGCGAATGGTTACGTGAAATCTGGCCATTCACTTTGGCCTCGCTGGCCGGCAGCGGGCGCACGCCGCAGAAGGTGTAAACCACTGCGGAAGCTGGCACCACAATGTCAGGAAATACAAAGCGCAGCGACTCAAGAATGTAAGCCTGCTCTTCGGCTTCGCACACCACGCCCTCAGGGTCATCAACGCGGATATCGGTGGAGCCCACCAGCACTTTGCCGAACCAGGGAAACATGATGCACACCCGGCCTTCCTGATTTTCGAAATAGACCATTTCACCGTCCAGCATCTGTAACAGCTGGGGATGATCGAGGATCAGATGCGACCCTTTGGTGCCGCCTATCAGTCTGGTCGGCTGCGAATGCACGGCCAGCTGCTGATTCAGCTGGTCGATCCACGCGCCGCCGGCATTCACCAGCACGTGCGGCTGCAGGCTAAAGCGCTCACCGCTCAGCGTATCTTCCAGCAGCACCGTCTCGTCGCTGGCGCTGACCACCCGCAGATAATTGAGCGCCAGCGCCTCCGGGCAGGCGCGTTCCGCATCTTCAATCAGCTCAAACCCGAGTCGCTCCGGCGCGCTGATCCACGCATCGTAGTAGCTGGCGCTGTATTTCACCCAGGGCGCGAAGCCAGGCCAGCGATCGCGCGTGGCGGCTTCGTTACGCAGCTGGTGGCGCGGCATAGCGCCGTACTGTCGCGTGTAGAGGTCGTACAGGCTCAGACCGGTTTTGATCAGCAGCGCGCCGCGCCGGGTGGGCTTATCACTCAGGCGCAGGAAACGTCGCGTGGCGTTAACCAGTCCACCGCCGAGATTATCGATCGGTACGGTGGTGCGCAGCGGAAACACATAGTGCGCGGCGTTTTTCAGCAGGCGATCGCGCTCCATCACCGACTCCTTCACCAGGCCAAACTCGCCGGTCTCCAGATAGCGCAGGCCGCCGTGAATCATGCGCGACAGCGCGCCGCTGGCCGCCTGGCACCAGTCACCTTTCTCCACCAGCACCGCAGGAATGCCCTGTAATGCCAGCTCACGAAAAGTACTGATGCCGTTGATGCCGCCGCCGACGATCAGCACCGGCAGCGAACTGCGCGCGCGCAGGCGGCTAAGCCGTTGTTCGCGGGTCAAAACCTGTTCCATTGTCAGCTCCTTGCGATGAACGCTTACTTGTCAAAGGTATAGGAGCGGGCGCAGCAAACGGCAAATCAGGTCATAAAGGATGTGATTTTGTTCACTACCAATGAGAATTGTCGGGAAGCCTGGCGGGGGTAACGATATACTGCCGGTCAGACATCATGGTTAACCTGCAGGAAAAGGAATTTTCATGTTTTCATGGGCCCGATTAAGCGCACTCGCGCTGCTGGTCAGCGGCAGTGCGCTGGCAACGACATCACCAGACAGCATCATCAAACCGCTGATGCAGCAGTATCAAATCCCCGGTATGGCGGTGGCGATTCTGCACGACGGCAAAACCGAATTTTATAACTACGGCGTGGCATCGAAAGAGAGCGGACAGCCGATCAACGAGCAGACGCTGTTTGAAATCGGCTCGCTGAGTAAAACGTTTACCGCCACCTTAGCCAGCTATGCGGCGCAGCAGAACAAACTGAATTTCAGCGACGCGGCCAGCCAGTGGCTGCCGGAACTGAAAGGCAGCGCTTTTGATCGCGTCTCGCTGCTGAATCTGGCGACGCACACCAGCGGCACGCCGCTGTTCGTACCGGATGATGTGACCAATACCCGCGAGCTGATGCACTGGTACAAACAGTGGCAGCCAGAGGCCCAGCCGGGCACGGTGCGGGTTTATTCCAACCTCGGTATCGGTATGCTCGGCATGATTGCGGCTAAGAGTCTGCACCAGCCGTTCATCAGTGCGATGGAAAAGCAGCTGCTGCCGGCGATGGGCATGACGCACAGCTATGTGCAGGTGCCTGCATCGCAGATGGGGCGCTACGCCCAGGGTTATAACAAGCAGGATCGCCCGGTGCGGGTCACGCCAGGCCCGCTGGATGCGGAATCCTATGGCCTGAAATCCACCTCTGCCGATCTGATTCGCTGGCTGGCCATTCAGCTGCAGCAACAGCCGGTCGCGCCCGCATGGCAACAGGCGGTGGCCGCGACGCATCAGGGCTATTATCACACCGAGGCCGCTTTTACTCAGGCGATGATGTGGGAATATTACCCGCTGCCGGTCACTACGCAGCAACTGGTGGACGGCAACAGCGGCGCGCGCATCATGAAGGGCATGAAAGCCACGCGGATTACGCCGCCGCAGGCTGCGCCGCAGCAGGCGTGGTACAACAAAACCGGCTCCACCAACGGATACGCCACCTATGCGGTCTTTATTCCGTCGCAGCGGGTTGCGCTGATTATGCTGGCAAATAAGTGGTTCCCGAATGACGATCGGGTGGTGGCTGCGGAAAAAATCATCAGCAACATCGGGAAGGACGAATGATAACCATCAGAGCGCTGCGCGCCGAAGATTTCATGCCGTGGCTGGCGCTGTGGCAGGGCTATCAGCGCTTTTATCAGACTACCATTGACGATAACACCACCGGCGAGAGCTTTCGCCGCTTGCTGTCCCGCGCGGAACCCATGCACTGTCTGGTGGCCGAGCAGGACGGCGCGATGGTCGGGCTGGTGCATTTTCTTACCCATCGCTCAACCTGGACTCAGGGCGACTACTGCTATTTGCAGGACCTCTACGTCAGCGAAGCCGCGCGCGGTCTGGGTGCCGGCAAGGCGCTGATTCTGGCGGTCTATGAACAGGCAGAGAAGCTCGGCTGTTCACGCGTTTACTGGCTGACGCAGGCGTCTAATAGCCACGCGCGGGCGCTGTACGATCGGCTGGCGCAACAAACCGACTTTGTGCAGTACCGTCATTTATTCGATCAGCCGTAATTTTCCCGGGCTGCCATGGAGGGCGGCCCCCGCGTGCCTGATCAAGGCGCGCTTGCGTTATTCATCCCACCGTTTCGCTCCATGATCCCTTTCAAGCGAAAATCCCTCAGATAAATAACTGTGACCATGCTCGCTATTTTTTGCCTGTGTGCTGTCTTTTTGTTCGCACGATGTTATGAATGAATATGTAATGTGTTTCGAATGAAACTTAAGCGTAAACAGACGGAGTGCGAGATGAACACCACTTTTACCTCAGAACAACAACCCGACGATTTTAAACAGCATGTGCGCCTGATGAAGCAGGTGCTCAGAGCACAGATTGGCGATGTCGAAGGCCTGTTTGAGCAGGTCAGAAGTAAGATTGTTAGTGAAATCGCGGCCGCGCGCGCCGAAGAGAAGCAGCACGGTACGGCGTGGCCGCAGGTCAGCTTCGCGGATCTGGCCGCTGGCCGCATCAGCGAACAGACCAAAGATCATATCCGCCGCCGCGGCTGCGTGGTGGTAAAGCAAACCTTCAGCCGCGAGCAGGCGCTGGCGTGGGATGCTGACATGCTCAACTACCTCGACGACAATGATTTCGACCGTGTCTATCAGGGGCCGGGCGACAACTTCTTTGGCAACCTCGACGCCTCGCGGCCGGAGATCTACCCCATCTACTGGAGCGATGCGCAGATGTCAGCACGCCAGAGCGAGGCCATGGCGCAAACCCAGGCGTTCCTCAATCGCCTGTGGAAATTCGAATCCGCCGGTACGCGCTGGTTTGATCCAGACGTGAGCATCATCTATCCGGATCGCATCCGGCGCCGGCTGCCGGGTACCACCTCAAAAGGGCTGGGCGCGCACACCGATTCCGGCGCGCTGGAGCGCTGGCTGTTGCCGGCCTATCAGCAGGTGTTCAGCAAGATCTTTTCTAACCAGTTCGATCAGTACGATCCGTGGGATGCGGCGCACCGCACGGCCGTGCAGGAGTATCAGTCTGGCACCACCACCAAATGTTCGGTGTTCCGCACTTTCCAGGGCTGGACCGCACTCTCTGATATGCAGCCCGGTCAGGGACTGCTGCACGTGGTGCCGGTGCCGGAAGCCATGGCCTATCTGCTGCTGCGTCCGTTACTGAAGGATGTGCCGGAAGAGGAGCTGTGCGGCGTGGCGCCGGGCAAAGTGCTGCCGGTATCAGAGCGCTGGCATCCGGAATTAATTGCCGGCCTGTGTTCGATCCCGGCGCTGCAGGCGGGCGATTCGGTGTGGTGGCACTGCGACGTGATTCATGCGGTGGCGCCGGTAGAAAATCAGCAGGGCTGGGGCAACGTGATGTACATTCCCGCCGCGCCGATGTGCGATAAAAACGCCGACTATGCGCAGCAGGTGGCGCAGGCGCTGGTGACCGGTGTCTCACCGGGCGATTTCCCTAAAGAGGATTACGAAGCCAGCTGGCGCGGCCGTTTTACGCCGCAGGATCTGAATGAAAACGGCCGGCGCAGTCTGGGATTAGCGTGATTTCTGCTAAGCTGGGCAAAAACTTTTTTACAGCAGGCTCTATGAACGCACGTCATCAGCACATCATTCAACTGGTCAGCGAGCGCGGCAGCGTCAGCGTCAATGAACTGGCGCAAACCACCGGCGTTTCGGAGGTGACGGTGCGCCAGGATTTGAACCTGCTGGAGAAGGGCGGCTTTCTGCGCCGCGTGCACGGTTCCGCCGTGGCGCCGGAAAGTGATGACGTAGGCGCGCGCATGCAAACCCGCTTTGCGGTGAAAAAACGCCTGGCGGAGTACGCCGCCGGGCTGGTTAATCCCGGCGAAACGGTGTTTATTGAAGGCGGCAGCACCAATGCGCTGCTGGCGCGAGAGCTCAGCCATCGGCAGGACATCACCATCATCACCGTCAGCCATTACATCGCCGGACTGCTGCGTGAGCAGGGCGGCGATGTGATTATCCTCGGCGGGCTGTTTCAGAAAAGCAGTGAGTCAGTGGTCGGGCCGTTAACGCGGCTGTGCATTCAGCATCTCAACTTCCATAAAGCGTTTATTGGCATTGACGGCTGGGATGAGGCGACCGGTTTCACCAGCCGCGACATGCTGCGCTGCGATGTGGTAAACGCCATCATGGAAAAGCCTACCCACACCGTCGCGCTCACCGACTCCTCCAAATTTGGTCAGATTCATCCCTATGCGCTGGCGCCGCTACAGCCGTTTAAGCAGGTGATTACCGACGCGGAACTCGCCGCAGGCTGGCAGCAGCAGCTGCGCGCGCAGTCGCTGCAGCTCAGTCTGGTTTAACCTTTATTGCGTTCAATCTCTCCCTCAGGCTTAGCGTGATCAGCCATTGATTGCATCGACGCACTATTCATGTAATAAATAAAGTTACATGATGACAACCGATCGGGACAATGATGACGCAAAATACCAACGATATCTTCAACGAAGAGTTTGCGCGGCAGTACGACGCGTATAACGGCAAACATCAGCCAATCGCCGATAATCTGCATCTGCTGATTTCACTGGTGCTGGACAACGCGCCGCCGCAGGCGCGGGTGCTGTGTGTGGGCGTCGGGACCGGCAGCGAAATTATCCGGCTGGCGCAGCAGCACCCGGAATGGCAGTTTACCGGTGTCGATCCTTCACCGGACATGCTGGCGGTCTGCACAGAGAAACTCAGCGCCGCCGGGATACGGGCGCGCTGCCAGCTGCATCAGGGCTACCTTAACGACGTGCCGGTTACCGCCGATTACGATGTGGTGCTTTGCCTGCTGGTGACGCATTTTATCCAGCATCCGCAGCGGGCGGGTATTTATCAGCAGATGCAGCAGCAGCTCAAACCGGGCGGACGCTTAGTGACGGCAGAAATTGCTGGCGATGTGCAGGATACCGGCTTTGATGAACAACTGCTGTTCTGGAAAACCATGCATGAGAGCGCCAGCGGCAGGGCGCAAAATCTGGATGAGATGAAGCAGATGCTGACGCAGCGGCTGCTGTTGCTGCCTGCTGCCCAGACCGAAGCGCTGATGGCGCAGGCCGGTTTCACGCCGCCGCAGCGCTTCTTTCAGTCGCTGCTGATACATGGCTGGACGGCGCGCAAGCGCTAAACCGCTGAACAAGGTTGAGTGAGCTGACGATTCATGAAGTTAGCAGCGCCTGCGCCGTCAGCTCGTCGGTGATCAAACCGGTGACGAGTCCGCTGGCCAGCACCGCGCGGATCGCCGCCACTTTGCTCGGTCCGCCGGTCAGCGCCACGATCTCTGCGCGCTGCGCCAGATCCAGCGGCACCGACAGCGTGCGTGCCGTCAGCGAATTGTGAATCATCTGCCCATCGGCGGCAAAAAAGTGCCCCAGCAGTTCGCCCACCGCGCCGGCTTCCGACAGGGCACGGATCTCGGCTGCATCGATCATTCCGGCTTCCACCAGCTGGGCGGCTGGTTCCACGGTGCCAATGCCCACCAGCTTCACTTCACTGTGCGCGGCCATGCTGAACACTTCGCTAACACCACGCTGCGCCAGCAGCACATCGCGATCCTCTTCGGTGTTGGCAAAAAACGGTACCGGCATCATGTAGGCCTGCGCACCGGTTTTTTCGGCGATGCGATGCATGACGTCATGCGGATTGAGCGCGTAGTTGCGCGTCAGGCAGCCGAGCAGGGAGACAAAGCGCAGGTGCGGCGCGTCGATACGTGCCAGCTGGTGAATTGCTGCCGACAGCGTCCGGCCGTGGCCGAGACCCAGCGTGATCGCCGGCGTGGAGGCCAGCAGATTACGTAAATAGTCGGCACCGGCCATGCCCAGCGCGCGCACCGGCAGGCCTTCTTCGCCGAGATCGGGTGCCACCTGACAAAAGTTCAGGCCGTAGCGGCTGCGCAACTGCTCTTCCAGCGTCACGCAGGCGACAATCGCGCCGTCGATGGTGACTTTCACCGCGCCTTCGGCCACCATGCGCGCAATCAGCCGATGGGTTTTCACCGACGGCAGGCCGAGCCGTTTGGCCACTTCAGCCTGCGTCAGGCCGCCGACATAGTGCAGCCAGGCCGCCCGCAGGGCCAGAGAGTCATCGCGTTCAGCGGAAGTCGGTGCGGATTTCATCGGGTTGTCCCTGTCTGGTTGAGGGGTGCTGCGGGCTGACGAAAGCCCTCAGCACGGCATGCTCACGCGAGATGCAAATCCTGCACCCCGGTATCAATATGGTCGGCCCAGAACGCCACGCTTTCGGCAATCTCCGCCACCACATTGCTGTCGGTGGGTTCGCGCTCTTTGAAGCTTAGCTCGAGGCAAATCTCGTTATCCTGCGCGCCGCCGCGCGCCAGCGCCTCAAGCAGCGGCTGCGGCTGAATGCGACCGCCGGCATTGTACTGCAATGTAAAGGGCCTGTGCCCGCCTTTATCCATCATGCTCTGCTTTATATGGATGATGGGCGAAAAGCGCGGCACCGCTTCAGCCCACGCGTAAGGGTCGTAGTCACGCGGATCGGCAGAGGTGACATCGCCATGATCGATATCCGCCATCATCCACATCGGCAGGGCAAACTGTGCCGCGCTCAGCCGCTGTTGCAGCGCCATACAGGCGGGAATGGTTTCGCCAAATTCGCGTCCGACGCTCATCGGTTCCCAGAACAGGTAACGCAGACCGGCCGCTTTGGCGTGTTCCGCCACTTCCGCCCAGCAGTCAATGGCGATGGCAATCAGCGCTTCACGCCGCGCCGCATCGTTAAAATCCCGCTGGGTGAAGATGGCAAACTGCGAGCCCACCGCGACGCCGCCCAGTTCCGCGGTGATGTCGGCAAAGGTTTTGAACCAGTCAATGTAGTAGCGACGTACCGCCGCATCCGGATGACCAAAATGGTTGAGGCGGCCATACGGCCCGGTCATGCCGGAGGTGACGCGCACGCCGGTGGCACGCAGCGCCTGCTGCATGCGGCGCGTCATGTGGGTGAGCGTGGCAGCAGGCCAGCCGGGATTGATAAACTCATGCGTCAGCTGCAGATCGCGGATGCGGATCTGCTGAGCCACGGTGTGAATTAAATCGCCGGGATCGGCGAAGCGGTTCACCAGCGGATTGGTATTCAGCGAAAGCGTTAATGGCATGCGGCACCTCTCAGCCAGCGTGGGCGCGCAGCGGCGCGGCAGGGTGGAAAGTCTGTTCGAACCACTGGCTGAACGCGGTGCGCTGTGCAGCGCTCAGGTGCAGCTGATGTTTGGTGCGACGCCAGAGAATGTCTTCCGGCTGCTGCGCCCATTCGTACTGCACCAGATAACGCACCTCGGCCTCGTACAGCTGGCCGCCAAAATGCTCACCGAGATCGCTCAGCGAACCGGCGGTTCCCAGCAGCGTGCTCATACGCGCACCGTACAGTCGTGCATAGTGCTTGCGCAGCGGCTGCGGCAGCCACGGCCAGCGCGCTTTGATCTCCTCCAGGAAGCTGTCAAAATCGGCATGGGCGATCTCGCCGCCCGGCAGCGTGGCGCTGCGCGTCCAGTCCGCGCCCATGTTGGGGAAAAACGGCGCCAGCTGTTGCAGCGCATGCTCGGCCAGCTTGCGGAACGTGGTAATTTTGCCGCCGAACACGTGCAGCAGCGGTGCATCCTGTTGATTATCGAGGTCGAACACATAATCCCGCGTCACCGCCGAGGGATTACCTTTGCCGTCGTCAAACAGCGGCCGTACGCCGGAGAAGCGGGTAATCACATCGCTGGCGCGCAGCTTAACCTTGAAGTAGCGATTCACCACGTCGATCAGGTACTGCTGCTCGCTATCATCCGCACTGACATCTTCCGCTTTGCCCTGCCAGGGAATGTCGGTGGTGCCGATTAACGCTTTATCACCCTCATAGGGATTGATAAAAATCACCCGCTTGTCGGTGTTTTGCACCAGATAGGCCTGCTGGCCCTCCCAGAATTTCGGCACGATGAGGTGCGAGCCTTTCACCAGCCGCACGCTGCGCTGGCTTTGCGTGTGGCTAACCTGATTGACGATATCCAGCACCCACGGCCCGGCGGCATTCACCAGCGCACGGGCGAACACCGTGCGCTGCGCGCCGCTGGCCTGATCCTGCAGGGTAATCTGCCATTTGCCCGGCAGACGCTGCGCTGCCACGCAGCGGGTGCGCGGCAGAATGGTGGCGCCGCGCTCGGCGGCATCCAGCGCATTGAGCGTCACCAGCCGGGCATCGTCCACCCAGCAATCGGAGTACTCAAAGCCTTTCTGGTAGCTGTCCAGCAGCGGTGCGCCTTCAGGATCGCGCGTCAGATCGAGCACGCGCGTGCCCGGCAGTTTTTTGCGTCCGCCAAGGTGGTCATACAGAAACAGCCCCAGCCGCACCAGCCACGCCGGGCGATCGGACGGGCTGTGCGGCAGCACAAAGCGCATCGGCCAGATAATGTGCGGCGCCGCGTTCAGCAGCACCTCGCGTTCAATCAGCGCCTCGCGCACCAGGCGGAATTCGTAGTACTCCAGATAGCGCAGGCCGCCGTGCACCAGTTTACCGGAGCGCGAGGAGGTGCCTGCGGCAAGATCGTCTTTTTCACACATCATCACCGACAGCCCGCGCCCGGCGGCATCGCGCGCGATACCGGCACCGTTAATGCCACCGCCGATCACAAACAGATCCAACGTGTTGTCACTCATGCGTTACTCCTTAAAACTGTTTAATGCCTGCCAGGCGGCAGGAAGATCGCGGCGGATCTGCTGATACTGAGGGAACAGCTGCTGGTAGCGCTGCATCAGCGCAGGCAACGGCGCTTCGGCGTCGTCCAGCAGCGGGCGCACCCAGCGTTCAACGCACTGCGCCATGTCCGGATACGCGCCAATCGCCACCGCCGCCATCATGGCCGCACCCGCTGCGCCGGCTTCCTCGCGCTGGCTGATGCGCACCGGCGCGCCGATGCAGGCGGCAAGAATCTGCCTGAGCGGCTGCGATCGCACCGCACCGCCGGTAAGGCGAATTTCTCCCGGCAGCGTGGCGCCCATCGCCTGATAACAGTCGCGAGCTGCCATGCCGATGCCTTCAATCACGCCGCGCACCAGGTCGCCAAAGTTGTGCTGGTAGTTGAGGCCGGTGAAACTGGCGCGCGCGTCGGCGTTGACGAACGGTCCGCGTTCACCGGCCAGCGAAATGTAAGGATGGAACAGCAGGGTGCCCGGCTGCGCGTCGTTGAGCCAGCGATCGATCTGCTGCACCAGCCGCGCATGATCGGTTTCACAGCCAAAGCTGCTCAGCAAATCGCTGGCCACGTTCAGCAGCCAGTCGAGATTGAGCGTGGAAGCCATGTTGGTTTGCACCTGAGTGACATAACCTGGCCACGGCAGCGGGATCACGTAGCCGGTTTGCGCCGGGTTGAGCCATACCTCGTCAATAGTGACGCTGCGCAGATGCACGCCGGTTGAGCCGACAATCGAACAGGCGGTATTGGCTTCACCGGTGTGCACCCCGGCACCGAGCGCGGTCATCGCCATATCGACATAGCCGAGACACACCGGCGTGCCAGCCAGCAGGCCGGTTTGCCGGGCGGCGTCAGCGGTCAGGCCATGGGTGATTTGCGTGCCGTCGATAATCTCCGGCAGCAGGTGGCGCCGGTGGTTAAGCCCCAGCGCGTCAATCACCGTATCGTCGTAGCGCTGGTGGCGATAGTTGCCAAAGGTAAAGCTGGCTTCAGACGGGTCGGTGGCGCGCACACCGGTCAGATTGAGATAGAGCCAGTCCTTGCAGTGCAATGCCACTTCGGTGCGCGCCAGCAGTTCGGGATAGTGCTGGTCCATGTGCGCCAGCTGCGCACCCTGCTGGCAGGTGTTAAGACCGGTGCCGGTGGCCTGAAAGCGTGCGGCGGCCAGCGGCTGCTGATTGAGTTTTTCCACCGTGGCGGCGGCGCGGGCATCCAGCCAGATCCACGCATCGTCCACCGGCTGATTATCAGCACCGACCAGCCAGCTGCCGTCGCCCTGGGCGGTCACCGCCACGGCCACCACGCGCGCCGCCAGATTCTCCACCCGATCGCCGAGCTTGTGAATCGCGCTGACCGCATCCTGCCAGGTTTGCGTCATTGACTGCTGGGCGGCACCGCCTGCGCTGCGGTAATAGCGATTGCGCGCCGACGCGCACGCCAGCTGGTTACCTTCCAGATCAAACGCCACCGCTTTAACCACCGAGGTGCCGGAATCCAGACCCAGAATGATATCGCCACTCTCCACATACACCTCCGTTCGCTGCTCCCGGTGCGGGAACCCCTGTTTGGTTTATCCGCAGCCTTGTTAATGAGCTGTGATGATTTTGCTAAATACTGTCTTACACCACTTCTCATGGAGATAACATATCTGATGTATTATTTTTCTCAAAAAAGAATAAATTTCACTCCGGATGGCGAGTCCGATCACAAAATCAGCGGGGGTTGCGGATGTGATTAAACACTGTGAAAGGTTTTTAATGATTGTATTAAAGGGGGTTTTTAAACGGATTGGGGGTGATTACAGGCAAATAAGCGATCCAGATCGCGCTGTGCGAAAAATTGCGCGCCACCTGTTGACAATTTAGTCACAACAGCACAATTCTCATCACACAAGTTATCACATTTATAACATTGCACGACGATGAACATCGTCGCTGTGCATCCTGAGAGGTCACGTTATGTCCGAGGTCTCAATCTTAACGCAGCAGCTGGCACGCAAACGTCGGCGGCGCTACACGCTCAGCGGCGTGGTGATCGTGGCGCTGGTAGCCGCCATGGCGCTGGATACCAAAGTAGTGCGCATCGGTTCGGCAGACGACGCGCGTCAGCAGGGCTTCTCCGCAGACAGCTACGGGCAAAAAACCTTTCCCGGCATCCAGCAGGATGTTGAAGCGCGCGCGGTGGATGCCGCCACGCTTGCGGCCGCACTGAACAGCGATCGGCAGCAGGCGGTGGCCAGATACGGTGTCGGCTCGCCGCTGCCGGTGCTGCCGGTCAAACTGCAGGGCGTGGTGCAGCCGGGGCAGATGGGTGTTTTCCCGTTACAGGTCGC
The DNA here is from genome assembly GCF_008632015.1 of Pantoea sp. B_9. Lineage (NCBI taxonomy): Bacteria > Pseudomonadati > Pseudomonadota > Gammaproteobacteria > Enterobacterales > Erwiniaceae > Pantoea > Pantoea sp. B_9. The sequence goes on along the minus strand of NZ_VWVL01000001.1, from coordinate 349,089 downwards.
CGGTCTGCCGGCGGGCACGCAGCTGCGGTTGCAAACCGGCCCGGCGATTACCGGCACCGATCTGCGTGATGCCAGCGGCAAAATTCAGTTTGGTGATTTTACTAATCAGATCGAATACCAGAACGCCGGGGCGGCGATTAACCGCGCCATGAAAGCGGCGGTGCTGGAGAAACTGGACCGCGACGCGCTGCCGGGCAAAACCGTGCAGGTGGTCGGCGTGTTCCGCCTGCTCAGTCCGACCAACTGGCTGATTACGCCGGTGCGCGTGGAGGTGCAATGAAACCGTTCAACGTCAATCCGGCGCTGCTGAAAGGAGAAGTGATTCTGCAGGCGCGCAACGTCAGCAAAGTATATGGCTCCACCCATGCGCTGAAAGGCGTCAATTTTGAAATCCGCCGCGGCGAAGTTACCACGCTGTTTGGTGAAAACGGCGCCGGTAAATCGACGCTGATGAAAATTCTTTCTGGCGTGATTACGCCAACATCCGGGGAAATTCTGTTAAACGGCGAAGCAAAGGTGTTCCGTTCGGCCACCGAGGCGCGCGACTGTGGTATCTCGATTATTCATCAGGAGCTGAATCTCGCGCCCAACATGAATGTGCGCGACAACATTTTTATGGGGCGCGAAATCATGCGGCCCGGCGGGGTGGATTACGCCGAAGAGGCGCGGCTGACCCGCCATCTGATGGCGGCGCTGGAGGAGGATATTGATCCGCTGACGCCGGTGGAGAACCTGCGTCTCGGGCAGCAGCAGATTGTGGAAATCGCCCGCGCGCTGTCGGTGAATTCACAAATCCTGATCATGGATGAACCGACCTCGGCGCTCAGCGCGGCGGAAGTGGCTGTGCTGTTTCAGGTCATCCGCGATCTGACCAGTCAGGGCGTGGCGATTGTGTATATCTCACACCATCTGGAGGAAGCACTGGAGATCACCGATCGCGCTGTGGTGCTGCGTGACGGCGTGATGACCGCTTATGCCCGGCGCGACGAGATCGACCTCGAATGGATCGTGCGCAACATGGTGGGAGAGCACTTCGACCTCGGTTCACCGCCCGGCGGCTATGCCTTCGGCGGTGACGCGCTGACGGTGCAGGCGTTAACCGTGAAAAGCAAAACCGGCATCCGGCTGGTGGATCAGCTGTCGCTGACGGTGCAGGCCGGCGAGATTGTCTGCATTTATGGCCTGATGGGCGCGGGGCGCACCGAGCTGCTGGAGTGTCTCGCCGGACGGCTGAAGCAGAGCAGCGGGCACATCCTGCTGCAGGATACCGAGATCTCCGCGCTGTCGCTGTCGCAGCGCATCAAAATGGGACTGGCGCTGGTCCCGGAGGATCGTCAGCGCGACGGGCTGGTGCAGACCATGACGGTGGGCGAAAACCTGTCGCTGGCCAGCATCAGCGAGTTTGTGCGCGGGCTGGTGCTGTCAACGCGACGGGAGAAACTGCTGATTGATGACAGCATCCGTAACGTGACGGTCAAGACTGCCGGCGGTGAGGCGGCTATCGGTTCCCTGTCCGGCGGCAATCAGCAAAAGGTGGTGATCGGCAAAATGCTCGCCACCCGACCCAAAGTGATTCTGCTGGATGAACCGAGCCGCGGCATCGATATCGGTGCCAAAGCCGAAGTGTTTCGTCTGCTGGCGGAGAATGCCAGCAAAGGGCTGGCGGTGGTTTACACCACCTCGGAAGTGGGCGAGTGCCTGAGTATCGCGCACCGCATCGTGGTGATGAGCAAAGGGCGCATCTCGGCCATCTTCGACGCCAGCGTGAGTAAAGAACGCATTATGGCCGCTTCGGGCGAGTCTCTGGTGGCATGACATGAAAAACGGAGCAAACGGTATGACTGACAGAACCCAAACGCTGGATAGCGCACCGCGGGTGGCGAAACCGGCCAGCGGCAAGCGCCTCAATCTGGCGCGGCTGCTGCTGGAAGGGCGTGCCTTTATCGCGCTGCTGGTGATTATCGCCACGTTCTCCCTGTTATCGCCCAACTACTTTACCGGCGCGAACTTCCTCACCATGGCGTCGCATGTGGCCATCTTCGGTTTGCCGGCGATCGGCATGCTGCTGGTGATCCTCAACGGCGGGATTGATTTGTCAGTCGGCTCGACGCTGGGACTGGCTGGCGTGATGGCCGGCTTTATGATGCAGGGCATCAACCTTGAAGCGCTCGGCGTGGTGCTCTATCTGCCGGTGTGGGCGGTGGCAATTCTGACGCTGGTGCTGGGCGCGCTGGTGGGGCTGGTCAACGGCGTGCTGATTGCGATTTTTCGCGTCCCGGCGTTTGTTGCCACGCTCGGCACCATGTATGTGGCGCGCGGTATCGCGCTGCTGATCACCAACGGTCTGACCTACAACAAACTCTCCGGCAGCGAAGCCCTGGGCAATACCGGTTTCGACTGGCTCGGTTTCAACCGCCTGTTCAACATCCCGGTCGGCGTGCTGGTGCTCGGCGCAGTGGCGCTGGCCTGCGGTTTCCTGTTGAGTCGCTCGGCGTTTGGCCGCTGGCTGTATGCCTCGGGCGGTAACGAGCGCGCCGCCGATCTCTCCGGCGTGCCGGTAAAACGCATCAAAATCAGCGTCTACGTGCTGTCGGGTATCTGCGCGGCGATGGCCGGGCTGGTGCTCTCTTCGCAGCTGACCTCCGCCGGTCCGACCGCGGGCACCACCTACGAGCTGACCGCCATTGCTGCGGTGGTGATTGGCGGTGCGGCGCTGACCGGAGGACGCGGTAACGTGCGCGGCACGCTGCTGGGCGCGTTCGTGATTGGCTTTCTCTCTGATGGCTTAGTGATTATCGGCGTTTCTGCTTACTGGCAGACGGTGTTCACTGGCGCCGTGATTGTGCTGGCGGTATTGCTCAACACCCTGCAATACGGCCGGCGCGGTCGCTAACCCTGTGCGCGCTGGCCGGCTGGCGCGCGAGTAACCGTAAAACAAACCTGTACCCTAATAATAACGGAGCACCTATGTTCACTAAACGTCTGTTTATCGCCGCCGCCGCGATGGCCATCTCCACCTTTGCCTTACCCAGCTGGGCCAACAACGGCCTGATGACCATCATCGTCAACGATCCCTCCAATCCATACTGGCTGACTGAGGGCCAGGTCGCGCAGAAGGCGGCGGAGAAGCTGGGCTACAGTGCCAAAGTCAGCGCGCACAAAGGGGATACCAACACCGAAAGTCAGCTGATTGATACGGCGATCACCAATAAATCCAAGGCGATCATTCTCGATCCGGCTAACGCCGACGGCTCGATTGGCTCGGTAAAGAAAGCCATCGCCGCCAATATTCCGGTGTTCGTGATCAATGCCGAACTGAACCAGAGCGGGCTGGCTAAAGCGCAGCTGGTGTCGAATAACGCACAAGGCGCGGCAGTAGGCGCGATGGAGTGGGTGAAGCAGGTGGGTGACAGCGCCAGCTATGTCGAGCTGGTGGGACCGCCGTCGGATAACAACGCCGCCACGCGCGCCAACGGTTTCGATACCGTGTTGTCTCAGTACCCGACGCTGAAGAAAGTCGGCCAGGAAGTGGCGAACTGGGATCGCACCCAGGGCTTCAATAAAATGCAGTCGCTGCTGCAGGCTAATCCGAACATCAAAGGGGTGATCAGCGGTAACGATGAGATGGCGCTGGGTGCTATCGCCGCCCTGAAGGAAGCTGGCAAACTCAGCCAGGTGAAAGTGGGTGGGTTTGACGGTTCACCGGATGCGGTCGACGCGGTTAAAGCCGGTACGCTGGCCTATACCGTGATGCAGCCGGTAGCGCAGTTTGCGCAGAAGGCGGTAGAGCAGGCGGACACCTTCCTCAAAACCGGCAAAACCGGGGTAGCACAGGAGAAGCAGCTGTTTGACTGTATTCTGATCACCAAAGACAACGCTGGTGATTTCGTTTCGCCGTTTGTCCTGAAGCAGTAAGTCAGATCACCGATGGCGGCATTCTGGCCGTCATCGGTTGCCTGCTGCGCGCCTGATTTGCAAAAGAAACGTTTACGCGCTGTAATCAAAGCCGAAACTGCATTTCCGCTTCACTTTCCGGACGAAACATGGCGCATAACCCGCAAGAGACCTCCGCTGGTCACTTCCTGAATGAAACCTTACCGGGCGACAGCCGTCAGGCGCGTCAGCTGGCACGACGCCAGCTCATAGCCGAAGCCGTGATGGCCGAAGGCGCGGTGCGTATCGAAGATATTACTGAGCGCTTCGGGATCAGCCTGATGACCGCCCATCGCGATATTGATGAGATGGTTGAGCGCGGGCTGCTGCATAAATCACGCGGCGTGGTCTCTGCCACACCAACCAGCCTGGTGGAATCCAGCGATCTCTACCGTGCCACGCGCCAGCTGGAAGAGAAACAGGCGATTGCCGAAGTGGCCGCTGGCTACCTTGAACCCGGCCAGGCGCTGTTTCTGGATGATTCCACCACCGTGCTGCAGATGGCGCGGCTGCTGCCGGCCAAAGCGCCGCTCACGGTGATCACCAATTCGCTGACGTTAATGAATGAATTACGCAACGGTCGCGATATTACTCTGATGGGGCTCGGCGGCCAGTTTCATCACTGGTGTAACGCCTTTATGGGGCGCATGACGCGAGACGAAATCGCCAGCCTGCGCGCCGATGTGTTTTTTGTCAGCATGTCGGCGATTATTGATGATGCGGTGTTTCACCAGTCGGCCGAGACGGTGGAGACCAAGCGTGCCATGTTCGAGGCGGCGCAGAAGCGCATCCTGATGATGGATAACACCAAGTTTGAGCGGCGCGCGCTGCATCGCTTTGCTCACCTGAGCGAGTTTGATGTGGTGATCGTTAATCAGGGCACGCCGGTGCCAGTGCTGCGTCGCCTGCAGGAGCTGGGGGTGAATGTGGTGGTGGCACCGATGAAAACCGGGCAGGGACGCACTGAGGCGTAATGCCCGGTTTGCGCGTTAGCCAAGGCCGATGAAGAAGCCGGCAATGGTGGCGCTCATCAGATTGGAGAGCGTTGCGGCGATCAGCGCGCGCAGGCCCAGCCGCGCGATTTCCGGGGTGCGCTCCGGTGCGACGGCAGAAAAGGCGCCGACCACCACGCCAATCGAACCAAAGTTAGCAAAGCCGCACAGGGCGAACGAGACGATGGCGATGGTTTTGCCGTCGAGCGCGCCCGCCTGATGCAGATAAGGTGAAAAGCTGATGTAGGCGACAAACTCGTTCACCACCAGTTTCTGACCTATCAGACTGCCCGCCAGCGCCGCATCGTGCCACGCCACGCCCATCAGCCACGCCAGCGGGGCCAGCGCGAAGCCGAGTATTCCCTGCAGGCTGATGTCGCCGTGACCCAACCAGCCGCCGATACCGCCGAGTATGCCGTTGAGCATCGCGATGATACCGACAAACGCCATCACCACCGTCGCCAGACCGGCGGCTATTTTCATCCCGGTAATCGCTCCGCTGGCGGCGGCTTCAATCAGGCTGCGTGCCGGCGTGTCGCTAAACGACAGGTGGGTAAAAGTCACCTGCGACGCTTCCGTTGCCGGACTGAGCAGCCGGGCGAACAGAATGCCGCCGGGAATGGCCATCAGCGAGGCGGCCAGCAGGTATTCAATCGGTACCCCCAGCCCGGCATAGCCGAGCATAGTGGAACCGGCTATCGAAGCCATGCCGCTGCAGATGGCGGTGAACAGTTCGTTGCGATTGAGGTGGTTGACGAAGGGTTTGACGATGGCCGGGATCTCGTTCTGGCCGAGGAAAATGGTGGTGACTGCCACAAAGGATTCGATTTTACTGATATTGAGCGCGCGCTGAAAGATCCCGCCCAGCAGGCGAATGATGGCACCCATCACGCCAAGATAGTAGAGCACGCTAACCAGCGCGGTGATAAAGATGATGGCCGGCAGAACGTGAAAAGCAAACACAAAGCCGGCGCCGTTAAACACCTTGTCCATTTGCGGTCCGGCCAGCGCGCCAAACAGAAACGCGCTGCCCGCATCACTGTAAGCCAGCGCCTGATGCACGCCGCTGGCGACTTTTTCCGCCAGCCATTTGCCCGGCGGCAAATAGAGGATCGCGCCGCCGAGGGCAATCTGAATCAGTAACGCGGCGCCGGTGGTGCGCAGACTGATATGCTTTTTATTTACTGACAGCAGAAACGCGATCGCCAGTAATACCACCATACCCAGAACACTTCTCATTATATCCATCATGATATTTCCTGATGTCAGCCTGGTGAGGTTGCATAGCGGTATGGGCGACCACTTTCTGCCCATATTGTGGGGTTTAAGGATTAGCGGTACCTGCGCACGCAGTCTTCGACCAAATCCCAGAACCAGGCGGTATCCAGCGTGATGCCCACTTTGGTGTTTGCCGGTTTCCCCAGCACGCCCAGCGCATCACACACCGTGCGGCCATAGCAGGGACCGCTGTTGACATCGATTTCGACAAACATCGGCTGAACGTTGAAGGCATCCGGATTGATCAGATAGGCGACACAGGTGGCGTCATGCACCGGGCCGCCCGCCAGACCGTAATTGTCGTGCTGGGTTTTCAGCGTAAAATTCATCATATCGCTGAACAGCTTGCCGGCAGGGCCGCCAGCCTTTTCCATGCGGCTAATGATGTCCGGCGTGCACACCGTCTGGTGCGTTAAGTCGAGGCCCATCATCACCAGCGGGGCGCCGGCGGTAAATACCGCGCGCGCGGCTTCCGGGTCGGCGAAAATATTGAACTCCGCCGACGGGGTAAAATTACCGGTGCCGTAAGCGCCGCCCATCAGCACGATTTCACGGATTTTGGGAATGATTTTCGGCTGCATGCGCATCGCTACCGCAATATTAGTGAGCGGGCCGACCGGCACCAGCGTGATATCCCCGTCGCTGTTCATCAGCGTATCGATAATAAAGTTCACAGCGTGCTTTGTTTCCGCTTTACGCGTCAGCGGGCCGAACACCGGGCCGTCAAGACCGGTTTCGCCGTGAATATTATCGGCGACGATCTGCTGGCGCATAATCGGCTGTGGCATGCCGGCATAAACTGGCGTGTCAATATTCAGCGTCTGGCAAACGTTCAGGCCATTAACCAGCGTTTTGTCCAGAATTTGATTGCCCGCCACGATACTGATGCCGAGTAATTCAATCGCCGGATGTTTTGCGGCCAGCATGATGGCGATGGCATCATCATGACCGGGATCACAGTCCAGAATAATTTTACGTGCTGTCATGGTTTCCTCCTCAGCTTCTTTATTTATCACCTTAATTTCATTGCAGAAATTTTCCGGTGCGGTAGGGTAGAGGCCTTCACCTTAGCAGCGGCGTGACACGCCAGAGTATGAGAAATCTCATAGTGGACATCGAATGATGAAAGAAATAAATAATGACGCGCTGAAGCAGCAGTTAATAATGGCGTCCGGCTATTGCGATAAATTTTCAGCCGATGTGATCCCGCACACACATTTATTTCATATTCTTGCCGGGGACTATATTGTGCGCGAGGGGACTCTGCCGGCGTATATGTTTTATCTGGCGCGCGGTCGCACCAAACTGTATGTCACACTGGCCAATGGCCGTATTTCGCTGGTGGATTTCTTTAATGCGCCCTGTTTTATTGGCGAGATTGAAGTGCTGGATGAAACGCATGCTTCACTCGCGGTGCAGGCGATTGAAGCCTGCTGGTGCCTGGCGCTGCCGGTGAAAACCTGCCGCACGCTATTGTTAAATGATGCGCAGTTCCTGCGCCACGCCTGTCTCGGTTTAGTGAAAAAGAATTTCCGCAATATTGTCACCTCAACGCGTAATCAGGCGTTTCCGCTGGTTAACCGGCTGGCGGCCTTTATCCTGCTGACCCAGCATGATGGTGTGTATAAAGAGAAGCATACGCAGGTGGCGGAGTACCTTGGCGTGACCTATCGCCACCTGCTGTATGTGTTTGCGCAGTTCAGCGCAGAAGGGGTGCTGCGTAAGCAGCAGGGGGGTTATGCGATCGGTAACCGCGCGGCGCTGACGGCCTTAGCCGAAGAGATGGAGCCCGGCGCAGCGCTGCCGGGTCACTAAGTTTATGCGCCCTGGCGGGTGGCCGCCAGCACGATCTCCCGCACGCAGACCGACTGCGGCTGCGAATAGGCGTAATCGATGGCGCTGGCCACGTCGTCTGCGCTGAGCACCTTGCCGCCCATTTCAGCTTTCCAAGCGTGATAACCGTCCTTAATTGCTTCGCTGGTGGTGTGACTCAACAGCTCGGTTTCAACTGCGCCCGGCGCGATAACGATCACGCGTACATTGTGCGGCGACAGCTCTTCGCGCAAATTCTCTGACATGCCATGTACAGCGAATTTAGTGCCAACATACACTGCGTGGTTAGGAAACGTCTTCCGTCCGGCCACTGAGCTGATATTAATGATCGTGCCACTTTTACGGTCAATCATGCCTGCGGTGACCGCCTGCACGCCATTGAGCAGGCCTTTCACGTTGACGTCGAACATCTTATCCCATTCGCCGGCATCCTGTTGTTCAATCGCGCCGAGCAGCATCACGCCCGCATTGTTGATCAGCGCATCGACCGGACCAAACTGCTGCTCAGCATCATGCACTGCGGCGGAAAATGCGTGGCGATCGGTCACATCAACTGCGCGGCACAGGGCGTTGGGCAGGTTCAGTGCCGTCATACGATCGATACGGCGAGCCAGCAGCAGCAGGGCATGTCCACGCGCCGAAAGCAGTTTCGCCGTGGCAAGACCGATACCGGAGCTGGCGCCGGTGATAACGATTAAGGGTTTAACATTCTGCGTCATAATGACTTCCTCATAGATAAAATTAATGGCGAAGCTGAGGCATGCACTTTAAATCGCGGGGCAATTGGTGAAAAATGGTTTATTTCTTTCGCCGATATAATGATTTTCTATGGATAAGCGACAGCTAAAAGCTTTTATCTGCGTGTTTGAGGAGCGCAACATCACGCGCGCCGCACAATTACTCAATCTGACGCAGCCCGCGCTCTCGGCCACGATCAAACTACTGGAAGAGGAGCTGGCCACCACGCTGTTTATCCGCAGGCCGCGCGGCGTGGAGGTCACGGAGGACGCTCGCGTCCTTTATCCGCAGGCGCGCAAGATGCTCAGCGATATGCAGGCGCTGGTCACACGCTTTCGGCAGCCGTCGGATTGCCTGCCACTAAAGATTGGCGTCGAAGGGGATGTCGCGCCCGCCCAGCTGGCGCAATTGCTGACGGCCATCCGGCAACATTTTCCCACGGTGCTGCTTAACGTCGAGCCCGGTTGCGTGGGCGATATCCGGCTGGCGTGTGAAAGCCTGCGCTGCGAAGACGAGCTGTTTATGCCGCTGTTTGAAGAGCACTACGTGCTGGCGTATCCCGCCAGTCATGCGCTAAATCAGCTGGAAACGCTGACCCATGACCAGTTGCATCCGCTGCCTTGGGTGATGGTGCCGACTGATGAGTCGCATCAGCGGCTGCTGCCGTTTTACGGTGCGGGTGCGGCCGCGGCCAACGCCGGCAGCTACGCGCTGGCGCTGGATCTGGCGGAAGCCGGCTTTGGCGTCACCATTGCGCCGGCGCCGCTGGTTGCCGCGCGGCATCGCCTGGCCTGGCGCGCTTTACCCGGTCAGCCGCTGATGCGGCGTGTCGGCATTTGCTATGCGGTTCAGGCGCAGGCCAATCCGGCGGTAGAACGGCTGCTGGCGCACTTCAGCCACGGCGCGCCTTTGCGTACTTCGTGATAGATCCGGTGCGCTGCCGGGCGCACCGGTTCAAAGCAGATTAGCGCGGGTTCATCATGTCAAATATGGCGTCAAAATTGCCGTCGCGTTCGGCCCAGCGCCGCGTATAGTCGCGCTCCAGCAGCAGTTCGCCGCGCGCGACCGGACCATTTTCCAGCATCTGCAGAATCTGCGCGATATAGTCGTCCAGCGGCATGGCGCGGGGATCGCTGAGCTGTTAATCACCGGTCAGCGCCGTCTGTAAATACGGCGGCAGCATTTCCAGCACTTCTACCGATGTATTACGCAGCTGATGACGCAGCGAAACCAGCCAGGAATGCAGAAAGGCTTTGCTGGCGCAGTAGGTGGGAAAACTGGCCAGCGGCAGGAAGGCCAGCGCGGAACTGGTTGCCATCAGCGTGGCCTGCGGCTGACGGCGCAGCAGCGGCAAAAACGCGGCGGTGACGCGAATCACACCGAGGATGTTGGTCATCACGATTTGCTCAGCAATATCACTGGTCCATTCGTCCGCCGTCACCGTTTCCGGCTGCGAGATACCGGCGTTGGCGATCAGCAGGTTGATATGCGGGAACTGCGCGTGAATCGCCGCAGAACAGCGGGCGAGGGCGGTGGTGTCATTAACGTCCAGAGCAAAGCCGGTAATGGCCGGGCGCTGGGCGGTGATCTCATCGAGCAGCGCCTGACGTCTGCCAGTGATAATGACGCGGTTTCCGCGATCGTGGAAAACTTCGGCCAGCCGGCGGCCAATGCCGCTGGTTGCGCCGGTGATGAGCAGGGTGTTGTTGGTCAGTTTCATAGTGTGCCTTGTCAGTCAGAGAATGAAAGGCCACGTGCGGTGATGCACTGCTAGCGATCCCGAGAGACAGGATGCGTAGAAAGCGTGAACGATGCCGTGGCGCTGTTCCGGTTTTCCTCTGCGCAGAGGCCCATTCCGGTTCAGGGCGCGTTGGATGACGGTAACGCCTACGGCAAGTCAGAAGTGAGATGCGCGCTTACTATATAGCGAGCCGGGGAGGGATGTCTATCCTATCGTCCTGTTCCTGTAGACTGTGGCGTTTCGTTTTCTGACCATGATCAGTTATGCTGATTTGTATTAAAAATCATAAAGGAATTATAAAGTGCGCACCCGCGATTCGGCTCGTTTGCTTATTATAAATCCTCTTAATCAGGTTTTATTATTCTGGTTTAAGCATAAAAATAATGCCCTGTCAGGCAGAGAATACTGGGCCACACCCGGCGGAGGCGTTGAACCGGGAGAGACTTTTGAACAGGCAGCTATCAGAGAGCTCAGAGAAGAAACAGGCTTTTATGTCGATGATGTGGGTCAGCCGTTAACTGAGCGCATTTTTGAAATGACGCTTCCCAGCGGTGAGGTGGTTTTGGCAAATGAACGATTTTATTTAATTAAAGTTGGAGATGAAGATATCCGTACCAGTGGTTGGACTGAAAATGAAAAGTCAGTCATTGATAGTTATCACTGGTGGGATCTTACTGAGCTGCGAAACACTCGCGACGTCGTTTATCCAACAAATATTGCTGATCTCTGCGCATTGCCGGATTAATTACGCGACGTGTCATAGCGTTGAGCGTATGAATCTATCATTGCCGCTTTCAAATGGAATCTTATTGCAGATGATAAGAGCATGTTCAGTAGAGCAGACGCAAGCTCAGGAAAGCAAAGTTTGAAGCATGAACTCACGGCAATGCTTGCAGAATTTATACAGGTATTTCAGGATTTTCAGCAGGTAGCCTAAGGCGGCCTGGTCAGCTTTGCCCCTGTGATCAAATGGCGCATAATGTATATTATGTTAAATAAGGTGTCTGATCAGGTATCTCAATCCTTCAGTTTCGCCCTTCACGCCTCTTACCTATCCCACCGGTCTGTTTGATTGACACTACTGTGTTATCCTGGTGCGCATCAATGCGCACCCTACAAGTCAGCTTCGCGCTTCGTCGCTTTAATCATGTCTTTAGCTCATCCAAAACGACAACGCTACGCGAAGACTTCCCGGTTATCCCTCAGCGCTTTTGTCAGATTTCACGTAGCGCGATCGGTCTGTTTGCTGGATACCACTCACGAGTAACTCTGGTGCGCATCAATGCGAACCCTGCAATGCCACTCCGCACTGCACAATCGCAGGGTCGCCATTCATGGCGACCGAACCCGGCGCCGTCAGCGGATTGCCACCCTCATTTATCTTTAAAATAATCTTCCGGCATTTGTCCCGGCGGCATGTTGATTACGGCATCATTATCCGGACCTTCATTCTTCATGTAGGTCACTTTGGCAAACTCAGGAATCACTACGTACGGATACGCTGGCCCTTCATCACGGAAACGATGCATATCTTCGATAAATTCATTCTGATAGCAGATGGTTTTTTCCGGATGCTGTCCTTCGCCGGCAATCCACTGCGGGAAAAAGATGGTGCCGTGAATCACCTTGCGGTTGATATCAAACAGCAGACTGACGCAGGTGCCGGTCGGCTCGTGCCAGTCGACTTTATAAATGCCCGGTGCAAACTGCACCGCATTCATGCTTTGATTGGTCACCCAACGGCCACCAACCAATCCCTGATGGATACGATAATCACAGGTCGTCGCGTTGCGCGCGTACCACTCATATTTCCAGCCATTATCATAGGTATAAACGAAATGTGTCCCGACAAACGCAGACAAATCTTTGGAAAATTCATCCGTTATCATGGTGTTATCCATTATTTTACCTCATCAGCAGTTTGTTGAAGCAGGAATAGTAAGTTATAGCGCCTGTGAGAAAACCAGACGGCAAATTAACAAAAAAATCCGCTTCCTGAGCGTGCTGCCGGCTTGACAGCGCCCGTCCCCTGCTCTTTTATCTCCTCTGCACGCCGGGCCAGCTGTCGCTGTTACATTCTGAAGGCGTCGTCTGGTCGTTTTCCTGCTAAATCTCGCTGCAATCTTTGCAACAGCGAGGTCAAACGTTCGGCGATGTAATCGGTAAATTCTGCACGTCCCAGCGTTCTGGCAAATACCTGCTGGGGTATGAAACGGCGCATCTCGTTGTAAAAACGTCCGTCTTTGACGATGTTTTCGATACCAGCCAGTCGTTGTTTTAATAACTTTTCATAGTCAGGAATCCGGTAATCCTCGATTTTTTGCCGAATCCAGCCCACATCATACGCAGCGCCTTGCTGCATCAGCCACGGTAAATCCCAGACATCGCGATAACGAAGATATTTGGTGGTCGCAACCAGAGAAATAAGCTTATCACTCATGATTTCGTCGAGACTTTCACACATCACCAGCGTATCGCTGTAGCCATCCGGCAACACCGGATAATTGCGGCTCAGCGGCAACGGTTTGCGACTGTAAGCGGGAATATTAGCAACTTCGACTTTGATGGGTTGCTTAGGCATATCGCGTTTTTCGGGTGCTGTCGTCACGGAGACCTGCCATTTATCGACCCTAATCTCTTCATAGCCGGGCTGGCGGCGAAGTTCTGCCGGCTCTTTGACCGTAACTTCTAAACCGTAACGCGTGCCGAGATAGTCTTCGATACAGACCTTCATGTTTTTTAAATCTGCACCGGAAAAGTTGATGCCGCCGGCGAAATCCAGGTCCTCGCTAAATCGATTGCCGTCATAACATAGCCGCAAAGAGGTACCGCCCTGAAACGTCAGATTTTGCAGCAGACCCGCTTTATCCAGACAGTAAAGGATATCGTAGTGTAAAAGCTCTTTTTCCACTACGTTACGCATACCCTCGAGTTGCGCTGAAGCCATGGCCTTAGCGACCAGTTCAGTGAAACTGACTTTCTGATTCATCGTTCGTTTCCGCCTCATCAATCAGATGCGTATTACGCCCCACCCGACGTAAATCGCGCAGTGCGGCTTTTTTAGTTGCCAGGCGCAAAGGTGACTCGCCCAAAATGGTGTCCTGCAAAATTTGTTCAGGCGATCGTTTGGTATGCGTGAATTCGATCACGCCATAAGGCGTAATGTGTTCTTCAGAACGGCCCGTGGTCATAACGGTAAGACGCCCCATCGGGATTTGTGAAATTACCCCGTAAGCCGATAACGCCGATTCCAGGCTCAGGTAGCTGTATTCTCCTCTGCGCAACGTCTGTACGATTCTTTCCAGCGTGTAAGCGTCTTTACTTCTCGCATAGGCGTAAACATAGACGCCACGGCTGGCGCGCTGCAGGATGCCGTCCTTCACCAGACGGTTCAGGCCAGCATTGAAAGCCTTGTCACTGTCGTCATAAAAGACTTTGGCTAAATCACGAACAGCAAAGACATAGCGCCCCTGCCTGTCAAACGCGTTAAGCCGCTCGATTGCCGTCATTTTGTTCATATAAGTCTACGGGAAAACCACATTTATAGAGTATTCATGTGTACATAATTTGCCCTGCACTTTCAAGTGCACATGAATCCCAGCAAAAAGTGGTATTCATGTGCACTTAACCCACCTGCTTCAAATCGGACAAATCTTCGTCGGTGTTACCAAAATCGCATGCCGGTTAAATGCAGGGTTCTGGCGATACCACCGACGGCGATCAGCGCCAACACAATGCCCAACCCCGCCATCGCCTCAAATCCAAGGTGCCTGAATAGCAGATAACCGACAACGCAGCCGGATAGAAATGAGAAGATCGTAACCAGGTGAGTAAAAAGCACGGTTCGGTGGCCATCGCGATCGGCAGCCTCGCTTTGACTGAACGATGCGCGCAGCCAGGAGCCTAACGCGATGCCGGCGTCGGTCAGTGTGCCGGTCACGTGCGTGGAGCGAACGCGACCGGAGGAAAGCTGGGTCGAGGTTGAGTTATGGATGCCCATCAGCAAACTCAGCGTAACCAGTATTTCGCCGTTGTTTCGTTCGGAATACCACAGGATTTCTACCAGGGAGGTCAGCAGCAGGAAAATACCCTCTGCCAGCAGCACCAGACAGTAAATGGTGCGCAGATTCCGCTTCAGGCCGTAAGCTACCGTCAAACGCGCCAGCATGGCACCACAGACAAAAGCAAAAATCAGCACGGCCAGAAACAGCAGATCGTGCAGGTCAGAACCATTCACCTCTGCCGAAATTTGCGAGGTATTGCCGGTCATATGGGAAGGGAAAAAACCGAATGCGCCAAACGCCATGGCGTTGAGGATACCGGCCGTGGTGGCCAGCGTTAACGCCAGCAGGCGATCTTCGCTGTGAGAGCGGATTTTCTTCTTGCGCAACAGCATAATCTATTCAGCACTCCTTTGAGAGATTCTCGGGTTGGTCGGGTCTCATCCTTATCAAGCATAGCGGCTATGCTCCGACTCACGGCTAATCCTCTGCTTTTATTACTTTTAAATCCTCTGCTGCCACATCGTGTCGCTGTCATTTTTTTGTCATTTCCACGTCAGCGGAATGTTGGTCCCCGGCGCTTACAGTGGTGCATGAACCCCGATTAATTATGAGGACCGATCATGACATTACGCAAAATCACGGCGCTGACGGCGCTGGTAATCTCTGCCCTGAGTGCCGGACTGGCGCGTGCCGAGAGCGCTGCCGCGCCGCAGGAAGTAAAAAATATTGTGCTGGTCCATGGCCTGTACGCTGATGGATCCAGCTGGGGCAAAGTCATCCCACTGTTGCAGGCGAAAGGTCTGCACGTCACCGCGGTACAAAACCCAACGACGTCGCTGAATGATGACGTGGCGGCGGTGAAACGCGCGCTGGCACAGCAGAACGGACCGGTGATTCTGGTTGCGCACTCTTATGGCGGCATGGTTATCAGCCAGGCGGGCGATGAACCTGAAGTGAAGGGGCTGGTGTACATCGCAGCGCGCGCGCCGGAGGCCGGTGAAGATTATCCGGCGCTCACCAAAAAGTTCCCTGCAGCACCGGTTGCCGCTGGCCTGAAGTGGCGTGACGACGGTTTTGGGGCGCTCAGTGAACAGGCGTTTATCCACGACTTTGCCGGCGATCTGCCGGAAAGCGAAGCGCGGGCTTATTACGCCGTTCAGCAGCCGATGGGTAAAGCCATTACCCAGGCGAAAACCAGCGTGGCGGCCTGGCATAGCAAACCGAGCTGGTATGCGGTGTCGACAGAGGATCACACTATCAATCCGGATCTGCAGCGCTTTATGGCGAAACGCATGCATGCGCAGACCATCGAACTCAAGGCCAGCCATGTGTCGCTGATTTCCCAGCCGCAGGCGGTGGCAAATCTGATTATGAAAGCCGCGCACGTGCCGGGGTATTGAGCGCACCCTTACCGGGTGCATGTTTGATAGCGGCGCAATTTATTGCGTGATAAATCGCGCCGCTAGAATGGGTGCGCGCCCTGCCTCACGAATGCGCTGGGGCACTCTTCATATCCAGTTCATAAACCACACAGGGCTGGTCGTAATGCTGCTCGATACCGCGATAGCGCATACCCAGCCGCTGCATCACCCGGTGGGAAGCAAGATTTTCCGGATGTGCCACCGCCACCAGATAATCCACGCCAATCTGCCCGGTAGCAAACTGCACAATCGCCGTGGCGGCTTCGGTGGCATACCCTTTCCCCTGACTGCTGCGCAACAGTCGCCAGCCAATTTCCAGCGGCGCCTGTTCCTGATGGGCCAGATGCTGCAGACAAGCCGCCCCGACGATGTCATCGCTGCTCTTCTCGCGCAGTGCCCACCAGGAAAAACCATAGCGCTGCCAGCGTTGCTGCACGCGCTCAATGGTCGCCAGCGTCTCGTCCTCGCTCTTCACCTGTCCCTCATTGATATAACGCATGATTTCCGGGTCATCATCCATCGCGCGCAAGCCGGCGAGGTGGCTTAGCGCAAAAGGTTCCAGTCGTAAGCGTTCTGTTTCAATCACTGCCTGCATGATTCCCTCCCCGGGTTGTCCTGATCGCCACAGTTAGTGGGTCTGTAGTTAGCGCATCATCGCCTTTGTGCGCGTCCGTTACCGGCCAGGCTCCTGACATTAACGGACAACATTGCCAGCGTCATCACAATTTCCAATGACCGGTCAGCTTGTAACCTTATCAACCTCGTGACAATATCGCTACATGTATATACATGTATGTTTCGTGACATTTACTACTGACTAACAAGAAAAATCAATGACTAACCACCTTTAGCCGTTCCAGCGAGGAAACTATGTCCGCTCAGATACCTGCCGCAGATTATTCAGGTGCAGAGAAACAGCGCCTGTCAGAAACACGTTCCATTGATTACATCCCGCTCAGCGAGCGTCACGGGCATCCGTTTAGCCAGTTCACGTTGTGGTTTGGCGGCAATTTGCAGATCACCGCCATTGTTACCGGTGCGCTGGCGGTGGTGCTGGGCGGCGATGTGGTGTGGTCGATTGTCGGTTTACTGGTGGGACAGATCGTCGGCGCGGCCATCATGTCGCTGCACGCGATTCAGGGCCCGCGCCTTGGCCTGCCGCAGATGATCACCAGCCGTATGCAGTTTGGCGTGTTTGGCGCGGTGATCCCGCTGGTGCTGGTGTGCATTATGTATGTGGGCTTCTCGGCCAGCGGCACGGTACTGGCCGGCCAGGCGCTGGCGAAGCTGGTCAACGTCAGCAATGCAGCCGGCATGATCATCTTCAGCGCCATCATCATCGTGATTGCGGTGCTCGGCTATCGGGTGATTCATAAACTCGGCAAAGTGGCCAGCGTCATCGGCGTGCTGGCGTTTGTTTACCTGTTCATCACCCTACTCTCCAGCCACGATTTAGCGGCCGTCTGGCAAAATCAGCACTTCAGCGTTGCCAGTTTTCTGCTGGCGGTATCGCTCTCCTCGTCATGGCAGATTGCGTTTTGCCCGTATGTGTCGGACTACTCGCGCTATCTGCCGGTGGATGTCTCCGCGAAAAAGCTGTTCAGTTCGGTGTTTTTTGGCACCGTGCTGGGCACGCAGGCATCCATGACGCTGGGCGTCATTGTGGCTGCAATTGCGGGTAAAGCGTTCTCCGGTAATGAAGTGGGCTACATCGTCGGGCTGGGCAGCAGCGCCACCATGGCGATGGTTATCTACTTCGCCATCTGCTTTGGCAAAATCACCTTCACCACGCTCAATGCCTACGGCAGCTTTATGTCGCTGACCACCATTGTCTCCGGTTTTCGCCAGCAAACCGCGATCAGCCGTGGCGGACGTATCCTGTTTGTGGTGCTGATGGTCACGATCTCCTGCATCATTGCGCTGCTCAGCGAACCGGCGTTTCTCAAATCATTTACCCACTTCCTGCTGTTCCTGCTGGCCTTTTTTGTGCCGTGGAGCGCCATCAGCCTGACGGATTTTTATCTGATTACCAAAGGGAAAGTCGATGTGCCCGCGCTGTCGCAACCGGATGGCCGCTACGGTCGCTGGAACTGGGCCGGCATTATTATTTACTTCCTCGGAGTGCTGGTACAGCTGCCGTTCATTGATAACCCGCTGCATCATGGTTCCCTGACGTGGATTTTTGCTGGCAACGATGTGTCATGGATCATCGGCTGGTTTGTTACCGCGCTGCTGTGGCTGGCCGCACGTCGCTTTGATCGCCGCGGGAAACTGGCCGACTCTGTTTACCCTCAGTGACGTTGTCACATATCAATGCTGCGGCGCGTGTTTTCGCGCCGCCCTCATCGGCAATATTCTGATAATGCCGTAAACGCTGCGGCACGCTACACTGCTGATCGCCCTTTCGAGAATGCAGGAGTCATGGATGCCAGCCTCAGCGCTTTCACTGTTCACCCCGGCCACGCAACAGTGGTTTCGCCGCACTTTCACGGCAGCGACCCCCGTACAACAGGAAGCCTGGCGCGCCATCGCCAGCGGACAACACTGCCTGGTGATTGCCCCAACCGGCTCCGGCAAAACGCTGGCGGCATTTCTGCATGCGATCGACGCGCTGTATCGCGAGCGCAGCCGTGACGAACCCGTAGCGCGCAGTCATAAGACGCGCATTCTGTATATTTCACCGGTTAAAGCGCTTGCGGCTGACGTGCAGCGTAACCTGGCGCTACCGCTGGCGGGCGTTGCCGCTCAGCGCGCGGAATTGGGTGAGGCGGATATCACGCTGGAGGTCGGCATGCGCTCAGGCGACACGCTCAGCGCCGAACGGGCAAAGCTGCAGCGCCGGCCGCCGGACATCCTGATTACTACCCCGGAATCGCTTTTCCTGCTGCTGACGTCAAAAGCCCGCGAAACGCTGCGTGGCATCTCGACCGTGATTATTGACGAAGTACACGCGGTGGCCGGAAGTAAACGCGGCGCCCACCTGGCGCTCAGCCTGGAACGGCTCGATGTATTGCTGGCGCAGCCTGCTCAGCGCATTGGCCTGTCGGCCACTGTGCGACCGCCAGAAGCGGTGGCAGCTTTTCTCGGTGGCGCGGGCGCTACGCGCATCGTCAACCCGCCGGCGCAGCGGCCGCTGCAGCTGACAATTACCGTGCCGGTAGAGGACATGACGGACATCCAGCAGCGTCCCGATGCGCGCGCCGCGCAGGAGAGCAGCCTCGCCGCCGGTTCCATCTGGCCGCATATTGAAGCCGGCATTCTGGATGAGGTATTGCGCCATCGCGCGACTTTGGTGTTTACCAATTCGCGTGGGCTGGCGGAGAAACTCACCGCACGACTCAACGAACTGTATGCGCGACGAGCCGCGCCGGAACAGGGCGTAACAGAGCCCGCCCTCGCCTATGGCTCTTTTAGCGGTGGAACCGAAAAACGCGCCACGCCTGCTGAAGCGTATATTGCCCGTTCGCATCATGGCTCAGTCTCGAAAGAGCAGCGGCTGGAAATTGAGAACGCCCTGAAAGCCGGCGAACTGCGCTGCGTGGTGGCGACATCCAGTCTTGAACTGGGAATTGACATGGGCGATATCGACCTGGTGATTCAGGTCGGGGCACCGCCTTCGGTGGCCAGCGCGCTGCAGCGTATTGGCCGGGCCGGTCACCAGGTCGGCGGTACGCCGAAAGGCATTATCTGGCCACGCACGCGTCGCGATCTGGTTGATGCGGCCGTGACGGTAGACGCGATGCTGGCAGGCGAACTGGATGCTATCGCTTTGCCACACAATCCGCTCGATATTCTCGCCCAGCATACGGTGGCGGCGGCGGCCATGGACACCCTGTCCGTCGAGGCGTGGTATCAACAGGTGCGCCGTACCGATCCGTTCAAAACGTTACCGCGTAACGCCTTCGATGCGGTGCTGGATATGCTGTCTGGCCGCTACCCTTCGGACGAGTTTGCTAACCTGCGCCCGCGCATTATCTGGGATCGACAACAGCAAACCTTAAGCGGTCGCCCGGGCGCGCAGCATCTGGCCGTCACCAGCGGAGGCACCATTCCGGACCGCGGGATGTTCAGCGTGATGCTACCGGAGGGCGAAGAACAGTCCGGTGCACGCCGGGTCGGTGAACTCGATGAGGAGATGGTGTATGAGTCGCGGATTAACGACATCATCACGCTTGGCGCCACCTCGTGGCGCATCCAGCAAATTACGCACGATCAGGTGGTAGTGGTGCCGGCACCCGGTCGCTCGGCGCGCCTGCCCTTCTGGCACGGCGACAGTCTCGGGCGTTCGGCGACACTCGGCGAAGCCATTGGCCGCTATTTGCGACATGCCGCCAGCGGGGTGTTGCCCCGCAGCGACAACCTTGACGCCAATGCCCGACACAACATTCGTGCGCTCATCGACGAACAGATCGCCGCCACAGGCCTGGTGCCTGACGATCGCAATTTGCTGATTGAGCGCTGTCGCGATGAAACCGGCGACTGGCGCGTGATTTTGCATTCCCCTTATGGTCAGCGCGTGCATGCGCCATGGGCGCTGGCCATCGCTGAGCGGATTGGCCGTCAGATGGGCCTCGATCCGGCCGTGGTCGCCAGCGATGATGGGATTGTCGCGCGCTTCCCTGACAGCGAAGGCCGCGTGCCAGGCGCTGAACTGTTTTTGTTTGCGCCGGACGAACTCCAGCGACAGGTGACGGCTGCGGTGGGACATTCTGCGCTGTTTGCCGCCCGCTTCCGCGAATGCGCCGCGCGCGCCCTGCTGCTGCCGCGCCGCAATCCCGGCAAACGTTCTCCGCTGTGGCAGCAGCGGCTGCGTGCCGGGCAGCTGCTGGAAGTGGCGCGGCAGTTCGACGATTTCCCGATTTTGATCGAAACCGCGCGTGAATGTCTGCAGGACGTGTATGACCTGCCGGCGCTGCATCAGCTGATGGCGCGGATACAACAGGGCGAGGTTAAGCTGACTGAAGTTACCACCGATACGCCCTCGCCGTTTGCTGCGCCGCTGCTGTTTGGCTATGTCGCCGAATTCATGTATGCCAGCGATGCGCCGCAGGCGGAACGGCGCGCCTCAATGCTGGCGCTCGACAGCACGCTGCTGAGCGATCTGTTGGGCCAGGTTGAGATGCACGAGCTGCTGGCACCCGAGGTGGTGGCACGCGTTGAGCAGGAGCTTCAGCGCACCGTTCCCGATTATCAGGCCAGCACTCTGGAAGCCGTGGTTGATCTGCTGCGCGAGCTGGGGCCGCTCACTGTGCCGGAAATCACGGCGCGCTACAACGGCGAGGCGGCGCTGATGCCGCTGCTAACCGCGCTGCAACAGGCGCAGCGCATCATTCAGGTTACGATTGCGGCAGAAGCGCGCTGGGCTGTCGCCGAAGATGGCGTGCGGCTGCGCGACGCGCTGGGCACGGCGCTGCCAGCTGATCTGCCCGCCGGGCTGCTCGCGCCGGTGGCCCGTCCGCTGCATGACTTACTTAATCGCTATCTGCGCACCCACGCTGTCGCCACCAGTCTGCAAATCGCTGCCCGCTTTGGCCTGGGCCGGGTCGTGGTCGACGACACGCTGGAAGAGCTGCGTCAGCAGCAACGCGTGCTGAAAGGCGATTTCCTCTCGCCTGCAGTCGATGCGTCAACGCAGTGGGTAGCGGAAAGCGTATTTCGTCGTTTGCGCGTGCGATCGCTGCAGGCGGCGCGTGAGGCCACCCGACCGGTCGAAGCGCCGGCGTACGTGGCTTTTCTGCTTGAGCGTCAGGGATTACTGAGCGACGTCGCAGCATCCGCGGCACAGGGCGCCTTTGCCGGTATCAACGGCGTGGTGCGGGTGATCGAACAGCTGGCTGGCGTGGCGCTGCCGGTTTCGCTGTGGGAAAGCCAGATTTTGCCGGCGCGGGTGCGTGATTATCAGCCAGCGATGCTGGATGAGCTGCTCTCTTCCGGTGAAGTCATCTGGAGTGGCCAGCGGGCACCTGGCGCACAGGAGGGACTGGTCTCCCTGCACCTGAGCGAGTTTGCCAGTGAAACGTTACCGTTGCCTGATGAGGGTAATAATGTGACATTGTCACCTTTGCAGCACGCGATTCTGGCGCAGTTACAGGACGGCGGCGGCTGGTTCGCCCGCGAGCTGCTGCCGCGCGTGATGGCGCAGCCTGAACAATCTGTCGATCCCGGCGAAGTCTTTGCCGCGATGTGGGAACTGGTATGGCGCGGCTATCTGACCATGGATACCTGGGCCGCGCTGCGCCAGCTCAGCACCACCAGCCACACGCCGCGTCCACGCCCGGCCCGTCCTGCGCGCAGTCGCCACAGTCGGGCCAGTTTCGCGGCCAGCCGCAGTGCTGCTGCGCAGCCCTCGCTCAACAGCATGGCCGGACGCTGGTCGCTGATTGTGCGGCAGCCGCTGGCCGATACCGAGCGCGCCCTGGCGCTGACTGAAAATATGCTCGACCGCTTTGGCGTGATCACGCGCGGTGCCGCCGTGGCAGAGCAGATTCCCGGTGGCTTTCCGGCGCTGCAGCCGCTCTTGCGCGGTATGGAGGATGCCGGACGGCTGCTGCGCGGCCGCTTTGTTGCCAGCATGGGCGGCGCGCAGTTTGCTGAAAATCCGGCCATCGACCGGCTGCGCCAGCTCGGCAGCGCGCAGGCCACACATCCGCCGGTGGCGCTGACGGTGCTGGATCCCGCCAATCCCTTTGGCGTGCAGCTGGCGTGGCCGCTCAGCGTCGGTGGCGTGCGGCCTACCCGCCGCAGCGGCGCACTGGTGGTGATTGGCAATGGGCGCGTTATGCTGTGGCTGCCGCCGGGTGGTAAAGAGCTGTTAACTTTTGGCGACATTAGTGAGGAGCAACGCCAGGCCGCCATCGTGGCGCTGGGCCAGGCCTTACGCCGGGAGAAGACCCACAGCTTCATTCTCGAACGGGTGGACGATCAGCCGGCCAGCCAGTCATCACTGCTACCGGCCCTGAAAGCCATCGGCTTTTCCCGCGTGCCGAAAGGTTACAGCTGGTATGGCTAAGCCTGCAGGCGGTAACGATGCTGCTGCAGGCGTTCGGCCTGACGCGGCGTGGCCACCGGCCAGCTAAGTTGCGGAAACAGGTATAACCGGATGCTGAACAGATGAAACAGCGGCAGCAGCAGCGCCTCGTCACGCTGCGCCAGCTGTTCCAGCTGCATCAGCAGCACATCGAGCTCCTCCTGCAAATCCTCATGCGGCGGCGTCTGCAGCGACTTCAGCCTGCGTTTAAGAAACAGTCCCAGCTCGTGAAACATCTGCCCGCTGTCCAGCTGATAACGGCTCAGCAGCGCCTGATGGCGCGCGTAGTAGTCAAAGCTATTAACCCCCAGCCACACCTCGGTCAGCAGCATTCCTGCCGGCGCCATATCGGACTGCGGATCAAGGTGCAGGCGTGGCAGCACCACGTTGACCTTATCCAGCATCAGGCCAATAAAACGCTGGCGTCCCAGCAGCGATGAGCCGTTGCGCTCAATCTCCTTGATAAAGCGCAGCAGTTCACGCAGGCCGTGACGCACGGCACGGCGCGCGGTCCACGATGGCCGCTTGTTGCGCATCAGCGCGGTCAGGATCACCGCAAACAGCACGCCGGCCATTGAAGCAATCGCGTTATTCACCAGCAGCACCAGATCGGGTTTCAGATGATGCCCGAGCCCGATAAAGCCGGGGATCTGAATCGCCACGCTCAGACCGATCATGTTGCTGGCCGGTCGCGCAATCATCAGCCCGAGTAGCAGCAAACCCGGAGCCAGACAGAGGATCAGCGCCTCGAACGAGGTTGCCTGCGGCAGCAGCAGCGCGACATAAATCACGCTGATAAAAATCGCCACGATCACCCCACGAATAAACAGCTTCATTGAGGTCAGCGGCGTATCGAGGCTGGCGAAGAAGGAGCTGAGAATCGCGGCCATCACTGGCGCTGATGCCCCGTCGCGCCAGCCGGTCGCCATCCACAACAGACAGGAGCCAAAGGTGGCGCAAAATGCCGTCAGCGCCGACAGCCGAATCAGCCCTTTGTCGAAAAAGCGATGCGTGCGTTTGCCGCGCGCCAGCGTGGTGTCGCCTGACAGATCGCTTACCAGCCCGCCCACGCTCTGATACGCCCCGGCGATACGCACAAAATCCACCAGCCGCTCCAGCAGGCCGGTAAACAGCAGACAGTGTTCGGTAGACAATTCGCCGTCGCGCCACGCCGCATTCAGCCGATCCTGACAAAGGCTCAGCTCCAGCTGAATGCCAATGACATCGCCCACCGCTTCGCCGTCATTCAGCCACAGCAGGAACTGCTGCAGGGTCTGCTCAACCCAGGCAGGAAAGGCAATCTGGCGCGCTGCCAGCCGCTGCAGCCGCATCTCAATCGCCGTCAGCGTGGGGATTAAGTATGAAAGATGCTGATACTGCGTGCTGACCAGGCGAATCAGACGCCGGGCCGCGTCGCCCTCGTACACGCAATGGGTAATCAGGATCTCGACCTGCTGCGGATTAGTGGCCATGCGGGTCAGGATTTCGTCGCGTTCTGGCGATCGGTCTGCGGAAATGCCAGAGAGTAAATCGCGGCACAGCTTGCGCCCGTTGAGATACCACTGGCTGACGCTCTGCTCGAGCAGACTGCGCATCGATACCGGAAACAACAGCGCGTGCACCAGGCTGCTACACACAATGCCTAAAGTAATTTCCTCAATGCGCGACAGCACGGTGCTGGTGATACCGAGCGGCGTCGTCACTTCCGGGAAACCCATAATCGCGGCGCTGTAGCCCGCCAGCATAAAGACATAGCTTTTGGGCGTGCGATCGTGCAGCGACAGATAGAGACACAGGCTCACCCACAGTGAGATACACAGGCTGAACAGCAGCGGATGCGCCACGGTGAGCGGAAAGATAAAAAAGATGAAGACGCCACCGAGCAGCGTGCCAAGCAGGCGGAACAGCGATTTGGAGATGGTGGAGGCCGAATAAAGCTGCGATGCCACAAACACCGTGGTCAGCGCCCAGGCGGGACGATCAACATTCAGTTCAAGAGCCAGATACAATGCCAGAAAGGCGGCCAGACAGGTTTTTACAGCAAAAAAAACGGCGTTTTTCGAAAACCACTGCATGTCACGGAGACCAGAAGGCGCTAAGTGCGGCGTATCCTGCCAGAATCTGGCGGGCGCTCATCCCGATAACTACGACAAATTGTTTCGTAATCGAAAACGGTGTTCATACGCGCCTGACATCAGGCACAGAATGCTTTAAGGAAACTAATCGAACGCAGCAATCGGCGGGTCGCCGGCGGGATATCTGCGCTGTCACTGCCGCAGAAAGCAGCAATCTGCCTTCAGCGGCAGAAATGTGTCGCAGATCACACTTTGCTGCCAGACGATGCTATCCATAAAATAATTTCGCGCAATAAGGCGCAGTTTCCTGCGCCCGATCATTTTAATAGCTGACGATGGTCACCCAGTTCGCGTCCCGGCCGGCTGGCGCCTCGCCCACCCGCTGCAACGCCCCGCTGCGCGCCTCAATCGCGTAGCTGCCAATAACCGCACTCTTCTCACCGCTCACCACCAGCCAGCGACCATCGGGGCTGATCGCCATGCCGCGCGGCTGTTTCTCCACCGGCCAGCTGCCAATCAGCGTCAGTTTGCCATCCTGCTGGTTAACACGATAACCGCTCACGGTACTGCTGGTGCGCTCGCTGACATACAGAAAACGCCCGTCCGGCGTCAGCTGGATATCAGCTGACCAGATGCGCGGCGTGCTGTCGCTGTAACCCGGCGGCCGTTCACGCCCATGTTGCAGATGATACTGCGCCGCCACCGCGTTGGGCGTTTCCGCCACTTTCACCAGCTCGCCGCTGGTTTCGCGTCGGAACTGGGTAATGATGCCGCCCATTTCACCAATGTTGTACAGATAGCGATTATCCGGCGACAACACCGAGTGACGCGGACCGTTATCGGCGGCGGTTGCTACCCCGCCCTTACCAAGGGCGCTGAGCGTGCCGTTTGCGCCCAGCCGGAGCTGCAGCACGCGATCGGTGCCAAGATTACCCACATAAGCGTGCCGACCGCTGGCATCGACAATCACCGAATGCGCCGCATGACCGGTTTTATAGCTGCCGACCGGCGGCGTAGCGATGGTGCCGCTGGCCGTCAGGCGGTAAACCTGCACCACGTCGCCGTCATAAGAGGCCCCCAGCAGAAAGCGTCCCTGACGGTCAGTGCTGATGTAGGGGTAACTGGCCGCAGCCGGCACGGTGTGCCGGTTGTTAAGCTCGCCGCTCTGCGGGTCAATCTGCCAGCTCGCCAGCTGCAGTGGTTTACTGCGAATCGCCGCGTACAGCGTTTTGTGATCCGCACTGAGCGCCATCGGCATCACTTTGCCCCCGGCCTCAGTGTCGCCAAGCAGCTGCAAAGCGCCGCTGCGTGCGTCCAGCGTATAGCGCGCGATGGTGCCGTCGTCGGCGGCGGATACGTACACAAAGGTCTGCGCCAGCAGTGGCGCGCTCACCGTCATTGCCGCCAGCAGCGTAACGGTGCGCAGGCTGTTTATCATGGTGTTCTCCTTGATGAGGGTAATCAGACCCGGTTATACGCAGTAAAGCATGCGCCTGTTATGTGAGTTTGCCCGACGTCACCTGGGCACTTCTCCAGCAAGCCAGGCTAATCAGGCAATTAGCGCGCCGGCGAACCTGATGTTTTGTCCGGGTTTGTGCGCGCGCTCACCTGGCGTGGCCGCGATGTGGTGCAGGATTTTGCGGTGATGATTCTGGCTACGGTGGGTATACCACACAACTGGCTGAACACCTGACAGCGCGTCAGGTGTTCAACCGTGTCACAGGTTTTAACCTGCCGATTGCGCGACAGGTGCAAAGCTTACTGCAACTTCACGCCTTTGGTTTCTGGCGCTAACCAGACCACCACCATCGCGGCAAGAAAGGCGATCACCGTGGTGGCCAGCCCGGCGGTGAATCCTCCAACGCTGGCCACAAAGCCAATCAGTAGCGGTGCGATAAAGCCGCCCAGGCGCCCGCCGTTATACGCCAGCCCCATTAAAAAGCCGCGTGACTGCGTGTCGCCAATGATCTCGGCGAGAAAAGGACCGGAGCCGGCAAAAATTCCGTTTACGCCAAACCCTGCCATGAAGATGGCGACCATCAGAATCAGCGGCTGAGTGGTCGCCAGATACATGCCGACCGCCACCGCACCGATAAACAGGTAGAGCAGAAACATCGGCCTGCGCCCCCACTTATCGGCCAGCAGTGAGAACACCAGGAAGCCAGCAATGGCACCGGTTTGCAGGGCCAGCACAAATTTCAGGCTGTGAAGAAAATCAAGATGCTTAACTTCACGAAGATAGGTTGGCGTCCAGGTAAATACGCCCCAGAACAGGTACTGAATGAAAAAGATAAAGGTAAATGCCAGTAGCAATCCTTTGAGGTTGATTTTGCCGGTACCTGCTGTTTTGCTCTGGCGGTGAGCGCGTTCCTGCTGGCGCGCCAGCCAGACAGGTGATTCAGGCGTGATATAAGCAATAACCATCATGATAAACACCGGCAGTGCACCAATCATGAAAAGGTAGCGCCAGCCGCCGTTTTCCAGCCCGCCGGTCAGGGCCGTCACCAGCGCCGTCAGGCCAATCGCCAGAATCGCCCCCACCGGTAACCCCATTTGCATCAGCGCGCCACCGCGTGCACGACGTTCCGGACGCCATGTTTCGGCGATCAGTGCCGCTCCTGACGTCCACATGCCGCCCATACCCAGCGCACCGCAGAATCGCAGCGCAGCAAACGCCTGAGGATTGTGGGAGAACGCCAGCAGTCCGGAGAAGAGTGAATAGATGGCGATACAGATGAAGGCCGTTCTGACGCGTCCGATTTTATCGGCAACCAGCCCAAACAGAATGCCACCAATAATCTGCCCGCCTGCTGTTGTGCTGATAAACACGCCAAGTTCCGTTTTGCTGACATCAAATACCACACCCAGTACCGGTAGTAACAGCGAGAGCAAAAACGAGTCATAGCTTTCAAACGTCCACCCTAACCCGCCCAGCGCCAGCGTCCTTTTTTCTGCCGATGTATACGAGATCGCTGCAGCGGACTCATCCTGCGCCAGGGGAGGCGCTTCATGCAATCTTGATTTGATATTCATCCATATTCTCCAGGGAGGATAAGCGATAGCATGCAGCCGCGGTGCGCCAGAACAGCTGTTCTCTTTCGGTCGGCGAAGCGTGCTCAGCCAGCCTTTTACAGGCATTCCAGAATACGCCGTAGCTGAACATCCCTTTGTCGACGGGGAAGTTGCTGGCAAACATACAGCGCCCGACGCCAAATGCGTCAACCAGGGTTTCAAACTGCGGCCGCCAGGCCTGCGAAAGCGTCTGAGAGTCCGGCGGTATGGCATGCTGAGCAAAGGAGTAGCCCATGACGGTCATGCCGAAACCGCTGATTTTGATGCTCACGTTTGGCAACGCCGCCAGCGTAATGATGGCCCTTTTCCATTCATGGAAGGTGGCATCCCGTTTGTCGGCATACGGCCCGCTACCGATCGGCCCGCCGCAATGGTCCACAATAATGTGCAGATCGGGTAGCGCCCGTGCCAGCTCAGCGATTTCATGGAGTTGAGTGTGATAAACCCAGACATCCAGCGACAGTCCTTTGCAGGCCAGGCATGCGGCACCGCGCCGGAATGCGGCACTGGCCGCCAGACCGGCGGGCGGCGTCACGGGACTGGATACCACGCGTGGGTCATCGTGCCAGGCCAGCGGATTACGCATCCCGCGTAATCGTCCGCCTGAACGTTCCGTCATGCTTTCAATCACCGGCAGCAGGTCATCGCCAGCCAACAGGCTGGCACCGCCGACAATCGCTTCACAGCCTGCCGCCGCGCCGTAATGGCCGCTGTCAAACATTGACGCGACGCCGCTGGCAAACTCCACCTCACCGACGGGTTTGAAGGCCTCCGGTCCGTTGCGGCGCAGCATTGAACGGCACTGAATGTAGACGGTGGAGAGGATCCGGTGGCCGGATGTTTCGATATCGTGGCTGAATTCAGGCGCCAGATAACGCCCTGACTGGCGGTCCCATAAGTGATGATGCGCATCGACCATCGGCAGGTCGGGCATCAAAGCGGGTTCACAATGCAGTGCCAGCCAGTGTTCTCTGACAGGCAGATGCGGTGCGTTAACAATCTCCATAGTATCCCCTCTTAACTGCCTGATTTAAATCAGGTCTGAAACGCTGCTGGCGTGCCTCATCGCCAAAGTCATGAGTTGCACCAGATAAAATACAGTTTTACATAGTAAATTGACTATAGATTCACCGCATAACCGATAGCCAGCAAAAAGGGGATGTTAATGATGTAAATAAGATGTTAATCACAAATGTCCTGCTACACCTTCTTATGGCGCGATAGCACATCCGGCCCCGCATCAATCATCCATTTCCTGACCGATCATTGGCTACACTTGCTGTTTTACCCGCGCAGAAACAAGGAAATGCTATGACTCAACACGCTTCACTCAATCACGCCTGGCTGCTGGCGTCACGCCCGGACGGCGAGCCGGTGAAAGAGAACTTCCGCTTTGTCGAACAACCGCTGCCGCAGGTGCAGGCGGGACAGATGCTGCTGCGCACCCACTATCTGTCGCTCGACCCGTATATGCGTGGCCGCATGGATGACAGCAAATCCTACGCGCCGCCGGCGCAACTCGACCAGCCGATGGTCGGCGGTACCGTGTGTCAGGTGGCGGAATCGCAGCATCCGGATTTCAGCGCCGGTGACTGGGTACTGGCGGCCAGCGGCTGGCAGAGCTATGCCCTGTCCGATGGCACTGGCGTGACTAAAATCGGTCATCTGCCCCATCCATCCTGGGCGCTGGGCATTCTGGGTATGCCGGGCTTTACCGCCTACATGGGCCTGATGGATATCGGTCAGCCCAAAGCCGGTGAAACGCTGGTTGTCGCCGCCGCCACCGGACCGGTGGGTGCCACGGTCGGTCAGCTCGGTAAGCTGAAGGGCTGTCGCGTCGTCGGCGTGGCCGGCGGTGAGGAGAAGTGCCGCTACGCGATTGACACCCTCGGTTTTTCCGCCTGTATCGATCATCATCGTGACGATTTCGCAGAACAGCTGGCGGCCGCCTGCCCGGACGGTATCGACATCTATTTTGAAAACGTCGGCGGCAAAGTATTCGATGCCGTCTTCCCGCTGCTCAACACCGCCGCGCGCGTGCCGGTGTGTGGCCTGGTGTCGGGCTACAGCAGTCGTGAACTGCCGCCCGGCCCCGATCGCACGCCGCTGATCATGGGCGGGATTCTGAAACGCCGCATCCGTATGCAGGGCTTCATCATCTTCCAGGACTATGGCGATCGCTATCCGGAATTCCTGCAGGCGATGACGCCGCTGGTCGAGCAACAAAAAGTGTTGTACCGCGAACACAGGGTAGAAGGGCTGGAGCATGCGCCGCAGGCGTTCATTGATATGCTGAAAGGCAAAAACTTCGGCAAAACCGTGGTGAAAGTGGCGTAATGTCACTGTGCCGCCGCATTTCAGGTGCGGCGGCAAGTCAGGGCGATCAGCGCCCTTTTTTCTTGCGTCCCGGCTGAGTAAAGCGCTTGCGGTTAGCGCCCTGACCCGTTTTGTCACTCTGTTTCGGTGCGCTGACGGCTGGTTTTTTCGCGGCGGGCGTTGCCGCTTTCTTCTTCGCCTGTGCCTGCTGCGTTTTTTGATCTTCTGACGACGAATCCTCAATCAGCTTAAACAGGTCGATCAGTTCATCGTCCGTCAGATCGCGCCACTCACCGAGCGGGATACCTTTCAGGCTCACGTTCATGATCCGCGTGCGCTCCAGCTTCGTCACTTCATAGCCAAAGTGTTTGGCCATGCGGCGAATCTGCCGGTTCAGTCCCTGCACCAGGATAATACGAAATACAAAGGTCGACTCCCGCTTCACTTTGCATTTTTTCGTCACTGTGCCGAGCATCGGTACGCCCGCCGCCATACCAGCAATAAACTCGTCGGTGATCGGCTTATCCACCGTGACCACGTACTCTTTTTCGTGATTGTTACCGGCGCGCAGGATTTTATTCACCAGATCGCCGTGATTGGTGAGGAAAATCAGCCCCTGCGAGTCTTTATCCAGCCGGCCAATCGGGAACACGCGTTTGCTGTGGTTGACGAAGTCACCAATGTTGTCACGCTCGCCCTCTTCCATGGTGGTGACAATGCCCACCGGCTTGTTGAGGGCGATTAATACCAGATCGTCTTCGTTGCGCGGTTCAATCAGCCGTCCGTTGACTTTGACCTCATCCCCGGCGAACACCTGCGCACCGACGCTGGCGCGTTTGCCGTTAATGAAAACGTTGCCTTGTTCGATGTAACGATCGGCGTCACGGCGCGAGCAGATTCCGCTCTCGCTGATGTATTTATTCAGGCGCGTGGATGAGTTGGGCAGCATGGTTCCTCCGAAAAAAAACGGACTATACAGCATGTGCGCGCGTTGCGTAAGGCTGGGTTAAGCGTCCGGTGGCGGTTGTTCTTGGCGGTGTGATAGGGCGAAAAAGCGGTGCCGGGTGTCATAGCGATTTATGGCACATAAAAATCCCTCCTGTCGATTAAAATAGCCCGCACGCCCCTGAGTAAACTCCGGGTATTGTGAACATCTCACCGTTAACCAGGCATGAAAATGTACAACGTAAATCATCTTTTCGTCAGCCGGGAAATGAATGTGAAAAAGCTGCTGGCTTACGGTTTCCGCAAGGATGGGCAGGATTACGGCTACCGCTGTGATGTGATGAATAAACAGTTCACCCTGCAGGTAAACATCACCACCCAGGGTGACATTGCCGCCACCATTATCGATAAAGTCACAGGAGAAGATTACATTCTTCACCGTATTACTTCTGCCACCGGTGCCTTTGTGGGACAGGTTCGTGAAGAACATGATGCTATCTTGCTGGATATCGCAGAAAAATGTTTCCCGCAAAAGCATTTCAAAACAACGCAGGCCGATGCGATCGTTCAGCACCTGAAACAGCAGTATCAGACTGAGCTGGAATTCTTATGGCCGCGCTTTCCTGAAAACGCCATCTTTCGCCGCAAAGATAATCAAAAGTGGTTCGGCGCGCTGTTGACGATTCACAGCAGCAAGCTGGGCCGACCGGATGATAGCCTGATTGAAATCGTCAATATTAAAGTCTCGCCGCAGGCGATCGCTTCGCTGGTCGATGGCGAGGTATATTTCCCGGGCTACCATATGAACAAAAAGCATTGGGTCACCCTTTGTCTGGATGGATCAGTCCCGACGGCCGAGGTTTTGTTGCGCATTGACAACAGTTTTAACCTGGCCGGCTAGCCATCGGCGCGGCACCGTATACCTCTTCGCGGCTGATTTCGCCGCCCCATCCGCTCAGCCGCAACGTCTCGCCCGTCAGTTCCACCACCGCAAAGGGCACGCGCGACGGGCCATCCAGCATCCCCTGCAGGGTTATAAACACGGTATCCGCACGGCGGTGATAGCCGCCACGGTGATCGTGGCCGGCAAAACAGGCGCGCACGTCATAGCGGCAGAACAGCTCTGCCAGCTGCGCACCGTTGAGCAGACTGTGGCTGTAGCCCGGTGCCAGCGGATAATGCCCGAACACCACCACCTGCTGGCCGCAGGTGCGGGCCTCAATAAGCTGCGTTTCCAGCCACGCCAGCTGCGTCGCACCGACTGCGCCATTCCACGGCTGCGCCTGCGGTTGCTGGCGCGCCTGTAAATCAACCAGCAGTGCGGCCGCGCGCTGGCGATCGTCGCCGTTGTGTTGATTGCAGTACAGGCTGATATCGTTGCCGTCGTAGACAATAAAGCGCCAGCCCGGCAGCTGAAAGGCATAGTAACTTTTTGGCAGCGGCAGCGCGTCATCGAGGTGCTGCGCGATGGTCTGGGCGTCGTGATTCCCCAGCACCACGGCATGCGGATGGAGTAGCCGATCGTAGAGCGGCAGCAGCGTGGCATAGCTGGCCCAGTGGCGATCCACCAGATCGCCGAGCGTAACGACAAAATCCAGCGGCTGCTGATTGAGCGCGGTTATCGCCTGCGGCAGCTTATGCAGCGCATGACGATAGTAGAGATTCGCCGCGACATCCGCCTCAACGTCAGCATATTGCGGATCGGCCAGCAGCCCGAAGCGCAGCGTGCCGTCGAGCGGTGCCGCGCGTAAATCCGGTAACTGATACAGCTCAGCGACATCACCCAGCCGCTGGCGTTGCGCTGCGGTTAGCGCATGGGCATATCCCATCTCTGGCTCTCCTTAGCGAATACCGGCACGCATGAATGAATGAATAAACTGTCGCTGGAACAGCAAAAACAGCAGCAGCAACGGCAAGGTGGTCATCAGCGTTGCTGCCCCAATCAGCGCCCACTGCACGCCCTGCTCCGGCGCGGAAAACAGCTGCAGCCCGACGGTTAACGGACGCACCTGAACCGAGTCGGTGATCACCAGCGGCCAGAGAAAATCGTTCCAGTGGAAGCTGATCGAGACCAGCGCGAATGCCGCATAGATTGGCTTTGCCAGCGGAATGTAGATGTGGCGCAGAATGTAAAACCGGCTGGCTCCTTCAACGGTTGCCGCCTCTTCCAGCACCAGCGGAATGCTTTTGAACGTCTGCCGCAGCAGAAAGATGGCGAACGCCGAGGCAAAGTACGGCAGCGCAATGCCGGTCAGGGTATCGCGCAGCCCGAGCGCGCTGATGGTGCGGTAATTATTCAGAATCAGCACATCCGGGCTGATCATCAGCTGCAGCAGAATCAGCGCGAAGAGGAAACCGGAAAATTTCAGGCGGAACCGCACCAGTGCATAAGCGGCCAGCGTGGCCAGCACCAGCTGGACCACCACAATCATCAGCACCAGCAGCGTGGTATTGAGGAAGTAGCGGGCAAACGGTGCCGCGTGCCAGGCATTGATGAAGTTCGCCAGCGTCAGCGGCGCCAGCAGCGAAAAGTGCCCCTGGCCGGCAGCCGGATGAATGGCAATCCACAGCGCCACCAGCATCGGCAAGCTCCACAGCAGTGCGGCCAGCCAAATCAGCAGGTTGAGCGCAAAACCGCCCGGAGAGGATACAGCTTTCATTGATAATGGGCTCGCTTATCCAGCAGATGAAATTTGATCAACGCAATCGATCCGAGGATCACCAGCAGCACTACCGTCATGGCCGACGCGGCTGGCATGTCCCAGAAACTGAACGCGGTACGATAGATATAAAACAGCAGCAGGCTACTGCTGTTGTTTGGGCCGCCATTGGTCATGGCAATCACCTGATCGACAATGCGGAAGGCGTTCATCGAGGCGTTGATCAGCACAAACAACGTGGTTGGCAGCAGCAGCGGCCACTGCACGCGACGGAAAAAGTAACCGCGCGATGCGCCTTCAATGGCGGCGGCTTCGCTGAGGCGCGGATCGATCTGCTGCAGCGCGGCGAGATAAAAGATCATGAAAAAGCCCGCCTCGCGCCATACCGAAACCGCCATCAGGCAGTACAGCGTGGTATCCGGCTCGCCGAGCCAGTTAACCGCCGGTAGCGAAAACCATGCCAGCAGGCTATTCAGGATGCCAAGCTGCGGCGTGTAGAAAAACAGCCACAGGTTGGCGATGGCGATCATCGGCAGCAGCGACGGAATGAAGAAGGCCGCACGCACCAGCGCGTTGCCGCGCAGCCGACGATTGACCGCCAGCGCCATCAGCAGCGCCAGCGTCACCGCCAGCGGAATGGTGATCAGCGCATACAGCAGGTTATTCCACAGCGACTGCATAAAAATGTCGTCATCCAGCAGCGCGCGATAGTTATCCAGCCCGACAAAATGGGCCGGATGCGAAGCGCGCGCGGTGCTGAACAGGCTCTGCCACAGCGTGGCCAGCGCCGGATAATGGGTAAACAGCAGCAGGAAGCTGAGCGCGGGCAGCAGCAGCAAATAGCCGCTGAGCTGCAATGACCACCCGCGCGGGCGCAGCGTGGCGGCGCTGCCAGAGAATGAGCTCATCACGCGGCCGTCACTGATAGTTTTTCAGCAGGCGGTCAGCCTGTTTCTGCGCATCGGCCAGCGCCTGGGCCGGGGTTTTGCTCTGCGTTACCGCCGCTTCAATGGCGTGATTGAGCGCGTCCTGAATCTGCACGCTGTTGTAGGTCGAGAGTTCCGGCTGGGCATACTTCAGCTGCTCACGCGCCACCAGTGCCTGAGGCACCTGCTGCACATAGGCTTTCATTGCCGCCGTGTCCCACGCTGCCGGCGAGGTGGCGACATAGCCGGTAGCGATACTCCAGCGCGCGGCCTGTTCCGGTGCGGTGACCCAGCGGATGAAGCGCATCGCCGCCTGCTGCTGCGCCGGTGAGGCGCTTTTGAACACGTACAGGTTGCCGCCACCGGTCGGGCTGCCGCGCTGGGTTTTCTCCGGCAGCATGGCGACACCAAACGGGAAGGTCGCGTTATCGTGCACGTTGGTCAGGTTACCGGTGGTAGTGACCATCATGGCCGTTTTGCCGCTGATAAAGTCCTGCGGCGTGGTGCCCCAGGCAATCGCACCCTTCGGCGAGACTTCCTCTTTCTGGCCGAGGTCGGTCAGCCACTGCAGGGTTTCCACGTTGCCCGGTGTGTTGAAATACACGGCGTTGCCCTTGCCGTTATCCAGCCGTCCGCCATTGGTGGCAGCCAGCCCCTGGAAATTCCAGTAGCCATTCGGCGTGGAAGGGATCTCAATGCCCCACTGGCTGACGCCGCTGGCCTGTTTCAGCGTCAGTTTTTTGCTGAATGCCACCACCTGCTGCCAGGTGGCGGGCGGCGTATTCGGATCGAGGCCGGCTTTCTCAAATGCCTGTTTGTTCCAGTACATCACCACGGTTGAGCGCTGAAAAGGCACGCCCCACACTTTGCCCTCAATGCGACGCAAAAAGGCCGGATAGAAGCTGTCGATCCACTGTTTGCCCTCTTCACCCGGGGCTAAATCGCTGGCGGCGACGATGGCACCGGCATCCATCAGCGACCAGGCTTCAATATCGCCCATTACCGCCAGCTGCGGTGCGTTACCGCCGCGAAACGCCGTCAGCGCTTTGGTCACGGTGGTGGCGTAATCGCCGGTGTAGACCGGCTGAATGCTGATCTCAGGGTGCTGTTTTTCAAAATCCGCCACCAGGGCTTCCACGGTGTGGCTG
Source organism: Pantoea sp. B_9 (assembly GCF_008632015.1). Classification (NCBI taxonomy): domain Bacteria; kingdom Pseudomonadati; phylum Pseudomonadota; class Gammaproteobacteria; order Enterobacterales; family Erwiniaceae; genus Pantoea; species Pantoea sp. B_9. Next base: position 312,980 of record NZ_VWVL01000001.1, on the reverse strand, counting down.
ACTTTACCGCCGACCGCAATCGGATAGTACATCTGTAACTTCACCGGCTCAGCAGCAAACACCGACGCGGAGGCACACAGCATAACGACACAAGCCAGAGGCGAGAAACGGAGCGCAGACATGATTTTCCCTTGAATAAACGACAACGGTTAAACAGCGTATTTTTTCTCAGCCAGCAACATCGGGTGTTCAGCAGCGACACAGCGCTGGCCGCTGGTGGTGGAAAACAGGTATTGCCGGCTGGTGGACCACTGCAGGCCGACCAGGCTGTCATCCGTGAAGCGCTGCAGGCCGGGCACTTTGACGGTCAGTGATTCCGTTATGCCGGGCAACCGACAGACCAGCAGCGTATCCGCGCCCATGTATTCGTAGCTCACTACCCGCGCACTCAGCGCGGCCTGCTGCGGGGCGACCAGCTGGATATCCTCCGCGCGCAGGCCCAGACTCAGCGCCGTTTCGCCGGCATAGCTCAGCAGCGGTGTGCTGAGATGGCTGAGGTAGTGATGCGCGCCTTTGCTGTGCAGTGGCAGGATATTCATTGGCGGTGCGCCAATAAACTGCGCGGCAAAACAGCTCGCCGGCTGGTTGTAGAGCTGGTCTGGCGTGCCGTGCTGCTCAATGCGGCCATCGTTGAGCAGAATGATGTGATCGGCCATGCTCATCGCTTCGGTCTGATCGTGGGTGACGTATAACATGGTCAGCCCGAGCTGCTTTTGCAGCGCGCGGATTTCGCGCCGCATGCTCTGACGCAGTTTGGCATCCAGGTTGGATAATGGCTCATCCATCAGGCACAGCGTATTGTTGGCGATCACCGCCCTGCCCAGCGCCACGCGCTGCTGCTGCCCGCCGGAGAGCTGTGAAGGAAGGCGCGCCAGCAGCGGTTCCAGTTCAAGCAGTGCGCTGACCTGCGCCAGCCGGGCGGCAAACTGTTGCTTATCTTCACCGCGCGCCTTCAGGCCAAACAGCAGATTCTCCCGCACGCTCAGGTGAGGAAACAGCGCGTAAGACTGAAACACCATCGACAGCTTGCGCTGCGCCGGTGGCAGAGGCGTGACGTCGGTGTGATTGAAATAAATGCGGCCGCTGTCGGCCGTTTCCAGCCCGGCGAGGGTGCGCAACAGCGTCGATTTACCGCAGCCTGAAGGCCCCAGCAGTGCGACGAAACTGCCTTGCGCCACGTCGAAGCTGATATCCTGCAGCGCGATTTTATCGCCCCAGGTTTTGGTGATGTGTTGCAGCGAGAGATGGCTCATGCATCCGCAGTCCTGAAATCAGAATGGCGGTAAGCTAGCTGAGGCGGATGAAAGATTTATGGCGCTGACGTGACGGTTGGGTGATGGACAGCGACCTGCCGCAGAATCCCCCTCACCCGGCACGCCCGCAGGCCGCGCCGGGCAGGCGTTTATGCGTTACTGCGACATGCTCAGAATGGTGCGGATGTTCTGCGCCGTGGTGGCAATGATGTCGATAGCGCCGGTACGCAGCGCGCCGAGGATCGCCATGGCTTTGGTGTTTTCAGCGGCAATGGCAATCACGCAGGGAATTTTACGCAGCTCGTCGATACTCAGGCCAATTACCCGGTCGTTCATCACCGTATCCACGTGCTGGCCCTGAGCATTAAAAAAATCATAGCCGGCCACATCACCGGTCACGCCCTGATTGACGCTGGCATCAATGATCTCATGCGGTGTGAACCAGCCGAGCTTCACCATATAGCTGTTTTCGTTCATGTCGCCGATGCCCACCAGTGCCACATCCGCTTTGCGCGCGCGGTCGAGCGTCTCTTTGATGGTGCCGTTTTGCATGAAAGCGTCACGCAGCGCCCGGTTTTCGACGTAAGCCGGGGCGTACAGGGTTTCGCTGATGCCGCCAAACTTTTTGGCCAGCCGGCGACTGATGTGGTCCGCGTTGATGGCATCCCCCGGACGATGGGTGCCGCCGATGCCGCTGATAAACAGGCAGTTGCGCGTCGGCACCTGACCGGGATAATCGGCGACGGCCGCCACGTTGCGCCCCTGGCCCACGGCGACAATGGCGTTGTCTTTCAGCGACTGCGCGAGATGCGCCGACACCAGCGCCGCCACCTGACGCCGCTGTTCGTCGCTGTCTGGCGAATCGAGGGCAATCAGCGCGCGCTGCAGATGAGGAAAGCGCGTCTGCAACTGCTGTTCCAGCCGCGTACTGAACACCGGATGGTAGCGCACATTGATCTCGACGATGCCCTCTTCACGCGCGCGTTTCAGCAGTCGTCCCACCTTGATACGGGAAATCCCAAACTTACGCGCAATCTCCTCCTGGGTGATTTCGTCCTGATAGTAGGCGACGGCAATTTCCGTCAGCAGCTCGGAGTCCTGAGAAAGCGTGTTTTTTTCCATCCGTTACCTGTCTTGTATCGTCGTGCGGAGTACTCAGCAGGGAGTTATATCATTGATGCGACTCGCTTCGCCAGCCAGCAACGCCGCGAGTCGCCGCGGCTGTCACGCTTAACGCTGAATGGCGTCAATTTTCAGCATGCGGGCAATAACCTTATCCAGCTCTTGCTGGTCGAAGATCTGTTTCCAGTCCGGTTTGATGATCTTCTCGCGGCCATACTCCATGGCGATCATGCAGGCATCCGAGAACGGGTTAGTGGCGCGGAAAGCCACCGCCAGCGCAATCTGAATATGGCCGTACAGCATGGCCTTCGCTGCCTCTTCCGGGACGCCGCTGTGTTTTACCGTTTCATCCAGCGCCTCTTTCATGAAGGCACCGACCATGCAGGCGACGGTTTCGACCAGCGTCGGTTCCAGATACGCCAGTTGCGTCACCGTGACCCAGTGCACCTGATCAACCGGGCCGTACATCACGCTAATCACCTTACTCAGCTCTGCCTTCTGTTCAGCGCTGCCGCTTTCCCAGGCTGCCGCGACGTGCTGAACGGCAGCGACGCCACCAAACGCATCGGCGTGCTCCTCTTTGGTGTAGCGGGCCAGAAATACCGACGGATGGCACGGGTGCGCGACCGCATACTCGATGCCGTCACGCTGGGCGATCAGGTTGGCGTAGGCCGCGGCCGGATCGAGCGTCAGCAGCACCGCACCGCTTTGCATCTGTGGCACCACGCTTTGCGAGACTTTGCCCAGTACGATATCCGGCACGGCGAGGATCACCACGTCACTCAGCGGCACCACCGACGCGGCATCCGACAGCTCGCGTCTCTGTGCAGTCACCTGCTGCTGCGCCTGCGGTGAATTCTCGCAGTAAAACACCTGATAAGCGCTGTGCTGCAAATTAGCGGAAATACGCATGCCCATTTTGCCGCCTGCGCCGATCACGGTGATGGTTTTCAATGCCTTGCTCATGTTAACGACTCCTGATCTTGTTTACTGCGTAGGAATTCAACGGCGCGGCGGGTCCATTCGGCTTCCCGCGCGCAGGTCTGCGCGGCATTGTCCTGCCACGGCAACCAGTGTTCGATGATTTGGTTGATGTCGCGATCGGCCGGCCGCACGCTGGCGATCAGCCGGTCATAATCCAGCTTCCCTTCGCCCATCGGACAGCCGGCCAGGGTAAAACCGACCCAGCCGGCACGGCGGGTAAAGGCGAAATCTTTGATGTGCAGATTGCCGACGCGTGCAGCGGTATTGGCGATCACCTGCTCCTGCAGTTCCAGTCCGGCGACGCAGTTGGCCGGATCGAGACAGACGCACAGCCACGGCGAGAGAAAGCGGTTGATCACCGACATCATCGCCGCGCTGCTGACCTGTTCGTAGGTTTCCAGGCACAGCCGCACCTGCTGGCGAGCAAAATCCGGCAGCACGGCAGCAATCAGATTGGCCGCTTCATCCAGCGATGGCCGGTGATCGGCGGTGTTGAACATTGAGCGCACCACGCGCGCGTCGAGAATGGCGGCGATGTGCAGATAGCGGCGCAGGTGCGCGCTGCCGAGACCGCGCGTACCCAGCTCCAGCGTGATGCCAAGCGCATCCGCCTGCTGACGCAGCGCCAGCAGCTGTTCATCTGACCACTGCTCAATTGCCGGGTAGTCGCAAATCTGAAATACCGACACGTCGAGATCGGCGGTGTGCTGCAACATCTGCGCCAGCGTGAGCGGCTGTGGCACCTGGGGCGACATACGCCAGAAAAAGGCGTAGGTACTGAGTCCAATGCGGCTCATGACGGCAGCTCCTCAGCCAGCGCACTGGCTTCCTGCACGATTTGCGCCAGCGCCTGCGGATCGTGGGCAAAGCGGCCGAGGAACAGGCCGTTGACATCACCGCCGAGGCGCTGAATCAGGCCCGGACCGGCGCTGCCGCCGTAAATCACCCGCAGCGTGATGCCGTCTGGCGTCGTCAGCTGCTGTAGCCCGCTGCACACCGCGCGGATGTAGCTGTCCGGCGCCGGCTGCGGCGCACCGATGGCCCACTGCGGTTCGTAAGCAAACAACACCTCACCGCTGAGCGCATGTTGCGCGGCCTCCGCCAGCGCCTCCTGCAGCTGCTGCTGGCACAGCGCAATCGCCTGCTCGGGCGTGCCCTGCTGCGGTTCACCGATGCACAGCACCGGGGTCAGGCGATAACGCAACGCCATCGCCACTTTGGCGGCAATCTGCGTTTTATCTTCATGAAAATGGCGACGGCGTTCAGCGTGACCGATCTCTGCCAGTGAGCACCCCAGCTCCTGCAGCATGCTGGCGCTGACCTCACCGGTCCAGGCACCGTTTTCCGCCTGACACACGTCCTGCGCGCCGACGCGCACCGGCGTGCCGGCAAAGATCTCCGTTACCGCCGGGATGGCCGGATAAGCGGGCAGCACAAACAGCCCGACATCACCGCGCTGCACCGCCGGATGCTGCGCCAGCGTCGCAACCTCGCGACACCACGCCAGCGTTTGCTGATAACCGAAATACATTTTCAGGCTGACGCCAAGCCAGATTTTAGGCTGAGCCATAATTACGCTCCCTGTTCAGATGCACTGTGTTCTTTTAACAGATTGCCAACGGTGTTGACGATCATCGCCAGTGAAACCGCACCGGCGTCCGGCGTGCCAACGCTTTTTTCTGCCAGCGGCCGTGCACGCCCCACTTTCGGTACCAGCTGTGCGGTGGCCTGCGCGGCCTGCTCCGCCACCACTGCCGCACGTAACCAGGCTTCGGTGAGTGATGCGCCCTGCGCGACCGCAGCGCTCAGCGTGTCGCTAAACGGAACCAGCACGTCAACCATGGTTTTATCACCGACGCGCGCTTTGCCGAAGTGCATAATGCCCTCTTTGGCATCCCGGACGCCGGCAGCGACGCGTGGTGCATCCGCTGCCGCGCTGTCGCCCAGCGCGGTGCCGAGCGCGGTCAGTGCCACGCCCCACAGGGCTCCGGACGTGCCGCCCGCTTTATCCGCCCAGGCATCGGCGGCGCGACACAGCAGACTGCCAGCGCCGGCGCCACGCGCGGCCACCTCACGCGCCTTTTCCACTGCGCCGAGTACGCCGCGCTCCATACCAATGCCGTGATCGCCGTCGCCCGCTACCGCATCAATGTCGCCCAGCTGGCCGGCATGACGCTGAATCATCACTGCCACCGCTTCCAGCAGCTCAAGAACGCGCCGGGCGCTGTGTTGTGATGCGGTGCTGGCCTGCGGTAACGTCTCTTCACGGATCTCTTCGCACTCGGCGGCGCTGAGCGGTTCGGCAATCAGGACGCTGCCTTTGCGGTAGGCTGGCGTATTGGCCGGCGCGCGCCACAGCGTTTCCAGCTCATCATCGAGCCACATCAGCGTCAGCGAGACGCCCGCCATGTTAAAACTGGTAACGAATTCGCCGACATCCGGCTCCACCACCTGCAACTGCGCCGCCGACAGCAGCTGGGCGATGCGGCGATACACCACAAACAGCTCTTCATACTTGACTGAACCGAGACCATTGAGGATTACCGCCACGCGCTGTCCCGCCACCTGCGCCACATCCGCTGGCCGCTCACTCAGCAGCCGGTCGACAAAGATTTCTGCCAGCTCGTCGGCGCGCGGCACCGCTGTTTCGCTGATGCCCGGCTCACCGTGGATGCCCAGCCCGAGCGCCATGCGCCCTTTCTCTACCTCAAACAGCGGATGCGAAGCGCCCGGCAGCGTACAGCCGGAAAATGCCACGCCAAAGGTGCGGGTGCGATCGTTGGCGTGCTGCGCTTTTTTCAGCACCGTAGCCAGATCGTCACCCGCTTCTGCCGCGGCCGCCGCCACTTTAAACACACACAGATCGCCAGCGACGCCGCGTCGCTTCAGACGCTCATCGTGGCTGGCGCTGGACACATCATCCGTTACCGCCAGCACCTCACAGGCAATACCTTCAGCGCGCAGCCGCTCGCACGCCTGACCAAAATGCAGCACGTCACCGGCATAGTTTCCAAACAGCAACAGCACACCCGCGCCGTTATGCGCCGCGCGCGCGACGTTATAGATTTGCTGCGCCGACGGCGAAGCGAACAGGTTGCCCATTGCCGCCCCGTGCGCCAGGCCCTGGCCGACCAATCCGGCAAAGGCGGGATAGTGACCGGAACCGCCACCGACAATCACCGCCACGGTATCCGGCTGGCTGCGCGTGCTGCGCACCACGCCACCGCTCACCTGGCGTACTTTATCGGCGTTGGCGGCCACAAAGCCTTCGATCAGTTCCGCGGCAAACGCGGATGGCTGGTTAAACAGGTACGTCATGTTATTGCTCCTGTACAAATGAGGCTGGCAGAGGCTGCGCGCGACGGCGATTGAGGAACAGCATCAATACAGCGGAGAGCAGCATAAAACCGCCGACCACGAACATCGGTAACACATAACTGTGAGTGGCATCATGCAGTGCGCCGGTGATGTAACCGGCGGAGAAACCCGCCACGTTGCCCAGGGTGTTAATCAGCGCAATCGCCGCCGCGGCCGATGCGCCGGTCAGGAACTGCGTTGGCAGCGTCCAGAAATTGGGTAACGCGGCGAAGATGGCGCTGGCCGTTACGGCGATCACCAGGATGGTGGTAAACGGTGAATCCATGTACAGCGCCAGCGGTACGCTGACGCCGCCCGCGACCGCAGGAATCGCGATGTGCCAGGTTTTACAGCCACGCCGCGCGGCATCCCGCGACCAGAAAAACATCACGACGGCGGCGATCAGGTACGGCACGCCGGTGATCAGCCCTTTCTGCATCACGTTGAAGGTGGTGCCAAACTGCTGCTGGAAGCCGGCGATAATGGTCGGCAGGAAGAACGCCAGCGCGTACAGGCCGTAAATAAAGCCGAAGTAGATCAGGCACAGCATCCACACGCGGCTGTTGCCCATCACCGAACGCACGCTGTGCGGGTGCTGGCCCTGCTTGTGCTGATGTTCCGCTTCCAGTTCGGCTATCAACCAGTTTTTCTCGTCGTCATTCAGCCACTTCGCCTGACGCGGCGAGTCCACCAGCCAGAACAGCGCCACAATCCCGATGAGGATCGCCGGCAGCGATACGCCCATAAACATTACGCGCCAGCCCTCCAGGCCAAACAGCCCGTGCTGCTCAATCAGCGAGGCAGCCAGCGGTGCGCCAAATACCACCGTCAGCGGTTGTGCCAGGTAGAACAGCGAGAGAATTTTGCTGCGGTGGCGCGCCGGCACCCACAGGCTGAGATACAGGATGGCGCCCGGGAAGAAACCGGCCTCGGCAATCCCCAGCAGCAGGCGCAGCGTGTACAGCCCTTCGACACTGCTGACCCAGGTAAACAGCAGCGAGACGATGCCCCAGCTGATCATGATGCGCGCCAGCCAGCGCCGCGCGCCGAACTTATGCAGCGCCAGGTTGCTGGGCACTTCCAGCAGGATGTAACCAATAAAGAAGATGCCGGAGGCGAGACCAAACTGCAGCGCACTGAGGCCGAGGTCCTGCGTCATGCCGTTTGGGCCGGCAAAGGAAATGGCGGTGCGATCGAGGAAGTTGATAAAGAACATCAGCGCCACAAACGGTACCAGGCGCCAGGAGATTTTGCGGATTGCGGTCTGCTCAACCGCGCTGACAGCAGACTGATTCATAACGCACCTCCGGAACGTGCGCAGTGAGACGGTGTTGGCCAGGCGCAAAACCGGCGCTGGCGACAGACAGAATGCGAGGTAAGAAGCAAATGACACATGTTCGAGTCCTCAGTGGGTCTTCTTGTACATGGATAGGGTCATGCGAACAAATGAACACTACACGTATATTTGATCAATCCTCAAGCGCAGTTGGCGAAAGTGTGACAATGCGCATGAGATTTGATTTCAGCGACATTTTCAGGATTTTTCGCAGCAGAGCGGCATTTCGCGACCATGGCGGCAGCGTTGGCACGAGATTTTGCGTGGTCGATCGCTAAATCATATGAACACATATTGAACATATGTTTGATTTTGTGGCAGGCTGTCAGTGAACATCTAATCACCTGACGAACATATGTGCAGGTGTCAGACCCTGTATCACTGGAGAGACGTGATGAAAACTATCGCTATTGGTGCCGATGATGCGGCTATCGATTTGAAAAACATCATTAAAAAACTGCTGGAAGAGCAGGACTATCAGGTAACTGATTACAGTAACGACGCGCACAATGACCGCCCGATGTATCCGGACGTGGCGTTTGCGCTGGCGACGGCAGTGCAGCAAAAGCAGTTTGAGCGCGGCATTTTGCTGTGTGGCACCGGCATCGGCGTCGCGATTGTTGCCAATAAAGTGGAGGGCGTGCGCGCCGCGCAGTGTCATGACACCTTCTCCGCCGAGCGCGCGCGCAAAAGTAATAATGCGCAGATCATGACCATGGGCTCACGCGTAATCGGGCCGGAACTGGCGAAAAACATCGTTAACGCCTGGCTGGCATCCGAGTTTGAAGGGGGCGGTTCGACCGCCAAAGTGGAGAAGATCGGTTACTACGAACAGGTGTCACACGCGAAATAATGTGTCATCGGGCGCTGAGTTGCAAAGCCGGCAGCGCCTGAGTGGGTGACATCGCCAGCGGCACGCTGACACGACTGGCCACTTTGGTGCATGCCAGCCGTGTCATACCCGGTGTTTTAACTGCCGCTTAGCGTACCGCTGAGCACCGCAGGCGCATCCTGCTGCACCAGAAAGGCGACCAGCAGGGCGTCGCGTTCACCGTGGATAGCCGGCAAGGCAGCGCTATCGCTTACCGCATCGCCCTTTTGCAGTCGCACATCCCCGGTGCGTGCAATACCCTCCAGCACCGTGACCCAGCTGGCATAACCCGGCAAATGCGGCACCTCGATCTGAGCGCCACGATCCAGCCTGACGTCATAGATGTAAACGGCCTGACGCAGCGTCAGCGGCGCCTCACTGTGCTGCGGACCGGCCAGCAGCGTCCACTGGTTAAGTGCCGCCCCTTCTGCCCGGTACACGCTCTGCACCTGCCCTTCACCGCCACCGGATGCCGGGCGGATGTACGCCTGCAGCATTTCGCTTTCAATCAGCGGTGCTGACTCTTCATGACGTACCCCACTGCCCGCGTTCACCAGCAGTGCGCGTTTGCCGTTGAGGGCGAGAGTCTCTCCCTCCTCGCGCCGGTACTGCACCGAGCCGCGCCAGACATAGCTGAAAATTTCATCATCCTGATGACGGCGCATCGGTACCACCGCGCCGGGCTTCAGCGTCATCTGGTCGACAATCGCCAGCGCGCCCAGTTGTTCTCCCGGCCGCTGCCGGCGAATGGTAAAGGGACCGTATTCAAACAGCTGGTCACGCTGCGCTTTAATCACGTTCATCAGTGGCTTCCTCAAAAATCAGGTTCTGATGACCATCATAAAGGCTGCAAAATTGCGTAACAGTAGGGCTTTTTGTTGGCTTAAATCAGTGGTTTTGAATGACCTTCGTCCGCGCCTTTAGTCCGCTGCAGTACGAAGCTGAGCGCCAGGTGCGGGCTGGTGAGTGGCCGCTGTGGCACAGGAAAACGCGACGCGGCGCCGGCCATTGACACCTGCGCTAACGCCACCTGAACCGCGCCCTGCTGCTGTCCCTGAGCGACGGCATCGGCGATCAGCGTGTAATAGTCGTCCAGCCGGCCAGCTTTGAATGCGGCCCAGGCATCAGGGATAAGCCTGACTTGCGGACGCTGGTCGGGTGTCAGACTCTCAGGGCAAAACAGCTGGCGCGTACTGTGCAGCGTAGACTCCGCGGCACACAGCACCAGCGCAGGTGCGCCACGGCGATGCACTTCGTCCGCCAGCATACGGTCAGTGCGATAAACCGCACAGCGCTGTTGTGCATCGCGCAGGCTGTCCGCGGCGGCACCTAAGGTAGAGCAGGTAATCAGTATCGCGTCGAACCACGGCGTCAGGCTGAGTAACAGCTGCTCCAGACGCTGCTGCTGGGCCGGCGTCATGCCACCGCTGAGCTCTGCTTCTGCCAGCAGATGTGGCATCACCAGATGGCTGATTTGCTGAGGCGGAATGCCGAGCGACTGCGCGGCGTCATCAAAAATAGCAATATTACTGGCGGCGGTATGCAGGCAGGCAATGGTCACAACGATTCCTTATCGCTTCAGGTTCAGTACGTTGCACTATAGCCATAATCGGTGACGGAATGCAGCTTTACCGCTGACTGGCAGGCTTCGCCGGATGCGGTGCGAGGCCGTTTCAACGCCTCGCACCGAGCAATCCTCCTTCAGCCGGTCAGCGCGAAGTGCGATCTCAGAACCACACTTCTGCCTGTACGCCAAAGTTCCAGCTACCGCCAGCGGTAAAGCCCGCGCTGCCGAAATCATCGTTCAGCGCATAGTTGTCCAGCGCTTTAGACCAGTTCATCCAGGTCGCGAACAGGCGAATCTCCGGCCGCACCAGCATGTCGTTGATGTTGCCGACTTTAAATGTTGGCGCAAAGGTCAGCTTATACACGTCGCCCTTCACCGCGTTGTACGTCGCGATGCTGCCGCCATCCTGATAGCTGCGGCCATTGGGCTTGAGGTCCATATACAGCCACGATGCTTCATACTGCAGCGCAAAGTTTTCCGTAATCGCCTGGGAGGCGCGCAGGTTGATGGTTGCCCAGTCATAGCGATCGCCTTTGCGGTAGCGATTCTCGCTGTGCTGCGCCAGCAGCGACGGGGCCACTGACCAGCGATCGCTCAATGGCATCACGCCAAAAGTGGCCAGTCGCAGCGCGCTGGCGTTGCGCGTTAAGTCGCCGTCGCCACCAATCTGCCGGGTTTCTGCGCCCAGGCCTTTCCCCCACTGAATGGCGTGAGTGCTGCTGCCCGGTGCCAGTCCGTAGAAGCGGTTTTTATCGTGCCAGGCCAGCATGGTAAACACGCCGTGCTTTGCCGTATCGTCACTGCGCAGCGCATAGCTGCCGGTGGTCGATGCGCGCCCTTTCAGCTCGTCGTTGCCGTTTGCGCTCATGCCGGTCAGCATCCACTGCCAGTTACCGTAAAACTGGTTCGAGGTCAGCAACAGGTTTTGCACGTTGTTATCGTCGTAGCGGCTGCTGCCCAGGTCGCCAAAACTGCGGCCATAAATGGAGAAATCGCTGCGCCATTGCTCGTTCCATTGCAGGTTGCTGATGCCGCCGCCGGTGCCGCCAAGAAAGACGATATCGGTATCGGTGAAGTGCAGATCAAAATTGTCGCCGTCAAAGCGTTTACCTGCCCACAGCGAGGCATGCCGGGCAGCACCGCTGAAGCTGGGGAAATCCCCCATTTCGACATACACCTGGCGGATATTCAGATTATTGTCTTTATTCTGCACCCACGGGTCCGGACTGGATGAGCCATCTGCCAGCAGCGCTTTGAAATTGGCCCACGAACCATTACTGAACCGGGTTTGATTATGAAAGCCCAGCTCGATGTAGTGATCTTTTTCATTACCTAACCGGCCAATATGCGCATCACCGCCGATCGAACTGGCAGGCGAAATAGCAGGTCCGGCACGTCCGCCGCGCCCTTTATCATTGATCAGCAGGCCGGAACGGGCGTAGCCGGAAAAACGGAACGTGTTGGTTGTTCCGGCGCTCGCCTCCTTTTGCTGCTGCTCATCGCGCGCGATTTTCTCTTCCAGCTGGGCCAGACGCTGCTCCAGCGTTAATGACTGTGCCGCTGCACTGCCACCCACCATCATCCCCGCGATAGCCAGCGCCAGGCGCGCGGTTTTAGCCTTATGCATCACCATATTTATCTCTCTTATTATGTCCATTCATTAATTACAACGGGATTGCCTTTGACGCAGCGAGAGCATAAATAAGCGGGTTGCGGTTCTTTTTGATCAATATCATTAAATTAAAAAGTGATATTTTACATGAAGTTATAAGATGATTGATTAATTCGAGGTCTGTTTTTACTTATATGGAAAAATCCTTTGCGACCTGTCTTAAAAGACGGGCGAATTAATTTTTCTTTTCCGATCCCATTCGCAGAATGGCGCTTTTTCCGGCACGGAAAATCTGCTTAGCCAGCAGCAGAAATAAAAACAAATTTGCGAGCTGTGCCGCATCGCTTAATGCGGCAACCAGATGAGACGGCGCAATTATTCGGGCAAGCCTGCGCCTCGCTGCTACGCTTAGTGGTTGGATTATCCTTACAAAAGCTGGAGATATTATGAGCAATGACGATCGCAAGCCGACCACCACGGATGCTGGCATTCCGGTAGCCAGCGACGAACATTCTTTGTCCGTCGGTCCTGACGGCCCGCTGATGCTGCACGATCACTACCTGATTGAGCAGATGGCTAACTTCAACCGCGAACGTATTCCAGAGCGTCAGCCGCACGCCAAAGGCAGCGGTGCATTTGGCTATTTTCAGGTGACAGAAGATGTCAGCCGCTACACCAAAGCGGCGGTATTTCAGCCCGGCACCAAAACCGATGTGGTGATGCGCTTCTCCACCGTGGCCGGCGAGCGTGGCAGCCCGGACACCTGGCGCGATCCGCGCGGCTTCGCGATCAAGTTTTACACCAGCGAAGGCAACTACGACATGGTGGGCAATAACACGCCGGTGTTCTTTATTCGTGACCCGATGAAGTTCCAGCACTTTATCCGTTCGCAGAAGCGCCGTGCCGACAACAATCTGCGTGATAACGATATGCAGTGGGATTTCTGGACGCTGTCGCCAGAGTCGGCGCACCAGGTGACCTGGCTGATGGGCGACCGCGGCATTCCGAAAAGCTGGCGCCACATGAACGGTTACTCCAGCCATACCTATATGTGGGTTAACGCCGCCGGGGAGAAATTCTGGGTTAAATACCACTTCAAAACCGATCAGGGTGTGGAGTTCCTGACGCAGGATAACGCCGATCTGCTGGCCGGCCAGGACGGCGATTACCATACGCGCGATCTGTTTACCGCCATCAAAAATGGTGATTTCCCCAGCTGGACGCTGTACATGCAGATCATGCCGTTCGCCGAGGCGGAAACCTACCGCTTCAACCCGTTTGATCTGACCAAGGTCTGGCCACACAGCGATTATCCGCTGATTAAAGTCGGCAAACTGATGCTGAACCGCAACCCGACCGACAACCATGCGCAGATTGAACAGGCGGCGTTTGAACCAAACAACCTGGTGCCCGGCATCGGCCTGAGTCCGGATAAGATGCTGATTGGCCGGGTGTTTGCCTATGCCGATGCCCACCGCGCCCGTCTTGGCGTTAACTACAAGCAGATTCCGGTCAACGCCCCGCAGGCACCGGTGCACAGCTACAGCAAGGATGGCGCGATGCGCATCAATCCGGTCAGCGATCCGGTTTACGCGCCGAATTCGAAAGGCGGTCCGGCGGCGGACGGCGAGCGCTACCCGACGGATTCCACCTGGGAAGCGCACGGCAACATGGTGCGCGCGCCCTACACGCTGCGTCAGGATGATGATGACTTTGGCCAGGCCAATACGCTGGTCAATAAAGTGCTGGATGAGGCGGCACGTGATCGCCTGGTAAATAACGTCAGCGGTCATCTGCTCAACGGCGTGGAGGAGCCAGTGCTGTCGCGCGCGTTTGAGTACTGGCGCAACATCGACCAGACGATTGGCGATCGCATTGCCCAGCGGGTACAAACCGAGCGCGCCAAGCGTTAATGCGCTGATATCAGAGCAATAAAAAAGGCGCCCGCGGGCGCCTTTATTGCATCGACAGGATTATTTCAGACGGAACGCCACCACGCTGTCGCCAGCTTTGGTGCCGAGCGAACCGTGACCGCCTGCGGCAATCACCACGTACTGCTTACCGTCGCTGCCCATGTAAGTGGATGGTGTCGCCTGTGCGCCGGCGCTAAGCTCCTGCTGCCACAGCAGTTCGCCGGTGGTGCTGTCATAGGCGCGAATGAAGTTATCTGCGGTCGCACCGTGGAACACCAGATCGCCGGCCGTCAGCAGTGGCCCGCCGTGCGCCACCATGCCCATCGGGAAGCCAATCGGGAAGCGGCCCGGCAGGAAGCTGGTTTTCAGGTTTTTCGTGGTGCCAACGCGACGCAGCCATTCGGTTTTGCCGGTTTTCAAATCCACGCCGACCATGCGGCCCCACGGCGGTGCAATGCACGGAATGCCGAGACCGGAGGCCAGCTGCTGGATGTGGATGGCGTAATCACCGTGGAAGTTTTCGTTCCAGTAAGGCTGGCCATCTTTGGTGAACAGGCGCTCCGTCGCCGTGGCGGGCGTACGCTTGATCAGGTTGTATTTGTAGGCGAGGCGAACCGGTGCGGCAATCAGCATCTGACGCTGCGGATCAACCGCCACCGATCCCCAGTTAAACACCCCGATATTGCCCGGGAACACCAGCGAGCCGCCTTCTGTGGCTGGCGTCCACGGATTGCCGTCATAGCGCAGGCTACGGAAATCCATACGGCAGGCCATTTGATCAAACGGTGTGATGCCCCACATTGACTTCTCAGTCAGCGGCTGCGGAATAAAGTTCAGACTGGATACCGGCTGGGTGGCGGCGAATTTCTCGCCCGGCACGCCGCCTTCCGTCGAAACCTTCACGTCGTTAACCGGATAAACCGGCTGGCCGGTCAGGCGATTGAGCACAAACAGGTTGCCGGTTTTGGTCGGCAGGATCACCACCGGCTGTTTCTGGCCCTGATAATCGATATCGACCAGCGACGGCTGTGACGGGTTATCGCGGTCCCACAGATCGTGATGGGAGCTCTGATAGCGCCATTTGAATGCACCGGTCTGCAGATCGAGCGCCACTAACGCATCACGGAATTTCTCTGTATTGCTATTGGCATCGCGCTCGATGCCCAGTTCATCCGGCGAGGCGTTGCCAAACGGCACATACACCAGGCCGTTTTTCAGGTCAGCGCTCAGCGTACCCCAGGCCACCGGCGTATCCTGCGGATAGGTCTGCCCAGCAGCTATCGGCGCGGTATTCTGTGGATTAGCCGGATCAAAGTTCCACACCAGACGACCACTTTGCACATCATAGGCGCGAATTACGCCAGAGGGGTTACCGCTGTTGAAGCCGTTATCCATAACCGAGCCGCCGACAATCACCAGATTGCCCGCGACCAGCGGCGCGGCGGTCTGCATCAGCGCGTGTGGACGAACCTCACCCATATTGGCATGCAGATCCACTACACCGTTGTTGCCAAAATCGGCGCATGGTTTGCCGCTGTCGGCATCCAGCGCAATCAGCCGGGCGTCAGTGGTGGCGTTAAAGATGCGCTTGCGGCACATCGCCGGCGTCGCGGCCGTGTCCTGTGCGGCAACCGGTGCGCCCGCGTAATAGCTGACGCCACGGCAGGTCTGATGCTGCTGCAGATAAGAACGATCTTTCGCCGGCGTGTATTTCCACTTCACCGCACCACTCTGCGGATCAAGCGCGTGGACTTCATTGTGCGGCGTACAGAAATAGAGCATGCCGTTGGCTTTCAGCGGCGTGGCTTCGAAGGTGTATTCGGTGGCATCGTTATCCTGACGCAGATCGCCGGTGTGATAGGTCCAGGCCACTTCGAGATTGCGCACGTTCTCTTTGGTGATCTGATTCAGGGCGGAGAAACGCAGGCCGTCGGCGGTGCCGCCGTAGGCGGTCCAGTCAGCGTTCGCGCCCTGCTCGCTGTTTTGTTCACGCGCATTGGTGATGGTGCCGGCCTGCGGCAGCGGATCGTAAAAGCACAATCCAATCACCAGTACAATCATGATGGCCACCGTGCTGCCGAGCAGGCCGTGGAAGCGACGCTGTCCCTGATACAGCGGTTTGACCACCCACGGCATCGCCAGCCACAGGCCGATCACGCCAAACAGATCGCCGCGCGGGATCCACTGCCACTTGTCGAAGCCGACTTCCCAGATCATCCATGCCAGCGTGATCCACATCAGCACCGCATACAGGCTCAGCGCGCTGCGCTGATTGCGGAACAGTAAAATGGCGGTGATCAGTAATCCCACCGCCATCAATGCGTAAAATGCGCTGCCGCCCATCATCAGCAGCTTGCCGCCCATATAGAGCAGCGCAACACCCAGAATCGCCAGCACGAGACTGGTCAGTTTGTTTATCATGCGAATCCCTCAACGCTCATCATTATTAACCACCCCAAACTAAAGACACATAAACTCAACAAAATCTTAACTTACGTAACCGTCAGTTAAAAATCTGCCTGGCGGCGTGTCGTTAGTGCCGCTTATCAATGTAGCTCTGCTCCTTCATGCTGCGCCCCGCTTCGCTCGTAGTGTGAGTGAAATCACGTTTCAATTTTGTTGGAGGAAATTAATCAATCATCAGGAAAATCCGCATTTTTTGATAACGCAGCGTGCGATATGACTAAGGGCGCGACAGGCGTGCTGCCGGGCAGCCTGCAATTTGTCGGCGCATGTATTTCTGGTGAAATTATTTAATTGATTAGTGGCGTACAAATGCGATTTGTCCTGGTCATGTCAGAACCTGATGCTAAAAAAGCAGGCAACGCTGCGCTTTGCCCTATAAATAGCGTCTTTCCGGCACGGTGACATTGATAAATGAAATAGCGTATTTATTATTTTGAGAGTTTCCTTAGCCTGTCTGCCAAATTAATCGGTGATATACATTATCTGACTGCTCTGCGGCAAAGCCGCTTATAAAAAGAAGGTTATTATGATCAGCGCAGACGCTTTTTATCGCAAATTACGTTTTCCATTTAAACTCACACATGCTGCCATTAAATTTCCCGTGGCCAATGCGCACGCCCGGCAATATCAGGTCTTGTCAGCAGAACAGACCATCGATCTGCTGCTCAGCGATGACCGGCTCTCAGTGTGCCGCTATGGGGATGGGGAACTGGAAATGACGCTATTTAAGAATATAGGCTTTCAGTCTTTTGATGAACGCCTTTCCATTCGCCTGAAAGAGATCATGCGCCGTGGCACGCAGAGCGATAATCGCTGTCTGCTGTGTATGCCTGATGCCTTTCGCGGCACCGGGAATATGCGTTTTGGCTCAGCGCTTTTCTGGTTTTTTCATAAAGCCTTTTTCTTTCGCCACTATGAGCATTTATTAAAGAAAGGCTATCGCTATGGTAATACGTCGGTAACGCGACCTTATCATGATTATAAAGATAAACAGCCGGCGGCACGTATTTTTGCCAAATTTAAACAGCTGTTTCACGATAAAAAAATTCTGATTGTTGAGGGTAGCGGCACGCGCCTTGGTCTCGGGAACGATCTGCTGGGTGGCGCGCGGCAGATCCGGCGCATTACCACCCTCAACCGTAACGCCTTTTCGGTTTATAACGAGCTATACAGTAATGTGCTGGCGCACGCGCGCGAGTTCGACATGGTATTAATCTCCCTTGGCCCGACGGCAACCGTGCTGGCTTACGACCTCAGTCAGCACGGTATTCGCTGCATTGATACCGGCCATATCGATATTGAGTATGAGTGGATGCGCAGCGCGGCACGCACCAAGGTGCAGGTCGCGGGAAAAAATGTGAATGAGGTCGGTTTATTACAGAGTGACGAACAGCAGGAAGCGGATGCGCATTACCGCAGCCAGATTCTGCTGCACGTCGGTTTAGGTCAGGAGCCACTGCGCAGTGCCGCGGTGGTCACGCAGCCGATAGTGTGATGCAGCGCACCGTAACCGATCGTGCCGGCGATCGGTTTGGTGCAGTACGCTCAGATAGCGGGTATTTATTAGCCAGCGCGATGGTTCTGACTGCGACGGCGCGGGCATTATGGCATGGCGGACACTAATTAGTTAGCAGCCTTAGCAATCTGGCATTACCTTTGCTTAATGATTCCTGTGTTCATTTTCAGGAGTCGTATGATGAAAGCGTCCTCAACCCGCTACACCATTTTCTCGCTGCTGTTTCTCATCGCACTGATTAACTACATCGACCGCGGTGCGCTGTCGTTCGCCGCCAACGCCATCTCGCAGGAATTTCACTTCAGTAAAGTGCAACTCGGTGCCGTGCTGGGCTACTTTGGCTTTGGCTATCTGTTCGGGTCGCTGTGCGGCGGCTTCCTTGCCGATCGGCTGGGCACCAAAAAGGTCTGGCTGATGGCTGGCATTCTGTGGTCGCTGCTGGAGATCGCCACCGCGTGGGCCGGAGAGCTGGGCATGGCGCTGTTTAGCGGCTCGGCGATCATGGGGTTTGCTGCACTGCGCGTGCTGTTTGGCTTCAGCGAAGGGCCAGCCTACGCGTTGATGAACAAAACCATCGCCCACTGGGCACCGGATAACGAACGCGGTTTTGCGCTGGGAATTGGCCTGCTGAGCACCCAGGTGGGCTCGCTGCTGACCGCACCGATTGCCGTCGGACTGCTGCTGCTCACCAACGACTGGCGCATGATGTTTATGCTGCTCGGCGCGTTTTCACTGCTGGCGATGCTGCTGTTTGCGCGCCACTTTACTGATACGCCACAGCAACATCCCCGTGCCAATGCCGTCGAGCGTCAGCTGATCATTGCCGGGCAACGCCAGCAGCCGCAGGACGAAGGCGCGCTGCCGTGGTGGCGCTTCTTCACCAGCCGCACGCTGGTGTGCAACGCGCTGGGCTATTTCAGTTTCCTCTACATCACCTTTACCCTGGTGACCTGGCTGCCGAAATATCTGCAGGATAATTTCCACTATGACCTGCACTCGCTGTGGTATGTGGCGATGATCCCGTGGAGCGGTGCCTGCCTGACGGTGCTGCTGGGCGGACGCATCGCCGATCGCCTGCTGGCACGCTTTCACAATCTGCGGCTGGCGCGCAACCTGTTTGCGGCCGTGACGCTGTGCGCCACCGCCTGCTGCTTTATGGCTATTCCCTGGGTCGGATCTGCTGCCGGCATTATCGCGCTGATGACGCTTGGCAACGCGCTCAATGCGCTGGTGAATAACGTCTACTGGTCGGTCGTGATTGACGTGACGCCAAAGGCATCGGTTGGTACCTTCAGCGGCATGACGCTGGCCATCGCCAACCTCGCGTCGATCATTTCACCGATGCTGTGCGGCTGGCTGGCGCAGTACTACGGTTATAACGCCATGTTTACCGTCACCGCCTGTATCGCCTTTGGCAGCATGCTGGCCATGACGCTGCTGCAGCCGGAGAAACGCCTGCAAGCCGATGCGCCGCCAGCCGCCGCGCAGCAGGCTTTGTAAGCGTTATCGCCCGTGCCGCTGGCAGAAGGCGGCGATATCCGGCGACTGAAAATCCGCCAGGTGCGCCATCAGCTTCTCCAGCGGCCAGTTCCACCAGGCAATCGCCTGCAGCTGCGCCGCGATGTCGGCGCTGAAACGGGCGCGAATCGGTTTCGCCGGCACACCTCCGACGATGGTGTAAGGCGGCACATCTTTACTCACCACCGCCCCGGCCGCCAGCACGGCGCCGTCACCGACCGTCACGCCAGGCAGGACAATCACGCCGTGACCGATCCACACATCGTGACCAATGATCACCCGATCGGCACGGCGTCCGGCGAAGAAACCGGCATCGCGCTGCGCGTGGCTGTCGTAATACTCCGGGCAGTAGGTGAAGCGATGCTGTGAGGCGCGATCCATCGGATGATTCGGTGCCCCGATACGCACCTGATTGGCGATGGCCGTGAAGCGGCCAATCTGCGCATCCGCCACGCAGCAGTGTTCCCCAAGGTAGGAAAAATCACCCAGTTCGCTGTATTCCAGATAACTGTGCGCCAGAATTTCACACTGCTGGCCAATCTGCGTGTCGCGCAGACGGACGCTGGGATCGATCGCGGTGTGTTGCAGTTTAGCGGGATGCTGGGTGGCAGAAATCATAAAGCAGGTGCTCCGTTGTGGTCAGATGTCTGGATAAGTGGTTGCCTCAACGCAACCGCGAGCCACAACACTAGAGCGGGAAGATGACAGGAATGCTATCGTGTTGCTCCACCGGGAGATCTTCAGGAGAAAATGGAATGAAAGCGTCCCTGCCGTTATTAGCCTTGCTATTCAGTACCGCCCCCGCCTTTGCCGCCCTGCCGCCCGACATCAAAGCCGGAGAAATTGTGCAGGTCGAACTGGCGCAGCTGCATCCCACTCAGGCCGCCATTGGTTATCGCCAGCTGGATTACAAGCAGCATCGTTATCAGGCCGATCCGGAAAAGCTGTTCGATGACTATTGCGAAAGCATGGGACAAAAAGGGGTGAAAAGTTTCACGCCGCGCTCCACCCTGCGCGATCCGGCCAGTTTCAGCTGTAAGGCGCCGGTCGGCAGCGAACCCGGCCCGATGAAAACCGCGGTGATCGGCCCGGATAATCAACTGTACCTGACTGATGGCCACCATACGTTCAGCAACTTTGCTGACATGGCCGGCCTGTCAACGCCGGTGCAGGTGCGCATTACCGATGATTTCCGCCCGCTGAAAAGCCAGGCTGCTTTCTGGCAGAAAATGGCGGCGGCACATCTGGTGTGGCTGGAGACGCCAAACGGTAAGATCGCCCCCGAAGCACTGCCGCAGGAGCTGGGTCGCCAGCATATGCAGGATGATGAGTATCGTTCGCTGATCTACTTTGTGCGCGATATCGGCTTCGATAAGCCAGACAACCCGCCGCCGTTCCTTGAATTCTTCTGGGGACAGTGGCTGAGCCGGGAACTGCCGCTGAAAGCGTTCAACCTGCGCGACCGCGACGGCTACGCCGCAGCGGTGAAAAAGGTGGCGGAGAAGATGGTGAGCGTGCCGAAGGATACGGTGATTGCGCAGAGTGATAGCGGTCCGCTGACGGCGCAGGCGCTCGGTGCCAGAGACGCGGTGAACCAGAAGGCGCTGAACAAGTTAAGCGCCGATAACGGTAAGCTGAGCTGGGCGTTTAAGCAATAAGCGGGCTGGGTAGTGCTGGGTTTATCCAGGTGCGCATCAATGCGCACCCTACAAAATTACACACTATTGCTGCTGGTGCGCAGCAATGCGCACCCGACAAAACCCCACACCATTGTTGCTGGTGCGCGGTCATGCGTTTTACACCGTTGTGGCAGGGTCGCCATGGATGGCGACCGAAAACGGCGGTTATATCAGCTCGCTGTTTTTAACATCCGCGGAGGGTGCCAGCAGGTTTTGATCGAAGGCGCGCAGCGGCTGGCCGTGGCGAACGCGCTGTGGCCAGTCCGGATTGGCCAGCGCGCTTTTGCCCAGCGCCACATAATCTGCGCCCTGATACAACGCCATGCCGGCACGTTCGGCATCTGACAACGATCCGTTGATCACCACCGGCAACTGTGGCGCAGCCTGGCGCGCCAGCTGTAGCAGCGACTCCGTCGCGTCCGCGAACGCTGGCTGCAACGCATCATGCTCGGTCAGGTGCAGATAATCGATACCTGAGTCGGCCAGCAGCGCAAACACCTGGCGCGCTCCGGCAGCGCCCTCCTGCCATTTATGCGTAAAATCATTCACTTTCCCCTGAGAAATCCGCACGCCCAGCGTGACGTTGGCACCGATGCGCTGCCGCACCGCGGCGATCACCTCCCGCGTCAGCGTCAGTCTTGCGATAATATCGCCGCCCCAGCGGTCGCTGCGCTGGTTGGTGTAATCGGTAAAGAACTGATCGAGCAGATAACCGTTGGCCGCGTGAATTTCAATGCCGTCAAAACCGGCTGCCTCAATGGCGCGCGCCGCGCTGTCAGCAAAGGCGTCAATCACCTGCTCAATCTGCGCATCGCTCATGGCGCGCGGCAACGGATAAGCGCCGTGGCCATGGTAAAACCGCAGTTGTTCGCCACGTGGCGGGATCGCCGAAGGCGCCAGCGTATCGCGCCGGTAAATATTGCCCTGCGATATCGCACCGGCGTGCATCAGCTGTGCAATGATTCTGCTGCCGTGCTGGTGCACGCTGTCGGTGATGGCCCGCCAGCCGGCGATCTGCTGGCGATTGACCAGCCCGGCCTGAAAAGCGTAAGTCTGTGACCAGGCTTCATCGATGTAGAGACCTTCGGTGATTATCGCGCCAAAGCCACCGCGGGCAAAACGCGTGTAGTACTGCTGCATACGCTCGCCCGGGACACCGTCTACGCTGGCGGAGATGCGCGTCATCGGTGCCACCATCAGGCGATTGGTTAAATCGAGGTGGTTAAGCGTACTGCTCTGAAACAGGTGTTTGTCGGACATTTGGCGCTCTGAAATAAATTATCATCAGGAGCCATTATAGTGAGTCGCCATTGTGGCAAAAATGACCGATTATGATACGTCTGCTTAACGGAAACCGTTACAATGAATTCCCGGGATATTGATGTTTTTCTGATGGTGTCACAAACCCGCAGCCTGACGCAGGCGGCGCGGCGGCTCGGCACCACCACTATGACCGTGTCGCGCCGGCTGGCCTCACTGGAGGAAGATCTCGGCGTACGGCTGCTGCATCGCACCACGCGCGCCATTGCCCTTACCGATGAAGGCGAAGAGTTTCTTCCCTATGCCAGAACGCTGGCAGAGACCGAACAGAGCGCACGCAACCTGTTCGCGCCCGATAAACAGGGCGCCACCGGCCAGCTGCGTATCACCGCGCCTACGGGGTTTGGCCGCCGCACCATCATTCCGCTGCTGCCGTCACTGATGGAGCAAAACCCCGGTCTCCGCGTTGAGTTTCAGCTCAGCGACGATGTCACGGACATTGTCGGGCTGGGCTTTGATGTCGCGATTCGCATCGCCCCGCTACGCGATTCCCGCCTGGTGGCACACCGTCTGGCCGACAACCCGCGCCGGCTGTGTGCGGCTCCAGGCTATCTGCAGCGCTTCGGCACGCCGCGTCATCTGGCGGATCTGCATCAACACCACTGTCTGCGCCTGTCGAATGTGGTCCAGTGGAGTTTTATGGTGGACGGTCATCTCTCCAGCCTGAGCGTTGACGGCCGCTTCAGCGGCAGCAATGTCGAAGGGGTGCGTGCGCTGTGCGTGGCCGGCAGCGGCATCGCGCAGCTTTCTGAATGGGATGTGCGGGAAGAGCTGGCATCCGGCGAACTGGTGGCGCTGGAGCTGGAGGACGCGCAGCCGCAGATGCTGGGCGTGTGGGCGCTGTTTCCCACCACGCGCCACCTGCCGGCGCGCGTTAGCGTGTTTGTTGCGGCGCTCAGACAGGCGATGCAACAGCAAAGCCGGCCAGGCGAGTAACGCGGGCGTACGAAAAAAGGCGGAGGGGTGAGCTCCGCCTTGTTTCAAGTTCCGGTCAGTGCGCCTGACCGGTCAGTTGCAAAAGGGCAACGATGATTTGCAGGATCACCCGGACCAGGTCCAGGAGTAATCGAACAAGTTCCATCACTTTCCTTCTCCTCTGACAGGAGCGCGCTGTTCAGCTTTCGGGGCCCTGACTCTACCCGCCGACCGCCTAAGCACATCTGTGAGGAGCGCTGAGCGGCACTCATTGTGAAAGCCACAGGCCAGCACCACCTGAAACCTGCCGGGGTTTGACTATCCGCGCCCCTGGAGTCATCAGAAAACAATAAGCATCCGCCGCGCTCAACACCTGTATAACCATACAGTATTTTAGCGAAACTTGAAATCTTTCGCTGCACATTTTATCATTCCTTGTGTGAGGAGTGCTGAGCACCCCGTTCCGAGCGCGGTTACCAGCCGGGTGACGAACATAAAAAAAGGATTTGGCGACCTGGCCAAATCCTTTTTTATTGCCTGCGATGACCCTACTGTGCGGCGCTGATACGCCAGATCGCGTTGCCGGCATCGTCGGCAATCAACACCCCGCCCTGATTATCCGTCGCCAGCCCTACCGGCAAACCGCGTACCTGCTTCTGATCGTCGGTGAGGAATCCTGACACCACCGTCTGCGGTTGCCCGACCGGTTTGCCGTTTTCAAATTTCACCCAAATCACTTTATAGCCGTTGAGCGGCGTGCGGTTCCAGCTACCGTGTTCACTAATGAACGCGCCGCCGCGGTACTGCGGCATATTCTCCGCACCATAGAACAGCAGGCCGAGCGGTGCCACGTGTGAGCTCAGCGCATAGTCCGGCTTGATGGCTTTCGCCACCAGATCCGGCCGCTGCGGCTGCGCGCGCTCGTCGACGTGCTGACCAAAGTAGCTGTACGGCCAGCCGTAGAAACCTTTGTCCTGCACGGAGGTCAGGTAATCCGGCACCAGATCCGACCCGATTTCGTCACGCTCGTTGGCGATGGCCCACAGCTTGCCACTTTGCGGCTCCCACTGCAGGCCGGTAGGATTGCGGATGCCGCTGGCATAAATGCGGCTGGCACCGGTTGCGGCGTCCACTTCCCACACCGCCGCGCGGCCATACTCTGCGCCGATACCGTTCTCGGTGATGTTACTGTTGGAGCCGACACCGACGTACAGTTTGCTGCCGTCCGGACTGGCGAGCAGCGCTTTGGTCCAGTGGTGATTCAGCTCACCGCCCGGCAGCGACGTCACCTCTTCCGGCGGCGTACGGATTTCGGTTTCGCCGGTCTGGTAAGGGAATTTCACCAGGCTGTCGGCGTTAGCCACATACAGCGTATTGCCAATCAGCTGCATGCCAAACGGCGCATTGAGGTTTTCGATAAACCGGTGCTGTTCCCACTTGCCGTTTACGTTGCGCAGCAGCGTGATGCGGTTGCCGCCCGGGCCACCTTTGCCGGAAGATTTCTGCACCAGGCTCATGATCAATTCTTTCGGTGCCGTGACCGGGTTTTTCACCCCGTTGGCTTCTGCCACCAGCACGTCGCCATTCGGCAGCACATACAGCTGACGCGGGTGCATCAGGCTGGCCGGGATTTTCTCGATCTTCAGGCCGTCGGCCACTTTTGGTGTCTCGCCCTCTTTCCACGCTGTGCCTTCCGGCACCTGCATCGGCGGCATAAAGAAGTTTTTAGCCTGCGGCAGCTGCGGATCAGGGCCGATTTGCCGTTGCGGATCGAGGTCCGATCCGCTGTCGCAGGCGCTCAGCAGTACTGCAATTCCCATCGCACTCATAACACGAAATTTCATGGGCGACCTCCCTGTAAACGACGCTCGCGCAGCGCCAGCTGCAGATTCGCTATCAGCAACACCACCACCACTAGGGTGGAGAGCGTCACGCCCATCGGCACCACTGCATAGGCATCGCGGCTGTGAATGAATGCGTTGACGATGGCCAGCACGATTGCCAGCAGCGACAGCCAGAAATGGGTTTTCTCTGCGGCAGGTGCGCCACGGAATAAATGAATCAGGCTGATTAGTCGCGGCACAATCGCCAGCACCAGCCCGATGGCTATCAGCCAGCTGGCGGCTTTGGTCCACATGACGATGAAGGTTTGCAGATAGATAATATCAAACAGCCAGGCAGCAAAGAAAAAGCCCAGCGGCAACGGCTCAAGCAGGGTAAACAGCGTCACGCCAACAACCGAGCGTCCCGAGGTATGGTACATCGCACTCTCCCTATCACAGTTTTTCCAGGCGAGAGCGATCCGGCCAGGCATCGCTTCGCACGCCTGAGAAATATTAGTAAAGATAAAGAGTCATGCGCAGAGCCCGCACAAAAAGTTAACCGTGCCGACGGAACTGGTTCAGTTCCTGTGCGTCGTGGCTGCAGAACAGTTGCACCTCTTGCGGGTGGTGCAGTGACAGTTCACGCAGCCGCTGCTGATTGCTGTGCCAGGCGGCGCGGTCACTGCACATCAGGCGCTGATAGGCGCGCAGGCCAGGCGTACAGTGCCGCTGGCTGTGGTACATTTCACCGCGATAAAACCAGGCGTCGCCGCCATGCAGCAGCCAGCCGCCCTGGTGACGAATCGCCACGCCCGCATGGCCCAGCGTATGTCCCGGCAGCGGCACCAGCAGAATCTCATCGCTGAGATCGTCGACCGCCTTCACCGCATCAAAGCCATACCAGCGCTCGCCGCCGCTGGTGTAACCGCGCCAGCCATCATGCGCAGTCCACTGCTGCGGGCGAAACCGCTGACGCGCCAGCCAGCTGCTGTCGCCCGCCTGGGTTACGGTATCCAGTTCACGCTGCAGCAGATGAATGCGGGCGGCCGGAAAATCACTGATGCCGCCGGCGTGGTCAAAATCGAGGTGGGTCAGAATAATGTGGCGCACATCCTCCGGGCGAAACCCCAGCAGCTGAATCTGTGCCAGCGCGCTGAGCTGCTCGTTATAGCGAATATTATTCAGCGTGCGGAAAAAGCCCGACAGGCGGCGGTCGGGATGGCGCATGTCCTGCGTGCCCAGACCGGTATCCACAAGGATTAAACCGTGACGGTCAGTTTCCAGCAATAAGCAGTGGCACACCAGTTCAGCGAACGGACCTTTGCTGAAACCATCGAATAGTGCGCCACCGAGCGGGCACATGCAGCCACAGTTGAGGTGATGAATTCGCATTGTTCTCCCCCAAAATAAAATGGCGCGAGCGCGCTGCCATTAAATCAATAAATAAAAAAGTGATTAAACATATATGTGCCATGATGATGGCAATTGCAAATAATCCAGAACCATTCATTTATCGCTTTATTTATTACTCATTTAATTTCAATACATTGAAATATTGAATGCGGATTTTTAACGAGTAAAAAAATAACCGCAGCGCAAGGTTATTCACGCTACGGTTATTTAACGCGGTCGGTTAACCGTTAATGATTAATCAGGCAGCGCGCGCCGCCCACCACAGGCGCAGCTTCAGCCCCCAGCTGCTGGTCCAGCCGCTGCTGGTGCTGACCACCTTGCCCTGATGCAGCACGATGAACGTCGGCGTGGCGCTGATTTGCCAGCGCTGTCCCAGCGCCCCGCTTTCATCATTGACGGCGAGTCCCCGCACTCCTTTTTTATCCAGCCAGGTGGCGACGCGCGCATCGCTGCCGGATCGCAGAGCCACACTGACCACCTGCGTGCCGTGCTGACTGAGCGCGGCCACCGTCGGTGTGGTGAGTTTGCACACGCCACACCAGCTGGCCCAGACGTAAACCAGCACCGGCCGCTGCTGGCTCAGCGTCGCCAGGTTCACCTCGCCCTGCAGCGCGCTGAGCGGCTGCCGGGCCACATCCGCGGGCAGCTGCGGTGCACGCAGCCAGTCCATGGCCAGCAGCAGCGCCGCTGCCATCAGCAACAACAGCACGCCTTCGCGCAGCCAGCGCGTTACCCGGCTCATGGCTTAGCCTGCAGCGCACCTTTCACCGCGGCTTCCAGCTGTGCATAAGGCACTGCCCCGCTGATCAGCTGATTGCCCACCAGCGTGGCGGGCGTACCCTGCACACCCAGCTGCTGCGCCAGCGTCAGGTTGAGGTTGATGGTATCGAGGCTGGCGGTGCTCGGCGCCGACAGGCTGATGCCACTTTTGTCCAGCGCGGCGGCGATGCTGGCTTCATCATGGTTGCCTTTCTTTGCCATCAGCCGTTCATGCAGCTTAAGAAAGTTATTCGGCTGCTGCTCCCACACCGTCAGCGCCAGACGCGCCGAACTGAGCGAGCTTTCAGCGCGGTAAGGCAGCGGCTTCAGTACCACGGCCACCTGCGGATAGTTGTGCAGCAGTTTTTCGATATCCGCCTCAAACTTTTTGCAAAAGACGCAGTTGTAGTCGGTGAAATAGACCAGCGTCAGTGCCGGTTTTTTGGCACCGATGCGCGGTGAGCCGGCATCGTTAAACAGCGCCGCGCGGTTTTTTTCTACCATCTGCGCGACCACGTTTTGCTGCTGGCGCGCGGCTTCTTTATCAAATGCGTCGGCAGCTTCTGCCAGAATCGCCGGATTTTGCACCAGGGTTTCGCGAATCAGCTGTTTGATGCGCGTCTCCTGCTCGGGGGTAAATGGCGCGGCGGCCAGGGCGGGTGCCGCCAGTAACATCAGCGAAAGTAACAGGGATTTTTTCATCATTTTTTTGCCTCAGAGAGTGTTGAAATCACCGCATCACGACTTAATAACGGCGATAAAATCTGGCCTTGCGGCAGTGCCGGGCCGTAAATCTGGTTAAAGGGAATCGCTACGCGATCGCGGCGGCGCAGGAACTCGCCGATGGCCGGATCCGGTTGTGTCCAGTCACCGCGCAGCAGCACCACATCCTCTGCGCCGAGGGCGGCACGCACGTCAGGCTGATTCAGCACCCGTGATTTATTCACTTTGCAGGTGATGCACCAGTCAGCGGTGACATCGACGAAGACGCGCTTATCCTGCTCCAGCGCCTGATTGATGGCGGCTTCGGTCAGCGGTTGCCATACCAGCGATTCTTCTTCCGGGGAGAGGCGCGTCAGCAGTAACAGCGCGCCCGCCAGCGTCACGGTAATGAACACCAGACCTGCCTGCGGCAGCGCGCGGCGTGCGATTAGCCAGCCCGTCAGCGCCAGCATAAGGATGGCCGCCAGCAGAATGGCGACGGTGCTGCCCCAGTGAGGAATCAGCAGCGTCACCAGCCACAGCGTTGCCAGCAGCATCAGCAGCCCCAGCAGCGTGCGCAGATGCAGCATCCAGCGCCCCGGACGCGGCAGGCAGCGCGCCATACCCGGCAGCGCCGCAACCAGCAGCCACGGCAGACTCATGCCGACGCCGAGCGCGACAAACAGCAGCCACAGCTGCGGCAGCGGCGCGGTCAGCGCATAGGCGACGGCGGTGCCAAGAAACGGTGCGCTGCACGGCGTCGCCAGCAGCGTGGCAAAGGCCCCCTGGCCAAAATGCCCTGCCAGACCGGCACCGCCGTGCGTCGCCAGCCGGGTGGTCAGGCCGGAAGGCAGGCGGAAATGCAGCAGATCGAACAGACTGGCGCTGAACAGGAACATCACCAGCACCATTACCAGCAGAAAGCCGCTGCTCTGAAACTGAATGCCCCAGCCCAGCGCCTGACCGCTGAGCCGTAGCACGGTCATAAGCAGCGCCAGCAGCAGGAAAGAGAACAGAATGCCGGCGCTGGACGCGAGAAACTGCTGACGCGTCTGGCGTTGCGTCTGTCCCTGCTGCTGCACCAGGCTGCTCAGTTTTATCGCCAGCACCGGCAGCACGCAGGGCATCAGGTTGAGAATCAGCCCGCCGAGCAGCGCCAGCAGCACTACCGACCACAGCGTGGCGTTCCCGGCGAAGGGAGAAAACAGTGGCTGTTGACCCAGGGTCAGCTGGCTTTGCTGAGCGATACCGGCGTCAGCGATGACCAGTGACAGCGCTTTGCCGCGCAGGTCCGGCGCGGCTTCGCCCCATTCGTCGGTTACCGCCACGCGAGCGGTCAGCGTCTCGCCCTGCACGCTGATTTGCGGCGCAGCCAGCATGCTGCCCTGCGGATAATCAAAGAACAGTTCCGGCTGCTGCCAGCCCTGCTGACGCTGCGCCCGGATTTGCAGCGTGCCATCAACGAAACTGGCATCAAGCTGATCGGTCAGCCCGCTGTCAGCCGGGATCTGCCCCATCGCCTGGGCGAAGTCACGTGCAAAATCCGGACTGGCGGGCTGCGAGAGATCGAGCTGGAACGGAAAATCCGTCAGGATGCAGACGTCGCTACAGGTGGACAGCGTCAGCGTGCCGGCCAGCGTGCCCTGCGGGGCAGATTCGAGCACGATGGGCAGCGTAACGTTGCCTTTGTAGCCCTGCGTGGTGAGGCCGCTGACGTCAAAGCGCGCTGGCACTGGCCACGACCAGCGGGCGTTGACATCCGGCGTTTGCCAGCGGATTTCCGGCGCGACGCCGCCTTCGCCCGGCGAGCGCCAGTAGGTTTTCCAGCCCGGCTGCAGGCGAATATCCAGCAGCAGTTGCAGGTGATCGCCCTGCGGCGCGGCGCGCAGGCGCACTTCGGCGTGGCTGTTTTGCGCATTGCGCAGCCAGCCGGTATCGGCGGCTTGCACGGTCAGCGCGCAGCTCGCCACGAGGAGCAGCAGGCTCCTGATCAGGAATGTCATAATCGTTTCTCCGGTGAATAACAGGGTTTACGCGGTGGATCGCGTGGTGTTATTCCCGGAAGACGCAGAGCGTGAGATGGCGCCGTCGCAGCGGCACAAACAGCGGTTCACGTCGACAGACAGTGGCAGACGAGGTCTGGAAGAGCGTAGCGATCAACGCCAGCAGCAGTACGAGGAATGGCAGCGCGGTATCGAGCAGCGGCGCGCTGCCGCTGAGTGACTTAGCGCCCAGCGCACAGGGTTTATCACTGCTGGCACCGTCATCAACGGCGGCGCTGTGAGCAGTAATGCTAACGACAGGCTGGGTCGGGAGATTGAAGCTGCGCTGGACGAGACAAAATGCCAGCACCAGACAAACCAGTGCCAGAATCCATTTTGCGCGTTGGGGCGATATCGTCATGCCACAGCCTCAGAGAAAAGTGCGACCAGTTTATGCAAAAGCAGCAGAAACACCAACCCCTGCTGTGTAAACTTTTGTCTTTATGCCAGCGGGATCGTGCTGACTGCAGAGAGGGAGAAATTATTCACTTTGATTAACCTCTCCGCCCTTGTGGTCATAGCCTAAAGGCTATAAACTCATTTATAGCAAAAAAGCTATGGGATAGCGCTATGTGGGAAATATTAACAACGGATGTTTTTGATGACTGGTTTCTTGCGCAAAATGAAGGTTTACGTGAGGACGTGTTAGCAGTGATGCAAATCCTGGCAGAGATTGGACCAAAACCCGGTCGTCCCTATGTTGATACCTTGAAGGGGTGTCAGTTTCCCAATCTAAAAGAACTGCGTGTACAGCATGCAGGCATGCCTGTCAGAGCCTTTTTCGCCTTCGATCCGGTGCGCCGTTCGATTGTACTTTGCGCAGGAAATAAGGCTGGCTGTCAGCAGAAACAATTTTACCGCACGATGATTCGCCTGGCTGAAGCGGAATACCGCAAGCATTTAGTGCATATGGAGGGATAATGGGGACCTACAAGCAACTACTGGCAAAACAATCACCTGAAAGTCAGCAGCGCATCGCTGAAAAGGTGGAAAAGCTGCGTCAGGAAATAGCCCTGAGCCAATTGCGTGAAGAGCTAAACCTTTCGCAAACTGAACTGGCGCGCACCATCGGTGTATCACAACCAACGCTGGCAAAGATGGAAAATCCGGAAAACGATCCGCGCCTGTCCACGCTAAAACGCTACGTCGCCGCGCTTGGTGGGGAACTTCGTATTGATGTTAAACTGCCAAACGGCAAACATTTTGCTTTTCAGCTGTGATTAATCAGTAAACGCCAGCGGCGGCGTTCGCGCAACAGGCGCTGATGCAGCCGCTGCAGCTGGGGTAACGTGAGCGCGGCGACCGCTTCTGGCGTAAGCACCGGCAGTCCCTGCTGTTTTCGCAGTGCCTCAGTGGCGGCGTCGGCGTTCTGGTGTGGCTGGCACTGCGTCAGCAGAGTCGCCTGCCAGCCCCGCAGCGTTTCATCGTTGATGGCGGCAAGTTCACTCACCATGTCGCGCAAAAACGCTTTGCAGTGTTGCAGCAGCGTGCGCCAGCCAATGGACGGTGATTGCAGCGCCAGCTGGAGTCCATCCACATCCGCCACGCGCTGGTAGCGCGCTGACACCACGTAGCCAATCTGTTGCTCAACCCGCAGGCGCTGAAAGAAGCGTGGTTCAAACATCAGCGCCAGCGCACGCAGCGCCGCGAGGCTGGCATCATCGGCAGCGGGCAGCGGAATAAACAGCAACAAGGCCTGATCGTTGGCCGCACAACGCAGCGCGCTGACGCCGTGCTGCAGCGCAGCCGCGCGCGCCGGCGCAGGCTGCGTCCGGACCACTTCGCTCAGCCCGTGCGCGGCGTGCTGACTGACGCTTTCGCTGTGGCCGCACCAGGCGGCCTGCCATGCAGGATGCGCAGCCGGGGCCAGCAACTGCTGCGGTAGCGCTTCCAGCAACTGACGAATCACAATACTTTGTGCAGCACGGTGCGGTTGCGGCAGCACCGGCGCATTCAGCGCCGCCAGCACGCCAGGCAGCTGCTGCAGCGCGGGCATTGCATCGTCAGGCAGATTAATCACCAGTTGCCAGACGCCCTGCTGCTGTTGCCAGCGTCCGCTGCCACCGGCATGGCGCAGTGCGGCCAGCCGTGGGCGCAGCTGCTGCTGCCAGCTTAGCGCCGCCTCGTCACTCAGGGTGTGATAAAACGCCGGGCGCACCAGCAGCGTTTCCTGCGGCTGCACCGGGTTTGCGCGCAGCAACGGCGCGCAATTTACCGGGAGTTCCGGCAAATGCAGGACGTCAGCGCACGAATAAAATGACCAGTTAACCGGCGCAACCGGGCCAGCCGCGGTCTGTAGCCATGGTGCGCGCTGCAGGCAGAATCCCTGCGTGGTATAAGGCACGGCGGACAACTGTCGCTGCGTCAGCAGCCGCGTGCACGAAGCCTGTGGCAGCGCGGCGATGAAACCGGTGAAATCTGCGGGAACGTCAGCTGACGGCGCCGATCCCAGCGCCCGTCCACGCAACTGCGTCAGCGGCGACAGCGCAGCGAAATCCTGCTGTGCCAGTTGCAAATAGTGACGATGCTGCGCTGGCGTGGCGGCGCGCACCGCACGCAGATGCTGCCAGAAGAGCTGTTCAATGCGTCTTGCTGCCGACGCTGACAGCGCTGGCGCACAGAAGCGCAACGCCAGCCAGCTATGATCGGCGCTCTGCCACAGCCATTCACACTGCAGCGAAGCGCACAGTTGCTCGCTGCGCAGCTGCGCCATCAGGCTGCCAGGGGCTTCATCCTGCCAGAAAGCCTCCAGTAATGTGACATTGTCACGCAAAGCGTTTTCTTCGCCGGTGATAAACAGGCTAAGCCAGAATGACTCTTCATCGGGAAGCTGGATGAGCGTTTCAACTGGCTCCGGCGCGGAAATGGCTGGTAATGAGGCGTGCGCCGCACCGCCTGGCTGGCGAACAGCAAACGCCTCGGCCAGCTGCTGTAATTCATCCAGCGATTGCGGTCCGCTCAGCCACAGCCGCTGGTTGGCGGCGACGAAATGCTGCTGATGAAATAGCCGTAGCGCCTGCTGCAGCTCCGTTACGTTGTCACCAAAAGTCGCCGCACTCCCGACGCGAAAGCGGCGCAGTGCGCCACCGGCCGCGTCGAGCAGCGCTGCTTCACTCAGTGTTTCGGCATGATGCCGCAGCAGCTGAAATTCTGCCTCAATGACCGCCGCTTCCTGCGTAATCGCCGTACCGGTCAGCAGTGGCGCAGCCAGCATATCTGCCAGCCTTGCCACGCCCGCCGCCAGCGCCTGCGCCGGCAGCTGGAAGAACCAGGCGCTGCGGCTGAGTTGTGTGGTGGCATTCACCTGACCACCCTGTTGCTGCAGCCACGGCATCAGGCGCTCATCGCCGGTAAAGCCCGCGCTGCCGCAAAACAGCAGATGTTCCAGCAGATGCGCCAGGCCGGGCCAGCGATCGGGTTCGTGCAGGCTGCCCGCGCCGACGCGCACCAGCGCCGCGCTTTCCCGCGCGTCGGGCTGGTGCGACAGATGACAGCGCAGACCGTTAGCCAGCGTCAGGCTGCGTTCGCACATCAGGTGACCCGCTGTTTAAAAATCAGCTCAGAGTTGCTGCGGTTGCGGAACTGCAGCTGGGCGATTTTGATATCGCTGCAGCTGGCTTCGCGGCGTGCCTCAAGAATTTTTCCATGATGCGGCGACTTGCTGCACACCGGGTCGGTGTTGTCGGCATCGCCGGTCAGCATGTATGCCTGGCAGCGGCAACCGCCGAAATCTTTCTCTTTCTCATCGCATGAGCGGCACGGTTCCGGCATCCAGTCGAAGCCGCGATAGCGATTGAAGCCAAACGAGTTGTACCAGATATCCTCCAGGCTCTGCTCCAGCACTGAAGGGAACTGCACTGGCAGCTGGCGCGCGCTGTGACAGGGTAACGCCGTACCTTCCGGCGTCACGCTGAGAAATATCGATCCCCAGCCGCCCATACAGGGTTTGGGCCGCTCTTCGTAGTAATCTGGCGTGACGAACAGCAGATTGGTGAGATTACCGCTGCTGCCCATGCGCTCACGGTAGCGCGCAACCACCGCTTCGGCGCGGGCAATCTGCTCGCGCGTTGGCAGTAATCCCTGACGGTTAAGATGCGCCCAGCCGTAGAACTGACAGGTGGCCAGTTCGACATCGTCCGCCTCCAGCTCAATACACAGATCGATGATTTTATCGATCTGGTCGATGTTATGGCGGTGCAGCACGAAGTTCAGCACCATCGGATAGCCATGCTTTTTCACCGCTTTTGCCATCGCCAGCTTCTGCTGAAACGCCTTCTGCGAACCGGCCAGCGCGGCGTTCAGCGTTTCATCGCTCGCCTGGAAACTGATCTGGATGTGATCCAGCCCGGCGTCGGCGAAGGCATCAAGCTTTTTCTCCGTCAGGCCAATGCCGGAGGTGATCAGGTTGGTGTAAAAGCCCAGATCGCGCGCGGCGCGAATCAGCTCCGGCAGATCTTTGCGCGTCAGCGGTTCACCACCGGAAAAGCCCAGCTGCACGCTGCCCATGGCGCGTGCCTGACGGAACACCTCGATCCACTGTTCGGTGCTCAGCTCCTGTTCCTGCTGAGAAAAATCCAGCGGGTTCGAGCAGTAAGGGCACTGCAGCGGGCAGCGATAAGTCAGCTCCGCCAGCAGCCAAAGCGGCGCATTCACGCCAGGTTTATTCGGGTTCACGACACTGGATCCACTTCTGTTCAATGGCCGATTGCAGGAAGTCTTTGACGTCATCATCGACGCCGCCCGCCTCCGGAAAACGCGCATTGAGCGTGGCGATAATGGCCGCCACATCCTGCTTGCCGGTCACCAGTTCCAGAATGGCGGCAGCGGTTTCATTCAGCTTCGCCATCCCTTCCGGGTAAAGCACCACGTGGCTGTCCTGCGCGGCTTCCCACTGCAGACGATAGCCGCGGCGAAACGCCGGAATCAGAGTCTCTTTCATGTGATTACACCAGTCTTGTACTGTGCCAGGCGACCTGATCGGTCACCGTGTGGTACGGCGGACGCTGCAGCGCGTATGCCATGGTCATGGCATCCAGCATGGTCCAGAGAATGTCGAGTTTAAACTGCAGGATCTCCAGCATACGATTCTGCTGCTCAGCGCTGGTAAAGACTTCCAGCGCCAGCGCCAGGCCATGTTCCACATCGCGGTTCGCCTGGCTCAGGCGGCTGCGGAAGTAGAAATAGCCTTCCTCTTTGATCCACGGATAGTGCTGCGGCCAGCTGTCGAGGCGCGACTGATGAATCTGCGGGGCAAACAGCTCGGTGAGCGAGCTGCACGCTGCTTCCTGCCAGTTGGCGCGACGCGCAAAGTTGACATAGGCATCAACGGCAAACCGTACGCCCGGCAACACCAGCTTCTCTGACAGCAAGACTTTGCGATCGAGACCAACCGCTTCTCCCAGCTGCAGCCAGGCTTCAATGCCGCCTTCCTCACCGTTACGGCCGTCGTGATCGAGGATACGCTGAACCCATTTACGGCGCGTTGCCGGATCCGGACAGTTGGCCATGATCGCCGCATCTTTCAGCGGAATATTGGTCTGATAGTAAAAACGGTTCGCCACCCAGCCCTGAATCTGCTCGCGCGTCGCGGCACCGTTGTGCATCGCGATGTGGTAAGGATGATGAATATGGTAATACGCGCCTTTGGCACGCAGCGCCTGTTCAAAGGCTTCGGGTGACAACGCCTCGGTAATGATCACGATGCGGACTCCTGCAAATGAATCGCCATGCCGTCCCAGCTCACTTCAATGCCCTGCTGCGTCAGGAACTGGCGCTGCGGCGAATGCTCGTTGAGGATCGGATTGGTGTTGTTAATGTGAATCAGAATTTTGCGTCTGGCCGGCAGCGCGGCCAGCAGCGCCATCAGCCCCTGCTCTTCCGCCAGCGCCAGATGGCCCATGGCTTTGCCGGTATTTTTGCCGACGCCGGTGGTCAGCAGCTCATCATCCTGCCACACGGTGCCGTCGATCAGCAGGCAGTCGGCTTTTTGCAGCCAAGGCATAATCACCGCATCCGGTTCGCCGAGGCCTGGCGCATACAGCAGCGTCTGCCCGCTGGCGGTGTTTTCGATAAACAGCGCCACGTTATGTCCCGGCAGCGGACGATCGCGATACGGCGAATACGGTGGCGCATTGCTGAGAATCGGAATGGCGGTGAATTGCAGGCTGGCGCAGACGTCAACGCGAAACGGCTCAAGCGGCGTGAGCGCACGATGCTGCAGGCCGCCGTTCCAGTGCTGCAGCATCGTAAAAATTGGGAAGCCGCTGGTGAGGTCGGCATGCACTTCCGGCGTGCACCATACCTGATGCGGACAGCCCTCACGCAGGCTCAGCAGACCGGTGGTGTGATCGATCTGGCTGTCGGTCAAAATAATGCTGCCAATTGCCGTTCCGCGCAGCACGCCGTGTTTCACCAGTTCCGGTGTCCGGGCAATTTGCTGGCTGATGTCCGGCGAAGCGTTGCACAGCACCCAGTCGGTACCGTTATCGCTGACAATGATTGAGGATTGGGTGCGCGCCTGCGCCTGGAGCGTGCCGTTACGCAGCCCGCTGCAGTTGGCGCAGTTACAGTTCCACTGCGGAAAGCCACCGCCAGCCGCCGAACCGAGGACTTTAATAAACATGTGAAGGACCGAAGCAGGAAAAGAAAATGCCCGCACGAACGGCGGGCAGGACGTCTTAGCGGTTGGAGATGTACAGCGTTACTTCCAGGCCCAGACGCAGGTCAACAAACTCAGGTTTTTTCCACATAATATTCTTCCTCATAGTCTTAAAACGCAGAGCAGGCTCTGCTAAAAACATTGCGACAAAAACAAAGCTTCCGCCAGCAATGGATAACGCGGGGCGATGTTGCGCCAATGTAGCGAGCAGATCAACCCTGATTGCGTAAGGAAATACACTTACGCCTGCCAGATTTGGTGCAATACCCGCTGCCAGTTGCCCCAGGCAAGTTGTTCCAGCAATGCCTGATCATAGTTGAGACTGCGCATCAGCGCATACAGCCGCGGCAAACCGGTGACATCTTTAAGCTCTGCGGGCACGCTGATGCCGTCAAAATCCGACCCCAGCGCGACGTGATCGCTTCCCATAATAGTCATCAGATGCTCACAGTGTTTAACAATTTCGATCAAGCCGCCATCATCGTCGCGCTTACCGTCGGCGCGCAGAAAGGCGTTGCCGAAATTAATGCCGACCACGCCACCGCTATCGCGTATCGCCCGCAGCTGGTCGTCGGTGAGGTTGCGCGGCTGTGCGCACAGCGTGTGCGCATTCGAGTGGCTGGCGACCAGCGGCGCGGATGAGAGCCGGGCTGTGTCCCAGAACGCTTTTTCATTCATGTGCGACACGTCGATCATCATGCGTTGCTGATTCGCCAGCGCGATCAGCCGCTCGCCGTCGGCGGTTAGTCCCGGACCGCTATCCGGCGAACCGGGAAATGCGCCAGTGACGCCAGCGCCAAAGCGATTTTCCAGATTCCAGAACGGACCGATGCTGCGCACGCCCGCCTGCCAGAAGGCGGCAAGGTCGGCGCCGTCGCCGTCAAAACCGTCCGCGCCCTCAATGTGCGCCACCATCGCCAGCACGCCGTCGCGCCGGCAGGCGGCGATATCGGCGGTGCTGAGGCACAGGCGCGCCCGGCCGTCAGAACGGGCAACCAGCGTTTTCAGAATCTCCAGCTGCTGCCACAGGATCTCCAACGGCTGCCAGGCTTCACCGGCCAGGTGCGGCGCCACTTCGCTGACGTAGCGCTGCGGCGGCACAAACAACGCAAACAATCCACCGGCAAAGCCGCCCTGCTGCATGCGCGGAAAATCGAGGTGTCCTTTTTCGATACCGGTAAAGAAGGCAGCGGCCGGATCGTCGCGATGATGCAACCACAGGTTGAGCAACAGGTCATTATGACCATCAAAGGTTTTGATTAACATTGGGTTATCCGCCACGGATTTGATGCCGCCATGCTACGCGCATCCCGCCTGTTCGCCAAATGCCGACGCACAAAGGGTTACTGCTGTGCCACCTGCAGACCGCGATAAAAGGTCGGCTTGACATCGAGTGGCTGAGCAATCAGGCCGTACTTTTGATAAAAGTCGGCGGTTTCCTGCTGCTGTTGTACGGTGTGGTCGTCAATACTCTGCCAGTGTGACTGACGTCGGGCAAAAGATTTGGCGGCAGCCTCCTGAGGAAAACCGATGATTTTCGCCAGCCTGGCGGAATACGCCTCAACGTGGCGATTGGCCCAGCGGTCAGCGGCCGCCAGCCGGTTAATATAATCCTGCAGCGCCGCACGTTTACTGGCGTCACTCAGTGCCGCATCGGTGGCGGCGAGAAAGCTGTTGCCGCTGGAGAGCCCCGCGCCGTTGATTAGCACGCGCCCGGTATGCGTTACTTCTGCCAGCGCGGTGTAAGGATCCCAGGTTGCCCACGCATCGACGGAACCACTCGCCAGCGCAATGCGCGCATCGGCAGGCGTGAGAAAGCGCCAGCTGACCGCTTTATCGCTCAGCCCGGCACTTTCCAGCGCTTTCAGCGCGATAAAATGACCGATCGACCCGCGCCCGGTAGCGATGCGTTTACCGCGCAGATCCCGCGGCGTTTTGATGGGTGAGTCCGGCGCAACCAGAACCGCCAGCCCGGCCGGGGTGGATTTGCTGACGGCCACCGCTTTAACCTGCGAACCTGCGGCCATCGAGAACAGCAGCGGCGCATCACCAATAATACCGGCATCAACCGCCCCGGCATTCAGGGCTTCGGCCAGCGGAGCGGCGGCCGGAAATTCCGCCCATTCGATACGGTAGGAGAGATCGTTGAGCTGCTGCGCTGCTTCCAGCTCGGCGCGCATGTTGCCCTTTTGATCGGCAATGCGCAGGGTAACACCGTGCGCCGCGACGCTGCCGCTGGCCAGTAACAGCATCGTTAAAGTCACTCTTTTCATTATCATTTCTCTGCAGATGAAAAGCCCAGACTACCCTGCGCGTAACAAATGACCGATGCCGATTTCGCATGAGGATTGCCGGAAGGAACATAACGATGCGCGGCTGACGATGGCGCAAAAAAAAGCCCGCAACACGAGGTGCGGGCAACGTAATACTGGAAGCAATGTGAGCAATGTCGTGCTCTTCTTCGGTAGAGCCACCGTCGAAGCGCAGAAGAATAATAATCATTCCTATTATCATCTGTAAAGCTCTAATTGAGAATTTTTCTCATTTCCACACTAAGCTTGTGCTTACCCCCGTCGCCCATTGGGTAAAAAAAGCGCAGATGCGCGGCGGATTTGGGGAGTGCGCGTGCTTTGCGATACACTCTCGCTATTGCCCGAGAATCGTTGAGTTCTATGCCAAAATTATTCCCCGCGCTGCTGCTTGGTCTCAGCGTCCTGAGTGCCTCTGCGCTCGCCGCGCCCGCGGACTCTATCCGCCACAGCGGCTTTGTCTATTGCGTGAACGGCACGGTTAACACCTTCAACCCGCAGATGGTCAGCAGCGGGCTGGTGGTCGATACGCTGGCGGCACAGTTGTATGACCGCCTGCTCGACGTCGACCCTTATACTTATCGCCTGATCCCCGACCTGGCGCAGAGCTGGGAAGTGCGCGATAACGGCGCGACTTACCGCTTCCACTTGCGCAAAGATGTTTCGTTCCAGCACACCAACTGGTTTACGCCGACGCGCAAAATGAACGCCGACGATGTGGTCTTTAGCTTTGCCCGCATGTTCGATCGCCAGCATCCGTGGCATAACGTCAACGGCGGCAGTTATCCCTACTTCGACAGCCTGCAGTTTGCCGACTCGGTGCAGAGCGTGAAGAAGCTGGATAACGATACGGTAGAGATCCGCCTCAACAGCCCGGACGCCTCGTTCCTGTGGCATATCGCCACCCATTACGCGCCGGTGCTGTCGCAGGAGTACGCCAGCCAGCTGAGCGCGGCAGGCCAGCAGGAACAGCTGGATCGCCAGCCGGTGGGCACCGGCCCGTTCCAGCTGAGTGAGTACCGCACCGGGCAATATCTGCGTCTGGCGCGCAATCCGCACTACTGGAAAGGCGTGCCGCGTCTGCAACAGGTGGTGATCGACCTCGGCGTAGGCGGCACTGGCCGCCTGTCGAAATTGCTGACCGGCGAGTGTGACGTACTGGCCTACCCGGCCGCCAGCCAGCTGTCGATTCTGCGCGACGATCCGCGCCTGCGCATGATGCTGCGTCCTGGCATGAACATCGCCTATCTGGCGTTTAACACCCGCAAACCGCCGCTCGACCGTCCGGAAGTGCGCCATGCGCTGGCGCTGGCGATCAACAACGAGCGGCTGATGGAGTCGATTTATTACGGCACGGCGGAAACCGCAGCCTCGATTCTGCCGCGCGCCTCGTGGGCTTACGATAATGATGCGCGCGTGACGGAATACAATCCGGCAAAAGCGCGTGAGGCACTAAAAGCGCTGGGCATTGAGGATTTGCATCTGCGTCTGGTGGTGCCGACCACCTCGATGTCGTGGAACCCCAGCCCGCTCAAAACCGCCGAGCTGTTGCAGGCGGATCTGGCGCAGGTGGGCGTGCGCGTCACCATCGCGCCGGTCGAGGGACGTTTTCAGGAAGCACAGCTGATGGCCATGAACCACGATTTAACCCTGACCGGCTGGGCCACCGACAGTAACGATCCGGACAGTTTCTTCCGCCCGTTGCTGAGCTGTGCGGCGATTCGTTCGCAGACCAATTACGCGCACTGGTGTTCGCCGGCGTTTGATGAGGCGCTGCAGCGCGCGCTGCTGTCGCAGCAGCTGTCGGCGCGTATCGATAGCTACGATCGCGCCCAGCAGATGCTGGCGCAGGCGCTGCCGGTGCTGCCGCTGGCGTCGTCGCTGCGCCTGCAGGCTTACCGGCACGATATTAAAGGCCTGGTGCTGAGTCCCTTCGGTAATGCCTCGTTCGCCGGGGTTTACCGCGATGAGCACGGCGAGGAGTAAGCATGATTATCTATCTGTTGCGTCGCCTGCTGTTGTTGATCATCACCCTGTTCTTACTCTCGCTGGTGAGTTTCAGCCTGAGCTATTTCACGCCCAACGCGCCGCTGGAAGGCGCCTCGCTGTTCGATGCCTGGTGGTTCTGGTTTAAAGGGCTGCTGCAGTTTGATTTCGGTGTCTCCAGCACCAACGGTCAGGCAATTGATATACAGCTGCGCGAGGTGTTTCCCGCCACGCTGGAACTGTGCGTGCTGGCGTTTATGCTGGCACTGCTGGTCGGTATTCCGCTCGGTATCTGCGCCGGCGTGATGCGCAATAAATGGCAGGATAAAGCCATCAGCGCGCTGGCGCTGCTTGGCTTCTCAATGCCGGTGTTCTGGCTGGCGCTGCTGTTTACCCTGCTGTTTTCGCTGACGCTGGGCTGGCTGCCGGTTTCCGGCCGTTTCGACCTGCTCTATCCGGTGCAGAACATTACTGGTTTTGCCCTGATTGACGCCTGGCTTAGCCCTTCACCGTGGCGGCATGAGATGCTGGTCAGCGCGCTGACGCACCTGATCCTGCCGGTGATCGTGCTGGCTGTGGCACCGACTACCGAAGTGATTCGCCTGCTGCGCAACAGCACCAGCGACGTGATGGATAAAAATTACGTCAAGGCAGCGGCAACGCGCGGCTTGTCGCGCTTCACCGTGATTCGCCGTCACGTGTTGCACAACGCACTGCCGCCGGTGATCCCGCGTCTTGGCCTGCAATTCTCCACCATGCTGACGCTGGCGATGATCACCGAAGTGGTGTTCAACTGGCCTGGACTGGGGCGCTGGCTGATTAACGCTATCCGTCAGCAGGATTACGCGGCGATCTCCGCAGGCGTGATGGTGGTTGGCGGGCTGGTAATTCTGGTCAGCGTACTGTCGGATATTATCGGTGCGGCGCTCAATCCGCTGAAACACAAGGAGTGGTATGCCCTCAGATAACATCTACGCCGAGAAGCGGCTGCCGAGTGCGTTTCGCCTCAGCTGGCAGCGCTTTTATCGCGATACCAGCGCCATGATTGGCCTGTACGGCTTCGGCATCCTGCTGTTTCTCTGCCTGTTCGGCGGGCTGCTGTCCCCTTACGGCATCGACCAGCAGTTTCTCGGCTATCAGTTGTTGCCCCCGTCGTGGTCGCGCTACGGCGATGTCTCCTTCTTTCTCGGCACTGACGATCTCGGGCGCGATGTGCTAAGCCGTTTACTGAGCGGCGTGGCACCGACGGTTGGCTCTGCGCTGCTGGTTACGGTGCTGGCAGCAATCTGCGCGCTGCTGCTGGGCGTGCTGGCGGGGATTACCCACGGTTTGCGCTCGGCAGTGATGAATCACGTGCTGGATACGCTGCTGTCGATTCCCTCTCTGCTGCTGGCGATTATCGTGGTGGCCTTTCTTGGCCCGCGGCTGGAGCATGCGATGCTGGCGGTACTGCTGGCGCTGATCCCGCGTCTGGTGCGCGAAATCTACACGGCAGTGCATGACGAGATGGAAAAAGAGTATGTTGTGGCGCTGCGGCTGGATGGCGCGCGCAACCTGAATATTCTGTGGAATGCGGTGCTGCCAAACGTTCTGCCGCTGCTGGTCAGTGAATTTACCCGCTCGCTGTCGATGGCCATCCTCGACATCGCCGCGCTCGGCTTTCTTGACCTCGGCGCGCAGCTGCCCTCGCCCGAATGGGGTGCGATGCTGGGTGACGCGCTGGAGCTGATTTACGTGGCGCCGTGGACGGTGATGCTGCCGGGTGCCGCGCTGATGATAAGCGTATTGATTGTTAACCTGCTGGGCGATGGCATCCGTCGCGCCGTCGCTGCGGGAGTGGAATAATGCCGTTACTGGACATCCGAAATCTGACCATTGAATTCATGACCGCTGAAGGTCCGGTGAAAGCGGTCGATCGCATCAATCTGACGCTAAACGAGGGCGAAGTGCGTGGCCTGGTGGGCGAATCCGGCTCGGGGAAAAGTCTGGTGGCGAAAGCCATCTGCGGCGTGACCAAAGATAACTGGCGCGTCACCGCCGACCGCATGGTGTTCGATGATATCGATCTGCTGCGCCTGTCGCCGCGCGAACGGCGGCGTATCGTTGGCCATAACGTGTCGATGATTTTTCAGGAGCCGCAATCCTGTCTCGATCCTTCTGAAAGTGTCGGCCGCCAGCTGATGCAGGCCATTCCACGCTGGACCTTTAAAGGCCGCTGGTATCAGCGCCTGTGGTTCTGGCGCAAAGAGCGCGCCATTGAGCTGCTGCACCGCGTCGGCATTAAAGATCACAAAGACATTATGCGCAGCTTCCCGTATGAGCTGACCGAAGGCGAATGTCAGAAGGTGATGATCGCCATCGCGCTGGCCAATCAGCCGCGCCTGCTGATTGCCGATGAGCCGACCAATGCCATGGAACCCACCACGCAGGCGCAGATTTTCCGTCTGCTGAGCCGCCTCAATCAGAATAACAACACCACGATTTTGCTGATCAGCCATGACCTGCGCACCATGAGTCAGTGGGCGGACCGCATCAACGTGATGTATTGCGGACAAACGGTGGAAACGGCGCAGAGTGACGATCTGATGGAAACGCCGCACCATCCGTATACGCAGGCGCTGATCCGCGCCATGCCCGACTTTGGCCGCGCGCTGCCGCATAAAAGCCGCCTGAATACGCTGTCCGGCGCGATACCGTCGCTGGAACATCTGCCGATTGGCTGCCGTCTCGGTCCGCGCTGCCCTTACGCGCAGCGTAAATGCATCGAAACGCCGCGCCTGAGCGGCACTAAAGCGCATCTTTATGCCTGTCACTTCCCGCTGAATATGGAGAGCCAATAATGGAAACCCTGCTGGAAGTGCGCAACCTGAGCAAAACCTACCGCTACCGCACCGGGCTGTTCCGGCGCCAGCATGTTGAAGCGGTGAAAAACGTCAGTTTTACCCTGCGCGAAAAGCAGACGCTGGCCATTATCGGCGAGAACGGTTCGGGCAAATCCACGCTGGCGAAGATGCTGAGCGGCATGGTGGCGCCAAGTGAAGGCGAGATGCTGATCGACGATCACCCGCTCTCTTATGGCGATTACGGCTACCGCAGCCAGCGGATTCGCATGATTTTTCAGGATCCGTCGACGTCGCTCAATCCGCGCCAGCGCGTCAGCCAGATCCTTGATTTTCCGCTGCGGCTGAATACCGATCTTGATGATGAAGCACGCGAAAAGCGCATCATTGCCACGCTGCGTCAGGTCGGGCTGCTGCGCGACCACGCCGGCTATTATCCGCACATGCTGGCCCCCGGCCAGAAGCAGCGTCTGGCGCTGGCGCGCGCGCTGATTCTGCAGCCGAAGGTGATTGTCGCCGATGAAGCCCTCGCCTCGCTGGACATGACCATGCGTTCGCAGCTGGTGAACCTGATGCTGGAGCTGCAGGAGAAACACGGCATCGCCTATATTTATGTCACTCAGCATCTTGGCATGATGAAGCACATCAGCGACCAGGTGCTTGTGATGCATCAGGGTGAAGTGGTGGAGCGCGGCGGCACCGCTGACGTGCTGGCCTCGCCGCTGCACGACTTAACCAAGCGGCTGATTGCCAGCCATTTTGGCGAAGCGTTAACCGCCGAGGCGTGGCGGCGCGAGCGTTGAGTGCTACGGCCGTAGCGGAAAACGCGGTGCGATTTACCCCATTTGATACAGACGTGCTAGAATCCGCACGTCGATTAACGTCGGTCGCACAATTTTTAATCAT
Organism: Pantoea sp. B_9; assembly: GCF_008632015.1. NCBI lineage: Bacteria > Pseudomonadati > Pseudomonadota > Gammaproteobacteria > Enterobacterales > Erwiniaceae > Pantoea > Pantoea sp. B_9. The sequence goes on along the minus strand of NZ_VWVL01000001.1, from coordinate 268,113 downwards.
CGCGACCGCCAACAACAATGACCATAAGGATTACAGCTATGGGTTTTCTTTCCGGTAAGCGCATTCTGATTACTGGCGTTGCCAGTAAACTTTCCATCGCCTACGGTATTGCGCAGGCGATGCACAAACAGGGCGCAGAACTGGCTTTCACCTACCAGAACGACAAACTGAAAGGTCGCGTGGAAGAGTTCGCTAAAGAACTGGGTTCAGACATTGTTCTGCCGTGCGATGTGGCAGAAGACGAGAGCATCACTGCCCTGTTCACTGAACTGGCAAAAACCTGGCCGAAATTTGACGGCTTTGTTCACTCCATCGGCTTCGCCCCGGGCGACCAGCTGGATGGCGACTACGTGAACGCCGTTACCCGTGAAGGCTTCAAAATCGCGCACGACATCAGCGCCTACAGCTTTGTGGCGATGGCCAAAGAGTGCCGCGCGATGCTGAACCCGAACGCAGCACTGCTGACCCTCTCTTACCTGGGTGCAGAGCGCGCTATCCCGAACTACAACGTGATGGGTCTGGCGAAAGCGTCGCTGGAAGCCAACGTGCGTTACATGGCGAACGCGATGGGTCCGGAAGGCGTGCGTGTTAACGCCGTGTCTGCCGGTCCAATCCGTACCCTGGCTGCATCAGGCATCAAAGATTTCCGTAAGATGCTGGCACACTGCGAAGCGGTTACCCCGATTCGCCGTACCGTCACCATCGAAGACGTGGGTAACTCTGCGGCCTTCCTGTGTTCAGACCTGGCGGGTGGTATCACCGGTGAAGTAGTGCACGTGGATGGCGGCTTCAGCATTGCCGCGATGAACGAGCTGGAACTGAAATAAGTTCTGCGGGCGAGCCAGGTGCTCGCCCTTTTTCTTTTCTCTCCCCGCCTTATAGCCACACGCTATTAATTATTCCCCATCATTCTTTTGCCGTGGACAGCCGTTCAGCGACGATAAGCTAGCCCTTGAGTGGCGATGCGCTTTTCAGATTTGCCCGTTGTGCACTCAGTCCGTTTTTTGCGAAAGGAATGACCATGGAACACCGCCGTTCTCCCGGCCATGACCACTGGTTTTATGAAAGCCAGACTCGCCCGCATACGTCCGCTGCTGCTCCCCTGGTTCCCGAAGCCGCTCATATTGATGACCGTTTTCTGCTCGGCCTGCAGCAGGAAGCCAGCGCACTGCAGCCGCTGCTGCAGCGCTTTCAGCCAGTGCTACAGGCGGCACGCGACCTGAGCCATACCCTGCTGCCTGATGTGGTCAGCACCTCGCTGACCCACACGCTAACGCTGTACGATCGTCTCAGCACCGCACTCACGGTGGCACAGGTGGCTGGCGTGCAGCGGCTGTGCAATCACTACTCGGCGCGGCTTAATCCGCTGCCGGGACCGGATTCTTCGCGCGAAAGCAATAATCGCCTGACGCAAATCACCCAGTATGCGCGCCAGCTGGCGATGCAGCCGGAGCTGATTACCGCCAGCAGCATCAGCGCGCTGGATGCGGTAGGCCTGACTGAACCCGATATCGTTACGCTCAACCAGCTAGTAGGCTACGTCAGCTATCAGGCGCGCGTGGTCGCCGCGCTTCAGGCGATGATGGGCCTGCCGGTGCGCTGGATCCCTGGCGTCACGCCGCCCACCGACGCCGATGCGGTGCTGTTCAGTCAGGCTGCTGCCTGGCAGCACGCCCTCAAGCCGGTTGAGCTGCGCTATGCCAGCGCTGACCAGCTGGCGGCGGTGACCTTTTGTCAGGGTATGGCCGGACTCGACGACGCTGTCTGGCTGCTGGTGCACGATGCCCAGGCGCTGTATGGCTGGGCGACGCTGCGTCAGCGGCTTGAGGCTTATGGTGGGGAAGAGGAACAGCTGGCGCAGGCAGTCAGCGCGCGCGTACTGGGCTGCCGACGCCAGTTCGCGCAGCTGGCGAACGGCTGGCGCACGCGTTTGCTACACGATGTGGATCAGGCCAGCGATGACAGCCTGACGCAGCAGGTGATCGCGCTGAGCGCCCAGCTTACCCGGCTGCCGGAGCGCTTCAGTGCCGCCCATCTGCAGCCGCTGTTAAATGCGGGCTGGGGCAGCGAGCGCCTGTTCACACTGATGCAGGCGGTGGCATTTGCCAGCTGGCAGGATCGACTGCTGATGGCGCTGGGCGAAGCGCGCTAATCCGCCAGGTGGCGTCGTGCTTCGTCAAAGAAGTGCTGCGACAGCGGCGACGCCCTGCCCGGCTCGGCAATCACCAGCGCCGCCTGACGTCCCATCGGCGCGATATCAATCGGCCGGCGCGCCAGATGGTGCAACATTTCCGGTAGCAGATGGCCGCAGGGCGACACCATGACGCCCAGGCCAACCTGCGCACTCTGAATCAGCTGCATTACCGAGGCGCTTTCCACAATTACCCGCGGCAGCACGCCGGTTTCACGCAACTGTCCGTCGAGGTAACGCCGGAAATAGCGCGTGGGCTCGGCCAGGCACAGCGGTTGGCTCGCCAGCGTGTGCAGCGATAGCCGCTCATGCTGCAGCAGCGCCGGGAAGTGATCGGGATGGAAAATGGCTTCGACACCGCGATCGTTGAGCAGCGCGGTCTGGAAATGCAGTTCCCGCAGTGACGTCAGCTCAAAAAAGCCGATACCGCCGTCCACGGTGTGGCTGTTAAGCGCTTCCAGCAGTTGATCGGCGCTCATGGCAGAAACGCGATAGTCGAGCTGCGGATAGCGCGCTTCCACCGCTTTCAGTAACGCCGGCAGCGCCACGCTGCACTGCGGCATCACGCCCAGCCGCAGCGTGCCGTTGACGCCGTGTTTGAGCGACTCCACTTCCAGCTTCAGTCCCTGATACACCGAAACAATTTCGCGCGCCCACGTCAGCACGCGTTCCCCTTCCGGCGTGAAGCCGTCAAAGTTGTTGCTGCGATTGATCAGCGACAGCCCCAGCTCACGCTCAAGGTTTTTAAGCCGCATCGAGAGCGTGGGCTGGCTGACGAAGCTGGCCTCAGCCGCGCGGCCAAAATGGCGCTCGCGCTCCAGATTGCACAGATAAATCAATTGCTTGATGTCGATTTTCTTATCCACCGTCGAATTTTTATCGCGTTATGGTAGCAAAACTCGTCGCGCCCCAACGCGCACTCAGCGAAGAAATTTCTGCGTTGTCAGGCGGATTGCTCAGGCGGATAGCGGGTGATATATACAAGGAGACGCGGCGGGTCGCCACCGGTCGCGACCCGCATGATTAACGGTACCGCCCGGCATCAGGCGACGCCGAGCGCACTTTTCACCTCGTTAGCGATCTTCTCGACCTGCGGCCCGTAAATCACCTGCACATCGTGCTCGCTGACGCGATTAACCCCGTTAGCGCCGGTCGACAGCAGCGTTTGATCCACCACTTCTTTCATCTCTTTGACCCGCACGCGCAGGCGAGTGAAGCAGCAATCGACGTCCTCTATATTGGCCTCTCCGCCTAGCCCGCTGATGATCACGCGGGTGCGTTCATCCGCCGCCACCTGCTGCGGTTTGGCTTCCTCTTCGGATTCACGCCCCGGCGTTTCGACCTGCATCCGGGTAATCACCAGGCGAAAGCCCCAGTAATAAACCGGCGCGTAAATGGCGCCCAGCACCAGCGTCCACCACCAGTGGGTTTTGCTGCCGCCGAGAATGCCAAACACCAGCAGATCAATCGCGCCGCCCTGCACGTTACCGATCATCAGGTGCAGCATCGACATCAGCATAAACGACAGGCCGGTCAGCAGCGCGTGCATCACGTACAACACCGGCGAGACGAAGATGAAGCAGAACTCCAGCGGTTCGGTGATGCCGGTGGTAAACGAGGTCAGCGCACCGGCCAGCACCAGCGCTTTGACCCGCTGCTTATGTTCAGGTTTGGCGGTGTGATAGATGGCCAGCGCGGCGGCGGGCAGACCGAACATCATCACCGGGATTTTGCCCTGGGCGAGAAACTGCGTGGCGGTACGCACGGTGTCGTCCGGAATCGCGCCGGGATGGGTCAGCGAGGTGTTGAAAATATTCAGCGCGCCGACGATGGTCTGGCCGTCCACCGTCGCCATGCCGCCAATCGGCGTAAAGCGCACGGTTTCATTGAGGATGTGATGCAGGCCGGTCGGGATCAGCAGGCGCTCGCAGGCGCCGAGCAAAAAGGCACCGTACTGACCGCTTTTACCGATCATCTGGCCGACCCACGCAATGCCCTGGCCGATGGTTGGCCAGATAAGCGCCAGCAGCACGCCCGTCAGCGGCAGCACCACCACCGTCACGATGGGCACAAAGCGACGCCCGCCAAAAAAGCTGATCGCCGTGGGCAACTGCTGGGTATAGAAGCGGTTGTGCAGCATCACAGTGAGCAGGCCGGCAATCACCCCGCCCAGCACGCTCATGTTGTAGGTAAAAATGCCGAGCATGTCGATGTACTCGGCTGACGTCATCATGGCGCTGGTCTGGTCCATGCCCGCCTGCTGCAGCGCCTCGGGCGTGGTGGTGGCCGCCGTCAGCCCTTTCGCCGCCAGCGTGGCGCTGATCCCCACATTCATGGCGATATAGCCAATCACTGCCGCAAACGCGGCGGTGGGTTTCTCCGCTTTGGCCAGCCCAATTGCGCTGGCGACGGCAAAAAATACCGGCAGGTTGGCAAACAGCGCACCCGCCACTTTACGAATAAAACCGATGATCAACTGCGGCACCTGCAAACTGGCAAATGCTTCACCGGTGATCGCCGGATTCTGCAACGCGGCGGCCAGACCGAGAAAGATACCGGCGGCAGCAATGACGGAGATCGGCATCATTAAGGCTTTGCCGAATGCGTGAACCTGACTGGCAAGTTGCTTCATGGAGCGCGCCCTTTTGCTAACGGAAAGAGCAATTATTAGCCACTATTTGGCCGCACACTTACCCGCCGGCGCGCGGTAGCGGATAATTTATGATGCCGATCACGCTTTCACCCCTGGCGCGCGATAAACGTTAACTATCGCACCATTAAGTCAATCAATTAGACAACTTTTGCCGTCAGTCGCACACTTCTCACCAACAGAAGTCATATTCTGATAACAATTCATAAACAATAAGCCTGCGACTATCATGAAATTTAAACGTAAGATTCAGCCCTATCGCGCCGCTGCGGGCGGCTGGGGCTCGCTGGAAGCCACCACCCGTTTTGTCCTTGACAGTAAAGCCGCCCTGAAAAACATGCGTAACCTGATGCGCATGAACAAAGCGCGCGGCTTTGACTGCCCGGGCTGTGCCTGGGGCGATGATAACAAGAGCACCTTCAGCTTCTGTGAAAACGGCGCGAAAGCCGTGACCTGGGAAGCGACACGCCGCGTCGTCGAGCCAGAATTTTTTGCCCAGCACAGCGTCAGCACTCTGTATCAGCAAAGCGACTATTTCCTTGAGTATCAGGGCCGTCTGACCCACCCGATGCGCTACAACAGCGCGACCGATCACTATGAACCGATTAGCTGGGATGACGCCTTTGCGCTGATCGCGCAGCATTTGCAGGCAATGGATCATCCGGATCAGCTGGAGCTTTACACCTCCGGTCGCGCCAGCAATGAAGCCTCGTGGCTGTACCAGCTGTTTGGCCGCGTGCTGGGCACCAACAATTTCCCTGACTGCTCCAACATGTGCCACGAAGCCAGCGGCACCGGACTGAAACGTAGCATTGGCGTCGGTAAAGGCACCATTCGCCTGGACGATTTCGACCACGCTGATGCGATTTTTGTCTTTGGCCAGAACCCCGGCACCAACCATCCGCGCATGCTGCACAGCCTGCGTCACGCCGCCGATCACGGCGCCAGAATCGTCACCTTTAATACCCTGCGTGAGCGCGGCCTGGAACGTTTTGCCGATCCGCAGAAGCCGCTGGAAGTGGTGACGTCGATGGCCGGCAACATCAGCTCCGCCTATTATCAGCCCAACCTCGGCGGCGATATGGCGGCGGTGCGCGGCATGGTTAAAGCGCTACTGGAAGAGCAGCGTAAACGGCTGGCCGCCGGTGAAAAAGGCATTTTCGATCAAGCCTTTATTGACGCCAACACCCAGGGCGTTGAGCAGTATCTGGCGGCTGTCGACGAGACCCGCTGGGAGCAGATCGTGCAGCAGTCGGGCCTGAGCGAAGCCCAGATTCGCGAAGCCGCCGCCATTTACCAGAGCGCCGAACGGGTGATCATCACCTGGGCGATGGGCATTACTCAGCACAAACACTCGGTCGATACGGTACGGGAAATCGTTAACCTGCAGCTGCTGTTTGGCCAGCTCGGCAAACAAGGCGCGGGCCTGTGCCCGGTGCGCGGCCACAGTAACGTGCAGGGTAACCGCACCATGGGCATCGACGAGAAACCGTCGAAAGCGTTCCTCGATGCGCTGGGGGCACATTTTGCTTTTGAACCGCCGCGCGAACACGGTCATAACACGGTTGAAGCGCTCAACGCCATGCTGCGTGATGAGGTCAAAGTGCTGATTGCGCTGGGCGGTAACCTTGCCGCGGCGGCGCCGGACTCACCGGTTACCGAAGAAGCGCTGCAGCACTGTGGCCTGACGGTGCATATCAGCACCAAGCTGAACCGCAGCCATCTGGTACCGGGCCACGAAGGCCTGATTCTGCCGACGCTGGGCCGTACCGAGCGCGATCGCCAGGCCAGCGGCAACCAGTTCATCACCGTGGAAGATTCGTTCAGCATGGTGCACGCCTCAGAAGGTGTCGGCATTCCGCTGGCGGAGACGCAGCGCTCAGAAACAGCCATTGTGGCCGGTATCGCGCACGCAACGCTGGGCAGCGACCACATCGACTGGCTCGGCATGGCCGCTAATTACAACATCATTCGCGATCACATTGCGGCGACCATCCCCGGCTTCGCTGATTTTAACCGTCAGTGTGATATTCCCGGCGGCTTTTACCTCGGTAACGCTGCCGCGGAACTGCGTTTCAATACGCCATCGCGTCAGGCAGAATTCAGCGCGGCGGCACTGCCGACCTCGCTGTTCCCGCAGCTGGGCAATGACGTTGAAGTGCCGTTCACGTTGCAGACGCTGCGCTCGCATGACCAGTACAACACCACTATTTATGGCCTGGATGACCGCTATCGCGGCGTGTACGGTCAGCGTGAAGTGGTGTTTATCCATCCGGACGACATGGCGTCGCTCGGTTTCAGCGAAGGGCAGCTGGTTGACATTGAAACCCTGTGGAATGACGGTCTGACGCGTCGCGTCAGCGGCTTTAAGCTGGTGCCGTATAATATTCCGCGCGGTAACCTCGCCGCCTACTATCCGGAGACCAATCCGCTGGTACCGCTCTCCAGCTACGGTGACGGCAGCGGCACGCCCACCTCCAAATCGGTACCGGTGAAGCTGGCGCTGACCGCCGCCGCGCCCACCCAGCGTATCGCCTGAGTTCTGTGCGTTACCAGAAAGTAAAAAGCCGCGTAAAGCGGCTTTTTCGCCTGTTTTAGCCTTGCCGCGCGGACCTGATTCGCGTAAAACTGTCCACCGCTCTTAGGCCACGAAACTAAATATATTATGTTCCAGGATAACCCGCTGCTCGCGCAGCTGAAAGAGAAGCTTCACGCGCAGACCCCGCGCGCCGAAGGTGTTGTGAAAGGCACGGAAAAAGGCTTTGGCTTCCTCGAAGTTGACGCTCAGAAAAGCTACTTCATTCCCCCTCCGCAGATGAAGAAAGTGATGCACGGCGACCGCATTTCCGCCGTGATCCACACTGATAAAGACCGCGAGAGCGCGGAGCCGGAAACCCTGATTGAGCCGTTCCTGACGCGCTTTGTCGGCCGCGTGCAGAAAAAAGATGACCGCCTGTCTATCGTGCCGGATCATCCGCTGCTGAAAGACGCGATTCAGTGCCGTGCGGTGCGTGGCCTGACCCACGATTTCCAGAACGGTGACTGGGCCGTGGCAGAGATGCGCCGCCATCCGCTGAAAGGCGATCGCGGTTTCTATGCCGAACTGACCGAATTTGTTGTCACCGCGGACGATCACCTTGCGCCGTGGTGGGTCACGCTGTCGCGCCACAATCTGGAGCGCGAAGCGCCGGAAGTGGGCTTTGGCGAGATGCTGGACGAACAGTTGCAGCGTGAAGATCTCACCGCGCTGAACTTTGTCACCATCGACAGCGCCAGCACCGAAGATATGGACGATGCGCTGTATGTTGAAGAGCTGGCAGAAGGCAAGCTGGCGCTGACCATCGCCATTGCCGACCCGACCGCTTACGTTGCCGCCGGCAGCGAACTCGACAAGATGGCCTCCAGACGCGCTTTCACTAACTATCTGCCGGGCTTTAACATCCCGATGCTGCCGCGCGAACTGTCGGATGATGTCTGCTCGCTGCGCCCTAACGTCAGGCGTCCGGCGCTGGTGTGTCGCGTCACTGTGCTGCCGGATGGCAGCCTGGCTGACGATGCCCACTTCTTTGCCGCGTGGATCGAATCCAAAGCCAAGCTGGTGTACGACGAAGTGTCGGACTGGCTGGAGAACAGCGGCAGCTGGCAGCCGGAAAATGACACCATCGCGCAGCAGATTCGCCTGCTGCATCGCCTGTGCCTGGCGCGCGGCGAGTGGCGTCAGACGCACGCGCTGGTGTTCAAAGATCGCCCTGACTACCGCTTCGTGCTGGGTGAGAAAGGCGAAGTGCTGGATATTATTGCGGAACCGCGCCGCATCGCTAACCGCATCGTGGAAGAAGCGATGATCCTCGCCAACGTTTGCGCCGCTAAAGTGCTGCAGGAGAAGCTTGGCTTCGGTATCTACAACCTGCACACCGGTTTCGACCAGGCGAACGCGGAACAGGCGGCTGGCGTACTGGCCGGGCACGGTATCACGGTTGATCCGCAGGCCATTACCACGCTGGAAGGCTTCCGTCAGCTGCGTCGTCAGCTTGATGCGCAGCCAACCCAGTATCTCGACAGCCGCATTCGTCGTTTCCAGAGTTTCGCCGAAATCAGCACCGAACCGGGCCCGCACTTTGGCCTCGGTCTCGACGCCTACGCGACCTGGACGTCTCCTATTCGTAAATTCGGCGACATGATCAACCATCGTCTGCTGAAGGCTATCGTGCGCGGCGAAAGCATTGCACGGCCACAGGATGACGTGACCCTGATCATGAGTGAGCGTCGCCGTCTCAACCGCATGGCCGAGCGCGATGTCGGTGACTGGCTGTACGCGCGCTTCCTCGCGCCGTTTGCCGGCACTGACCGCAAATTCAGCGCGGAGATCATCGACGTTTCGCGCGGCGGCATGCGCGTGCGCCTGCTGGAGAACGGTGCGGTCGCCTTTATCCCTGCCCCGTTCATTCACGCCGTGCGTGAAGAACTGGTGTGCTCGCAGGAGAGCGGCACCGTGCAGATCAAAGGTGAAGTGGCCTACCGCGTGACCGATGTGATTGATGTAACCATCGCCGAAGTGCGCATGGAAACACGCAGCGTGGTGGCCCGTCCGGCCGCCTGAGCATGAAATCGTGCGGGATAACAGCCGTTATCCCGCATTTTTCCCCGCCCGCCTGAACAGTTGTTAAATTTGTTTCCCGCTTCACACTTCTGATCCGATTCCCTGTCGTTAACAATTCATTACATTACTTTTAACTTGTTGTATTCCGATCGCCTTTTTCCCGGTCCCTACAAGGAGTTAACTCATGAACAACGTCAGAACCGGATTGATCTGGTTAGCGGTGGCGTTAATTGGTGCGGCTGCGTTCGCCATGCTGGCGCTCAGTCGCGGCGAGCACGTTAATGCCGTCTGGCTGGTGATCGCCTCCGTCGCCTGCTATAGCATCGCGTATCGCTTCTACAGCCTGTTTATCGCCAGGCGCATTTTTGAGCTGGACGACCGGCGCCGCACGCCGGCAGAGCGCTTCAATGACGGGCTGGACTATGTTCCTACCAACAAATGGGTGCTATTTGGCCACCACTTTGCCGCCATCGCCGGTGCCGGTCCGCTGGTCGGGCCGATCCTGGCGGCGCAGATGGGTTTTCTGCCCGGCACCATCTGGATTCTGGTCGGCGTGATGCTGGCCGGCGCGGTGCAGGATTTTCTGGTGCTGTTTATCTCCACGCGCCGCGACGGTCGTTCGCTGGGTGAGATGGCGCGCCAGGAACTGGGCTCGTTCGCTGGCGTGGTCACCATGCTCGGTGCGCTCGGTGTGATGATCATTATTCTCTCCGCACTGGCGCTGGTGGTGGTGAAAGCGCTGGCTAACAGTCCGTGGGGGCTGTTTACCATCGCCGCCACCATTCCGATTGCCCTGTTCATGGGCGTGTATATGCGCTTTCTGCGTCCGGGTAAAATCGCCGAAGTGTCGATCATCGGCTTTGTGCTGATGATGGCGGCGATCATTTACGGCGGTGACGTGGCGGCCGATCCATACTGGGGACCGATTTTTACCCTGAAAGGCACCGAGCTGACGTGGGTGCTGGTGATCTACGGTTTTGTTGCCTCGTCGCTGCCGGTGTGGCTGCTGCTGGCGCCGCGTGATTACCTCTCCACCTTCCTGAAAATCGGCGTGATCATCGGGCTGGCGGTGGGCATTCTGTTCGCCATGCCAGAACTGAAGATGCCGGCGGTGACGCGCTTTATCGACGGCACGGGGCCGGTGTTCTCCGGCGCGCTGTTCCCGTTCCTGTTTATCACCATTGCCTGCGGCGCGATCTCCGGCTTCCACGCGCTGGTGTCGAGCGGTACCACGCCAAAACTGGTGGAGCGCGAAAGCCATATTCGCTTCATCGGCTATGGCGCCATGCTGATGGAGTCCTTTGTGGCGATCATGGCGCTGATTTGTGCCTCGGTGCTCGATCCAGGCGTCTACTTTGCTATGAACTCACCGGCGGCGCTGATTGGCACCACGGTGGAGAACGCGTCTCAGGTAATTAACGGCTGGGGCTTTGTGGTGACGCCGGAGATGCTGAGCGGTATCGCCGGCGAAGTGGGCGAAAGCACCATTCTCTCCCGCGCCGGTGGCGCACCGACGTTTGCCGTCGGGATGGCGCATATCATCACCGAGGTGTTTAACAGCCGTGCAATGATGGCGTTCTGGTATCACTTCGCCATTCTGTTTGAAGCGCTGTTTATCCTCACCGCCGTGGATGCCGGTACACGCGCCTGCCGTTTTATGGTGCAGGATCTGGTCGGGACCGTGGTACCTTCACTGGCTAACAACCGCTCGTGGCTCGGGAACATGGCCGGTACCACCGTAGCGGTGGCCGGCTGGGGGTTCTTCGTGTATCAGGGCGTGGTCGATCCGCTCGGCGGCATCAACACCCTGTGGCCGCTGTTCGGCATCGGTAACCAGATGCTGGCGTCGATGGCGCTGATCCTCGGTACCGTGGTGCTGTTCAAAATGAAAAAGCAGCGTTACGCCTGGGTGACGATTGTGCCCACCGCCTGGCTGTTTATCACCTCCATGACCGCTGGCTGGCAGAAAATTTTCCATGAAAAACCGTCAATTGGTTTCCTCGCGCAGGCCAGTAAGTTCCGTAAAGGTCTCGATGAGGGCGTGATTATCGCACCGGCGAAAACCGTGGCCGACATGCAAACCATCGTGTTCAGCAACCAGATCAACGCGGCGCTGTGCGGCTTTTTCATGCTGGTCGCGGTAACCATGCTGATTGCGGCGTTCTTCGTGATCCGGCGCGCGCTGCGCAGTGCAGTGCCGACCACCCATGAGTCGGACGTGTCACTGCGTCAGGAGGTGCGAAATGTCTGAGGCCATTTTACGCTGGAAAAAGCCGCACGCGGGCTGGCAAATTCAGCAGTGCTTACCGCTCGCTGCCCGCGCCCCTGCCGCGCCGCGCTCACGCTGGCAGCGTCTGTGGCAGGGATTACAGCAGAGCTTCCGGTTAATGGTGGGCGTGCACGACTATCAAACTTATCTGAAGCATATGCGCGAAAAACATCCGGAACAGACCCCCATGGATGAGCGCGCCTTCCATCGTTACTGCCTGGAGGCGCGTTTTCCCAGCCAGGCGGGCAAACTCGGCAAGTGCCCGTGCTAACCTTTCAGCCCCGGAATCCGGGGCTTTTTCGTGCCATTCTTTAATAAAAACAAAAATATATTCAGTTTGCATCTTGTGCTGGCGCAGGAGGTTGAATACTGTTGCTAAAATAATGAGATACCCCTGCTGCGCATTCCTCCGGAGGAAGTTTCCATGACCGATGAACAAGGGCAAACGTTGCTATATACCTTGTTTGGCACAACCAGCCCTCATTGGCGTTTAACTTCAGATAGCGATGCGTTGCATTTTGCCGAAGATGAAAATGCCAATACCAATATGGCGGTGCCCCTGACGCCGGCTCAGGCCAGTCTGCTGCGTGCCATGACGGTAATTACCTCCAGCATTAACCTGACCCTTTCACTGCACGGCTCGCCAGTGCCGATGCACTTTGTCGGCCGTAAAGTCAATCAGTCCACCTGGGCCGGTACCGCATCCGCCTGGGGCGATACCTCGTCGGTGGCGCGCGATTTAACCCTTGGTCTCTCCTTCGCCGAACAGGTGGTGTCTGAAGCGAATTCGGTGATCGTCATCCTCGATCAGCGCGGCAACATTCAGCGTTTTAACCGCCTGAGCGAAGAGTACACCGGCCTGAAAGAGCAGGAAGTGATTGGCCGCAATGTGTTTCAGCTGTTTATGACCAAGCAGGAAGCGCAGGCGTCGCGCCGCAATATCGCCGGCTTCTTTCGCGACGGCAACTCCTACGAAGTGGAGCGCTGGGTTAAAACCCGAAAAGGTCAGCGACTGTTTCTGTTTCGTAATAAGTTCGTCCACAGCGGTAGCGGGAAAAATGAAATTTTCCTCATCTGTTCCGGAACCGACATCACCGAAGAGCGTCGGGCGCAGGAGCGCTTACGCGTTATGGCCAATACCGACACGGTGACCGGCCTGCCGAATCGCAACGCTATCCATCAGCAAATTAGCCTGGCACTGGAGCTGGCTAACGGCAGCCAGACCGGCGTGGTTTACCTCGATCTCGACAATTTCAAGAAGGTAAACGATGCCTACGGCCATATGTTTGGCGACCAGCTGCTGCAGGCGGTGTCGCTGGCGATCCTCAGCTGTCTCGGCAAGGACCAGACGCTGGCGCGCCTCGGCGGTGATGAATTTGTGGTGCTGGCTGAGCACACCAGTCAGGCGGCGCTGGAGGCGATGGCCTCACGCATTCTGGAGCGGCTGCGTCAGCCGTTCCGTATCGGGCTGATCGAAGTCTACAGCGGCTGCTCGATTGGTATCGCCCTCGCCCCGCTGCATGGTGAAGATCGCGAAAGTCTGATTCGTAACGCCGATACCGCGATGTACCACGCTAAAGAGAACGGGCGCGGCAAATTCTGCGTGTTCGCCAGCGAGATGAACCAGCGCGTATTTGAATATCTGTGGCTGGATACCAATCTGCGCAAAGCGCTGGAGCAGGATCATCTGGTGGTGCACTATCAGCCGAAGATCGATCGCGACGGCGAAGTGCGCAGTGCCGAGGCGCTGGTGCGCTGGAATTCACCTGAACGCGGTCTGGTGCCGCCTGGCGATTTCATCTCTTACGCGGAAGAGTCCGGACTGATTGTGCCGCTCGGGCGCTGGGTGATGCTGAACGTGCTGCAGCAAATCGTTAAATGGCGCAGCGAAGGCATTTACCTGCGTGTCGCAGTGAACGTTTCCGCCAAACAGCTGATCGACCAGAGCATCTACAGCGACCTGAAACAGGCGCTGAGCGAAGCGGGCATCAGTGAGTGTCCGATAGACATCGAGCTAACGGAAAGCTGCCTGATCGAGAATGAGGCCGGTGCGCTGAAGCTGATGAAACAGTTTCAGGAGTTAGGCGCACAGGTGCATCTGGATGATTTCGGCACGGGCTACTCCTCGCTCTCCCAGCTGGCGCGCGTGCCGATCGATGCGATTAAGCTGGATCAAAGTTTTGTGCGCAATATCAACAAGCAACCGGTATCGCAGTCGCTGGTGCGCGCGATCGTTGCCGTGGCGAAAGCCCTGGATTTACAGGTCATTGCCGAAGGCATCGAAACCAAAGCCGAAGAGAAGTTTGTGCTGACCAACGGTGTCGATGGGCGTCAGGGTTATTATTATGCGAAACCAATGCCCGCAGAGCAGCTCGGGCATTGGCTGGCTAAGCATCCTGCCCGCGTTTAACGTCTTAGCGTACTGCTAACCGGCTTTGCGCAGTGATGCGCTGTGACGATTTTGCAGCTGTACCAGACGTTCCATGTAGGCAATATCTTTCGGTTCCAGCGTGAAAGCATAGTCGACCCAATCCTCAGTAATATCCATCAGTTCTGCCCGTGACAGCTGCAGCACGCGCTGTCGCGCTTTCAGCATGGCACGGACTCCATTCAGTTTTGGCCGCAGCGTATCGATGAAGGTGCGCGTGGTGCGGTAGCTGTCACCAGGCTGGAACACTTTGTCGACCAGACCACGGGTTTCATACCACTCTGCGCTGTGCGACTCCCCTTCACAGATCAGCTCTTCGGCCAGCTTCATCCCGGAGCGGCGTGCCACCAATGAGTAGCCGCCCATGCCGGGGAACAGGTTGAAGGCAATTTCCGGGAAGCCCATACGCGCACTGTTCTGCGCCAGAATGAAGTGGTGCGCCAGCGCCGCTTCAAAACCGCCGCCCAAGGCACTGCCCTCAATCATCGCCAGCGTCACTGCGCCGGTGTCAAACCCGCGGGCCGCTGAATGGATGCAGTCAACACAGGCGCGGGCGTAGGCGCGCAGTGCTTCACGCCGGTTGTTGCGAATGCATTCGACAAAGAAACGCAAATCGCCCCCGGCGTTAAACATCTGCGGCACCAGCGATCCGGTCACCCAGAAATCAATCGGCAGACCGGAACGCTGGGCGGCGTAGCTCAGGTTCATGATCTCCTCGATTAATTCGTGGTTGAAACTGGGGCGCGGCTGCGCGCGCAGCATCATCCACATGGTATGTCGACCTTCCTCATAATAGGCGGCGAGCTGTGTGGTTTGGCCGACTTCGGTAAACAGGCGGCAGGTTGGTTGGTTAATTACTGTCATCGTCTCATCCTCTATTTATGTGATGCGTTAAACGCCACATCAGCGTAATGCAGAGTGAGGCCAGACCAAATGAGAGTTTGATTTATAACGTAAAATCCAGAGAGATCCCCGAGCCCCTGCCTGAGGAAAGATTAGCGGGCTTACTTAATGACGGCGCAGCAGCCGGCAAGCGCATAAAAACGCTTAACGCATGGTGAATAAACGAAGCATTCACAGTCCTCGTCTCGTCCGGGCACGCAATCCCCTTAAATAAAAAAGGCACCCGCCGGTGCCTTGAGAAATTATCACGCGCTCAGCCTTGCCCGTACCAGGCGTTCTTCCCGTGCTTGCGCAGATAGTGCAGGTCAAGCAGGGTCTGGGCGATAGGCGGCAACTCGGCACGCAGCTGCTCGGTGTGCAGCGCCATGTAGGCCACCTCTTCCAGCACCACCGCACTGTGCACCGCGCTATGTGCGTCTTTACCCCAGGCAAAAGGCCCGTGGGAGTTCACCAGCGCAGCAGGAATCGCGCCGGGCTCGATGCCGCGCTGCGCAAAGGTTTCAATGATGACCTGGCCGGTGTGCCATTCATATTCCTGCTCAATCTCTGCCCGTTGCATCGCGCGGGTGCAGGGAATGGTGCCATAGAAATCGTCAGCGTGCGTGGTGCCCCACGCCGGGATGTCCCTGCCCGCCTGCGCCCAGATGGTGGCGTGGCGTGAATGGGTATGCACGATGCCGCCAATCTCCGGCCACGCCTGATACAGTGCGCGGTGTGTCGCGGTATCCGAGGATGGCCGCAGCTGGCCCTCCACGACATTGCCGCTTTCCAGTTCGACCACCACCATGTCGTCGCGCTGCATCTGCTCATATTTAACGCCCGAGGGTTTGATCACCAGCAGCCCGAGCTCGCGGTCTACCGCACTGACATTGCCCCACGTAAAGGTCACCAGGTTGTAACGCGGCAGGTCGAGATTGGCCTCCAGAACCTGCTGTTTCAGCGCTTCCAGCATTGTGTTTTCTCCGCCATACAGTCATTACTGAATTGTGCGGAGCCACCGGTAAAAACGTTATGGAGGGAATGGCTGGATTAGCAGCGGAAAGTGGCTAAAGCGGGCAAAGTGTGGGGTTTAGCGCATTAGCCATGTATTGTGGATCTGAATTGATAAAACGCCTCGTTGATGACAGTGCCGATGTCTGCCTTATCACGGCTAAACATCGGACCGATCAACCGTTAGTAATTGTTAAGCTCAACAATTATCCCCTGTTGTACAATGACTTCAGTATCGACATTGCCGCTATGCTGATAAACTTCATATTGTTCTCCAGCGATAGTGATGGTTCCGGCTGCTTTCGTCCAGTCATTTAAATCAGTCCCATCCTTCAACAGGTTTGATAATTCTATTTTTTGCGTTTCATTGCCGGAAATGAGAACCTGATTTTTCCCATCGTCTATAAACTTACTCACCGTTCCCCTGGTGAGCACATCATCGATATTGACACGTAAATCAAACTGCCGAACCTCATTGTGAGAAAAATCAGCGTCGATTTTTTCTGAAATAAACTCACCAGCCAAATTAACAATAGAATCATCAAAATCCAGCATCTGGTTATTTACATGGATATCATTCGCAGGAATTGCAGCTGTCATTTTGATATTATCTAAACAAATACCACCGTTTTCTCTGATCGCCTCAACTTCAAAAAATTTGACAGGCGCACCAGAATAACGAGAAGTGTTATAGCTTGTCCCGACATTGGGCCCGGAAAAATATTCGCTATAAAGAACTTTCCCTGCGGCATCCAGATACCTTACAACCACTGCATTTGCTCCATTAACCGACAACACATCCATCGAAAACTCAGTCACTTCATTATCAAACTCAAATTTGGTTCTGGAAGCAGTCCACCCATTATCATTCGAATAACTTCTGTTTAGTGTCAATGTTTTACTGCCATATAAAGTACTAATATGAGGCGTACCAAAGCCTGAATCACTAATGAGTTTAAAACCATTGAAATGCGTACCTATTGCAACAGTACCCTCACTCTTACTTTCAAAGTCTTCATTGAGTGTCTTAATAATGGTATCTGGCGTTACGTTCACGCTCCACTTATCTGAGGGTTGACTGATATTTCCCGCTTCATCAGTGGCAATAACATGAAATTGATGCTCACCATTTTTCAAATCGATTGATGGTGTAAAAATCCAGTTGTTATTGATATCAGAAATTACAGAACCTACTACATTTTGACCGTCATAAATTACCACCACACTGCCCTTTTCGGCGGTTCCGGACAGGGTGGGCCTCACATCGTCAGTCTTTCCACCGTTTGCAATATTGCCGTGATTTTGACCAGCATCATCATAAACTGAATTAATGACTGGTTTACTGATTATTGTATCCACCAGAATACTCCAGTCAGATGACGCCTCACTATTTTCTCCTTCATCATTACTGGCAACAGCGTGGATGTTATGAACGCCGTCCAGCAAAGAACTGGCTGTGGTAATAGACCATAAACCATTAGCATCAGCGCGTGTGCTACCAACGCCTTTGCCATCAATATATAAAGTAATAATATTTCCAGGTTCAGCAGTACCATTTACAGTTGGATGCTGATCATCAGTGACACCTCCATTATCTATGGCCCCCTGTAACGTGCCCACATTATCCGTTATGCCTGAAATAATTGGGGAGCTGACAGGGTTGCCTTCAATAATGAGTTCAAATGGCGTTGATATTTCACTGATACGTTCCTTTTTAGCGAAGAGCTCTTTTGCTTGCAGTGTCAGATTGTGTTTGCCGTTGCTTAAATCCTTCATAGGTTCAAGCGTCCAGACACCATTATCATCCACTTTTGTACTACCAATTATCCTGTCGCCATCTTTGAGGTAAACAATCGTGTTTTTTTGTGCAAATCCGGTCAGTGTTGGTCGTCGATCATCCGTAATATCTCCAGATTTCAACATGCCTGTTTCCTGTCCCTGATCGTCATACATTAAAATTAATTCAGGCACCAGGGGGGGCGTGGTATCTACAATCAACGTGCGCAAGGTGGGTATACTAGGATTACCCGCTTTATCCATGGTTTGAAAAGCCATATTATAATTACCATCTTCTATAGGCTCTGGAGGTTCCCAACTCCATTTCCCAGTGGCAGGGTTAATTTCTGTAGTATAGGTCTTATTGCCTATTGTAATGAACATTAAACCACCCTTGCCAATTTCCGAAGGGACCTCCCCAGAAAAAACAGGATGATTTGTATCTCGCTCCAGATATTCAACCTCTTCGAATTTTAATATTTCCATGGTTAAGCCTCTTAAGTCACATCAATGAGAAAGAGGCATTTTGACCATAGAAGAATTTTCGGCTTATCAGAATTGTCTCTAAATAAGAAAATTCCCAACTAATAAATTATCTTTCTAAATGATGTCGTCGATAGCAGGCCCGGCGAAGGGAAAATGAATATTTCAGCGTATAAAGATTATCAGTCAATCACTTATATATCAATGACTTATCCAGAAATCCTGATATCAACCCCCCAGAGTTGAGTCGGGATTTCAGAGTTTTCTTTCTGCATACACATCCGCTTACGCCTAGAATTATCTCAAGCCTGCGGCGGTACCAAAATGGTCTTTGCCAGCAGCGTGAACAACGCGCGTAAAGGGTTGCGCGCCAGCGTGCAGGCTGAAGGAAAAGCATCGCCTGAGTGCATCGGGCGAACAACTTCAGGGCGTAACATCTATACTTAACGAGTTGCCTCTGAGCAAACCATCAAGGAGATGTCCATGACTAAAACAATGAAACGCGTGACGGTTGCCGTGCTGGCAACGACGTTAGTGGTGGCCCTGAGCGGCTGTTCCAACTGGTCAAAACGTGACCGCAACACGGCGATTGGCGCCGGTGCCGGTGCTATTGGTGGATCGGTGCTCACCAACGGCAGCGCGCTGGGTACCGTCGGTGGCGCTGCGGTGGGCGGCATTATTGGCCATCAGGTTGATTAATAATAATATTGTAGCAGGCTACGCAGCGCATCTACGTCACATCGGGCCACCTTGCGTGGCCCGCTTTCATTAACCGCCCGCCAGTTTAACCTTCATGCCTTTGGCTTCCAGCAGCGTTTTAAGCAAATCGCGCTTATCGCCCTGAATCTCAATCACGCCCTCTTTCAGCGCCCCGCCGCAGCCGCACTTCTTCTTAAGCTCGGCCGCCAGCTTTGCCAGCGCGTCATCATCGAGATCGATACCGGTAATCAGGCACACGCCTTTACCTTTACGCCCGCTGGTCTGGCGCTGAATGCGCACGATGCCATCGCCTTTCGGTCGCTGCGGTTTCTCTTCGCTATGCGTAATACGGCCGGTTTCGGTGGAGTAAACCAGCGGATTGTCCTGAGCCATTAGCCCTCCTGTAAACTGTGCAGGATTTGCTGCAGCGTCTGCGCCGGATCGGCAGATTGGGTGATCGGTCGCCCAATCACCATGTAATCCACGCCGGCCTGTTGTGCCTGCTGCGGCGTCATGATGCGACGCTGATCGCCGGCCTCGCTACCCGCCGGGCGAATACCCGGCGTAACCAGCGCGAAATCCTGCCCGATAACCTGTTTAAAGTGCGCGGCTTCCTGCGCCGAGCACACCACGCCATCAAGGCCACATTCGCGCGTCAGTCGTGCCAGACGTTCAGCCTGCTGCGCCGGCGATAAAGTGATGCCAAGACCTTTGAGATCGTCTTCATCCATGCTGGTCAGCACCGTCACCGCAATCAGCAACGGCGCATCACTGCCAAACGGCAGCAGCGCTTCGCGTGCCGCATTCATCATCCGCGCCCCGCCGCTGGCATGCACGTTGACCATCCACACGCCGAGATCTGCTGCCGCCGCGACCGCATGCGCCGTCGTGTTCGGGATGTCATGAAATTTGAGATCGAGGAATACCTCAAAACCGCGCGCCTGCAACGTCTTCACCAGCGACGGTCCAAACAGGGTAAACATCTCTTTACCCACTTTCAGACGGCACTGGCCCGGATCGATACGGTCAACGAACTGCAGTGCGCTATTGAGATCATGATAGTCGAGTGCCACCAGAATCGGTGATTGAGTAACAGGCATAACGTTTCCTCAGAGGCTGGCACCCGCAGGCGCGATGGACAAACGGCAAGCATTCTACCCGTGCAACCCGGCCACGACAACGTTGCGACGGCGATTGCCGTGCTGATCGACGAGGTGGTGCACAGTGCTGAAGCGTCGATGATAATTACTCTATTAGTATGTTGTAACTATTATGCGTTGTAAATAATTACCGAACGCGGCCAGCTTACTGGCCGTCGAGTCCGCGAATCGGTTTAACGGAAGACCAGGCGCGACACGATGGGCAGTGCCAGTAGAGCGCGTGCGCGGTGAAGCCGCACTTCTGGCAGCGGTAGCGCGGTTTAGTACGAATCTGTTCGCCAACCATGTCGCGCAGCACCATCAGACTCTCTTTGGCGCGGCCATCTTCTGCCTCATGCAGGTGGAAATCCATCAGACGATGGAACACGCGCATGGTGGGATGACGCTGCAGCTGACGGTTAATGTAGAGCTGTGCCGCTTCCGGCCCCTGCTGCTGCTCCAGAATGTCCGCCAGATAGAGTTCCGCCGCAGCACCGGTGTTCTCTTCAACGCAGCGTTGCAGGAACTGCGCCCAGCTGTCAGGCTGCTCCAGTCGCTGATAGCAGGTTTCCAGCATCGGCAGCGTTTCGCTCACCAGTTCTTTGTCCTGCTCCAGCACGCGCTGCAGCCGCTGCGCCGCTTTCGCGTATTCGCCCTGCTCCATCAGGATACGTCCCATCATGATGGAAACGCGCGCGCTTTGGTGGTCGGCCGCTTCACCCTTTTTCAACAGGTTCATGGCACGATCGAGGTCGTCACTGCTCAGCGCCTGCAGCGCCAGCTCGCAGTAGAAATGGGCGATTTCGCCCTTTTGCTTATCTTTGCCGAGTTTTACCAGCCGTTCCGCCACTTCGATGGCTTTCTGCCAGTCGCTGGTCGCCTGATGAATCAGCAGCAGTTGCTGCAGCGCGCTGATACGAAAATCGGTTTCATCGATCAGCTGACTGAACATGTCTTCGGCGCGATCGTACAAGCCGGCGGCCATGTAGTCGCGTCCCAGCTGCTGGATAGCCAGCAAACGCTGATCGTAGGTAAGCGACGCGCTTTCCATTAACGACTGGTGGATGCGGATGGCGCGGTCGACTTCGCCGCGCGAACGGAACAGGTTACCGAGCGTCAGGTGGGCTTCAACGGTGCCGCTGTCCTCTTTCAACATATCGAGGAACAGATCGACCGCTTTATCCTGCTGATTAGAAAGGAGAAAGTTGACCCCTGCCACGTATTCGCGTGACAGACGGTTAGCTTCCTGTTGCTTATCCTGTTGCGCACTGCGGCGGCCCATATACCAGCCGTACGCCGCCGCGACAGGAAGAAGCAGAAACAGCAATTCAAGCATCGAACATTAATCCCGACGCACTGCAGTGGAGGTGCTATTTACCGCAGCAGATTGTTCATTTTGCGCCTGCATACGTTTCAGTTTGCGCTGTGCATGCGCCAGCGAAACACGAATGCGCAGCCAGAACAGGCCACAGATCGCCCAGCCCAGCAAAAATCCGGCACCAAACAGGCAGGCCAGCAAGGTTGAAATGCGGAATTCGCCCTGCGCCAGCAGATAGTTGAAGGTGACAATCTGGTCATTATGCGCTCCGAGCGTGACGGAGATGATGAAAATGACCAAAACCACGAGAAAAATCAGCAAATATTTCACAATGCGTCCTGTCGTGAGGTTATCCGGTAGAGTATGCCAAAAAAGTGCCGCCGTTGCTGCTTATCCGCGCAGCAGTTAGTGCCCTTTCTGCAAGTACAATCAATCATATGGGGGCAAAGGGAGAAATTACAATCCGTCATCGCGCCCGGCAATCTCACGCTGCTCTTCCGGCGGCACGCTGAGCGGGCCACAAAAGCGCTGCGCCAGCCAGGTTGCCAGCGTCACCAGCAGCCACGAGATTAGCGTCGCGACCACCAGATCGCGCGGCCAGTGCATGCCCAGTACCAGCCGGCTGCCCATGACCAGCGTAGCCCAGACAAACAGCACCACCACCGTAACAATATGCCGGCGCGGCCATAACAGGCCAATCACCAGCAGCGCCCAGCTGGCGGCAAACATGGTGTGGCCAGACGGAAAAGCAAAGCCCGTTTCAAACGCCCAGTGATTTTTTAACCAGGCGGGCAGCTTTGTATCATTGGCGAGCAAGGCGGACACCATTTCGCCGCGCTGCTGCCGTTTCAGCTGATAAAACTGCTGTTCGTTGACGCCGTGGCTGTGCTCAAGCCAGACCACATACGGCCGCGGCTCCTGCACCTGCTCTTTAATAAAGGTTTTGGTCGACTGACCAGCAAGAATCGCGCCGTTCATGATAATCAATAACAGAATGGCCGGCCGGAGGCGAAAGCGCAGGCACCACAATACCCAGCCGCTCAGAATCAGGCTGGTCAGCGTGCCCCACGGACTGGTGACGGTTTCGGTGATCCAGAACAGCACGCGCAACAGATGCCCGCTCTCCCCCGGTTGCCACTGCCAGCCGGAAAGCCATACGCCCAGTGGCATCAGCAGTAATAAAAACGCGCCCAGCGTGGTGCGTTGCACAATTTTTAACATCTTGTCCCTTTATTGTTTCCCGACCTGACAGGCGTATTGCATAACTTTAGTTGAAAAAAGAATAACATACCCGTTGCGGCTTAGATAATTGTGCTTTATCACTACAATCACTCTGACTGATTAGCGGCCCTGGTTCAGGTTGTGGCACAATATCGGCAGTTTCGTCGGGCCAGTCGGGCCCGTGCGTTATCATGATGATAGCGCATCCTCTGAAGGTTCTGGAGAGTCACATGCAGCTGAAACGGGTAGCAGAAGCCAAACTGCCCACGCCATGGGGAGATTTCCTGATGGTTGGTTTTGAAGAACTGGCAACCGGCCACGACCACGTCGCGCTGGTTTATGGTGATATTAGCGATCACAATCCGGTGCTGGCGCGCGTCCACTCCGAATGTCTTACCGGCGATGCGCTGTTCAGCCTGCGCTGCGACTGCGGCTTCCAGCTGGAAGCGGCGCTGACCGCCATTGCGGAAGAAGGACGCGGCGTGCTGCTGTACCATCGTCAGGAAGGCCGTAACATCGGGCTGCTGAACAAAATTCGCGCCTATGCGTTGCAGGACAAAGGCTACGACACGGTGGAAGCAAACCATCAGTTGGGCTTTGCCGCCGATGAGCGTGATTTCACCCTGTGCGCCGACATGTTTAAACTGCTGGGCATTAATGAAGTGCGTTTGCTGACCAACAATCCGCGCAAAGTGGAGATCCTGTCAGAAGCGGGTATCAATATCGTTGAGCGCGTGCCGCTGATCGTTGGCCGTAACCCGAAAAATGCGCACTATCTCGATACGAAAGCCGAGAAGATGGGACATCTGCTGCCGAAATCGTAACGCGGCGGTGCGCGCACGCCATAGCGCCCTCGCGTCATGCATATTCAGCGTCAATTAATAAAGCCGGGCATGCCCGGCTTTGTTTTTTAGTTGAGCATATTGCGTATCACGTAATGCAGGATGCCGTCGTTCTGGTAATAGGTCAGCTCATTACCGGTATCGATACGACAACGAGTATCCAGCGTCTGCTGACTGCCGTCAGCCCGCGTCAGCGTTACCGGGACGCTGCAACCGGGCTGCAGCTGCGCCAGATTTGCCACGTCGATACGCTCTTCCCCGGTCAGCTGCAGCGTCTTACGCGTTACGCCCGCCGGGAATTCCAGCGGTAAAATACCCATGCCGATAAGGTTAGAGCGGTGAATACGCTCGAACGATTCGGCAATCACCACGCGCACGCCCTGCAGACGCGGACCTTTCGCCGCCCAGTCGCGGCTGGATCCGGAGCCGTACTCTTTCCCGGCGATCACTGCCAGCGGCACGCCCTCCTCCTGATACTTCATCGCCGCATCGTAGATAGCCAGCTGTTCCTGGCTCGGATAGTGCCGGGTATAACCGCCCTCGACACCAGGCACCATTTCGTTGCGAATACGGATGTTAGCGAAAGTACCGCGCATCATGACTTCGTGGTTGCCGCGTCGAGAACCATACGAGTTGAAGTCGTTACGCTCAACGCCGTGCGCCAGCAGATAACGCCCCGCCGGACTTTCCGCTTTAATGCTGCCAGCCGGGGAGATATGGTCGGTCGTCACCGAATCACCGAGCATCGCCAGGATGCGCGCGCCGTGAATGTCCTGCACCGGCTGGGGTGTTTTTTCCATATCGTCAAAGAACGGAGACAGACGAATATAGGTGGAGCCTTCGTCCCAGTCATAGGTGGCGGCTTCGCTGACTTTGATCTGCTGCCACTCGGGCGTGCCGTCGAACACCTCGGCGTACTCTTTATGGAACATGTCGCTGGTAACTTTCTGCACCGATGCGGCAATCTCTTCCGGCGATGGCCAGATGTCCTTCAGATAGACGTCATTGCCCTGCTGATCCTGACCGATCGGATCAGTCTGCAGGTTGATCTTCATGTTGCCCGCCAGCGCATACGCCACCACCAGCGGCGGAGACGCCAGCCAGTTGGTTTTCACCAGCGGATGGATGCGCCCTTCGAAGTTGCGGTTGCCGGACAACACGGCACCCACCGTCAAATCGCCCTCTTTGATCGCGCTTTCGATCTCATCCGGCAGCGGGCCGGAGTTACCGATGCAGGTGGTGCAACCGTAACCCACCAGGTTAAAGCCCAGCTCATCAAGATACGGGGTCAGTTGCGCCACGGCGAGATAGTCGGACACCACTTTTGATCCTGGTGCCAGCGAGGCTTTAACCCAGGGTTTACGCATCAGCCCGCGCTCGACGGCTTTTTTCGCCAGCAGGCCAGCCGCCATTAAGACGCTGGGGTTGGAGGTGTTAGTACAGGACGTAATCGCGGAGATCACCACGGCGCCATCATCCAGCTGGATGCGGTCGCCGGTTTCACTGTCCAGATAGCTGACCGTTTTATGCGGCTTCTGCGCGTGATTCACTTCCAGCTCGTTACTGGCGTCAAAGGCCGCCGGTACGTCGCCGAGGGAGACGCGGTCCTGCGGACGTTTCGGACCGGCGAGGCTCGACTCAACCTCGGCCATATCCAGCGCCAGCGTGCTGGTAAAGATGGGCTCATCGCCCGGGTTACGCCACAGCCCCTGCTGTTTTGCATAGGCTTCCACCAGCTCAACCTGCTGCGCATCGCGCCCGGTGAGCGTCATGTAGCTGAGCGTTACTTCATCAATCGGGAAGAAACCGCAGGTTGCGCCATATTCTGGTGCCATGTTGGCGATGGTTGCGCGATCCGCCAGCGGCAGATCGGCCAGTCCGTCACCATAGAATTCGACAAACTTACCGACCACCCCATGCTTGCGCAGCATCTGCGTCACGGTTAATACCAGGTCGGTGGCGGTGATACCGGGGCGCAGTTTGCCGGTCAGCTTGAAACCCACCACATCGGGAATCAGCATCGAAACCGGCTGGCCCAGCATGGCGGCTTCAGCTTCAATGCCGCCCACGCCCCAGCCAAGCACGCCCAGGGCGTTAATCATGGTGGTATGGGAATCGGTGCCGACCAGCGTATCCGGATAAGCCACTTCTTTGCCGTCCAGCGTTTCATGCCAGATGGCTTTACCGAGGTACTCCAGATTGACCTGATGACAGATACCGGTGCCCGGCGGCACGACGCGGAAACGGTTAAAGGCTTTTTGCCCCCAGCGCAGGAAAACGTAGCGTTCGTGGTTGCGTTCCATCTCCAGGCGCACGTTTTCTTCAAACGCATCGTCATCGCCAAAATGGTCGACCGTGACCGAGTGGTCAATCACCAGATCGACCGGTGACAGCGGGTTAACTTTCGCCACATCACCGCCCAGCCGCTTAACGGCTTCACGCATCGCCGCCAGGTCAACCACGGCCGGTACGCCGGTGAAATCCTGCATTAATACGCGCGCCGGACGATAAGCAATTTCGCGATCGGCATGTGCAGTTTGCTGCCACGCCACCAGCGCCTGAATATCTGCTGCCGTTACGGAATCTTCATCCTGCCAGCGCAGCAGGTTTTCCAGCAGAACCTTGAGGGATTTTGGTAAGCGATCGATATCACCGACCTGCTGAGCGGCTTTCGGCAAGCTGTAGTAATGATATTTTTTTGCCCCTACTTCCAGCGCATCCTGACTCTGCTCACGTAACGTTAACGACATAACTCCTCCTTTTATGGGCTCTTCTGCTAAACCTCAGAGAGTGCAAGGTTTAGCTTAAAGATAGACCACATTTTCGTTAACGTTTTGATAACAACACGAATTGACACACAAAACCGCAACGAAAAATGCCCTGACAAAAGTCAGGGCATTCAGAAAGCGTTAACTGGCAGGATTAGCGAATTACAGGACGGCCCAGACGGCCGCAGCCCAAAAGGCCATTGAGAAGGCATAAACGCTGAGCCATGAAAAAGTTGTGGTATTCATCTGTCACTCCTCCCGGATCGCGGGCAACAAAAAGCCATCGTCTTCAGCGTTGTACTGATGACACCGTTTTTTTAGATGCTGAGTGTTAAAGGACGGGCTTTTAACGTGCCCACCGGAGAGTCCGGTAAAAATGCGCGACAGTATGTCTTAATAAGAATTGGACGCAGACTGCGTTATTTAGACTTCGGATCCATGAATGATTCAATAAAGCTGCGCTGCTGTTCACTCAGTTCCCAGGAAGCCGGGATTGCCACTTGCGGTTCAGCAGGCGCTTCTTTGGCTTTGCACACCGGTGCTTTGGGCTGACGCGCAGCGACCGGATATTTACGACTGAGTGTATTTGCCCACATGGCTTAACCCCACATACGCCAAATCATTAACGCCACCACTACCCAGAACAGTGCTGAAGCAGCGAAGACAGTCAACCAGGCTTTGCGACGGATGTTACCTGAACGCTCTACCTTGGTGCTTTTAGCCCGGAAGTCCGGTTGTACAGTTAATCTCGTAGTCATAGTTTTTGATAATCACTCTCAATAAAACGATTGATAACAACGATGAAGATTTAGGACGAATCCTAAACTTGTTAAGTCCAAAAATCCAGTTATTTTTATTGAGCACAACGATTAACGCTATTTATCAAAACCGCCAAAACTGATGAGATAAATTTAAGCACGCTGCAAACTATTAATTTAATAGTTACATTGTAAATTTGGCTTAAACCAAAATTAGATCCACTCTAAATTTGAGTTTAATTTAACGAGCCAGTTAAAAAGCCCTTTCTCATCAGCTTTTAACTGGAGTATGGGAATATTCCTGGCAGTCCGCAAAGCGGCAAAGTAAAAATTGTGTACTGATTCGCATTTAATAAATAACAATGAAAAAACATGTGACGCATGTTTCATTTACAAAAAAATAATGGAATTTTTTGAGGTTCTGCTGGTGCTAAGCGGCGGGAGGTGTGCGGGAAGTCGCTGGACATCCCGCAAAAATAATGAGTTACGTGATTACCTGAAAGGAAGCTTGATATCGCGGAACATCGCTTCGATATCTTCGTTTGAGCGCAGCGCCACAGCGGCGTCCACCACGTCTCGCGTCAGATGCGGTGCGAAGCGCTGAATGAAATCATACATATAGCTGCGCAGGAAGGTGCTGCGCCGGAAACCAATCTTGGTGGTGCTATTGGTGAAGATTTCTGAAGCTTCAATGCGCACCAAATCCGGATCGGAAACCGGGTCCACCGCCATGCTGGCAATCACCCCAACCCCCAGGCCTAAACGCACATAGGTTTTGATCACGTCGGCATCGGTTGCGGTAAAAACAATACGCGGCGTTAAACCGGCACGGTTAAACGCAGTATCCAGTTCTGAGCGGCCGGTAAAACCAAAGGTGTAAGTCACCAGCGGGAAATCAGCCAGCTCCTCAATCGACACATTGGATTTCCCCGCCAGCGGATGATCCGGTGTGACCACAATGGCGCGGTTCCAGTGATAGCACGGCAGCATAATCAAGTCGTCGTACAGGTGCAGCGCTTCGGTGGCAATGGCGAAATCGGCATTGCCTTTGGAGACCGCCTCAGCAATTTGTGTGGGCGAGCCCTGATGCATATGCAGGGAAACGCGCGGATAGCGTTCGATAAAGCCTTTGATTACACCAGGCAGTGCATAACGCGCCTGAGTGTGGGTCGTGGCCACGTACAGCGATCCTTTATCTGGCCAGGTGTGTTCACCGGCAACCGATTTGATCGCATCCACTTTGGACAAAACTTCGCGGGCAATACGGATAATCTCTTCACCCGCTGGCGTCACCTGCGTCAGATGTTTGCCGCTGCGGGCAAAAATCTGCACGCCCAGCTCATCTTCCAGCATGCGCACCTGCTTACTGATGCCCGGTTGCGAGGTATACAGCCCCTCTGCCGTGGAGGAGACATTGAGGTTGTGGTTAACGACTTCAACGATGTAACGCAACTGCTGCAATTTCATAGTTATATCTTCCCGATAGCGACAGAGGTGCATTCCCTGCAGGCGTGTATCCGCCCTGATGGCGTAATAATGAGGGAAAGCGAGTCAGCAAAATGCAATAAGCTATAACTACTATATCAGTTAACGTAAGAATGTAGAACGATTAGCTATAAGGATGGGAAAAAGGCCAGCGAAAGCTGGCCTCCAGGGGGATTACTTCTTCGCTTCCTGCCACTTACCGTCGATATAGAAAACTGACCAGCCAGTCGCTTTGCCCTCTTTTTCTGAGGCAACATACTGCTGTTTAGTCTTACGGCTAAAACGCACCAGCGTTTTATTGCCTTCCGGATCCACTGCCGGCGCTTCGGCCAGATATTTCAGTTTCTCCGGCAGACGGTCAGCAAAGCGCTGCAGCTCTTCCACCAGCGGCGCACGGGTTTCACGCGATTTCGGGAAGGTGTTAGCGGCCAGGAACACGCCCGCAGCTCCGTCACGCAGCACAAAATACGCATCCGATTTCTCGCACGGCAGCTCCGGCAGCGGTACCGGATCTTCTTTCGGCGGCGCGACTTCGCCGTTGCGCAGAATCTTACGGGTATTTTTACACTCGTCGTTAGTACAGGCCATGTACTTACCAAAACGCCCCATCTTCAGGTGCATTTCAGAGCCACATTTTTCGCACTCAACAATCGGACCGTCATAACCTTTAATACGGAATTCACCCTGTTCGATTTCATAACCGTCACACTCCGGGTTATTACCACAGACGTGCAGTTTACGGCCGTTGTCGATCAGGTAGCTGTCCATCGCGGTGCCGCACTTCTGGCAGCGACGACGGGCGCGCAGCGCGTTGGTTTCGGCATCATCGCCTTCCAGCACGTTAAGCACTTCGTTTTCCGGGATCAGGTTAATGGTCTGCTTGCAGCGCTCTTTCGGCGGCAGTGCATAACCGGAACAGCCCAGGAACACGCCGGTGCTGGCGGTACGAATCCCCATTTTGCGTCCGCAGGTTGGGCAGTCGATGGAGGTCAGCACCATCTGGTTCGGCTGCATGCCGCCCTCTTCCGGATCTTTCTCCGCCTGCTCCAGCTGCTGGCTGAAATCACTGAAGAATGAATCCAGCACCGCTTTCCATTGCGCTTCGTTATTCGCAACCTGGTCGAGACTGTCTTCCATGTGCGCGGTGAAATCATAATTCATCAGCTCACGGAAGTTCTCTTCCAAACGATCGGTAACAATCTCACCCATCTTCTCGGCGTAGAAACGGCGGTTTTCCACCCGCACGTAACCGCGATCCTGAATGGTGGAAATGATCGAAGCATAGGTAGACGGGCGGCCAATGCCACGCTTCTCCAGCTCGCGTACCAGCGAAGCTTCGCTGAAGCGCGCCGGCGGCTTGGTAAAGTGCTGGCCCGGCAGCAGGGATTTCAGATCCAGCGTGTCGCCCACGTTCACCGGCGGCAGCGTCAAATCTTCATCATTTTTACGCAGCGCCGGCATCACTTTGGTCCAGCCGTCGAAACGTAGCGTACGCCCTTTCGCTTTCAGTTTGAAATCTGCCGCGCCGACGGTCAGCGTGGTGGAATCATATTGCGCAGGCACCATCTGGCAGGCCACGAACTGGCGCCAGATCAGCTGATACAGCTTCTGCGCATCCGCTTCCATATCCTTCAACTGCTCGGCGGCAACGTTGACATCAGAAGGACGAATCGCTTCGTGCGCTTCCTGAGAATTCTCTTTGCTGGCGTAGGTGTTGGGCGCATCCGGCAGGTAGTTCTTACCGAATTTTTTCTCCACGTAGCCACGCGCCATCGCCACCGCATCCTGACTCAGGTTGGTGGAATCGGTACGCATATAGGTGATGTGACCGGCTTCATACAGACGCTGTGCCATCATCATGGTTTTCTTCACGCCAAAACCAAGGCGGGTGCTCGCCGCCTGCTGCAGCGTCGAGGTGATAAACGGTGCCGACGGTTTGCTGCTGGTCGGCTTGTCTTCACGATCCAGAACCGCGTAACGCGCCTTTTCCAGGATGGCCACGGCCGCTTCGGTTTGCTCGCGGTTAACCGGGCGGAACGCTTTATCGCCCTGATGCGTCACCCTGACCGCCAGTGCATCGCCTTTCGGCGTCGACAGATCGGCGTCAATTTCCCAGTACTCTTCCGGTACGAAGGCTTTGATTTCGCGCTCGCGCTCCACCACCAGGCGCACGGCAACCGACTGCACGCGTCCGGCCGACAGGCCACGGGCAATTTTTTTCCACAGCAGCGGCGAGACCATATAGCCCACCACACGGTCCATAAAACGACGCGCCTGCTGCGCATTGACGCGCTCAATATTCAGTTCGCCTGGCTTCTCGAACGCCTGACGAATCGCATTTTTGGTGATTTCGTTAAACACCACGCGGCTGAAGCGTTTGTCATCGCCACCGATCACTTCCCGCAGGTGCCAGGCAATGGCTTCCCCTTCGCGGTCAAGGTCGGTTGCGAGATAGATGTGGTCGGCATCGGCAGCCAGGTTCTTCAGTTCGGAGACGACTTTTTCCTTGCCGGGCAGAATCTGGTAGTCCGCTTCCCAGCCGTGCCACGGGTCAACACCCATGCGATTGACCAGCGCGGCCTTTTCATCTTTCTTTACTTTCTTGCCGGTTTTCGCCTTTTCCCCGTCGGCACTTTTACGGGCCGTTGAACCACTGGTCGGCAAATCACGGATATGACCGACGCTGGATTTCACCACGTAGTCATTACCGAGGTATTTATTGATTGTTTTGGCCTTTGCCGGGGACTCAACGATGACGAGTGCTTTACCCATATGTACCTTTACCTAATTGAAACGTCCTGATAAACGGGAGAGGATTGGCAGCCCCAAAACCCAATGGGTTCAATATTGCTGCTGACTTTTTGCTTTTCAAGCCAGCGGGGACAATCTCTGGTCAGATTGCATCGGCATTTGCAACTTGATGATTAAGAGCGAGTTTTCCGTCTGACGGTATCACACATCCTGGTGTGATCTCCCTGAAAGCTGAATCGCCCACACTCTACCTGATAAAATCTGTTACGCAACTTAATTAGCATTCTGTTTAATTTCTCGCCAGTTTTCTGACCGAACGCTGATTTGCTGAACGCACCGACAGGCAAGTAATATAGAAGGAGAAAATTCGCTGTCAAAAAAGAGGTGAAAAATGTCAGCAGCAACGGAATCCATTTCACGCCAGGCGCTACTGGAAATCGCTAATCAGCGCATTCAGCAGCACGATGAATATTTTGCTGGGATGGAAGCCACTGAGGTGATTCAGCAGGGCGAGGTTCTGGTGTTTCGCGGCCCGTGGTTCCTCGACGATGAAGGGTTGCCGACCGCCAAAACCACAGCGGTGTTTAACGTGTTTAAGCACCTTGCCGTGGTGCTCTCCGCGCAGTATCACCTGGCATAAAAAAAACCCGGCCTGCGCCGGGTTGGTTCACAACAGCGGTTTATCACCGCGCTGCCAGATTTTCAGAATCAGCCGCTCGGCTGCCACGCTGGCACTGTGGGTCACGCGATCAATCATCTTTTTCTTGCGCGCGAAGTGCACGCCCAGCACGCTAAAACGGTCCATGCGCGCAATGATCAGCGCATCGCTGGTACCAATCTCATCAATCAGCCCCAGATCCAGCGCCTGACGGCCATACCAGTGTTCGCCCGTCGCCACTTTGTCCAGATCCAGCGCCGGACGCATCTGATGCACAAAATCTTTAAACAGCTGATGGGTTTCATTCAGGTCTTCCTGAAACTTCTCCCGCCCTTCCTCGGTATTCTCACCAAACAGCGTCAGCGTACGCTTGTACTGGCCGGCAGTGTGCAGCTCCACATCAATGTCGTTGCGCTTCAGCAGACGATTAAAGTTAGGGATTTGCGCCACCACGCCGATGGAACCAATGATGGAGAACGGCGCCGCCACGATGCGATCCGCAACGCAGGCCATCATGTAGCCACCGCTGGCGGCAACTTTATCCACTACCGCGGTCAGCTGCAGCCCCGCATCACGCAGACGTTGTAGCTGCGACGCGGCCAGGCCATAGCCGTGCACCACGCCACCGGGACTTTCCAGCCGCAGCAGCACTTCATCACCCGGCTGAGCCACCGCCAGCACTGCGGAGATCTCTTCGCGCAGCGAGCTGACTTCACCGGCGTCCATACTGCCTTTGAACTCCAGCACATAGAGAGTCGGCTTCGCCGCTTCAGTCACACCGGCTTTGGCATTGCGCTTTTCGGCTTTAGCTTTCTGTTTCTCTTCTTTCTTATGCTGCTTCAGCCACACTTTCTGCGCCTGCGGCTTCATCTTCGCCAGCTGCAGGTCCTCTTTCATCTCGCGATAGGCTTCGTCAAGATGGGTTAAGCGCAGCTGACCGCCGCTGTGACGTTTACGCAGCGCGGCATTGAGCACAATCAGTACAATAGCTGCGATCGCCACCACGACGGTGACGGCCTTGGCCAGAAATAATCCATAGCTGGAGAGTAAATCCATTCTGCCGCCTTATTAAACAGTGAATTACAGTCAAACCCTGAGTTTACCCGCTTTGATGTCATTCGTCGCCTGAAATGCCGGCAGGCGGCACAGAATGCGCGTTGCGGCGATTGCACCTTGCGCCAAATTGAGGCATAAAGCCAAAAAACCCTCTGACCTGCAAAGGACATCGCTGTGCATTATCAACCGAAAAGCGACCTGCTGGACAATCGCATCATTCTCGTGACCGGCGCTTCCGACGGCATCGGCCGCGAAGCCGCCCTGACCTATGCGCGCTACGGTGCGCGCGTGATTCTGCTCGGCCGCAATGCCACTACGCTACAGCAAACCGCTGAGGCGATTAATCAGCTCAATAAACAGCCCGCCGCTACGCTGCTGCTGGATCTGGCGCACGCCACACCGGAAAGCTGCCAGCAGCTGGCGCAACAGGTTGCCGCGCTGGTGCCGCGGCTGGATGGCGTGCTGCATAACGCTGGCATTCTCGGTGAGATCGTGCCGCTGGCGGAACTCGATCCGGCGGTCTGGCAGCAGGTGATGCAAATCAACCTCGACGCCACCTTCTATTTAACGCAGGCGCTGCTGCCGCTGCTGCTAAAATCCGACGCCGGTTCGCTGGTGTTCACCACCTCCAGCGTGGGCCGCACCGGCCGCGCGGGCTGGGGCGCGTATGCCGTGTCGAAATTCGCCACCGAAGGCATGATGCAGGTGCTGGCCGATGAGTATAAAAACCGCCATCTGCGGGTGAACTGCATCAATCCGGGCGGCACGCGCACCAAAATGCGCGCCAGCGCCTTCCCGGAGGAGAATGCCAGCCTGCTGAAAACCCCGGCCGACCTGATGCCGCTCTACCTCTATCTGATGGGCGATGACAGCCGCCGTAAAACCGGCATCAGCTACGATGCACAACCGGGGCGCAAGCCGGGACCGGCCAGCGCATGAGCGGTCGTCACCAGCAACGCCAGCAGCGGCTGAAAGAACAGGTTGACGCCCGCATCGCCGCCGCCACCGAAACGCGCGGCATCCTGATGGTGTTTACCGGCAACGGCAAAGGTAAAACCACCGCCGCTTTTGGCACCGCGCTGCGCGCCTGTGGCCACGGTAAAAACGTGGCTGCCGTGCAGTTTATTAAGGGTGAATGGCCTAACGGCGAACGCAATCTGCTGGCGCAGCACGGCGTGGAGTTTCAGGTGATGGCCACCGGCTTTACCTGGGAGACGCAAAACCGTGCCAGCGATACGGCCGCCTGCCAGCAGGTGTGGCAACACGCCAGACGCATGCTGCAAGACGCGTCGCTGGATCTGGTGATACTCGATGAAATCACCTACATGGTGAGTATGGATTATCTCGATCTGGATGAGCTGATCGCTGCACTGCAGCAGCGTCCGCCGCAGCAAAGTGTGATCATTACCGGGCGCGGCTGTCACCGCATGTTACTGGAGATGGCGGATACCGTCAGCGAAATGCGTCCGGTCAAACACGCGTTTGACGCTGGCATTCAGGCACAGCAGGGAATCGACTGGTAAAAACGGACGCCGCAGGCGCGGCGTCGGGGAGCATCAGGCACCGCGTTTGGTGTTGTTGCGACGCGGGCTGTTATTGCTTACCGCGCTATGGCGTTTCACCGCCCGGCGGATTTGGTTCGCTTTGGTGCGGCGACGATCTTTCTCGACCGCCACTTTGGTCACCGTCTCTTCCGGCAGTCCCACCAGCTTACGCAGGTAGTTGACCGCCGGCAGTTCCATCTCCATCCAGCCGCCGCGTGGCAGCCCTTTTGGCAGCTGAATATCGCCGTAGCGCACGCGCATCAGACGGCTTACCTGCACGCCAACCGCTTCCCACAGACGACGCACCTCACGGTTACGCCCTTCCGTCAGGGTGACGTTGTACCACTGGTTAATGCCTTCGCCGCCAGCAAATTTGATGGTTTTGAACGCTGCCGGACCGTCTTCCAGCTGCACGCCCTTGCTCAGCTGACGCACTTTTTCGTCATCCACTTCACCAAATACGCGCACCGCGTATTCACGCTCAACTTCGCGGCTTGGGTGCATCAGGCGGTTGGCCAGCTCACCGTCGGTGGTGAACAACATCAGACCGCAGGTGTTCACATCCAGACGGCCGACGGCAATCCAGCGTGAACCGCGCAGGCGCGGCAGACGATCAAATACCGTTGGGCGCCCTTCCGGATCGTTGCGCGTGCACAGCTCACCTTCCGGTTTGTAATACGCCAGTACGCGACACACCTCGGTGGCCGATTCAGCAATCGATACCAGATGGCCATCAATACGGATTTTCAGGGTTTTGTCATTTTCGATGCGATCGCCCAGCGTCGCCAGTTTGCCATCGACGCTGATGCGTCCGGCTGAAATCATTGCTTCGATTTCACGGCGCGAACCGTGTCCGGCGCGCGCTAATACTTTTTGTAATTTCTCGCTCATGGAGCTGCCTCGTTGTCGCCTTCCCAGACGTCAGATATACTTCTATAAAACAATGGTTTAGCGATGATTCATGGCTAACCATATGATATGTAACCATTTTACGGTACACAGCATGGCAAACAATGTGTCACACAAACTGTCACACACGATGATTCGTGGCCGCACATACTACACGAACTTTAGGCTAAATGATTCAACTAGTTTAGTTCGTATTTCTCTAGGCACAGACAGCTATAAACAAGCCGAAATCCTCATGAATCAGGTGCGCCCTTTCATCCCTCTGGTTCAAAATGGTTCTATGGGCGTGGATGAGTTCAAACGCCGCTTACAGGGCTTCAGAACTGCCACCAAAAAGGATTTTGATGAATACCTTCTTAACTGGCTACGTGGCGGTGTTGAAGAGGCTCAAAGGCTTCCTGAGCTGGGAAGAATGCGCAAGCAACTCACAGGCCAGCCGTTATCCCCACAGGAGACAGCCACAGAGGCCAAAGGATACGCTGACCACTACACAGGGAATATGTACAGTGGTAATGATATGACCGCCAGATCCATGCTTGCCGCCCTCAAACTGAAGCAGTTGGAGGTAGGGGAAGCTGACCTTGACCAGCTAGACGCCGTAGCAAGTCAGGTAGATATGAGTCAGGCTCTGATGTCACAGGCTTATCATGCGTTTTATTCCGGTGAGCTTGCACGCTATCGTCAGTTAGTGGATGCCATGAAAGCGCAACTACAGGAAGCAGAACAGGCACGGGAGCCACCAGCCCCCACAAAAGCTAAGAAGATTAAGGAACAAGCTAAAGATTCCCTCTCAGAGGCCCCTACTACCTCCTGTATGACCTTATCTGAGGCCTGGAATGGGTATGTGAGGGATAAGGGGCAGAAATGGCGTAAACAAACGGCTAACGAGAATCAGCGGTTCTATGAGGTTTTGAATCATGTTGTTGGTGATATCCCGGTGAACCAGATCACCAAACAGCAAATTAGAGAATCGATTGAGATAACGGCAAACTTACCCACCAGAACAAAATTACCATATTCCAGAATGAGTTTATCGGAGTGCATCGAGTATGACGCACCAGAGGATGATCTGATTACCTCTGAGCATGTACACAAGCACCTGAAGCTATGGCGCTCTATCCTGAAAACTTACCTTGTTGATCAGAAAGATATTCTTGAAAAATCTCCTACTGAAGGGATCACATATGAGGTGAAACCTAACCGTGGCGGGCACTATACAGCCAGCGAGCTTAAGCGCCTGAAAGACAAATTCTTTGGTATGGATGAACACAATTGGCGTAAGTGGTATTTCCTGACGCTCATTTATACCGGTGCCAGGCGTTCTGAAATAGCCGATTTGAAAAAGGAACACATCAGACAGGATGATGAAACAGGACGCTGGTATATCTTTATAGATGGTGGGAAAACTGAACATTCGCGGCGTAAGGTGCCAATCCACAAAAGTATTGAGACCGGGCTATTGAAGCAAATCGCCTCGATCAAGGATTCAGACCTTGTATTTGGCAACCTCCCCAACTACACCAGCATTACGCTTGATTGGGTAGATATGATGAAGGAGCTACAGATCCCTGATCTGAATGAGTTCGGTCTAAAGAGGCGGGTTCACTCATTAAGGCATACGTTCATCACTAATGCTATCGCCACAGTTGGGAACTATTCACTGGTCCAATTCGTAGTGGGACATAGCCAGTCACAAGGGTTGGGCATAACAGCCCGTTACACTCATACACCGCCACTAAAAGACCTACTGCCGGTTGTGGACTCCCTACCATAAATATGCCCCGCCACAGCGCGGGGTTTTCTATTGGCCTTCTGCACGTCCCTTTTCCTCACTCTCCCGCATCGCTTTTGCTAAAGCTAATTGAAAGCTGAATGTCAGTTGGGAACGGCTGATCTTAATTCCATCCACCAAGATAAAAGTTGGAAAGGCCGTAACTGTATGGCCCATGAAAGCGAATGTCACAGGATGAGACTCATCATCTTTAAGCATTATCATTCACCCGATCAACACGGGGATATGCCCCCGAAAACGATCTGATGATTGATCATAAAATGATCATTTTCAATAGGTTATGTTTGTTTTTCTTTGAGTGTTACTCTTTAGGATTGTGGCTAGATGGTATCGTGTCATTTCTCACACTATTTACCCTGCATTCGTGCATCAAAGGGGAAAGATATGTGAGTAAGACAAAATATCACTGTGTTTCGATATAGCTGTTAGGCACAGAAACTCACCCCTAAAATGATAATGATTGTTATTCTCAAATATCGAGAGTGTCTATCCCGTATTAACTCTGTGCGAACCTCTGTTAGGCGTTCTTACTTACGCCCGCCCTACCCCATTACCATTGGGTTAAAGACTCTCTGAGGGGCTTATAGTGAGGATATAAAAGATTGTTGATACGACAAAGGGTCATGCGTGATTATACAGGGGTTTATACAGTGCGTATTTAACATATTACCTGTAATGCGCCCTTATTTAACAACTAAGAAACAGGCCAGACCTCTTTTCTTTTAGTGATTACATATCAATGAAGGCATAAGAGCACCACTTTCCGCACTCTTCTCCCCCGCCTTGAGCACATCATCGAGAGATAACTGTATTCACGGTTAGCCTGTGAATAACGAAATCCTCCTGTGGATAACTTCAGGCTGATTTGCCTGTTTACGCTCTTTTGACCTTCAGGGCCTTTCAGAGGCTGGACGCCTCCATTTGTGGGCGAAAAGACAATATTGCGCCTGTGGCGCGATATCAGGCCAGCCCCGGAGGGGGTGGATGGTAATAATATTGATTATCACTTGCATTTGATATTGATTATCATTTGGGGAATTTTTACTTTGAGGTGATCAGGGTGTTTTCTGTGAAAGTTGACAAGCACCCCAGTTTTTCCATTCTCATGAAATAAAAATTGAATCCTTATTTCCCAATAGCTTACACACATCAACAGAGCCGGGGAGTCCTGTCTGTACTGGTCACCACTCGCCATCGTTTATTATTTGCACAGGGCATAGGGCCTTTTTAAGTCCTTTTCAGCCATGAGTGAGGTCATAAATGAGCATTTAACGGGTATTTAAATTGATTTATTCATCCTATTTAAACTTACTTTTAGCAATAAACAAAAACCCCGGCACTGAGGCCGGGGCTGTATTGATGAAAGGAGTTGGTGGGATTAAGTCCGTACACTTAACCCGGGCCGCCCTGCATCAGTAGGTTGAAATTCATCTGGTCGGAGGCTTTGATTTCCTGCTGCACAAGCCCCCTGACCTTGCCATCATCAACCTTTGTAGTGATATCGATTTTAAGGGGCTGATTAAGCCACGCCGGTGGTGTCATGAACGGATTCCCTACCGGGTTGGCGCTCAAACCAGGAGGTGTAAATGTCACGTTTGGCTGATTGCTGCTGGTAGCCAGTGAGTTAAGGTCAACAGCCTTAGAAACCTGGTTGGCGTTTCTCCATTCATCTAACACGTCTAACAGCCCTACAGGCTTAGGCATATTCGCGGGGATTGGTTGGTTGCCGTTCTCAGCTATCTTCTCGTCACCCCGCTGGAGGACGTTATCGTAGAAGACATTCCCCGCCATCATAATATCACCCAAGAGGCCAATTTTAGCCAGTCTGCCAGCAGTGCCCCATTTGGTAGCCCCACCGGTTGGCTTAGGCGCATCTGTCGCTTTAGGAGTTGCTGTGTTGCCTGATGGGACATCGGTCTGCAACCCCCTTAACTTACTGATCCCTTCCAGCACACCTAACAGCCTCGTTAGCGGGTTCATAAATCCGATGATGTACTTCAGTGCACCGCCTAATTTCCACACAGATGCAGCGAAGGCTGTGACACCAATGGCATAGGCGGATAGTTCACCCCATGAGGCCATCTGTTCACCGGTAACCCCGATCTTCTTCAGATAGAATTCAGTGATCCTTGCAGTGAAGACAACAGCATTATGTAGGCCTGTAAACGCGTCGGTGGCACCGTCTACAACCTGACCCGCAATGTGGCCCCACCAACGAAAAGTATCAGCATTATTATTAAGAAAAGCTGTCAGGGTATTGAACAAGTCGGTTGTAGCTTCACCAAAACCGGATTTGTAAAACTCATTCATTGATGACTGCATCGCGGTCTGTAAGCGTTGCCAACTGGCGCGGTTGCTGTTTATAGCCTTATCAAGCGCTCCGCCCTGGCGTGCTGTCTTCGCCATCTCCTTACCCACAAAGGGTAAGATGTCTTTAGCGAATAACTGACCAGATTGCATCAGTGCAAACAAATCCTTTTCTGTCAGGTTGGTTTTACCTTTCATATCGTTAAGAGCTTTAACAAAGATCCCAACGGCACCCGGTAACGCCTCAGCAAGCTGACCTTTCAATTCCTCAGACATGATAGTGCCTTTGCTTGCCATCTGCTGGAGAGCAGTGAAAGCACGGCTCTGTTCATCGGCAGTTGTTCCCAGAACTGTTCCGTACTCACTCACAGCGGAAAAAATCTGATGAATTTGGTCAGTTGGTAGCTTCTGGCCGATACTTGCTGCAAACTGGGTGTAATCCTTCGCTGTGGATGTCAAATCCAGCCCTAAGCGATTAGCCTGATCCTGTAAGAAAGCGAACTCCTGATTAGCCCTTTCTGCTGACCCGGTGATAGCAGTAAGACCAGCTAACGCACTGTCAAAGTTGCGTCCGGCTTCCAGCACTTTACCGCTTAATGCGATGGTGGCCCCGATTGTTAAAGCGCCGCCAGCGCGATCTAACAGTGTTGTGTCGATTTTTTCTACCTTCGCGGTAACAGGCAATGTGGCACCTTTCATCCCTACCTTACCCTGCTGTCTTACCTGGCTTTGCAAAGCGGCTACTCTAGCGTTGTACTCCTGGAGACTCAGCTTATTGCCGTGATACTGGCGTGTAAGATCACCAAACGAGCTGAGAGCCTCTGTTCGCTGTCTGCCGCCAAGATTTGCGTTAGCAATAGAAGTATTGAACCGGATGCTTTTTGCTCGGATCTGATTGAGCTTCCTCTCAGCGGCAACCC
The DNA here is from genome assembly GCF_008632015.1 of Pantoea sp. B_9. Lineage (NCBI taxonomy): Bacteria > Pseudomonadati > Pseudomonadota > Gammaproteobacteria > Enterobacterales > Erwiniaceae > Pantoea > Pantoea sp. B_9. The sequence continues at coordinate 227,656 of NZ_VWVL01000001.1, read as the reverse complement.
TTGCCGCTGCCGCTTCTTTTTCTGCTTTAGCGGCTGCTTTAGCTGCTTTATCCTGCGCCTGCGTGGCTTTAGACGCCTGTTGAGCCTGCCTCAGCATTTTCGTAGACTGATTAAGGTCTGAATCGAGCTTTAATGGCTTGATGGATTTTCCGGCTTTTTCCCACTCAGACTTAACAGAGCGAATTTTCTTGATGGTATTCGAATAAGACCCTTTATCAACTTCGAATGTTGTTCGGTTGATCGTCTTAACGACTATATTATTAGCATCTGCCATTATTTAGCTCCCTCGACAAAGCCTTTAATCGGACGTAGTGCTTTATTAATTTCCACTTTGATTTTTCCGTCTGCCGATTTAGTCAGAAGACTGATTGGGCGATTATTTGCACTGTAGCCCTGCTCTTTATGGCAAAGAGCAATGCCCCGGCTCTTTATTTTCTTACCCTTAGAGGAAGCTTTTAGAATTCCATCCTCAAATTGCTCAATGAGCTTATTAAGATTATTTAATGCAATTTCTGATTTCTGAACAAACTCTCTTGCTGTTTCTTTTTTCTTCTGAATTTCGGCTTCAGCCTTCGCCTGCTTAATCTGAGCCATTAGGTTATTATAAGCTGTCTGTGACATAGAAAAGTCCTTAATGAAATAACTTGTTTAGATGTTCCATAGTGAGGATCGCCACATGGAACACCACATAAATAAAGAGGGGTTTGGTTATAAGAGAGAGAATTAACCACAGGAGAAAAAGAATTACCCGTGAGAAGGTTTTAATTAATTGTTGTCTCAAATATTTTTTCTTTCTTTCGGGTAATGTTCATATTGCGCCATTTTCTTTTCGAATTGCCGATGTGAATAGCTATTGCACTTCTTCCCTGTGCAATAAGCCCCGGAATTTTCGATTTTACAGTGTCATCTTTCCAAATGGGGTTTTCCACATATCGGGAACTTCTAAGATTACGTAAAACCACATCCCAAGTTAGCATCTGTTGCTCCAGATATTCAGGCAATTTAATTCTTAATAGCTTTTCAATCATTCTGGAATGCAAACCCATCTCCTGAGATATCTCAGAAATGCCATAACCTTCTTTCGCCATCTGTTGACTCATCAAACCTTTATGCACCAAACAGAGTGGTTCTTTTTGATATTTTTTAGGGTCGAAGATCTTCTTTTCCTCCAGCACAAAGGAGACAGGAACTTTGAAAGCATCTGAGATAGCCCTAGCAGAATGACCCAGCACACAGGCACGCCTAATTTTAACCAGTTGTTCAGGCGTCAATGTAGATACCCCTTGCTTATATTTAGGCTTAAGATTCTGTTTATCCTTAGACTTGCTTTTGAGTTTGAGGGCCATCTGGGCTATCTTTTCTTCTTCTTGTTCTGTCAGATTGTTGAGATTGGCAGGCGGCGGGGATTTAGTTGTTATAATGGTTTTTTCATAAATGCCGGGCATAGGGGATTCTCCACAATAAGCTAAAGCGGTAGGTCGGTATGTAAATCTGGCAGGGAAGTAATTAAGTATTAGACACTGTTTTAATATTAGGGAAATACAGAGATAATCGGTTCAGGGGCAATCAGGAAGGTTTTAAAATGGTGGATCCAATTCCCATCCATTTGGTTTGGGTTCTGGATTATAGGCCCTTATTAGTTGCCCATCAACCTTTAGATATTCACCGTTGAATCTGTTTTTTCCTTCCACCTCTGTTAATTCAATAGGATCAGATAACTGAATATCAGTCCAGCCAGTGACCAAATCCAGATTACTGATAATCGCTTTGCTTTCCACAGGCTTGTTCTGATGTCCACTTGTGCTATTAATAGATCCTGCATCTTCTTCTTTCTCCATAGTTACGCCATTTGGTAAAACGGTTTTGGTTAATTTTCCACGTTGGCGACGTGTTTTAGCTGGCTTAACTGCCGGTGATAAGATTTCTGTTAACTCTTCCTTGATCGGAAGGACAATTAATAAATCAACATCATAAGCACCACGTCCAACACATTCGATTAACCCGGCTTTTTTCATGTTGGCAATTACTGTTGCGGCTGTACGGCGTGACGACATCAGATAATCGGCTAATTCAGATTGTCCTACCTGAGAGGGCTGACCTTTTTTAATATGACCGTTTGTCATTTTTTGATCACGGTTAAATGAGGCAATAAGATCGTATGTCAGTGCCATTTCAAGAGTCATCTTTACACCGTTATAACTCTTGATACGGCGTAAGGTACGGGAGGATTTTACAAAGTCGCGATCATAGAAGTTATTTAATTGGGTTGCTTCGATCATTGTTTGTTTCCTGCATATTGGAATTAAGAGTTTTCAGGTAATGCTTAACAGACTTTTCGATAATAGTTTTAACGCTCCCGTGCTGTCTGGTAGCTGCCAACTCAAAAAGTTGATCCATAACGTGGGGTTCAAAACTAATTCCCATCTGGCGGTTAGTTTGCTTATTGTTCATATCCTACCTCCATTAAATGACTACAGGGTATTCGCCGGTTAACTGCTGAAATCGATCAGCACTTTCCAGAAGAATAAAAGCCATGATTTCGTCATATTCCATAAAGATCCCCATTGCACTGAAAAAGTGCTGGTAAGCTAAAACCACGCTGGCCTGAAAATCTGGCCTACTTGCGAACTGATTCACTGCGACTTTGAGCTTAAGCCCCTGCTCAGCGTCGATTTTCGAGGCGCGGGCCTCTAGTTTTTCTTGCTGATAAACAGCCCGAGACAGTGGGGATTTCGTAATTTCCAGCACCTTACTGATTACGGAAACGCGATCTTGCTTACCTTCCTTCTTGAATCTCCAGCGTAATTGGTGGAGTGACTGGCGCGAAATTAACCCCTGGTCATAGCGGGCAATAACGTCATCGACTGATCCATAACGGTTGTCAGTAGCAGATTTAGAAAACATTTGCATCCTCCCGGAAAGCTTGTTAGAGTATATTTGGATAACTTTGAGCATCATGTTAATTATTTTATCATGATGCGTTTACTTTGTATAGTGGTAGTTGACAACAAGATAAAAATAGTATAAATGGCCATCCCATCACAAAACTCGCCTACAATCGATTCTGAGCGTGTTTGGTAGGAAAGCAGTAGATTGACTCATCTTATCTGAGAAAGTGTTTGAGAATCGTGCTGGTGAAGCCTGATGAGGTTTTATTGTAGTAGGTTTGAATTGCTTGAGTGATTAGCTTTGTAGTCTTCTCTGCCCCCCCACACACACTCGCGGCCCCATAGACTCTCAATCTACGATTTCGTGACAGTTTCCAAAGGGGGTCTTGCTCGCTGTGCGAGCGCTCCCAAAGAGACGCGTCTGTTAAGACGCTTTAAATAGATCAGTCTCTTCCAATCAATCTACGATTAATCGTCTAATACTCTTTAAAGATCTTTTGCTGTGCCTAAGGGCGTAAGCCCTCTTATGGTGTGGCTGTTAGTCTTATGGTCTTTTATTATTCTTATAGTGTGCAAATTTTGCATGACTTTGATAATAGGTTGTGCAAATTCTGCATAACTTAGGTGTGGTAGGTTGTGCAAATTCTGCATAACTTTATCTATTACCTTACATGTACCACGCTGGTACACATACCCCTCACCTGGCCAGTCTCACTCTGTGGAAGACTTATCCTGGGGATATCCAATCAATCAAAATTTCAATCTATCTGTATATCTACCTCCCTGCCCTTCACTGTGTGTAAAACTTTTGTGGATCATCATAAGATCATAATCGGCGCTGTGCGAATGAAATGAGAGCCGATTATAAATAATTGTTTTATGATCGGTAAACGAAGAATGAGTGTGAGATCATAATTTTATTGTTTTATGATCGGTAAGTGAGAGTATCGAACGTGAGATCATAAAATATATGTTTTAAAACCGGTAAGCGAGTAGCGTGAGGTTTTGTGTTAGATCTTAATATAAGTCTTGTGTCTTTCTGGAAAGACATGGTACTTAGCAGCCTAATAATTATCAATGATAACATGCATATCACAGAAAGAAATGGAATGCAATTTATTTTGACAATTTTTATTGATAATTACATAAGTGCATGATAAACTATATGTATAGTGTGTTGGGATGGATTAAAAAGCCATTACGCAACCTCAACACTCTACCACCTCCCGGGGTATAGGCCTGAGATGTGTGGACTAGCCATAGAGGGAATAACCGGGGGATCTCCACCCCGGCCCTCATCTTTAATTAGCTTGATTACATCTTTAACAACCCCTGAAATAATTATTTCAATCACTAACTAGCTTACTCAATAACTTACCCACTCACTCCCGCCAAAAGGGTTTTCCATAAATAGAATCCTTCTGGCGTTAGTGAAGTTACTGCCATTACGATTACTATTACGCATTGTTAATCTCCTTCTAATTATAGGTCTGCCTCGCATCGGGCCTATCCTAGAGGGTGTTTAAATATAAACGGTCTATTCACCAAATAACACTGTCGTTCAAATTTTTCCTTCAATTTCTTCTTTCTCCGTGCAAAGCGGGGACACTTCAACAGGCTAGTTACCTTGTTGAGGGATAAAGTGTAGGTAGTGATATAGGAAACTATTTCTGCCTGTGCTTTCCGGTGCGTGATTATGTACCGTTTTCTATATTCCCTGTCTGGTGAACTGCAAGCGCAAATTGCATAGTCACTCAGGGAATATAGAAAATGGCCTTAGACCATTAGGGATTTCTACAATCCGCAGACAAAAAATATATGTAACTCCTCTTAGACTCACCCCGTGACTCCTTGCGGGTTCTTTTTGAGTTTCCTCTCTGGTTTACTGACATCTACCCCCGTGGAGTTATTTCCATTGAGGGAATTCAAGAAAGAAATATTTATTCAGTACGAATTTTAGTACAGCTTTCAAAAGATTCATCCAGTGTGGGAACAATTAACCCCCATGATGGAATAACCGTGCCAGAGGGCGAGAGAGCCGGATCAGCAAGGGGTGGCATCATTGCCGCCCCTTCTATCCTTCTAATTTCTTCCCCTCCCCCTTCCCAACATTCAGATAAGCCCGTCTCAGTGGCTGTCAGATAAAGCCGTGCAATGTGGCTCCCTCAATTGTGGCTCTCCCACATAATTACCCCTCAAGGAAAATTCTAATGAAAACCTCTGAACGCTATCCAATCACACAGGGTGACGTAATCGTTAATTACGCTTCAAGCCTGTTTGACCGTACCGAGATCACCGCTCCGAGCCTCCCGGCTGATGTGTACTGCGGCGATATTCTGGACAGCAAATCTTTTGCCTTATTCGACGCAGCAGCCGCTGATCCTGGTGTGCCATTCATCAACCTTTCTAACATGAGCGCCGATGGCAAGCCTAAAACTCTGGTTATCGTGGATCGCCATGTTGTGATTACTGATTTTGCTCTACGTGCTAAAGACGCAGCGAGCAAAACTGCCGCATTAACCCGGCTGACTACTGACGGCTCAATCCGTCTTGCAGTTAACGCTGACTTCTATAACGCATAAGATAAGGACATCAAAACATGGCTATTGATTTCTCTAAATTTGAAAAGCTGGACACAGTCGCCAGTATCAAAGATGTACCAGCCGGTAACTATCTGATCTCTGATCTGGGTATTTTCACCCCGGTAAACTCCACCACTCCAAATGCTCAGGTTGTGGATATTGTGGAATCTCAGGTTTCAGAACTTGAACAGGTATCGCGTTATGGCACTGAAGTAAACGCCATTAAGATGGATAAAACTGTTCTGCGTAATCAGGAAATCCCACACTACGCGACTGAAGCAGACGTCAAAACCGCAGACTGGCAGAGTCTTGTAAGCCCAACAAAGCCGGATCAGGAAGCTGCGCTCACTCAAGTGATCGCCGACAAGGCGATCCGTCTGCGTAACTACCATCTGGAAACGGTGGAAAGCACATTAGCCCGTGCTCTCTTCCAACAGTCCGCAAAGGCCGCTAAAACTGATGACGGTAACGTAGATTTTAACGCTGTGTTCGACACTCAGCCCATGAGCTTTGAACTCGATGCAGCCTTACCGGTTTATGCACAACTGGCTAAGATCCGCCGCGCACTGGTGAAAGAATACGGGGCCAGCCGTAGTTATCTGGATCGCTTTTACTGCTTCGCCTCTCCAGACCTCTATGATGCTCTTGCTTCAAACGTCGAAGTGATGAGTTTGATCACCAATAAGGTCAGTGAAGCTGCTAAAGGTGTTCTGATCCCGGTGCCATCCGCAGGTTACGACTCCTTTAGCATTGGCAACCTCACGTTTATCCTGGCCGATGATGATCGCTATGAAATCGCCGCTGACTCAGGCCTGGTTGTGCCAAAATTCATTGCTCCTGAGCGTAATCCATTTAAATTGGTTCAGGGTCCAGCATCACGCAACCAGGATATCGCCGCTAAAGGCGTGGTTAGTCCTTACTATCAGAAAGTGATGACTGACCGCTACGGCATGGTGACTATCCATCAGGAAAGCAGTCATATTCCATTGAACCTGCGTCCAAATTACACCATGAATATTACCCTAAAATAATGGGTATTACCTGAGATAGTTCAGGAGGGGGCTTTACGGCCCCCTGTTCATTTGGACCAGTCATTTATATTTTTACCTTTTGGGGCGAAACATGAAAATTGAAATTACTGATTCAACCGGGAAACTGATTTTCCGTGATCATGGGGATTCTGTGATCAACCGAAAAAAGCTGTGTTCAATCCTCAATCTGGATAATGTAACACTATCGAGGATTGAAAAAGAAATCGGATTTGAACGCGCTATCAAGCGGCTTCTCGAAAAGAAAAAGATAAAGTGACTTTGAATCCATATCAGGGCTAGCCTCCACAGGCTAGCCTTTTTTTTACAAATGACACAAGCCAAAAAATGAGATATTATGTCAGTATCATTCAAACATTTGGTGCATAAAAATGAATAAAAAAATTATACAAAAGCTGTCTGAAGATATGGCTTACGCCATTCTAGCTAATAAAGAAATCCGCAGCGTTTCCGAGGGCGTACTGGAGTTTTCATCATGTGTAGGTGCAAACCTGACCGTAACAAGCAGCGACCCAATGCATATTTCTTCACCTAATGGTGAGTTCGACATTGTTGTGAAAGAGCGCTCAATGTTAGAAGTTCTAAAAGAAGCATTTGAAAAAACTTACTACTCACACCTCTTAGATGATTAATTAATTAAATATTTATAAGGCTAGCTTTATTGGCTAGCCTTTAATTTTTAATAGGCAAAATTTTCATGAATCTCTTTTTTGTATTCCTGCTCTTGCACCCTCTGGCAAGGAGCCGTACATCGCATCTAACTGTTTAGGCTGGGTTATCTGATTATCAACTATAAAATTAACTAATCCAAACAATGTGTTAACAATTTTATTGTCTTCATCAAAAATTATTTCACCAGGATGAACTGCATTATTACCTATCACACGACAAACATCTAATGCCTGTTGGACCTGCACGGGTAGGCCAGCCTTAACAAGCGCACCTATGTCATCATTGATATTTTTACCTTTCTGCCCCAAATGTGGCATTAGCATTTGAATGCAAAGGCGTAACAATGCCGCAGCGCCTTTCGGGGATAATGAAGCGATGCCCCTTGCTTCATTATATATCTCTAAACAATCCGCAGGGAGGTCTTCATTGGCAACGGGCGATAATGAGACAAGCGGATAAATCATCTTATCGTTAAGCCAAATCGCTGAATTTCCACAGTGAGCACAAGTCGAAGATGTGAAATTAGTCAAAATGACATTAGCATTCATCCTTAGCAAAGAACTCCAATACTGTTGCGCATATACCTGACAATGTGGACAGTGAAAGCTCGTGCGATTACCTTTTCCCCAGCTTTCATTATAATAAGGAGCAATATATTTATTCATCACTTTTCACCTTGATAAAAAGCACTAACTCCATCTAAGTAACCTTGCGCAAAAGCAGCATGGGGGCTTTTATGCCTTCCAGTCCCCGCCTGACTCTCCGGTATAGAATCTAAATCAATGTCGATTCTTTCCGACCTATTAAAACCAGCCTTATAGCCATTCTCATAAGCACACCCGCAACACTTGTGGCGACCTAATCCACCCTGATCATCTGGCAGGCTTTCCAAAAACTCCCAATAACGATGCTGATCTTTACAGTTAGGCATATGTGTAGTCTCTGATTAAAAGTAGGGGCAAGCGAAATTAACGATTATCAAAGTGACCAACGAGGATGTCTATTCTAACTCCTTTTAGAGTTCTTCCAACTCCAAAATATGGTAAATGATCGAAATTGCTGTAGGAGAAGATCCCGGGGTGGGCGCTTCATGAAGGAGCAATCAAAGTTGTAACACAAGAAGGGATACAGAAAGTACCTAAAGCATGTGATACAGACTGATGATCATTAGAGTGGAAATAATTTCAACTTATTGTTTTATCGAGAAATTTTATTTGAGTTGACCGCCTTCCCAGGCGTCGTGGTAATGAAGAGGTAAGATACCGGCGTTACCAGGTCCCGTATCAGAATCTGTGACCGCTTCGCGCCAGGTGCCAGCGCGGACGGCCGGAGATTTTACACCAGCTACAGTTTCGTTAACACCTTTTCCTTATCTGCCGATAATAAAGCGCCAGCGATCCGGAGGCTGAAGCCGGCAGCACAGTCATTGATTCAGATTTCTGATTGATTTGCGTAACGAGCGTTGGGATAGCCTGCGCAACCCGCTGAAATTACGTCGTTTTGCCTGAGACCGTTTATTTATTTAATAGCGCGCCAATTAGTGCCGCAATAGATTAATGAGACTCACCAGTCTGTTACCCGCAGCGTTCCCGGCACAGCTGCAGTTGAGCAAACAGAAAATCGGCGCAAAACACCAAAATCAGCATAAAGAACTGAATAATGGTGTTAGTAAAGCTTATTGCAGCCAGCAGAGCCAGCCATACAGCGGATTGGCGCTGCAGGTTGGATTAAGTCTGTATTTTCGCTTTTATTTGATAAAGATTAAATATGATGAATTGTTCTGCCGCGAAAACTGTGTAAAATTTAATCCTGAATTCGGCTAAGCAGTATCAGAAATTATTTTAATTACTTTTTATAAGCTTTCAAACAACAAGGCATTAACAAATAATGGTACAGCTGGCCTGATAATATAATCCGGCGCGCTCGGGAAATGGCGCGCTAATCGTTTCACGGATTGAATTTAATTTGTCTGTCGAAAGTCTTCACCAGGGATTTTGCTGACGGACATTAAATGAAGACCGCCATCATGAGAACCTCCCTGCTTTGGCCGGCGCTTGCAGCGCTGGCACTGAGCGGCTGTTCCGTGGGCCATACTGAGTACAGTCGTACGGCGCTGCAGCACGTGGATATGAGCGTGACCGGCATCCCGACGGTACTGGGTTTGGGCATCCTCGGTACAACCATTCCGTTAACGCCGGAATACAGTCTGACTGCCGCGCACGTGGCCAAAACCGCCGTGCAGCGCGTGAAGGCTTATCATCCCTATTGCGACGTCGCAATTATTTATCATAAAAACAGTCCGGATACGCTGGCGAAATTCCGCAGCAGCGCGGTGGGCGAGCCAATTAAAATGTATGGCTACAGTTTTATTTCCGCGATGCCGGTCGAGTCGAGCGGCGTTAATCTGGCGCGCACCGCCATTAATAATCGCTGGAATAAAAAACCCTGTATGGCGATGGCTTCCGATGCCGGTGTCGTTCAGGGGATGTCAGGCGGCGCTGTCTATAATGCCGACCAGACAATCAGCGGAGTGATTGTGGGTTACAGCCATGAAATTGCTAACGTACGCAGCAAAAAAGTCATCTTAAAAGATGTCTCGCTGTACATTCCGTACGGCGATTTCAAACGCTGGCTGGAAGCCAATATCGGCCAGACGCCACAAACAGCGCCTGGCCCGGCGTAATCACAGGAACGGGCGGGTATCGCCTGCCCCTTCACGCACGATGACGGGCGCATCGCTGGTGAGATCGATCACGGTGGTTGGCTGCTGGCCCAGCGTGCCGCCATCGATAATTAAATCCACCAGCTTGCCGATGCTGTGCTGGATCTCTTCCGGATCGGATTCAGTGAAATCATTGCCAGGCAGCATCAGGGAGGTCGACATCATCGGCTCATTAAGGCGTTCCAGCAGCGCCAGCGCCACCGGATTTGACGGTACGCGCAGGCCGATGGTTTTACGTTTGTCGTTCATCAGACGACGCGGCACTTCTTTAGTGGCCTTCAGAATGAAGGTGTAATTGCCTGGCGTGTTGTTTTTAAGAATGCGAAACGCACTGTTATCCACCTGCGAATAGGTCGACAGCTCAGAGAGATCGCGGCACATCAGGGTAAAGTTATGGTTACCATCGAGCTGACGAATGCGGCAGATGCGTTCCATGGCATTCTTCTCTTCCAGACGGCATCCCAGCGCGTAGCCGGAATCGGTTGGATAGACAATAACGCTGCCTTTGTTGAGATAATCCACCGCCTGATTAACCAGACGCGGCTGCGGATTTTCCGGATGAATGTGAAAAAGTTGACTCATAAAAACCTCATATCACCCATCAACGTGCGATTTGACCGGCGCTAAAGCGGGAAAACGCTCCCAGACCGGCTCCACGCCGCCCGGCAGCCATAGCTTGCGCCCCAGTTCAATCCACGGACAGGGTTGGTGAAAATCGGACCCCTGCGAGGCCGCCAGCTGATTATCGCGCGCATAGCTCGCCAGCTGGGTACGTTCATTCGGTGCCTGCTGACACTGTGCCACTTCCATCGCATCGCCGCCTTCTGCGGCAAAATGCGCAATCAGTCGCTTCAGCCATTTGGCCGACAGCCCGTAGCGCGCAGGATGGGCCAGCACCGCCACGCCGCCAGAATGATGAATAGCATCAATGGCTTGTTTAATTGTACACCATTGTGGTGGCACGTAGCCGGTTTTGCCGCGCGCCAGATAGTTTTTAAATACCTGCGCCATGTTATCGGCTTTGCCCAGCTCTACCAGATAGCGGGCAAAATGCCCGCGGGTGATCACCCCGCCGTGCGCCAGACGCTGAGCGCCGGCCAGTGCGTCAGGAATGCGCGCGCGCTCCAGCCGTTCGGCAATCAGTTCTGCACGTGCCATACGGCACTGGTGCTGCTGCGCCAGAAAAGCGGTTAACGCCGGATGCTGCGTATCAACGTTGAGTCCGACAATATGAATTTCGTGGTTTTCCCACAGCGTCGACGCTTCCACACCGGCCAGTACCCGCAGCGGTAGCTGAAGCTGCTGCACCGCCGCCTGCGCTTCGGCCACGCCCGCCACGCTGTCGTGATCGGTAATCGCCAGCACGCCGACGTGCATCTCAACGGCGCGCTGCACCAGCGCGGTCGGCGTCAGCAAACCGTCAGAAGCCTGGGTATGGCTGTGTAAATCATAAAGTGGAAAACGGGCGATATCTGACAAGGTCACTCCAGCGACTGCATTAAACCGGCTGGCATGATAACGATTTTGCCCGTAACTGAAAAAGGGTATTGACTTTTTTCACCCGAACCAGTTAACTAGTACACAAGTTCACACGTAACGGGTATTTAATCATGGCTCTTATCGGTACGCATGTTAATGGTTGGTGGCGCGATGATCCCTTTCACGGGCGACGTCGTCATGCACATTTTGCGTAACCGCAGTGCAGATACCTGAGCCCGCCACCGAGCGGGCTTTTTTTTGAGCGAAATTCAGAGAATCCATTATGGCTAATGCGAAACCTACATTGAAGTTGATTACCGGTACCGCGCCCTACCGCGAAGATCCGGCCGCAGTGTTTCATCAATTATGCGGCGCACGTCCGGCAACTCTGCTGCTTGAATCTGCCGATATCGACAGCAAGCAGAACCTGAAAAGCCTGCTGATTGTCGACAGCGCGCTGCGCATCAGCGCCCTGGGCAATGTTGTTACCCTGCAGGCGCTGTCGGAAAACGGCCGCGCGCTGCTGCCGCTGCTGGACGAAGCACTGCCCCCCGAGGTGCGCATCGCCGTGCGCCCGGACGGACGTGAGCTGCATTTCACGCCGGTTGAGGGTCTGCACGATGAAGACTCCCGCCTGAAAGCGCTGTCGGTGTTTGATGCGCTGCGTCTGATTCCGCATCTGGTTAACAGCCCAGCCGAAGAACGTGAAGCCATGCTGCTGGGCGGCCTGTTTGCCTACGATCTGGTGGCGGGATTTGAAGATCTGCCGCCGCTGCGCAATGACCAAAGCTGCCCGGACTACTGTTTCTACCTCGCCGAAACGTTACTGGTGATCGATCACCAGCAGCGCAGCGCCCGTCTGCAGGCCAGCCTGTTTGCGCCGTCCACCAGCGAGTTTCAGCGTCTGCAGAGCCGTATTGAACAGCTGCACGGTCAGATGACGCAGCCAGCACCTGCGCTGCCGGTGCAGCGCGTCGAGCAGATGACGCTGAGCACCAGCCAGAGCGATGAAGCTTACTGCAACGTGGTAAGCGAACTGCAGCAGGCCATTCGCATCGGCGAAATCTTTCAGGTGGTACCGTCGCGCCGCTTCTCACTGCCGTGCCCGTCACCGCTGGCGGCTTACGATACGCTGAAAAACAGCAACCCCAGCCCGTACATGTTCTTTATGCAGGATCAGGACTTTGCGCTGTTCGGCGCTTCGCCGGAGAGCTCGCTGAAGTATGACGCCAGCTCGCGCCAGATCGAAATCTATCCGATTGCCGGTACGCGTCCGCGCGGTCGCCATGCGGATGGCTCGCTGGATCGCGACCTGGACAGCCGTATTGAACTGGAAATGCGCACCGATCATAAAGAGCTGGCTGAGCACCTGATGCTGGTAGATCTGGCGCGCAACGACCTGGCGCGTATCTGTGTGCCCGGCAGCCGTTACGTGGCGGATTTAACCAAAGTGGACCGCTACTCGTTTGTAATGCACCTGGTATCCCGCGTGGTAGGCACGCTGCGCAACGATCTTGATGTGCTGCACGCCTATCGCGCCTGCATGAACATGGGCACGCTGAGTGGCGCACCGAAAGTGCGTGCGATGCAGCTGATTGCGGAAAAAGAAGGCACGCGGCGCGGCAGCTACGGCGGCGCGGTCGGCTACTTCACCGCCAGCGGCGACCTTGATACCTGCATCGTCATCCGCTCCGCCTGGGTGGAAGGTGGCGTTGCCACGGTGCAGGCCGGTGCCGGCGTGGTGCTGGATTCTCAGCCTCAGGCTGAAGCGGATGAGAGCCGCAACAAAGCCCGCGCGGTATTGCGCGCCATCGCTACTGCCCATCACTGCAAGGAGATTTTCTGATGGCCGATATCCTGCTGCTCGATAATATCGACTCCTTTACCTACAACCTCGTTGATCAGCTGCGTACCTTTGGCCACAACGTGGTGATTTACCGCAACAACGTCCCGGCAAAAGTGCTGATCGACCGCCTGCAGCAGATGGAAAACCCGGTGCTGATGCTCTCACCCGGCCCTGGCGCACCGAAAGATGCCGGCTGCATGCCGCAGCTGTTACAGGCGCTGCGCGGTCAGCTGCCGATCATTGGTATCTGTCTCGGCCATCAGGCTATCGTCGAAGCTTACGGCGGGCACGTCGGCCAGGCGGGCGAAATTCTGCACGGCAAAGCCTCCGCCATTACCCATGATGGCGAGGCGATGTTTACCGGCCTCAGCAACCCGCTGCCGGTGGCGCGTTACCACTCGCTGGTGGGCAGCAATACGCCGGCGGAACTGACGGTTAACGCCAGCTACAACGGCATGGTGATGGCGGTGCGTCACGAAACGGACCGCGTGTGCGGCTTCCAGTTCCATCCCGAGTCGATTCTCACCACGCAGGGCGCACGTCTGCTGGAGCAAACACTGGCCTGGGCGCTGGCGAAATAACAGGGAGATGATGATGCAAACTATTCTGGAAAAACTGTATCAGGCGCAAACGCTGAGCCAGGCCGAGAGCCACCAGCTGTTCAGCGCGATTATTACCGGACAGCTGGAGCCGACGCAGCTGGCAGCGGCGCTGATCGCCATGAAAGTGCGTGGCGAGCGCCCGGAAGAGATCGCCGGTGCCGCCTCCGCGCTGCTGGCCGATGCCAGACCGTTCCCGCGTCCGGACTATACCTTTGCCGATATCGTTGGCACCGGCGGTGACGGCAGCAACAGCATTAATATTTCAACGGCCAGCGCCTTTGTCGCCGCCACCTGCGGGCTGAAAGTGGCCAAGCACGGCAACCGCAGCGTCTCCAGCAAATCCGGATCTTCCGATCTGCTGGCCGCTTTCGGTATCAATCTCGACATGCCGGCGCAGCAGGCACGGCAGGCGCTGGACGATCTCAACGTCTGCTTCCTGTTTGCGCCGCAGTATCACAGCGGTTTCCGCCACGCGATGCCGGTGCGCCAGCAGCTGAAAACCCGCACGCTATTTAACGTGCTGGGTCCGCTGATCAACCCGGCGCGCCCACCGCTGGCGGTGATTGGCGTCTACAGTCCGGAACTGGTGCTGCCCATCGCCCAGACGCTGAAAGTGCTGGGCTACCAGCGTGCTGCCGTGGTGCACGGTGGCGGCATGGATGAAGTGGCGCTGCACAGTGCAACCCAGGTCGCTGAGCTGCGTGACGGTGAGATCACCAGTTACCAGCTGACGCCGGAAGACTTTGGCTTCAGCTTCCAGCCGAAAGAGGCGCTGGCCGGCGGCACACCGGAAGAAAACCGTGACATTCTGACGCGTTTGCTCCAGGGTAAAGGCCAGCCCGCCCACGAGCAGGCCGTTGCGGTAAATGTCGCAATGTTGCTGAAAGTATTCGGAAATGAAGATTTGCGCGATAACGCTGAGCGCGCCATGGCTGCCATTCGCAGCGGTCAGGCGTACGAGCGCGTTGTGGCACTGGCAGCGAGAGGATGAAATGAGTATCAAGGGCACCGTATTAGAGAAAATTGTGCAGGATAAAGCCCTGTGGGTTGAAGCACGGAAATCGCAGCAGACGCTGGCCTCCTTCCAGAACGATCTGCAGCCGGCGGAGCGTCATTTTTACGAGGCGCTGCGTGGCACGCGCACCGTCTTCATTCTGGAGTGTAAAAAAGCCTCCCCGTCGAAAGGGCTGATTCGCGCCGATTTTGATCCCGCGACTATCGCCGGGATCTACCGCCATTACGCCTCTGCGGTGTCAGTGCTGACCGATGAGAAATATTTCCAGGGCAGCTTTGATTTCCTGCCGGTGGTCAGCGCCGCCATCACGCAGCCGGTGCTGTGCAAAGACTTTATTATTGATCCCTACCAGATTTACCTGGCGCGCCATTATCAGGCCGATGCCATTCTGCTGATGCTGTCCGTACTGGATGATGAGCAGTACCGTCAGCTGGCTGCGGTGGCGCACAGTCTGAAAATGGGCGTGCTGACCGAAGTCAGTAATGAAGAAGAGCTGGAGCGGGCTATCGCGCTGGAAGCTAAAGTGGTCGGCATCAACAACCGCGATCTGCGTGATTTGTCGATTGACCTGAATCGCACGCGTCAGCTGGCCCCGCGTCTCAGCCATGGCGTCACCGTGATCAGCGAGTCCGGCATCCATAATTACGCCCAGGTGCGCGAGCTGAGCCATTTTGCCAACGGCTTTTTAATTGGCTCGGCGCTGATGGAAGAGCACGACCTCGACGCCGGTGTGCGCCGCGTGCTGCTGGGCGATAACAAGGTGTGCGGCCTGACCCGCCCGGAAGATGCGCAGGCCGCGCATCAGGCTGGCGCGCTGTATGGCGGCGTGATCTTTGCCGCCGGTTCGCCGCGCCAGGTTAACGAGGCGCAGGCGCAGGCGGTGATCGCCGCTGCGCCGCTGAAGTATGTCGGCGTGTTCCGCAATCAGACTATCAGTGACGTTGTCACGTTAGCCACGCACTTATCGCTGGCGGCCGTCCAGCTGCACGGCGATGAAGACAAAGCCTACGTCGCGGAACTGCGCCAGGCGCTGCCGGCCAGCGTGCGCATCTGGAAAGCACTGAGCATTAAAGATCGGTTGCCGCCACGCGACTGGGCGCACGTTGATCGCTACGTGCTGGATAATGGCCAGGGTGGCAGCGGTCAGCGCTTTGACTGGTCGCTGCTGCAGGGTGAAGACCTGGCTGATGTGCTGCTGGCAGGTGGCCTGAGCGCCGATAACTGCGTCGAAGCCGCTCAGCTCGGCTGTGCCGGCCTCGACTTCAACTCCGGCGTGGAATCCGCGCCGGGCATCAAAGATGCCAGCAAAGTCGCGGCGGTATTCCGCACGCTGCGCGCCTATTAATTGCGTCTGCCCGCCTGCGGGCGGGCCGGATAAGGAAGAGGACACGATGACGACATTACTTAATCCCTACTTTGGCGAATTCGGCGGCCAGTATGTGCCGCAGATTTTGATGCCAGCACTGCGTCAGCTGGAAACGGCCTTTGTTGAAGCACAGCGCGATCCGGCGTTTCAGGCAGAATTTACTGACCTGCTGAAAAACTACGCCGGTCGCCCGACGGCCCTGACGCTGTGCAGCAACCTGACCAAAGGCAGCAAAACCCGCCTGTACCTTAAGCGCGAAGACCTGCTGCACGGCGGCGCACACAAAACTAACCAGGTGCTGGGCCAGGCGCTGCTGGCAAAACGTATGGGCAAAAACGAGATCATCGCGGAGACCGGCGCCGGTCAGCACGGCGTGGCGTCGGCGCTGGCGTGTGCCCTGCTCGGCATGAAATGCCGTATTTACATGGGCGCAAAAGACGTTGAGCGTCAGTCACCCAACGTGTTCCGTATGCGGCTGATGGGCGCAGAGGTGATTCCGGTACACAGCGGCTCGGCCACGCTGAAAGATGCCTGTAACGAGGCGCTGCGCGACTGGTCCGGCAGCTACGAAACCGCGCACTACATGCTCGGCACTGCCGCAGGCCCGCATCCGTTCCCGACCATTGTGCGTGAATTCCAGCGCATGATTGGCGAAGAGACTAAAGCGCAGATTCTGGAAAAAGAGGGTCGCCTGCCGGATGCGGTACTGGCGTGCGTCGGCGGCGGTTCTAACGCCATCGGCATGTTTGCGGATTTCATCGAAGAGAGCAGCGTGCGCCTGATCGGCGTGGAGCCTGCGGGTCACGGTATTGACACCGGTGAGCACGGTGCGCCGCTCAAGCACGGTCGCGTTGGCATCTATTTCGGCATGAAGGCGCCGATGATGCAGACCGAAGAGGGACAGATCGAAGAGTCCTACTCCATCTCTGCCGGTCTCGATTTCCCGTCGGTCGGTCCGCAGCATGCGCACCTGAACAGCACCGGCCGCGCTGACTACGTGTCAATCACGGATGATGAAGCGCTGGAGGCCTTTAAGACGCTGTGTCGTGCAGAAGGCATCATTCCGGCACTGGAGTCATCGCACGCGCTGGCGTATGCGCTGAAAATGATCCGCGAAAACCCGGACAAAGAGCAGCTGCTGGTGGTGAACCTTTCCGGCCGCGGCGACAAAGACATCTTTACCGTTCACGATATTCTGAAAGCTAAGGGAGAGATCTGATGGAGCGTTATAATCAGCTGTTTCAACGTCTGTCCGCGAAACAGGAAGGCGCGTTTGTGCCCTTCGTCACCCTTGGCGATCCGTCGCCGGCGCTGTCGCTGAAAATCATTGATGCGCTGGTCGCGGGCGGTGCGGATGCGCTGGAGCTGGGCATTCCGTTCTCTGATCCGCTGGCCGATGGACCGACGATTCAGGGCGCTACGCTGCGCGCCTTTGCCGCCGGCACCACCGTAGCGCAGTGTTTTGAAATGCTCGCCACCGTGCGCCAGAAATACCCCGATCTGCCGATTGGCCTGCTGATGTACGCCAACCTGGTGTTCAGCAGAGGTATCGACAACTTCTACGCGCAGTGCGCTGCGGTGGGCGTTGACTCGGTGCTGGTGGCTGACGTGCCGGTGGAAGAGTCGGCCCCGTTCCGCCAGGCGGCGATGCGTCACAACATTGCGCCGATCTTTATCTGTCCGCCCAACGCGGATGACGATCTGCTGCGCGAAATCGCCTCGCACGGCCGTGGCTACACCTATCTGCTGTCACGCGCCGGCGTTACCGGTGCGGAAAATCGCGCCAGCCTGCCGCTGCACCATCTGATCGAGAAGCTGCGCGAATATCATGCTGCGCCGCCGCTGCAGGGCTTCGGCATTTCTGAGCCGGGTCAGGTGAAAGAGGCCGTTGCCGCCGGAGCCGCCGGAGCCATCTCCGGCTCGGCCATCGTGAAAATCATCGAGCGTAATCAGAACGACCCAACGGCGCTGCTCAGCGAACTGCAAACGTTCGTCAGCGATCTCAAAGCGGCTACCCGCTAAGTTGGCACGGCCCTGCACTGGCTGCGGGGCCCTTCTTACTTCTTACCCCTTTTTTCTCCCCTGCGACAAACTTTTTCATCGCGCCTGAGTTGCCGAAATGCGAGGCACGGCCCACACTTAAGCGTGCCGTCACGTTACGGTGCACCACCATCTATGACAGGGAGATAACCAATGAAATTGTTCAAAGTCGTTGCGGGTTTTTTAGTGGCTGCAGTGATGGCGCTCACCTTAAGTGCCTGTGCACCAACAGCAACAAAGGAAGGGACCGGCGGTTACATCGATGACACGGTCATTACCACCAAAGTGAAGGCACAGCTGCTGAATGACGAGGCGCTGAAATCGACAGAAATTAACGTTGAGACCTTTAAAGGGAAAGTACAGCTGAGCGGCTTTGTCAGCTCGCCGCAGATGGCCAACCGTGCGGTTGCGGTAACGCGTAACGTGGCGGGGGTAAAATCCGTCGTCAACAATATGCAGATTAAGTAACTAAACGGGCGACCTGCGGGTCGCCCTTTTTCTTTCTGGTGTAAAAATCAGAAACGGTAGCCCGCGCCAAAGAAGAACACCCACGGATCGATGCGGGTATTGATATTCTGCTGTTCGCCCGCCGCTTTGAATTTCACTTCGGTATCGATGTCCATGTACCACAATGATGCGTTGAGCATCCAGTCGCGGTTGATCTGATAATCCAGCCCGACCTGACCCGCCACGCCCCAGGAGTCTTTCACGCTCAAATCGCTCAGCTGCGCATCCTGCCCGGTCTGGTTGAACTTCGCATCGTAGAAGGTGGTGTAGTTGATCCCGACGCCAACGTAAGGGCGCAGCGCGCTTTGGCTGTCGAAAAAGTAGTACTGCGCCATCAGGGTGGGCGGCAGCTGACGCACGGTAGCGAGGTTGCCGGTCGGGCCAAGTCCCACTTTGTGGCGGAACGGCGTGGCCGCCAGCAGCTCAACGCCGATATTGTCGGTCGCCATCCAGGTAAACGTCAGACCCAGCTGGGTATCATTACTGACGCTGAAGCCGCCCATACCCAGCACATTATCAGAGCCTTCGGTCGGACGAACGGTCGCGCTACCGGCGCGCACAAAAAAATCACCGGCCTGGTGAGCCAGTGCCAGTTGCGGGATCGCCAGCGCCAGCAGCAGCGCGCATTTAGCCAGTTTCATAATCACTCCTTTGCCGGAAAACAGGGTATTGAGGTTAATCGCGGCACAAGATTTACCCCTTTTTTGCGAAAAGATCATCAGCATCAATTCAAATTAATCACTTATAAAACAATGATTTGATTCAGATCAATTTTGCCTTTACAAGCGGACATAAAAATCCTGTTGCCGCCATCACGCGGCGTGATTATGTTGCTATTCCCCTTTTGTGATTTTGGTTCGAAGCCTCAGGAGTGGCGGGCGATCAGATGAGCGATTTACTTAACCCCTGTATGACCTGTGGCGCCTGCTGCGCCCATTTTCGCGTTTCATTTTACTGGGCCGAAGCCGACGACGGTGGTGGCACGGTGCCGGTTGAACTGACGGAACCCCTGAGCCTGCTGATGCGCAACATGCGCGGCACCAACGATCGTGCCCCGCGCTGCGTGGCGCTGCAGGGTGAAATTGGCGGCTGTGTTTCCTGTGGTATTTATGCGCAGCGGCCGTCACCGTGCCGGGAGTTTGCCATGTCCGGCGAAAATGGCGTGCCGAATGACGCCTGCGATCGCGCCCGGGCGCGCTATGGTTTACCCCCGCTTTTTCACCCTTCTTTACCTGAGATGACAGAAAGTTATGGGATTCCGGGTGCCAGCCTGCCTGCAGAACATGTACAATCGCCGGGTTAATTAACCCGGTTCCTTCAAGGAGTGTACATGTCTATCACGGCAAGCTCGTTATACCGTGACACAGGAAATTTTCTGCGCCATCAGCTGGTCACCATCGTGCTGATGGCGTTGCTGACCTCGTTTATTACCGTGATTGTTGGCCACGCCCTGACGCCGGGCGAGGATCAGTTATCCCTGCTCAGCCAGACCGACAGCAGCGCCTCTTCGCTGTTTGAAATCGTCCAGAACATGTCACCGGATCAGCAACGCATTCTGCTGCGCGCCTCTGCCGCCGGCACTTTCGCTGCCCTGATTGGCAACACGCTGCTATTGGGCGGCATGCTGTGCCTGCTGCCGATGGTATCCAGTGGACAGCGCGTCAGCGCGCTGCGCGCGATTGGCGCCTCTGCGCCGCTGCTGCCGAAACTGCTGGTGCAGACCTTCCTGATCACCCTGCTGGTGCAGCTGGGCTTTATGGTACTGATGGTGCCGGGTGTGATTCTGGCGATTCTGCTGTCGCTGGCGCCGGTGATGCTGGCAAGTGAAAAAATGGGCATTTTCAGTGCGATGCGCGCCAGTATGCGTCTGGCCTGGAAGAACGTTAAGGTGATCGCCCCGGCAATTATTCTGTGGCTGCTGGCGAAAATTGCGCTGATGTTCTTCTTCTCCTCGCTGACCGTGCTGCCTGCCAATATCGCTTCAGTGGTGCTCAACGCGCTGGGCAACCTGGTATCAGCCATTCTGATTATCTATTTGTACCGGCTGTATATGCTGTTACGTTAAGCGTTACGGCGCCCGCGGCGGCGCCGTAACTCAACGCTCCTGCCCCTGACTGGAAACGCTATGAAGCAGTTACTCGATTTTCTTCCCCTGGTAGTTTTCTTTATCTTCTACAAGCTGTACGACATTTTCGTCGCCTCCGGCGCGCTGGTGGTGGCGACCGGTATCGCGCTGGTGGTCAGCTGGGTGCTGTACCGCAAGCTGGAAAAGATGACCATTTTCACCTTTGTGCTGGTTGCGGTGTTCGGCACCCTGACCTATGTGTTCCACAACGATGAGTTCATCAAGTGGAAAGTCACGGTGATTTACTCGCTGTTTGCGCTGGCACTGCTGTACAGCCAGTGGTTTATGCAGCAACCGCTGATCCAGACCATGCTTGGCAAAGAGCTGCAGCTGCCGGGTGCGGTATGGCGTCGGCTGAATATCGCCTGGGCCCTGTTCTTCCTGGCCTGCGGCCTGGCGAATATTTATGTCGCGTTTTGGTTATCCCAGGCGTTTTGGGTTAACTTTAAGGTGTTCGGTCTTACCGGCCTGACCCTGCTGTTTACGCTGTTAAGCGGCCTGTACATCTGGCGACAGATGCCGCAACAAGAACAAAAATAATCGATGCAGCCCGGTCTCCGCCGGGCTTGTCTTCACCTGCAGAAGAACTGAGCAATGGACGAAAAACATAAGTTGCCGCAAGGCGAGATGGTCTCGCGTACCCTGGCGATGCCGGCAGATACCAATGCCAACGGTGATATCTTCGGCGGCTGGCTGATGTCGCAGATGGATATGGGCGGCGCGATACTGGCTAAAGAGATTGCCAAAGGCCGCGTGGTAACGGTGCGCGTGGATGGTATGACCTTCCTCAAGCCCGTCGCCGTCGGCGATGTGGTGAGCTGCTACGCGCGCTGCATCCGCACCGGCAATAGCTCGATGACCATTAACGTGGAAGTGTGGATTAAAAAAGTGTCGTCCGAACCGATCGGCCAGACTTACTGCGCCACCGAAGCGGTGTTTGTTTACGTAGCGGTCGATAACAGCGGGAAATCCCGTCCGCTGCCGGAAGGCCAGGCCAATCTGAGCAATTAAGCGTATAAAAAAAGCGGCCCGGAATGGCCGCTTTTTCTTTGCCTGTCTGGCTTTACTCGATGTTCGCGCCGCCGTTAATGCGGAACACGATGTTCATCGTCAGCCCCTTGCCCGGCCGCCCTGGCTGATAGCGCCACTTCTTCATCGCCTGCTTCACTTCGCGCTCAAACATGTTGCGCGGCTCGGCGGACAAAATCTCGACGTTATCGACGCGCCCATCGCTGTCCACGTCAAACTTCACCCGCACCCGCCCTTCAACGCGCAGCGCGAACGCACGCGCCGGATACGCCGGCTTGCTGACGCTCATCGCTTTCGGTCCATCCGACACCGTCTGCGTCGGGGCCGGGTTATTCTTCGGTGCCGTCGAGGGGCGCGTTTGCGTGGCTGGCGCGTCCTGTTTAAACGGATTCTCCTGCGGCTTCACCTGCTGGCGCGGCTTCGGCTCTGCCTTTTTCTCCACCTTTGGCTTCGGTTTCGGCTTTGGCTTCGGTTTAGGTTCCGGCTTAGGGATCGGCACCGGCTCGGCTTTTGGTGGCTCTGGCGCGACTTCCGGCTCGGGTTCCGGCTCGGGCGGCGGCGGCGGGGTTACGGCTGCCGGTGCCGGTTCAGGCTGCACTTCCGGTGCCACCATGCTAATGCTGATAGGCTGAGACGCTTTAGGAACCTCAATGGTCTGATGAAATGAAGCATAAAGAATGCCGGCGATTACCGAACCGTGAAGGAGCACGGATAAAATCACGGACACAGGCGTTCGGGTTGGAAAAGGCGTAGTCAACGTCGTCATATCAGTCATGTTCATTGAGTGAAGCGCTGATTTTAAATGCAAATAGCAATCAGTTTCAATAAGCACGCTACTGAAGGCCAAAAGAAAGGCGCTTTTTAACCCTGCCTGCGCTGCAGCGCGCGCCCATTATCTTTCGTTTGCACTCTGTTTAGCGATCACTTAACGTGTCTCGCAAATTCGGCAAGTCTAACGGGAGTATCCCATCGTGCTTTACGTCATTTATGCGGAAGATACCGCAGATTCACTGGAAAAACGTAACTCTGTGCGCCCGGCACACCTGGCGCGTCTGCAGCTGCTGCAGGATGAGGGGCGTCTGATTGTCGCCGGTCCTCTGCCTGCCGTCGACAGTAATGAGCCGGGCCCGGCTGGTTTCACCGGTTCTGTGATTGTTGCCGAGTTCTCATCGCTGGAAACGGCCCAGTCGTGGGCCAATGACGATCCATATATCGCCGCTGGCGTGTACGATAAAGTCACGGTTAAACCGTTTAAACGGGTGTTCTGATGCAGTGGCAGCCCCTTCTGTTGTTAGTGCTGGTGCTGCTGCTGATTGGTCGTGCGCTGTGGCTGTGGCGCCGTCAGGGCTGGCGTCAGGCGCGCCAGCACATCGTCATGCTGGTGGTACTGGCGGCGGCCCTGCAGATAGTGAATGTTTCACTGGTATTACGCGGCCACTGACGACCGCGTTCATTGCTCAGGTATTCTGCGTGATAAACAGGATGGAGCGGCGCTGCTGCTGCGCTACCTGATGACGAATCGCATGGATGCGCTTATAACGACGTGACTGCCCTTCCAGCCAGCGGGCACGACGGCGATGCGCCTGGCGTAACATTCTCCAGCGGGCCACTTCATTTCTGCTGCGTCTCATCACATCCTCTCTGACTGGCTAAACCCGCGACGCATTATAGTGATCTGGCTAAAAATGCCAAATCGAAACCTTCATCGAAACGTCATCAACGATTAAAGGTTTCGCTGGCGCAGATCAACACGTAAACTTTGCCCATCAAAGCGCGAACGGGACGTCCACTTTATGACCACATTTTATACCCTTATCAGCTGGTTGCTGCTGTTTGGCTACTGGCTGCTGATTGCCGGGGTTACGCTGCGCATCCTGATGAAGCGGCGTGCGGTGACCTCGGCGATGGCCTGGCTGCTGATCATCTACATTCTGCCGCTGGTGGGTATTATCGCCTATCTGTCGTTTGGCGAACTGCATTTAGGTAAACGTCGCGCAGAACGCGCCCGCACCATGTGGCCCTCGACCGCCAAATGGCTCAACGACCTGAAACAGTGTCGTCACATTTTCGCGACTGAACACAGCGACGTGGCGCGCTCCCTGTTCGAGCTGTGCCGTCATCGTCAGGGTATTGCCGGCGTTAAAGGCAATCAGCTGCAGCTGCTGACCAGCGCCGATGACGTGATGCAGGCGCTGATCCGCGATATTCAGCTGGCGCGCCATAATATTGAGATGGTGTTCTACATCTGGCAGCCGGGTGGTCTGGCTGATGATGTGGCGGAATCACTGATGGCTGCCTCACGGCGCGGCGTGCACTGCCGCCTGATGCTGGACTCCGCCGGCAGCGTAGCGTTCTTCCGCAGTCCGTGGGTGGGCATGATGCGCAACGCCGGTATTGATGTGGTCGAGGCATTGCAGGTCAGCCTGTGGCGTGTGTTCCTGCGCCGCATGGATTTGCGTCAGCACCGCAAAGTGGTGCTGATCGATAACTACATTGCCTATACCGGCAGCATGAATCTGGTGGATCCGCGCTTCTTTAAACAGGATGCTGGCGTGGGTCAATGGATTGATCTGATGGCGCGCATGGAGGGCCCGGTGGCCACCACCATGGGCATCGTCTACGCCTGCGACTGGGAAATCGAAACCGGCAAACGTATTCTGCCGCCGGCCCCGGACGGCAATGTGATGCCGTTTGAGCAGGAGAGCGGTCACACCATTCAGGTGATCGCCTCAGGTCCGGGCTTCCCGGAGGACATGATTCATCAGGCGCTGCTGACGGCGGTATATTCTGCGCGCGAGCAGCTGATCATGACCACGCCCTACTTCGTGCCGAGCGACGACTTACTGCACGCCATCTGTACCGCCGCGCTGCGTGGCGTTGAGGTGAGCATTGTTGTACCGCGCCACAATGACTCGCTGCTGGTCGGCTGGGCCAGCCGCGCCTTCTTCACTGAACTGCTGGAAGCCGGGGTGAAAATCTATCAGTTTGAAGATGGCCTGTTGCACACCAAGAGTGTGCTGGTGGACGGTCAGCTCAGCCTGGTGGGCACGGTGAACCTGGATATGCGCAGCCTGTGGCTCAACTTCGAGATCACGCTGGTGGTGGATGATGACGGCTTTGGTAGCGATCTCGCCACCGTCCAGGATGATTATATCGCCCGTTCGCGTCTGCTGGACGGCGCGCGCTGGGCAAAACGTGCCTGGTGGCAGCGCATCGTCGAACGACTGTTTTACTTCTTTAGCCCTTTACTGTAAAACGAGCGAAAATATTACCGCCTCAGGGCAAGCAGGAATGACCATGGATTTAAATAATCGCCTTACTGAAGATGAAACGCTGGAACAGGCTTACGATATTTTTCTTGAGCTGGCAGGCGATAACCTCGATCCGGCAGACATCATTCTGTTCAATCTGCAATTTGAAGAGCGCGGCGGCGCCGAGCTGTTTGATCCATCCGAAGACTGGCAGGAACATGTGGATTTCGATCTCAACCCTGACTTCTTCTCAGAAGTGGTGATCGGCCTTGGTGAAGCGGACGGCGAACCGATTACCGATGTGTTCGCGCGCATCCTGCTGTGCCGTGAAAAAGACCACAAGCTATGTCATATTCTGTGGCGTGAATAAGCCGCAGCGCATAAAAAAACGCCGGGCACTGCCCGGCGTTGTTGTTTATGGCACCGCTCTTATAGCGGATCAACCTTCAGACAGGACACCGCATGGCGGAAACTGCCTTCGAGTAGCGGTCGGGTTTTGGCGCACTCCGGGCCGGCAATCGGGCAGCGGGTACGGAATACGCAGCCTGATGGCGGATTGATCGGCGACGGCAGTTCCCCTTCCAGCAGCTGAATCTGCTTATTCTTCTCCAGGTCCGGATCAGGAATCGGCACCGCCGACATCAGCGCTTTGGTATACGGATGCTGCGGATCGTTATATACCGCATCATAGGTCCCCAGCTCAACCGCGTGGCCGAGATACATCACCAGTACGCGATCAGAGATGTGCTTCACCACCGCCAGGTCATGCGCGATGAAGATCAGCGACAGCCCCATTTCACGCTGCAGTTTCTGCAGCAGGTTGACCACCTGCGCCTGAATCGACACGTCGAGCGCCGACACCGGCTCATCACAGATAATCAGCTTCGGCTCAAGAATCAGTGCACGGGCGATACCGATACGCTGGCACTGGCCACCGGAGAACTCGTGCGGATAGCGGTTGATGAGGTTCGGCAGCAGACCGACCTTCATCATCATGGTTTTAACCTTATCCTTCACTTCCTGACGCGGCATCTTTGGATAGTAGGTGCGCAGCGGTTCGGCGATGATGTCACCAATGGTCATACGCGGGTTGAGCGAGGCCAGCGGGTCCTGGAAGATCATCTGAATGTCACTGCGCGCCTGACGCCACTCTTCCTGGCTTTGGCCCAGCAGATCGCGCCCCAGCCACGCCACGCGCCCGTCGGTGGCTTTCACCAGACCGATAATGGCGCGCGCCAGCGTGGATTTGCCGCAGCCGGACTCACCGACCACGCCGAGAGTTTCGCCTTCATACAGACGCAGACTGACACCATCCACCGCTTTCAGGGTTTTCGGCGGCTGCCAGAACCACTGCTTGCCGTCTTTGATATCGAAATGCACCTTGAGATCGGCGATTTCCAGCAACACTTTTTTCTCTTCAATTACGGTGCTCATACTAACTCCTCCACCGGTTTGAAGCAGGCGCGCAGGCGCCCTTCGGCAAACGGTTCAAGCGGCGGTGATTTGGCACAAATATCCATGGCATAAGCGCAGCGCGGCTGGAACGGACAGCCCTGCGGCAGACGCAACAGATTGGGCGGGTTGCCGGGAATGGTGGTCAGCGACTCCCCCTCCGCGTCAAGACGCGGCACCGCGCTCAGCAAACCGATCGAGTACGGATGGGCCGGCTGGTAGAACACATCACGCGCACGGCCATACTCCATGGTGCGCCCGGCATACATCACCAGTACCTTGTCACAGATCCCGGCAACAACGCCGAGATCGTGAGTGATCATGATGATGGCGGTGTTAAATTCACGCTTCAGCTCATTCAGCAGCGTCATGATCTGCGCCTGCACGGTGACATCCAGCGCGGTGGTTGGCTCATCGGCAATCAGCAGCTTTGGCCGACACAGCAGCGCCATGGCGATCATTACGCGCTGACGCATGCCACCGGAAAACTCGTGCGGGAACATTTTCATGCGCTTGCGCGCTTCCGGCATTTTTACCGCATCCAGCATGCGCACCGACTCTTCAAACGCCTGGGCGCTGCTCATGCCTTTGTGCAGTTTCAGCACCTCCATCAGCTGTTCGCCGACGCGCATGTACGGATTGAGCGATGTCATCGGGTCCTGGAAAATCATCGCAATCTGTTCCGCGCGCAGCTTGTTCAGCTTGCTTTCCGGCAGATTGAGGATTTCGCTGCCGTTAAACTGCGCCGAGCCACCAATGCGACCATTTTTCGCCAGCAGTCCCATCAGCGCAAACGCGGTTTGCGATTTTCCGGAGCCGGATTCACCGACAATGCCCAGCGTTTCACCGGCGCGCAGGGAAAAGTTGAGGTCGTTCACAGCGGTCACGTCGCCGTCGTGAGTACTGAAGGTGACGCGCAGATCTTTAACGTCCAGCAGCAGGTTAGCGTTTCCCGCAGGTGCAGCCGCCAGCGGCTGCTGAGTATCATGATGGGTCATCGGGAAACTCCTTAACGATCTTTCGGGTCGAGGGCGTCACGCAGGCCATCGCCGATAAAGTTGAAACAGAACAACGTCACCACCAGGAATCCCGCCGGGAACATCAGCAGCCACGGTGATACTTCCATCGAGTTGGCGCCGTCGCTCAACAGCGCGCCCCAGCTGCTCAGTGGCTCCTGGGTACCGAGGCCAAGGAAGCTCAGGAAGGATTCAAACAGGATCATGCTTGGCACCAGCAGCGAGGCATACACCACCACCACGCCCAGCACGTTCGGCACGATGTGGCGCAGCACGATATTGCCGGTAGAAACGCCGCCGACCTGCGCCGCTTCGATGAACTCTTTGCGCTTCAGTCCCAGCGTCTGGCCGCGCACGATACGCGCCATATCCAGCCATGACACCATGCCAATGGCAACAAAGATCAGCAGGATATTGCGGCCAAAGAAGGTCACCAGCAGGATGACGAAGAACATAAACGGGAACGAGTTGAGGATTTCCAGGATACGCATCATCACCGAGTCAATCTTCCCGCCAAGGTAGCCGGCCAGCGAACCGTACAGCGTGCCCACCAACACCGCGATCAGCGCTGAAGCGATGCCAACCATTAGTGAGATACGGCCGCCAATCGCCACGCGCACCAGCAGGTCACGTCCCGAGGAGTCGGTGCCAAACCAGTGCCCTGAGGTGGTGTCCGGCGGTGCAGACATCATCGCCCAGTCGGTATCATCATATTTGAACTGCGCCAGCATCGGGGCGAACACCACGAACAGCGCAATTACCAGCAGCACCAGCAGGCTGATAAGGGCCGCACGGTTATGAATAAAGCGGCGACGTGCGTCCTGCCACAGGCTGCGCCCTTCCACTTCCAGCTTTTCGCTGAACGCGTCCAGAGCTTCGCTATTTTTCTTACTTAACATCATGAGCGAGCTCCACCATCAGTAACGAATTTTCGGATCGATAACGGCGTACAGCACGTCAACGATCGCGTTGAACAGGATGGTCAGCACGCCGACCAGAATGGTCAGGCTCATCACCAGTGAGTAGTCACGGTTTAGTGCGCCGTTGACGAACAGCTGACCGATGCCCGGCAGACCGTAGATTGATTCGATTACCATCGAACCGGTGATGATGCCAACAAACGCCGGCCCCATATAGGAGAGCACCGGCAGCAGCGCCGGCTTCAGCGCGTGGCGCAGCACAATACGGCGCAGCGGCAGACCTTTCGCACGCGCGGTGCGGATGAAGTTAGAGTGCATCACTTCAATCATCGAGCCGCGGGTGATACGGGCGATACTGGCGATGTAAGCCAGTGACAGCGCCACCATCGGCAGCAGCATGTAGTTCCACTGCCCGCCATTCCAGCCGCCACCCGGCAGCCAGCGCAGGGTGATGGCAAAGATCAGTACCAGCAGCGGTGCCACCACGAAGCTGGGAATGACCACCCCGGTCATCGCCACCCCCATGACCGCATAATCCCACAAACTGTTTTGCTTCAGCGCGGCGATAACCCCCGCCGTGACGCCCAGCACCACCGCAAGGAAGAAGGCTGCCAGCCCCAGTTTGGCCGATACCGGAAACGCATGACCGACCAGGTAGTTAACCGAGTAGTCTTTATATTTAAACGACGGCCCGAAATCGCCGTGTGCCAGCTGCACCAGGTAGCTGAGATACTGTTTGCCGATCGGGTCGTTGAGATGATATTTGGCCTCAATGTTGGCCATGACTTCCGGCGCCAGCGCACGCTCGCCGGTGAACGGACTGCCGGGTGCCAGTCGCATCATAAAGAAGGAGATGGTGATCAGAATGAATAGCGTCGGGATGGCTTCAAGGAGCCGACGCAGGATGAATTTTAACATTGCCGTACCTACCAGGCTGTTGCTTCACAAAGTCAAAAAGGCGGCGCCGCAGCACCGCCACTGTCGATAGCCTGAGTGCTATTAATGCTTAATGATGTACAGGTTCTTATCCAGGGTTTTATCCAGCGGATCGTTGCCGGTGTAGCCGCCAACGTACGGTTTCACCAGACGCGCGTTCACGTAGTAGTAAACCGGCACGATGGTGCTGTCTTTATCCAGGATCTGCTCTGCTTTCTGATAATCGGCCACGCGCGCTTTGTCATCCGCCGCTTTCACCGCATCGTGAATCACTTTGTCGAAGTCCGCGCTCTTATAGTGCGAGGTGTTACTGCTGCTGTCCGACAGCATGATGTTCAGGAAGGAAGTCGGTTCGTTATAGTCGGCACACCATGCTGCGCGGGAGACATCGAAGTTGCCCTGATGACGGGTATCCAGGAAGGTTTTCCACTCCTGGTTTTCCAGCTTGATGTTCACGCCGATGTTCTTTTTCCAGATAGACGAAGCGGCAATCGCCAGTTTTTTGTGCAGATCGGAGGTGTTATACAGCAGGTTGAAGGTCAGCGGTTTGTCGGCGGTATAACCGGCTTCGGCCAGCAGTTTCTTCGCTTCTTCGTTACGCTTGTTCTGATCCCACTTGTACCAGTCCGGCGGCAGCAGTTCCATGCCGTCAGTGGCTGGCGGTGTGAAGCTGTAGGCCGGCTGTTGACCCTGCGCCAGCACTTTGTTCACCATGATGTCGCGATCCAGACCCAGCTTCAGCGCGGTACGCACGCGAACATCGGTAAACGGTGCTTTCTGGTTGTTGATTTCATAGTAGTAGGTGCACAGATACGGTTTCACCATCAGCTCTTTACCGTTATCACGCTGCAGTTTTTTAAACAGCTCGATCGGCATGTTGTTGTAAGTGATGTCGCTGCCGTTCTCGGAGAAATAACGGTTCACATCGCTGACTTCGGAGTTGATTGGCAGGAAGGTGACTTTATTCAGTACGGTATGTTCGTTGTCCCAGTATTCCGGGTTACGCACCAGCGTCACGCGTTCGTTGATCACGTGAGATTCCAGTTTAAATGCACCGTTGCCGACCCAGTTCTGCGGCTGCGTCCACTGGTCGCCAAACTTCTCAATGGCGGGCTTATACACCGGTGACATCACCGCGTTAATCAGCAGCTTATCGAAGTACGGTACCGGCTCGCTCAGCGTCACTTCCAGCGTGTGGTCATCCAGTGCTTTCACGCCAAGATCGGAGGTCGGTTTTTTACCGGCGATGATGTCATCCACGTTGAGGATGTGGCCATACTGCGGGTAGCTCGCATAAGGCGAGGCGGTTTTTGGATCGACCAGACGCTGCCAGCTGTAGACGAAGTCCTGCGCGGTGACCGGCTCGCCGTTTGACCATTTGGCATTTTTACGCAGATGGAAGGTCCAGACTTTGTAGTCTTTGTTTTCCCAGCTTTCCGCGACGCCCGGAACCGGCTTGCCGTTGCTGTCGCTCACGATCAGACCTTCATACAGGTCACGGGCGATATTATCTTCCGGCACGCCTTCGATTTTGTGCGGATCCAGCGACTGCACTTCATCGCCATTGCCGCGCACCAGTTCCTGTTTCGCTGCCAATTCGGTACCCGCCGGTACGTTGGCCGCCAGTGCAGCATTCCCTGCCAGCGCGCCGATGGCCGCCAGTACGCCTGCGGCGATCAGGCTTTTTTTCGTGATGTTGTTCATTATTACGCTCCAGTTTTATTATCGTCACCGGGTCGGCTGACCGCCCGGCGTACCCCGTTTCCGGGAGATCTCCGCCTGTCTGCGCGAAGATCACTACCACCCTGCAGGGTTACCACGGCAACGTGACGCCCGACTGTAGCGCCGGATCGTCACATTACTCAATGTTTCTTTATGTAATAGTATTTCAGCGCCAGCATATCCTGCGGATCTTTGCCGCTGAAACCGCCCACCCACGGCTTCACCAGCCGCACGCTAACGCGGTAGTAAACCGGGATGATCGGTGAATCCTGATCCAGCTGTTGTTCCGCCTGCTGATAGAGCTGCGCGCGCTGCGCGTCATCAGCGGTGTTGAGCGTTTGCGCCATCAGCGCATCAAATGCGGCGCTGTGATAAAACGCGGTATTGATGGAGGAGCCACTCAGCAGCAGATTGAGGAAGCTGGATGGCTCGTTGTAATCCGCACACCAGGTGGCGCGCACCACATCAAACTGTGCCTGATGACGGGTCTCCAGTAGCGTTTTCCACTCCTGATTTTGCAGCGTGACCTGCGCACCGAGATTCTTTTGCCACATCGAGGCAGCCGCGATCGCCTGACGCTTGTTCTGTTCTGAGGTGTTATACAGCAGGGTAAAAC
This sequence comes from Pantoea sp. B_9, assembly GCF_008632015.1. Lineage (NCBI taxonomy): Bacteria > Pseudomonadati > Pseudomonadota > Gammaproteobacteria > Enterobacterales > Erwiniaceae > Pantoea > Pantoea sp. B_9. The sequence continues at coordinate 195,821 of NZ_VWVL01000001.1, read as the reverse complement.
GCAGCGGATGCTGGGCATTGAAGCCAGCTTCCGCCAGCAACTGCTTCGCTGCCGCGTTACGTTGCGCCTGCGTCTGCTGCGCCCACGCAGGCGTATTGAGAGCAATACCGTGAATAAAGGGCGGCGTCAGGCCGTAGGCCGGGATCTGTCCCTGCCCCATAATTTTCTGCGCGATGATGTCGCGGTCGAGCGTTAACTTCAGCGCGTTGCGTACGCGGACGTCGTCAAACGGCGCTTTCTTGTTATTGATTTCGTAATAGAAGGTGCACAGCAGCGGGCTGACTTTTACTTCATCTCCAAGCGCCTGCTGCAGCTTTTTGAACATATCGGGCGGCACCACGCTGTTGGTCATGTCGGTGCCGCCACTGCGATAGCGGTTTATATCGCTATTCTCAGAGGTGAGTGCCAGAAATACGCCTTCGTCCAGCGTGGTATGGGCATTGTCCCAGTAGTGCGGATTACGCTTCACCACGATCTGCTCATTCACCACCCAGTCCGCCAGCGTGTAAGCGCCATTACCCACGTAATGCCGCGGCTGTGTCCAGGCATCGCCCCACTGCTCTACCGCCGGACGATACACCGGTTTCATCGAAGTATGAGCCAGCATATCAACAAAATACGGTACCGGTTCGGAGAGCGTAACCTGCAAATGATGGTCGTCCAGCGCTTTCACGCCCAGCTGGGAAGGCGCAGCTTTACCAGCCAGAATGGCATCAATGTTGCTGATGTGCGCAGCCTGCAAATAGCTGGCGTACGGCGAGGCGGTGCGCGGATCGGCCAGACGCTGCCAGCTGTAGACAAAATCCTGCGCGGTGACCGGTTCACCATTGCTCCAGCGGGCATCTTTACGCAGCGTGAATGTCCAGATGCGGCCCTGCTGATTTTGCCACTGCTGCGCCACGCCGGGCACCAGTTGACCGTTGTTGTCGGTCTCAACCAGTCCTTCCAGCAGATTGCGAATCACATTGGATTCCGGCACGCCCTCGACTTTTTGCGGATCAAGTGAGGACACTTCGCTGCCGTTGTTAATAACGATGCGTTGCGTATCCGCTAATGACGTCCCGGCTGGGATCTCAGCGGCCTGACTTTGCGCCAGCGCACTGGAGAGGCAAAGCGCCAGAAACGTGCGCGCTGCCGTTTTCGCTACCATGCTTTTCATCAACCAATATCAACCTTCAACATAAACCTGATAGCAGTAAGCAAGAAGCGTACACATTTGTTGCTAGCAGATAAAAAATTTTGCGGTGAGCCGAAAATTATCAGAAGCGTTGCCCGCACGCCAAAGCTAAACCACAAAAATGTTAGCTGATTCTCTTTTATCACGTTGCCGCGCACAGGAAAAGTGTTAATTCTTGAGCAGAATTATCGATTAACCCACTGATAAATAATTAATTTCAGCCTGATTTGCACGTTAATTATTCGTTAATCAACTAACTTTATAATATTTACGAATATTGCTGCTTTTAATGCTGAAGCCCGGATATTTATTCAGATTTACAGCACAAGCTATAGAATGATACTGCGGATGATTTGCAGAGCAGAGGGATATACTGTGACGATTATCACAGTATTTTGAGACTCAGGCTGTGTGCGGGATAACACCAGTAGTAAAACTGATGCGGTCGGGCCGATATTAAGCGCGACAAATAAAATCACTATAATGGTGCAATATTTCATTTATTTGCACCATTCTGGTTCACAAAGCGCTTAGCGATAAAAAATAACCGCCGTTAATTCAGTAATCCTGGAAACAGGGCTTTCATTCCGGTCACGACAAATTCAATGCCCAGCGCCATGAGCAGCAGCCCCATGATACGCGTAATGACGTTGATACCGGTTTGTCCCAATACGCGCACCATCAGCGGTGCGGCCCGGAACAATAACCAGCAGCAGAAGGCAAATATCGCAATCGCCAGGGTAAAGCCCAGCAGATTTGGCCAGCTGTGATAACGCGAGCTCCAGACAATGGTCGAGCTGATCGCGCCCGGCCCTGCCATCAGTGGCAGCGCCAGCGGCACCACGCCGATGCTTTCACGAATCGCCGTTTCTGACTTCTCCTGCTTGTTCTGTTTGTCTTCACCCAGCTTGCCGCTAATCATCGACATGGCGATGGTGACCACCAGAATGCCACCGGCGATGCGGAAAGAGTCAATCGAGATACCAAACAGATGCAGGATACCGTCGCCAAGAAACAGCGAGGTCCAGAGGATAATCGCCACCGCCAGGTTCGCGGTCAGGTTAGTTTTATTGCGCTCCGCCACCGCCTGGTAGCTGGTCATGCTGATAAATACCGGAATAATGCCGACCGGGTTAACCAGCGCGAACAAACCCACAAAAAATTTAATGTAGCCAGAAAGATCGAGTAGCGCAGGGGTCACGGTGGGCTCCAGGTGATGGCGAAAAAAATCGCGCTTAATGTAGTGCAAAAGCCTGGCGAAACACCAGAGGCTAACGCAGAAATAAATGCTGCACTTAAAGCACTATCCCAGTTTATTCCGCTACTGTTAGCGCGATGTTATTGGCCTGCAGCGGGTCAGATCGGCTTTTGTAGCTGTCGACGCTAACTTTACTTGCAAAAGTGAGCGCTGAAAGGTGTCAGCTGATAGTTAAATTGATCTGCATCATAAATCGCCTACCCCATCAGGGGTAATCTTAGCCCATCGGAACTCAACCCTGTGACACAGGTCATCCTGGCGGAAAAACCTTTTTAGTAAGCAACGGCACGGGCATCGCCATCCTTAGCTATCCATAAGCGTAACGAGACTATACTTCTGGATTCAGGCTTGTTTACTAAAAAAGTTTAACTTCCTTAGGAGAGTATTATGGCCGTTACTAATGTTGCCGAGCTTAACGCACTGGTAGAACGTGTTAAAAAGGCACAGCGCGAATACGCCAATTTTAGTCAGGAACAAGTTGATACCATTTTCCGTGCGGCCGCCCTCGCCGCTGCCGATGCCCGTATCCCTCTCGCCAAAATGGCCGTTGCCGAATCCGGCATGGGTATCGTTGAAGATAAAGTCATCAAAAACCACTTCGCTTCCGAATATATCTACAACGCTTACAAAGACGAAAAAACCTGTGGCGTGCTGGACACCGATGATACCTTTGGCACCATCACCATCGCTGAGCCGATTGGCCTGATTTGTGGCATCGTGCCCACCACCAACCCGACCTCTACCGCCATCTTCAAGGCTCTGATTAGCCTGAAAACCCGTAACGGTATCATCTTCTCTCCTCATCCACGTGCCAAAGATGCCACCAACAAAGCGGCTGACATCGTACTGCAGGCTGCTATCGCGGCCGGCGCGCCAAAAGACATTATTGGCTGGATTGATGCGCCATCGGTTGAGCTCTCTAACCAGCTGATGCATCACCCGGATATCAACCTGATTCTCGCCACCGGTGGTCCGGGCATGGTGAAAGCGGCTTACAGCTCCGGCAAACCAGCGATTGGTGTGGGCGCGGGTAACACTCCGGTAGTGATTGACGAAACGGCCGATATCAAACGCGCGGTTGCCTCGATCCTGATGTCAAAAACCTTCGACAACGGCGTGATTTGCGCGTCTGAACAGTCAGTGATTGTGGTGGATTCTGTCTATGACGCCGTGCGTGAGCGCTTCGCCAGCCACGGTGGCTACCTGCTGCAGGGTAAAGAGCTGAAAGCGGTGCAGGATATCATCCTGAAAAATGGCGCGCTGAACGCGGCGATTGTCGGTCAGCCGGCTTACAAAATTGCTGAACTGGCAGGGATTAGCGTGCCGGTGAGCACCAAAATTCTGATTGGTGAAGTGAAACTGGTGGATGAGTCTGAGCCATTCGCCCATGAGAAGCTCTCGCCAACGCTGGCCATGTACCGCGCGAAAGATTATTACGATGCGGTGGATAAAGCAGAAAAACTGGTGGCAATGGGCGGTATCGGCCACACCTCATGTCTTTATACCGACCAGGATAACCAGCGCGAGCGCGTTAACTTCTTCGGCGACAAAATGAAAACCGCGCGCATCCTGATTAACACCCCGGCTTCACAAGGCGGGATCGGTGACCTGTATAACTTCAAGCTGGCCCCTTCACTCACGCTGGGCTGCGGTTCATGGGGTGGTAACTCTATCTCTGAAAACGTGGGTCCAAAACACCTGATCAACAAGAAAACCGTGGCCAAGCGAGCTGAAAATATGTTGTGGCATAAACTTCCGAAGTCTATCTACTTCCGCCGCGGTTCTCTGCCAATCGCGCTGGAAGAAGTGGCGACTGACGGTGCAAAACGCGCCTTTATCGTCACCGACCGCTTCCTGTTCAACAACGGTTATGCTGACCAGGTCACCCGCGTGCTGAAGTCGCACGGGATTGAAACCAAAGTGTTCTTTGAAGTAGAAGCAGACCCAACGCTGAGCATCGTGCGTAAAGGTGCCGAGCAGATGAACAGCTTCAAACCTGACGTGATCATCGCCCTGGGTGGGGGTTCACCGATGGATGCGGCCAAGATTATGTGGGTGATGTACGAGCATCCGGAAACCCACTTTGAAGAACTGGCGCTGCGCTTTATGGACATCCGTAAACGTATCTACAAGTTCCCGAAAATGGGTGTCAAAGCGCGCATGGTGGCCATCACCACCACTTCCGGTACCGGTTCAGAAGTTACGCCGTTTGCGGTAGTGACTGACGATGCCACCGGCCAGAAATATCCGCTGGCAGACTATGCCCTGACGCCGGATATGGCGATTGTCGATGCCAATCTGGTGATGGAGATGCCGCGTTCGCTGTGCGCCTTTGGGGGTCTGGATGCCGTCACCCATGCGCTGGAAGCCTACGTATCGGTACTGGCCAACGAATACTCTGACGGTCAGGCGCTGCAGGCACTGAAGCTGCTGAAAGAGAATCTGCCTGCCAGCTACCGTGACGGCGCGAAAAATCCTGTGGCGCGTGAGCGTGTTCATAATGCGGCGACCATTGCCGGTATCGCTTTCGCCAACGCCTTCCTCGGCGTGTGTCACTCCATGGCGCATAAACTGGGCTCTGAGTTCCATATTCCACACGGTCTGGCCAACGCCCTGCTGATTTGTAACGTGATTCGCTACAACGCGAATGACAATCCAACCAAGCAGACCGCCTTCAGCCAGTACGACCGTCCGCAGGCACGCCGCCGCTATGCTGAGATTGCTGACCATCTCGGTCTGAGCGCTGCCGGTGACCGTACCGCGCAGAAAATTGAAAAACTGCTGGCATGGCTGGAAGAGATGAAAACTCAGCTGGGCATCCCAACTTCTATCCGCGAAGCGGGCGTGCAGGAAGCTGACTTCCTGGCGAAAGTCGACAAGCTGGCGGATGATGCGTTCGATGACCAGTGTACCGGCGCTAACCCACGCTATCCGCTGATTGCTGAACTGAAACAAATCATGCTGGATACCTTCTATGGCCGTGAGTTCTCAGAAGCAGATAACAGTGTTGCCGCTGAGGGTGAAGCTAAAACCGTAAAGAGTGAGAAGAAAACCAAAAAGGCCTGATTGGCCTGATACAAAAAAACCCGCTGCGGCGGGTTTTTTTTATGCTGCGGCTATTCAGGCGTGAGGCAGTTGTGAACCGTAAATGGCGTTTAGCGAGCCGTCATTAATCGCCTGTTTATAGTGCTTGCGGCACACAGAGATATAGCGCTCATTACCACCGATCACCACCTGCTCCCCTTCGCTGAACGGTTTACCCTGCGCATCCAGCCGTAACACCATGCTGGCTTTGCGTCCACAGTGACACACGGTTTTCAATTCCACCAGCTTATCGGCCCAGGCCAGTAAATACTGACTGCCGGTAAATAACTCACCGCGAAAGTCGGTACGCAGACCATAACACAGCACCGGAATATCCAGATTATCTACCACGTCCGACAGGGCTTTCACCTGCTCACGCGTCAGAAACTGGCTCTCATCCACCAGTACACAGTGAACCGTCTGCTTCGCGTGCTGTTCCGCTATTTCACTTTCCAGGTTGGTCTGCGCGTTATATAAAAAAGCCGGAGACGAAAGACCAATACGCGAGCTGACTTTTCCGGCGCCGAAGCGGTCGTCAATTTCCGCGGTATACACCAGCGTACGCATGCCGCGCTCATGGTAATTGTAGGAAGACTGCAGCAGTGCGGTGGATTTTCCCGCGTTCATCGCTGAGTAATAAAAATAGAGTTGCGCCATAAAATGTCTCTTGTCACTGCCTGAAACTGTTGCGCGTGAGTCTATCATAAAGCTGCTGCACTGTTGCGATGCATTATTTTTATCAACTGCTCAAATTAACGCCATCATCATAGATCAGCAGCATCGTTATCAACATTTCGCACGTTATGTCAAAGCCGTCATCATGCAGCAATTTTATTCAGCATTATTAGCGCTGATGCCCGGGCGAAAGGGGCACAGCGGTATTTATCCCTGCAAAACCTGTGCTATCAAATCTATAAAAAGAATAATAAATAGCGCCTTAAAAAGCTTAACAACATTAACTTTACGTTTTGCTTTTTAATCTGGCTATTGCAGTTATTTTTCACCGCCACTATTATGAGGCGGCAGAACAACTCCATTTATTATATTTTGAGATTAGGACAATGAGCGAAGCACTTAAAATTCTTAATAATATCCGTACATTGCGCGCGCAGGCTCGGGAATGCTCTCTGGAAACACTGGAAGAGATGCTGGAAAAACTTGAGGTTGTGGTGAATGAACGTCGTGAAGAAGAATCTCTTGCCCAGGCGGAAAATGCCGAGCGCAGCCGTAAGCTGGAACAATATCGTGAAATGCTGATGGCAGACGGTATTGATCCAAACGAACTGCTGCAGGCATTAGCGGAAACCAAAGCGCCAGGTAAAGCCAAACGCGCGGCTCGCCCGGCGAAGTATGGTTACGTCGATGAAAACGGTGAGAACCGTACCTGGACCGGCCAGGGACGTACGCCAGCCGTGATTAAAAAAGCGATTGAAGAACAAGGTAAACAACTGGACGATTTCCTGCTGTAAGGAACCAGTGCTTCGCAGCATGCCAGCCCTGGCGCTATGCTCTGTTTTACACCGGGTAAGAAAAAAGGAAGCCGCTGGCTTCCTTTTTTTATCGCGATTTACTGCTGATAGAAGTCGCGGTACCAGTCAACAAAACGCTGCACGCCCTGCTCTACGCTGGTCTGCGGGCGGAAATTTATCGCGTCATACAGCGGCTGGGTGTCTGCACTGGTGCCTAATACATCGCCGGGCTGCATCGGCAGCATATTTTTCTTCGCCTCAATCCCCAGCGCTTTTTCCAGCGACTCAATGTAAGTCATCAGGCTGGTAGGCTGACTATTGCCAATATTGTACACGCGATACGGCGCCGAACTGGTGGCAGGCGAGCCGTTTTCCACCGTCCAGTTTTCATCTGCCTGCGGAATCACGTCCTGCAAACGCACAATCGCTTCGGCAATATCATCAATATAGGTGAAGTCACGTGTCATCTGGCCGCGGTTATACACATCAATCGCGTCACCGGCCAGCATCGCGCGGGTGAACTTAAACAGCGCCATATCCGGACGGCCCCACGGACCATAAACGGTAAAGAAGCGCAATCCGGTGGTAGGTAATTGGTAAAGGTGTGAATAGGTATGCGACATTAATTCGTTGGCTTTTTTCGTCGCAGCATAAAGTGATACCGGATGATCAACCGAATCATCCGTGGAGAACGGCATTTTACGGTTCAGGCCATAAACCGAACTCGATGAAGCATACAGCAGGTGGCCAATCTTATGATGACGGCAACCTTCCAGAATATTTAAGTGACCAATCAGGTTGGCATCAGCGTAGGCGTGCGGATTCTCGATGGAATAGCGAACCCCTGCCTGTGCGCCTAAATGGATCACGCGCGCAAAAGCATGCTGTTCAAACAGGGAAGAAATGGCCTGGCGATCCGCCAGGTCCATTTTAAGGAAAGTAAACGCGGGATGTGCGGTAATCTGGTCGAGGCGCGCCTGTTTCAGGCTGACATCGTAGTAATCATTCAGGTTATCGATACCAACAACCTGGTGACCGGCAGCCAGCAAACGCTGACTAACGTGAAAACCAATAAATCCTGCCGCGCCGGTGACCAGAAAATTCATACATCCCTCATTTATTACACAATTTGAATAGACGCTCCGCGGCCGATTGCATAATAAACGAAACCGCGTTTGCTGATACGCTCCGGATCATACAGGTTACGACCATCAAAAATCACGGGTTGTTTTAACGAGGATTTAATCACGTCGAAATCCGGAGCACGGAAGTTCTGCCACTCGGTGCAGATCACCAGACCATCGGCGCCCTGCAGCGCAGCTTCTTTAGTGCCGCACAGCTTCAGATCGTCACGATGGCCGTAGATGCGCTGGGCTTCTTCCATCGCTTCCGGATCAAACGCCTGCACCGTTGCGCCCGCCTGCCACAGTGCTTCCATCAGCACGCGGCTTGAGGCTTCACGCATATCGTCGGTGTTCGGTTTGAACGCCAGACCCCACAGTGCAAACGTCTTGCCACGCAGATCGTCGCCAAAGTGACGTTTAATAAACGTCGGCAGCTTGTTCTTCTGCGAATCGTTGACGTCTTCTACCGCCTGCAACAGGCGCGGGGTGTAGCCGATTGACTCTGCAGTGCGAATCAGCGCCTGCACGTCTTTCGGGAAGCAGGAACCGCCGTAACCACAGCCCGGATAAATAAAGTGATAACCGATGCGTGAATCAGAACCGATGCCCTGACGTACTTTTTCCACGTCAGCACCCAGGCGTTCCGCAAGGTTGGAAATCTCGTTCATGAAGCTGATTTTGGTCGCCAGCATGCAGTTAGCTGCATATTTGGTCAGCTCTGCACTGCGGATATCCATCAGAATCATGCGATCGTGATTACGGTTAAACGGCTCGTACAGTTCACGCAGCAGTTCGACCACTTCATCATTGTCAGTGCCCACCACGATACGTTCCGGACGCATGCAATCGTTAACTGCGGCGCCCTCTTTCAGGAACTCCGGGTTGGAGACCACATCGAACGCAATATTGGCGTCACGCTGCTTCAGCGTTTCGCTCATCACCGCGCGCACGCGGTCAGCGGTGCCTACCGGTACGGTAGATTTGTCGATGACGACTTTGTGATCGTTCATGTGCTGCGCAATAGTACGCGCAACCGCAGTCACATATTTCAGGTCGGCGGAACCATCCTCATCCGGCGGCGTGCCCACAGCAATAAACTGCATTACGCCATGGTTTACGCCCTCTTCTGCGTTGGTGCTGAATTTCAGACGCCCCGCTTCATAGTTCGACATAACCAGCGGCGTCAGGCCCGGTTCAAAAATTGGGATGATGCCCTTTTTCAGGCTTTCGACTTTCTTTTCGTCGACATCAATACAGAGAACGTCATGTCCGACTTCGGCCAACACCGCAGCCTGAACCAGACCGACATAGCCGATACCAAATACAGTGACTTTCATTGAATTATCCTGTGCTTAATGAATTACTTTTTGTTGCCTGCAACGCCGTCGAGCCACTGAGCGAAATCTTTGCCCAGTACCGGATGACGCACGCCATACTCAACAAAAGCTTGCATATAACCCAGTTTGTTACCGCAGTCGTGGCTCACGCCGGTCAGGTGGTAAGCTTCTACGGTCTCTTTTTCCATCAGCATGGCGATGGAGTCGGTCAGCTGCACTTCGCCGCCGGCACCCGGAGGGGTCTTCGCCAGCAGAGGCCAGATGTCCGCAGACAGCACGTAACGCCCCACTACCGCCAGGTTAGATGGGGCTTCCGAGGCTTTTGGCTTCTCAACCACGCCCACCATCGGTGCGCTCTGGCCCGGTGCCAGCTCTGCGCCCTGGCAGTCAACCACGCCGTAAGCGGTGACATCGGCAACTGGCTCAACCATGATCTGGCTGCGACCGCTCTCTTCAAAGCGCGTCAGCATTTCTGCCAGGTTATCTTTGGTTGGGTTAGATTCGTACTCATCAATAATCACGTCTGGCAGAATCACCGCGACTGGCTCATCACCGACCAGCGGATGAGCACACATCACGGCGTGACCGAGGCCCTTGGCGATACCCTGACGTACCTGCATGATGGTGACGTGTGGCGGGCAGATGGACTGGATTTCATCCAGCAGCTGACGCTTCACGCGTTTTTCCAGCATCGCTTCCAGTTCGAAACTGGTATCAAAATGGTTTTCGATGGAGTTTTTAGAGGAGTGCGTAACCAGCACGATCTCATTAATACCCGCAGCAATACACTCGTTCACGACATACTGGATCAACGGCTTATCGACCAGCGGTAACATCTCTTTTGGAATAGCTTTGGTGGCAGGCAGCATACGCGTACCCAGACCTGCAACCGGGATTACCGCTTTTTTTACTTTAGACTTATAGGCAGACATCAAATACCTCTCTTAATAGGCCGTTCAAGTTAATACTTGATATGTCGGTTTAAAAACGAAATGAGTATATCAGTTAGTGTCAGACGGATTTATCCTGGATGGAGTTAATCCGCGGAATTTAAGACTATTACCCAAGTGTAAAGCTAAGCTTTGGCCCTGTCTTTAACCCGCGGAAAATATAAATCTGAGTGGCTATTCTTCGGACGATAACATCAGGCGAAGCCGGCCGCCGGCTCCCCAGACGTGACATTGCCAGGCATCGGCGCGCTGGCTGATTTGATTAAGATGGGTGCTGCCCATAGTGCCAAGCGGCACGCCGTTACTGAGCTGGATTTGCTGAGTATTGATGTGCAGCGTGGCATTCAGACCGGCTGAAACCAGAATCAGATTTTTCAACTGACGATGATAGTAGCCCACCAGCAGCGGGAACTGACCGTTCAGGTTGGCCTGACGCAACAGCATATTCACCTGACGCAGCAGACCATTGAGTTCCGGCAGACGCTGCTTTTGCCCGGACAGTTGCTCCTGCAATAAACCGTTAAACAGTGCTCTGAGCAATAGTGCAGCCAGCACGCCGTTGTCGCCGGCACGCGTCACGTCCAGGCAATAAAACGCCAGATCTTTGTCCGACAGCGCGGCAATATCCAGCACCAGCCCCGGCTGTTCCGCCATGGTGAGTTGACGGTAGTTTATGCGGCAGCTGGCGATGGTTTGCTGGACAGGCGGTTGCAGCTGTTTGAGCAGCTTGGCGGCAGCGAGCGGATCGCGGACCAGGGCATCCCAGTCCTGAAACAGCTGTTCATCTTCTTCCACTTTCGAGGTGAACATCGAAGGATAGAGGCACTCAAACACCGCTTCACGGAAACGTTCCAGGTTTTTTAGTGGCTTGAGCAGCACGTCCTGCACGCCAAGGCGCAGCACGTGGGCAATATCGGCCATGTTCTGCGTGGCGGAGATGATCAGGATGGGCACGCTATTACCGCGAGTACGAATTCGCTCGACAAACTCAATACCGCCCATGCGCGGCATTTCCAGATCGCAAATGACCAGGTCCACCGACTGCGCGGCGAGTAAATTCAGGCCGTCGAGTCCGTCGCCCGCTTCGAACGTGCTGGCTCCGAGGCCAGTTAACAATGTGTCCAGCAATGAACGGAAAACGACCTCATCTTCGACAATGAGTATCTTTTTGCCGATTAGCGGTTTTTCCATTCTCTCCCCCTGCGTACCAGATATTTCAATAGTGGTTCATAAAACGCCGTTGCGCCTTTCAGAATTGGCTGAAGTCACAACCCCCGTGAATGAACAACTGATTATCTGCTACGGACCAGCGGTAATAGTTCATCCATTTTTTTCTCCACGGCGGCCTTGCCTGCCGCAATGGCCTCTTCAGCCCGATGAAAGTCCAGCGTTGAAATCTGCGGACAAAAAGGCTGAATCAGCACATCCGGCGGATCGCCTGCCATACGGTTACGTTTCAGGCGATTTTCCAATACCTGGATTGACGTTGACATAATTTCCATCGCGCCTGGAGACTGGCTGGCGCGTCGATGGGTCAACCCCATCAGACGCTGGCGCAGTTTTTTGCCCCAGCTCAGTGCTTCTGCCGCTGCCGCTTCTTCACCGCTCTGCGGCGTGACCGACAGCAGATCCTGCTGCATCAGGTGCGCATCATGTTGCAGGTCAACGGCAATCACAATGTCAGCGCCCAGCGCGCGGGTCAGCGAAATCGGCACCGGATTGACCACCGCACCATCCACCAGCCAATAACCATTGTAGCCAACCGGAGGCAATAAACCTGGCATACTACACGATGCACGCACCGCCTGGTGCAAATCCCCTTCGGTCAGCCACAGCTCGCGTCCGGTGCTGAGGTTGGTTGCCACCACGCCAAAGCGCTTGTCCGCGTCTTCGATGAGCTCGTTAGGGATCAGCTGACGGATATGGCTAAACACCCGGTCGCCGCGTAGCAGGCCGCCACGCTGCCATGAGAGATCCATCAGACGGATAACATCCCAGTAGCGAAATGCGCTGACCCACTTCTCCATCAACGCCAGACGGCCGTTGACGTAAGCAGAACCCACCAGTGCGCCGACGGAACAGCCGGCGACAACATCCACCTCAATACCGGCGCGCTCCAGCGCGTTGATGACACCGATATGCGCCCAGCCTTTGGCAGCGCCCGATCCCAGGGCCAGCCCAATCCTGACTTTTCTCATCTCACCTCGTGATCAACCTGATGCGTAGCTTCACGCTGGCCAGTCGGCTAACATAGCGCACACTTTCATTAACTTTAATCACTCTCAGGAGATGATGTGTCCGAAAAGTGCCCCTGCTGCAGCGGAGAGCAGTATAGCCTATGTTGTCAGCCCTTTCTGAACGGTCAACAAACGCCACAGCGCGCTGAACAGTTAATGCGCTCGCGTTACAGCGCTTACGTTAAGCAAAACGCCGCCTGGCTGGTAGAAACCTGGCATCCCAGCCAGCGCGTGGCCGGACTGGAGACGCTATTATCCGAAAGTTTCGCCACCACAGAATGGCTTGGCCTGAATGTAACCCGTTGTAATCACGGAAGCCATGAGAATGAAGCCTTCGTGACTTTTTTTGCGCGTTATCTCGAAAAAGGCCGTACCTGCAGCCTGTATGAATGTTCACGCTTTCTTCGCGAGGATCAACGCTGGTACTATGTCGACGGAACAACGCCGGAGTTAGGGCGTAACGATCGCTGTCCTTGTGGCTCCGATAAAAAATACAAAAAATGTTGTGGCTAATCTGGACAGATGCCCAACAGCTTCACCATTCATCGCTTTGACAGGACTCTGATCGAGATGCAAGCGCAAACCATGCAACGAAAAGTTTTACGGACCATTTGCCCCGATGCCAAAGGTCTGATCGCCAAGATCACCAACATTTGCTACAAGCACGAACTGAACATTGTGCAGAACAATGAGTTCGTCGATCACCGTACCGGGCGCTTTTTCATGCGCACAGAGCTGGAAGGCATTTTCAACGACAACACGCTGCTGGCTGACCTCGACAGCGCGCTGCCGACCGGTTCGGTACGTGAGCTGCACAGCGCCGGACGTCGCCGCGTGGTGATTCTGGTCACCAAAGAGGCGCATTGCCTGGGCGATCTGCTGATGAAGAGCGCTTTTGGTGGTCTGGACATGGAAATCGCCGCCGTCATTGGTAACCATGAAACGCTGCGTTCGCTGGTCGAGCGTTTTGACATCCCGTTCGTGCTGGTCAGCCATGAAGGCCTGACGCGCGAAGAGCACGATAACCGCATGACGGATGAGATCGATCGCTATCAGCCGGATTACGTGGTGCTGGCGAAATACATGCGCGTGCTGACGCCGGCGTTTGTGCAGCGTTATCCCAACCAGATCATCAATATTCACCACTCGTTCCTGCCAGCCTTTATTGGCGCCCGTCCTTATCATCAGGCCTATGAGCGCGGCGTGAAGATCATCGGTGCCACAGCGCACTACGTGAACGACAACCTGGATGAAGGCCCGATCATCATGCAGGACGTGATTAACGTCGATCACAGCTATACCGCTGAAGAGATGATGCGTGCCGGACGCGACGTGGAAAAGAATGTACTAAGCCGCGCGCTGTATAAAGTGCTGGGCCAGCGCGTGTTTGTTTACGGTAACCGCACGATCATTCTTTAACCACTGCGGCGCTGATTTGCGCAACTCTTCAGCGCCACGCGTAAAAAGTGGGCAAACGATTGAGTTTTTTACTGCGGGCGCTTTACAGACTGAACGCATTTGGTATGATGCGCCCCGCTTTCAGGCATAAAGATTCAGGCCAGTGGCGGGATTCCCGAGCGGCCAAAGGGAGCAGACTGTAAATCTGCCGTCATCGACTTCGAAGGTTCGAATCCTTCTCCCGCCACCATCTGAATCCATTCTGCGCCTGAATCTTCTGAGCTTCATATCCCTGGCGGGATTCCCGAGCGGCCAAAGGGAGCAGACTGTAAATCTGCCGTCATCGACTTCGAAGGTTCGAATCCTTCTCCCGCCACCATTCTATGCTGCACTCTTCTTCCAGCCAGTCAACAAAGCCAGTTAATAACACCTGGAGAAGGATGAGAAGCTTCGACCGAAGGTTCGGGTCGAACGCAGTGAGACAACGCGCGCAGCGCGGCCCGCAGGGTGAGCCGCTTGCGGCGAATAATCCTTCTCCCGCCACCATTCTATGCTGCACTTTTCACCAGACCGACATCTGAATTTACGCGATGCAGGTCGCCATCAATGGCGACCCTACAGTGATACGGACTCAAGTGTTACCCATGTGACCGGTTTGTACCCACATGCCACCCCTGCAGTGATACGGCCTGAAATGTTACCCATGTGACCGGTTTCTATTCTCATCGTCCCAGTTGTCGCCCGGATTGTAGGGTGCGCATTAATGCGCACCTGGATATTCACATCAACGCCCCCAGCTGAACGGCATCGCCTGTCTTACCCCGCTCTCCTGCGTCTCCCACTACAAATCACCTGCGTTCTGCCTCTTGCTCTTATCGTCACGCTCTTATGACGCAAGCCATGACTTTTGCCGCAAACCTGGTTACCATCGCCGCAACCTTTTGCGACGAAAAATGGCAGCGAAATGAAATTTGTCTCTTTTAACATCAACGGCTTGCGCGCACGCCCTCATCAGCTGGCGGCGCTGGTTGAACAGCATCAACCGGATGTCATCGGCCTGCAGGAAACCAAAGTGCACGATGACATGTTCCCGCTGGAAGAGGTCAGCAAGCTCGGTTACAACGTGTTTTATCACGGCCAGAAAGGCCATTACGGCGTGGCGCTGCTGACCAAAACGCAGCCGGTGGCAGTTCGACGCGGTTTTCCCGATGACGGCGAAGATTCCCAGCGACGTCTGATCATGGCAGAAATTCCCAGCCCGATTGGCGATATCACCGTCATTAACGGTTACTTCCCGCAGGGGGAAAGCCGTGACCATCCCATCAAGTTCCCGGCCAAAGAGAAGTTTTATCGCGACCTGCAAAGCTATCTCGAGCAGCAACTGGCGGCCGACAAGCCGGTGCTGATCATGGGCGATATGAACATCAGCAGTACTGACCTGGACATTGGTATTGGTGAAGAGAACCGCAAGCGCTGGCTGCGCACCGGCAAATGCTCTTTCCTGCCGGAAGAGCGCGAGTGGATGGACCGTTTGCTGCAGTGGGGACTGGTCGATACGTGGCGTGAGAAAAACCCGGAGACCGCAGATCGCTTCTCGTGGTTCGACTATCGCTCAAAAGGATTTGATGACAACCGCGGTCTGCGCATCGATCTGCTGCTGGCCAGCCCACCGCTGGCATCACGCTGCATCGATAGCGGTATCGACTACGACATTCGCAGTATGGACAAACCGTCCGATCACGCGCCAGTGTGGTCCAGTTTCAAGCTGTAACTGAACAGCGTGGCGCCTGCGCGCCACGCCCGCTTATTTAATGATTTTCCAAATCAGCGGATTGGTGCCCAGCACTTTTTCGTCACGCGCACACTGCAGCAGTACGCCTTCCGCTTTTACAACCGCACCTTCAGAATAGCTGCGGTTTTCATAGATACAGCACTGCAGGCAGTTGTTCTGCTGACGATTCTGCCCCTGCGTCCACACCTCCGGCGGCATATCCACCACCACATCAGTATTGCCCATTCGCGCGGGCTCCGGCTGGCGATTAGCCAGCGCGGCATGGCTGCATAGCAGCAGCCCACTCAGCAACATCGTTGCGTAACGCATTATTCCGTCTCCTTCGTTTTGCGCCGGGGCGTTTTGCCTTTACTGCGCGTCTTCGCTCCGGTCGCGGCTAATCCACGAAAAGCCTGCAGTGACGGCCTCTGGCGCGCCTCACCGATCAAACCAATTAAGGTACTGACCAGCGGCTGCATAAACTCATCATAGCGACAGGCTTTTTCACTGATGCGGGTAAGCGTTGACTCCCAGTGCGCCGTCATATCCGGCCGCGCGGCCATCTCAGGTAACGCATGAATCAGCGCCCTGCCCGCCTCGGTTGAGTGAATATAGCGACCTTTTTTCACCAGAAATGTACGGCGGAACAGCAATTCTATGATGCCGGCACGCGTCGCTTCCGTTCCTAAACCATCGGTCGCACGCAGCACTTTCTTTAATTCTTTATCCTGCACAAAGCGGGCAATACCGGTCATGGCCGACAGCAGCGTGGCGTCGGTGAACGGCCGCGGCGGCTGAGTCTGCTTCGCCAGCACCTCACCACGCTCACACAACAGCTCATCGCCTTTACTCACCACCGGCAGCGGCGTGCCATCATTCTCTTCATCGCGCTCTTTACTGCCCAGCAGCGCACGCCAGCCGGCTTCGGCAAGAAAACGTGCTTTGGCGACGAACCTGCCACCGCCGATATCGAGGTCGATGACGCATTTGCGAAATACCGCGTCGGGACAAAACTGCATCAGATACTGGCGCGCAATCAGACCGTAAATATTGGCTTCATTGTCGCTCAGGTCCACCTTGCTGGCGCGCGCCGTAGGAACGATGGCATGGTGCGCATCCACTTTTTTATCGTCCCAGCAGCGATTTTTCTGATCCGCATTGAAATCCGCTGGCAGCGACACGTCCGGCTGATGCGCCTGAATGGCGTTCAGCACCGCATGACGTCCGGCAAAATGTTCATCCGGCAGATAGCGGCTGTCCGAACGCGGATACGTAATTAGTTTATGGGTTTCATACAAACGCTGACAGCAGTCCAGTACCGTCTGGGCACTGAGGCCAAAACGCTTCGCCGCCTCGATTTGCAGGCTGGAGAGGGAAAATGGCAGCGGCGCCGTTTCTGACTCCCGCTTATCGTTGTAGCCGGTAACCCACGCCGGTTTGCCGTTGATACGTTCAAGCACGTGGTCAGCGAGAGGACGATGCAGTAAACGGCCCTCGTCATCCTGCCACGGTTCACAGGCATCGCTGGGGATCCAGCTGGCAACGAAGCGCTCCTCTTTTGGGGTGACGATGTGCGCTTTAACTTCGAAGTAATCCTTCGGCACAAAGTTTTCGATCTCTTCATCGCGCCTCACCACCAGTCCCAGCACCGGCGTCTGAACGCGTCCCACCGAGAGCACGCCGTCGTAACCGGCGTTGCGGCCCAGCAGCGTCCAGGCGCGGGTCATGTTGATGCCATACAGCCAGTCGGCGCGCGCCCGGGCCAGCGCCGAGACGCACAGCGGAATGAATTCACGGTTCTCGCGCAAACGGCTCACCGCGCGCTCGACCGCCGCAGGGTTGAGGTCGTTAATCAGGCAGCGCTGCACCTGCTGGCGCTTTTCAGCCGGCAGCTGCAGATAATCGAGCACTTCGTCGACCAGCAGTTGTCCTTCGCGATCCGGGTCACCGGCGTGCACCACCACGCTGGCTTGCTGCAGTAAGCCCTCGATCACTTTGAGCTGCTTCGCTACCGACGGGCGCGGCTGCAGGCGCCATTTATCCGGGATGATAGGTAAATCCGCCAGATTCCAGCGCGCATAGCGGCTGCCATAGCTGTCAGGCTGCGCCTGCTCCAGCAGATGCCCGACACACCAGGTCACAACCTGGTCATTACCACAGGCAATATAGCCGTCGCCACGTCGATGCGGTTTGGGTAGCACATCGGCGATGGCGCGCGCCAGACTGGGTTTTTCAGCAATAAACAAACGCATGAATGGCGTCGTTCCTTTACGTCAGGTGACTACAGTAATCAGTGGATGGGCGCGGTCGGCCGGCAGCAGCGAGCCAATCGCCGTGGCCTCGACGCCAGCCTGCACGGCGCACGCGTGAAACGCCGCAATAGCGTCAGGCTGTACCGCCACCAGCAGCCCGCCGGAAGTTTGCGGATCGCACAGCAGTGCGCGCGTGGCCTCATCCATGGCAGAAATGTGCTCGCCGTAGCTGGCGAAGTTGCGGCTGGTGCCGCCCGGCACCGCGCCGGCCGCAATGTACTGGTCCACGCCGGGCAGACGCGGTACCTGTGCGGCCTGCACATGTGCGCGCAGGCCGGAGCCCAGACAGATTTCACTCAGATGCCCCAGCAGACCAAAGCCGGTGACATCGGTCATGGCGCTGACGCCGGGCAGTTTAGCAAATTCCGCCCCTGCGCTATTGAGCTGGCACATCACCTGCGCCGCCAGCGTCTGATGCTCCGCACGCAGCAGCCCTTTTTTCTCTGCGGTAGTCAGAATACCGATGCCGAGCGGTTTGGTGAGAAACAGCTCGCAGCCCGCCTGCGCGGCGCTGTTCTTTTTTACGCGCGCCACGTCAACGATGCCGGTAACGGCAAGGCCAAAAATCGGCTCCGGCGCATCGATTGAGTGGCCACCCGCCAGCGTGATGCCGGCCGCCTGGCAGGCCGCGCGACCGCCTTCAATCACCTGCTGTGCCACTTTCGCGTCCAGCACATTAACCGGCCAGCCGAGAATAGCGATAGCCATGATCGGTTTGCCGCCCATGGCGTAAATATCACTGATGGCGTTAGTGGCCGCGATACGGCCAAAGGTGTGCGGATCGTCAACGATGGGCATAAAGAAGTCAGTGGTGCTGACCACCGCCGTGCCGTTGCCAAGATCGTACACGGCAGCATCGTCACGGGTTTCATTGCCGACCAGCAGTCGCGGATCGTGAAAGGCAGCCAGTTCGCTGTGCAGAATGGTCTCAAGCACCTGAGGTGAAATTTTACAGCCGCAGCCAGCGCCGTGGCTGTATTGCGTCAAACGAAGCGGTTCGCTCATGGCGGGTTCCTTGTGCGCTGAACAGAGAGGGCTATGTTAGCCTGGCTGCCCGCTGCTGGTAAGCGCTGTCGCCGCTAAGCGCGATCTTTCGCACAGCGACTGTGCAATCAGTGTCGTTGCATGCACCTTGCCGCAGAAACCCGCTGCTGTCTGTCAGAAATAACTGACAAACGCCTCGCTGTCGGGCGCAACCACGGTGGTATTGGCTTTCAGCTGCGGCGTACCGAGGTAGAGGAAACCCACAATCGCATCCTGTTCGCGGCAGCCAAAGGCGGCGCGTACCTGCGGATGATCGGTCCATGGCCCGCTGCGCCAGATGCCGTTAAAGCCCTGCGCGACGGCCGCCATTTGCATCGCCATCACCGCGCAGCCAGCGGACACGACCTGCTCCCAGCGCGGCACTTTGGCGGAGGCTTCGCAGTGCGCGACAACGGTAATAATCATCGGCGCGCGGAACGGCGACGTCCGGGCCTTCTCAATGGCTTTGTCATCCAGCTGGCTGTCGCGTGCGGCCTGCTCCAGCAGATGGCTGAAGCGTTCGCGCCCCTCATTTTCAATAATGATGAAGCGCCACGGCTGCAGCGTGCCGTGATCCGGTGCGCGCATACCCGCGTGCAGAATATTCTGCAGCACCTCACCGGCCGGTGCCGGCTCGGTCAGACGCGACGCTGAACGACGGTTTACCAGTAATTCGAGTGCATCCATCTTGATTCTCCCGTGATTAACAAAGCGTGGGCTAATCCTGGCACAGCGCGATCTTTTGTAACAGTCTGGCGCGATTTCCTGCTGACTTTTCGCACGCTGCTCTTTAGGATGAACCCGACATCGGGGCAGACCGCATACCGGCTGCCCTGGCTACGTGAATATGGAGAGTTTATGCGCACATTGTGGCGAATTATTGCTGGCCTGTTCCGCTGGAGCTGGCGGGTGCTGAATTTTATCCGGGAATTTATCCTGAATCTGTTCCTGATTGTGTTAATTCTGGCCGGCGTCGGCATCTGGCTGCAGCTATCCAGCGCCAGCAGCAGTGAACCAGTGCAGCAGGGTGCGCTGAAAGTCGATCTGAGCGGCGTGCTGGTGGACAAACCGTCGGTCAGCAATCGTCTGAGCCGCATCAGCCGCCAGCTGCTGGGTGCCAGCAGCGATCGTTTGCAGGAAAACTCGTTGTTTGATGTGGTCGATGCCATTCGTCAGGCAAAGAGCGATAAAAATATCACCGGCATGGTGCTGGATCTGCGCGATTTTGCCGGCGGCGATCAGCCTTCGCTGCAGTACGTGGGTAAGGCGCTGCGCGAATTCCGCGACGCGGGCAAACCCATTTTTGCCCTCGGCGACAGCTATAGCCAGGCGCAATACTATCTCGCCAGCTACGCCACGAAGGTCTATCTGTCGCCGCAGGGCACGGTAGATCTGCACGGTTTCGCCACCAACGGCCTGTATTACAAATCCCTGCTGGATAAGCTGAAAGTCAGCTCACACGTGTTCCGTGTCGGCACCTATAAGTCCGCAGTTGAACCTTTCCTGCGTGATGATATGTCGCCGGAAGCGCGCGATGCTGATGGCCGCTGGGTCGGCCAGCTGTGGCAGAACTACCTCAACACGGTGTCCGCCAACCGGCAAATCACGCCGCAGCAGCTGTTCCCGGGGGCGGCGGGCATCATCAGCGGTCTGCAGGCCGTTCAGGGCGATACCGCTAAATATGCCCTGGATAACAAACTGGTGGATGTGCTGGATTCGCGCGCTGCCGCCGATCGCGAGCTGGTGAAAACCTTTGGCTGGGATAAAGCCAGCAACGACTACCGCAACGTCAGCATCTATGACTACAACGTCAAACAACCGCCGCAGCAGGATGGCAACATTGCGGTGATTCTCGCCAGCGGCGCCATCATGGACGGCGAAGAGAGCGCCGGCAACGTCGGTGGCGACACCACCGCAGCACAAATCCGCGACGCCCGCCTCGACGACAAAATCAAAGCCATTGTGCTGCGCGTCAACAGCCCGGGCGGAAGCGTAACGGCCTCTGAGGCCATCCGCGAAGAGCTGGCGGCGGCGCACGATGCCGGCAAGCCGGTGGTGGTGTCGATGGGCGGCATGGCGGCATCGGGCGGCTACTGGATCTCCACGCCGGCCGACTACATCGTTGCTGCGCCGAGCACCCTGACCGGGTCGATCGGCATCTTCGGCGTGATCAATACGGTGGAGAACAGCCTGAGCAGCATCGGCGTGCACAGCGATGGCGTTGCCACCTCGCCGCTGGCGGATGTGTCTACCACCAAAGCGCTGCCGACTGAAGTGCAGCAGCTGATGCAGCTGACCATTGAAAATGGTTATCGCAACTTTGTCGGTCTGGTGGCGGCGTCACGCCATAAAACGCCACAGCAGATTGATGCCATTGCGCAGGGTCACGTCTGGACCGGTAGCGATGCCAAAGCCAACGGGCTGGTGGATGCGCTGGGCGACTTCGACGATGCGGTAGCCAAAGCCGCCGAGCTGGCGAAGGTCGCGAAACCTGAACTGAGCTGGTATCAGGACGATCCGGGGATGATCGACCTGCTGCTTAACCAGATGAATGCGTCGGCGCAGGCCGTGCTGCCGGCCGCGCTGAAAGTGTGGCTGCCGGCACCGGTCAGCGAAGTGATGGGCGCGCTGCAGGCGCAGCCGGGCCTGATGAATAATCTCAACGATCCGCAAAACCGTTACGCGTTCTGCCTGACCTGCGGCAACGTACGCTAATCTTTACAGCCCGGCCGCTGGTCGGGCTGCTTTTCCCCGCTAATCCCCTTATACTGCGCGTTTTACGGCAAGTCTGAGTCCATTCATGCAAAAGAAAAATATCTATGTAGCCTACACGGGCGGGACCATCGGTATGCAACGCTCCGCGCAGGGTTACATTCCGGTCTCTGGCCATCTGCAGCAGCAGCTGGCGATGATGCCAGAGTTTCACCGTCCGGAAATGCCGGATTTTACCATCCACGAATACCACCCGCTGATTGACTCCTCGGATATGACGCCGCAGGACTGGCAGTCAATCGCTGACGACATCCAGCTGAACTACGATCGCTATGACGGTTTCGTCATTCTGCATGGCACCGATACCATGGCGTTCACCGCGTCGGCGCTGTCGTTCATGCTGGAGAACCTGGCCAAGCCGGTGATCGTCACCGGGTCGCAGATCCCGCTGGCCGAGCTGCGCTCAGACGGTCAGCAGAACCTGCTGAACTCGCTGTACGTCGCGGCCAACTATCCGATTAATGAAGTGGCGCTGTTCTTCAACAACACGCTGTTCCGCGGTAACCGCACCACCAAAGCCCACGCCGACGGCTTTAATGCGTTTGCGTCACCTAACCTGTCGCCGCTGCTGGAAGCGGGCATCCATATTCGCCGTCTCAATACGCCGCCGGCACCGCGCGGCAGCGGTGAGCTGATCGTCCATCCGATCACGCCTCAGCCGATTGGCGTGGTGACGATTTATCCGGGCATCTCTGCCGACGTGGTGCGCAATTTCCTGCGTCAGCCGGTCAAAGCGCTGATTCTGCGCTCTTACGGTGTGGGCAACGCGCCACAAAACGCCGAGTTTCTTGCCGAACTGCAGCAGGCCAGCGAGCGCGGCATTGTGGTGGTGAACCTGACGCAGTGCATGTCCGGTAAGGTCAATATGGGCGGTTACGCCACCGGCAACGCACTGGAACACGCCGGCGTGATCAGTGGTTTTGATCTGACCGTCGAGGCCACCCTGACTAAACTGCACTTTTTGTTAAGCCAGAACCTCACCAGCGCTGAAATTCGTGCCAAAATGCAGCAGAATTTACGTGGCGAACTGACCGAAGACTGATACGGAGCAAAATCCCATGAAGCGGGCATTGATAATCATCGATATTCAGAACGATTTTTGCCCCGGCGGCCCGATGGCCGTGCGTGAAGGTGACCAGACGGTTGCCGTTGCTAATCGCTATGCACGCGAATTCCGCGCGCGCGGTGAATGCGTGGTGGCGTTGCAGGACTGGCATCCGGCCAATCACGGCAGCTTTGCCTCGGTCTCTGGCGAGCCGGTGTATACGCTCGGTGAACTGAATGGTCTGGCGCAGATCTGGTGGCCGGATCACGGCGTGCAGCACTCACAGGGCGCGGATTTCCATCCGGATCTCGATCGCAGTCTGATTGATGCGGTGTTCCATAAAGGCGGCGATGTGGATGTGGATAGCTACAGCGCCTTTTTCGATAACGGGCACCGCCGCAAAACCGAACTCGACAGCTGGCTGCGCGAACGCGGCATTACTCACCTGGTGATGCTGGGCCTGGCGACCGATTACTGCGTCAAGTACAGCGTGCTGGATGCGCTGGAACTGGGATATCACGTTGAGGTGGTGCAGGAAGGCTGCCGGGGCGTCAATCTCAATCCGGACGACAGCGAGATCGCGATCGCGCAGATGCAGGCGCAGGGTGCGGTCATTATCTGAAAATCAGGGCTGGAACTCTCCAGCCCTGTAGCCGGTTAATGCAGGTTGATGCGCGTCACGTCGGACTCGATTCCCCACTCTTCCTTCAGCTGTTTTTTCGACTTCATCACCATCTCACCGCCTTTACCAATGGTCATGTGCTGCGGTTCGTCGTTATGGCGCGCCTGCCACAGCATCACCAGCTGCAGACAGTTATCTTTCTGATCCTGCGTCAGCGCCACGCCGTCTGGCCACTTGCCGGTTTCCACCGCGCTGGCGAGGCGCTCGTAGACTTCCGGCGTCATCGCCGCCAGCATTGCTTCCAGTTCCTGCTTCATGCTCAGCCCTCGTGCTGATTGCCCTGCTCGTCGGTAAAGTTCAGCGACGCTGAGTTGACACAATAGCGCTCACCGGTTGGCTGCGGGCCATCCGGGAAGACGTGGCCAAGATGGGCGTCACAGTTACCGCAGCGGATTTCGACGCGGTGCATACCGTGCGAGTCATCTTCCAGATAGCGGATAGCTTCATCGTTATACGGCTGGTAAAAGCTCGGCCAGCCGCAGCCGGAGTCATACTTGGTTTCGGAGAGAAACAGCGGTGCGTTGCAGACCAGGCAGTGATAGATGCCCTCCTGCTTGTTGTGCAACAGCGCGCCGGTGAAAGGCGGTTCGGTTCCACGATGCTGAGTGACGTAGCGCTGCATTTCCGACAGCTGGGCAATTTTTGCCTCGGGTGCGGTGTCTTTAGCCATTTTGAGTTCCGGAGTGTCATTCTGTAAAAATCGTCTAGTATTCTAACAAACGAACAACATCTTCCGGGTCTTTTTTCGTGCGGATGCTTTTGCCCCGACCAGCACTGCGCAATTTTGTGATGACGATCACTCTTTGCAACAGTCATCCCTTTTTAGTCTGCATTCGGCGTAAGATAGGTGCGCAATAAGGGCGCTGCGCAAGCGTTTGCGCACCCAATTATTCCTGGCGCTGGAATTGACCTGTCGCAACAATTGACACGATTCCGCTTGACGCCTGGTAAGGTTTTTGTAATTTTACAGCCAACCTTTTATTCACTAACAAATAGCTGGTGGAATATATGACTATCAAAGTAGGTATCAACGGTTTTGGCCGTATCGGTCGCATCGTTTTCCGTGCTGCTCAGCAGCGTTCTGACATCGAAATCGTCGCGATCAACGACCTGCTCGACGCCGATTACATGGCTTACATGCTGAAGTATGACTCTACACACGGTCGTTTCGACGGCACCGTAGAAGTGAAAGATGGCGCGCTGATCGTTAACGGTAAAAAAATCCGTGTTACCGCTGAGAAAGACCCGGCTAACCTGAAATGGGACGAAGTGGGCGTTGACGTTGTTGCTGAAGCAACCGGTATCTTCCTGACCGACGAAACCGCACGTAAACACATCACTGCCGGCGCGAAGAAAGTGGTTCTGACTGGCCCGTCTAAAGATGACACCCCAATGTTCGTTCGTGGTGCCAACTTCGACAAATATGCCGGCCAGGACATCGTGTCTAACGCTTCCTGCACCACCAACTGCCTGGCACCGCTGGCTAAAGTAATCAACGACAAGTTCGGTATCGTTGAAGGTCTGATGACCACTGTTCACGCCACCACCGCCACCCAGAAAACCGTTGATGGCCCGTCTCACAAAGACTGGCGCGGCGGCCGCGGTGCAGCGCAGAACATCATTCCATCTTCTACTGGTGCAGCGAAAGCAGTTGGCAAAGTTCTGCCAGAGCTGAACGGTAAACTGACCGGTATGGCGTTCCGCGTACCAACGCCAAACGTGTCTGTGGTTGACCTGACCGTTCGTCTGGAAAAACCAGCGTCTTACAAAGACATCTGTGCAGCCATCAAAGCCGCTGCTGAAGGTGACATGAAAGACGTGCTGGGCTACATCGAAGACGACGTGGTTTCTACCGACTTCAACGGCGAAACCCTGACTTCCGTGTTCGACGCGAAAGCTGGTATCGCTCTGAACGACAACTTTGTGAAACTGGTTTCCTGGTACGATAACGAAACCGGTTACTCCAACAAGGTTCTGGATCTGATTGCACTGGTTGCTGCTAAGTAAGCTAACCAGCTAAACAGACAAGGGGTGACTTCGGTCGCCCCTTTTTTTTCGATTGGATGAGAGAAGGTCTGACAATGCACAATTCGCTCTTTAACTTGCCCGTGGTGACGCAGATCACCCCTTACCTGTCGCAGCGTCAGATGGGTGAATTGCCGATTCTGGTGATCAGCCATCCGAAAGTACGCGCCGCCATTGCCCTGCAGGGTGCGCACCTGCTGGCATGGCAGCCGGCCGGTCAGCAGCCCGCCATCTGGCTCAGCGACAAGACGCGGTTCGTCAGCGGCAAAGCCATTCGCGGCGGCGTGCCGGTCTGCTGGCCGTGGTTTGGTCCGGCAGGTGAACCTGCGCATGGCTTTGCCCGTAATCAGCCGTGGACGCTGACGGCGCATGATGAGAACGAAGATGCGGTCATGCTGACGTTCACGCTGGAAAGTAATGCACAAACGAAAAAACTGTGGCCGCACGATTTCACGCTGCTGGCGCGCTTCCGCATTGCTGAACACTGTGAGATTGAGCTGGAAGCCTGGGGCGATTATGAAGCCACTGCCGCGCTGCACAGCTATTTTCAGGTGGCGGACATTGCGCAGGTTGAAGTCAGCGGGCTCGGCAACAGCTACATCGATAAGGTGCAGGACAATGCCATCGGTAGCGCAGCGGACGGTAAACAAATCTATCCCGATCGGGTTGATCGCATTCATACCGCAGCGGAAGACTGCAGCGTGATCCACGATCGCGCCGGTAAGCGACAGATTGAAGTCTACCACCATTATAAAAGTGACGTTGTCACCTGGAATCCTGGCCCGGAACTATCCTGCAGCATGGCCGATATGCCTAATGATGGTTATAAAACCATGGTGTGCGTGGAGACGGCGCGGATTAACAAGCCGATGAAAAGTGCCGGAGAAACCCCTGCCCGCCTTGGCGTCACGCTGAGAATCCGCAATAAGTAATGCTGAACGGCGCGTGCGCGCCGTTTACACCACATCCAGCGCCAGTTTGTGCTGCGGCGGCGGAAAAGCACGATCCAGCAGCGCCAGCTCATCGCTGGTCAGGGTGATATTCAGGGCCGCCGCATTCTCCTGCACGTGCGCCACGCTGCCCGCCTTGGGAATGGCCATTACACCCGGCTGGCAAATCACCCAGCTCAACAGCAACTGAGCGATGCTGATGCCCTTCTGTTGTGCAATCTGCCGCAGAGTCGCATCGTCAAACAGCGCCTGACGCAGCCGTCCGGCCTGCGCCAGCGGACAGTAAGCCATGACGGGCGTATGGTGCTGCTGACAGAGCGGCAGTAAATCGAATTCAATACCGCGTGAAGCCAGATGGTACAGCACCTGATTAGTCGCGCAGCCCATCCCTCCGGCTTCACTCCACAACTCCTGCAGATCGTCGCTATCAAAATTGGAGACGCCCCAGTGGCGGATTTTGCCCTGCTGCTGCAGCGTTTGCATGGCGCGCACGGTCTCTTCCAGCGGTACATTACCGCGCCAGTGCAACAGATAAAGATCGAGATAGTCCGTCTGCAGACGGCGCAGACTGCGCTCACAGGCGTCAATCGCATCGACCTCACCGGCGTTCCACGGGTAAACTTTTGATACCAGCCAGGCTTGATCGCGCCGTCCGCGCAGCGCTGCGCCGACCACCTCTTCCGCGCCGCCTTCGGCATACATCTCAGCGGTATCGATCAGTTTCAGTCCGGCGTCCAGTCCAGCCTGCAGCGCAGCGATTTCCTGCGCCCGCTGTGCCGGATTTTCGCCCATATACCAGGTGCCCTGGCCGATAGCCGCTAACGGCGTATCGTCATTAAACTGAATTGTCTTCATCCCACCTCCCGTTGCGCCATCACGGGGCGCAATATTGGTGCAAGGTAACAAAAACGCCTCATTATGAGGCGTTCGTACGGTCATCAGAAGCTGTAGCTAACGCCGGTCCACAGCGTAAACTGACCGTCTTTATCTACCATTGGACTGTCTTTAATTTCACTGGCGAAGCGGGTGTAACGGCCTGACAGGCTGGCGTTCCAGCTCTCGCTAATCTGATAGCTGGCGTTCATCTCGACGTAAGGCGACCAGCTATCGTCGGGGTGATAGCGATCAATGCCGGTACGCGCGCTTTCGTGGCCGGAAACGCCGTAGTAATAGCGGTTTTGGTTGGCACTGTTCCACATTGCGCCAATGCCCGGTGTCAGGGTGAACGCGCCGAAATCAAAGCGGTACAGGTAGGTCAGGTCCCAAATCATGCCGTTGCTGTTATTCAGCACATCGCCCAGCAGCGCGGTGCGCACAATCCCCCAGTCAGCAACGTGACGATAAGTCGCGCCGGCCATCAGCGTCATACGACGCTTGTCCAGCCCTTTCATGTCGCCCAGATCGTTATCTTTCGGGTCATACTGCTGCGGCGAGCCCAGCAGCGTTAACGACAGCTGATTCTGCGGGTCTTTCCACAGGTAATAACCGCCCTGCAGGCTGCGGAACCAAAAGTTTTCCCCCTCATAATTGATGACCGGGATCGGCAGATAACGTTCCTGGCCGCCGCGGTACGGCGACTGGGCATAAATAACCGAAGCCCCAAGTGACACGGGTTCAGCGTAAGTGCTGAACGCCGCAAAATAGCAAGGACACATCAGAGCAAGCGCTTTAAGTTTGAAATGGTTCACAATTTATTCATTCCATTAATATAACAATCACACGCAGAGTCTAACCAAATTTTGCCACTGGTTTAACTTTTAATGTTGATTTCCTTTTTATCCTGTCAGAAGCGTCTGAGACGCAGCGCACCTGTTGCCGCAAGGGCGTGACGGCCTTAGCGCTTATGAGACTTTGTTATTGATATATCGCTAAATAAGGAGAAAAGACGGAGCAATTTTTCTGATTGCCTTCTACAGTAAAAGTAAGACGAGAATTTTTTGTACGAGCAGAGTAACCATAAGAATTGTGAATCCCGATAAAAAATCGTCAGGTTGGCATAAGGGTTGCTGTACTCAATAAAGAATATCTTCCGGGAGCTGCAAGAGCATCTTATTACGCTCCTTTACCTGTGCTAAAAACGAAAGGACGGGCATCGCTATGAATATATTCGATCACTATCGTCAGCGTTATGAAGCTGCCAAGGACGAAGAGTTCACACTGCAGGAATTCCTCACCATCTGTAAGCAGGATCGCAGTGCATACGCCAACGCGGCAGAACGACTATTGATGGCCATCGGTGAGCCTGTGATGGTCGATACTGCCCAGGAGCCTCGCCTTTCCCGTATCTTCTCGAACCGCGTCATCGGACGCTACCCGGCCTTTGAAGAGTTTTACGGTATGGAGGAAGCGATTGAGCAGATCGTCTCCTACCTGAAACACGCCGCGCAGGGGCTGGAGGAGAAGAAACAGATTCTGTACCTGCTCGGCCCGGTGGGCGGCGGTAAATCCTCGCTGGCCGAACGGCTTAAAGCGCTGATGCAGCGCGTGCCAATCTATGTGCTGAGTGCCGACGGTGAACGCAGCCCGGTCAATGACCATCCGCTGTGCCTGTTTAATCCGCAGGAAGACGCCAATATTCTGGAAAAAGAGTACGGCGTGCCGCGGCGTTACCTTGGCACCATTATGTCGCCGTGGGCGGCAAAACGGTTGCATGACTTTGGCGGCGACATCACCCGTTTCAAAGTGGTGAAAGTGTGGCCGTCGATTCTGGAACAGCTGGCTATCGCCAAAACCGAACCGGGTGATGAGAACAACCAGGATATTTCAGCGCTGGTGGGTAAAGTGGATATCCGTAAGCTGGAAAACCACGCGCAGAACGATCCGGATGCCTACGGCTATTCAGGTGCTCTTTGCCGCGCCAACCAGGGCATCATGGAATTCGTGGAGATGTTCAAAGCACCCATTAAAGTGCTGCACCCGCTGCTGACCGCCACTCAGGAAGGTAACTATAACGGTACCGAAGGGATTTCCGCCCTGCCGTTTAACGGCATCATTCTGGCGCACTCCAACGAATCAGAGTGGGTGACATTCCGTAACAACAAAAACAACGAAGCTTTCCTTGACCGCGTCTACATCGTGAAGGTGCCATACTGCCTACGCGTGTCCGAGGAGATCAAAATTTATGAAAAACTGCTCAACCACAGTGAGCTGACCACCGCGCCTTGCGCACCCGGCACGCTGGAAACGCTGGCACGTTTCTCGATTCTGTCGCGCCTGAAAGAGCCGGAAAACTCCAGCATCTACTCAAAGATGCGCGTCTATGACGGTGAAAGCCTGAAAGACACCGATCCGAAAGCGAAATCGTGGCAGGAGTATCACGATTACGCCGGTGTGGATGAAGGCATGAACGGCCTGTCGACCCGCTTCGCGTTTAAGATTCTGTCACGCGTGTTTAACTTCGACCATGCCGAAGTAGCGGCTAACCCGGTGCACCTGTTTTACGTGCTGGAACAGCAGATCGAGCGCGAGCAGTTCCCGCAGGATCAGGCGGAGAAATATCTGGAACACCTGAAGGGCTATCTGATTCCGAAATATGCGGAGTTCATTGGCAAAGAGATTCAGACCGCTTACCTCGAATCCTATTCGGAGTATGGTCAGAATATCTTCGACCGCTACGTCACTTATGCAGATTTCTGGATTCAGGATCAGGAGTACCGCGATCCGGATACCGGCCAGCTGTTCGATCGTGAATCACTCAACGCCGAGCTGGAAAAGATTGAGAAACCTGCCGGGATCAGTAACCCGAAAGATTTCCGCAACGAGATTGTCAACTTTGTGCTGCGCGCACGGGCACAGAATAACGGACGCAATCCAAACTGGACCAGCTACGAAAAACTGCGCACGGTGATCGAGAAGAAAATGTTCTCCAACACCGAGGAGTTGTTGCCGGTGATTTCGTTCAACACCAAAACATCCACGGACGAACAGAAAAAACACGACGATTTTGTCGATCGCATGATGGAAAAAGGCTATACCCGCAAGCAGGTGCGTCTGCTGTGTGAATGGTATCTGCGCGTGCGCAAATCGTCATAATCGACAGCGGTAAGCTACGCGGCATCCACATGCCGCCTGAGGAGGCCGGACCCGTTCCGGCCTGGCTTACAGCGTAGTTTGGGGGAATTTATGGCCTATTTCATCGATCGGCGTCTTAACGGCAAGAATAAAAGTGCGGTCAACCGGCAGCGCTTTTTGCGCCGTTATAAGTCGCAAATCAAACAGTCGATCTCCGAGGCCATCAACAAGCGTTCGGTCACCGACGTGGAGAGTGGCGAATCGGTGTCGATTCCTATCGACGACATCAACGAGCCGATTTTCCATCAGGGGCGCGGCGGCAGTCGTCATCGCGTGCATCCGGGGAACGACCACTTTGTGCAAAACGACCGCATTGAGCGGCCGCAGGGCGGCGGTGGTGGCGGCAGCGGTCAGGGCAATGCCAGCCAGGACGGAGAAGGTCAGGACGAGTTCGTGTTTCAGATTTCCAAGGATGAGTACCTCGATCTGCTGTTTGAAGACTTAGCGCTGCCTAACCTGCGCAAAAATCAGCATCGCCAGCTCAATGAGTACAAAACTCACCGCGCGGGCTTCACCTCGAATGGCGTGCCGGCCAATATCAGCGTGGTGCGCTCGCTGCAAAACTCGCTGGCGCGACGAACCGCCATGACCGCAGGCAAACGTCGTATGCTGCACGAACTTGAAGCCACACTGAGCGAAGTCGAAAACAGCGAGCCGGCGCAACTGCTGGAAGAGGAGCGGCTGCGTAAAGAGATTGCGGAACTGCGGGCGCGCATTGAGCGCGTGCCGTTTATCGACACCTTTGACCTGCGTTACAAGAATTTCGAGAAGCGGCCTGAACCGTCCAGCCAGGCGGTAATGTTCTGCTTAATGGACGTTTCCGGCTCGATGGACCAGGCAACCAAGGATATGGCGAAACGCTTTTATATCCTGCTCTATCTGTTCCTCAGCCGGACTTACAAAAACGTCGATGTGGTGTATATCCGTCACCATACTCAGGCGAAAGAAGTCGATGAACAGGAGTTCTTCTACTCGCAGGAGACCGGCGGCACTATCGTCTCCAGCGCGCTTAAGCTGATGGATGAAGTAGTGAAAGAGCGTTATGACCCGTCGCAGTGGAATATTTATGCGGCGCAGGCCTCGGACGGCGATAACTGGGCGGATGACTCACCGTTGTGTCATGAAATTCTGGCGAAGCATATTCTGCCGGTGGTGCGCTACTACAGCTACATTGAGATTACCCGACGGGCGCACCAAACCCTGTGGCGCGAGTATGAGCATCTGCAGGCGATGTTTGATAACTTTGCCATTCAGCACATCCGCGAGCCGGAAGACATCTACCCGGTATTTCGTGAGCTTTTCCATAAACAGGTCGCTGAAGCCTGAGTTTACCAGCCGGTCACCGACCGGCTTTTTCTTTCCCCCGCCCGGCTTAACCCCTCTGAAAACCCTGCTGTTTTTCTGTGCGGATTTAACCTTCTATGGGATAGCGCGCCACAGAATGAAAAAATGTGCAATTAACCGCTGACAAGCTATTGATAAGGCATTATCTTTTCACCTTGTCTGTGTGAATTGCCCGCAATTTGCTTTTTTATGCCCCGCCGCAGGAGAACGCCGTTGAATGCCAGCATGATTTACAGTTTGTTCATTATTGGTTCCGTGCTGGTCGCAGCAAGTATTCTGCTGAGTTCCTTCTCGTCGCGTCTCGGTATCCCAATTCTGGTGATCTTCCTGGCGCTGGGGATGCTGACCGGCGTGGACGGCATCGGCGGCATTGCTTTTGATAACTACCCGGTGGCCTATCTGGTGTCCAACCTGGCGCTGGCCATCATTCTGCTCGACGGCGGCATGCGCACCAAGGCCAGCTCGTTCAAGGTAGCGCTTGGTCCGGCGCTGTCGCTGGCCACCGTTGGCGTGATGATTACCGCCGGCCTCACCGGTCTGGCTGCGGCCTGGCTGTTTAAGCTCGATCTGATGCAGGGCTTTCTGATTGGCGCCATTATCGGCTCGACCGACGCCGCAGCGGTGTTTTCACTGCTGGGCGACAAAGGGCTCAACGAGCGTGTCAGTTCCACGCTGGAGATTGAATCAGGCAGCAACGATCCGATGGCGGTGTTTCTTACCATTACGCTAATCGACATGATCCAGCAGGGGCAGAGCGGCCTGAGCTGGATGTTTGTGGTGCATCTGGTGCAGCAGTTCGGCCTGGGCATTGTGCTCGGACTGGGCGGCGGCTGGGCGCTGCAGCAACTGATCAACCGCATCAGCCTGGCACAAGGGCTCTATCCGCTGCTGGCACTGAGCGGCGGCATCATTGTGTTTGCTCTGACCACAGTGATGGAAGGCAGCGGCATTCTGGCGGTGTATCTGTGTGGTTTTCTGCTGGGCAACAGCCCGATTCGTAACCGCCACGGCATTCTGCAGACTTTCGACGGCATGGCCTGGCTGAGCCAGATTGGTATGTTTATCGTGCTTGGCCTGCTGGTGACGCCGTCTGATCTGTGGCATATCGCGCTGCCGGCGATGATTCTCTCGCTGTGGCTGATTCTGGTGGCACGTCCGCTATCGATTCTGGTCGGGCTGCTGCCGTTTAAAGGCTTTACCGGACGTGAACGTATCTTTATCAGTTGGGTAGGCCTGCGCGGTGCGGTGCCGATCATCCTCGCGGTGTTCCCGATGATGGCCGGGCTGGAGAATTCAAAACTCTACTTCAATATCGCCTTCTTCGTGGTTCTGGTATCTCTGATGCTGCAGGGCACGTCGCTGGGCTATGCCGCTAAACGGGCTAAGGTGGTGGTACCGCCGACCGCATCGCCCATCAGCCGCGTCGGGCTGGATATCCATCCGGAAAATCCGTGGGAGCAGTTTGTTTATCAGCTCAGCGCCGACAAATGGTGCGTCGGCGCCGCGCTGCGCGATTTGCAAATGCCGCGCGAAACGCGCATTGCCGCCCTGTTCCGCGATAACGCGCTGATGCACCCCAACGGCAATACGCGTCTGAAAGAGGGTGACGTGCTGTGCGTTATTGGCCGCGAGCGCGACCTGCCGGCGCTGGGCAAAATGTTCAGCCAGACGCCGCCGGTGGCGCTGGATCAGCGCTTCTTTGGTGACTTTATCCTTGATGCCGAGGCGCGCCTGCGCGATGTCGCGCAGATCTATGGCCTCGAGCTTGATGAAGAGACTAACGATCAGCAGTCGCTCGGCCAGTTGATTATGGGTCTGCTCGGCAGCACGCCGGTGGTGGGAGATCAGGTCGAGTGGAACCAACTGACGTGGACGGTGGCGGAAAAAGAAGATAACCAAATCGTCAAAATCGGGGTGCGCGTGCGGGAAGAGAAGGAATAATCCGAGGCCGTATCGCTCGTAAACTGCGTGTCAGCGTCTATGATCACTATTCCACCCAGCAAACGGGAGAAGATGATGGGACACGTGGTGAAGATTGGTCGTTACGAGATCGTCGATGCAGTAATGGATGTGGAGAAGCTGGATACCGTCGGCATCCCCTGCCATACCAACCCCGGCCTGAGTTATCAGCTCGACGGCTGGGATCATGAAACCAGCGTACCGGCGTGGATTGATGGCGAACCGGTTGATCTGCAAATCGGCCACTATGACAAGCAGCAAGACCGCTGGGTATTGAAAAAACCGGCCTGATATTTTTCTCACCGCCATTCACTTTGACTGGCGGTCATTCCGAAAAGTAGTCTTAAAACAGTCTGTTATTTCACGGCACCTTTTACTTTTATTATTATTTTTCAAGAGATTAGGTAATCCGTACTTTAATCAAATATTGTTTTTTCAGACTCTTTCCATATTAACTCTGTCAAATAACTCCTGCATACTCTTAAACGTTGCTGCAGCTTTTCGTGACGTAAATCACGTCTCAAACGGCCCTTTCCATGCAGCGCTTATGGCAGCACTGACTCATATCTCGCTGAATATTATTTTATTTCTGCTTTCAGCGGACGACTCCTGAGCGCGTACTTGATTCTGGTCAGGCCATCTTTTACTTAAGAAAAGAGAGCAGGTTTTATGGCAAGTACATTGGTAATGAACGATGCAACCCGCTCGTGGAGCGGACTGCGCAAAAATCTCATCGCGAAAGTGGCACTCAGCTTTTCGGATTTAATTGCACTGAACCTGGCATTATTTTTATCCGCGGCCACCGTCCAGGGTATTTGGGGAGAACTGGATAGTTTTATTCCGCCGCAGCAAATTGAATACCGCTTTGTCGCACAGTTAGGCCTGTCAGTGCTGTGCACAGCCTGGTTCTGGGTGCGTATGCGCCACTACACCTACCGCAAACCGTTCTGGTTTGAGCTGAAAGAAATCGTCAAAACGCTGTTTGTGTTTTCGCTGCTGGATCTGGCGCTGATTGCCTTTTCCAAATGGGACTTCTCGCGCATGGTGTGGGTATTTAGCTGGACCTATGCCCTGCTGCTGCTGCCGCTGATGCGCGCTGGCGTGAAGCGTGCCATTAACCGCGCGGGCCAGTGGCAAAAAGAGACCATTATCATCGGCTCCGGTAAAAACGCCATGGAAGCCTACGCAGCGCTGCAGAGCGAGGAGATTCTGGGCTACAACGTCCAGGCGTTTATCTCGCTGGATGATGAGCCTCACCAGGAAAGTGTTAACGGCGTGCCGGTTATTACCTGGAAAGACATCAACTGGCAAACCATGGACCGTGACAACACGCAATTTATCGTCGCCACTGAATTTGAACAGCAGGTGGTGCGCGATAAATGGCTGAAGTTTCTGTCCAAGATGAAATGCCGCTCAATTTCGGTTATCCCTACGCTGCGCGGTGTGCCGCTGTATGGCACCGATATGTCGTTTATCTTTAGCCATGAAGTGATGATCCTGCGCGTCAGTAACAACCTGGCGAAACGCTCCTCGCGTTTCCTCAAGCGTACCTTCGACGTGGTGGTTGCCTCTCTTCTGCTGCTGTTTCTTGCTCCGGTGTTCGGTCTGCTGTGCTGGATGGTGAAGCGCGATGGCGGTAACGCTATTTACGGCCACGAACGCGTCGGTCAGGATGGCGTGAAGTTTAAGTGCCTGAAGTTCCGTTCAATGGTGACTAACTCGCAGGAAGTGCTGCAGAATCTGCTGGCCACCAGTGCCGAAGCGCGCGCTGAGTGGGATCGTGATTTCAAACTGAAGAACGACCCGCGCATCACCAAAATCGGTGGCTTCCTGCGTAAAACCAGCCTGGATGAACTGCCCCAGCTGTGGAACGTGATTCGTGGCGAAATGAGTCTGGTGGGACCGCGTCCGGTGATTGAAGCTGAGCTGGAACGCTACGCCGGCGATGTCGACTACTATCTGATGGCCAAACCGGGCATGACCGGTCTGTGGCAGGTCAGCGGGCGTAACGATATCGACTACGACACGCGCGTCTATTTTGACTCCTGGTACGTGAAGAACTGGGCGTTGTGGACCGACATCGCCATTCTGTTCAAAACCGCTGGCGTGGTGCTGCGCCGCGACGGTGCTTACTGATACCCTCGACGCGATGTCTGCGCCGTCCCGGCAGACATCGCCTTTTGGTTTTAGCCCTTTCTTTTTGGCCGCAGACTCATTACCCTTCTCGCCTGTTTAACAGGACGTTACTGGTTCGTAATGCAAAAGTTTACCCTACTTCTTTTGAGCCTGGTGCTGCTGGCACCGCTGGGCATCGATCTCTACCTCCCCACGCTGCCGCAGATTGCCGAAGGTCTTAACAGCCCGGTCAGTCTGATCCAGACCACCATTCCGCTGTTTTTGCTGGTGATGGGTATCGGTCAGCTGGTTACTGGTCCGCTGGTGGATAATTTTGGCCGTAAGCCGATCGCGCTGATCGGCCTCGCGCTCTACATCATCGGTAGCGCAGTGGCCGCAACCGCCACCGTCTGGCCGGTGTTCTTCCTGGCGCGCCTGATTCAGGGCTGTGCGGTATGCTGTAGTGCGGTGGTGGCATTTAGCGGCGTGCGCGATCGGCTGAGCGGCGATGCCGCGGCGCGGGCTTATGGTTTCCTCAATGGCGCGCTGAACATCGTGCCAGCGCTGGCACCGCTGCTCGGCGGTATTCTGGCGGAAGCCTATGGCTGGCGTGCGCCCTTCTGGTTCCTGTGCGGCTATGCGCTGGTGATTGCCGTTATTGTGGTGGTCGCACTGCCGGAAACGCGTCCGGCGGACACGCTGCGCGTTAAAGGGCTGCCGCTGGCGCAGTATGCTGCCATCGCCCGGCAGCCGCGCTTTCTCGCTTTCGCCTTTGCCAACGCGGGCGCGCTCGGCATGGTGCTGACCTACGTTTCGCTGGCACCGCACGTGTTGATGACCGAAGGTGGCCTGACGCCGCTGCAATTCTCCTTTGCCTTTGGCGCCAACGGTTTCTGGATCATGCTGGTGAGTGCCTTCGTCAATAAAACCATTCGTAAAGCGGGCCGCCCGTTTTGTCTCGCCATGGGGTTTGTCACCATGCTGCTCGGTGCGCTGCTGCTGGTGGCGGGGATGACGCTGTTTCCTGCGGCCTGGCAAACCCACTGGTCGCTATACATGATTCCGGTGGCGATCTCGGTGGCCGGCCTGGCCTTCACCGTCGGTCCGGCCACCAGTTATGCGCTGGAGCCGTATCAGCAGCAGGCGGGTGTGGCAGCGGCGCTGCAGGGATTTATCCAGATGGCGGGCGGTGCAGGTGGCAGCCTGGCGATGGTGGCGCTGCCGGTGGCGGAGAAATCAGCGTTAGCGCTGATGATGCTGGTGGGTGCAGCGCTGGCGCTGATCGCCTGGCGCTGCAGTAAGAACATGCGTGGTACAGTTACGGCGCTTAACTAAGCGTGACCGGGACGCGCGGCGCGAGTGCGCACATCAGCTCGTAGCCTACCGTTCCGGCGGCTTTCGCTACCTCATCAATTTTCACCTCGTTGCCCCACAGCTCCACGCGCGAACCGATACCCGCCTGCGGGCAGGGTTCGAGGTCAATCATCATCATATCCATCGAGATCGCCCCGAGCGTTCGCGTGCGGATGCCATCAACGCTGACCGGCGTACCGGTCGGCGCATGGCGCGGATAGCCGTCAGCATAGCCACAGGCCACAATACCGATACGCTGCGGCGCGGCCGCGTGGTAGCGATAACCGTAGCCAACGCCCTCGCCGGCACCGATCTGCTGTACGCCAATAATTTCACTGCTGAGCGTCATTACCGGCTGCAGACCGGTACTGGCGATATCCTGCCAGTCGCCGCTCGGTGACGCGCCGTAGAGAATAATGCCGGGCCGCACCCAGTCAAAATGCGCCTGCGGATGCCACAGCGTGGTCGCTGAGTTGGCAAGCGAACGCGGACAGTTCAGCCCTTCCGCCGCCTGTTCCACGCGTTTCATCGGTTCCACCAGCCCCTGCGGGTTTTCCGCATCGGCAAAGTGCGCCATCAGCGTCATTTCCCCCACGTTGGGCAACGCACGCAGCTTGTGCCAGGCCGCCTGTGCCTGTTCCGGACGAAAACCGAGACGGTTCATGCCGCTGTTGATCTTCAGATAAACATCGACTGGCGCCGACAGCTGCGCCTTCGCCAGCGCCTGGATCTGCCAGTTACTGTGTACGCTTGTGGTCAGGCGATAGCGATCGATCAGCGTCAGGTCATCGGCGTGAAAGAAGCCTTCCAGCAGCAGAATTGGCTTTTTCCAGCCCTGCTCGCGCAGCAGGATCGCCTCTTCCATATTCAGCAGCGCGAAACCGTCGGTCTCCGCCAGACTCTGCCATACGCGGGCAATGCCGTGGCCGTAGGCATTGGCCTTCACCACCGACCAGACGCGCGCGTGCGGTGCCGCCTGACGCACAATCGCCAGATTGTGGCGCAGCGCCTGTTGATTAATGGTGGCACCCGTAGGACGTGACATGTTTTTACTCTCCCTGAAGTATCAGCGCGTCGCGCTGGCATTACGCAGCGGCGATGCCGGGGCCACAAAGCCCGGCAGATAACGCAGCACCGACAAGTCGTCGGCGGCGATGGCCGGTTTACGTCCCGAAATCAGATCGGCCAGCAACTGGCCGGAACCACAGGCCATCGTCCAGCCCAGCGTACCGTGCCCGGTGTTCAGCCAGAGATTGGTCAGCGGCGTGCGCCCGACAATTGGCGTGCCATCCGGCGTCATCGGGCGCAGTCCGGTCCAGAACGTAGCCTGTTCAACATACCCGCCTTCAGGATAGAGATCGCGGACCACCATCTCCAGCGTTTCACGTCGTGCCGGCAACAGTTTGGTGTTAAAACCAACGATTTCGGCCATGCCACCGACGCGAATGCGGTCATCGAAGCGTGTCACCGCCACTTTATAGGTTTCATCCAGAATGGTGGAGACCGGCGCGCCCTGCGGATCTTTGATCGGAATAGTCAGGGAATAGCCTTTCAGCGGATAGACCGGAATCGACACGATGTCTTTCAGCAGCGCCGTGGAGTAAGAGCCAAACGCCACGACGTAAGCATCGGCTTTGATGACCTCATCGCCGCACTTCACGCCATAGATGCGGTTGCCTTCGCGCAACAGCTGATCCACCGACGTGTCATAACGGAAAGTGACGCCGGCTGCGGCTGCCATCGCCGCCAGCCGCTGGGTAAACAGCTGGCAGTCACCGGTTTCGTCATTCGGCAGGCGCAGGCCGCCGGTCAGCTTGTGCGCGGTACCCGCCAGCGCCGGCTCCACGCTGTGCAGCTGATGCGCTTCCAGCAGCTCGTAAGGCACACCCGCTTCACGCAGTACCGCGATGTCTTTGCTGGCGCTGTCAAACTGTTGCTGCGTGCGGAACAGCTGCAAAGTGCCGCCCTGGCGCCCTTCATAGGCGATGCCAGTGCTGCTGCGCAGTGCCTTCAGGCAGTCGCGGCTGTATTCGGCGATGCGCACCATACGGCCTTTGTTTTCCTGGTAGTGACGCATGTCGCAGTTGCGCAGCATATTCCACATCCACTCCAGCTGGAACTTGCTGCCGTCAAGTCGCACCGCCAGCGGTGCGTGTTTCTGAAACATCCACTTTACCGCCTTGAGCGGCACACCGGGCGCCGCCCAGGGTGCCGCATAGCCGGGCGAAATCTGCCCGGCATTGCCGGCACTGGTTTCCAGCGCCGCGCCGGGCTGGCGATCGATTACGGTGACGTCATGCCCCGCCTGCGCCAGATACCACGCACTGGCTACCCCTACGACACCACTACCCAGAATGACTACGCGCATAAGCCCCTCATCGCGAAAAGCATAATTAACTGGTATCACCATCGGGTTTAGCATAACCCGATGGCTGAACTGATATTACATTCGACCCTTTCATTTCACATGTTTTTCACTTAACTGCACACTGAAATCATGCGGTCGCGCCAAAATCAGAGTTTTTTGTGCCTTAAAAGCGTTAACCAGCGAATTATTATGCGAAAGGCAGAGCATCTCACTTTTTTCAGGAGAAAGCGCCGCAGTCATATCGCGCGCTTATAAACAGGATTTAATGCTGCAATTTATAACTCAGATAACACATCACCTTATTAGCTACCAAAGCACGCCTATTATGATGATTTTGTACCAAAAGAATTCGATTGAGTTCCCGCATCGGATAAGCGACAGTGGACTATCATTGAAGTGTTCGCTCAGTTTTTTTGGGCTGTCTTTCTCAGGATGAAGCCTTAAACGATCGTGACAGGTGACACTCTGTTGCCTGCCGCTTGCAAAACAGAGGTGCGCTATGACGACAATGTTTGACGAGCCAACCCGCAACAGCAAACGACTTAGTGACGGTCCCGACTGGACCTTTGAGCTGCTTGATGTCTACCTGGCGGAGATCGACCGCGTGGCCAAAAGCTATGGGCTCGATACCTACCCGCACCAAATCGAAGTGATCACCTCCGAGCAGATGATGGATGCGTACTCCAGCGTGGGGATGCCCATCAATTATGCCCACTGGTCGTTCGGCAAGAAGTTCATCGAAACCGAGCAGCGCTATAAACATGGCCAGCAGGGACTGGCGTATGAGATCGTCATTAACTCGAATCCCTGTATCGCTTACCTGATGGAAGAGAACACCATGACCATGCAGGCGCTGGTGATGGCGCACGCCTGCTATGGCCACAACTCTTTCTTCAAAAACAACTACCTGTTCCGCAGCTGGACCGATGCCAGCTCGATTGTCGATTATCTGCTGTTCGCGCGTAACTACATCTCTGATTGCGAAGAGCGTTATGGCGTGGAAGAGGTCGAGCGGCTGCTGGACTCCTGTCATGCGCTGATGAACTATGGCGTCGATCGCTATAAACGCCCGCAAAAGATTTCGCTGCAGGAAGAGAAAGCGCGGCAGAAAAGCCGGGAAGAGTATCTGCAGAGCCAGGTCAATACGCTGTGGCGCACCCTGCCACGCAAAGAGAAAGAGTTTACTCAGGTCGAGGCGGCGCGCTATCCCTCTGAGCCGCAGGAAAACCTGCTGTACTTTATGGAAAAGAACGCGCCACTGCTGGAGTCGTGGCAGCGTGAAGTGCTGCGCATTGTGCGTAAAGTCAGCCAGTATTTTTACCCGCAGAAACAGACCCAGGTGATGAATGAAGGCTGGGCGACCTTCTGGCACTACACCATCCTGAATCACCTGTACG
Organism: Pantoea sp. B_9; assembly: GCF_008632015.1. Taxonomy (NCBI): domain Bacteria; kingdom Pseudomonadati; phylum Pseudomonadota; class Gammaproteobacteria; order Enterobacterales; family Erwiniaceae; genus Pantoea; species Pantoea sp. B_9. The sequence continues at coordinate 154,600 of NZ_VWVL01000001.1, read as the reverse complement.
ATGAGGGCAAAGTGTCGGAGCGCTTTATGATGGAGTTCCTGCACAGCCATACCAACGTGGTGTATCAGCCGCCGTATAACAGCCAGTGGTATAACGGTATCAACCCGTATGCGCTGGGCTTTGCCATGTTCCAGGACATCAAGCGCATCTGTCAGTCGCCAACTGAGGAAGATCGCTACTGGTTCCCGGACATCGCCGGCTCCGACTGGCTTAAGACGCTGCATTTCGCCATGCGCGAGTTTAAAGACGAGAGTTTTATCAGCCAGTTCCTGTCGCCGAAAGTGATGCGGGATTTCCGTCTGTTTACGGTGATGGACGACGATCGCAATAATTATCTTGAGATTGCCGCCATTCATGATGAGGCGGGATATCGCGCGATTCGTCAGCAGCTGTCAGCGCAGTACAATCTGAGCAATCTGGAGCCGAATATTCAGGTGTACAACGTTGACCTGCGCGGTGACCGTTCTCTGACGCTACGCTATGTGCCGCAGCAGCGCGCCCCGCTCGATAAGAGCCGTCGCGATGTGCTGAAGCATGTGCATCGGCTGTGGGGTTTTGATGTCAATCTGGAACAGCAGAACGAAGATGGCAGCGTGGAGCTGCTGGATCGCTGCCCGGCGCGCGGACCAGCGCTTTGAGAGGAAGATAAAACGCGCAGGGTTGCGCTGGACCTGCCGCATCGGCTGCTGCCGGGCCAGGTCCTCGCGCCGCTACGCGGTACCTGCGGCGTTTACGTTACGCCTTACGGACCGGCCGGTATCGGTCATCCTGACCGGCCCGGCCTGATTCCCGCTTCCCACGGGAATCTCCTGGCGCAACGTAAAAGCCTCAGCGCTGCGGATTGCCCTTGCATCAGCCGACGCGTCAGGTCAGTCAAAATTGTGCCCGGCTAAAACCATACCTGGCAGGGCAAACTTAGCGCTTACTGCTCAAATCATCCGGCATGCTTTTCTGCATACTGTGCCAGATTTCACCGCTGCGGCGGCCGTAGTTACGCACGCTGTCGACGATCTGATCCTGCGTCGGCTGTTTGCCACACAGATCCGCCAGCTGACGATAAAAGTTACGCGCCAGTTCACGCGCTTCCGGATTTGAGAAGTAATGGCGGCCAACGCGGGTGTACAGCCCTTTCAGACCGTTGAGAATCAGGCCGTAAATCGGGTTGCCGGAAGCAAAGGCCAGGCCGCGAAACACGCGGTAATCCAGCTCGGTATAGGCTTCAGCCTGATCTTCCTCGCTCAGCGCACTCTCCAGCACTTCACGCGCCTTATCCGGATGATGGCGCAGCGCGCGGCTGATAAAGATCGACGCGATATTGGTGCGCACTGACAGCAGGTTATCAATTAACTGCGGCACACTGTCGTGGTCAAGACGGGCGAGCGTTTCGAGGATATTAAGACCAGACGTTTCCCAGAAATCATTGACGCGGGTGGGTTTACCATGCTGAATGGTCAGCCAGCCATCACGAGCCAGCCGCTGCAGCACTTCACGCAGAGTGGTGCGGGTCACGCCGATCAGTTCAGAAAGCTCACGTTCAGCAGGAAGAATCGATCCCGGCGGAAAACGGCTGTTCCAGATGCTTTCAATTATGTACTCTTCAGCGAATCCTGCAGGGCTCTGTGCCTTAATCACCATAGCATTTATTTCTCGTTGCTTTCTTTGTCGTAATAGCACTCATCATACCAGAGGGGTCATAGCGGAAATAGCCTGCCAGCGGATTAAAAGCGCGCGCTGGCGCAAAATTCAGCAGCTGCGCAGCGAAAAAAGCCGTGGGTTACGCTGCGCTTGCGTGGGCGCTTTTGATGCCGTGTGCTAAAAGCCACGATTTTTTGGCGTGGATCAGGGATAAGTCATTTTTATACATGATTTTTTCCGCCTGCCTGGCTGGCACGGGTACGCTTTTGGTTTACACTGCGATGCATTAACGGCTACGGGAAAAGCAATATGTTGCGATACTTGAATCAATGCTCACGCGGACGCGGTGCCTGGTTATTAATGGCCCTGACCGCCCTGGTTTTTGAACTGGTTGCGCTGTTCTTTCAGCACGTGATGGGACTGCAACCCTGCGTAATGTGTATCTATGAGCGTTGTGCGCTGTTTGGCGTCATGGGCGCCGGCCTGGTGGGTACAATTGCGCCTAAAACGCCGCTGCGCTGGGCAGCCATCGCCATCTGGCTCTACAGCGCTTATGAAGGGGTACGCCTCTCTTATGAGCACACCATGATTCAGCTGCATCCCAACCCGTTTGTGACCTGCGATTTTGCTGCTCGCTTCCCGAGCTGGCTGCCGCTGGATAAATGGCTGCCGGCGGTATTTGTCGCCAGCGGTGACTGCGCCGAACGCGGATGGACTTTCCTGACCTGGAGCATGCCGCAGTGGATGATCGTGATTTTTGCCGCTTATCTGCTGGTGGGCATTCTGGTGCTGATTGCGCAACCGTTTAAAGCGAAACGTCGCGATCTGTTTGGTCGCTGAGTCCCAGTCAAACTACGTCTCAGACAAAACAGGCAGCCGCGGCTGCCTGTTGCGTTATCAGCCGTTCCGATCCGGCCGGTCTATAATGTGTTCTTCCCAGTCGCGCACTTCACTCTCGCGCACCGCGATGTATCGCACCGAAATACGCTGAGCATGCATCGCCTTCTTCGACCCGGCAATCAGCGGGTGCCACGCCGGCAGCGTTTTGCCCTCCCCTAACAGCCGATAAGCGCAAGTGCGCGGCAGCCAGTTAAAGGTGGTGAGATTCTCGCGCGTCAGCTTGATGCAATCTTCTTCGTACTCGAAGCGACGCTCATAATTGCGGCACTGACAGGTCTTGATGTTGAGCTGATTGCAGGCGACGTTAGTGAAGTAAATCTCATCGGTATCCGCATCCTGCAACTTGTTCAGACAGCACTGTCCACAGCCGTCGCACAGCGATTCCCACTCTGCGTCGTTCATTTGGTCCAGGCGTTTGGTCTGCCAGAAAGGTTGGTCGGTCATGATAGCGGTCCGGGTTGAGCAACAAGACCGCACCTTATAAAGCTTCAGGTGCGGTGATGCAAGTATTACAGTACGCGGGTGCTGATACCGTGACCGGCCAGCGACACTTCCAGCTTATCGCCGGAGCGCAGCGGGCCCACGCCTTCAGGCGTGCCGGTCAGCACCACGTCACCGGCGCGCAGCGTGAAGTACTGGCTCATGTAAGCAATCAGCGGCAGAATTTTGTGGATCATATCTGCCGTGGTGCCGTGCTGGCGCACCTCGCCATTAATAACCAGCTTGAGTTCGGCATCCTGCGGATCGACGCTGAATTCAGCTGCCGGGATAAACCCGGACAGCGGACAGGAGTTATCGAAACTCTTGGCGCGCTCCCATGGCTGACCGGCTTTCTTAAACCCGGCCTGCAGATCGCGCAGCGTCAAATCCAGCGCGACGCCATAACCGGCAATCGCTTTCGCCACGTGCTCTTCACTGGCCTGCTTCAGGGTGGCGCCAATCAGTACCGCCAGCTCCACTTCATGATGCACCTCACCAAAGCTGGCCGGGATCGACAGTGGCTGCCGCAAATCGCACACCGCGGTTTCCGGTTTGATAAACACCACCGGCTCACTTGGGGTGGCGCTGCCCATCTCTTTAATATGCTTTGCATAGTTGCTGCCGACGCACACCACTTTGCTGACCGGATAATCCAACAGCGCGCCCTGCCAGTTACGATGCTGATACATGCTAATCCCCTGCTTGAGTTGTGTTTGGTGCCAGCCGCGCTGGCGAAGATGTCTCATCAGCCGCCGGAACGTGGCAGGCTGCTGAGCACTATATTAGCGGGTTTATCGCGGCGCACGTGACGGAAAGCGGCAAAAGCCGTTCCCCTGTTCATCAGGTCCGCCGCTTAAGACAACGATTATTGCCCACAATAATGGGTTAAGGTGAGCAATTAAATTAATGCCGAAGCACTGATTATATTTACAGGATATATTTTTACAGATGAATCTGAATTAAACTTTTTTACCCTGTTCAAGATGAATGTTGAGCAGACTTTCAACCGGTGGTGGGATCTGCAAATAATAACCTTGTTCGCTTAAACCCTGCTTCACTTTATTGATGTCAGCGTTGGCCAGCCTGTCGCGCTGGTCGAGGGACAGCACCATCGCCAGCTGCGGTTTGCCAAAGCCGCGCAGCAGTTCTTCCGGGACGCGCGAAAAATCGTCTTTTTTTTCTACATACAGATAAGTCTGGTCACGTTGCGGGCTTCTATAGATCACACAAAACATATTTTTTACTCGAATTAACTAAGGGCGTCACTTGCCTGAATATAGCAGTAACTATAACATGCTTGCAGAACTTCGAATATTGACCCGCGGGTGTTAATGACGATTTTATCGGCGTTTACTTCAGGGTCGTAAAACAGGACTGAGTCAGGACAGATGTCGCAATCGCCAATCGAATTCAAGGGCAGCAGTTTTACCCTGTCAGTTGTTCATCTGCACCATTCGCAACCCGAGGTGATTCGTCAGGCGCTGCAGGACAAAATCGACCAGGCCCCGGCTTTTCTGCACAACGCGCCGGTGGTGCTGAACGTGTCAGCCCTGAACGGTGACATCAACTGGAAGCAGATGCAGCAGGCCGTCAGCGCCACCGGCTTACGCATTGTGGGCGTGAGCGGCTGCAAAGATGAAGCCCTGAAAAAGATGATTGCCCGCGCTGGCCTGCCGGTGCTGTCAGAGGGTAAAGAGAACCGCAAACGCGCTGATGCGCCCGCGCCGGAGCCGGAAGCGGTCGCGCCGCCGGTCAGCGAACCGGCCAGCAAAACGCGTATCATCAATACGCCAGTGCGTTCCGGTCAGCAGATTTACGCGCGCAACGCCGATTTGATCGTCACCAGCAGCGTCAGCGCCGGTGCCGAACTGGTGGCAGACGGCAACATTCATATTTACGGCATGATGCGCGGCCGCGCGCTGGCCGGTGCCAGCGGCGATCGCGACTGCCAGATTTTTTGCACCAACCTGTCAGCAGAGTTGGTCTCCATTGCCGGCGAATACTGGATCATGGACCAGATCCCGGCGGAATTCTTTGGTAAAGCCGCGCGCCTGTGCCTTAAAGAGGGCGCGCTCACCATCCAGACACTTAATTAGGCCCCTTTTCTTTTGTTAAGGAAATCAACATTTATGGCACGCATCATTGTAGTTACATCGGGTAAAGGGGGCGTTGGCAAGACCACGTCAAGCGCGGCCATCGCCACAGGGTTAGCGCAGAAAGGCAAAAAAACCGTGGTGATCGATTTCGATATCGGTCTGCGTAACCTCGACCTGATCATGGGCTGTGAACGCCGCGTGGTGTATGACTTTGTCAACGTTATCCAGGGCGATGCGACGCTGAATCAGGCACTAATTCGCGACAAGCGCACCGAGCAGCTTTACATTCTGCCCGCCTCACAAACCCGTGATAAAGATGCCCTGACCCGCGAAGGCGTGGAAAAAGTGCTGAACGACCTGGCGGCAATGGACTTCGATTTTATCGTCTGCGACTCGCCGGCCGGTATCGAAACCGGTGCGCTGATGGCGCTGTACTTCGCGGATGAAGCGATCATTACCACCAACCCGGAAGTCTCTTCCGTGCGTGACTCCGACCGTATTCTCGGCATCATCTCGTCGAAATCGCGTCGCGCTGAAAACAGCGAGGAGCCGGTAAAAGAGCACCTGTTACTGACCCGCTATAACCCGGGACGCGTAACGCGTGGCGACATGCTGAGCATGGAAGACGTGCTGGAAATCCTGCGCATTCCTCTGGTCGGCGTGATTCCGGAAGATCAGTCGGTGCTGCGCGCGTCTAACCAGGGTGAGCCCGTGATCCTCGATGCAAACTCTGACGCCGGTAAAGCTTACGCTGATACCGTAGATCGCCTGCTTGGCGAAGAACGCCCCTTCCGCTTTATCGAAGAAGAGAAGAAGGGTTTCCTGAAACGCCTGTTCGGGGGATAACCAATGGCATTACTTGATTTCTTTTTATCCCGTAAGAAGAACACAGCCAACATAGCCAAGGAAAGGCTTCAGATTATCGTGGCCGAACGCAGAAGGGGCGACAGTGAGCCCCACTATCTGCCGCAGCTGAAGCGCGATATCCTGGAAGTGATCTGTAAATACGTGAAAATTGACCCGGACATGGTCACGGTGCAGCTGGATCAGAAAGGGGATGACATCTCTATCCTCGAGCTCAACGTGACGCTGCCGGAGACGGAAGACGTTCCTAAATGATTGTAGCGGGTTCCTGATTTTCCCCTGCGTGGTTGCGCAGGGGAAAACGCACCGCTTACAGCGTATGTAAAATCTCGTCGATCCCGGCTTTCAACACCTCACCCCGCCAGCCTGCCAGCAGTTCCGGCGGACGCGTGGCGCTTTTCAGCCCCCAGTGCACGCTCAGCACCTGGTTAATCTGGCGCCGTGATGCTAACAGCTCCTGACTGTAACCGGTCTGCTCACTCACCTGCTGTACCAGCGCTTTAATCGCTTTAAACGCCTGCTTGTAATGCGCGTGGTCAATCAGATTAGGCAACGGCGGCGGTAACGCGGCCTCATCCAGCGCCTGCGCCTCTGCCACCATCGCCACCAGCGCCTTACCGTGGAAGCGGATTTCGTGACCGTTCAGGCCGAGATGATCCAGCTCGCCAAGGCTGCCGGGCATAAAGCGCGCGACTTTCCACAGGTTCTCTTCGCGCACCACAAAATTCACCGCCATGTCTTTCTGCCGGGCGAGGTTGAGACGCCACGCGGCCAGGCGCTGCAGCACCGCCAGCTGGCGCGGACGCAGCTGCCACGCATTAGTGATATCGCGCCACGCCTCTTCCGGCTGCAGCACGTCCAGACGGCGCTGACACAGCGTAGCGCACTCACTCAGCGCCGCCGCCATGTTGCCTGCCGCTTCGGTTTGCGCCACCAGCTGATGGGCGATCGGCAGCAGATAAGCCACATCGGCCGCAGCGTACTGGCACTGCCGCTCGGTAAGCGGACGCGCCAGCCAGTCGGTGCGCGCTTCGCTCTTATCCAGCTCAATCTGGTTGAAATGATTGACCATCGCGGCAAAGCCCCACGACAGCGGCTGCCCGGCGAAAGCGGCCAGAATCTGCGTATCGATCATCGGCTCCGGCAGGCAGCCGAAACGATGCAGGAAGACTTCGAGGTCTTCCCCGCCGGCGTGCAGGAACTTGGTCAGCTGACGATCCTGCAGCAGCGCAACAAACGGCGCCCAGTCGCTGATGGTTAACGGATCGATCAGAACCAGTTGCTCGCCATCGAAGAGCTGGATCAGGCCAAGCTGCGGATAGTACGTGCGGGTGCGCACGAATTCGGTATCCAGCGCCACGGCGCGATGCTGATGGGCCTGCTGGCATACGGCGGCCAGCTGGTCATTGTGGTCGATCAGGGTGTAATTCACGTTGTCTTTCTCGCTGCGACAAACCTCGCACAGCGCTCCATGTTAAAAGCAATAAAAACGCCGGACGGTGCCGGCGTTAACCTGAGCATTCAGCGGAAGCCAGTACTACGCTTCGCGCTTCGCCTCGTCGCGCAATTCGCGACGTAAAATTTTACCGACGTTGGTCTTCGGCAGCTCATCACGAAACTCGATAATCTTCGGCACTTTATAGCCGGTGAGCTGACGGCGACAATGATCCAGCACTTCCTCTTTCGTCAGCGACGGATCTTTTTTCACGATGCACACTTTCACTGCTTCGCCGGAGAGATCGCTCGGCACGCCAATGGCCGCCGCTTCGCGCACCTTGGCGTGCTGCATCAGCACATCTTCGATTTCGTTAGGATACACGTTAAAGCCGGACACCAGTATCATGTCTTTTTTACGATCGACGATGCGGATAAACCCTTCCGCGTCCACGGTAACAATATCACCGGTGTGCAGCCAGCCATTTTTCAGCACTTCCTCGCTGGCATCCGGTCGCTGCCAGTAGCCAATCATGACCTGCGGCCCGCGAATACACAGTTCGCCCGGTTCGCCCGGCGGCACGTCGCGATCTTCATCATCGACAATACGCACGTCCGTCGACGGAACCGGCAAACCGATGCTGCCGGTGTGGCAGGTAATATCATAAGGATTAACCGACACCAGCGGTGAGCATTCGGTGAGTCCGTAGCCCTCCAGCAGATAGTGCCCGGTGAGTTTCTCCCAGCGCTCGGCCACCGCTTTCTGCACCGCCATGCCGCCCCCGGCAGACAGACGCAGTGTGGAGAAGTCCAGCTGGTTAAAATTGGCATCGTTCAGCAGGGCGTTGAACAACGTATTAACACCGGTGATGGCGGTAAAGGGAAATTTGCTCAGCTCTTTAACGAAGCCGGGAATATCACGCGGGTTGGTAATCAGCAGGTTGGTGCCGCCCAGGTCGAGGAACAGCAGACAGTTCACCGTCAGGGCAAAGATGTGATAAAGCGGCAGCGCGGTAACCACCTGCTCCTGACCGGCGCGCAGCAGTTTACCGTAGGTGGCTTTGGTCTGCTCCAGATTAGCCTGCATGTTGCCGTGGGTCAGCATAGCGCCTTTCGCCACGCCGGTAGTGCCACCGGTGTATTGCAGAAATGCCAGATCCTGATTATTGATCACAGGACGATGATAGCTCATCTGCTCGCCCTGCTGCAGCGCATGACGGAACGGTACCGCCCCTGGCAGATGGTATTTCGGTACCAGCTTTTTCACATATTTGACGACGAAGTTCACCAGCGTGGCTTTCACCGGCGCCAGCTGATCGCCCATGCGCGTCAGCATCACGTGCTTAACCGGGGTTTCCGCGACCACTTTTTCCAGCGTATGGGCGAAGTTGGAGACAATGACAATCGCACTGGCACCGCTGTCATTAAGCTGGTGCTTCAGCTCACGCGGCGTGTACAACGGGTTAACATTCACCACCACCATACCGGCACGCAGGACGCCAAACAGCGCCACCGGATACTGCAGCAGATTTGGCATCATCAGCGCGACGCGATCGCCCTGCTGCAAGCCTAATCCCTGTTGCAGCCAGGCCGCAAAAGCACGGCTCTGCTGCTCCAGCTGGCGGTAAGTCATTGGCTGGCCCATGTTAATGAAAGCCACCTGATCGGCATAACGTTGCGCTGCGTGTTCGAAAAGATCGACCAAAGAGGGATAACGGTCTGCGTTAATTTCCGCTGGTACATCTGGCGGATAGCGTTTCAGCCAAACCTTGTTCAAAGATTCACCCCGATATTCTTGTTGCGTAGCCATCGCCGCCTCTGCAATCAGTGTTGTTAACAATATTTTAACTGATTGTACCAGTTTGCCTGTTCCGGCATTTTCAGGTTGCGAGGCGCATCACTAAATTTCGCGCATCGGTTGCGCGCCCAATAAAAAGGCCCGTTCGCGAGCACCGCGACCGGGCCGTAAAAAAACCTGTTTAGCGCTATTCGGTAAGAATGGTCTCAACCTGCGCCGGACCGCCGGTGTTCATGCCCCAGTAGGGGTTAGGCCCCCAATAGCCGGGATGGCGACGCGTCGGCCCGTACCAAATCCACGGATCGATCGGCTGCGGCGGCGTCATCACCTGCTGAGTCAGATGCCAGCGCTGATAACCGCGCACATCAATCACCACAAAGTTGTAACTGGCTTTGCCAATTTCCCCTTTCTCGGTGCCTTTGATGTTGCCCAACACCGTGACGTACTGATTATTGACGTCGATCGGATCAACAAAACCATGAATGTCCGCATAAATGCGGCCAATGGAGGCAGCACCGAGGCGCGGTCGCGCGCTGTCATCCAGCGGCTGAGTAGCAATTTCCAGCCGGGTCAGGCCGTTGAGGTTGGTCACCTTTACGACTTTGCCGCCGAAGCGCGACTCCTGGCCGACATACAGCTGCGGCGCATTCATCACGCGTAATAAATCCTGCTGTGGAAGCTGAGAACTCCCTTTAATGGCATCCGGCACTGACACGCAGCCGCTGAGCAACAGCGCACAGGCTAACAGAGCGCCAGACATCCCTTTACGACTAATTGGCATAGCACTTCTCCTGTTATTTCTCCGTTAGACTGAAGGCGCAAAAATAAGTTGCGTGGGCGCCTAGCGTCCCGGCAATTTTTTCCATGCCACTTCATTGCGCAGATAAACCGGCTCAGCATTTTCCACTGCCACGCTGTCGCCGCGCTGCCAGGCGCTGAGCGCCAGCGGCAGCATATCTTCTGCAGCAGGCAGCGTGACCGTGGTGGTCAGCAGTTGTGCCCCGGTCGTGCCAGCCAGCAGCTGCGGATAAGCCTGCCAGCCGGTGCCGACGGTGGCCCACTCGCCGCTCAGCTGCGCGATGCGCGCCTGTGCCGCTTCCGGCTTCAGTACGGCTTCGCTCTCAGCGCCCTGCCACTCGCCCTGCTCATCACGCTGATACTCTGCCCAGTAGACTTCACCCATGCGCGCATCAATCGCCGCCAGCACGCGCGTTGCCCCGGTCAAACGCCAGGCGCCCTGCGCCATGGTGGCCAGCGAGGATACGCCAATCATCGGCAGATTTGCGCCCAGCGCCAGGCCCTGCGCGATGCCAATGCCGATGCGCACGCCGGTAAAACTGCCGGGCCCGCGGCCAAACGCCAGCGCGTCCAGCGCGCTCAGCGCCAGCGACTGCGCCTGCAGCAATTCCTGCACCAGCGGCAGAATACGTTGAGTATGATCGCGGGGCGCGATTTCGAAGCGGGCATCGATCTGCTGCTGATTCAGCAGCGCGGCAGAACAGGCTTCTGTCGCGGTGTCCAGGGCTAAAATTCGGGCGGACATAACAACCTCAGAGAATCAAAATGGCGCGCATCTTACCACAACCTGGCACAAATTAGTGCTGCTCTGGCGGACGCACAAAGTCAATCGCACGCTGTAAATCGCGGGTGCGCGGTGTCGGCGGCAGGCTATTAAGGAACAGACCGCCATACGGACGCGACACCAGCCGCTGGTCACAAATCACCAGCACGCCGCGATCGTCGGTATCACGAATCAGACGGCCCACGCCCTGCTTGAGGGTGATCACCGCGTCCGGCAGCTGCACATCGTTGAACGGATCGCCGCCGCGCAGACGGCAATCCTCCATGCGCGCCTTCAGCAGCGGATCTTCCGGCGAGGTAAACGGCAGCTTGTCGATGATCACCAGCGACAGCGCATCACCGCGCACGTCAACGCCTTCCCAGAAGCTGCTGGTGGCCACCAGCAGTGCGTTGCCGGCATCAAGAAACTGTTTGAGCAGCTGCCCTTTGCTGGTTTCGCCCTGTAACAGCACTGGTAAGGTCATGGAGGCGCGGAACTCCGCCGCCAGCTCACGCATCATTTTGTGCGAGGTGCACAGGAAGAAGCAGCGCCCTTTGTTGGCTTCAATCAGCGGTTTCATCATGCGTGCCAGCTGACGCGCACCGCCAGGATAGTTGGGTTCCGGCATGTTGCGCGGCACGCACAGCAAGGCCTGCTGCGCATAATCAAACGGACTTTCGAGAATCAGGGTGCGGGCATTATCCACACCGAGCCGGCTGGCGAAGTGGCTCATCTGTTCGTTGACCGCCAGCGTCGCCGAGGTAAACACCCACGCCGCTTTGCGTCCGTCCATCACTTCGCGGAAGCGCTCCGCGACCGACAGCGGCGTCAGCGCCAGCGTAAAGTGCCGGCTGCTGCATTCGTACCAGTAGCTGAAGCCCGGTTCATCAATCGCGCGTAAACGCTTGAGCCGGGTGCGATACAGCGCGGCACGCTCGAAGGCAGCGTCCAGCAGCGCGGAACGGCCCAGCGACAGCTTAATCACGTCGTAACACAGCTCGAGCGCATCATCCAGCAGCGTAAACATGCGCATGATGTTGTTGTCGCTCAGCAGATCGCGCAAATTGCCGCGAAAACCGGGCTCGCCCAGCGTCAGCCGAAAATCCTGTGCGCACTGCGCCAGCCGGTCGGCGGATTTCTGCAGCTGCTGCACATCGCGCACCTCGGTGCGGTAGGCAAGGATAATGTCTTTGGCGAGATCCTGCAGTTGCCGGCTCGACAGCTGCTGACCAAAATACTGGCTGGCAATATCCGGCAGCTGGTGCGCTTCGTCGAAGATCATCACGTCAGCTTCCGGGATCAGCTCGCCAAATCCCCCCTCTTTGACCACAAGGTCGGCGAGAAACAGGTGATGGTTCACCACCACCACATCCGCATCCATCGCTTTTTTGCGCGCCTTCACCACGAAGCAATCTTTATACAGCGGGCAATCGCTGCCGAGGCAGTTATCGTTGGTGCTGGTGACGTAAGGCCAGATCGGACTGTCTTCCGCGACGCCGGCGCAGCTGCTGACGTCGCCATCAACGGTCTCCGAAGACCAGCTGCGCACGTTAATCAGATCGCCGAGCGCCTGCACGCTGAGATCGCCGCCAGTCTGATTTTGCTGCTCCAGCCGTTCCAGGCACAGATAGTTGGAGCGCCCTTTCAGCAGCGCGGTTTTGCCGCTGAACGCCAGGGCGCGGGCAATGGTCGGCAGATCGCGGTTGTAGAGCTGATCCTGCAACGCTTTGGAACCGGTCGATACAATGACTTTTTTCTTCGCCCGCAACGCCGGTGCCAGATACGCATAAGTTTTACCGGTGCCGGTGCCGGCCTCGACCACCAGCTCGCCTGCCTGCTGCACCGCTTCGCTCACTGCCTGCGCCATTTCGCGCTGTGCCGCGCGCGGCTTAAAGCCGGGAATCGCCTGCGCTAACGCGCCATCCGCTGCAAAATCGTCTGCCACACATCCTCACCGATTGCTCTTAAAACACCTGTAATTATGTCAGGATTCACCGCAGGCGACCACAACAGATGACAGCCGGCCATGGGATATGGCAGGCTAACGCAGCAAAAATAAAGGAGAACAGCATGACCATTACGCGTATTGATGCCGAGCACCGCATGTCCGAAGCGGTTGTACATGACCAGACCGTGTATTACACCAGCGTGCCGGAGAATCTGGATGACGATGCGGAAGCGCAGACCGCCAACGCGCTGGCGGTGATTGACCGCATCCTGACGCGCGTGGGTTCGGATAAAAGCAAAATTCTCGACGCCACCATTTTCCTGGTGGACAAAGAGGACTTTGCCGCGATGAACCGCGCCTGGGATGCGTGGGTCTCGCCGGGTAATGCGCCGGTACGCTGCACGGTGCAGGCCGGCCTGATGAATCCGCGCTACAAAGTGGAAATCAAAATCATCGCCGCGCTATAACGCTCGCCGGGCGCTATTCGTCGTCTTCGTCCTCTTCGAAGCGCGCCCGAATCGCTTCGCCCTGATGGTTCTGGCGAATTTCCTGCGCCACCTGCGCAATCGCCTGCCCGCTGGACATGCCGCCGGCCATCAGTTCCTGAATACGTTCCACTGCCTGCTGCTGCTGTTCGTGCGATAAAGCCGGAAGACCTGAAAACATGATGCACTCCTGTAATGGGGGGACGCATTATTCCACGCTGAACAAACAGGTGCCAGCAGCAAAAAAATATGCCAGGCTACGCGCCTGCCTGCTGAACTGATTTAGCCAAACGAACGTGAAAACCCTCTCGCTACAGTATACGCCCGATACACTTTTACACCGTTTTTCCACGCTGGCGCACCGCCCGTGGGCGATGCTGCTGACCTCTGGTCACGCCGAGCACGCGGATAACCGTTTCGATATTCTCACCGCCGACCCGCGGGTGACCCTGACGACGCGCGGTGACAGCACCGCCATCGACGACGGCACCGGCATCAGCCACTCCACCACCGATCCGCTGCAGCTGGTGCAGCAGCAGCTGGACGCGCTGGGCATCCGGCCGGCGTTTGATGCAAATCTGCCGTTTCAGGGCGGCGCGCTGGGTCTGTTTGGTTATGACCTCGGTCGCCGTTTCGAAACGCTGCCGCAGCGGGCGCAACAGGATTTACACACGCCGGATATGGCGGTGGGCATTTATGACTGGGCGCTGATTGCCGATCACCATCGCCAGACGCTGACGCTGATTGCCCTGCACGACGCGGAACAGCGCTGGCAGTGGCTACAGGCGCTGGCGGTGCCGCAGCCCAAACCCTTTGCCCTGACCAGCGACTGGCAGGCCAATATGAGCTATGCGCAGTACGCCGCGCGTTTCCAGGCGGTGCAGGCCTACATTCAGGCGGGCGATTGCTACCAGGTTAATCTGGCGCAGCGTTTCCAGGCCAGCTATCGCGGCGATGAGTGGCAGGCGTTTTTACGTCTCAACCGCGCCAACCGCGCGCCGTTCAGCGCCTTCCTTCGTCTGCCGCACAGTGCCGTGCTGAGCCTGTCGCCGGAGCGTTTTCTCTCGCTGCAGCAACAGCAGATTGAAACCCGGCCGATTAAAGGCACGCTGCCGCGCCTGGCCGATCCGCAGGCCGATCGGCTGCAGGCGGAGAAACTGGCCAGCGCTGAAAAAGATCGGGCGGAAAACCTGATGATTGTGGACCTGCTGCGTAATGATATTGGCCGCGTCGCCGAGCCGGGCAGCGTCAGCGTGCCGGAGCTGTTTGTGGTGGAGCCGTTCCCGGCGGTGCATCACCTGGTGAGCACGGTGCGGGCCAGGCTGCCAGACGCGCTCTCCGCTACCGATTTGCTGCGCGCCTGTTTCCCCGGTGGCTCCATTACCGGCGCGCCCAAGATCCGCGCCATGGAGATCATCGAAGAACTCGAACCGCAGCGGCGCAATGCGTGGTGCGGCAGTATCGGCTACATCAGCCTGTGCGGGCGTATGGACAGCAGCATTACCATCCGCACGCTGATTGCCGAAAATCAGCAGCTGTACTGCGCGGCGGGCGGCGGTCTGGTGGCTGACAGCGATGCTGAGGCGGAATATCAGGAGACGCTGCACAAGCTCAACCGTATTCTGCCCTGTCTGCGTGATGAGGCGTGATATGGAGCTGACGCTGGCGCAGTTTCTCAGTCGCTTTGTGCTGCAGCCGCCGCTGGCGAGCGCGCACAGCGTGATCAGCGGACGCCGTGCCGCGGTGCTGGTACCGGTGATTGATGGCGACCAGCCCGAACTGCTGCTGACCCGCCGCTCCGCGCTGCTGCGCAAACACGCCGGGCAGGTGGCGTTCCCCGGCGGCATGATGGATGCCACTGACGATTCGCTGATCGCCACCGCGCTGCGTGAAGCACAGGAAGAAGTGGGCATCGCGCCGCAGCAGGTGCGGGTGGTCGGCGTGTTACCGCCGGTCACCAGCAGTACCGGTTTCGCCGTTACGCCCGTGGTCGGCATCATTGCGCCGCACCTGCCGCTGCGTCTCAACCCGGATGAAGTTGAAAGCGCCTTTTCCATGCCGCTCGCAGAGGCGCTGCGGCTGGGGCGCTACAGCGGACTGACGCTGCGCCGCGGTCATCGCCAGCACCAGGTGTGGCTGTCGTGGTATGAAGATTATTTTATCTGGGGCATGACCGCCGGTATTCTGCGCGCGCTCGGCCAGCAGATCGCCCTGCCCTGATCCCCCGTCCCGTTTCACCCTGGCCGAAAAAATTGATCCCGTTCACATCCGGGGATACGGATAACTATTTCTGTGGTTTATAATTAGTTTATTTCATGCGAAAAGCTGCTCGCTGCCGCCCGCTGGCGATTACTATTAGCCGCATTAACGGCCTGCGCCGTAGAAAAGAAGATTTGTGAGGAGCGTCACCGGTGATAAGTGTTTTTGACATGTTCAAAGTGGGTATCGGCCCGTCCAGTTCGCATACCGTTGGCCCGATGAAAGCGGGCAAGCAGTTTGTTGATCTGCTGATCGAACAGGGCAAGCTGCAGGACGTGACGCGCGTGGCGGTGGACGTCTACGGCTCACTGTCGCTCACCGGGAAAGGACACCACACCGACATTGCCATCATTATGGGTCTGGCCGGCTTTGAGCCTGCCAGCGTCGACATCGACAGCATTCCGGCGTTTATCAAAGATGTCGAAACGCGTGAGCGGCTGCTGCTGGCACAGGGCGCGCGCGAGGTCGACTTCCCGCGTGAGGGCGGCATGGTCTTCCGTAGCGAAAACCTGTCGCTGCATGAAAACGGCATGACCCTGTACGCTTTTGCCGGCGATCGTCTGCTTGAGCGCAAAACCTATTACTCGATTGGCGGCGGCTTTATTGTCGACGAAGCGCACTTTGGTCAGTCAGTGCTGGATGAGGTCGCCGTGCCCTACCCGTTCCATTCAGCCAAAGAGTTACTCAGCCACTGCCGCGATACCGGCATGTCGCTTTCCGGGCTGGTGCTGAAAAACGAACTGGCGCTGCACAGCCGTGACGAGATTTACGCCTATTTTGGCAACATCTGGCAAACCATGCAGGCGTGTATCGATCGTGGCCTGAATACCGAAGGCGTGCTGCCGGGGCCGCTGCGCGTGCCGCGTCGGGCGGCGTCGCTGCGACGTCTGCTGGTCTCCTCGACCAAACACTCCAACGATCCGATGAACGTCATCGACTGGGTCAATATGTTTGCGCTGGCGGTGAATGAAGAGAATGCGGCCGGTGGTCGTGTGGTCACCGCACCGACCAACGGTGCCTGCGGCATCGTGCCGGCGGTGCTGGCATATTACGATCACTTCATCGAAACGGTCACGCCGGATATCTTTATCCGCTACTTCCTCGCCTCGGGCGCGATTGGCGTACTGTATAAAATGAACGCCTCGATTTCCGGTGCCGAAGTCGGCTGCCAGGGAGAAGTGGGCGTGGCCTGCTCAATGGCCGCCGCCGGCCTCGCTGAACTGCTGGGAGCCAGCCCGGAACAGGTGTGCGTTGCCGCTGAAATCGGCATGGAACACAACCTCGGACTGACCTGCGATCCGGTCGCCGGTCAGGTACAGGTGCCATGCATTGAGCGTAACGCCATTGCTTCGGTGAAAGCGATCAACGCCGCGCGAATGGCGCTGCGCCGCACCAGCGAGCCGCGTGTATCGCTGGATAAGGTGATCGAGACGATGTACGAGACCGGCAAAGACATGAATGCTAAATATCGTGAGACCTCGCGCGGCGGTCTGGCGATCAAGGTGCAGTGCGACTGACCGGCAACGTCGCGTTTCGCTGCTGACAATTGCAGCGATCGGCCATTATTTCTGCAATGGCCTCTACCTCCGCGTTATCAAACCAGATACATTATTTTTGCGCGCGACCTCTACCGGTCGCGCGATTTTTTAGTGCCGCTTTTTTTCTCCAGCCGCGCTAAATTTGGCCGCCGCCATGCCGATAACCTTCACGTTAATTTGGCCTCATTCTTTGTCTTAGCAAGGTGGTTACTGATGCTCCTTCCCCAGCAATTTGTGGGTCAATTTCGCCGTAAGCGCCTGCTTATTGCGTTGGTGATCGCGTCGCTGGTTCTCATTCTTACGCTGACTTTTCGCTACATCGAAGAGAAGTCACGCATTGAGCAGCAGTCCCTCAACTTTGCCACCCGCGCGATTGAGCGCTTTGACCGCATGTTTTCGCCGCTGGACGTCTCCGCCAACAACACGCTGGGGCTGGTGGGCGTGCCCTGCACGCAGGTGCGCTATCCGCTGATTGAGAAGATCGCGGCGCTGCAAACCGTGCGTACCGTGCTGCTGGTGCAGGACGATACCATCTACTGTTCGAGTATTTATGGTCCGCGCCACATCTCGTTCAGCCAGACCTATCCCGAGCTGGCGATCAACAACCAGCGCATGATGCTGTCCACCGACGACTACCTGCTGAAAGGTTCGCCGGTGCTGCTGCTGTGGACGCCAAAGTCGCTGGATAACCAGGACGGCCTGCTGCAGATCATCAACATTGAACTGATGACCAACTATCTGCTGGAGCCGCAGCTGCCGTGGGTGGAGCGCGCGATATTTAACGTAGGCGGACAGAGCCTCGAGTACGGTAATCCGCTGATCGAGCATACCGTGCCGTCCGATGACGAAGTGGCGTACGATCAGGCCTCGCTGCGTTATCCCTACAGCATTACGCTGTACGGCCCCTCTCCGGCGCGACTGGCGCTCAACACTCTGCCGTCTCAGCTGCCGCTGGCGGTACTGCTGAGCCTGCTGCTGGGCTATATCGTCTGGCTGGCCACCGCCAATCGCATGAGCCTGAGCTGGCAAATCAGCTATGGCATTACCGCCAACGAATTTATGGTCTACTGCCAGCCGCTGATTAATGCCCGCAGCGGCGACTGCGATGGTATCGAACTGCTGCTGCGCTGGCACAATCCGCGTCAGGGCTGGATTGCCCCGGACGTATTTATTCCGCTGGCCGAACGCCAGAACCTGATTGCACCGCTGACGCGCTTTGTGATTGCCAGAGTCGTCGCGGAGTTGCCTAATCTGCCACAGTGCCCGGCATTTCATATCGCGATTAACGTCGCGGCCAGCCACTTCCGCGATCGCCTGATTGTTGAGGATTTACAGCGCTACTGGTGGCCCGCCAATCCCCTGCCGAAACTGGTGGTGGAGCTGACCGAGCGCGATGCGCTGCCAGTTATCGACCAGACGGTCGTGGCGCAGCTGCATGAAATTGGCGTGCGGCTGGCGATTGACGATTTCGGCACCGGCCACAGTTCGCTGGCCTATCTGAAGGACCTGAAGCCGGACGTACTGAAAATCGATAAAATTTTTACCGCCGCGATTGGTACTGACGCGATCAACGCCACGGTGACCGATATGGTGATTTCACTGGCGCAGCGGCTGAATATCGCGCTGGTCGCGGAGGGCGTGGAAACCGCCGAGCAGGCGCATTATCTGCGCGAGCGCGGCGTGGATCATCTGCAGGCTTACTACTATGCGCGCCCGATGCCGATTGAGGACTTCCCGCAATGGCTGGCGCAGCATCAGGCGCAGCTGGGCGCCTGATGCCGGACGACATCAGGCGTCGCCCTCTTCCTCGTCGTGGTGCGGCTTGTCTTTGGTGACGCGCACCAGATCGATACGGTAATCCGTGGCTTCGATAATCTGGAAGTGCAGCGGTGGCAAATCGATAATCTCGCCCGGCAGCGGCAGCTGTCCCTTCTGCTCAATCAGCAGGCCGGCCAGCGACGCGTGATCTTCATCCGGATCGACCAGCTCATGGTGGTCGAGCAACTGCTGCAGCGAGTGCAGATCGGTACCGCCCTTCACCAGCCAGCCGTCGCCATCCGCCACCACATCCGGCGTTTCGTCTTCGTCCGGGAACTCACCGGCAATCGCTTCCAGCACGTCCAGCGGCGTAATCAGGCCCTGCACCACACCAAATTCGTTGGTAACGATGACGAAGCTCCCTTTAGCGCGACGCAATACGCCCAGCAGGTTGATCGGATCCAGTGTTTCCGGCACCACAATCGGCGGCGTGTTGGCCGCGAAGGTCGCGACATCCATACCGTGCTCCAGCGCCACCAGCAGCTCTTTCGCGCGCACCACACCGATGATCTCATCCAGCTCGCCACGACACACCGGGAACAGACTGTGTGGCGTATCCAGCAGCTGAATGCGGATCTCATCCAGCGGACGCGAGACGTCAACCCACGAGATATCGCCGCGCGGCGTCATGATGCTGCGAATCGAACGCTGTGACAGCGTCAGCACACCGTTAATCATGTAACGCTCTTCGTCTTTAAACGCTTCCTGCGGCATCGCTTCCGTCAGTGACGCTTCTTCGGTGTGCGCCGGCTGGTTACGCTGGCGCCCGCCCATCAGACGCAGAATCGCTTCGGCGGTACGTTCACGCATCGGACGGTGCGCCTGATGACGGATAAAGTTCCGGCGCGCAATCTGGTTGAACAGCTCGATCAGAATCGAGAAGCCAATTGCCGCGTACAGATAGCCTTTCGGAATATGGAAACCAAAGCCTTCCGCCACCAGCGACAGACCGATCATCAGCAGGAAGCTCAGACACAGCACCACCACCGTTGGGTGCGCGTTGACGAAGCGGGTCAGCGGTTTTGAGGCCAGCAGCATCACGCCCATGGCAATCACCACCGCCGTCATCATCACCGGCAGATGGTTCACCATACCGACGGCGGTAATCACCGCATCCAGGGAGAACACCGCGTCCAGCACCACAATCTGCGTCACGACCGCCCAGAAGCTGGCATAGGCTTTATTGCCCTGATGCTCCATGCCGCGGTTTTCCAACCGCTCGTGCAGTTCCATGGTGGCCTTAAACAACAGGAACAAACCACCAATCAACAGAATTAAATCTCGTCCGGAAAAGCTGAAATCGCCTACGCTGAATAGGGGTCGCGTCAGCGTCACCATCCAGGAGATCAGCGACAGCAGGCCGAGGCGCATCACCAGCGCCAGCGACAGACCAATCAGGCGCGCTTTATCGCGCTGTTTCGGTGGCAGCTTGTCGGCAAGAATGGCGATAAACACCAGGTTGTCGATGCCGAGCACAATCTCCAGCACGATCAGCGTCAGTAAACCCGCCCAGATTGAGGGGTCGAAGAGAAATTCCATCAATGACTCCTTGCTAAACGTAAGGGCGAACGCGACTGAGCCTGCGCCGGAAGGCGAGACGAGAGAGCGTTAACGGATGAGGCAACACCGGCAGGTGTCAGGGTGCGCGCTGAGCAGCGCGGGGAACAAGTGAAGCGACGTCGGTGACGGTCCATATAGGTGAGCTAAAGCCCGGTACTCCTGAGTAATAAACAGAAAGCTAATGTATCAGTTACATCCACAACGTCAAAAAATTTTCTTACATTTACAAATAACTGCGCCAGCGCAAGAAACTGCCATAAAAATGCCCGTTGCCGCCGGTACGCTCTGAATAGCAGAGCAACGTCACATATTTTATTTTTTCGCTCACTAAAATAAATCGCGACCTTACTGCTGTATCGCGGAATGTTTTGGGCCTTTTCCTGATGACTTTCTTCATTTTAGTCCCGGGCGATCCACAGAAAATAACAACGGTAATTCTCAATGATTCCCGGCCAAGGTCGGGAACTCTCATGCGAACGGAGGTAGCAAGTGACCATTGCGCTTGTAATTGGTACACATGGCTGGGCGGCAGAACAGCTGCTTAAAACAGCAGAAATGCTGTTGGGCGAGCAGGAAAATGTCGGATGGATTGATTTCGTACCCGGCGAAAATGCAGAAACGCTAATCGAAAAATATCAGGCACAGCTCGCCCGACTCGACACGTCGAAAGGCGTGCTGTTTCTGGTGGACACCTGGGGCGGCAGCCCGTTTAACGCCGCCAGCCGCATCGTGGTGGATAAACCGGGCTATGACGTTATTGCCGGCGTCAACATTCCCATGCTGGTGGAAACCCTGATGGGGCGCGATGACGATCCATCGCTGGAAGAGCTGATCCACATCGCCGTCGAGGCCGGCCGCGAGGGGGTGAAAGCGCTCAAAACCGAATCCGCCGCGCCGGCAGCGGCCGCACCGGCCCCGAAAGCCCCTGCCCAGCCGCAGAAGCCGCTGGCACCGGGCGAGCACATGAAAATTGGCCTGGCCCGTATCGATGACCGTCTGATCCACGGCCAGGTGGCCACGCGATGGACCAAAGAGACCAACGTGACGCGCATCATCGTCGTCAGTGATGAAGTGGCCAACGATCACGTTCGCAAAACCCTGCTGACTCAGGTGGCGCCGCCGGGCGTGACCGCCCACGTGGTGGATATCGCCAAGATGATCCGCGTGTGGAACAACCCGAAGTACGGTTCCGATCGCGTGATGCTGCTGTTTACCAATCCGACCGATGTTGAGCGCGTGGTGGAGCAAGGCGTGGATATCAAGTCGGTGAATATCGGCGGCATGGCCTTCCGTCAGGGGAAAACGCAGGTTAATAACGCGGTGTCGGTGGATGAGAAGGACATCGCTGCCTTCCGCAAGCTGAATGAGCGCGGTATCGAACTGGAAGTGCGTAAAGTCTCCAACGACCCGAAACTGAAAATGATGGACCTGATTGCGAAGGTCAATGCCTGATTCGCCTGTGCCTGCGCGCGTGGGCAAAAAGTTCTGATCTTGCTGAGGAAAAATGCAATGGAAATAACCTCGCTACAAATAGTGTTGATATTTATTGTGGCCTGTATTGCCGGGATGGGATCGATTCTCGATGAGTTCCAGTTCCACCGGCCGCTGGTGGCCTGTACCCTGATTGGTGCAGTGCTGGGTGATATGAAAACCGGCATCATCATCGGCGGTACGCTGGAGATGATCGCGCTGGGCTGGATGAACATCGGTGCGGCTGTGGCGCCAGATGCGGCGCTGGCTTCCATCATCTCTACGATTCTGGTCATTGCTGGCGGTCAAAGCGTCGGTGCCGGTATTGCGCTGGCCATCCCACTGGCCGCAGCCGGTCAGGTGCTGACCATCATCGTGCGTACCATCACTGTCGCCTTCCAGCACGCCGCGGATAAAGCTGCGGAGAAAGGCAATCTGACGGCGATTTCATGGATCCACGTCTCTGCCCTGCTGCTGCAGGCGATGCGTATCGCTATCCCGGCGCTGATTGTGGCGGTCTCGGTCGGTACCAGCGCGGTGCACAGCCTGCTGAGTTCGATTCCGGAAGTGGTCACCAATGGTCTGAACATCGCCGGCGGCATGATCGTGGTGGTCGGTTACGCGATGGTCATCAACATGATGCGTGCCGGTTACCTGATGCCGTTCTTCTATCTTGGCTTTGTCACCGCCGCGTTCACCAACTTCAACCTGGTGGCGCTGGGCGTGATTGGCGTGGTAATGGCGGTGCTGTACATCCAGCTGGCGCCAAAATACAACCGCGTCGCAGGCGCTGCCTCGGCGGGCCCGGCTAACAACGACCTCGACAACGAACTCGACTAGGAACAGGTGACATCATGGTAGATACAACCAATACTCCAAAGAAACTCACCCCCGGTGACGTGCGCGGTGTGTTCCTGCGCTCTAACCTGTTTCAGGGTTCGTGGAACTTTGAACGCATGCAGGCGCTGGGCTTCTGCTTCTCAATGGTGCCGGTGATCCGTCGCCTGTATCCGGAAAACAACGACGAGCGCAAGCAGGCGATTAAGCGTCACCTTGAGTTCTTCAACACCCATCCATACGTGGCCGCGCCAGTGCTCGGCGTGACCATGGCCATGGAAGAGCAGCGCGCCAACGGTGCGGCGATCGATGACGGTGCCATTAACGGGATCAAAGTGGGCCTGATGGGGCCGCTGGCTGGCGTGGGCGACCCGATTTTCTGGGGGACCGTGCGTCCGGTGTTCGCCGCGCTGGGTGCCGGTATCGCGATGAGCGGCAGCCTGCTTGGTCCGCTGCTGTTCTTCTTCCTGTTTAACATTGCGCGCATGCTGACCCGTTATTACGGCGTGGCTTATGGCTATCGCAAAGGGGTGGATATCGTCAGCGATATGGGCGGCGGCTTCCTGCAAAAACTGACCGAGGGGGCATCGATACTCGGCCTGTTTGTCATGGGAGCGCTGGTCAACAAGTGGACGCACGTCAACGTGCCGCTGGTGGTATCCCGCATCACCGACCAGACTGGCAAGACCACGGTCACCACCGTGCAGTCGATTCTCGACCAGCTGATGCCCGGCCTGATTCCACTGCTGCTGACCTTTGGCTGTATGTGGCTGCTGCGCCGTAAAGTTAACGCGCTGTGGATCATCGTTGGCTTCTTTGCCATCGGTATCTTTGGTTACTGGATCGGCCTGCTCGGTCTGTAATCTCACCGCCGGGAGTCAGACTCCCGGCGTTTTTTGAACGGCGTGACCTGAGCGCCAACGCTGAGGTCACTTCGGTTGAGGAAGAAGCCTGTATGTCACTGACTGACGCCCTGATTGCCCTGCTGATCGCCGCTCTCGCCCTGTTTGCGATTTACGACGATGTCATCCTGCCCCGCCGCAATGGACCGACCCGACTGCGCGTCAACCTGCGCCGCCGCCATAAAATCGACAGCGGCATCTTTATCGTGCTGCTACTGATTCTGCTGTGGAACAACGTCAGCCATCATGGCCCGCAGCTCACCACCACTTTGCTGATGGTGCTGTGCTTTATGGCTATCTGGCTGTTCTGGATCCGCAGCCCGCGGCTGCTGATGAAAAATGACGGCCTGTTTTTCGCCAGCGTGTGGATCGATTACCGGCGTATTCAGAGTATGAACCTGTCAGAGGATGGCATTCTGGTGATGCAGCTGGAGCAGCGTCGCCTGCTGATTGCGGTGAAACAGCTCGACGACCTGGAGAAAATCTATCATACGCTGGTGGAGGCGCGTTAAACGCGCTGCCACAGCGTCAGGATGAAATCCGCGTCACAGCTGAAGGTGGCGCTGGAGGCCAGCTGCTGCCACACCGCTTCACGCGCACGCCAGGCAAAGGGGGTCATCTGCAGCAGGCTCACCGCTTCCGCCCCGTTCAGCGTCATCGTGTAGTGAAGGTTTTGCTGATCGATCTGCTCAAATCCCGCATAGTTTTTCTCTTCCGCCGTATGCAACTGCACTTCGCGATAGATCAAGGCTTTAAACTGCTGCAGATGGTGCGGCCCCGGCGTCACCGTCAGCAAATAGCCGCCGGGCCTGATAACGCGGCTCAGCTCCTGCTCGTTACAGGGCGCGTAAATGCGCACGATGGCGTCCAGTGAACCATCAGCAAACGGCAGGCGCTGGCTGGAGGCGACACAAAAGTTAACCGCGCGATAGCGCTTTGCCGCCATGCGCACCGCGGCTTTGGCCACATCCAGACCGTACAGCTGGCTGTCGGGCAACGCGGCAGCCAGGGCGGCGGTGTAATAGCCTTCGCCACAGCCGATATCCAGCAGCTGCGTGGGCCGGTTCGTGAGCGGCTGAGCCAGACGCTGCGCCACCCGATCGCGCAGCGGCTGATAGTGTCCGGCATCCAGAAAGGCCCGGCGCGCCTGAAGCATCTCTGCGCTGTCGCCCGGTTCCCGTGAACCTTTGTGCTGCACCGGCAGCAGGTTGACGTACCCCTCTTTCGCCCGATCGAACTGATGACCGGACGCACAGCGATAACTGCTGGCGTGCAGGTGCAAAGCGAGGTGGCAAAGTGGACAAATCAACGACATAGATAACTCCGGGTTAGCGATTCGCGGCGCAGTTTACCCTGATCATCCGGTAACAGAAAGGATAAAGAAAAGCCCCGCTCATTGAGCAGGGCTTTTAAGATTCGATTCAGCGGTGCATGACACCGAGCCTGAGTGCGAAATCAGATAGCAGTAACGTTAACTGCTGCCGGGCCTTTCTGGCCGTCCTGAATTTCAAACTCAACTTGTTGACCTTCGGCCAGGGTTTTAAAACCGTTGCCCTGGATAGCAGAGAAGTGAACGAACACGTCTTTGCTGCCGTCAGCAGGAGTAATAAAACCAAAACCTTTAGACTCGTTGAACCACTTAACCTGACCTTTAATCTTTGCCATTTTTGCAAATTCCTTAGAGTGTTTATATTGCCCGCAGGCAGTCTTACAGAGAAACCAGAGACATTACTGAATGAGGCACTAATTTAAGGTTCGGCAAGGAAGCGGTATTCAACGTCAACGTCTTTACTCGTAACTTCTTTACTGAAGATGCCATACATAAACAGAACTGTACCTCGTTTGACCCACGATTCGTTATCACATATCCGCTAATTAATGGCAAGCCATTTTTAAACAGTGATCGACATGCCGCACATAATTGCCTGAAACCGGCAGCGAAAGGTGGATAACGTTATTGACAGCAACGCCTCAACGTGTGCAAAAAAGTCTATGCGTCAGTATAGTTAGCGCCAGACTCGCGTTTCGTCAAGCGCAGCGGTAAACGCTGCCTTTTCACATTTAAACCGAATAAGTTTAGGCAAAAAATATTGCATTAATATGGCACAGATAAGCTATTTCACTGGCCGTTGTGCAATAAGCGACATAACTGCGCAGCGCTCAAATCTTGTACAATAAATGCCTGGCAGTACAAGTTAAAAATAGTTTTGCACCAAAATCAGGAAAATATAATCGCCGTTGCCCCAAATATAGGCAGACTGCACGCTGGCATTTATCTCATTTTTTTCTAAACACCCAACAATTAAATGTTAAAAAAGCGCGGAAGCCGCTGGCATTTAACAAAAAGGGCTTAGGATAAATCTTAATCGTAATTCATCAGGCTGCGGCTCTCGCCAATTCGCCATGCGGCAAAAGGCGCATCGACCTCGCCCGCCTGCAGCAGTGCTTGCGCCAGTACCGTCGGCGGATCGTCAAGCGACTCGTCCGCCAGCTCAAATACGACCCAGTGAATGGGAATCGCCAGCGGTCGCCCTATCTGCTGCCAGAGCTGTACCGCCTGATCCGGGTCCATGTGCTGGCCGCGCATGAACCATTTTGGTGCATAGGCACCTATCGGTAACGCAGCCAGATTAAACGGCCCCAGACGCTGCGCGATGGCAGAGAGATTATCGCTGTAGCCGCTATCGCCGGAGAACCAGAAATTGAGCTGCGCATTACGCACTACCCAGCCGCACCACAGCGACCGGTTGCGATCCCAGAAGGTACGCATGCTCCAGTGGCGCGCGGGAACCGCTGTGAAGCTGATGTCGTCAAGCTGCACCTGCTGCCACCAGTCCAGTTCGGTGACGGTGCGCACGCCACGGCGGCGACACCAGTCGGCCATCCCCAGCGGCACCAGAAAGTGCGCCGCAGGAAAGCGGCGGGCGATGCGTTTCACCGTAGGCCGATCAAGGTGGTCGTAATGGTTATGCGAGATCAGCACATAATCAAGATGCGGCAGCTGCGCCACGCTGATCGGCGCCGGGGTTTTACGCTGCGGCCCGGCAAACGGCAGCGGCGAAGCGCGTGTCGACAGCGCCGGGTCGATCAGAATATAGCGCTGATTGAGACGCAGCAGCAGCGCGGCATGGCCCAGCCACCAGACACGGTCATCTTCACCGCTCAGGTCGGCCTGCTGGCACCAGCTAGCGGTAAAGGCCGCATAGCCGGACTGCGGTGGCAGCGGCAGATTCTGCTGCTTACGCTCGCGCCGCCAGCGCTGTAAATCGCCAGGCTGACGCAACTCCTCTTCCGGGTTACGAAAGCCATGCGGCGTATGATGGGCCAGCGAAGCGTCATACCAGGGATTTTGCCAGGCCATGGCCTCTCCGTTGTGGGCTTAACGTTCCGGGATCAGGCGAATAAAGTCGCGCTTGTCCCCGGTATCCTGCTCATCCTGCGCTTTTTCGGCCACCGGCTGCGCCTCAGCGATACGGCGCAGTAGCGCGTTCTGTTTCTTTTGCTCTTCCAGCAGCGCTTCCAGCAGCTGAAGCTGTTCACTGGCGCGCACGCTGGCCCGGTTAACAAAAAACCAGGCAATAAAGGCCACAACCACAATGATGGCCAGCACGCCATAGTTAAACAGCGGACCGGTACTGGCGGCTAATTCGTTCATAACTGCATCAATCCTCAATCATCATTCAGGTACATCGCCGCTGATTCTACTCGTTGCGTGCGGAAAAGATATGGTGGCGGAGATAAAGCAGATTATCCCGCCTGCGTGCCGCTTTCAGTTATCTCTGATCGATCCGGCGAGAAAAGCGAGGCATGCTGCTACTATAGAGTTCGCAGCAATGCGGGAACAGCTGCGTTATGTAACACAAGGAGATAAAAATGAAACTACTGATTCGTGCGGTGATGGTGCTGGCTGTCTTGTGGCTGGCGATGCTGTTTACCGGCTACGGCGTGTTAACCGGCAGCAATAAAAACGCAGCCGGACTGGGCTTACAGTGTAGCTACCTGACCGCGCGCGGCATGATTACCGCACAGTATCTGCACACCGACAGCGGCATTGTTGGCGTTACCGATTGTCCGCTGCTGAAGAAAAGCGGCGAAGTGGTCGACAACTAAGTTAAGCCGCCTGCCGGGCTGCACGTCAGCCCGGCAGGATTCAGAACGGATAGTCGTAATAGCCCATTTGCTCCGACACCTTGCGCGCAGCACGGTGCAGCATCGCCACATACTCTTTTTTTGCCGGTTCGGAGAAGCGCACCGTCGGAAAAGAGAGGCTCATGCCGGCAATCACCATGCCGAAGCGATCAAACACCGGTACCGCCAGACAGCGAATTCCCGCTTCCTGCTCTTCATTATCCTCACCAAAGCCCTGTTGCCTGACCTGCTCCAGCACCGGCAGTAGCGCCTGCGCGCTGACGATAGTGTTAGCGGTGCTGCGACGAAATTCCACTTCACGCAGAATGTCGTTCACCTCCGCGCGCTCACGCCACGCCAGCAGCACTTTGCCGATGGCGGTACTGTGCAGCGGATTACGCCGGCCGATGCGCGAATACATGCGCAGGTTATACAGCGAGTCAATCTTGTGGATATAGACGATGCTGTCTTCTTCCAGCGCACCGAGATGAATGGTCTCTTTGGTCTGGCGCGACAGTTCGCGCATCTCCACATCGGCGCTGCGAATTAAATCCACGTTCTGCAGCGCGTGCGCGCCAAGTTCAAACAGCTTGAGCGTGAGTGAATATTTTTCGCTCTCGCCCTCCTGCGCCACGTAGCCGAGCGATTTCATGGTCTGCAGAAAGCGGTAGACCGTGCTTTTCGACATCATAACCCGCTGCGAAAGCTCGGTAATGCCGTGATCGCGCTCTTCGCCCAGCGCCTGCAGAATGCCAAACACTTTCATCACTGATGATACGGCATCCGGCTGTTTATCGTTATCGCGGCTCGCCATGCGGGACTTCCTTAACGCTTTTGCAAAAAAAGCCAGTATAGAGGTTACAGCCGGACGGCGGCAACGACACATCCACTTGTAATTTTTGTCCATTAATGCGGTGATTTCAGGCAGAAAATTGATTAGCATGATGATATTCACTTACTTCACTTCTCTCTGTTTATGTCTCCTACCGTGTCTCAGGATGGATTACCCGTTCCACAGCGCTACGGCGCGATAATTACCATAGCGCTTGGCATCATGATGGCGGTGCTGGACGGCGCGATTGCCAACGTGGCGCTGCCGACCATTGCGCGTGAGCTGAACGCCAGCCCGGCGGAATCGATCTGGATCGTCAACGCCTATCAAATCGCTATCGTGATTTCGCTGCTGTCGCTGTCGTTTCTTGGCGATATGTTCGGCTACCGGCGCGTCTATCAGGTCGGGCTGGTGCTGTTTGTGTTCACCTCGCTGTTCTGCGCCCTCTCCTCGTCGCTGAATATGCTCACCGTGGCGCGCGTGCTGCAGGGCTTCGGCGGTGCGGCGCTGATGAGCGTCAACACGGCGCTAATCCGTATTATTTACCCGCAGCGCTTCCTGGGACGCGGCATGGCCATCAACTCGCTGATCGTGGCCGTCTCCAGTGCCGCCGGTCCCACGGTGGCGGCCGCGATTCTCTCCATCGCCAGCTGGAAATGGCTGTTCCTGATCAACGTGCCGCTCGGTGTGGTGGCGCTGTGGCTGGCGCTGCGCTTCCTGCCGGATAACACGCAGAAAGCGAAGCAGCAGAAATTTGATGTGCCAAGCGCCATCATGAATGCGCTGTTTTTTGGCCTGCTGATTTCAGCGCTGACCGGCTTCGCGCAGGGAGAAAATGGCTGGCTGATTGCGGGTATGCTGCTGGCGCTGCTGCTGATCGGCGTGGTGTTTGTGCGGCGTCAGTTGGCGCTGCCGGTGCCGCTGCTGCCAGTAGATTTGCTGCGCATTCCGGTGTTTTCGTTGTCGATCGGCACTTCGATCTGTTCGTTCTGTGCACAAATGCTGGCGATGGTGTCGCTGCCGTTTTTCCTGCAAAACGTACTGGGCCGGGATGAGGTCGCAACCGGCCTGCTGCTGACGCCGTGGCCGCTGGCTACCATGGTGATGGCACCGATTGCCGGCCGCCTGATCGAGAAGTTTCATGCCGGTCTGCTGGGTGGGCTGGGGCTGGCGCTGTTTGCCGCCGGGCTGTTTCTGCTGGCGCTGCTGCCTGCACAACCCACGGATGCCGATATTATCTGGCGCATGATGCTGTGCGGTGCCGGCTTCGGGCTGTTCCAGTCACCCAACAATCACACCATCATCTCGTCGGCTCCGCGCCAGCGCAGCGGCGGTGCCAGCGGCATGCTCGGCACCGCGCGATTGGTCGGGCAAAGCACCGGTGCCGCGCTGGTGGCGCTGATGTTTAACCTGTTCAACGACAGCGGCACCCATGCCTCGCTGCTGCTGGCCGGGACCTTTGCCAGCGTGGCGGCGATCGTCAGTATGCTGCGCATGACGCAAAGCCGTCAGCCGGCAGAGTCATAAAAAAAGGGCGCCCGCAGGCGCCCTGTTCATTTTCTATGTAGCTTACTTAAGGTAGGCACCGCTGCGCAGCGCTTCGATACGCTTGTCGAGCGGCGGGTGCGACATAAACAGCTCACTCAGCGACTTACCTTTACCGTTAATACAGAACGCCATCATGCTGCTGGGTTCCTGCGGTTCGTAGCTGGTTTTCAGGCGCTGCAGCGCGGCAATCATCTTTTCACGACCCACCAGCTTCGCAGAGCCGGCGTCGGCGTGGAATTCGCGATGGCGCGAGAACCACATGGTAATGATGCTGGCGAGAATACCAAACACCAGTTCCAGCACCGTCGCCACGGCAAAATAGACCAGCGGATTGCCGTTGCTGCTCTCTTCACCGTCGCGGTTGCCGGACAGGAAGCCAGACGCCACCTGCGCAATGATACGCGAAATGAAGATCACGAAGGTGTTCACGATACCCTGAATCAGCGTCATGGTGACCATGTCACCGTTCGCGATGTGGGCGATCTCGTGCGCCAGCACCGCCTCCGCTTCGTCGCGGCTCATGTTCTGCAGCAAACCGGTGGAGACCGCCACCAGCGAGGCGTCACGGCGTGCGCCGGTGGCAAAGGCGTTGATATCGGGCGCGTGGTAAATCGCCACCTGCGGCATCGCAATGCCGACCTGCTGAGCCTGGCGGCCGACGGTTTCCATCAGCCAGCGTTCCGTCTCGTTACGGGGTTGTTCAATCACTTCACCGCCGACCGAGCGTAACGCCATCCATTTGGACATCAGCAGTGAAACAAACGCACCGCCAAAGCCAAACAGACCTGCCATAATCATCAGACCCTGAACACTGCTTGACTGGATTCCTGTCAGACTCAGAATCAGTCCGAATACCAACATCACCGCCAGGTTGGTGACCAGGAAAAGCGCAATACGCATCATAAACGTTAATCTTCCTCAGTTGTGCTCGCGCTCATGCGCGGATATACATCCTATGTCCATTGTGGCGCTTTTCAAGCGACCTTAATCTTTAAGTGCCTAAAAAGACATAACTTTACATTTGGTAATGGTAGCGGCTGCAGCCTGCCGGGCGGCGATTTGCAGGCAAAAAAAAGCACCGCCGCAGCGGTGCTGTGATTTCAGGCCGAAGGGTTACTTCGCTGCCGCCGGCGCTGGCTGATCTTTTTCCAGCTGGGCCAAATCGTTAGCGATTTTCACCGTTTCATCCAGATACGGATCCGGCTCTTTGTAGTCTTTTGGCAGATCGTCCAGGCTCTTCAGCGGCGCTTTGCCTTCCGCCTGGTAGCGCGCATTGATACGTTCCAGACGCAGCGCATCTTCTTCGTGGTTCTCTTTCTCGCGCTGAGCCAGATTGAGCGACACGATGTTACGCTTGTCCTTCATCGCGTTGAAACGCGCGATGTCTTTCATGATGTACTGGAACTCGCGATCTTTGGCGATGCGATCGGCGTGCTCTTTGGTCAGCTGCGGCACCAGCGGCGTGATATCGCCGGTTTTGGTGTAGGTCGCCGCGTTGATGCTGTCCCACGGCAACGCGTTATCCTCAAACTTCTCGCCGGTCTCTGCCGCTTCCACACCGGTCGGCATCAGCAGGTCTGGCGTGACGCCTTTCCGCTGAGTACTGCCACCGTTGATGCGGTAGAACTTCTGAATGGTGTACTGGACTGAGCCCAGCGCCGGCCATTCCGGACGCAGCATCTGATCGTAGATGCGGTTGAGTGAGCGATACTGCTGCACCGTGCCCTTACCGAAAGTCGGTTCGCCGACAATCAGCGCGCGGCCGTAATCCTGCATCGCCGCGGCAAAGATTTCCGACGCCGAGGCGCTAAAGCGATCGACCAGCACCACCAGCGGACCTTTGTAGTAAACGATGCCGTCGTTGTCGCTGTCCTCACGCACGCGACCATTATTGTCACGCACCTGCACCACCGGACCACTCGGAATAAACAGGCCGGAGAGCGATACCGCTTCGGTCAGCGCGCCGCCGCCGTTGGTACGCAGATCGATGACGATGCTGTCGACGTTCTGCTTCTGCAGTTTCTGCAGCTGTACTTTCACATCATCGGTCAGGCCAACGTAGAAGCCCGGGATATCCAGCACGCCGACTTTCTCTTTGCCGACGTTGTGCACGGTGCCCTTCACCGCGCGATCTTCCAGACGGATTTTCTCACGCGTCAGCGTCACGGTACGGGTTTTGGTGCCCTTGCCGGCTGGCAGGATCTCGAGGCGCACTTTGCTGCCCTTCGGCCCTTTGATTTTGGACACCACATCATCCAGACGCCAGCCAATCACATCTTCCATGGGCTTGCCCGGCTGGCCGACGCCCACAATGCGGTCGCCCACGCTGATGGATTTGCTCTTGGCCGCCGGACCACCGGCCACCATCGAGTTGATCACCGTGTAGTCGTCATCCATCTGCAGCACGGCACCGATACCTTCCAGCGACAGGCTCATTTCGGTGTTGAACTGCTCGGTGTTGCGCGGTGACAGATAGTTCGTATGCGGGTCGATTTCATGCGCGAACGCGGTCATTGCCAGCTGGAACACATCTTCGCTGTTGCTTTGTGCCAGACGACGGATGGCAAAGTTGTAGCGCTTGGTCAGCGTCTCGCGAATCTCTTTATCATCTTTCCCGGCCAGCTTCAGGCTCAGCTCGTCATACTTCACCTTGGCATCCCACAGCGCGTTTAGCTCATCTGTGCTTTTCGGCCACGGTGCTTTGGCACGATCGATATCGATGGTGTCATTGCCGGTGAAGTTCATCGGGCGGTTCAGCACGCTGAGCGCATACTGATAGCGCTCGAAGCGGCGCTTCTGCGCCAGATTATAGAGATCGTAAAACACATCCAGCTTGCCGCTGCGCAGCTCATCACCGAGCGTGGTTTTCTTGTCGGCGAATTGTGCCACGTCCGACGCCAGCAGCACGTTATGGCTGTAATCGAGCAGATTCAGGTAGCGGTCAAAAATTTTCGCCGAAAAATCCTGATTCAGATCGAACTGACGATAGTGAGAGCGGGTGAAACGCGAAGTGACGCGTTCACTGACGGTAGGATGCTGTGCTTCTTCGTGTAACTGGGGAATCTGGTCGGCGCGGGTAATGTTGTCCGCGCCAAAGGTGGGGCCTGCCAGCAGCAGGCCCGCGATCATACCGATCTTAAAAATGCTGTTCATGCCAGGGTCGGGCCTCCGTTTCAGAACTGCAAGTGTTCTGCGCGCACAATCATTGCCAGGCCGGAAGCGAGCTGGACCCGGACGCCATCTTTGGTAATTTCCAGGATGGTAGCGTCCATTGCACTTTTGCCTGCTTTGACTTTGATGTTTTGACCCGCTTGCAACGTTGAAGTGTCAGTGACGGGTTTTGCCCGCGGTGGACGCGGAGCAGCCTGACGCTCACCGGCCGCAGCACGCGGTGCCTGTGGACGTGGCTTACGCGGTGCGTCACCCTCCGCCGCTTTACGGGCAGCAGGCTTGCGCGGACGACGCTCAGCGGTCTCTTCACCGGCTTCACGTTTTTTCGCTTTTTGCTGCTCGCGCTGCGCCTGCACGCGCGCTTTGGCTTCTTCCAGCTGCTTGCGCGCATGTTCTACGTGCTGCTCATCCAGCACGCCACAGGCGTTGCCGTCGAGATCGACACGGGTGGCACCGGCTTTAATGCCGTAAAGATAACGCCAGCTTGAGGTATAAAGGCGTAAGGCCGAACGCAGTTGCGTCTTGCTCAGGCTGTTTTCGCCCTGAACGCGCTCCACCAGATCCTGAAAGATACCGATTTTGAGCGGACGCGCTTCACCTTCGGCGCTAAAGCAGTGCGGAAAACGCTGCGCCAGAAAGGCGATGACTTCTTTACTGCTGTTCAACTTAGGTTGATTTTCCATGAAATTTCCTGATTACAACGGGTTTGCCGACCAGAGCAGGCATGAACAGGCGACATTATAATGACAACATCGCCAAATGCTATGTGATCCAGTCGATTAGCTGCGCGTCAGCTGAAGAAATTTTTCAATGTCGCTGTTCGCCAGCACTGCACAAAGCCCGTCGGTAAGGGCTACCAGCCCCGCTTCATCCTCGCTATCGAAGCGAGAATAAACCGTACTGTCGATGTCGAGAACACCGACCATCGTGCCATTCACTTTCAGAGGAATCACGATTTCCGCGTTGCTGGCGGCGTCGCAGGCAATGTGCCCCGGGAAAGCGTGCACGTCTTCAACCCGCTGCACGCGATCCTCCGCAACCGCGGTGCCACATACGCCTTTACCCACCGGAATGCGTACGCAGGCGATTTTGCCCTGGAACGGACCCAGCACCAGCGTCTCCGGCTCGGTCAGCAGATAGAAGCCTGCCCAGTTAACCCCTTCCAGGCGTTCAAACAGCAGCGCACTGCAGTTGCCCAGCGCCGCCAGGAAAGAAGTTTCGCCCGCTAACAGTGCGCGGACATCGCGATTTAAATCCTCGTAAAAGGCTTTTTTGTTCATTGTTTAACCATAACTCATCACTGGCGTGACCTTGTTGTCACTCAGTTGTTAAAATAAGCACTAATAATCCAACCCCACAAGGTGAATCATTGTGTTAGTTACTATACCCTTAGCACGCTATGCTTGAGACTATTCTCGTACCATAGATTGATGCAGACAGACGAGCTCTGCTCCGCATGCCGGTAACTGTAACGAACAATGGGCCCCTTGCGTCATTTATGAAAATTCACGCCATCAGCCAGACGTTGCCCCACGCACGTTATCAGCGTTGCCCGCAATGCGATACCCTTTTTTCCTTACCGGATGTGAAATCGCATCAGTCGGCTTATTGCCCGCGCTGTCATGCCCGTATTCAGAACGGTCGCGACTGGTCAATGACGCGGCTCACCGCCATGGCCGTCACGATGATCGTACTAATGCCGTTCGCCTTCAGCCTGCCGCTGGTGGATATCCGCCTGCTTGGCATGCGCATCAACGCCAGCCTGCTGGAGGGCGTGCTGCAGATGGCGCAACAGGGCAACGTGCTTACAGCCGCCATGGTGGCGTTTTGCACGATTGGCGCGCCGGTGACGCTGGTGGCTGGCATTTGCTATTTGTGGATTGGCCACGCGCTCGGCATGAACCTGCGCCCGGTCCTGCTGATGCTGGAGAAGCTCAAAGAGTGGGTGATGCTGGATATCTATCTGGTCGGCGTGGCGGTGGCATCGATTAAGGTGCAGGATTATGCCGCGCTGGAAGTCGGCTACGGGCTGGTCGCCTATATCGCGCTGACCATCATGAGCCTCCTGACGCTGATTCATCTCAACGTGGAGGAGCTGTGGGAACATTATTACCCGCAGTCGGTGCCGCACGAACCGCCCGAGCGGTGGCAGGTTTGCCTGAACTGCCACCATACCGGTATGCCCGATGAACGCGGACGCTGCACGCGCTGCCATACGCCGCTCGATTTTCGCCGCCGCCACAGCCTGCAAAAATCCTGGGCGGCGCTGATCGCCTCGATTGTGCTGCTGATCCCGGCTAACCTGCTGCCGATTTCGGTGGTGTACGTCAACGGTGCGCGGCGCGAAGACACCATTTTCTCCGGGATTCTTGGCCTCGCCTCCGGTAACGTGCCGGTGGCGGCAGTGGTGTTTATCGCCAGTATTCTGGTGCCGTTTACCAAGGTGTTAGTGATGCTGACACTGTTGCTTAGCATCCATTTTAAGTGTGAACAGGGTTTGAAAACCCGCATCCGTCTGCTGCGTGCCGTCACCTGGGTGGGCCGCTGGTCGATGCTGGATCTGTTCGTCATTGCTTTAACCATGTCGCTGGTCAATCGTGACCAGCTGCTGGCTTTTACCATGGGACCTGCCGCCTTCTACTTTGGCGCGGCAGTCATCCTGACCATTATGGCCGTTGAGTGGCTCGATAGCCGCCTGATCTGGGATGCACATGCAACAGGAAACGCCGACTACACCGACTAGCGCTAATCTGCGTAATAAACGCAAGATTTCGCCGTTCTGGCTTTTGCCCATTATCGCCCTGCTGATTGCCGGCTGGCTGTTATGGACCAATTATCAGGAGCGCGGCACCACCATCACCATCAACTTCCAGACCGCGGACGGCATCGTGCCGGGCCGCACGCCGATTCGCTATCAGGGCGTGGAAGTGGGCACCGTGCAGGGCATTGTGCTGAGCGATGACTATCGCAGCATTCAGATCAAAGCCAGCATCAAGAGCGACATGCGCGATGCGCTACGGGAGAACACCCAGTTCTGGCTGGTGACGCCAAAAGCCTCGCTGGCGGGCG
Organism: Pantoea sp. B_9; assembly: GCF_008632015.1. NCBI lineage: Bacteria > Pseudomonadati > Pseudomonadota > Gammaproteobacteria > Enterobacterales > Erwiniaceae > Pantoea > Pantoea sp. B_9. Next base: position 118,267 of record NZ_VWVL01000001.1, on the reverse strand, counting down.
TCTCCGGGCTGGATGCGCTGGTGGGCGGTAACTACATCGGCATGATGCCCGGCGACGGCAAAGAGCGCGATCACTTCACCGCGCTGGATACCCAGCCGAAATACCGGGTAAACACCGGCGAACTGCTGATTCACCTGCACGCGCCCGATCTCGGCTCGCTCAACACCGGTTCGCTGGTCTATTATCGTAAAATTCCGGTCGGCCGCGTCTATGACTACAGCATCAACGGTAATACCGATGGCGTGACCATCGATGTGCTGATTGAGCGGCGCTTTACCAACCTGGTGAAAAAACAGAGCCGCTTCTGGAATGTCTCGGGCGTTGACGCCGATGTCAGCCTGAGCGGCGCCAAAGTGAAGCTGGAGAGCCTGGCCGCGCTGGTGAATGGCGCGATTGCCTTTGACTCGCCGGACAGCGGCGAACAGGCCAACAGCGATCAAAACTATCAGCTCTATTCGGATCTGGCACACAGCCAGCGCGGCGTGCTGATTTCGCTCGATCTGCCCAACGGCGACAACCTGAAAGCCGACAGCACGCCGCTGATGTATCAGGGGCTGGAAGTGGGCACCCTGACCAAACTGACGCTGCTGCCGGGCGGCAAAGTGTCCGGCGAGCTGACGATCGATCCCTCCGTCACCGGCCTGATGCGCAGCGGCACGCGGATTGAGATGCGCGCGCCGAAACTCAGCCTGACCGACACCAGCCTGAGCAGCCTGCTGACCGGTAATACGCTGGAACTGGTCCCGGGCGAGGGTGAGCCGCAGGATCACTTCAGCGTGCTGCCGGCCAGCGAAACGCTGCTGCAGAAGCCGGATGTGCTCACCGTTCAGCTCAGCGCGCCGGAAACCTACGGTATCGACGCCGGACAGCCGGTAATGCTGTATGGCGTGAAGATCGGCCAGGTAATTTCGCGCCGGCTGGATGAAAACGGCATCAGCTTTGTGGCGGCCATCAATCCGGAGCACCGCCAGCTGGTACACGCCGACAGTAAGTTCATCGTTAACAGCCGTCTCGACGTTAAATTTGGCCTCGACGGCATGCAGGTGCTGGGTGCCAGCGCGCGCGAATGGGTCGACGGCGGTATCCGGCTGGTGCCGGGTGCGAAAGGTCAGCCGTCCAGCCGCTATCCGCTGTACGCCGACTCAGAGCGCGCGGCGGAAGGCATTACCGGCGATCAGCCGCCGACCACGCTCAAACTGACCGCCAACAGCCTGCCGGATGTACAGGCCGGCTCGGTGGTGCTGTACCGCAAGTTCCAGGTCGGTGAAGTGGTGGATGTGGTGCCGCGCGCCGATGCGTTTGAGATTTCGGTCCATATCCAGCCGCAGTATCGCAAGCTGCTGACCAGCGAAAGCGTGTTCTGGGCCGAAGGTGGTGCCAAAGTCCAGCTTAACGGCAGCGGTCTGACCGTGCAGGCTTCACCGCTGAACCGCGCGCTGAAAGGCGCAATCAGCTTTGATAACCTGACGGGCGCGCAGGCGGCGAAAGGCGCTAAGCGCGTGCTCTATCCGTCTGAAACCGCCGCGCGTGCGGTGGGCAGCCAGATTACCCTGCACACCTTTGATGCCAGCAAACTGTCGGCAGGCATGCCAATCCGCTACCTCGGCATCAACGTCGGTCAGGTGGAGTCGCTGGCGCTGAGCCAGGATAACAACCAGGTGGTGGCGAAAGCGGTGCTCTATCCGGAGTATGTGCAGGACTTCGCGCGCATCGGCAGCCGCTTCTCTGTTGTCTCGCCGGAGATTTCGCCCGCCGGCGTTAATCACCTGGAAACGCTGCTGCAGCCGTATGTGAACGTGGACCCGGGCAAAGGCGCGCTGGCGCGCAGCTTTGAGCTGCAGGAAAGCACCATTACCGACTCGCGTTACCTTAACGGGCTGAACATCTATGTGGATACTACCGAAGCCGGATCGCTGTCGATTGGCACGCCGGTGCTGTTCCGCGGTGTAGAAGTCGGCACGGTAACCGGCACTTCGCTGGGTAACATGGCCGACCGCGTGCAAATCGCGCTGCGCATCAGCAAAAAGTATCAGCATCTGGTGCGCAACAATTCGGTGTTCTGGCTGGCCTCCGGTTATAACCTCGACTTTGGCCTGATTGGCGGCGTGGTGAAAACCGGCACCTTCCAGCAGTTCATTCGCGGCGGCATCCAGTTTGCCACACCACCGACGGTGCCGCTGGCGCCACAGGCCGGTGCCGACAAGCACTTCCTGCTGCAGGATGAAGCGCCAAAAGAGTGGCGCAACTGGGGCACGGCGATTCCGTCGCCAAACTAAGACAACGGGCAGCCTGCGGGCTGCCCGACTTATTTGCGCCGGGGATATTGCGCACGGCTGTACCTGAGCCGGGCTCGGCGTTACACTTCGCCCTCACTTTGTTAGTCCGGTAGATATCCGTGTCCGATCGTTTTCCTGAAGATTTTCTCGCGCTGATGCGCACCAGCCTGGCCGACGAGGCCGAACTCGAACGCTTTCTCGCCATCAGTCAGCAGCCGCTGCGCCGCAGTCTGCGCGTCAATACGCTGAAAATCAGCGTGGAGGATTTTCTCACGCGCGTGGCGGGCTACGGCTGGCAGCTGACGCCGATTCCGTGGTGTCGGGAAGGCTTCTGGATTGCGCGTGATGACGAATCGCTGCCGCTCGGCAGCGTCGCGGAACACCTCAGCGGTCTGTTCTATATTCAGGAAGCCAGCTCAATGCTGCCGGTCAGCGCGCTGTTTGACGCCGCGCCGGATGTCCGCCAGGTGATGGATGTGGCCGCTGCGCCGGGCTCTAAAACCACGCAGATGGCCGCGCTGATGCGCAATCAGGGCGCGATCCTCGCCAATGAATACTCCGCCAGCCGGGTGAAAGTGCTGCATGCCAATATCAGCCGCTGCGGCGTCAGCAATGTGGCGCTGACCCATTTTGACGGGCGCGTCTTTGGTGCCGCGCTGCCGGAACAGTTCGATGCCATTCTGCTGGATGCGCCCTGCTCCGGCGAGGGTGTGGTGCGCAAAGATGCTGACGCGCTGCGCAACTGGACGCTGGCCAGCACCGAGGCCATCGCCGCCACCCAGCGCGATTTAATTGACAGCGCTTTTCACGCGCTGCAACCGGGCGGCACGCTGATTTACTCGACCTGTACGCTCAATACTATCGAAAACCAGCAGGTGATTGCCTGGCTGCAGCAGCGCTATCCGCAGGCGCTGGAAATTGTGCCGCTCAACGATTTGTTCGCTGGCGCCGAACGCGCGCTGACGCCGGAAGGCTTCCTGCACGTGTTTCCGCATATCTTCGACAGCGAAGGCTTTTTCGTCGCGCGGCTGCGCAAAACTGCCAGCGTGCCGCCATTGCCGGCGCCGACCTACAAACTCGGCAAGCTGCCCTTCTCGCCTGCCAGCCGCAAGCTGGTGGCGGAGGTGGCGCAGGCCGCGCACAAGGTGGGACTGCACTGGGATGAGAGCCTGACGCTGTGGCAGCGCGACAAAGAGCTGTGGCTGTTCCCGGCGGCGCTGGAGAGCTGGCTCAGCAAAGTGCGTTTCTCACGTATCGGTCTCAAACTGGCGGAAACCTTCCCGAAAGGCTTTCGCTGGCAGCATGAAGCGGTGGTGGCGCTGGCGCAACCGGACAGCGCGCTGGCGTTCGAACTGGACGAAGCGCAGGCGGAAAGCTGGTATCGCGGTCAGGATATCCATCCCGACACGCCGCCCGTGCGCGATGAGGTGATTGTCACTTACCAGCAGCAGCCGCTGGGCCTGGCGAAACGCGTCGGAAGCCGCATCAAAAACAGCTATCCGCGTGAACTGGTGCGCGACGGCCGGCTGTTCCGTTAACAACCATTACTGCAATTGCACCAGCGTCAGCCGGTTGCCAAATACCGCGCCGGTATCAATGTAATGCTGATTCGCGGCGTTAAGCGGCTGCTCCAGCGGCGTATGGCCAAAGTAGAACGCACTGGCGCCGGCGATCGGCTGCGAGCGGCCGCGCTGATGGCGAGCGAGCCGGTCGCGGCTCCAGACGACCTGATGCCAGTCGACATCCTGTCCCAGTGCATAGGCACTGGCAGGATAGTCGGCATGAGCAATGACGATGACGCGCTCCTCGAATTGCAGATGTAATATCAGCGGCAGTTCGGCACAGCGCTTCAGCGCATGACGCGCGGCAATCAGCCGCGCACCGCTCAGCTGCCAGAACCAGTCCCCGCCGTTCATCATCCACAGCATCGGATCGTCGCCCTGCAGCGCATCGAGCGCCATCTGCTCGTGATTACCGCGCACGCAGCGGAACCACGGCTCTTCAAGCAGTTGCAGACAGCCGAGGCTGTCCGGCCCGCGGTCGATTAAATCCCCGACCGATAGCAGCAGATCCTGTTGCCGATCAAAGCCCTGCCGCAGCAGCTGCGCATCAAGCTGCGCGCGGCAGCCGTGCAAATCACCGACCACCCAAATATTGCGCCAGTTATTTGCACGCAGCGTCTGATAAAACATGTAATCTGCCCCGGTTGACTGGAAGTTTAGTAAACCCGGCATAAAGTATAGTCCGGTGAGGGGTAGCCGCGGAGGCATCAGCGTGAGCAGTCGGAAACAGTTTGTTGGCATCCTCGTGATGATTTTTATTGGCAGCCTGCTGCTGCTGGAGTCGCTCGCGCGCCTGGTGCATCTGCTTTTTGTTGGCTGAGCGGTGTTTCATGCCGCGCTAAACGCTTACACTCCTTTGCATCTTACTGAAAGGAGTCGCCATGAGTCAGAATATCTACGATAACCCCGAATTTTTTGCTGGCTACGCCACCCTGCCGCGTTCGGTCAACGGACTGGACGGCGCGCCCGAGTGGCCCGCGCTGCGGGCAATGCTGCCTGAGCTGCGTGACCAGCGCGTGCTGGATTTGGGCTGCGGCTACGGCTGGTTTTGTCGTTACGCGCAGCAGCAAGGCGCGCGTGAAGTTGTGGGGCTGGATGTGTCAGAAAAAATGCTGGCGCAGGCCGCTGCCATGACCGATCGGCCCGGCATCACTTATCAGCGCGCTGATCTCGAAACCCTGCAGCTCAGCAGCACTTTTGACGTGGTGTACAGTTCGCTGGCACTGCACTATCTCAGTCATATCGACGCCCTGTTTGCCACAATTTTTCATGCGTTACGTCCCGGCGGCGCGCTGGTGTTTTCATGCGAGCACCCGATCTATACCGCTCCGCGTCAGCAGGAGTGGTTCATTGATGATGCCGGGCAGCGCAGCTGGCCAGTCAATCAGTATCAGCAGGAAGGGGAAAGGATCAGCAACTGGTTTGCCGCTGGCGTGAAGAAGCAGCACCGCAAGCTGGCAACGTGGATCAATGCGCTGATTGCCGCCGGTCTGGTGATTGAACGGCTGGATGAGTGGGGTCCGGATGTACAGCAGGTAGCGGAGAATCCGGCGCTGGACGAGGAGCGCGAGCGTCCGATGCTGTTTTTGCTGGCGGCGCGCAGGCCGCTGTAAGGTTTTCAGCAGTGGCTGCATCCTGCAGCCCTGTGAAAATTCCCCCCGGCGCTTATCTCCGGCACTCAATCAAGGTGTTAGCTCTGTAAGGGACGGCACCTACTGTAACGCTTAAGATTATTCCGAACAAGTTAAATGATATTAACTATCATTCTCAACTATTGATCTGGCACGCTGTCTGGCTGAGTCAACGGTGCATATCACAATCACACTACTGCTATGGCCAATCTATGCCTAACGCGTGATTAAAAAGATCGCCAGCATAAAACCGACAAACAAACCGGCAAAGGTCAGCAAACCGGTGCGCGGCGTTTTGGCCTGACCGACAATCGCGCCGATAAAAATGCTCAGAATGGTGAGCGTGCCAATCATTACCCAGAGAAGATAGTGTGTATTTGCTGCCATGCGAAATCCTGTTAAGCGGCCATCAATCAATGCGCCCTGTTATACCATTTTTCGCTGTGGCTGGCTGCTGCAAATATCCGCTGCGTTGCGCTCAGCATGCCAATGCATCGTATGTGACAACGTCACTTGCGTATTATCTCACGCAATGTTATTGCGCTTAATAAATGCGCTAATTGAGCAAATAAAGTCCGGCAACAAGGGTACCGACGGAAATAATATGGAATAGCTCAGTCATGGTAGCGACCTCAATTTAATGCCTGTACGACTCAGTCAAGAACAGCATCTGCCGTTCGTCAAATCATCACCGCCTGCATTAAGCGCAGCCGATGGCATAAATACCAATCGATGCTTAACTGAATACGTACCCATAAGACAGGAGGAAAGCCATGAGCCAGTCTGCATTAGCCACCTACCTTGCGTTAAGCGACGACGACCTCAATGAGATGGGCATCCGTCCGGACACGCTGTTCGAAGCGCAGCCCGACGATAACGGCGCCGCCGGTTACTATTTCAACGTACCGGACACCACGCCGCAGCGCGTGCTAGGGCAGAAACGCTGGTCGCTGGGCGATCGCATCGACATTCCGGCCAGCGTGCTAAATAACGATTCAGCGTAACGGCTCCCGCGATGCGCGATCCTGTGCCAGGCTTAAGTCATTGTGGAATGTTGCAATCAAGAGGGAATGATTATGATGAAAAAAACGGTACTGGCGTCACTGCTGATGGTGTTTAGTCTGGGCGCTATCGCTGAACAGGGCGGCTTTGAGGGCGGTAAAACCCCGCCGCCGCAGAAACAACAGGACGCCGGTTATAAAGGTTCTGAAGACACTGGCCAGACGCATATCGAACAGATTCGGGATTTTCGTCAGGGCGGCTATGTCACGCTGGAAGGTTATATCGTTAAAAAGCTAAGCGGTGATAATTATCAGTTTCGCGACAGCACCGGCACCGTGACCATTAAGGCTGCAGCCGATACCTTCAAAGGCAAAACCTATAACGCCGAGGATCAGGTACGGGTAAGCGGCAAAGTCTATGGCCGGGGCGAGAATACCCGTGTGGATGTTGCACGTATCGAAGAACCTTAATGCATTATTCTCCGGTCCGCCGTCGCGTGTGCGGCGGACATTATCATCCCCTTCGCAGGAAATCATTGCATGAAGAGCCTGTTTGCCAGTCTGTTAATCCTCTCCACCCTGACCGCGCTGGCTGGCTGTCAGCAACCTGAACGGCCAATTGGTCCGGACGGACGTCCTAATGTCCCTGCAGAACAACCGGTGCCCGGCGGTCCAATGAGTAAGGGACCGGTAGGCCAACCGCAGGCCTGACCGTTAGCGGCATCAGTACTTACCGCGCCCTGCCCTGAAAATTTATTGTCCTTATTGCCGCCGGGTATTATTACCGGCGGCATTTTTACGTCTGGCTTAATTAACGCCCACCACCATTACCCTGATTAAATTTTCATGGCTATGCTTGGTTATTACGCTGAAATAAAGGATATGCTGATGCACAGTCTTGATCCACAAATTTTGCTGTTACTCTATTTTGCCCTACCGGTTTGGCTTATTGCTGGCTTTGCCGACTGGCTTTGTCATCGTGCAACAGAAATAGAGCATACCTCCGGCGTTAAAGAAACGTGGATACATATTTTAATGTTTCTGGAGATGGGCACTCCGCTGCTGCTGGCATTATTTCTTGAGGTGAATGCGCTGATTATTGCGCTAATGATCGTGCTGTTTTTTTGTCATGAAGCCACTGCGTTGTGGGACGTCAGCTATGCGGTGAAAAGCAGAAAAGTGACGCCGGTCGAACAACACATCCACAGTTTTCTCGAAATGGTGCCGCTGATGGCGCTGCTACTGGTGATCTCCCGTCACTGGCCGCAATTTCTCGCGCTAATTGGGGTCGGCAATGAAGCGCCCCGGTTTACTCTTACGCTACGTGCCGATCCGCTGCCGCAGGGTTATATTATTGGCGTACTGTGCGCAATCGTGGTGTTTGAACTGCTGCCTTATCTGGAAGAATATCTGCGTACCCGGCGCGCGAAGAAAAACGCCTCAACGTGAACAGCATAAACCACCGCGCTGAATGGAAATGTGGATGATTGGGGAAGCTATTGATTCCACCACAGCCAATACCCACATGATAAAAAAACCTCCCGCGGGAGGTTTATCGATTAGATCGGTTTTTGCCCATCGTCTTCAGGCAATCCGGTGCCGGTATCATCATCGTCATCAAGCGGCTCTTCGCCGGGCACCTGCGCATCATCAGGCAGCGGAGTGACATCATCGGGTCGTTCTGACATAAGCACCTCCATACCCCACATTGGGTAATAACTAGTTTAGTAGCGTTATCCTTCAGCCCGGCGGGTTTATCACGCATCTGTGAATTAAGCGTAAGAAGTAAATTAGTCAGCGATTTACGCTTTGCTTATCGCCAGGCTTCAGCTAGTAACCATAAAAAAGGCCACCCGAAGGTGACCAATAATAGGGTACTCGCTGCGTTAGTCATCAGGTGTGGTTATTAATTTATTTCGCCACATGAATAACACAACTGAATTAATTCGCTTCTTTCATCACATACAACGACGAGGCAATGGCAATCATAATCGACTTACAAAAAATACATTTTGCGCCGAGTGGATTTTGCCTGTTCCTGTCAAAAACGGACTGGCGATATTGAGAGCCCTGACATTGTGGGCATCTCATAGCATTAATTACTGTAATAATCAGAGACCTGTAACGTTAACAGCTGACGGACCTTTAGGGCCGTTTTCCACAGAGAATTCAACTTTCTGACCGTCATCGAGTGAACGGTAGTCAGTTCCCTGAATGGCAGAGAAATGGACGAAAACGTCTTTGCTGCCGTCTTCCGGAGAAATGAAGCCGAAACCTTTCTCAGCGTTGAACCATTTTACTGTACCGAGCATTTTATTTGACATGTTTATACCTTGATAATGAGCCATATGGCATTAGAGGCTGAACCGCAGCGACACATCAGAACCTGAGATAAAACTCAAAGAGAAAGGCACAGGAAAGGCACTAACACAGATGAGAGATACAAAACGAACTAACTATGGGACTGTCTGCTTATCAGACCGGAGACGCATTAACGCACGTCTGGCGGGTAAACACAAGCGCTAATAAAATTTAATGGCCAATTAAAGGTGTAACGAAACGGTCAACGCACCGCGTTTAAAGTCTTAAGTGGATAGAATCAGTCACTATTTTAATCTCTGAAAGCCTCAGGCATTTAAAATAATTATTTTGCTGCGGCCACGACTGCCATTTTGTCTGATAAAGAGTAGATGTACATGGCATTTAGAGTTTTGCTGTGGTCATGATGTCTCGGAGCACCGTGGTGTGCATCTCGATCCACTGATTGGCCACCCGCAGTGTTTGATGCCAGCTCAGGCGGTCAAGTTCTTTGATGAGGTCGAAGGTGCTGATGATATAGCGACCGGCAACGTCGCGTTTCACCACTTGCTGAAAGCAATTATGAATTGCAACAATCGCTTAGCGCAGAAATAATGTAGTTTGAGGCAATAAAAAACTTACTTAAATGCAATCTTTCATGCCATGCTTTACCCGGAGCATTACAGAAGTATCGCGCTGCAGTGTCCGCGCGGCATTGACCCGTTTTATCTTTAAGTTGCAGGTACCGTTACCTTATGAAATGAAGCGGAAGACGCGTAGGATCTGTACGACTTTTACATCATGATAATAAATATACGACGAAATTATGAAGCCCAGAAAAACCCAGAATCTGCACACCAACCCGATTTGTCATAAGGATGCGGATAAATGAGCATAATTTTTGTTCCCCCGCTTATCACGCTTCTACTTAGCAGGGAGAGTGAGAAAGGCAGCCCACTGACTGAGGATGAAGTAAATAGCATCAGAGACGATGCGACAGCTATCAGTCTGGATAGTGAAACTGCTTTGGCGATGGCGGAGAGCCGCGGCTACCGGGATATAGACCCTGAAAATTGCTGGGCAGAGTGGTTGGCATTCAGGAGCGATAAGTAGCGTCTAAGAGTCTGGTGTCAGTGAAATACATGCCGCTTATACGCAGCGGAGAATTAGGGAAAATTTGCGCAAAGGTTGCCAGGCTACAAGAACATGTCCAGGACCAAAAAGTATCGGGATTGACGCGGTCAGGAATACGTGATGATTTAACCCGTGTATGAATATTTCGGAAAATTTCGGACATCTTAGCACAAACCTGAAAAATATCCTTTAATAACATAGATATAAAAAAAGACCCAATACGATTCCTGTATCGGGTCCAGGGAAATGGCTCGTTGAGAGCCGTGCGCTAAAAGTTGGCATTTTTGCAGGCGAGGACGCCTTGCCTTTTAAAAGTAGACCAGCATCGGTGATTTTCCAGCCAGCGGGCTTCGCCGCCGGCAAAAGCTGCCAACTCTGTGATCGGGCTGGCACTAACGGCTGGCAGGCGCAGCGGCAAAAATGTGCGCTACGCCTGAAAATGCAGGGATTATTTACCGCACAGCTGCTGGGCGCGATCGACGATCGGCTGCAGGCTCATCTTTTGTCCGGGATGCGCTTTATCGGCGGCAAGGATGGTATCGATGGACTGCAATGTGCCCTGCCCGGCATTGCCGCGCGCCAGCGCTTTATCATTCAGCGGATACTGCAGCAGCGTGCTGGGGTTAATGGCAAACAGCGCGCCATCTTTCTCGCAGGTCAGCATCACCTCTTCGCGGGTGAACGGCCACTTATCTTTGCCCATTTCAAAACGGCTGACGGTGATAATCTGCCCGGCGAACGCCTGGCTGCACAACGCCATCAATAACCCAGCTGGAATCAGTTTCTTCAGCAAAATCTCGACCTCATCTCATCTTTTAACAGATTCAGGCCGGCGAAAGCGTAGCAAACACGCTCACCAGCCCGATAACAATCAACGCCAGCAGCAGCTCGAGCTGCGTCAGACGGATAAAAAGTTTCGGTGCCCGGCTGGCGGCCAGGCGAAAACGCGGCACCAGCAGATAGCGATTAAGCAGCGCAATCAGCACCATCAGTGCCACCAGCAACGCTTTGCTCACCAGCAGCTCGCTCCACAGCGTGGCGGTCCAGTTGAGCGGCGTACCGGCAATTAGCAGGCTGTTGACCGTGCCGGTAACAATCGCCAGCGCCACGGCCAGATGACCATAGCGTGAAAAGCGCATCATGCTGCGAATGGCATCGGTGCGCCAGGCAATGTTACGCGCCTCGCGCATTAATAGCAGCAGCGGCAGCAGACCACCGGCCCAGAAGGCGGCCGCGATCAAGTGCAGCGCATGATTCCCCTGCTGCAGCAGTCCCGCCATGCCGTCGCGCATCGCCGCATGGCCGACGCCCGCCAGTGCCACCAGCTGCAACAGCGCAGTCGCCAGTAACGCCTGCTGGCGCAAATTACCACGCAGGCGCAGCGCCAGCGTGCTGAGCAGGGCAAACAGGATAACCCAGCGCCACACCGCGCCGAAGCGCGTGCCCAGCACCGCCAGCCAGACGTCGATGCTGGCGATACTGCGCCAGTCGCCGCTCATCAGCCCGGTCTGCGCCGCCAGCATCAACAGCGCACTGAGTAAACTCAGCACGGCGCTGTATCCCATCAGCCGCCGCCAGCGCTGTGCCAGCACCGGTCGGTAGCGCGCCGGCGCCAGCAGCGCGGTATAAAATGCACTGCCGGTCAGCAGAAACAGCGCCAGAAAATGCAGCGCCCGCAGGCCGATCCATAACGCGCTAAGACTCATTACTTCACGCTGAAGCTGTAACTACCTTTCGTTTTGTGGCCGTCCACTGACAGCACGTGCCAGTTGACCTGATACTGGCACGACGCCAGTGGCTGGGCGATCGGCACAATCAGCTGATCGTGCTGCTGCGGATTCAGCTGGGCTTTCTCCAGCGCCACCGGTTGTTGCTGCGCGTTGATCATTTCCACGCCGCTGAATGCCGGTTCAATATCTTCGGTGAATGTCAGGGTGAGTTGCTGCGGCGCGCGCTCCACCACGGCGTTGTCCGCCGGCACCGGGGCTTTCAGGTGGGCATGTGCCAGAGCCAGCTGGCTGAAGCCCAGCGTCGCGCCCGCCAGCAGTAGCGCGATAACGCGCCTGGATGCAGTTTTCATCATCACGTATTCCCTTTTAACTGCGGCACTGCGCCGCAAATGTGGCAGCAGGATACGCCGCTGCTTTTAGGCTGTCGAGACTTGCGGTGCGATCCAATTCCCTTGATCCAGCAGGGCGAAACCATTATTTTTGCCCCTGTTTATCAGGAGAAAAGCATGAGCCAAAACCTTGCCCTGCTGTCGCAGGAAGAGAAAGACAAAGTAAACGTCGATCTCGCCGCCGCTGGCGTGGCGTTTAAAGAGCGCTATAACATGCCGGTGATCGCCGAGATGGTGGAGCGCGAGCAGCCGGAAGCGCTGCGCGACTGGTTCCGTCAGCGCCTGATGGCCTATCGCCAGGCATCGCTCAGTCTCTCCCGCCTGCCCTACGAACCTAAGCAGAAATAATTTATGTTACGCGTAATCGATACGGAAACCTGTGGCCTGCAGGGCGGCGTGGTGGAAGTGGCGTCGGTGGATGTCATTGACGGCCAGATCGTCAATCCGATGAGCGATCTGATCTGCCCGGATCGGCCCATCAGTCGTCAGGCGATGGCGGTGCACCGCATCACTGAAGCCATGGTGGTAGGCAAACCGACCATCGAAGAGGCGATTGGCCGCTATCACGGTAGCCCGCACTATGTGGCGCATAACGCCAGCTTTGACCGACGCATGCTGCCGACGATGCCGGGCGAATGGATCTGCACCATGACGCTGGCGCGCCAGCTGTGGCCGGGCATTAAATACGGTAATCAGGCGCTGCGCCACAGCCTCAAACTTGAGGTGTCGCCGCCGGATGATCTGCACGCGCACCGCGCGCTGTACGATTGCTACGTCACCGCCGCGCTGCTGATCCGCATTATGGAAACCTCCGGCTGGAGCGCCAGCGAGATGGTGAGTCGCTGCCAGCCGGCGCCGGTCAGCGACGAGGTGTTCCCGTTTGGTAAGTATCGCGGTCAGAGCATCGGCAGCATCGCGCGTAAAGATCCGGGCTATTTGCGCTGGGTACTGGAAAACGTACGTGATTTGCGCGCGCCGCTGCGGCAGACGCTGCGCAAATACGTTAAGGACACTCAGTAATCGCTGCGTGGCGGCAGCGTGCCCTGCGCCAGAGCGATCAGGAAAGTGAACTCCTGCGCCACGCCTTCATAGGATTTATAACGTCCTGACTTGCCGCCGTGGCCGGAATCCATATCGGTGCAGAGTAACAGCAGCGCATCGTTGGTGCGCAGCTCACGCAGCTTTGCCACCCACTTCGCCGGCTCCCAGTACTGTACCTGCGAATCGTGCAGCCCGGTGGTCACCAGCAGGTGCGGATACGCCTGCGCCGTCACGTTGTCATACGGGCTGTACTGGCGGATGTAGCGATAGAATTCCGCCTGCTCCGGATTGCCCCACTCATCATATTCACCGGTGGTCAGCGGAATCGACGGATCGAGCATGGTGGTGACCACATCGACAAACGGCACCTGAGCGATTACGCCGTGAAACAGCTGCGGTGCCATATTCAGCACGCCGCCCATCAGTAAGCCTCCGGCACTGCCGCCCATCGCGTAGAGCTGCTGCGGGTTGCCGTAGCCTTTCGCTACCAGCGCTTCAGTGACATCAATGAAGTCGGTGAAGCTGTTCATTTTATGTTGCAGCCGGCCATCGTCATACCACTGCTGGCCCAGCTCGCCGCCGCCGCGCACGTGGATAATCGCGTAGATGAAACCGCGCTCCAGCAAACTGATGCGGCTGGTGCCGAAGCTGGCCTCCATGCTGCTGCCATACGCGCCGTAGCCGTACGCCAGCAGCGGATTGGCGCCGCGCTGAAAGTGTTTGCGGTGATAAACCAGCGAGACAGGCACTTCCGTGCCGTCGCGCACCGTGATCCACAGGTGTTCACTTTTGTAGTCGGCAGAGTCAAAGCCCGGCACCGGGGTTTGCTTGAGAATGCGCCGCTCGCCGGTCTCCATGTTCAGTTCGAACAGTGTAGTCGGCGTCGTCATCGACGAGTAGCCGTAGCGCAGCGAGTCACTTTCCGGCGTGGGGTTGTAGGCCAGCCAGGTGACATAGGCCGGATCGTCAAAGGCAATACCGTAACTTTCACCGCTCGCCCAGTTAATCTGTCGCAGCGTGTTAACCCCGCGCTGACGCTCTTCTACCACCAGCCAGTTACGAAACAGCTGGAAATCTTCCATCACCACGTGGTCGCGCGGCGGAATCAGGGTTTGCCAGCGATCTTCTGCCAGCCACGCGCTGCGGTACAGGCCGAAATTTTTGCCGTCGCGGTTGGAGCGAATGAAGAATTGGTGATCATAGTGATCGATGCTGTATTCATGATCGCGCCGCCGCGGACAAAACACCTGCGGCTGTGCGTCCGGATATTCCGCGTCAATCAGCAGAATTTCACTGGTAGTTGTGCTGAACAGCGCGATCAGGATGAAGTGTTCCGAGGTGGTTTTATGCACGCTGAGGTGGAAAGACTCATCCTGCTCTTCATACACCAGCTGATCTTCCGACTGCGGATGCCCCAGTTCGTGACGCCACACCTGATAAGCCAGCAGCGTTTTCGGATGCTTGCGTACGTAGTAGAGGGTGCGTGAGTCGTTGGCCCACGCCACGCTGGAGGACGCGTCGCGCAGCACCTCCGGATACCAGCTGCCGCTGTTGAGGTTACGAAAGCGGATGCCGTACTGGCGGCGCGACAGAAAATCTTCCGCCAGCGCCATCACCTGGTTATCCGGGCTGATATCCAGCGTGCCCATGGTGTAAAAATCACTGTGCGCGGCGCGCTGGTTGCCATCTAATAGCAGCTGCCACGGCTGGTCGGCGGGCGCATCCACCGGCTGGCGGAAATAGGCCGCGTACTCATTGCCGACTTCGTAACGGCTTTGATAGCGGTAGCCGCGTTTAACGTACGGTACCGAGTGGTCCTGCGCCGGTAGCCGATCGATGATCTCCTTCAGCACCCGATCCTGCAGCGCATCCTGAGAAGCCATCATCGCTTTACCGTAGCGGTTTTCCGCCTCCAGATAAGCCAGTACCTCGGGGTTTTGCCGGTCATCATCACGCAGCCAGAAATAGTTATCGGTGCGCGTTTCGCCGTGTAACGTCATGTGGTGGGGGATTTTTTTCGCTTGCGGCTGATTCATTACAGAGTTTCTCCCTGAAAGACGACATCCTGCAAGCGTGGCACTTCTGGCTGAGGAAGCCAAGCCGGAAACGCACGCGAAGTGTAACCGGAGGCCGCCGCAACCGCCTCCGGCGTGACTCAGGCCGCTTTTTCCGCCGCGATGTCGCGCTGAATACCGTCGCGCACGTCCTGCGGGATTTTCAACGCATCACCGAGCGCGGAGAGATAACTGCGCTCCATGAAATGATCGACATCGATCGCCGCACAGCTGAGGAAATAGAGCTCCAGCGCTTCCTCTTCGTTTTTCACGTCGGCGGCCAGCCACTGCGGATCGAGCGGACGGTTCATTGCCTGCTGAATCAGCGCTTCCGCCTGCGCCCCGTAACCGGCCTGATGGATATTCTGCTCGATGGCCGTGCGCTCGCGATCGTCAATGTGCCCGTCGCTTTTCGCAGCAAACACCAGCGCGGTGACCAGTCGCTCCGCGCGCTGGTCGAGCGGCGTCTGCAGCTGGCCAAACGCAGGCTCACCCTGATGGGTTTCCCGCACGCGCTGCTTGTATTTATTCCACAGCACCGCGCCTGCCGCCGCCCCGCCACCGACCAGCAGCGCGGTGCCACCGTATTTGGTTAACAGCTTGCGCGACGATTTGCTGGCAACCAGTAAACCCGCCAGGCCACCCAGCGCGCCGGGTGCCAGCATATCGCTCAGGCCGCCTGATTTGCCGTCACCGCCCTTCTTTGCCAGAACCGATTGAATTTGCTGCAGCCAGTTACTCATCGTTTAACTCCTGTTTAAGTTTCCGCTCACTATGCTGCCGCACGCTGTGTCAGTTAACGTCAGAGCCGGCAAAGTATGGCAAAGCCGGACGTGCGCAATGCGTGAGTGCGCAAACGTTTTCGTTTATACTGCGCGCGCATTTTGACTGCTAAGGTGAAATTATGACGACTCTTGGAACCGCGCTGCGTCCTGCCGCAACGCGTGTCATGCTGTTAGGTTCAGGTGAATTAGGTAAAGAGGTGGCGCTGGAGTGTCAGCGTCTCGGGGTGGAAGTGATCGCCGTCGATCGCTATGCCGATGCCCCGGCGATGCACGTTGCGCATCGCAGCCACGTCATCAACATGCTGGACGGTGACGCACTGGCGGCGCTGATTGCGCAGGAGCAGCCCCACTTTGTGGTGCCGGAAATCGAAGCCATCGCCACCGAAAAACTGCTGGAGCTGGAAGCGCAGGGGCAAAAAGTGGTGCCGACGGCCCGTGCTGCACGTCTGACCATGAACCGCGAAGGCATTCGCCGTCTGGCGGCAGAAGAGCTGGCGTTACCGACCTCAACCTATCAGTTTGCGGATAGCAAAGAGCGTTTCGTCGCGGCCGCGCACGAGATCGGTTTCCCCTGCATCGTAAAACCGGTAATGAGCTCCTCCGGTAAAGGCCAGAGCTTCATTCGCGAAGCCAGCCAGCTGGATCACGCCTGGGATTACGCGCAGCAAGGCGGACGCGCGGGCGCGGGCCGGGTGATCGTCGAGGGCGTCGTGAAGTTCGATTTTGAAATCACCCTGCTGACCATCAGCGCGGTGGACGGCATCCACTTCTGCGCGCCAATTGGTCATCGTCAGGAAGACGGTGATTATCGTGAATCCTGGCAGCCGCAGCAGATGAGCGAACTGGCCCTGCGGCGCGCACAGGACATCGCCGCTAACGTGGTGAAAGCGCTCGGCGGTTACGGCCTGTTTGGCGTGGAGCTGTTTGTGTGCGGCGACGAGGTGGTGTTCAGCGAAGTCTCTCCACGTCCGCACGATACAGGTATGGTGACGCTGATTTCGCAGGATCTCTCTGAGTTCGCGCTGCACGTGCGCGCCTTCCTCGGCCTGCCGATTGGCGGCATTCGCCAGTACGGTCCGGCTGCTTCGGCGGTGATCCTGCCACAGCTCGATAGCCACAACGTGCAGTTTGTGAATGTGGAAGCCGCACTTGGCGCCGGTTTGCAGCTGCGTCTGTTTGGCAAGCCGGAAATTGCGGGGCAGCGCCGTCTGGGTGTCGCGCTGGCGACCGGTGACAGCACCGATGATGCCGTGGCCCGCGCCATTGCCAGCGCCGCAGCCGTGCAGGTTCAGGGCTGATTGACCGGGTGGTGACGCAGCGCCATCACCACCCGCAAAAATTGACCGCTGCCGCGTTGCAGTTACGCGGCAGCGCTATTCGCGATCAGCGGGGTGAAGCCGCACCTGCCACAGCCTCACGCGCCAGCTGCGTAATGCGATCCCAGTCGCCGCTCTCCAGCGCATCGTTTGGCACCAGCCACGAACCGCCAATACACAGCACGCTTTTCAGCGCCAGATAGTCTCGATAGTTGGCCGGTGAAATGCCGCCGGTCGGGCAGAAACGCACCTGCGGGAATGGACCACCAATCGCCGCCAGCGCTTTGACGCCACCGTTAGCCTCTGCCGGGAAGAACTTGAACTCGCGCAAACCATAATCCATGCCGACCATCAGTTCCGACACGGTGCTGATGCCTGGAATCAGCGGCACCGGACCTTCCACCGCCGCCTTGAGCAGTGGTTCAGTGAGCCCCGGGCTAATGACAAACTGCGCGCCGGCGTCGGTCACTTCTTTCAGCTGCTGGGTATTGATCACCGTGCCGGCACCCACAATCGCTTCCGGAACTTCTTTGATCATTGCCCGCAGCGCATCCATCGCCACCGGCGTGCGCAGCGTCACTTCCAGCACGCGCACGCCACCTGCGACCAGCGCTTTGGCCATCGGCACCGCATGTTCCAGCTTGTTGACGACAATCACCGGCACAACCGGGCCGGTAGTCAGAATCTGTTCCGCACTCGTTTTCCAGTTCTTCATTACGTTTCCTCAGGAGAGACAGCCCGACGCGCGGTCACGCTGTCAGAAAGAGAGCCCTACCATACAAGATCGGCCGGACGGACGTCTATTGGATATCATCAATTTTTGAAACTGCGGTTCATTTTTGAATGATTGCCTGGTGCGCATCATTCCGCATCCGTCTGCAGAGTCGCCATTCATGGCGACCAGGATAAACCCTGCTGACTGAAAACAAAACGCCCCTGGCGAACAGCGCAGGGGCGTAAATATAAACTTCTCAGTCAGCGATGCAGGAGCGGTTATTCAAACTCGTTCCACGAACGGCCGTCGCGGGTGATCATCGCCACCGAGGCGACCGGGCCCCAGGTGCCGGCCTGATACGGTTTGGAGGCGTCGCCATCCGCATTCCACGCTTCAATAATCGAATCGACATAGGTCCACGCCGCTTCAACTTCATCGCGGCGCACAAACAGTGCCTGAATGCCGCGCATGGTTTCCAGCAGCAGACGCTCGTAGGCATCTGCCAGATGCGACTGATTGAAGGTTTCGGAGTAGCTCAGATCCAGCTTGGTGGTCTGCAGCTTGTGCTTGTGATCGAGACCCGGCACCTTGTTGAGGATCTCAATATCCACGCCCTCGTCCGGCTGCAGACGAATTGTCAGCTTGTTCTGCGGCAGCTCGGCGTAAGAGTCCTTAAACAGGTTCATTTCCGGGTTTTTGAAGTACACCACCACTTCTGAGCACTTGGTCGGCAGACGCTTACCGGTGCGCAGGTAGAAAGGCACGCCCGCCCAGCGCCAGTTATCGATATCCACGCGGATGGCGACGAAGGTTTCGGTGCTGCTCTGCTTGTTAGCTCCCTCTTCTTCCAGGTAGCCCGGCACTTTTTTGCCCTGCACAAAACCGGCAGTGTACTGACCGCGTACGGTTTTCTCGCGCACGTTGGTCTGGTCGATGCGACGCAGCGAGCGCAGCACTTTCACCTTCTCATCACGAATCGCGTCAGCACTGAGATCGGACGGCGGCGACATGGCGATCATGGTCAGGATCTGCAGCAGGTGGTTCTGGATCATGTCACGCATCTGGCCGGCTTTATCGAAGTAACCCCAGCGGCCTTCGATACCCACCTCTTCCGCCACGGTGATCTGCACGTGGTCGATGGTGCGGTTGTCCCAGTTATTGACGAAAATCGAGTTGGCAAAACGCAGCGCCAGCAGGTTGAGCACCGTCTCTTTACCAAGGTAATGGTCGATACGGAACACCTGGCTTTCATCGAAGAATTTACCGACGCTGTCGTTGATCTCCTGCGAGGTCTCCAGCGAGGTGCCGAGCGGCTTCTCCATCACCACGCGCGCCGGTTTGGCGTTGAGTTTAGCGGCGCCCAGGCCTTCACAGATGGCGCCAAAGGTGCTCGGCGGCATGGCAAAGTAGTTGATGGTGACGCGGTTTTTCTGATCCAGCATCTTGCCCAGTTTCGAGAAGTGCGAGGTGTCGTTAACGTCGAGGTTGCAGAAGTCGAGACGGCCGCTGAGTTTGCCCCACAGCGCTTCGTCAATCTTCTCCTTCATGAAGGTTTCCAGCGCTTCACGCACCACTTTGGTGTAGGCCTCTTTGTCCCACTCCGCGCGACCCACGCCAATAATGCGTGTGGTATCGTGAATCTGACCGGCTTTCTCCAGCTGATACAGTGAAGGCAACAGTTTCCGGCGTGCAAGATCGCCTTTGGCACCGAAAATCACCAGATCGCATGCCTGGGCTGTTTGTGTTACCGCCATTTTCCTCTCCTCGTTGCAGGATATACCCGGCCTGAGCGTCCTCATCCTGCCGGGTCCTTATTGTAATTTTCTTACAGCACAATGTACTTTTTTCACCGCGCCAGGACAACCCGGCTGCGGTCGGTTACAGGTGATAATCCTGCACCGCCGGGTCGCATTTAACGTGTTGCGAAGTGCGCTAACGCGCCTTTTTCTGTTTCGATGTTTGTCGGGCGAAAACCCGGCAGCGATCAAAGTATGACAAAAAAAGCGCGGTTACATTTGTCCGCCGCTGCGTACGTCAGGCTATTACACGGTATATTCCGCATAATTGGCAGCGATTTCACGCACGGGTGAACGCAAAAAAGTGATTGATGGTCATCGGGTTAACAACATGCTGGATCAAATACAGGCGCAGCTGGCCGCGCTGAGCAAATCAGAACGCAAAGTGGCAGAACAGATTCTGGCCGCGCCGCAGCAGGCGATGCACTCGAGCATTGCCACGCTGGCACAGGCGGCGCAGGTCAGCGAACCGACGGTGAACCGCTTCTGTCACCGCATGGGCACGCGCGGCTTTCCCGATTTCAAGCTGCAGCTGGCACAGAGTCTGGCCAAAGGACCGAGCTGGGTCAGTCGCGATGTCGAAGAAAATGACAGCGTAGAACGCTACAGCCACAAGATTTTTGATTCCGCGCTGGCGGGACTCAGCCGCGTGCGTCAGCAGCTGGATATGCAAGTGGTGGCTCAGGCGGTGCAGGCATTGTCGCAGGCGCATAAAGTGGCCTTCTTTGGTCTTGGCGCCTCGGCGGTGGTGGCGCATGATGCCACCAATAAATTTCTGCGTTTTAATCTGCCCGTCATCTGGTCTGATGATATTGTGATCCAGCGCATGAGTTGCATAAATAGTGGACCAAATGACGTGTTTGTTCTGATATCGCATACTGGCCGCACCAAAAATATGATAGAACTGGCTCGCCTGGCGCGTGTAAACGCTTCCACCGTGCTGGCTATCACCTCGCCCGGATCGCCGCTGGCAGATGAAGCCACGCTGGCGCTGACGCTGGATGTACCGGAAGATACCGACATCTATCTGCCGATGGTTTCCCGCCTGGCGCAGCTCACCGTGGTTGACGTACTGGCAACCGGTTTTACCCTGGAGCGCGGTACCGCTTTCCGCGAGAATCTGAAGCGGGTAAAAGAGGCGCTGAAAGCGTCGCGCCTCGAAAAGCCGGCACCGGAATCACGTGCACAGCAAAATAATTAACATCACATTCACAATGTGAGTCGAATCACAGCCCCTCGATCATATAGAATGAGTGACCATTGCGTGTCACTTGTGATCGACACGATACTTTGTCAACGGAGTCCTTCATGTCCAGACGTCTCAGAAGAACCAAGATCGTTACAACCCTCGGCCCAGCCACCGATCGCGACAACAACCTCGAAAAAATCATCGCGGCGGGCGCTAACGTTGTGCGACTCAATTTCTCCCACGGCACCCCGGAAGATCATCAACTGCGCGCCGATAAAGTGCGGCAGATTGCGGCCAAACTCGGTCGCCACGTCGCCATTCTTGGCGATCTGCAAGGCCCTAAAATTCGCGTATCAACCTTCAAAGAAGGCAAAGTTTTCCTCAATGTCGGTGACCGCTTCCTGCTGGATGCCAACCTGAGCAAAGGCGAAGGCGACAAAGAGAAAGTCGGTATCGACTATAAAGGCCTGCCGGAAGATGTGGTGCCGGGCGATATCCTGCTGCTGGATGACGGTCGTGTGCAGCTGAAGGTGCTGGAAGTTCAGGGGGTGAAAGTCTTCACCGAAGTGACCGTCGGCGGCCCGCTCTCCAACAATAAAGGCATCAACAAGCTCGGCGGCGGCCTGTCGGCTGAAGCGCTAACCGAAAAAGATAAGCTGGATATCATTACCGCGGCGAAAATTGGCGTCGACTATCTGGCGGTCTCGTTCCCGCGTAACGGCGAAGACATGAACTACGCGCGTCGTCTGGCACGCGATGCCGGCTGCGACGCTAAACTGGTGGCGAAAGTGGAGCGTGCTGAAGCGGTGGCAACGCAGGAAGCGATGGACGACATCATCCTCGCCTCCGACGTGGTGATGGTGGCCCGTGGCGATCTCGGCGTGGAAATTGGCGATCCGGAGCTGGTGGGCATTCAGAAAGCATTGATTCGTCGTGCGCGTCAGCTGAACCGCACCATCATTACTGCTACCCAGATGATGGAGTCGATGATCACCAATCCGATGCCGACCCGCGCGGAAGTGATGGATGTGGCAAACGCCGTGCTGGACGGCACCGATGCGGTGATGCTGTCGGCGGAAACGGCGGCCGGTCAGTATCCGGCGGAAACCGTGTCGGCGATGGCGAAAGTGTGTCTCGGCGCGGAAAAAATTCCAAGCGTGAACGTATCCAAACACCGCCTGGACGTGCAGTTCGACAACATCGAAGAAGCGATTGCCATGTCGGCGATGTACGCCGCTAACCATTTGCAGGGCGTGTCGGCCATCATTACCATGACCGAATCTGGCCGTACCGCACTGATGACGTCGCGCATCACTTCCGGTCTGCCGATCTTCGCAATGTCACGTCATGAACGTACCCTGAACCTGACCGCGCTGTACCGTGGCGTGACGCCGGTGTTCTTTGACAGCAACAACGATGGTGTCGCCGCCGCGCACGATGCGGTTAATCTGCTGCGCGACAAAGGGTTCCTCGTCTCCGGCGATCTGGTGATTGTCACCCAGGGCGACGTGATGGCGACCACCGGCACCACCAACACCAGCCGTGTCCTGCGCGTAGACTGAGTTTTACGCACCTCCTGACAGCGGCTGTAACAACATGGACAAACGCGACTGCCTGGCAGTCGCGTTTTATTTTTCACTGACAAGGAGGCCAGATGGCCCGCTATCAACCCATCAGTCAACTCACCGGGCGCGTGCTGCTGTTTCCGCTCGCGCTGGTGTTGTTTGAGTTCGCGACCTACATCGCCCATGACATGATTCAGCCCGGCATGCTGCTGGTCACCGCCGAGTTTAACGTCGGCCCGGAATGGGTATCCACCTCACTCACTGCCTATCTGATGGGCGGCGTGGTGCTGCAGTGGCTGCTCGGTCCGCTGTCGGATAAATATGGCCGGCGTCCGGTATTGCTGTTCGGCATTCTGTTCTTTGCCGCCGCCTGTGTTCTCACCACCTGGGTGAGCAACATCGAGCAGTTCGTTACGCTGCGTTTTATTCAGGGTATCAGCCTGTGCTTCATTGGCGCAGTAAGCTATGCCGCAGTACAGGAGGCGTTTGACGAGGCGTTAGCTGTACGCATGATGGCGCTGATGGCTAACGTGGCGCTGCTGGCACCGCTGGCGGGTCCGCTGGCCGGTGCCGCCTGGCTCACGGTGGGCGAATGGCGCAGCATGTTCTGGCTGTTTGCGGTTTGCAGCTTGCTGGCGTTTGTGGTGCTGTGGCGCATCATGCCGGAAACCGCCGGCGATCGCAGCCACTCCATTGCGTTACCGAACCTGGCGCGCGGCTACGGACGGCTGGCGCGCGATAAGCAGGTGATGTACGGCTCCTTCGCTATCGGCCTGGTGTTCATCCCGATTCTTACCTGGGTGGCATTGTCGCCGGTGATTCTGATGCATGAAGAGGGCTTATCCCGCCTGCAGTATGCATTGCTGCAATTACCGGTGTTTCTGGCGATGATTGCCGGTAACCTGACGCTGGGCAAACTGGCGGGACGCGTGGCCATCGAGCAACCGGTTAAATTTGCCGCCTGGCCGATTCTGCTCGGCCTGAGCATCGCGCTGGTGGCGAACCTGCTCAACAGCCACAGTTACCTGCTGCTCACCGCCGGCCTTAGCCTGTATGCGTTTGGTGCCGGGATGGTCAACGCCGGGCTGTACCGGCTGACGCTCTATTCCAGCAGCGAAGGTAAAGGCAGCATCGCCGCCATGCTGGGGATGATCAGCATTCTGACGCTGGCGGCAGGGATTGAAGTGGCAAAAAGCGGTTATTTCAGCGGCGGTACGCCGTGGTTCAGCGCAATCAACTTCGTCGCCGGCGTGTTGTGGTTTGGCCTGGTGACGCTGTTCCTGCGCGAGCGTAAGCGGCGCAGTCGCCTGACAAGCGTCGAATGAGTGATGACGAACCGTGCCGGGCGGCACGGTTCAGCACGCGTTAGCTATTTACGCGGGTACAAATCCTTCCGCGCGTAAGGCTCAATATCCCCTTCTTTACGCGTCTTCAGCAGTTTGAGAATCCATGTGTACTGCTCCGGATGCGGGCGCACGAAGATTTCCACCTCTTCGTTCATGCGCCGCGCCAGCGTGGTGTCATCGGCATCGAGCAAATCGTCCATCGGCGGGCGCACATAAATCTCCAGCTTGTGCGTCGCGCTGTTATACACCGGGAACAGCGGCACGACGCGCGCGCGGCATACTTTCATTAGACGCCCGACCGCCGGCAATGTCGCTTTATAGGTAGCAAAGAAATCGACAAACTCGCTGTGCTCAGCACCGTGGTCCTGGTCCGGCAGATAGTAGCCGTAATAGCCCTGACGCACCGAGGCGATAAACGGTTTGATGCCGTCGTTGCGCGCGTGCATGCGGCCGCCGAAACGGCGACGCACGGTGTTCCAGATATAATCCATCAGCGGATCGCTTTGATTGTGGAACATCGCCGCCATCATCTGACCTTCCGAGGCCAGCAGCATCGCCGGAATATCCACGCCCCAGCCGTGCGGCACGAGGAAAATCACGTTCTCATGATTCTCCTGCAGCGCCGTGATGATCTCGCGGCCGTGCCACTCAACGCGCTGGCGCACGCGTTCAGGATTACGCATCCCCAGCTCGGCCATCATCACCATCGCCTGCGGCGCGGTGGCAAACATACGATCAGCAATCTCTTCGCGCTGCGCTTCGCTGAGCTCCGGCAGGCAATAATAGAGATTGATCAGCGCACGGCGGCGCGCACTTTTCGCCAGCTTGCCGGCAAACTTACCCAGCCCGCCCAGCACCGGATCGCGCACCCTGGCCGGCAGCATCGCCATACCGGCCAGCGCACCAATCGCCAGCCAGCTGCCCCAGTATTTCGGCTTTAAAAAAGAACGTTGAAAAACGGGAATAAACTCACTGTTATTTTTTTTTCGGGTTTCCATGCACTCGCCTCTGACAATGACGGCTCAATAATAGTGACGGCAGGTAATTTTGCAATCTTCACAGGCCAGATAGCAAAAAACCGACGAAGAATCCGTCGGTTTTTGCGCGTTTGCCCGGAAATTAACGTTATTTCAGCGTCAGCTGTGGCAGATAACTCTTCACCTGCGCCAGATAGGTGCTGCGATCTTTACCGGTCAGCCCTTCCATGCGCGGCAATTTCGCCGTCAGCGGGTTGACCGCCTGGTTGTTGATCCACACTTCATAATGCAGATGCGGTCCGGTGGAGCGACCGGTGTTACCGGAAAGCGCGATGCGATCGCCGCGTTTCACTTTCTGTCCCGGTTTCACCAGCGCTTTGCTGAGATGCATGTAGCGGGTCATGTACTGACGACCGTGACGGATCGCGACGTAGTTACCGGCGGCTCCGCCGTTTTTCGCGATCACCACTTCGCCATCGCCGACGGCCAGCACAGGCGTACCAATCGGCAGCGCAAAATCGACGCCTTTGTGCGGCGCGATGCGTCCGGTCACCGGATTGAGACGGCGCGGATTGAAGTTTGACGAGACACGGTACTGCTTGACCGTCGGGAAGCGCATGAAGCCCCGCGCAAGACCGGAGCCGTTGCGGTCGTAGAACTTGCCGTCTTCCGCGCGGAACGCGTAATAATCTTTACCGCCGGTGCGCAGCCGCACGCCGAGCAGCTGGCTCTGCGCACTCTTGCCGTCCAGCATCTCGCGCGACATCAGTACGCTAAAGTCATCGCCGGCGCGCAGTTTGCGGAAATCCATCTGCCACTGCATCGCTTTAATCACGCTGCTGGTTTCGGCGCTGGTCAGGCCGGCGCGCTGGGCGCTGGCGGCGAAACTGCCGCGCACTTCGCCTTTCAGAACGCTGTTCTGCCATTCACCCTTCTGCATCTCCTGCTGCATCTTAAAGCTGCCGTTCGGCTGACGCGCATAGGTGCGGGTTTCACGCCGATCGATCTCCCAGGTGAAGTCCTGCAGCGCGCCATCGGCATCCAGCGTCCAGCTCAGCTGCTGCCCCACGCGCAGATTACGCAAACTCTTGTCGCTGCTGACCAGCGCGTTGATGTCACCGAGATCGATACCGTACTGATTAAGCGCGCTGCTCAGCGTATCGCCTGAGGATACGGTGTAATCATGCTGATCGGGATTGACCGGCACGTCTTTATCGATGTCATCCGACGGGATCTCGTCTTCCGGTTCCGCCGTGGTTTGATCGATCGGTTCACTGGCTTCCGGCAGCAGCGTGCGCAGCTCGTTTTTGTCCAGCGTGATGTCTTTCACGATGGGCGCAACATCGCGGGGATGATAGACGTAAGGCCGCCAGACAGCGACGGCCAGTGTAACAACGGTGAGTGACCCCAGCATAACGCGGTGGGGGCGCGGCAAATTATTAAATGCGAGGGCGACAGAGCGGGCTATCTGCTGCACTTTTACCTATTCCTCTATGCTCCATTCAGGCAGCTCGCATACTGGCTTGACAGCTGTGAGAGGAATTTCACGTAGCTGTCTTTGGTTAAGCTGATTCCCATGCCTAACGGGTCGAGGGTGCCTTTACGCACGCTGGTTCCGCGAGACACGGCATCGATGACCGCCGGCCTGAATTGTGGTTCAGCAAAAACGCAGACTGCTTTCTGCTCAACCAACTGTGTTCGTATTTGATGTAAACGCTGGGCGCCCGGCTGGATCTCAGGATTGACGGTAAAATGACCTAATGGTGATAAACCGTAATGTTTCTCAAAGTAGCTGTAAGCGTCGTGAAAAACGAAATAACCCTTGTTCCGTACCGGCGCGAGTTGTGCGCCAATCCGTTTGTCTGTGTCCGCCAATTGTGCCTCAAACTGCTGCAGGTTGGCGTCAAGTTTGGCTTTGCTTTGCGGTATAAGTTCCAATAATTTTCCGTGGATTGCAACAGCAGATTGTTTCGCAATCTCCGGCGACATCCACAGGTGCATATTAAACTCGCCGTGGTGATGATGAGTATGAGACGGGTCCTGGTTCTCAGAATTGTCTGAGTCATGGTCGTGATCGTGACCGTGCTCATGTTCGTCCTCATCTTCACCACCGCTAATCAATAGCGGTTTTACGCCAGGCAAGGCGGCAATTTCAAGGTTTTTACTGGCCGGTAACTCCCCGGCGGACTTCGTCAGAAAGGCTTCCATCTCCGGACCGGTCCATACTACTAAGTCAGCGTTTTTAATACGTTTTACATCGGATGGCCGTAAGGCATAATCGTGCTCTGAGGCACCGTCCGGCAGCAATACTTCAACCGGCGTAATGCCATCGGCAATGGCGGCTGCGATAAATCCGAGAGGCTTGATTGAAGCCACCACCGCAGACTGCGCGGAAAACGTAGTAGCGAGGCCGATCGCCGCCGCAGAAAGGGTAAAAGCCAGGCGCTTTTTATTGTGTAACATAATGCGTCATTCCATCGTGACCAGGTGATGGAATGTGATATTATAACATTCGAAATTCAATGCAACCCGTAAATATCATGTCGTCACTTGTTACACTCGAAAACATTTCGGTGAAGTTTGGCCAGCGCGCGGTGCTGGCAGGCATCAGCCTGTCGCTGCAGCCGGGCAAAATTCTCACCCTGCTGGGTCCCAACGGAGCCGGCAAGTCCACGCTGGTGCGCACGGTACTCGGCCTGCTCACGCCAGACAGCGGCAGCGTCCGCCGCGCGCCGTGGCTGCGTATTGGCTATGTGCCGCAAAAGCTGCACATCGATCCGACGCTGCCGATCAGCGTTGAGCGCTTTATGCGTCTGACGCGCGGCAGTCGCCGTGATGATATTTTGCCGGCGCTGAAGCGGGTGCAGGCCGGCCATCTGCTGCAGTCACCGCTGCAAAAACTGTCTGGTGGCGAAACGCAGCGCGTGCTACTGGCGCGCGCCCTGCTCAACCAGCCGCAGCTGCTGGTACTGGACGAACCGACGCAGGGCGTGGATGTGAACGGCCAGGTGGCGCTCTACGACTTGATCGATCAACTGCGACGCGAGCTCAACTGCGGCGTGCTGATGGTGTCGCACGACCTGCATCTGGTGATGGCAAAGACCGACGAAGTGCTGTGCCTCAACCATCACATCTGCTGTTCCGGCACGCCGGAAGCCGTCTCGCAGCATCCGGAATTTATCGCCATGTTTGGTCCGCGCGGCGCACAGCAGCTGGCGATTTATCGCCATCACCATAATCACCGTCACGATTTACAGGGACGCATTGTTCTGCGCAAAGGAAACGGCCCGTCATGATTGAACTGTTATTACCCGGCTGGCTGGGCGGCGTATTGCTGGCCCTGGCGGCCGGTCCGCTCGGCTCTTTTGTCGTCTGGCGCCGCATGTCCTATTTTGGCGATACCCTCGCCCACGCGTCATTGCTCGGCGTGGCGTTTGGTCTGTTGCTGAATGTGAACCCCTATTATGCGGTGATTCTGGTCACCATCTGTCTGGCGCTCGGGCTGGTGTGGCTGGAGCGACGCCCGCATCTGGCGATCGACACGCTGTTAGGGATTATGGCGCACAGCGCGCTGTCGCTGGGTCTGGTGGTGGTCAGTTTGATGCAGGGCGTGCGCGTTGATTTGATGGCCTATCTGTTTGGCGATTTGCTGGCGATCACCCCGGATGATTTGTCGCTGATGGCGGGCGGCGTGGCAATCGTGCTGGTGGTGATGGCGTGGCAATGGCGTTCGCTACTGTCGATGACCATCAGTCCGGAGCTGGCGCAGGTGGACGGCGTAAACATTCAGCGTACCCGCCTGATGCTGATGCTGGTAACCGCGCTGACCATTGGTGTGGCGATGAAATTTGTTGGCGCGCTGATCATTACTTCACTGCTGATCATCCCGGCCGCCACGGCGCGACGCTTCTCGCGTTCGCCAGAACAGATGGCCGGCTTTGCGGTGCTCATCGGCATCATTGCCGTCACCGGTGGCCTGACCTTTTCTGCCAGCTACGACACTCCGGCCGGTCCGTCGGTGGTGCTGTGTGCTGCGGTACTGTTCATTATCAGCATGGCAAAAAAACCGGCGGCGTGACGCCGGTTACTCTTCGCGGCTGATGCCGAAATGCTTATAGGCGTGCTGCGTGGCCATCCGGCCGCGCGGCGTGCGCTGAATAAAGCCCTGCTGGATCAGGAAGGGTTCGATAACGTCCTCGATGGTTTCACGCTCCTCACCAATCGCCGCCGCCAGATTATCCAGCCCCACCGGACCGCCCATGAACTTGTCGATGATCGCCAGCAGCAGCTTGCGGTCCATATAGTCGAAGCCCTGATTGTCCACATTGAGCATATCCAGCGCGCTGGCGGCCACTTCGCCGCTCATGTTGCCGCTGGCGCGCACTTCGGCGAAGTCACGTACACGGCGCAGCAGGCGGTTGGCGATACGCGGTGTACCGCGTGCGCGACGCGCCACTTCCAGCGCGCCCTCTTCGCTCAGCGTCAGGCCCAGGCAGGCGGCACTGCGTCCGACAATGTGCTGCAGATCCGGCACATTGTAGAACTCCAGGCGCTGCACAATCCCAAAGCGATCGCGCAGCGGTGAGGTGAGCGAGCCTGCGCGGGTGGTAGCGCCAATCAGGGTGAACGGCGGCAAATCCAGTTTGATCGAGCGCGCTGCAGGCCCGTCACCGATCATGATATCCAGCTGATAATCTTCCATCGCCGGATACAGCACCTCTTCCACTACCGGCGACAGGCGATGAATTTCATCGATAAACAGGACGTCGTGCGGTTCAAGGTTGGTGAGCATCGCCGCCAGGTCACCGGCCTTTTCCAGCACCGGACCGGAGGTGGTGCGCAGATTGACGCCCATCTCATTAGCCACGATGTTGGCCAGCGTGGTTTTGCCCAGCCCGGGCGGACCAAAGATCAGCAGGTGGTCCAGCGCATCGCCGCGCAGTTTGGCGGCCTGGATGAAAATCTCCATCTGCTCGCGCACCTGCGGCTGCCCGACATATTCCGTCAGCAGTTTGGGGCGAATAGCGCGGTCGAGGCTCTCTTCTTCAGTGAAAGAACTGCCCGAGACCAGGCGGTCGGCTTCAATCATGCATTACCTCAAATAGCAGCGCGCAGGGCTTCGCGAATCAGGGTTTCACAATCCGCATCTGGTTTGCCAACCTTGCTGACCATACGGCTGGCTTCCTGCGGTTTATAACCCAGCGCTACCAGCGCCGCAACTGCTTCAGCCTCGGCGTCGTTGTTATCCTGCTGTGCCGACGGCGTGGTCAGGGTAAACGCCGAGTCGCCGCCAAACAGGTCGCCGTGCATGCCTTTGAAGCGATCTTTCATCTCAACCACCAGACGCTCAGCGGTTTTCTTGCCCACGCCCGGCAGCTTCACCAGCGAGGCGATCTCTTCGCGCTCCACCGCCGTGACAAACTGCTGCGCTGACATGCCGGAAAGAATCGCCAGCGCCAGTTTGGGCCCGACGCCGTTGACTTTGATCAGCTCCCGGAACAGCGCCCGCTCCTGCTTACTGTTAAACCCGAACAGCAGCTGCGCATCTTCCCGAACCACAAACTGGGTGAAGATAATCGCTTCCTGGTTGATGTCCGGCAGCTCGTAAAAGCAGGTCATTGGCAGGTGCACTTCGTAACCCACACCGTGCGCCTCAATCAGCACCAGCGGCGGCTGTTTTTCCAGAATAATGCCTCGTAAACGACCAATCACCTGAGCAATTCCTTAGTGTATGTGTAAGCGTCTGAATCATCGGCCTCCTGCCACAGCGCGCTAAACCGCGCGTCTGCTGGAGGTAAAATGTCGGCTATGTATATCATAAAAAAGGCTGGATGCATATCCAGCCTATTGAATGGCCACGCTTTTGCTAACCGGATCGCAAACGTCCGCGCGTCAGCACCAGTTTGCTGTCGCTCATGCGCGCCGCATTCTGGCTGACGTGGCAATGGGTGATGGCGATGGCCAGCGCATCGGCGGCATCCGCCTGCGGATTGGCCGGCAGTTTGAGCAGCGTGCGCACCATGTGCTGCACCTGGCTTTTTTCCGCGCTGCCGATGCCGGTTACCGTCTGCTTCACCTGACGGGCCGCATACTCAAACACCGGCAGATCAAGGTTGACTGCTGCGACAATTGCCGCGCCACGCGCCTGCCCCAGCTTGAGCGCCGAATCCGCGTTCTTCGCCATAAACACCTGCTCAATGGCGAAGTAATCCGGCGCGAACTGGGTGATGATTTCGCTGACGCCAGCGTAAATCAGTTTGAGGCGGGAAGGCAGATCGGTGACGTTAGTGCGGATACAGCCGCTGCCCAGATAGCTGAGCTGGCGGCCGGTCTGGCGGATGACACCGTAGCCGGTGACGCGCGAGCCGGGGTCAATCCCGAGTATTATCGCCATAGCGCGTCTCCGTATTGCAGGGATTTGCGTAACGCCATTACAGCGTTTCCGCTACCTCATCAGAAATTTCACCGTTATGGTAAACTTCCTGCACATCATCACAATCTTCCAGCATGTCGATCAGACGCAGCAGTTTAGGTGCCGTCTCGGCATCCAGTTCCGCTTTGGTTGATGGAATCATCGACACTTCAGCACTGTCGGCTTTCAGACCGGTGGCTTCCAGTGCATCGCGCACGCTGCCCAGCTCTTCCCACGCGGTAAAGACGTCAATCGCGCCATCGTCATAGCTCACGACATCTTCTGCACCGGCTTCCAGCGCCGCTTCCATCACGGCATCTTCGTCCTGGCCTGGCGCGAAGGAGATCACGCCTTTCTTGCTGAACAGGTAAGATACCGAACCGTCGGTGCCGAGGTTACCGCCGGTTTTACTGAAGGCGTGACGCACTTCGCCCACGGTACGGTTACGGTTATCACTCAGACACTCCACCATGACTGCAGAGCCACCCGGACCGTAACCTTCATAGATGATGGTTTCCATGTTGCTGTCATCTTCACCGCCGACGCCGCGCGCGATAGCACGGTTCATGGTGTCACGCGTCATGTTGTTGGACAGGGCTTTGTCCATCGCTGCGCGCAGACGCGGGTTGGAGCCGGCATCGCCACCGCCCAGCTTGGCCGCTGTCACCAGCTCGCGAATGATTTTGGTGAAGATTTTACCTCGCTTGGCGTCCTGAGCCGCTTTGCGGTGCTTTGTATTCGCCCATTTACTATGTCCTGCCATCTTACATATTCTCCGATCTTTAACAGGGTGCAGGCTATCTTGCTGGCAATCTTGTCCCCCGGCAGTGCGCGCAATCCTCACGTACTCATGTACGCTCCGGTTGCTGTGCGCTGGCGGTAAACAACCTTGCTGCGCTGATGACGCCTGACTGTTCTATTTTAGCGGTGCAAATCTTTCGATTTACACCGTATGTCTGTAATTTAACGATAAAACCACCGGAAAAACGCGCGGTGGCGGGCATTCAGATAAATTCGTCGATTGCCTGACGATTACTCCACGAGCGGGTTAGTGCGGCGGCGGCGGCCGGTGTCAGCCACTGTGCGGCGAGGTGCTCGCTCAGCAGTGGCTGGCGTTCGGCGGGCAGCGCCAGCCGGAACCAGTGTTCCCGGTTATGCGTGATGCCCGGCGCATAGCGATGGCGATAGTGCGGAAAGATCTCAAACTCAATCTGTTTGTGGCAATCTTCCAGCACCAGCCCCTCTGCGGCGATATCAATCGCCAGCTCTTCAGCCACTTCGCGCTGCGCCGTTTGCGCCGGCGTTTCGCCCGGCTCCAGGCTGCCGGTAACCGACTGCCAGAAGCTGGGGTCATCGCGCCGCTGCAGCATTAACACCCGGCCGGTATCTTGCGCAAAAATCACCACCAGCACCGATACCGGGTGTTTATAGCCCATTATTTCGTCTCTGGAGTGACTTTCTTCGGCGCGATCTGGATACCGAGGTCCGCCAGCGCCGCCGGATTGGCTTCGCTTGGCGCTTCAGTCATCAGACAGGCCGCCGCGGTGGTTTTCGGGAACGCAATCACATCGCGGATATTGTCGGTGCCGGTCAGCAGCATGGTCAGACGGTCAAGGCCGAATGCCAGACCTGCGTGCGGCGGGGTACCGAACTTCAGCGCATCCAGCAGGAAGCCAAACTTCTCACGCTGCTCTTCTTCGCTGATGCCCAGAATGCTAAACACTGTCTGCTGCATATTGCCGCTGTGGATACGCACCGAACCGCCGCCTACTTCGTAACCGTTGATCACCATATCGTAGGCGTTAGCCACCGCCTGCGTCGGATCGGCCGCCAGCTGTTCCGCCGTCAACGCTTTTGGCGAGGTGAACGGATGGTGCATCGCCGCCAGGCCGCCCTCGTCGTCCTCTTCGAACATTGGGAAGTCGACAACCCACAGCGGGGCCCAGGCTTTATCATTGGTGATTTGCAGGTCACGGCCCACTTTCAGGCGCAGTGCACCCAGCGCATCCGCCACCACTTTGGCACGGTCGGCGCCGAAGAAGATCAGGTCGCCGTCCTGCGCGTCGGTACGCTGCAGAATAGCTTCAACGATCTCTGGCGTCAGGAATTTGGCCACCGGGCTCTGCACGCCGTCGAAACCGCTTGCGCGCGCATTGATCTTCATCCACGCCAGACCTTTGGCACCGTAAATGCCGACAAAGCTGCCGTATTCGTCGATTTGCTTACGCGTCAGGGCGGCACCGCCCGGCACGCGCAGCGCCGCGACGCGACCTTTCGGGTCGTTTGCCGGACCGGCGAACACCTGGAATTCAACGCTTTTCAGCAGGTCAGCAACGTCCACCAGCTCCATCGGGTTACGCAGGTCTGGCTTATCCGAACCATAGCGGTTCATCGCTTCGGCGAAGGTCATTTGCGGGAAGTCACCAAGGTCGACGCCTTTGATGTCCAGCCACAGTTCACGGATCATCTGTTCCATCACGCTGCGCACCTGCTCGGCGCTCATGAATGAGGTTTCCACGTCGATCTGGGTGAACTCCGGCTGACGGTCTGCACGCAGGTCTTCGTCACGGAAGCATTTGACGATCTGATAGTAGCGGTCAAAACCAGACATCATCAGCAGCTGTTTGAACAGCTGCGGTGACTGCGGCAGCGCGTAGAATTTACCTTTGTGCACCCGGCTCGGCACCAGGTAGTCACGCGCGCCTTCCGGCGTGGCTTTGGTCAGCATCGGGGTTTCGATGTCGAGGAAACCTTCACCGTCCATAAAGCGGCGCACGAAGCTGGTAATTCTGGCACGGGTTTTCAGACGCTGTGCCATTTCCGGACGACGCAGGTCGAGGTAGCGATAGGTCAGACGCGCTTCTTCGCTGTTGGTCTGGTTAGAGTCCAGCGGCAGCGGTTCTGCGCGGTTGATAATATTCAGCTCATGGGCAAACACTTCGATGTCACCGGTGGCCATGTCGCTGTTGCGGTTTTTCTCTTCACGCGCACGCACGGTACCGGTGATCTGGATACAGAATTCATTACGCAGTTCAGACGCCAGCTGGAAAGCCTGCTGATGATCGGCATCGAAAAACACCTGCGCAATGCCTTCGCGGTCACGCATATCGATAAAAATCAGGCTGCCGAGAT
Organism: Pantoea sp. B_9; assembly: GCF_008632015.1. Classification (NCBI taxonomy): domain Bacteria; kingdom Pseudomonadati; phylum Pseudomonadota; class Gammaproteobacteria; order Enterobacterales; family Erwiniaceae; genus Pantoea; species Pantoea sp. B_9. The sequence goes on along the minus strand of NZ_VWVL01000001.1, from coordinate 83,918 downwards.
CGCGACGGCGATTGACCCAGCCGCAGAGAGTAACTTGCTGACCCACATGAGACAGATTGAGCTGTCCGCAATATTCTGTACGCATAACGTATCCTTTTAACTTCGCCGCTGCTGCCAGACAGCATCAGGCCGCGTAACCTTCTGAGATGCTGCCGCAAAAAAGGCGGCTATTATAATGGAAAATGGCAGGCAGGATAAGCAGATCCCGCGCAAAGCGGACAAATCGTCAGCGTTTGCCGCGCGATCGGTTCCTGCCCGTGGCAAAACCAGGTAACGTACGGCGCATTTTCCGCGCCACAGCAGGCAGGAGCAGTTTTGACACTTCGTATTGGATTACCGCAATGGCAGCACGCCAACTGGAGAGTATTGGGTATCGAAACCCTGGCGGATTACGCCCGGCTGTTCGGCTGCGTCGAAGGCAACACCACGCTTTACGCGCTGCCCAAACCGGAAGTGGTGCAGCGCTGGTATGACATGACTGACGACGCCTTTCGCTTCTGCTTTAAATTTCCTGACACCATCAGCCACAAAGCGGCGCTGAAGAACTGCGATGAGCTGGTGAATGAATTTCTGCGCCTGCTGGATCCGCTCAGCCAGCGCATCGGCCAGTACTGGCTGCAGCTGCCCGCCGCTTTTTCACCGGCGCAGCTGACAGATTTATGGGCGTTTCTCGATCGCCTGCCGCGCAGCTTTCACTATGGCGTGGAAGTGCGCCATGCGGCCTTTTTTGCTAAAGGCGAAGCCGAGCGCGCGCTGAATCGCGGCCTGCATCAGCGCGGGGTAAATCGGGTGATTCTCGACAGCCGTCCGGTGCACGCCTCTGCCTCGCTCAGCCCGGCCGCCGTGCATGCGCGCGCGCAAAAGCCGCGCGTGCCGACGCACGCGGTGCGCACTGCCGGTCAGCCGATGGTGCGCTTTATCGGCAGCGACAGCGTGGAGGAGAGCCTGCCGCTGTTTGATGTCTGGCAGCAAAAACTGGCGGACTGGCAGCACGACAGCGACCCGCTGCTGTTCATCCACACGCCGGATATGGGCGCGGTGTTTCCGCTGCTGCAGGCGCTCTGGCCGCAGCTGCAACAGCTGGAGCCGATGCTGCGCCCGCTGCCCGCCTGGCCACAGCAATCCAGCCTGTTCTAAACGCAGGGAAACGGGTGCAGCCTGCGGCAGTTTCTGCCAGAATAGCGCCCTTTCCGTTTTCTCTCCGGATAATTCATTATGTCTGACCGCGATACGCTATTCTCCGCGCCCATCGATAAACTGGGCGACTGGACCTTTGACGAGCGCGTGGCTGAAGTCTTTCCCGATATGATTCAGCGCTCGGTGCCGGGTTACTCCAACATCATTTCGATGATTGGCATGCTGGCAGAACGCTTTGTACAGCCCAACAGCCAGGTTTACGATCTCGGCTGCTCGCTGGGCGCGGCCACGCTGGCGGTGCGCCGCAATATTCAGGCACCGGGTTGCCAGATTATTGCCGTCGATAATTCGCCGGCGATGGTGGAACGCTGCCGCCGTCACATCGACGCCTTCCGCGCTGCTACGCCGGTGCAGGTGCTGGAAGCGGATATCCGCGATATCCACATCGAAAACGCCTCACTGGTGGTGCTCAACTTTACCCTGCAGTTCCTCGAGCCGGACGCGCGCCTGACGCTGCTGCAAAAAATCGCTGCCGGCCTCAATCCGGGCGGTGCGCTGGTGCTGTCGGAAAAGTTCAGCTTTGAGGATGCCGACGTCGGCGAACTGCTGTTCAACATGCACCACGACTTTAAGCGCGCCAACGGCTACAGCGAGCTGGAGATCAGCCAGAAGCGCAGCATGCTGGAGAACGTGATGCTGACGGACAGCGTGGAAACGCATAAAGCCCGCCTGAAAAGCGCTGGCTTTGCCCACGCCGAGCTATGGTTCCAGTGCTTTAACTTTGGCTCACTGGTGGCGTTGAAATGATTGATTTTGGCCGTTTTTATCAGCAAATCGCTACCGGACCGCTCGCCAGCTGGCTGGAAGTGTTGCCGGCGCAGGTCGCCGCCTGGCAGCGTGAAAACCTGCACGGACATTTTCGCAACTGGGAGAAGTCGGTCGACAATCTGCCGCTGCTGGTGCCGCAGCAGCTCGATCTGCTGCACAGCGTCAGCGCGCAGCATGACGCGTTAACCGATCGCCAGCGCGCCGGCATCGAAAAGCTGCTGCGTAACCTGATGCCGTGGCGCAAAGGGCCGTTTTCGCTCTACGGCTGCGACATCGACACCGAATGGCGCTCCGACTGGAAGTGGGACCGCGTGCTGCCGCATATCTCTTCGCTGGCGGGTCGAACCGTGCTGGATGTGGGCTGCGGCAGCGGTTATCACATGTGGCGCATGATTGGTGCCGGCGCGCAGCTGGTGGTCGGTATCGATCCGATGCAGCTGTTCCTGTGCCAGTTCGAAGCGGTGCGTAAGCTGCTGGGTGACGATCGCCGTGCGCATCTGCTGCCACTGGGCATTGAGCAGCTGCCGGCGCTGCAGGCGTTCGATACCGTGTTCTCCATGGGCGTGCTCTATCACCGGCGTTCGCCGCTCGACCATCTGCTGCAGCTGAAAAATCAGCTGGTCAGCGACGGCGAACTGGTGCTGGAGACGCTGGTGATTGAAGGCGATGAAAACGCGGTGCTGGTACCGGGTGAACGCTATGCGCAGATGCGCAACGTTTACTTTATTCCGTCTGCGGCGGCGCTGAAAAACTGGCTGGAGAAGTGCGGTTTTGTCGATGTGCGCATCGCCGATTACGCCATCACCTCGGTGGAAGAGCAGCGTCGCACCGACTGGATGACCAGCGAATCGCTGGCGGAGTTCCTCGATCCGCACGACCGCAGCAAAACGATTGAAGGCTATCCCGCCCCGTTGCGTGCCGTGCTGGTGGCGCGCAAACCGTGACGCTTAATGCCGCGACAGCTCCAGCTTCGCGGCGAAACCAATAAACACGCAGCCGGTCAGGCGATCCATCACTTTTAACACTGCCGGACGGCGCAGATGACCGGCAAAGTACTGGCTGCCGCTAATCAATACCGCGTTCCACACTAAGCCAATCACCATGTGGGTGAGCGCCATCAGCGTGCACCACAGCGCCACCGATCCGCCGGCCGGGATAAACTGCGGCAGAAAAGTGACGTAAAAAACCCCGACTTTGGGATTGAGCAGGTTACCGGTCAGGCCACGCGCGAAGCAGGTAAGATAGCGCTCTTCCCGCTTTTGCCCCTCCTGCCCGCTGGCCACCGTACTGCGCGGGTTGAGCAGTAGTCTGACGCCGAGATACAGCAGGTACACGGCACCGATGCCTTTCAGCAGGTTATAAGCCATTTCCGAAGCCAGCAGCAGCGCGCCTAAGCCCAGCCCGACCGCCACGCCCCACACCAGACAGCCGAGCGTAACGCCCAATGCCGTCACTGAGGCACGCTGCCAGCCCTGCGCAGCCGCTGAACGCAGCACCAGCGCGGTATCGAAGCCGGGCGTTAGCGTAAGCAGGGTAATGGCGAAAAGGAATGAAATGATCAGTGTCATGATGGGATCCCGGGTTGTGCACAGAACAGCATACGCGACGGCGCATCAATTGTCCGTCGCCGGAAGATCCCAGTACTGATATTTGTAGGCCGAACTCAGATGCCGCTCAATGGTGCCTTTGGCAAACACTTCGGTCTCATGCAAATAGCTCAGCGTGCAATTGCCCACCTCGTCCCACAACTGGCACTCATCCACCGAGCGCAAAGTGCTGACCGGCGTGCTCGAGGTGCCGTGCAGCCGCAGTTCGCGCCACTGATTATCGTAGCTGTAAGTATCTTTACTGCGCGCGCTGGTGGATGCCACCACCAGCCCCTGCGGATTCCAGCGCCAGGTATTCTCGCCGTTAGTCAGCGCATCGCTGCCGCGCGCAATACTTTTTTCCAGCCGGAAGTGTTTATCGTAGCGATAAGTGGTATCAGTAAAGCCCTCTTTCCCCATGCTGGTGAATTTGTCCGAGGCGCTGATGATGTTGCCGTGTTGCCCCATCTGCCAGCTGATAGTGCCCTGCCGGTTATCCACCACTTCCTCTTTGCCCGCGCGGGTCACTTTAACCAGATAAGCATAGTCAGCCACCCAGCCGCGCTGCACGCGCGCGATATGCTGCTCCATGCTCAGCACCACGTTGCCTTCGCTTTTGTCATAGGTGATGTCAGCCACCATCAGATCGCCGCACTGGTCAAACTGCCCGAGCACGCGCTTCTGCGAGTTGACGTCTTTACCAAACTCCCCGGCCACCACCTGGCGCACCGCGCCTTTGGCGTCGCCGCCCAGCATAATCCAGTTGTTGCTGCTGGTGATATTTTTGCTCAGCGGCGGGCAGGTGCTGCTGGCGGCCAGCGCCGCGCCGGCAACGGGGAACAGCAGAATCACAACAGCATAAGGGAGGGATTTCATCAGCGTTATCCGCGCGTTAAGCCATAGAGTAATCAAAGCATCTTTTTCACCAATGCGCTATTCATGGCGAAGCGGCAGACAAAAAGAACCCCAGCAAGGAACTGGGGTTTGGTACTTGCAAACATCACGTCAGGTTTTCGGCGTGCTGCGCGGCAAAATTGGTACGGGTCAGGCGACCCGGTCAACGCTCATCTGCATCATGCTCTTCATGGCTTCGACGACATCGCCATCGACACAGGAGCGGCTGAATTCATCGGTTTCCGCTTCAGAACACATCGAGACACCGGCTTTACGGTAGCGCATCGGTGACGCGACGGCACGGCTGGCGGAGCTGTGGACTTCCTGCAATCCGCTGTCGAGGAACTTTTGCAGATTGCTGAGGCGCACGCCTGCCCCTGCCATAATGATTGGACCGGTGCTGTATTCATTTAGTTCCCGTAATAATGCAATTCCGGTTTCAGCGCTCTGCTGCTGACCGGAAGTCAGAATGCGGGCGATCCCTAAATCAGTCAGCACCTCCAGCGAACGCTTCGGGCTGTGGCACAAATCAAAGGCGCGATGGAAAGTCACCGCCATGCCGTCGCACAGCGCCATAATCTGCTGCATGCGTACCGTGTCGACGTGCGCATCTTCGTCCAGCATGCCAATCACCAGGCCAGGAAAACCCAGCTCGCGAATACGCGCCACGTCCGATTTCATCACCTCAAATTCGCGTGCGGTGTAACAAAAATCGCCGCCGCGCGGCCGCACGATCGGGTGGACCGGAATGGTCAGTTCACGTTGTGCGGCTTCCAGCATACCCGCCGAAGGTGTCAGTCCGCCTTCACGCGGAGCACTGCACAGCTCCACGCGATCGGCACCGGACGCCTGCGCAGTCATTGCGCAGTCGATGCCATAGCAACAAATTTCCAGTTTCGTCATACCTTGCTCCTTTTCATGACTGCTGGCTCGGGAGGAGTGCATCAGTTAGTCTGCTCATTCAGACAGTTTACGTGGAAAGCGCACTATGGCATTCGATTTTGATCAAGGGATAGACCGTCGTCACAGCGATAGTTTGAAATGGCACAAATATGGTGATCGCGATGTGTTGCCTTTGTGGGTTGCCGACACCGATTTTCGCTCGCCGCCGTGCATCATTGAGGCCATTAAACAGCGTGCCGACCACGGTGTTTTCGGCTATGGCGCGACGCCGCACGGTTTGATTGATATCACTATTTCCCGCTTAGCCCAGCGCTATGGCTGGCAGATTGAGCCGGAATGGATTGTGTTGCTGCCGGGCGTGGTGAGCGGACTGAATTTATCGGTCCGGGCATTTACCGAGTCGTCGCAGAGCACCGTGGCACCGACGCCGATTTATCCGCCGTTTCGCGCGGCGGCGCGGCTGGCGCAGCGCGCTCAGGTCAATCTGCCATTGCAGTTACAGCAGGATCGCTGGGTGATGCAGCTGGATGACAGCCAGATGCAGGGCAACGAGCGACTGCTCATGCTGTGCAATCCGCAGAATCCGGGCGGCACCGTCTACCGCCGTGATGAGCTGGAGGCGCAGCTGGCCTTTGCCCAACGCCACGATTTGCTGGTGTGCTCCGATGAAATCCATTGTGACCTGCTGTTAACGCCTGGCGTACAGCACATTCCGTTTGCCTCGCTGAGCGAAGACGCCGCCCAGCGCAGCATTACCCTGATTTCGCCGTCTAAAACCTTCAACATCGCCGGGCTGGGTGCGTCCATGGCCATTATCCCTCATCCCGAACTGCGGAAACGCTTTAAGCAGGTGCGTGAAGGCATTGTACCGGGTGTGGATATTCTGGCGCTGGTAGCGGCGGAAGCCGCATGGCGCGGCGGTGATGCATGGCTGGCGGACCAGCTGGTTTACCTGCGCACCAATCGTGACTGGCTGGTGCAGCAGGTGAATGCGCTGCCGGAACTCAGCATGGTCGCGCCAGAGGCCAGCTACCTCGGCTGGATTGACGCCAGCCAGCTGGATGTCGCCAGCCCGGCGCTGTATTTCGAAAAACACGGTCTCGGTTTCTCGCCGGGCCGTGATTTCGGCGACGATCGCTTCGTGCGCTTCAACTTTGGCTGCACGCACGCCACCCTGCAGCAGGCGGTATCGCGCCTGCAGCAGGCAGTGGCAGCGCGGCGCTAAGCCTGTTCGCTGGCAACGATCTCCTCCAGCCGCCACGGATGAAACTTGATGGTAGTTTGCCCGTCCGTCACCGCTAAGGTCGGATTGGGCAGACGTTCATTTTCGCCCTGCGGCGTGCTGGTTTTAAACGCGATGCCCGGCTGCGTCAGCGCCTCATCTGCCAGCAACGCCATCGCACGCATGCCCAGCGTTTCCGGCTCGCCGCGCAACACAATTTCCACATGCTCCCAGCCCTCATGGCGATACAGCTTCTCACCGGGCCAAGGCAGCTCGATCACATCCACCTGCCAGCCCGCGATGCGCAGCGGCTGATGCAGCTTAAAAAGGCAGATCGGCCGTCCGTTGATCATCGCTTCGGAAAACTGATCGCCGATTTGCAGTAACCCGGCTTTCCAGCGTTCTGCCGTGGCGAACTGGTGACAGCGCACCGCCACGTGGTCCGCCTCATGCTGCGTGAGGTCAAGGCCGAGGCGTGCCGCAAAGTGTTGCAAAGCCTGTTCAAATCGGGACAGGTCTTGTTTTAAATCACTCAGTTCTGAAGGAAAATCCAGATTCATACGTTAAATACCTCAAACTCAGTTCAGATCTTTTAATCAATAAAAAAACAGGGCTGCCGCAGCTTTCGCTTGACAAAATGCTCGGATTCATCCGATTTCACGCCAAAAACCTTCAAAAACCGCATAAATCGCCCCTCTCTTTCGGATTAATCGCGTAATCAGGTCCACACGTTACTTTATAAAAGTGCCTTAACCAACTGTTATTATTAACAATAGTTAATACAATGAGATAACTCTTATTTACCCGTCAATCAATTGCAGTAGCTGACCCTTTCTTATAAATTTGGGTTTCACAACTACAAGGAATGGCCCTATGTCTATGCTCATTGTTGTCGCGGTCCTGATAGCCTTGATGGGATTTGCAATTTCCCGCCACTGGAAGGTGCGTGAAGACAAAAGCGTTAAAAATCCCCGTCGCCACCCGCGCCGCCGTTAACCGGCGCGCGGGCCTGCGTCCACTGGCAGCCATAACCGATTGCTGACGCACCTCAACATTTCACGTATACTTCCCCTCTTATTTTTTCCGTCCCGACACGCACGCGGGATGACGACATCGGCTCGCCCTCAGCTGGCGGGCCTTTTCAGCATATGAAGGTAACGCGGTGAATATTCAGGCTCTTCTTTCCGATAAAGTCAGTCAGGCGATGGTGGCGGCAGGCGCACCGGCCGATTGCGAACCGCAGGTTCGTCAGTCTGCAAAAGTGCAGTTCGGCGATTACCAGGCGAACGGTATCATGGCCGTGGCGAAAAAGCTCGGTCAGGTGCCGCGCCAGCTGGCTGAACAGGTAGTTCAGCATCTGGATCTGGCTGGTATCGCCAGCAAAGTCGACATCGCCGGTCCCGGCTTTATCAACATCTTCCTCGACCGCCAGTGGCTGGCACAGCAGGCCGCGCAGGCGCTGCAGCTGCCACGCATGGGCGTCAGCGAAGTGACACCTCAGACTATCGTGATTGACTACTCGGCGCCTAACGTGGCGAAAGAGATGCACGTCGGTCACGTGCGATCCACCATCATCGGTGATGCCGCAGTGCGCACCCAGGAGTTTCTCGGTCATCACGTCATCCGCGCTAACCACGTCGGTGACTGGGGCACACAGTTTGGCATGCTGATCGCCTATCTGGAGAAGCAGCAGAACGAGCACCATGAAGATATCGCGCTGGCCGACCTTGAAGCCTTCTACCGCGAAGCGAAACGCACCTATGACGAAGACGAAGCCTTCGCCGAGCGCGCCCGCGGTTACGTGGTGAAACTGCAGGGTGGCGACGAATATTGCCGCGCCATGTGGAAAAAGCTGGTGGATATCACCATGAGTCAGAACCAGCAGGTGTATGACCGCCTCAACGTTACCCTGACGCGTAAGGATGTGATGGGTGAAAGCCTGTATAACGACATGCTGCCGGGCATCGTCGCCGATCTGCGCGAAAAAGGGCTGGCAGTGACCAGCGAAGGCGCCACCGTGGTCTTCCTTGATGAGTTCAAAAACAAGGAAGGTGAACCGATGGGCGTGATCATCCAGAAGAAGGATGGCGGCTATCTCTACACCACCACCGATATCGCCTGCGCCAAATATCGTTACGAAACGCTGCATGCCGATCGCGTGCTGTACTACATCGATTCCCGCCAGCATCAGCATCTGCAGCAGGCGTGGACCATCGTGCGCAAAGCGGGCTACGTGCCGGAGTCAGTGCCGCTGGAGCACCATGCGTTCGGCATGATGCTGGGTAAAGATGGCCGTCCGTTTAAGACACGCAGCGGTGGCACCATCAAACTCTCCGATCTGCTGGATGAAGCCGTTGAGCGCGCCCATGCGCTGGTGAGCGAGAAGAATCCGGAGATGAGCGCGGCAGAGCTGAAAGAGCTGGCGGAAGTGGTCGGCATTGGCGCGGTGAAATACGCCGACCTGTCGAAAAGCCGCACCACCGATTACATCTTTGACTGGGACAACATGCTGGCGTTTGAAGGCAACACCGCGCCGTACATGCAGTATGCCTACACGCGTGTGCTCTCGGTATTCCGTAAAGCGGGCATTGAGGCAGACAGCCTGCACGGTGATATCATCCTGACTGACGAGCGCGAAGCGCTGCTGGCGACCCGTCTGCTGCAGTTTGAAGAGACCATCACCCAGGTCGCGCGCGACGGCACGCCGCACGTGATGTGTGCTTATCTGTACGATCTGGCCGGTCTGTTCTCGGGCTTCTATGAGCACTGCCCGATTCTCTCCGCCGAAGAGGAAAACGTACGCAATAGCCGTCTGCAGCTGGCGGCGCTGACGGCGAAAACCCTGAAGCAGGGGCTGGATACGCTGGGCATCAAAACCGTCGAGCGAATGTAAGCTTAAAAAAACCCGCTGCGGCGGGTTTTTTATTGGCTATTGGCTATTTGCTATTGGTAATTGACCATCACTTCACTGCTCACCACCCGCAGGCCGGGCGGCAACGCGCCCTGCCCCTGAAAGCCGAAAGCCAGATGCAGCGTTTCATCGGCTGCCACGTTGGCGAGACCGCGTGTGCTGCCGCTGGCGCCGTCGAGCTCCACGCAGCGCTGGCTGGCGCACAGCCGCACCACCAGACCAGATGGCGCCGGGCGGCTCAGCGTGTAGCGCCAGTTCACCAGCGAAATAGTCCCTGGAGCCGCCGAGGGCGCTTTGAGCGCCGGCGACAGCAGCCAGTTGCCGCGCACGCCAAGGCTCGGGCCGCTGGCGCTGGCCTGCCACGCACCGCTGGCGGCTTTGCCCGTTAGCGGCAGCGCCAGCAGCGCTGCCAGCAGCCATGAGAGCGTCACGCCGCGCATTATTTGCCGCCTATGGTAGCAGTCATGCGGATCTGCCGGTTATCGGTCAGCTCCATATTGGACAGCACCACCAGCTGCGGCAGGTTGCGGCGCAGGAAGCGCGCCAGCAGCGCCCGCAGCGGATGGTTAACCAGCAGCACCGGCGGCGCACCGGTCATCTCCTGCTGCTGCAGCGCGGCCTGCGCCTGCATCAGCAGTCGATCGGCAAGACCCGGTTCCAGACCGCCACCACCCTGCAGCGCCTGCAATAGAAGACGTTCCAGTGTGGCATCCAGTCCAATCACCTGCACTTCGCCGTTGCCCGGGAACCACTGCTGGGTAATCGCGCGGCCCAGCGCGACGCGTACCACGCTGGTCAGTTCCTGCGGATCGTTCTGCACCGGCGCATGTTCGGCCAGCGTTTCGATAATGGTGCGCATGTCGCGGATCGAGACGCGCTCGGTCAGCAGATTTTGCAGCACTTTGTGCAGCGTGGTCAGGGTAATCACGCCCGGCACCAGATCTTCCGTCAGCTTTGGCATCTCCTGGGTGACGCGGTCCAGCAGCTGCTGCGCTTCCTGACGCCCAAACAGCTCGCTGGCGTACTGGCCGATCAGGTGATTAAGGTGGGTCGCCACCACGGTACTGGCTTCCACTACAGTGTAGCCCTGAATCTGTGCCTGCTCTTTCAGCGCGCTGTCGATCCAGATGGCCGCAAGGCCAAACGCCGGGTCCACCGTCGCTTCACCCGGCAGCGTGCCCGCCGCCGTGCCCGGGTTGATCGCCATCCAGCGTCCCGGATAAGCATCGCCGCTGCCAATCTCCACGCCCTTCATCAGGATGCGATAGCGCGCCGGCGGCAGCTCCATGTTGTCACGAATGTGCACCACCGGTGGCAGGAAGCCAACCTCCTGCGCCACCTTTTTACGGATACTGCGGATACGCCCGAGCAGCTCGCCGTTTTGCAGATGATCGACCATCGGAATCAGGCGATAGCCCACTTCCATGCCAAGCGAATCTTCCAGCTGGACGTCGGTCCACGAGGCTTCGACCGTGGCCGGCGTCTCCTGCGTTTTCACCACGCTGGAGGCTTCACTTTGCTTCTTCGGCTGCATTTCGCGGCCGCGCAGCCACCAGGCCAGGCCGAGCAGCGCTGCGGTGAACAGCAGGAACACAAAGTTCGGCATGCCGGGCACCAGGCCCAGCAGGCCAATCACGCCGGCGCTCAGCATCAGCACGCGCGGATTGTTAAACAGCTGGCCCACCATCTGTTCGCCGACGTCCTGATCGGTGCTGACGCGGGTAACGATGACACCGGCAGCGGTCGAGATCACCAGCGCCGGAATCTGCGCCACCAGGCCGTCACCGATGGTCAGCAGCGTATAGGTTTCCCCGGCGTGGCCGAGATCCATACCGTGCTGCACCACGCCCACCAGCAGGCCGCCGATCACGTTGATCACCATGATCAGGATGCCGGCGATGGCGTCGCCGCGCACAAACTTACTGGCACCATCCATTGAGCCGTAAAAATCTGCTTCCTGGGTCACCTCGGTGCGCCGGCGTTTGGCTTCGTCTTCACCAATCAGGCCGGCGTTCAAATCGGCATCGATCGCCATCTGCTTGCCGGGCATACCATCCAGCACGAAACGCGCGCCCACTTCGGCGATACGTCCGGCACCTTTGGTGATGACCATGAAGTTGATGATTACCAGGATGATGAACACCACGATACCAATGGCGAAATTACCGCCGACGAGGAAGTGACCAAAGGCTTCAACCACACGCCCGGCGGCATCAGCCCCCGTATGCCCTTCCAGCAGGATGATACGCGTTGAGGCGACGTTCAGCGCCAGACGCAGCAGCGTTGAGAACAGCAAAATGGTCGGGAAGGCAGCGAATTCCAGCGTGCGCTGGGTGAACATCGCCACCAGCAGCACCATGATGGACAGCGCAATGTTGAAGGTAAACAGCAGGTCAAGGATGAACGCCGGCAGCGGCAATACCATCATTGACAGGATCAGCATGATCAGCACCGGACCAGCCAGCACCTGCCATTGCGTGTCTTTAAAATTGCCCGGTAAACGCAGCTTTTCGGCCAGATTAGCCATGGTTGGTGTTCTCTCCTGCAAAGTCCATCTCTGCCGGGACCGGCAGATGTTTTGGTTTGTTTGGAATCAGGCCGCCTTCACGCTTCCAGCGTCGCAGCTGCCAGACCCACGCCAGCACTTCTGCCACGGCGGCATAGAGCGCGCCGGGAATAAACTGGCCAATTTCCGTATGACGATAGAGCGCACGCGCCAGCGGCGGCGCTTCCAGAATCGGTACGCGGTGCTCTTTTGCGATTTCACGAATGCGCAGGGCAATGTCACCGGCGCCTTTGGCAATCACTTTCGGCGCGCTCATCTTGCCTTCCTGATACTGCAGCGCCACCGAGTAGTGCGTCGGGTTAGTCACGATAACGTCCGCCTTCGGTACGTCGGCCATCATGCGGCGGCGGGCGGCGGCACGCATCGCCTGGCGGATACGCCCTTTAACGTGCGGGTCGCCTTCGTTCTGCTTGTGTTCATCGCGAATTTCCTGGCGCGTCATGCGCAGCTTTTTGAAGTAGCTGTAGAGCTGCCAGAACACATCAAAGCCAACCATCGGGATCAGACCCAGCATCACCAGCGCGCAGCTGATGGCGGTCATCGACAGGCCATGCTGCAGCGCATTCACAGGCGATTCGCTCATCAGGCGCAGCATCTCCTGCCAGTGACTCCACAGATACCAGCCAGCCACCAGCGCCACCAGCACCGCTTTGAGGATCGCCTTCACCAGTTCCGCCCACGTCTGACCGGAGAACATGCGCGCAATGCCCGGTAACGGGTTGAGCTTTTTGAAATCGAATTTGATGGATTTTCCGCTGATGTTGATTCCGCCCAGAATCATCGGCGCGGCGATGGCAACGATCACCAGCCCGGCCATCAGCGGCAGCAGCGCGATCACCGCCTGCATCACCAGGTTGCCGATGTGCGAGACGATAATTTTATCGTCGTTGACCATGCCGTGGTCGAAGCGGAAGCCGGTGGCCACCATGCTGGCCAGCCGTTGCGCCATATTGTGGCCGCCCAGCCAGATGATCAGCAGCCCGGCCAGCAGCATCAGTACCGAAGTCAGCTCGCGCGAACGCGGAATCTGCCCCTCCTGCCGTGCTTTCTCAAGTCGGTGGGGGGTGGGCGATTCTGTTTTGTCCTCGTTGCTCTCTTCAGCCACGACATACCTCAGCTGGCAGGAATTCTGAGCATAGGATGCCAAAACCCTTCGGGTCTAAAGCGCGGATTAAGCGAGAAAAAGATGGGTTTATTTAGCCATTAGTGAAATCAGGACCTGCGCTAACCTGGTGCGGGCCAATCACCAGCGAACGGTTCCGCGACCTTTGCTGCGTAATACGGTTAAGTGGTGGAGCAAGCAAAAGCCGTGCCGGACTGGCTGGGTTAAAGACGTGGCTGCGCCCGGAAATTCCGAAAATCATAAAATTGTTTCGCCGCGCAATCTTTTTTTATCTGAAAAAATAGATAAATCTTATTTACCAATTCCCTTAAGCACCATCAGGGGGCAAATGTCGCGCCGCACACCAGCCGCGCTTGCTTACGCAAATAAATTAATGCAGCTTATCTATCGTCCCAGCCAGAACTATCGCGGCGTGCCGTTAAGGCGTTTTTTCGCCCGGTAGCACGGGATTTGCCGCGGTGCAATGGTTTGAATTCTCAAAAGTCTTAGGTAGACTTAAGTCAGCACTATCTTTCTGTAATTTGACTGTTTTTTAGTGGCCTTCTCACTGCATAATCTGCCCGCCCGCTGAGTGCGTGCCGGATACAACTCTGCAGCGACACTGATGAAAATTTGAGGATCATGGTGAATAAGAGTCTCTTGCTAACGCTGCTGGCGGCTTTAACGCTGGCGGGATGTAAAGCGCCTCCACCGCCCGTGACGGATGACACCCTGGTCACCAGCGAAGTGAACGGCGTAAAACTGGTTCATCGTCATGCAGTGGCAGCACCCGGTGAATTTACCCCGGTGAATGAGAGCTTTCGCGCGCTGTATGCCGCCTCTGTGATGACCCTGCCGGATTACGGCGGCAAAGTGGTCCGTTATCTGGATAACGCCCAAACCTTTGAGGTGCTGGGTCGCGTCGAGCACAACTGGCTGGCGATTGCAGAAGAACCCAGCGGTCAGCTGATTGGCTACGTGCCCCCCAAAGCTGGCGTGGAGAGCAGCCGCTATGATGCCACGCTGCGCAGCGACCGGCCGCGTCCCCGTCGTACTAAACAGGTCTGCGTGGCCGTGGGCGGCGCCAGTAAAGCATGCCGCACCAATGATACCGCGACCTGGATCTTAGACTGATGATGCAATCCGGCGCATATTGCCCGCAGCACACCGCTGCTTTGCGGGCTAACCGTTCCGTTATTGCCAGGATAATCGAGATTTAATGACTCAGGACTCCCTTGCCCGCGATGGCATTGTCGCGGGCAACGATAACCTTTTGCTGAATGCCGCAGCACCGATTCTGAATGCCGTCGTGCGTATACGGCAGGCGGCGACGCACGACGATCCCGCCGGCCTGCGTCAGCTGCTAATTGAAGAGATCCGCCAGTTCGAGCAACGCTGCAAGCAGGCGGGTTTGCCATTTGAGATGATCATCGGTGCACGCTACTGCCTGTGTAGCGTGCTGGACGAAGCGGCGGCGCAAACCCCCTGGGGCACGCGCGGCGTCTGGTCCGGCAACGGCATGCTGGTGACCTTTCATAACGAAAGCTGGGGCGGCGAAAAAGTGTTCCAGCTGCTGTCGCGCGTGTCGCAAAGCCCGCAGCAGCATTTATGGCTGCTGGAAGTGATTCACTACTGCCTGCTGCTGGGCTACGAAGGGCGCTATCGCGGCAGCGACAGCGGACGCGCACAGTGTGAAGGCATCCGTAAACGGCTGGCGCAGCTGATTACGGAAACCCGCCCGGCGACACCACCGCGCGCGCCGCTGGTGGAAGTACATCCGCTGGTCAGCACCCTGACGCGGCCAATGGTGCCACTGTGGGCCTGCGTCACGCTGGCTACGCTCATTGCCTGTCTGATCTACAGCGGGCTCAACTGGCGGCTGGGCAATGCGGCCGAACCGCTGCTGCGCGCCATCTATCAAACCCCGCTGCCGCAAATCATGCCGGGCCGCCGCCCCACCTCACCGCAGGCGCTGCTCGATCTGCATCAGCGTCTTAACGACGTGATTGCCGCAGGCCAGCTGGAAGTGAGCGATGGTGCCTTTGGCAGCAAAGTGATCATCCCTGCGGACAAGCTGTTTGCGCCGGACGGTACGGTGGTAAACCAGGTTGGCCGCGCGCTGCTGGCGCATGTGGCCAGCGCGATGAAGACGGTAAAAGGCACGGTGCTGGTATCGGTCTATACCGATAATCGTCCGGTGGATGGCCGTTTCGCCTCCAGCTATGAATTCTCCTTCGCCCGCGCCCGTGCCGTTACGCAACTGCTGAATACGCAGCTGGCGGACGGTCACAGCGTTAAAGCCGAAGGCCGCGGTGACAGCAATCCGCTGTTACCCAATGACAGCAATGAAAACCGCGCCCGCAATCGCCGGGTGGAGATCACCCTGTTTGCGGCACCGGAAACCCTCGGCAACCATCAGGGAGGCCAGTGATGCGCGCATCACTCCAACATCTGTTAACCCATCGCCTGCTGTGGGGCCTGATTGGCGTCACGGCACTGAGCTGCGTGCTGTGGATGCTCGGTCCGCTGTGGAGCTGGGGTGACACCCGTCCACTGGAGCCGGTATTCCCGCGCCAGCTGGCGGTCGGCCTGCTCTATTTCTGCTGGGTGCTGTTCCAGTTTATTCCCGCCATCTGGCGCGGCTGGTTTAACAGCAAGCTGCTCAATCGCCTGCAGGAGATGAGTCACGAAGAAGCGTCCGATCGCCAGGCGACCGAGACGCTGCTGACCCAGCGCTTCAGTGAAGCGGCGCTGCGGCTGAAACGCACCCAGTTTGGTCGCCGGCATCAGAAAAGCTGGCTGGCGCGTTTTCAGAGTCACTATCTGTATCAGTTGCCGTGGTACGTGATGATAGGCGCGCCCGGCGCCGGTAAAACCACCGCGCTGCTGAATGCTGGCCTGGAGTTTCCGTTAACCGACAGCCTCGGCAAAGAGTCGGTACGCGGCGTCGGCGGCACGCGTCACTGCGACTGGTGGTTCACCGACAGCGCAGTCTTAATCGACACCGCGGGCCGTTACGCACTGCAGGAGAGCCAGCGCGCGCGCGACGGTGCCGAGTGGCATAACTTCATTAAATTGCTAAAGCGCTACCGCACGCGCCAGCCGATCAACGGCGTGATCATGACCATCAGCGTGGCCGACCTGCTGACCGATTCCGCTGAGGCACGTCACGCCCAGGCCAGCGCGCTGCGCAGCCGCATGGTTGAGCTGCATCAGCAAACCGGCATTCACTTCCCGGTGTATGTGATGGTCACCAAAACCGACCTGCTGAAAGGGTTTATGAGCTTTTACGGCAACCTGAGTAAGCCACAGCGCGATGCCATCTGGGGCTTCACCTTCCCGTGGGAACCGGGCAAGCCGCATAAAGATGACTGGCACCGCAGCTTTAGCGAGCGCTTTCAGCAGCTGGAGCAGCGTCTGCAGCAGCAGCTGGCCGACGTGATGGCCGGCGAGCGCGATCTCACCCAGCGCGCCGACAGCTTCCTGTTCCCGCAGGAGTTCAGTTCGCTGCGTCCGTTACTCAACGAATATCTCGACGTGGTGTTTTCC
Source organism: Pantoea sp. B_9 (assembly GCF_008632015.1). Classification (NCBI taxonomy): domain Bacteria; kingdom Pseudomonadati; phylum Pseudomonadota; class Gammaproteobacteria; order Enterobacterales; family Erwiniaceae; genus Pantoea; species Pantoea sp. B_9. Next base: position 67,220 of record NZ_VWVL01000001.1, on the reverse strand, counting down.
CGCCATGAGGATGAGATTGCCTGGTCGGCGCGCGGCCTGTTCTTCACCAGCGGTACCCAGGAAGGCCTGCCGTTTGACCGCATCATGGGCGAACTCAACCGTAAGCTACAGCTGCCACACACCGGCGAGTCGAGCCTTGCCGCGTGGGACAGCGTTAACCGCAGCAATCCGATTCCGGGTACCAAAGGCCAGAGCTTCTTTATTCGCGACCTGTTAAGCGACCTGGTGTTCCGCGAAAGCGGCCTCGCCGGCAGCAACCGTCACTGGGAGTATCGTAACCGGCTGCTGCACTGGATCGGTTACGGCGCGCTCACCGGCGCGCTGGTGCTGCTCTCCGGTTTGTGGCTCACCAGCTACGTGCAGAATCAGCGTTATCTCGATCAGGTCGCGGCGCGTATCGGGCCGATTACCGCGCAAAGTCAGCAGGTTATTCATCAGCCAGCCGATAATATTTTTGATCTGCTACCCTTCTTAAATAACCTGGTGAAACTGCCGCTGTCGGCGCATTTTTCTCTCGACAATCCACCGCTTACCATGCGCGCTGGACTGTATCGCGGTAACCAGGTGAGCGATGCCGCATGGGTGCTTTATCAAAATGCGCTTAAGTCTTTACTGCTGCCGCGCGTGGCCCAGCAAATTACCAACCTGCTGCGTGACGATCCCGGCACCGACAATGACTACAGCCGCAATGCGCTGCGCGCTTATCAGATGCTGTATCAGCCGCGTAACTACGACGGCGAATTTCTGCGCGGCTGGCTGATGCAAAATCTGCAGCGCACGCTGCCGGACAACGTCAGCGCGCGCGATCTGCAGCAGCTTGACTGGCACCTTAGCCAGCTGCTCGATCAGCAGATTCAGTCTTCGCCTTATGCGCGCGACAATGCGCTGATGATGCGTAAGCTTGCGGAAAATCTGAAAAATGCCGGTCAGAATGGCCGTATGCTGGCGGTTGCGCCACACACCGTATCGCAGCGATTGACCGGACACAGTGAGTAATGGTGAGGTAACCATGGCGAGTTACACCGCGCCGGGCTGGTATGGCAAATTACCGGCCACCGGTGATTTTCTGCGCCAGCGGCTCAGTGAAGCCACGGTGACGCCGTGGAGCCACTGGTTTCAACAAGGCTTAATCCACTGGCATCAGCAGGAAGAGGCCAGTACGCAACAGTTTTTACGCGCGCCGGTATGGAATTTTGTCCTGCCGCTATCGCCGCTGCGCCAGCAGGTGCAGTTGGGCTGTCTGCTGCCCTCGTGCGATCGCGTCGGCCGTGCGTGGCCGCTGCTGGCGCTGCACAGCATTCCGCTCAGCGCGTGGCATGCTTCACAACTGGCGATCTCCGGCGACTGGTATCAGGAACTCGGCGCGCTGCTGTGGCAGGCGGTGCGCGATCGCCACAGCCCGGACGCGCTGGAGACGCAGATTCAGCAGCTGGCTCCGCTGCTGCTGCCGGATAAGCAGCGCAGCGACATCATGGATGTGATTGGTTTTGACGATTTGCCCTGCACCCTGAGCTGGCGTGAAGTGGCCGATCGTTTTGATCCCCAACAGCACATTAGCTACTGGTGGAGTAATCGCAGTGACGGCTTTGCCCACGCCACGCATAAACACAGTGGCCCGCTCACCGCGCAACTTTTTTCGTTATTGTTTAACCCGGCGGCGGGTGCCCAGCCGGGACGTAATGGCCTCTATCCACCGATGTTTGAATAGGCCAGTGCGCTTGCCTTGTTAACGGGATGACTCATGCAATTTACCATTGTGCAGTGCAATACGGATGTGCCCGCCAAAACCGTCGCGTTTAGCCCGCCCGGCGGGACCATCGGCCGCAGCCAGGATAACGACCTGGTGCTGCCTGACGAATCGCGCGCCATCTCGCGCCTGCAGGCGCTGGTGCACCTGTCGCCAGACGGCGAGTGCCGCCTGACCAACCAGGGCAGCGTCACTTCAGTGGTGCTGAACGGCGTGGCGCTACAGCGCGGCTCGCAGGTGCGGCTGCGCCACGGCGATACGCTGCAGATTGGCGAATATGGCCTGGAAGTGCGCGACCCGGCGTGTCAGAACGCACCGCAGGATGATCCGCTGGCGTTTTTTGCTGACAGCGCCGCCGATCCGCTGGGTATGCAGCAGGACGAAAACGTGCCGGAACCGGAAGTGCTGCCGCAGAGCGACAGTCCGCGTCACGAACGCCGCCCGGACGCGCGCCTGGCGATCGATCCGCAAAGCGATGCGCCCGTAGTGCCAGCCGTGCTGCCGGGCGCCGATCAGGACAAACTGATCGCCGCGCTGCTGGAAGGCATGGGCCTGAATAATGGTCACCAGACGCCGATCACCGAAGAGCAGATGCGCGTCACTGGCCGCATGCTAAGCCTGTTTTCGCAGGGTACGGTTGCCCTGCTCTCTTCGCGCTCCATCCTCAAGCGCGGCGTGAAAGCCGACATGACGATGATCCTTAACGAAGCCAACAACCCGTTTAAAATTCTGCCTTCCGGCAAAACCGTGCTGATGCAGATGTACCAGAGCCAGATGCCTGGCTTTATGCCACCGGAAGCAGCGGTGCGCGATGCGCTGGTGGATTTACAGGCGCATCAGCTGGGGATGATTGCCGGCATTCGCGCCATCATTGCCGCGATGCTGCAGTCGTTTAATCCGCAGCGTCTGGAAGAGGAAGCGCGCAAAGACGGCGTGCTGCCTAAGATGCCGTTCAGCGGCGGACGCAAAGCGGCGCTGTGGGACTATTTTCTCCGCCACTATCAGCGCACCGCGGGCGAGATTGAAGATGACTTCCACACCTTGTTTGGTGAAGCCTTTCTGCATGCCTACGACATGGAAGTGAATCAGTACAAAGATTCCCAGACGCGGACCGAAGACGCATGAAGATGAAGTTTGCCAGCCGCTGCCAGCAGGGTATGCGTGACGAAAACCAGGATCGCACCGGTGCCGAAGTCGACGAACAGAAAGCCTGTTTTCTGGTGTGCGACGGCGTGGCCGGTCTGCCCGGCGGCGATTATGCCGCCCAGCTGGTGCGCGATACCCTGCTGACGCAGCTGCAGCAAAGCGACACGTTCACGCCGGAGAGTACGCGCGCGGCGATAGAAAAGTGTCAGCAAACGCTGGTCAGCGCCCAGGGGAACAATCCGAATTTTTCGCGCATGAGTACCACCCTTGCTGCCCTGTTTATTGACCGCACAACGCAGCGCGCATGGTGGGCGCACGCCGGTGATAGCCGGGTTTATCACTTCCGCCACGGGGTGCTGCATCAGGTGACGCGTGACCACAGTCTGGCGCAGCAGCTGCGCGAAGCCGGCTATGAAAATACCGGCATTAACAGTAATTTACTTTATAATGCGCTGGGTATTGAGCCGGCCCGACCGGCCACCTTTAGCGAGGTGATTGAGCTGACCGATGGTGATGCATTTCTGGTCTGTACCGACGGTTTCTGGCTCAACCTCACCACCGACGAAATGGAACAGGCACTGCGCATGGTGAACGCCTGCGAAGAGTGGCTGGCATTGATGGAACAGGCCGTAAACCGCAGTGTTAAAAGCGACAATCTCAGCGCTCTGGCAATCTGGATTGGCGAACCGCAGGACGCGACGCTGCTTTATTCCCAGGCTGATGCGGCACGTTTTCTGCCGTCACGTTATTGATTGCAAGGATCATTATGAAACTGTGGTTGCCGGGCGTTGCCGCCCTGTTACTGGCCCTGAATGCGCAGGCGGAAGATTACCGGGTGGTCTACTCGCCCAGCCTTTCGCTGGAAGTCTATATCGATAACGTTGCCAGTAATGCGCCCGACGACTGGTGTAAAGAGACGCTGCCGCTGCGCATCGTGTCCGGTAAAAGCAGCGACACCAGCATTCTTACCAGCTTCCTGCCGCGCGTCGGTACGCTGCTGGCGAACCAGTGCGGCCTGCTGGATGAGATCCCCTGGCAGATGACCAGCAAAGAGGGCAGCGTGCTGGCTAACGGCAGCGCGGCAAAACTGCAGAACTGGCGGCCGATCATCCTCAACGACGCGACCGCCAGCGCCAGCGCCAATACCGCAGCGCCGCTGGATTTATCGCGTCCGGCCGACAGCACGCCGCTGCAGCACTTCGCCCTGCCCGGCGGCTGCCATTTCCGTACCTGGTGGGATGAAAACGGCGGTTCGCTGTTTATCCCTGAGAACCCGCAGCAGCATTGCTCAACCGAGGGCTGGCTGGAAGGTCCGGCGGCGATGACGCTGCTGAGTGACGGCAAAACGCGCAGCCAGACGGTAACCTTCCTGCAGGGTTATCCCATCGCCGATCTTACGCTGACCCGCACGCCACTGGAGGTGGTAGCGGTGAACAAACAGCGCATGATTGTCACGCGGCCCGATGCCAGCGATAGCTGGCTGGTGCTGCCGTTTGATGCTCAGCAGCACGTCTGGCGCTTCAGCGGCACGCTGCTGATTAAAATGGATAAAAACACCGGCACGGATAGCGAAGCGGTGAAATCGCGAGTTGATAGCTTACGCGGCATCTGGTCGCCGCAGTTTATGCCACAGCAAAAAGTGACTGTGTTACTGATTGACACCCTGCACGCCGATCTGGCCGATCCGGCAATTGGTGCCTGGCGTAACATTAATTAATTAGCGGTTGTTGCCCGCCGTCACCGGCGTGACGGGGCGCTACAGGACGTGTTCAGAGAGCTCACTATGTCGGCAAACGAAAATCATACCCCCAATGCCCTGCCTGCGGGCTACCGGTTTAACGAGTTTGAAATCAAGGAAGTGATCGGCGGCGGCGGCTTTGGCATTGTCTATCGCGCCTGGGATCATCAGCTGGAACGCACTATCGCCATCAAAGAGTACATGCCGGTGTCACTGGCAGTACGCGGTGCGGATCTGGCGCTGGAACTGCGCGGCGAGCGCTTCCAGAAACTGTTTAATGCCGGACGCAACAGCTTTATTCAGGAGGCACGGCTGCTGGCGCGCTTCAATCATCCCGGTCTGCTACACGTCCTGCGCTTCTGGGAAGAGAACGGCACGGCTTACATGGGCACGCTCTACTACAGCGGCATGACGCTGAAAGAGTGGCAGCTCACAAGCCCGGACAGCATTGACGAAGCGTGGATTCGCCGTCTGTTACCGCCGCTGTTTGGTGCCATCAACACCATTCACACCGCCGGTTACCTGCATCGTGATATTTCGCTCGATAACATTCAGATTCAGGAAAACCAGCTGCCGGTGCTGCTCGACTTTGGCTCGGCGCGCAAAGAGATTGGCAACCTGTCGGATGAAACCGAAATCATGCTCAAGCCGGGCTTCGCGCCGATTGAGCAGTACAGCGAAGAGGGAGAAGTCGAACAGGGACCATGGACCGATATCTACGCGCTGGGCGCGGTGCTGCATACGCTGATCACCGGCCACGCGCCGCCGGTCAGCGTGGTGCGCTGCATTGAAGATAACTACCAGCCGCTGGTGGAGCGCAAGCCTGAGGGGTATTCGCTGCCGCTGCTGCACGCGATCGACTGCGCGCTGGCGATGAAGCCGGAAGACCGGCCACAGAGTATTGATGCTTTTGCCCGGCTGATCGATCTGCCGGTGAGCGATGTCGAAGCGCTGGTGACGACCTTCCCGGTGGAGAGCCAGTCCGCGCCGGAGCCGGTAGCGGCCGTGCCCGAACCGCAGGTAATGGCGGTTAATCATGCTGCCGCCGCGATTGAACCGGTGACGCCGCGCAATGTGCGCCGTTTGTCGCCTGCCCTGCTCGCCGCCGCTGCCGTGGCGTTGCTTGCCGTGGTGGTCGTAGTGTGGAAAGCCAATCGCCCGAGCGACGCACCGCCGGTGGCGGCCAGCAGCGCCCCGGCAGCGACCCCATCAGCGGGCAGCGCACCCGCCAGCAGCGCGCCAACCATGGCGACGGTTTATCTGCAGTTGCAGGCAGGGGAAAATATCGTGCTGAACGGTGAAGCGAAGGATGTGAAACCCGCCAGCAGCGGTTTCGCCTCGCTGAATCTGGCGGCAGGCAGCTATCGTATTGAAGTGCATCACGGCAGCCAGGTGCGCAGCCAGATGCTGACGATTAACCAGCCGGGCACCTGGCTGATTAATCCCGGTAATTGAGGTTAGCCGCGCGCGGCGCTCTGCTGCAGCGCGCGCACTTCGGCCGCAAGGCGCGTTAACGCCTCTTCCTGCATGCCGCGTTTGCCCAGTTCCTGTTCCAGTGAGAACAGATACTGCGCGTTGCTGCCGAGCGGGCCGCTGGCCTGAGCGATCAGCGGAGCAATGGTGCTGCGGCAGGAGTCGGCTTCATACAGCGGATGACGCGGATCCATGATAAACACCAGCGCCGTAACCGTACGGCCATCCTCCAGCGTCAGTTCACACCAGGTGGGCAGATAGCAGCCGGTGATCATTTCCCGTTTCCACAGCAGCTCAAGTTCTTCATGCAGGCGCGCTTCCGGCAGGCGAAACGCCAGACCACTGGTAGAACCGCCCTCTTTCAGCGCCAGCATCCGTCCCGGTGCGGCAACGGTGCCGCGTCCGGCGGTCAGCCGCAGGCAAAAAGCACGATGCCAGCCCTCAAGCCGTCCGGTCGCCACCTCTTCCGCTTCAAAGACCGGGTTCCACATCAGGGAACCGTAGCCGAAGATCCACACCGGGCTTTGATCGGGACGACAGGCAAGCGTGGCGCAGAGCGACGCCGCGCGCTTCTCACAGCTCCACAGCAGCGCTTCGTCAATATCACCAAATGAAGTTTTGCAATCCGCTTTTAGTAAGAATTCCCGGGTTAACACTGCGATCTCCTCTACTGCGCTGACCTTCCTGTCGTTATGGCTCCCTGAATCTGCGATTTTACAGGCGGCGCCCGCGGCGTCGACTTAAGACAAGACAGTAATGCATTTGCCATAAACGTTTCAAGATTGACCCCGATCACAAAGGGGAAATTATCTGTAAATAGCATCGGCTGCCTGGCAGGATTCTTGAACGAAGCGCGGAGAAGTGTGAAGCGGGCCGCAGTGGCCCGCGCGGGAGCTAGTGTTTAGGATGCCACTTGTCGTCCTCGCCTTTGGCGTACTCTTTTTTGACCGCCGCCCAGGCGACTTTGTGTGCCACCTGCTCGCGCGATTCATCACCGCGACGATCGTCTTCATCTTTATACTGATCCCAGGCGCTGTTAAACGCCTTTTGGTAGATGGTTTGCGCATGACCCGGCAGCACGTGGCGCACGCTGTCTGGCAGTTCCCGGTTCGATGAATAAGGCATAGTTCCTCCTGTTTCAGGTTCCCTGTATAAGTCTGGAAGAGAACGGCAAAAACGCAAACCTGCTATTTCATACTTCTGCCAGCAAAAAAGGCGGGTAGTGAGGATAAGGCCAGATGATTCAGTTCTGTTCTTCCTCCTTTCACGCAGGATAGATGAGAAACACGCACTATTAACCTGCTGATGAAAAGGGCTAATTTGCTGATTAACGCGAATTTCTCTTCGTTCAGAGAAAAATGACAAAAAGTAAAAACGCGTAAAAAATCTGCGTGAGCAGTGGTGAAAAGTTACACTGCGCTTCGTCAGATGAGTCACTATATTTATCAGGCAGCAATTGCCTGTTTTTGTTCTTTTTGCCGAAGAGGATGGCGCATGGCTGGACATGAGAAGACCCGACACAGCGAGTATTCGCTGATTTTCCCGATTCTGGCGCTGGCGGTGCTGAGCTTTTTTGGCGGCCAGACAGCGCTTCTGCCGGTAATCGGCATCAATCTGCTGGCGCTGGTAGCGATTTTAAGCAGCGCCTTCAGCGTAGTACGTCACGCCGACGTTCTGGCGCACCGGTTAGGTGAACCCTACGGCTCGCTGATCCTCAGCCTGTCCGTGGTAATTCTGGAAGTGAGCCTGATTTCGGCGCTGATGGCGACCGGCGATGCAGCGCCCGCGCTGATGCGCGATACGCTCTACTCCATCATCATGATCGTTACCGCCGGACTGGTGGGCTGTGCCCTGCTGCTTGGCGGGCGTAAATTTGCCACCCAGTACGTTAACCTGGCCGGCGTGAAGCAGTACATGATCGCCATTTTCCCGCTGGCGATTCTGGTGCTGGTGTTTCCCAATGCCCTGCCCGGCGGCAATTTCACTACCGCGCAGGCGCTGATCATTGCGGCGATCTCTGCGGCGATGTACGGCGTGTTCCTGCTGATTCAGACCAAAACCCACCAGAGCCTGTTTGTTTACGAGCATGAAGACGAGAGCGATGATGGCGACCCGCATCACGGTAAGCCTTCCGCGCACAGCTCGCTGTGGCACACCGCGTGGCTGATTGTGCATCTGATTGCGGTGATCAGCGTGACCAAGATGAACGCCAACTCGCTGGAAATGCTGCTCACTGAAATGAACGCGCCGGAGCAGTTTACCGGTTTCCTCGTCGCGCTGCTGATTCTGTCGCCGGAAGGTCTGGGCGCAATCAAGGCGGTGCTGATGAATCAGGTGCAGCGCGCGATGAACCTGTTTTTCGGTTCGGTGCTGGCCACCATTTCATTGACGGTGCCGACGGTGACCATTATTGCCACCCTGACCGGTCAGCAGTTGATTTTCGGGCTTGAGCCGCCGCATATGGTGGTGATGAGCGCGGTGCTGATTTTGTGCCACATCTCGTTCTCCACGGGCCGCACCAACGTGCTCAACGGCGCAGCGCATCTGGCCCTGTTTGCCGGTTATCTGCTGACAATTATGCTGTGATGTTAAATGAAGTGGTCGCCATGAATGGCGACCCTACAACGCAGGGTGCGCATCAGGTGAATCGGTCGCCATGAGCGGCGACCGTACAATGTAGGGTGCGCATTTATGCGCACCTGGATAAAGATATCTTTACGGCTTAATAACAGCCGTTAGCACATCTGGCCCTGCCAGCTATTTGCTAAAAATTAAGCCTTAAATCGAATAGTTTATTGCAAATTTTCTGTTTACCCGAAGAAGTTAAAATGTTCCCTGCATGCACTCTGGCTGCCAGTCATTATTTATGATTGCTTGTAAATAACCCATACGTCAATTGACTTACATTCTTTTCAGCCCCGACACCGTATCAAAATGCTGCTTGTACGTTAAAACCTTACCGCTTAGCGATGGACGCTATCAGCTTTAATGTCAACCATGAGAGAAAAGCAGATAATAAAATAGTTGCGATAATCAACGCATCAATGGTCGATAAAAAAACATGAAAAGGGTTCACTAATTTACCTAACAGCATATACGATGATTCGGAAAGGAACCTGAACATGATCTCAGGAATAACAATTGCGTAGCCTAATGTTAAGACAATGAGTAATAGTATCCGTTTCATTTCCATGCATGCTCCTTGCAACAAGATGTGATGAGTATATAATCGTTTCTTAAGGATTTCTACAGTAAGGGATGATTAACCATGTCGTATCTGAAATTGAAGCTTCAGGCTGATCGTACAATTGCACTCAATTTTGAAAAAGCACTGGCGCAACTGCGTGAAGAAACGCGAACCGCCAGTACTACGGTTGCCTCGGGAATTGAAAGAGCTAGCTGGTATAGTTCCTGCGTTTTTGATGATTACAAAGATGTATGTAAACGACTGAGAAGTGAAGATGTTCGTATGTTTTCAGCTCTGCCACAGGTTTTTTCACGACATGATGTCATCCTTGATATGGTTGAAATCTACTTTAGAAAAAAACTTGCGCGTCTCAGTGAACATAATGTTCAAAATCTGGTGCGCCAACTTGCTGAAAAGGCGGCTAATTATACAAGCGGTAAAGCTTCAAAACTCACCATTTCATTTCTTATCGCGCGCATAGTTACCGAATCTAAAGTTTTTAAGAGCTCGCTGGTTGATGTGATTGACCGGACATCGCTTTATAGTGTCACAGTTTTAAAATTTTACGGGAAAATACAAATCGCTGCAACAGCAGCTCAGCATTTGAAATTTGCGGATCCGGAGTATTATTTCGATCTGTATCAACAGAAATTAGAAATGCTTTATTATCTCATAGAACCTGAAATGTCTAAAATTATTTACTTAAACAAATCCGGCTCAACAAATGATGAGCAAATATTGGCATTAGTAGAACGGTTACTGACAAAATGAAACGAATCTTTTCCTGGTTCTATGCATGGTTAAGTCAGTCTTTTTTTTCACTAATACCGGTGATTGCGGCGGTAGCAGGTGGAATACTTTTGACAGCGCTTTTCCCTCATTATGGGCTGTTATTGACTCTGCTCTGGGTCATTGCCATGGGTGCTATCTACGTGAAATATTTTAGATGGTTTTGACGGTCAATTTCAGTTGATACTTTATGTAATCCCTTCGTTGTTAAGCGCCTGCGACAGAATTTACCATTCTATTACAAAGGCACCCGCGGGTGCCTTTGCTGTTGCTATGACAAATCAGTTACTGGTATCCAGCTCCGGGAAGCTTTTAACCAGATCGTCAATCGCTTTCATCTGCGCCAGGAACGGTTCCAGCTTATCGAGCGGCAGCGCGGACGGGCCATCGCATTTGGCGCTGTTCGGTTCCGGGTGCGCTTCGATGAACAGACCGGCGATGCCTACCGCCATGCCCGCACGCGCCAGTTCGGCAACCTGCGCACGACGACCACCGGAAGCCGCGCCAAACGGATCGCGCGTCTGCAGCGCATGGGTAACGTCAAAAATCACCGGGCTGTTGTTAGTGACTTTCTTCATCACGTTGAAACCGAGCATATCAACCACCAGGTTGTCATACCCGAAGTTACTGCCGCGGTCGCACAGAATCACCTTGTCGTTGCCGCCTTCGGCAAACTTATCGACGATATTGCCCATCTGGCCTGGGCTGACGAACTGCGGCTTCTTCACGTTGATCACGGCACCGGTTTTCGCCATCGCTTCCACCAGATCGGTCTGACGCGCCAGGAAGGCCGGCAGCTGAATCACGTCCACCACGTCGGCGACCGGCTGCGCCTGCCAACTTTCGTGCACGTCAGTGATAATTTTCACGCCGAACGCCTGCTTCAGCGCCTGGAAAATTTTCATGCCTTCGTCGAGGCCAGGGCCACGGTAAGACTTGATGGAAGAGCGGTTGGCTTTGTCAAAAGAGGCTTTGAACACATACGGAATGCCGAGCTTGTCGGTAACCTTCACGTAATGTTCGCAGATGCGCATGGCGAGATCCTGGGATTCCAGCACGTTCATGCCGCCAAAGAGAACAAATGGCAGATCGTTTGCGACCTTGATATCGCCGATACTCACTACTTTCTGTGTCATGCCCTTTCCTTAAATGTCGGGGGACGCTTAGTGCAGCGTCACCTGTTTCTGTTCAATTGCGTGGATCTGCACTTTAATCATCTCGCTGACCGGGTCTTCAGGACACTGTTCAACGAAATAGGTCAAATCGGTCAGTGCGATATGCTCGCACTCCAGCTGGGCGTAAATCAAACCGCGGTCGCGAATCTCATAGGGATCGTCCGGGTCGATTTGCAACAGTACCTGGCTGACGTTGAGCGCCAGCTCCATCTGCTTCTCATCCATCAGCGCCGCTTTCAGCGTGTCGAGCATTTTGCGCATCACGCTGACGGTTTTCGCTTCATCGAGGTCGTCAGAATAGAGCTTTGCCGTCGGGCTGATATTGCCCTTCAGCCACACTTCCAGCGTATGGGTGTCGAGCGTTTCACCGTTGAACGGATTGATCAGCCACATTTCACCGTCGAGCCAGTCGGCACGCAGTATCAGCTGCGTCGGGAAAATCACCGGCATCAGCGGCAGCTCAAGCTCATCCGCAATGTGCAGCAAAATCACGCCGAGCGACACCGCCGTTCCCTGCCGGCTCTTCAGCACTTTATCGATCCACAGCGCGTCTGACAGATTGTACACGCCGCTGGCACCGCCAAAGCCCCACTGCTGGTAAAACAGATCGAGCAGCTTCTCCAGCTGCAGATCCGCATCCTGTTCGCTACTGACATAGCGCCGCGCCTCTTCAACCAGGTCAGCCAGCTGCTGCTGGACGGAAGGCGCGGAAAAATCATTGCGTATGGCGCAGGTCGCGCCAATCACCGCTTCACTTAACGGTGTTTCACTGTAATCAAGTTGCACTGGCGAGGTCATACTATCCCCAATAACGGCATTTTGGTCATCGCCAGTTTAATCACCAGTAATAATGCGACCACGGCGACTAAACAGGCGACCCAGCGGGTCGCCATGCTGCGCGGGCGACGACTCAATGCCACGGAACCTAAGGCGATGTAGATGATAACCGCTAACAGCTTCTCCGTCAGCCAGCTTCCTTGTGGGGTAAACGGATAAAAGTGGGTAATCAGCACCAGCAGTGCACCGCTGAGCAGCAGGAATGTATCGTTGATGTGCGGCGCAATGCGCACCCAGCGGCGCTGCAGCAGGGCAGATCCGGTGGTCAGCCAGTAAAAACGCAGCAGAAACAGCGTGATGGTGATCGCGACTGTCAGCAGATGGAAATTTTTAATCAGCGGATACCAGCTGGCCATAGTGCTTCCTTAAGTAAGTTGTCCAAGCGTGACGCGCGGATTGCCGCCGTAATCCTCAACGGTGGTGACCGCCTGAAAGCCATTACGGGTTAACAGCGCGCGTACAGCCGCGCCCTGCTGCCAGCCGTGTTCCAGCAGCAGCCAACCCTGCGGCTGCAACCAGTGCGGCGCGCGTTCAATAATTAATCGTAAATCGGCCAGCCCGGCCTCTTCCGCTACCAGCGCGCTGAGCGGCTCAAAACGCACGTCGCCCTGCTGCAGATGTTCATCGGCGGCATCAATGTAAGGCGGATTGCTGACAATCAGATCGAAACGTTGGGCGGGCAGATCGTCGAACCAGTGGCTGCGCACAAATCCGGCGTTGGTGAGGTGCAGGCGCTGGGCGTTGTCCTGCGCCAGCGCAACCGCGGCGGCGATGCGGTCGCAGCCGGTAATCTGACAATCGGGCCGCTCGCTGGCCAGCGCCAGCGCAATGGCGCCGGTGCCGGTACCGAGATCGAGCACCGCGGAGGGCGTCGCGGGCAGCCGCAGCAGCGCCTGCTCCACCAGCACTTCGGTATCCGGACGTGGAATCAGCGTGGCATCACTGACGCGCAGCGGCAGCGACCAGAACTCGCGTTCGCCCACCAGATGCGCAATCGGCTCACCGCGCACGCGGCGTGCCAGTAACGTCTCCAGCTGTGCCAGTTGCGCATCATCGAGCGGGCTGTCGTCAAACGCTATCAGCCAGCTGCGCGACTTGCCGGTGACAAAACCCAGCAGAATCTCCGCATCGCGCTTCGGGCTATCGCCTCCGCACAACGCAGCCTGCGCCTGTTGCAGCCAGCGCCGGACGTTCATCACTCCTGCCCGGCCAGTGCGGCCAGCTGGTCAGCCTGATACTCCTGCACAATCGGCTCGATCAGCGTATCCAGCTTGCCTTCCATGGTTTCGTCGAGGCGGTAGAGTGTCAGGTTGATGCGGTGATCGGTGACGCGACCCTGCGGGAAGTTATAGGTACGGATTCTGTCGGAACGGTCGCCGCTGCCCAGCAGGTTACGCCGCGTTGAGGCTTCCGCCGCCTGGCGCTTCGCCATTTCCGCTGCGTGAATGCGTGCACCCAGCACCGCCAGCGCTTTGGCTTTGTTTTTGTGCTGCGAGCGCTCATCCTGGCACTCCACCACGATGCCGGTTGGCAGGTGGGTGATACGGATCGCCGAATCGGTGGTGTTAACGTGCTGACCGCCCGCGCCAGAAGAGCGGAAGGTATCAATTTTCAGATCGCCCGGATTGATGTCCGGTAGTTCGGCTTCCGGCAGCTCCGGCATCACCGCCACGGTACAGGCGGAAGTGTGAATGCGCCCCTGCGATTCGGTTTCCGGCACGCGCTGCACGCGATGACCGCCGGATTCAAACTTCATGCGACCGTAAGCCCCGTCACCGGTGATACGCGCAATGACTTCTTTGTAGCCGCCATGCTCGCCATCGTTGGCGCTCATGATCTCCACCTGCCAGCGGCGCGCTTCGGCATAGCGGCTGTACATGCGGAACAGATCGCCGGCGAAAATCGCCGCTTCGTCGCCACCGGTGCCGGCGCGCACTTCGATAAAGCACGGACGTTCATCGTCGGGATCTTTCGGCAGCAGCAGCACCTGAAGCTGCTGTTCCAGCACCTCGCGCTTTTCGCGCGATAGTTTCAACTCTTCCTGCGCCATGTCGCGCATTTCCGCATCGTCGAGCAGCATTTCAGCCGTTTCGACATCTTCCTGCACCTGCTGCCATTCGCGGAAACAACGGGTGACGTCGCTCAGCTGGGCATATTCACGTGATAACGCGCGGAAACGGTCCTGATCGCCAATTACGCCGGCATCGCCCAGTAACGCTTCAACTTCTTCATGGCGTTCCTGCAGCGCTTCCAGCTTGGCAACAATCGAGCTCTTCATCTAATAGAGGGTATCCCAGTGATAGGTCGTGACAGACCAGATTACTCTAAACCGAGGCTGTCACGTAAGATCTGCAGGCGTTCGCTGTCGCCGTCGCGCGCGGCCTGCTGCAGTGATTTGGTTGGTGCATGAATTAAACGGTTGGTGAGCTTGTGTGCCAGCTCCTGCAAGACTTTTTCGGCATCAGCACCCTGACGCAATGCCGCCAGCGCACGATCCTGCAGCTCGGCGCGCACGTCGTCAGCCTGCGCGCGGTATTCGCGGATGGTCTCACCGGCGCTTTGCGCGCGCAGCCAGGCCATGAATTCACCGCTCTCCTGCACCACAATGCTTTCCGCCTGCACCGCCGCCGCTTTGCGCTGCGCCATGTTCTGCTCGATGATCGCCTGCAGATCATCCACGCTGTACAGGTAGGCGTTGGCCAGCTTGCCCACTTCCGGCTCAACATCACGCGGCACGGCGATATCCACCAGCAGCATAGGCTGGTTGCGGCGCGCCTTCAGCGCCCGTTCCACCATGCCTTTGCCAATAATCGGCAGCGGACTGGCGGTGGAGGAGATAATGATATCGGCATCGGCCAGGCGGGTTTCAATATCGGCGAGACCGATCACTTCGGCGCCCACTTCGTCCGCCAGCAGCTGTGCGCGTTCGCGCGTGCGGTTGGCGATCATCAGTTTGCGCACGCTGTGTTCGCGCAGGTGACGCGCCACCAGTTCGATGGTTTCACCGGCACCGACCAGCAGCACGTTAACGCTGCTGAGTGATTCGAAAATCTGACGGGCTAAGGAGCAGGCAGCGAAGGCGACCGACACCGCGCTGGCGCCGATTTCGGTTTCGGTGCGCACGCGCTTGGCCACCGAGAAGGTTTTCTGGAACATGCGTTCCAGCTCGCTGCTCAGCGCATGGTCGCGCGAGGAGTCAGCATGGGCTTTTTTGACCTGACCGAGAATCTGTGGCTCGCCCAGCACCAGCGAGTCGAGCCCGCTGGCCACGCGCATCAGGTGGCTGACTGCCGCGTTGTCCTGATGCCAGTACAGGCTGTTGCGCACGTCCTCTTCACGTAAGTCGTGATACTCGCACAACCAGCGCACCAGCTGCTCCTGCAGATCGGTCTGCTGCTCTACGCTGAGGTAGAGTTCCGTCCGGTTACAGGTAGAAAGCACCACCCCGCTCTGCACCATCGGCTGAGACAGCAAGCTGTTCAGCGCCTGGTCCAGCGTGTCTGGCGTGAACGAAACACGTTCGCGCAGCGCAACAGGTGCGGTTTTGTGGTTGATTCCGAGAGCAAGCAGCGTCATGGTGATTCGGGTTGGGAAGTCCCAATAATTGTCAGGTTTTGTGCTGCGCATTCTACAAGATGCAACAGATCAAGAAAAGCCATACAAAGCCTATGACTGTAATAAGATTAAACTGATCGTGCGCAATTATCCTGACATCGCCATTGACGGCACAGAGACGGATGGTTAGCGTTACCGGTTACGACGTAAAAACGTGTCTGAGGAGACGACCACGTGATGCATTTGCCCCCGCGCCAGCTGTTGCGCCTTTTGCCCCTTGCCAGCGTGTTGCTGGCTGCCTGTAGCATCAACAAACCCCAGCAAGGTCCCGGTCCCAGCACGACATCGCCGCAGTGGCAGCAACATCAGCAGGCGGTAGCGAAAATTACCCAGTACCAGACGCGCGGCGCGTTTGCCTATCTGTCGGATAAGCAGAAGGTTTATGCCCGCTTCAACTGGCAGCAAACTGCTGCAGACCGTTACCGTCTGCTGCTGACTAACCCGCTCGGCAGCACAGAACTGCAGCTCGACGCGCAGGGTTCGGTGGTGCAGATTGTCGATAACAAAGGCAAACGCTACGTCAGCAACGACGCGGAGAAGATGATTTCCCAGCTCACCGGCATGGATATTCCGCTGGCGAACCTGCGTCAGTGGATGATGGGTCTGCCTGGCGACGCCAGCGACTATCAGCTGAACAACAATTATCAGCTGCAAAGCCTGACCTACAGCCGCAACGGCCAGCAGTGGAAGGTGAATATCAGCGATTACGACAGCAAGGTGAACCCGCCGCTGCCGGCCAACCTCGAACTGACCGAAGGCGGTCAGCGCATCAAACTGCGCATGGATAGCTGGACCACACAATGATCACCACCTGGCCCGCGCCGGCAAAGCTCAACCTGTTTCTCTACATTACCGGCCGTCGTGCAGACGGCTACCACAATTTGCAGACGCTGTTTCAGTTTCTCGATGTTGGCGACACCCTGGAGATTACCCCGGATAACAGCGGCAATATCACCCTGCTGACGCCGCTCGACGGCGTGGCCGATGAAGACAACCTGATCGTGCGGGCGGCGCTGGCGCTGCGTGCCGCAGCGGCGGACAAAGGCACCCTGCCGCCGCAGGCCGGTGCCCGGATCGCGCTGGAGAAGCGCCTGCCGATGGGCGGTGGTCTGGGCGGTGGCTCGTCTGATGCCGCGACGGTGCTGGTGGCGCTGAACCATCTGTGGCGCACCCAGCTCAGCGTGGATGAGCTGGCTACGCTTGGCGTGCGCCTCGGTGCCGATGTGCCGGTATTCGTGCGCGGCCATGCGGCGTTTGCCGAAGGGGTCGGCGAGCAATTGCAGCCCGCGTTTCCGGCGGAAAAATGGTATCTGGTGGCCCATCCTGGCGTCAGCATCGCCACCCCGGATCTGTTTCGCGATCCTGAACTGACGCGCGATTCACCAATACGCACATTAGATGAACTGTTGCAGCGTCCTTTTCACAATGATTGTGAAGCGGTAGCAAGAAAACGTTTTCGTGAGGTTGATGCGCTGCTTTCCTGGCTGCTAGAATACGCGCCGTCGCGCCTGACAGGGACCGGCGCTTGCGTGTTTGCTGAATTTGACACCGAGTCCGCTGCTCGTCAGGTGCTGGAGCTTGCCCCGAAATGGATGTGCGGATTTGTGGCGCGTGGGCTTAATCTCTCGCCGTTACAGCGTACCCTTTCCGGGCTCTAAGCGTAAACGTGACAGTGTCACCCTGTTCCAGACACTGCACGTGACGCATTAACACACCCGTATGAACAGGCTCAAATGTATTCGCCGGTTATTTTTGAGCGGTTCATTCTCTGGACGCCAAGCCTGAGGTTCTTCTCGTGCCTGATATGAAGCTATTTGCTGGTAACGCCACCCCGGAACTAGCACAACGTATTGCCAACCGCCTTTACACCAGCCTCGGAGACGCCGCTGTCGGCCGTTTCAGCGATGGCGAAGTAAGTGTACAGATTAATGAAAATGTACGCGGTGGTGATATTTTCATCATCCAGTCCACCTGTGCCCCCACCAATGATAACTTGATGGAGCTGGTTGTGATGGTCGACGCACTGCGTCGGGCTTCTGCTGGTCGTATTACTGCTGTAATCCCTTACTTTGGCTATGCCCGTCAGGACCGCCGCGTGCGTTCTGCCCGCGTGCCAATTACCGCCAAAGTTGTGGCTGATTTCCTCTCCAGCGTCGGCGTGGACCGTGTACTGACGGTTGACCTGCACGCTGAACAGATCCAGGGCTTCTTTGATGTCCCGGTGGATAACGTGTTCGGTAGCCCGATTCTGCTGGAAGATATGCTGCAGATTGGTCTGGAAAACCCGATTGTGGTTTCGCCGGACATCGGTGGCGTAGTGCGCGCTCGCGCTATCGCCAAACTGCTCAACGACACCGACATGGCCATCATCGACAAACGTCGCCCGCGTGCGAACGTGTCGCAGGTGATGCACATCATCGGTGACGTTGCCGGTCGTGACTGCGTACTGGTCGACGATATGATCGACACCGGCGGTACGCTGTGCAAAGCGGCTGAAGCACTGAAAGAGCGCGGCGCGAAACGCGTGTTCGCTTACGCCACCCACCCAATCTTCTCTGGCAACGCGGTGGAAAATCTGCGCAAATCAGTGATTGATCAGGTGATTGTTTGCGACACCATTCCGCTGTCGGAAGAGATGAAGTCACTGCCTAACGTGCGTACGCTGACGCTGTCTGGCATGCTGGCCGAAGCCATTCGTCGTATCAGCAACGAAGAATCGATTTCGGCGATGTTCGAACATTAATTGTTCGCGAAAAACCGGGCGCCCTGCCCGGTTTTTTATTGCCTGTGCGCAGAGTAACATCCCGATAAAGCCGCTTCCGCCGCCACTATTTGCGCGATAAATGGCCTCAAAATACGCCAATCTCCCCGCCTTCCACTCTTTTTATCAGACAAGCGCATCCGGGCTTTAGCGGTCCAGTGATTAGTGATATTTTTCACCACACTTTTGCTGAGAACTCCGACCACCATGCCACTCGACATTTATACGTTGTTTATTTGCGAGCTCTACGTGCTGGGGTTTCTGAGCATTATTTTGATTTTTGCCTGGGTCGGGGCGCAGTACGACCGGGTGCTGGGTTTTACCACCCTGACGCTAATACTGACGCTTGCCGCCGTGCTGCTCAGCAGCCTGCGCAGCGCCGGTTTGCACTTTTTGCCGGTGGCGGTCGGGAATGTCATTATGCTGCTGGCCTACGGCACCCTGCTCAACGCCTTTCGTACTTTTTGCCGCCTTCCGCTCGGTTTTTGCTGGATCACTGGCGCGCTGCTGTGGGCCCTGCTTTGCGCCTTTCCGCAGTTCTATCACGGCCAGCCGAAACGCGTGCTGGTCATGTGCCTGCTGTGCATCATCTTTACCGCCGCGCTGATTCGTCTGCTGTGGCAGGCACGCGCCTCGCTGACCGTCACTTTCTGGCCCGCGCAGATACTGCTGTGGATCCACTTACTGTTCCATCTGGCGCGCATTTTCCTTGACGATGCGGTAGCCACCCCCGTACCGGGCGCCATTGGCGGGTCCGGCTTTTCGGTGTATGTGATTCTGGAGTCGATCCTCTTCGTCATCGGCCTGACATTCACTATCCTGGCGATGGTCAATGAGCGTACGCAGATCGCCCATAAGCTGGCGTCGCTGCACGATCCGCTTACCGGCGTCTGGAACCGGCGCGCATTGTTTGAGGCCGCAGAAAAACTGCTGCTGCGCCACGCACGTTTGCCGCAGCCCTATATTTACAGTGCAGTGCTGTTCGACCTCGATCATTTCAAAAGCATTAACGATCGCTATGGCCATCAGCAGGGGGATCGGGTGCTGGTGGATTTTTGTCAGGTGGTAAAAGCGTTAATGCCGGTTGAGGGTCAGTTTGCCCGGCTGGGCGGTGAGGAATTTGCCGCGTTGCTTCCTGGCGACAGTGAGCAGGCGCAGCGCATCTGTGAGCGTATCCGGCTGGCGACACAGCTGTCGCTACCCAACGACATCGGTTATACAGTGAGCATTGGCTTTGCCACTGCCAGCCAGCGGCATCAGGCGTTTCCCGCCCTGCTGGCGCTGGCTGATGAAGCCTTGTATCGCGCTAAAGCCGCCGGACGTAACCGCGTCGAAGGTTATCAGACGCCGCAGGCGGCAATGGCGGAAGCCGGTTAGTGCGTTGAGTGGTGATCGCGACGGCAGCGTTTATCACCGTAGTGACGCAGCCAGTAATAGCGGTCTTCCACCCTCTCCCGCCCGCTGACACGTGCGCCGACCAGCCACAGTAGCGCACCCACGAAAATACTGAACATCGCTCCATGCGCGAGGAACTGCGGCAGGTTGACCGACGGCAGCTGGTTAATGATGGAATAACCCACCCCGAGCACCATGGTTAACAAGCCGAGACACATCAAACCATTACCGACGGTGCGGCAGTGTTGACGTTTCATGATTCACCTCCATCCTTTTCAGCAACGCAGAAAACAGCACGTTTGGTTAACTGGCCATAAGTTTAGGCAATGGCTGGCGGTTAAGATGCGTACAGGATCACACATCCTTCACAATGTCTGACAAAACTTTACCGCCAGTACCTTGATTTCGATAGAAATTGATTAGTCACCTCAGGTCATTAATCTGCCATTACGCCCTTTGTCATCCCCGCCGGCAGGCAGTAAACTATCGCCCTTTCGCAGCGAGACAGGATAAACATCGTGAGCAGCATTAAACTGATTGTGGGGCTGGCCAATCCCGGCGCTGAATACGCGGCAACGCGCCATAACGCTGGCGCCTGGTATGTGGATTTACTTTGCTCGCGCCATAATCAGTCCCTCAAAGAGGAGCCGAAATTTTTCGGCTACACCGCGCGCCTGTCGCTGGCCGGCGAGGATGTGCGCCTGCTGGTGCCCACCACCTTTATGAACCTGAGCGGCAAAGCGGTGGCGGCGATGGCAACGTTCTATCGCATTACGCCGGAAGAGATTTTGGTGGCACACGATGAAATGGACCTGCCGCCAGGCGTGGCAAAATTCAAACAGGGCGGCGGCCATGGCGGTCATAACGGCCTGAAAGACATCATCAGCAAGCTCGGTAATAACAACAATTTTCATCGCCTGCGCGTCGGTATCGGCCATCCGGGCGATCGTAACAAGGTCACCGGATTTGTGCTCGGCAAGGCACCGGCCAGCGAGCAGAAGCTGATTGACGAGGCGGTCGACGAAGCGGTGCGCTGCACCGAGCTGTGGCTGAAAGAGGACAAGATCAAGGCGATGAACCGCCTGCACGCCTTCAAAGCCAGCTAAGCCAATTCCCGCGCCGCCGCAGGGAATTCTGTGTATAATGCGCGAAAATTTTTGAATCAGTCGGCGCTGTCTGCCAGCGCTGCACACTCAGTGAGAAAGGTAAGATCATGGGATTTAAATGCGGTATTGTGGGCCTGCCGAACGTCGGTAAATCCACCCTGTTCAACGCGCTGACCAAAGCGGGTATCGAAGCAGCCAACTTTCCGTTCTGCACCATCGAGCCCAACACCGGCGTGGTGCCGATGCCTGACCTGCGCCTCGATCAGCTGAGCGAGATTGTTAAGCCACAGCGCGTGGTGCCAACCACCATGGAGTTCGTGGACATCGCCGGTCTGGTAAAAGGCGCGTCCAAAGGTGAAGGCCTGGGCAACCAGTTCCTGACCAACATCCGCGAAACTGAAGCCATCGGCCACGTGGTACGCTGCTTTGAAAACGACAACATCATCCACGTCTCCGGTAAAGTAAACCCGGCGGAAGATATTGATGTCATCAACACCGAGCTGGCACTGTCGGATCTCGACACCTGCGAACGTGCCATTCAGCGCTGCCAGAAGAAAGCCAAAGGCGGCGACAAAGATGCTAAGGCGGAACTGGCCGCGCTGGAGAAGTGCCTGCCGCATCTCGAAAACGCCGGTATGCTGCGCTCGCTGGCGCTGGACGCCGATGAGAAAGCGGCGATTCGCTATCTCAGCTTCCTGACGCTGAAGCCGACCATGTACATTGCCAATGTCAATGAAGACGGTTTCGAGAACAACCCGTATCTCGACCAGGTGCGCGCGATTGCTGAAGCCGAAGGCTCAGTGGTGGTGCCGGTCTGTGCGGCAGTGGAATCGGACATCGCCGAGCTGGAAGATGAAGAGCGTGACGAGTTCATGGCCGAGCTGGGCCTGGAAGAGCCGGGCCTCAACCGCGTGATCCGCGCCGGTTATGCCCTGCTCAACCTGCAGACTTACTTCACCGCAGGCGTGAAAGAAGTGCGTGCCTGGACCATCCCGGTTGGCGCCACCGCACCGCAGGCAGCCGGTAAAATCCACACCGACTTCGAAAAAGGCTTTATCCGCGCTCAGACCATCGCGTTCGAAGATTTCATCACATACAAAGGTGAACAGGGTGCGAAAGAAGCCGGCAAAATGCGTTCAGAAGGTAAAGAGTACATCGTGAAAGATGGCGATGTGATGAACTTCCTGTTTAACGTCTGATTGGCTTCCAGGGTGTCATGAGGTTCCACTTATCTCATGAACCCGCAAAAATAAAATCCACGCATTTGCGTGGATTTTTTATGGCTGAAGCCCTGTCGGCAGGCTAATTATCCGATCCGTTAGTGGCATACAGCGGCCATGACTCAAACAGGTAGCCGTCGAAATCAATGTCGTCCACATCAGAAAACTCCAGCAGCAGCTGCTTGACGTTTTCCAGGTGCTGCCACATCGCCTGTTTCGCGGCGCGCGCGTCTTTCTTGATTAAGGCGGCGAGGATCTTTTTATGATCGTCGAGCCACTTTTTGCGGTAGTTGGTATTGATCAGATGCCGGTGCAGCTGGCTCCACATCACGTTGTCTTCGCGCCACTGCCAGGATTGTTTGAACAGCTCCACCAGCATGCTGTTGTGCGTGGCTTCGGCTATCGCCAGATGGAAATTGCGGTCGCCGTTTTCGCTGTCGTTCACTGCGCCTGACGCCAGCTCACGCTCTTCCAGCGCCAGCGCCTGGCGCATTTTGATGATGTCTTCACGCGTCGCCTGTAACGCAGCGAATTCGGCGATATTGCTCTCCAGCAGCTGACGGGCCTGCAGCATCTCAAACGGACCGGCCGCATTGCAGGCGGTTTGCGCAGCGGCACGCGGTGCCGGCGTGTCGTTGATCACGTAAATGCCTGCACCACGCCGCACTTCAATCAACCCTTCCAGCTCCAGCATAATCAGCGCCTCACGCACCAGCGTGCGCGTGACGTTCAGCAGCATCGCCAGTTCACGCTCCGGCGGCAACCGCTCGCCAATCGCGTACTGTTTCTGCGTAATCATATTGCGAAGCATCTCGCCCACTTCCTGATAGGGTCGCTGTGCTGAAGCTTGTGGTTTCATAACGCTCTTTTCTGCTGGTTCAGACATTAGGCCGCCAAATTTTCTACCCTGCACTATAACACAGGGCGTGATTTTCACCGTGGGTTAAGGGTGAAGTAGCGTCGGGCGTTATGGAAGCAGATATCCTGCAACATCGCGCCCAGCGCGGCTTCATCGTGCGGCACAATGCCGTCACGCACCCACTCGCCAAACAGATTGCACAGAATGCGGCGGAAGTATTCGTGCCGCGTATAAGAGAGAAAACTGCGCGAGTCGGTCAGCATGCCAACGAACTGACTGAGCAGCCCCATCTGCGCCAGCTGCTCCAGTTGCCGCAGCATGCCGTCACGCTGATCGTTGAACCACCAGCCAGAGCCGAACTGCATCTTGCCCGCCATGCCTGCACCCTGAAAGTTACCCGCCATGGTAGCCAGCACTTCGTTATCACGCGGATTGAGGCAGTAAAGAATGGTTTTTGGCAGCTGGTCATTGGTGTCCATCGCGTCCAGCAGGCGCGCCAGCGGCCAGGCAACAGGATGATCGCCGATGGAGTCGAAACCGCTGTCCGGGCCGAGCTGACGGAACATGCGCGTGCTGTTATTGCGGATTGCACCGATATGTAACTGCATCGCCCAGCCACGACGGGCATATTCCGCGCCCAGCCACACCAGCACGGCAGTGCTGAACTGCGCAATCTCCAGCTCGCTCAGCGCCGTACCGCTGCGGCGTCTTACGAGAATGCCATCCAGCACGCTGTCGGCAGGCACCGCAGCATAGCGCAGCGTTTCAATGCCGTGGTCGGCGGCGCGGCAGCCATGGGCGGAAAAGTGGTTCAGACGGCGCAGTAACGCCACACGCAGCGCATCAAAGCTGTCGATACTGACATCCGCGGCGGCTTCCAGCCGGGTCAGGTAATCGCTGAATCCTTCCAGCTCAATCTTGAACACCCGGTCCGGACGCCAGCTCGGTGCCACCTCAATATCAAAGCTGCTGTCTTCAGCTATCTGACGATGGTACTGCAGGGAGTCAACCGGGTCGTCGGTGGTGCCCACCATGCGAACGTTCATCTGGCGCATGATGCCGCGCGCGGAAAACTCAGGCGTGGCCAGCTTCTCCGCACACTCATGCCAGATGCGCGGTGCGGTTTCCGGTCCAAACAGCGTGTCAGTGATACCGAACGGCCGGCGCAGTTCCAGATGCGTCCAGTGATAGAGCGGATTGCCGAGCGTTTTTGGCACGGTCTGCGCCCAGGCCAGATATTTATCGTAATCGCTGGTGGTGTTACCGGTGATCAGTGATTCCTCTACACCCGCCGCGCGCAGTGCGCGCCATTTGTAGTGATCGCCCTCCAGCCAGATTTGCCCGAGGTTGGCAAACTGTCGGTCTTCTGCAATCTCCTGCGGATTGAGGTGGCAATGATAATCATAGATCGGCATCCCCGCCGCCACGTCATGATACAGGCGACGCGCCACCTCGCTGTGCAACAGAAAATCGTCATCCATAAAACGCTTCATTTGGCCTCCGGATTGAGGGATGCAACCGCGGCTCTGGCACCCTGCTGGCACAGGCGGTCATAGGTTTGTTGCAGGGCGGCAACAAAGGCCGGATTGGCGGGTAAGTCATCCGCGAAGATCTCGTTAATGCCCAGCAGCGCCTGCACGCGGGCGGGACCTGAAGGGAACTGCTGATTAATCCGCTCAAACTTAGCGACCAGCGGATCAGCCACCGGGTAACGCTCGCCCTTTTCGTCTTCGCCGAGGATATAACGCATCCAGCCCGCGATGCCGAGCAGCAGATGCCGGCAGTCACTGCCGTGGTGCAGATGATAACGCAGCGAATCCAGCATGCGCTGTGGCAGTTTCTGACTGCCATCGCTGGCAATTTGCGCCGTGCGATGGCGCAGCGACGGATTACTGAAGCGCTCAAGCAGTTGATGTGCATATGCGTTCAGATCGCT
Organism: Pantoea sp. B_9; assembly: GCF_008632015.1. NCBI lineage: Bacteria > Pseudomonadati > Pseudomonadota > Gammaproteobacteria > Enterobacterales > Erwiniaceae > Pantoea > Pantoea sp. B_9. The sequence continues at coordinate 42,236 of NZ_VWVL01000001.1, read as the reverse complement.
GCCTGCCGGCATCGTCAGCGTGGCACGCTGTTCAGTCAGCATCAGCGACAGCGCGGCCTGACGGTAAGCGGGCAGCTGCATGGTATCAGCGATAGTTTCACAACCCCCAAGGTAGCCGAGATACGCCAGAAACGAGTGTGTGCCATTCAGCAGACGCAGTTTCATCAACTCGTAGGGGGCGACATCCGGAACAAATTGCGCACCAACGCGCTGCCAGTCGGGACGTCCCGCCACGAAGTTATCTTCGATCACCCACTGACGAAACGGCTCACAGGCGACACCGCAGGGATCGGCGATGCCCAGCAGCCCGGTAATCTCGCGCTGCGTCTCTTCCGTCACGGCCGGCACGATGCGGTCAACCATGGTGCAGGGAAACGTGACCTGTTGCTCAATCCATGCCGCCAGCGCCGCATCCTGCCGTTGTGCCAGACCGATGACCGCAGCCCGCGCGACGTGGCCGTTATCACGCAGATTGTCGCATGACAGCACGGTAAAAGGCGCTAACCCGGCTTCACGCCGCAAGCGCAGCGCCTCAACGATAAAGCCAATGGCGGATTTCGGCTGCCGGGGATGGGCCAGATCGTGCACGATCAGCGGATGGGTACTGTCCAGTTCCCCGGTTGCGCCATGAGTGCAATAGCCTTTTTCGGTTACCGTCAGCGAGACGATGGCGGTTTCCGCGCGGGCAAGCGCGTTAAGAATGCCGTCACAACCGTCCAGCGCCGGGTGCAGCGCTGAATGCACGGAACCAATGATTTTGACGTCATGACGCGTCGCGCCTTGCTCAGTGACGCTGTAGAGCAAATTCTGCGCGCGCAGTTGCTCCACCAGCTGTCTGCCGCTGGCCGACATCAGGTTGACCTCGCAAATGCCCCAGTCGCTGTCGCTTATCTCCAGCAGATGGTGCTGATAGAGCGCCTGATGCGCGCGATGAAACGCACCGCAGCCGATGTGCACGATGCGCGGCACCAGCCGCTGCTGCTGCCATGCGGGCCGCGCCACCTTAATGCTGGCGTCGGCAAGGTTGTGTTGCATGTGAACTCCTCAGTGTCCGGCGCGACTGCGCGTCCGCCGGGCAAGCGGTACAGGACGACCGGCGTCAGAAAAAGGCGCGGTGTATCGCCAGCTCAACGCCACGAATCTCAGCCAGACCTTTCAGCCGGCCAATCGCGGAATAACCCGGGTTAGTTTTCTTATGCAGATCGTCCAGCATCTGATGCCCGTGGTCGGGCCGCATCGGGATCAGGTCTTCCTGCCCCGCATTACGACGGCGCTGCTCCTCTTCGGCAATCGCTTTGATCACCGCAAACATATCGACATCACCGCCAAGGTGCGCGGCTTCGTGGAAAGTTTTGGGGTTGGCTTCACGCCGGGTTGAGCGCAGATGGGCAAAATAGATGCGCGGCCCAAAACGTTTCACCATGCCGGCTAAATCATTTTCCGCCAGCACGCCGTAGGAGCCGGTACACATCGTGAAGCCGTTGGCCGGACTGTCGATGGTGTCGATCATCCACTGCAGATCGTCGGCATTGGAGACGATACGCGGCAGGCCGAGGATCGGGCGCGGCGGATCGTCAGGATGTACCGCCATGCGAATACCGACCTCTTCAGCGACCGGGATAATGCCGCGCAGAAACGTGGCGAAGTTTTCGCGCAGCCGGGCTTTGTCGATGCCGTCATAGCGCGCCAGCTGAGCACGGAACTGCGCCAGCGTGTAGCCCTCTTCCGCGCCAGGTAATCCGGCGATGATGTTACGCGTCAGCCGCAGCTTGTGCTCTTTGCTCATGCTGGCGAAGCGCGCAGCGGCCTGGGCTATCTCGTCAGCGCTGTAATCATTTTCTGCGCCCTGACGCTGCAGGATATGCAGCTCAAATACCGCAAATTCAATCTGATCGAAGCGCAGCGCTTTCGCGCCATCCGGCAGCTCGAACGCCAGGTCGGTGCGCGTCCAGTCCAGAATCGGCATGAAGTTGTAGCACACGGTGTGGATGCCGCACTGCGCCAGATTGCGCAGCGACTGCTGATAGTTGCTGATCCACTTCTGGCACTGCCCGCTGCCAGTTTTGATCTCCTCATGGATCGGCACACTCTCCACCACCGACCAGACCAGCCCGGCCGCCTCAATCATCGCTTTGCGCTGCAAAATCTGCTCCACCGGCCACACCTCGCCGTTAGGAATGTGATGCAGGGCAGTCACAATGCCGGTAGCGCCCGCCTGTCGGGCATCGGCGAGTGAAACGGGATCGTCAGGGCCATACCAGCGCCAGGTCTGCTTCATGTCGTTCTCTCCTGCGGGCCTGAGCATCACTCTCAAAGCCCTTCCATTTTGGTTGACCAATTTTACAAGCGAAGCGCTTTCTGAGTCGTAAAAAGTGCCTGCGCAGCGTCAAATTCAGCTTTTCACCGGCGGAAGTCAACCTGATAAATGATTTTGGTTAACCAGATCACAAATACCGCATCAGGCTGGCGACCACCTGGCCTAACTGTGGTTCACTCCCGGCGGATAGGTAAAACAGGACGCATCACGCCACGCCCGGCAATCAAGGGCCAGGGGTTATGCGCTGGCAGGTATGGACTCCACCTCCGGCCAGGCAGTCACAGACGTTGCTCACACATGCTGTTAATAATGAATGGAGAATCCGATGAACCGCAGTTTGAATCCAGGGATTGCCGCAACCGGCACGAAACGCGTCATCCGTCATCTGCGCTGGTGGGTGCTGGTGCTGTTTCTCGCCGGCGTCACCGTCAACTACATTACCCGTAACTCGTTAGGCATTCTGGCCCCCGAGCTGAAAACCAGTCTCGGCATCACCACAGAACAATATTCATGGATAGTCGGCGCTTTTCAGCTGGCTTATACCTTCTTTCAACCGATCTGCGGCTGGCTGATTGACGTCATTGGCCTCAAACTTGGCTTCTTCATCTGCGCCACCATCTGGGCGCTGGCCTGTCTGTTCCATGCCGGCGCCGCCAGCTGGTTGCACCTGGCCATTTTGCGCTTTGTCATGGGCGGAGCTGAAGCGGCCGCCACGCCGGCTAACGCCAAAGTGATTGGTGAATGGTTCCCGAAAAAAGAGCGTCCGATCGCGGCCGGCTGGGCCGGCGTCGGCTTCTCGATTGGCGCCATGCTCGCACCTCCCATCATCTACTTTGCCCACGCCTCGTTCGGCTGGCAGGGCGCATTCCTGTTTACCGGCTGTCTGGCTCTGGGCTGGGTGGTGCTGTGGTGGCTGTTGTATCGCGATCCGGAACGTAACCCGAATCTCAGCAGCGATGAGCTGGCCTTTATTCGTCAGGATAATGAGCCACCGGCGGTCAAACTGCCCTTTTTCAAAGCCCTGAAAACCGTCTCCAGAAACAAGCGTTTTTACGGTATCGCCATTCCCGCTTTTATGGCTGAACCGGCATGGGGCGTGCTGAGCTTCTGGGTACCGCTCTATCTGGCAAAAGACCTGGGAATGGACCTGAAACAGATTGCCATGTTCGCCTGGCTGCCGTTCCTCGCGGCGGATCTCGGCAGTGCAGCCAGCGGCTACCTGACGCGCATCTATACCCGGCTGTTTGGCTTCAGGCAGGTGAATTCCGTTGTTGCCAGCTCGGTCACCGGCGCCTTTCTGATGCTGTCGCTGGCACTGGTGGCGATGACCAAAGACCCCTATGTCGCGATTGCCCTGATCTCAATTGGCGGTTTTGGTCATCAGATCATCTCCTGCATGTTAAGTGCACTGGTGGTGGAAAAATTTGATAAGGGCCAGATGGCCACGGTGAATGGCATGCGCGGCTCGTTTGCGTGGATCTCCAGCTTCCTGTTTTCGCTGGTGATTGGCGTGACGGCTGACAAAATCGGCTTTAACCCGCTGTTTGTCGCCATGGGCTTCTTTGACCTGATCGGTGCAGTCTTCCTGATTGCGTTTATTGCTGAGCGTCGTTCAGCGACCCAATGAAGTAGGTAACGATGAAAACCTTAAAAAACTGGTCTTTAGCCCATTCTGATCGTCACCATGTGGTGCTTAACGTCGATGGCAAACACCATCTGTGCCTGTACGTGCTGGAAAAAGGTCTGTTCCGCGTGGTGATCAAGCGCCACGGCAACTACAATCTGGACCGCACCTGGAGCATTGCGCCGGAACAGGATGTTCCGTGGGAAGGGCGTCTGCGCGACAACCTGGCCGGGTTTAGCCTGCCCGGCTTTACGCTGGAGGAAGAAGCCAATTGTCTGACCATGAGTACCGACACGCTGCGCGTGATGGTGCGTCAGCCGCTGGCGCTGGAGTGGCAGTACCGTGATGCCGCAGGCCACTGGCAACTGCTGACCGGCGATCGCCCCACCAGCGCCTATCAGATCAACGCACACGGCGACGGCGTGGCGCACTATCAGCGCCGCATGGCGGACGACCGCTACTATGGTCTGGGCGAAAAAACCGGCGATCTGCAACGCAACGGCAAACGCTATGAGATGCGTAATCTGGATGCCATGGGTTACAACGCCTCCTCCACCGATCCGCTGTACAAACATGTGCCCTTCACCCTCACGCGGCGTAACGACGTCAGCTTTGGCCTGTTCTACGATAATCTCAGCACCAGCTGGTTCGATCTGGGTAACGAGCTGGATAACTATCACCAGCCGTATCGCCGCTGGCAGGCGGAGAGTGGCGACATCGACTACTACCTGTTTGTCGGTAAGCGGGTGCTGGATATCACCAAAACCTTCGTACGCCTGACCGGCAAAACGCTGTTTGGCCCCAAATGGAGTCTGGGCTACAGCGGTTCGACCATGCACTATACCGATGCGCCGGATGCGCAAAATCAGCTGACGAACTTCATCCGCCTGTGCGAAGAGCACGCTATTCCGTGCGACTCATTCCAGCTCTCTTCGGGTTATACCTCAATCAATAACAAGCGTTATGTGTTCAACTGGAACTACGACAAAGTGCCGCAGCCGGAAGCGATGAGCGAGGCGTTTCACGATGCCGGGCTGCGCCTGGCGGCCAACATCAAACCCTGCCTGCTGCAGGATCACCCGCGCTATGAAGAAGTCGCAGCTCAGGGACTGTTTATCCGCGATTCGGAAGAGGATGTGCCAGAGCGCTCGGTGTTCTGGGATGATGAAGGATCGCATCTCGATTTCACCCATCCGCAAACGGTGGCCTGGTGGCAGGAGAACGTCACCCGTCAGCTGCTGGAAAAAGGCATCGACGCCACCTGGAATGATAACAACGAGTATGAAGTCTGGGACGGTGAAGCGCGCTGCCACGGCTTCGGTACGCCGATTGCCATCAAGCACATTCGCCCGGTGATGCCGCTGCTGATGATGCGCGCCTCGATGGAAGCGCAACAGCGCTTTGCCCCCGAACAGCGACCGTTCCTGATTTCGCGCTCCGGCTGCGCCGGGATGCAGCGCTACGTGCAAACGTGGAGCGGCGATAACCGCACCAACTGGACCTCGCTGCGCTACAACATTCGCATGGGCCTTGGCATGAGCCTGTCCGGCTTGTATAACGTCGGTCACGACGTCGGCGGCTTCTCGGGCGATAAACCCGACGCGGAGCTGTTTGTGCGCTGGGTGCAGAATGGCGTCATGCATCCGCGCTTCACCATTCATTCGTGGAATGACGATCACACCGTGAATGAGCCGTGGATGTATCCTTCGGTCACACCCGCGATTCGGGCGGCCATCGCGCTGCGCTATCGCCTGCTGCCGTATCTCTACACGCTGCTGTGGCAGGCGCATGCGGACAATGAACCGATGCTGCGCCCGACGTTCCTCGATCATGAACACGATGCCCAGACCTTTGCTGAGTGTGATGAATTCCTGCTCGGCCGCGATCTGCTGGTCGCCAGCGTGGTGGAACCTGGCCAGCGTGAACGCCGCCTGTGGCTGCCCGACAACCACACAGGCTGGTATGATTTCGCCACGCAGCAGTGGTACAGCGGGGGTCAGTGGATCACCTTACCTGCGCCCCTGGAAACGCAGCCGCTGCTGGTGCGCGCAGGTGCGGCACTGCCACTCAGCGAGCGTATTGCTCACGTCGACGCCGCCGCAGACGATCGTCGCACGCTGCAGCTCTACCCGTTGCAGGGCAAAGGCGTTAGCCACGGCGAACTGTTCGAAGATGATGGCGAGTCCTGGGGTTATCAGCAGGGCAATGCGCTGTGGCTGCAGTGGGAAATGCGCTGCGAAGCCACAGCCATTCACCTTACGTTACGGCGCAAGGGTGACTATCAGCCGGCATGGCAAACGTTGCAGATTGCCCTGCCCGCCGGTGAACAGCGTGCGCTGTTTATCGACGGTGTTGCCGCAGACGCTGCGTCAGCCGACGTGACGCTGGCGCAAATTTCCCGCAGCTGATAAATCACAAGAGCGCACCGATGTCGGGTGCGCCTGATTACCTTCATCACAGCCCCTTCTTCTCTCCCTCGACGGCTTACACCAACACGCTATCTGCCCGTTTTCTGTCCCGACGTTATCCCGCGAATAAATCTATCCGGTTTAATACGCTTATTTCACCACCCTGCTCACCCGATTAATCCTGGTTGCTTACTAATATAATAGCTGCGCTTAATGCAGGCATAAGCGTTTACTGCTGAGGCGATTGCGTAAAACATGACGACGCACTGGCTAAGCCATCGCAATAATATGCCTCAACACGGAAACGCCGCGGTTTAAGCAATATTCAACTGTGGCGCGCTATTAGTCATTAAGACGACATTAATCGGGTAATTCCCGACTTCTTAAAGGGCCTCTGTGATGAAAAGATTGCTGTTACCGATGATAGCTTTACCTGCCAGCCACGCCACCCTTGCCGCCGACGGTCAAATCACGTTCGTCGGCGCGATCGTTGAACCCTCCTGTGATTATGCCGTGACGCGCAGCGTCTCGCTGAACTGCACGCGCGAAGGGATTAAAAAGAGCGAAACCCTGCAGGTTAATGGTGCCGCGCGTGAATTACCTTACGCGCTGGGCACCGCGCGCATTATCCGTGAGCGTGGTTTGACTTTTCTGCAGGTAGAATATAATTGATGGTTTTAAGCCTGATTTACTCAGCTGCTCATTATCGTAGTCATTATCACTGCATGGCAAAGGAATGCTTTATAAAACAGTGTTTCTCTTAACCTATCCTGGCATTTCACTTCCAAAATAACAGGCACCTGATTAATCTGGCATCCAACGCTTCAGTCTGCAGATATTTTTAACTGCACGATGAGGGAAATAAGCATCATTTGCGACATCATGATTTTATATAAATATAGCGCCTGAACCAACAGGCCCGAGCCGATCAGCGCCTGTACGGTGCCGCCGGAAATGCCCCGTCTGATGGCCGCGGCCGGGTGTTCAGCTCGCGCGCCTGATCGCCCATCGCACATTGACTTCTTTCGTGGCGCAGGTACATTTTACGCCATGAAAACCTTTCTGATTATTGTCCCGGACGGCGGCATGCTGTTCGAAGCGGCGGGTATCGCCGACATCCTCATGCACGCCAACCTGCACCTGCCGGTGGGCGTTGCTGGCGCACGCTATCGCATCAGCATCGCGACCACGCAGCCGCACCAGGTGATCCACGGCCAGTCTGGCCTCAATCTGCTCGCCGACCTCAAACTGGCTGAACTCGATCCGCGTGAACGCTGGGACACCATCATGATTACCGGGCGCGGTGATAACCCCGAAGAACGCAACATGGTGGTGGACTGGATTAAGCTGGCTGCCCCGCAGGCGCGCCGCGTGGTGTCGATTTGCGGGGCGGCGATGCTGCTGGCGGAGGCGGGATTGCTGGATGGCCGGCGCGCCACCAGCCACTGGCGTTTGCTGGACACGCTGCAGGCCAGCTATCCGCGCGTGCAGGTTGAAGGCGGCCCGCTGTATATCCAGGATGGCCCAATCTGGACCTCTGGCGGCGTCAGCTCCGGCTTCGATCTGACACTGGCGCTGGTAGAGGAAGATTTTGGTTTCAGCGTGGCGCGCGACATCGCACAGGATATGGTGATGTATCTGCGTCGTCCCGGCGGCCAGATGCAGTTCAGCCGCTTTCACCTGCAGTCCGTCAGCGAGTCGGGGCCGATTGCTCAGTTGCAGAGCTGGATCGCCGCCCATCTGGCGGAAGACCTGTCGGTGGAGAAACTGGCGGCCCAGGTGGCGATGAGCCCGCGTAACTTTACCCGCGTGTTCAGCCGCGAAACCGGCGTTTCACCGGCGCGCTATGTGGCAGAAGCGCGGCTGGCGGCGGCGCGCGAGCGGCTGGAGCAGACGCGCGAGACGCTGGAACGCATCGCCACCGCCACCGGCTTTGGCAGCAGCATCAACCTGCGGCGCAGCTTCGAGCGCCAGTTGCATCTCACGCCCAACGAATATCGCCAGCGCTTTCACAGCCGCAAAATGGCGTAAAGTGATCCTTTTTTGTCGTTTACGCCAGTGCACGCCAGGCCTACAGTGACTGCAGTAACTTCACTAAGGAGTCAGTCATGATCAAGGTAGGCATTAACGGTTTTGGCCGTATCGGACGTAACGTATTCCGCGCCGCGCTGGGCAGCAGCGACATCGATATTGTGGCGATTAACGATCTCACCGACAGCAAAACGCTGGCGCATCTGCTGAAGCACGACTCTCTGCTGGGTCGACTGCCGGCAGAAGTCAGCGCTGGCGACGGCGAGCTGCGCATTGATGGCAAACCAGTGCGGGTGTTCAGCGAGCGCGATCCGGCCAATATTCGCTGGCGTGACGTGGGCGTGGATATCGTCATCGAAGCCACCGGCTTTTTTACCGAGCGTGACAAGGCCGCGGTGCATATCACGCACGGCGGCGCCAAACGCGTCATCATCTCTGCGCCGGGCAAAAATGATGATTTGACGATTGTGATGGGCGTCAACGACCAGCGCTACGATCCGCAGCAGCACTATGTGGTGAGCAACGGCAGCTGTACCACTAACGGCCTGGCGCCCGCCGCGCAGGTGCTGCATCAGGCGTTTGGTATTGAGCACGGTCTGATGAACACCACCCATGCCTATACCAACAGCCAGGCGCTGCATGACCAGCCAGAGAAAGATCTGCGCGGCGCGCGTGCGGCGGCGCTGTCGATTGTGCCGTACTCCAGCGGCGCAGCTAAAGCGCTTGGCCGGGTGATTCCGGAACTGGAAGGCCGCTTAACCGGTTACTCGCTGCGCGTGCCGGTGCCGGTGGTCTCGGTAGTGGATCTGACGGTGACGCTGAAACGCGACGTGACGGCCGAAGAGGTGAATGACGCCTTTAAAGCCGCTGCTGCTGCGGGTCCGCTACAGGGTATCCTCGGCTACAGCGATGAGCCGCTGGTCTCCAGCGATTATCAGGGCGATGCGCGTTCATCGATCATCGACGGCTTATCGACGCTGGTGATTGGTGGCAACCTGGTGAAGATCCTTGCCTGGTACGATAACGAATGGGGCTTCTCCAACCGTCTGGTTGACCTCGCGCGCCTGATGGCACAGCGCGGTCTGTAATCTCCCCGGCGGCGTGCGCCCGACCTGCGCACGCCGCGCTAATGCGCCAGATAGAAGATCAGATGCATACCCGGTGCCTGCTCAATTTGCAGCGAGGTAAAGGTATATGTCTGCATCCTGCCCTCGACATCAATCAGGGTTTTATTGCCCGCGCCGATTTTCCCCACATCATGGTCATTCCACAGCGTGCGAAACCCGGCGCTGCGCGCCAGCAAATCCTCGATCACCACTTCGAATTCCTGCGCCTGATTGCTGGCGGCATAACCTGCGCGAAACGCCGACAGCGTATGGCGCGCCGCCTCTTCCCAGCCATGAATGCGCTGCTGGTAGGCTTCACTGATGAACATCAGCTTGAGCGAGTTGCGATCCGCCGGTGGCAGGGCCGCCCAGTCGACAATCAGCGACTGCGCCGCCGGATTCCAGTAGACAATATCCATGTTGGCGCGGCGCACAAACGCCGGGTGCGGGTTCAGCGCATCCACCATCGCCCTCACCTCAGGCGGCAATTCATGGCTGAAGGGTTGCGAATGTGCGTTACCAAACACCAGCGCTTCAAGATACTCCTGCTCGATGACCGAGAGCTGTAACACTTTGCCGATGCGCTGCAGCGCGGCGGGCGAAATACTGATGTCGCGACCCTGCTCGAGCCAGGTGTACCAGCTGACGCTAACCGCCGCCAGCTGTGCCACTTCTTCGCGCCGCAGTCCGCTAACGCGCCGGTTTTGCCGGCTGAAGCCATAGATCTGCGGATCAATACGCGCGCGCTGGCGGGTAAGGAAGTTTTTTACATCTTCACCACGCGATTTGACGGCCTGGGTATGACCTGTAGTCATAGGATAAACCACCCCATTTTTCACTGACTGATTGACATTTACTATCACCGGACAGAGTAAGGTATCTCAGCGGAGTAAAGCAAAGTATGTCAGCAGATTCAGTTTCCGCCGGACGGCAAGCAGTCCGGCACACCCGGGTGAGCCTGATCACCATGCTCACCGGCATGGTGACCCTGATTGTGGTAATGGGTATCGGCCGCTTTTCACTCACGCCGCAGATCCCGCTGATGATCGCCAACGGTCACCTGACGCTCTCCAGCGCTGGCGTGCTGGCGGCGATGAATTACATCGGCTACCTGCTGGGCGCACTGCACGTGAGCCGCATCACCGCCCATCACGCGCGCTACCTGAAGGCCGGTTTGCTGGCCACCGCGCTGGTGACCCTGCTCTCCGGCTTTAGTCATGCCTGGGTACTGCAGTGCCTGTTCCGTGTGGTGGCGGGTGTTGGTGGTGCCTGGGCCCTGATTATCGTCACCTCCTGGACGCAGATGGTGCTGGCACAGCAGCAAGCCCCGCGCATGTCCGCCGCGGTATTTGCCGGCCCGGGAGCCGGCATCACCCTGAGCGGCGTGCTGGCGTGGCTTATCACCCGGTTACACCTGAATGACGATCGCGCCTGGCAATGCTATGGCGTGGTAGCGCTGGCTGGCGTGCTGCTGCTGTGGCGCGCGCTGCCCGCGTCGCTCCCCGCCCGGCAGCGGGAAAGTGCGCCGGCGGCACCGGGTAGTGCGGTAAAACGGCTATGGCTGGCCTATACGCTGGCCGGTTTCGGCTACATTTTGCCCGCGACGTTTCTGTCACAAATGGCGCACAGCCTGTTTGCGCAGGGTCAGCTGGCAACGCTTTTCTGGCCGCTGTTTGGACTTTGCGCAGTGGCTGGTGTGGTGCTGATCATGCTGTTTTCTGCGCGCCTGAATACGCGCCTCAGCCTGGCGTGGGTTATGATCCTGCAGGGGTTGGGCGTGGCCAGCGGCGTGCTCATCCCGGGCGTGAGCGGGCTGCTGATCTCGACGGTGATGGTCGGGCTGGGGTTTCTTTCGATTATGCAGCTGTCGATGCAGCTGGCGCGCGCCGTCTCCAATATCAGCGTGGCAAAAACCGTGGCGATATTGACGTCAGGCTATGCCACTGGCCAGCTAATCGGGCCGCTGATCTCTGCCGCCAGCGTGCAGATTTTTGCTTCCCTGCACCCCGCGCTGCTGCTGGCCGCTGGCGGACTGGTGCTGGGCGGACTGCTGGTGCTGCGCATCCGCCCGCACTGACGCGCTTACTTCAATGCCATCGCCTGCTTTAGCGTGAAGAACAGGTCGGTCTGATCGGTCAGGCCGACCACATTCGCCGCGTGCGGACCGTAGGCCGCGATGCGCAGTTGGGTACCGGTGTGCTCCTGGGAATCCTCTTCCGAGTTACCGTAGCTGATGGTCATCACCGCGCCATCTTTGGTGTTGAGCGCCTGAGTCAGACCCGGCGCTTTAGTGCCGTTTTCGACGATCTGGCTGCTGTGCGCGTGATCGGCGGTGACCACTACCAGCGTATCGCCGTGCTCGCGCGCATACGCCAGCGCCACCTGCACCGCCTCATCTAAATCGACGGTTTCACCAATCTGACCGCACGGGTTGGCGGCGTGATCCTGCTTGTCAATCGACGCGCCCTCCACCTGCAGGAAAAAGCCGTTGTCGTTGTGGCTGAGCAGGTCGATGGCTTTTTGCGTCATCTGCGCCAGGGTTGGCATTGATGCCGGACGATCTTTGTTGACCTCACAGGTCACCACCGGTTTATCCAGATTACCGTGATAGCTGGCTTTCGGCCCCTGCCAGCGCACCGGCATGTTGCCCTCCGAGAACAGCCCCAGCAGTGGCGTCTGTTGATTCGCCTGCTGTACCGCGTTCAGCGCGGCGAGATTATCGACCAGCTGGAACCCCCGTATTTCGGCCTGCTCGCGCAGGGTTTTGCCCTGATAGTCGCCCGCTTTAGCCCGCTCAGCGAAAGATTTGGCACCGCCGCCCAGCGTGACGTCGGGACGGGTTTGCAGCAGCTGCTCGCTGATCGATCCTTTCCCGCCCTGCTCCAGCGCGTTACCCGGACACAGCTCGCTGGTTTTTTCCGGGCCGTAGCATTTACGCGAGGTAACGTGCGCCATCAGCGCGGCCGGCGTGGCATCCTGCAGTTCTGCGGTCGAGACGTTGCCGGTGGCTTTACCGGCTGCTTTGGCCAGTTCAAGCAGCGTGACCTGATCTGTGCCGTTGACATCGACACCTATCGCGCCGTTATAAGTTTTCGTGCCGGTGGCCCAGGCGGTGGCCGACGCGGCAGAATCCGTTACATAGTTTGGCTTATGCGTTTTCTTGTCCAGCGAGTAATGGGTGTACTGGCCGGTGAGCGGCAGCGCATCAATACCGGGAAAGAAACCGCCGGCCCCCATTGCCTGATTGCGCGCCGCGGTGATTTCGGAATCGCCCATGCCATCGCCAATCAGCAGGATGACATTCTTCGCCGTGCTATTGCTCAATGAGGCTTTCAGCGCTTCGGTCTGGTCGCCGCTCAGGCGACGCGCGCCGCCGTGCTGGGTAATATCGCCAGTGGCTGCGCGTTGATAGCTGGTGCTCTCTGCCAGCGCGGACGTGGTGGTGAGTGAAGCCAGCAGAGAGAGCGTGAAAAGAGGTAAGCGTTTCATTTATCAGCATCCTTATCCGTAGATATAACCAAATGTTTCCGCCGACAAGTCTGCGACAGTGCGGTGACACTTTTGTGTCAGTTAAGGAATGTTTTGATGACAAAAGCGGCAAAGTGGAGAGGCTTAAGGCAATCTGCGCAGAGGTTAAGCGAATAGAAAAAAAGGAGAAAATAGCCCTTGACCCTTATCGCTGAACTCCCTATAGTAGCGCCCCGTTGACCCAGTGTGGTCAGCAAACAAAATGTGGTGAGGTGTCCGAGTGGCTGAAGGAGCACGCCTGGAAAGTGTGTATACGGCAACGTATCGGGGGTTCGAATCCCCCCCTCACCGCCATCATTTATATAAAAGTGCCCAGTTAATAGCTGGGCATTTTTATTTGTATATTCTCCCGACCTGGGGGGGGATGAGAATCCCCGATGGGGGTTCGACAACTGGCGCATGCCAGTTGGACAGCGGAGCCTGCGACGCTGCCCGCAGGGTGAGCGAAGCTCATCAATCCCCTCTACCATTTGTAACAAGACTTCAGGCGGACGAAACCGCTTGTGAATTGATTACAGAGACACAGTTCTACAAAATCAGCAAAAAAATGCACGTGAAGTGCACGTGCACTTTGATGCCATGAAAGCCTCTGACTATCGACAGGAGCTTTTTCATTTTTTATTCTCCTTGCAGCACCGACCCCGCGATCTGGCGACCCCGCTACCTCATTTGATGCCACAATCCATCACAAATCTGCCCAACAACTCTGCACACTCACCGCTTTTGTGCCACAGGACGCATAATCGAAAGATCCCCTTTCGCTGCAATATCGCGTGGGCAGCGGACCGTGTACTCTTACCGGAAATTCTGCAGGGTATCCTTTTCATCCACTGATGATGTCTTTGAATTAAGAGGGAATGCGCGATGACCAGACTGAAAAAGCACCGGCCATGTTCCGGCCACTCTCTTCGCTGTTTAATGAGACGGACGAACGATCGCCTGACGGGAGAGCGTTAACATGGCCGTTCAGTCAAACGTATCCCATATTCTTAACGAACTCGCGCACAACGCCCGGCAGATAGACGAGAGCCAGGCGCAGGCATTGATCGCACAAATTCGCAGCGCGAAACACATTTTCCTGCAGGGTGCCGGGCGCAGCGGCATTGCTATCCGCGCGTTCGCTAACCGTCTGTTGCATCTGGGTTTCTCTGTCAGCATGGTGGGTGAAATCTCGTCACCCCACTCCAGACCTGGCGATTTATTGATTATTGGTTCTGGCAGTGGCGAAACCGCGAGCCTGAAAGCACTGGCGCTGAACGCCGTTGAGCGCGGTGTCGATGTGGCGCTGATTACCCTGAAAGCAGATTCAGGCATCGGCAGACTGGCCAAATGCGTGTTGGTGTTACCCGGCAACGTTAAAACCGATAACGCACGCAGCGCCGGACGATTCTCGCAGCCAATGGGCTCGGCCTTTGAGCAGCTTTGCTTCATCACCTGTGACGCCATGGTGCTTGAAATCATGCATCAGTGCGGTGAAACCAGCGAGAGCATGTTCAGCCGCCATGCGGACTTCGAATAACAGCATAACGTGTTTCCCGAACGTCGCTGATTTATACGCGGCAAATCTGACACCGAAACCCTGTGTGGTGATACGGTATCGCCGCTGACACGGGTGTGCAGGTTAGATAATTTATTCTGTTTATATTTAAGCGTAATTGATTTCCCTGGTGTCGGACTCAGTTATTGATGTGGATAAGGCCACGCATGATCGAGGCCGGTTGATGACAGGATGCCCGTGACGGCCAGCCAGGCGATCACCAGCGCGAAGACAATAATTGCTGTAATTTCAATTGATTTAATCCAATGACGCTTAGCCATAAATACCCCTTCTCAGTTCAGGTGTTTGTACACGCTTCTCTGAAGATAAGATGTTACCGGTAAAGCGCAAGCGTTGATCACATCATGAAACATAAAGCACAGCTTATTGATTATTTGCGGCGCGAAAATTTGGCATAGCCGTTTGCCCGTCTGCTGGCGTCCTGGTGCATCCGGGTTTTTCGTGGGATGAGTGATGTGATCATTCAGACGCTGCGTGCACAGGGCTAAGCGCATCCGTTGCCGCTAACCCATTTTTGTGACGCACAATATCCGCCATGATTGCCAGCGCGATCTCCGCCGGGGTTTTGCTGCCGATATCCAGCCCAACCGGTGCGTGAATGCGCTGCAACTGCGCCGGCGTCAGCTCCGCAATCGCGCTCAGGCGCGCTTTGCGTTTTGCGCTGTTGCGCTGCGAGCCCATCGCACCGAGATAAAATGCCGGCAGATTGACCGCTTCCATCATGGTGAGATCGTCAATACGCGCATCATGGGTCAGCGAGAGGATCGCCGTGGCGGCATGGCAGCCCTCGCGTTCCAGATACACCGCCGGAAACTGCTGCACCAGTTTGACGTCCGGCGCCAGTTCGGCCGCCATATTGCTCAGCACCTCTTCACGGTGTTCACAGACGATGGTTTCGAATCCCAGCGCCAGCGCGAAGTTGGCACAGTACACGGCGACGCTGGAGAGTCCGGCAAGGATCAGGCGCGGCGCGGCACTCAGGGTCAGAACGATTTCACCGTCAGTGACCTGGGTGCGGGTGCGGCGGGTATATGGCGCCGGTTCGAGCGCGTGACACGGCTGCGGCAGCGTCAGGCGTTTGGTGATAGCACGCGCGCCGGTCAGCGCATCCTCCAGCTGCTGTAAATAGCGCAGCGTGGCGGCACCGGCAGGCAACCGTTCGACCAGAATATCCAGTACGCCGCCGCACGGCAGCGCGCGATCAGGCGTGTCGCCCCCCTCACCGTAGCGCACCAGTTGACTGGCGGCAGAGAACGCCTGCTGCTGAACGCGGGTGATAAAATTCTCCTCGACGCAGCCGCCGGAAAGGGAACCGCTGTAGCGCCCATCGACGCGAATCACCATCATCGCGCCAGGCGGGCGCGGCGATGAGCCGTACGTACTGAGCACGGTACACAGCCACACCGGCTGCGCTTCCGCCCACTGCTGCGCCATCCTTACCACCTGCACATCAAGAGAGTGCATGACTTTCTCCGCTCATCGTTTCCGCCCTTTTCGTCCCGTAAGCATAGCAATGAAAAACCCGGCCGCAGCCGGGTTGAGATTAGCTATTTTTTCAAGGTTAACTGTAAGCATGCAGCGTACGCTGACACAGTGCCGAGCGAACGCAGTCGTCTTTACCGAAACGCACCACGCCAATCATCTCATCCTCTTCGAAGCGCGCCAGCGCATCGGCAAGGCCAGATTTGACGCTGGCGGGCAGGTCGCACTGGGTGACATCACCGTTGACAATGACGGTGACGTTTTCGCCCAGGCGGGTCAGGAACATCTTCATCTGCGCAGCGGTGACGTTTTGCGCCTCATCCAGAATCACCACCGCATTCTCAAAGGTACGTCCGCGCATATAAGCGAAGGGCGCGATCTCTACCTTGGCGATTTCGGGTCGCAGGCAGTACTGCATAAAGGAAGCGCCGAGACGTTTAACCAGAACGTCGTAAACCGGTCGGAAATAGGGAGCGAATTTCTCGGAGATGTCTCCTGGCAGGAAACCGAGATCTTCATCCGCCTGTAAAACCGGGCGCGTCACAATGATCCTTTCGATGTCCTTATTGATCAGGGCCTCGGCTGCTTTCGCAGCGCTGATCCAGGTTTTACCGCAGCCGGCTTCACCGGTCGCGAATATCAGCTGTTTCGTTTCTATGGCGTTAAGATAGTGCGCCTGAGCATCGTTTCTGGCCTCAATTGGTGACCGGTCACGCACATCGCGCGCCATGCCAATTGCATCCAGCCCACCCATCTGCACCAGCGAAGTGACCGATTCTTCTTCACGCTGACGATGACTGCGAGAGTCACTGCGAAGCACTCGGCGGGCTTCACGACGCGCTTTGATCACTGCTTTCTGTCTTCCCATAGTGGCACCTTACAGTTGGTTTCATTTATCGCGGCGGATCACCCGCGGCGATGATTTGAACGCTTTAGAGGTTTTGTTGGCTTCCTTGTAAGCCGTATCGAGCCAGTGAGAAAAGTGTGCAACAACGCCGAAACGCTGCCGCGCACCGGTAAACATCGGAAAAGAATTTGAAGGCGATAAAAGAAAAGTGAAGAGGATTCTCACGCGGGAGGCAATCCCCCGCAGCGTACTGCGCTAGCTGAAGTGTATTTAACTGTCCGTATAAGGACCGGGCCATGCGCGAACTCCAGTGGACTTAGCCACACAACTGACGACGCTATGACTAAAGTTCATCATATTTCCGCCGATTTGCAACACTATTTTTACTTTATGGCAAAGAAAACCCGCGCGGCGCTGCCTTAGCCCGGTGCGCTTAAATTAAATTAATACTAATATTCAGTAAGATAGGTAATTCAGCACTTAACAAACTGTTTCAGAAAATTCGGACATCACAGCGAGACAAGAGAAATTTAAGGCGGGCTTAACAGCAGCGCCTGGCACCGCGAACGGCGAACAAGCGCTGTACATTAATTAATCAGGCTTCGAGCAACGGCTGCCCCAGATAATGATTTTTGTCCGCCACGCCGGGCAAAACAAAAAAGTATCCGCCGCCGATGGGACGAATATATTCTTCCAGCGCTTCGCCGTTCAGCCGTTTCTGCACGGTAATAAAGCCTTTGCTTAAATCGTGCTGATAACAGACGAACAGCAGCCCCATATCCAGCTGCCCTGCCCCGGTAATCCCCGAGGAATAGCTGTAGCCGCGCCGCAGCATCAGGCTGCTGTCGGTTTGCGGCGTGCGCGGATTGGCGAGCCGGATATGCGCATCCAGCGCGATAATCTCGCCGTCCGGATCGCGGGCGTAATCCGGCACGTCGTGCTCGTGCTGCATCCCCAGCGGCGCGCCGGACAACTTCTCACGACCAAAAATGGTTTGCTGCTCGCCCAGCGGCGTGCGGTCCCACATTTCAACGTGAAAACGGATGATGCGTACCGCCTGATAGCTGCCGCCGTGCGTCCACGCCGGTTCCTGCTGTTCTGGTGTCACCCACAGCAGCTGGTCCATCAACTGAGTATTGTGGGTATCCGGATTGGCGGTGCCATCCTTGAAACCCAGCAGGTTGATCGGCGTTTCGCGCCCTTTGCTGCGTGCAGCGTGATCGGCGATAAAGCCGTCGCGCCGCCAGCGCACCGCCAGCAGATCCGGCGAGTGCTTAATGATATCGCGCAGCGCGTGAATCACCGTATCCTGGGTATTGGCACAGATCTGAATCAGCAGGTCGCCATGACACTGTGCGGCGTCGAGCGAATCGTTGGGAAAGCGTGTCATCGTCTGCAGCTGGCTGGGCTTATGCGCGGCCAGCCCGAAGCGCTCGTCGAACAGTGAATCACCCACCGACAGCGTCAGGGTCAGGTTATCGGGCGCAATGTCAGCACCCAGGATGCCGGAGTCGAGCGGCGGCAGCTGCGGATTGGGCACCGCCGGCGCCGGTCCGCCCTGGGTGAGAAAGGCAAAGCGCTGCGTCAGCAGCCGCATCAGGCGTTCCAGTTCGGCTTTATCACTGGCCAGCACATCAAACGCCACCAGCATCATAGATGCCTGCTGCGGCGTCAGGATGCCGGCCTGATGAGCGCCGTAAAACGGTTGCGCCTGCTGGCGCGCGTCGGGTGCAACCGTGCCAGGTGAGAAACTCTCTGCCGCGCTGGCGGCATGGAACGGACAGCCGCCGCCCAGTGCCGCCGCGCCACCCAGCATGCCCAATCCCTGTAACAGACGACGACGCGACGGTTGCGCCGCGTCATTTTTTTTACTCATGATTAATCAAGACCTAAAGTGCCGCGCAGCAGGGAGAGATCTTCCGCCAGCGTGGTGATGGGCCCTTTCAGCGCATTACGGTCGCTGGTGGTCAGCTTTTCATAGGAAGCAAAACCGTCTTTGGTGCGGTATTTGCTGAGAATGCCATCCACCTTCTTAAAGTTCGCGTCCACTTTCGCCAGCAGCTGCGGATTGGCTTTTTGCAGCAGAGGACGCAGCAGATCAACGATTTTCTGTGCGCCGTCGATGTTGGCCTGAAAATCGGACAGATCGGTACGGCTGTAGCGATCTTCCTCACCAGAGATTTTGCTGGACGCCACCTCTTCAATCAGGCCTGCCGCGCCACCGACCACTTTCGCCGGCGGGAAGGCCAGCTCGCTGACGCGGGTTTGCAGATCCTGCACATCCTTATACAGCTGGTCAGCGAAAGCGTCCGCGCCTTTGGTGGTGTTGTCGGCGAACAGCAGTTTTTCCAGCCGGTGGAAGCCGGTAAATTTCGGATCTTCCGCTTTTTTCTCGAAGTCATCTTCACGTGCGTCAATACTGCCGTCGAGGTCAGAGAACAGTTCGGCAATTGGCTCGATGCGCTCATAGTGCACGCGCGTCGGCGCATACAACGCTTTGGCTTTTTCCACGTCACCGGCTTTTACCGCGTCGGTAAAGGCTTTGGTGCCGGCCACCAGCCCGCTCACTTCGGCCATCACGTAGACTTTGTAATCGGCAATCGGCCCGACCAGCTGCAGCACGTCTGGCTTGCCGCTGCTGGCGGTTTGGCTGTCACCGCTGACCACCAGCTTGCCTTTCGGATTGGTGAGCAGGCCGCAGGTCATGTCATATTCACCCGCTTCCAGGTTGGCGGTGAGCTTCTGGCTGAAGCCGGGCGCGATGTTTTCGCGCTCTTCCACCACCATCACGCCTTTGAGGATTTCCCACTCCAGCGCTTTCTGGCTGTTATTTTTGATGATGAACTGGGTTTTACCGGCCTGCACGTTGAGCGACATCGGCTCGCACTGCTTGTCAGTGACCGTCACCGTGACCTGCGGTACGGCAGCGGCAGAAGCGGCACCGGACAGCGCCAGCATGGAGAGCAACAGCGCCTTACGGCGGAAGCGAATCGTCATAGTCATATCCCTGTTACATGAAGGTACAGGCGCACGCGCGCCTGCGAAAAGTTAGCGCACCGACCGTGCGGCGCTGGGTGCCGGACGCGCCGGGAAGAAAAACAGCAGCAGCGCCGGGATCAGGTAAATCAGCCATACCGCGACTTCGCTGACGCTCGGCGCTTCCTGATAACCCAGAATGCCTTCCAGCAGCGTGCCGAAGATCGAATGGGTCGAGAGCGTGTTGCTGAAGTCAAACGCGGTCGCCTGGAAGTGGTTCCACAGTCCCGCCTCGTGGAAGGCGCGGATCGCCCCCGCCGCCAGTCCGGCCGCCACCAGCAGGATGAACAGGCTGGTCCAGCGGAAGAAGTGCGCCATGTTAAGACGCACGCCGCCGTAGTAAATCAGCATGCCCAGCACGATGGCGGTCGCCAGACCCAGCACTGCGCCAATCGGCGGCGCATAACCGACATCCTGGGTGAAGGCCGCCAGCAGAAAGAACACCGACTCCAGCCCTTCACGCGCTACGGCGAGAAACACCATCAGCACCAGCGGCAACCCGCTGCCGCCCGGCTTCTGCAGCGCCTGATCGACGGATTTTTCCAGCGTGGCTTTGATATTGCGCGAAACCTTGCGCATCCAGAACACCATCGAGGTGAGGATCACCACGGCAATCACCGCCACGATGCCCTCGAACAGCTCCTGCTGTTTCTGTGGGAACTCACCGGTGGTTTCGTTGATGAAAATACCCAGCGCGAGGCACAACACCGCAGCGATAAACACACCGGCCCACATCGCGGGGAACCACTGGCTGCGCTGGGTGCGTTTGAGATAGCTGGCAATCAGGCTGACGATGAGCGCTGCCTCGAGACCTTCGCGCAGCATAATGAGAAAGGGAACGAACATCACCAACCTCTTGAATGTTAAGGAGGGTAAACCTTAGGTAAAAATACGTAAAGTGCGAACGATATCGATTATCATTATCGCGGATGAAAATACAAGTCACCGCGCGAAATTAATTTTGCTTTTG
Source organism: Pantoea sp. B_9 (assembly GCF_008632015.1). Lineage (NCBI taxonomy): Bacteria > Pseudomonadati > Pseudomonadota > Gammaproteobacteria > Enterobacterales > Erwiniaceae > Pantoea > Pantoea sp. B_9. The sequence goes on along the minus strand of NZ_VWVL01000001.1, from coordinate 21,329 downwards.
CGGGTCAGGGTGCGATGCGGGAAAGTCAGAGCGGAGTGACAGATTAGGCGATGAATCGCGCGCAGAGGACGTGACACTAACAGTGCGGGGAGCACGGCACTCGCGCTCCCCGCTTTACTCAGGCCATCACCGTTATTTGGTGTTGTATTCCGCTTCGGCAGCATCGAAACGCTGCTGCGCTTCAGCCGACGGTTCGCGACCGGCCAGGCTCACCACGACAATCGCGATGCTGGCAAACAGGAAGCCCGGGATGATTTCATACAGATTGAGCCAGGCGTACTGCTTCCAGATCAGCACCGTGGCGGCACCGATAATCATGCCGGCCAGCGCGCCGTTGCGCGTCATGCGCTTCCAGCACACGCCGAACAGCACCACCGGACCGAATGCGGCACCAAAGCCTGCCCAGGCGTAGCTCACCAGGCCGAGCACGCGGTTCTCCGGGTTGGAGGCCAGCGCAATCGACACCAGCGCGATCACCAGCACCATTAAACGGCCAACCCATACCAGCTCTTTCTGGCTGGCATTTTTACGCAGGAAACCTTTATACAGGTCTTCGGTCAGTGCGCTCGAGCACACCAGCAGCTGACAGCTCAGGGTCGACATCACCGCCGCCAGAATAGCTGACAGCAGAATACCGGCGATCCACGGATTGAACAGAATACGTGCCAGCTCGATAAACACGCGCTCGCCGTTTTCGCTCACGCCCGCCGCCTGATCCGGATGGTTCTGGAAATAGGCGATGCCGAAGAAGCCCACTGCGACGGCGCCGGCCAGGCACAGGATCATCCAGGCCATGCCGATGCGGCGTGCGGTACGAATTGAACGGTGCGAGTCTGCGGCCATGAAGCGCGCCAGAATATGCGGCTGGCCGAAGTAGCCGAGCCCCCAGCCGAGCAGTGAAATCACCGCCACGAAGTTCAGGCCCTTCAGCATATCGAGGTTTTCCAGGCTTTTCGCTTCAATCACGGCCAGCGAATCATCCAGTCCGCCGACGGCGATAATCACAATCACCGGCGTCAGAATCAGGGCAAAAATCATCAGGCTGGCCTGTACGGTATCGGTCCAGCTCACCGCAAGGAAGCCGCCCACCAGCGTATAAAGAATGGTTGCTGCCGCGCCAGCCCACAGTGCGGTTTCATAACTCATGCCGAAGGTGCTTTCAAACAGGCGCGCACCCGCAACGACGCCCGAGGCACAGTAAATGGTGAAGAAGATCAGGATTACCAGTGCCGAGATGACGCGCAGAATTTTGCTGTGGTCTTCGAAGCGGCTGGTGAAAAAGTCTGGCAGGGTTAAAGCATTATTGTGATGCTCGGTCTGCACGCGCAGGCGACCCGCAACAATTTTCCAGTTCAGCCACGCGCCAATCGTCAGGCCGATGGCAATCCAGCTCTCAGAGATCCCGGAGAGAAAAATCGCGCCCGGCAGTCCCATCAGCAGCCAGCCGCTCATGTCCGAGGCCCCGGCCGACAGCGCGGTTACCACGCTGCCCAGGCTGCGACCGCCCAGAATATAGTCGTCAAAGTTTTTGGTTGAGCGGTACGCGATAAAACCAATCAACACCATCCCGAGGATGTAAATGATAAATGTCACCAGCATCGGTGTACTTACTGTCATCTGTCTCTCCACTTATTATTTGATCTCTTAAGAGAAATCTTTTTTCCTGCGTTACCGGAACGGGATAACGTCAGGGCTTTACCGCATCCAGAGAAAGCGATTTCTCATAAGGCGCGGTATCCTGCCGCAAAGGTGCGACGCGCACAATGCATTTAACACAGCTGTTACCTGGGTTTCACCTGACTTTGCATTTTTCATGCTCACAGGTTGCGCCTGTTCACATTTTAAGTTGCACCTGATATCAGCCAGGATGCGTTTTGTTGCGGTGGGTTGCAACTCTGGCGAGATTCTTGCAGCAAGTTCTGTGCCGCTTTTGCTGCGTTAACAAAAAAGCCGGTTAAAAACGTGCAACCGAGGTCACATTTAACACGGTTGCACAAAGTTGCAACATGAGTGATAGTGCAGCCCACGCTGAAGTTGATTCACACTTTGAGGACGAGGAAATCATGGGAACCACCACCATGGGGGTGAAGCTGGATGAAGCCACCCGCGATCGCATTAAACTGGCGGCGCAAAAGATTGACCGCACGCCACACTGGCTGATCAAGCAGGCAATTTTTAACTATCTCGGCCAGCTGGAAGCGGGAGAAACGCTGGCGGAGATCCCGCTGCAGCTGAATGATGCCGCAGACGATGAGCGCGTGCCGGAAGAGAGTTTCCAGCCTTTCCTCGACTTCGCCGAACACATTTTGCCGCAGTCGGTCAGCCGCTCGGCCATCACCGCCGCGTGGCGTCGTCCGGAGACCGATGCGGTGCCGATGCTGCTGGAGCAGGCGCGTCTCCCTGCCCCGCTGGCAGAGAAAACCCACCAGCTGGCATACAGCCTGGCGGACAAGCTACGGCACCAAAAAGGGGCAACCGGACGCGCCGGTATGGTGCAAAGCCTGCTGCAGGAGTTCTCGCTCTCGTCGCAGGAAGGCGTAGCGCTGATGTGCCTGGCGGAAGCGCTGCTGCGTATTCCTGACAAGCCCACCCGCGATGCGCTGATCCGCGATAAAATCAGCAACGGCAACTGGCAGTCCCATCTGGGCCGCAGCCCGTCGATGTTCGTCAACGCCGCCACCTGGGGCCTGCTGTTTACCGGGCGTCTGGTCTCCACCCACAATGAAGCCAACCTGTCTAAATCGCTGAACCGCATCATCGGCAAGAGCGGCGAACCGCTGATCCGCAAAGGCGTGGATATGGCGATGCGCCTGATGGGCGAACAGTTCGTCACCGGCGAAACCATCGCCGAGGCGCTGGCCAACGCGCGCAAGCTGGAAGAGAAAGGCTTCCGCTACTCGTATGACATGCTGGGCGAAGCGGCACTCACCGCCAGCGATGCCAAAGCCTATCTGATCTCCTATCAGCAGGCGATCCACGCTATTGGTAAAGCCTCCAACGGGCGCGGCATTTATGAAGGTCCGGGCATTTCCATCAAGTTGTCGGCGCTGCATCCGCGCTACAGCCGCGCGCAGTATGAGCGGGTGATGGAAGAGCTTTATCCGATCCTGAAATCGCTGACGCTGCTGGCGCGCTCGTATGACATCGGCATCAACATCGATGCTGAAGAGGCCGATCGCCTGGAGTTGTCGCTCGATCTGCTGGAAAAACTCTGTTTTGAGCCGGAGCTGGAAGGCTGGAACGGCATCGGCTTCGTGATTCAGGCTTATCAGAAGCGCTGTCCGTTTGTGATTGATGCGCTGGTGGATCTGGCGCAGCGCAGCCGCCGTCGTCTGATGATCCGTCTGGTGAAAGGCGCTTACTGGGATAGCGAAATCAAACGCGCGCAGATGGAAGGCCTCGAAGGCTATCCGGTTTATACCCGCAAGGTGTACACCGACATCTCCTACCTCGCCTGCGCGCGTAAACTGCTGGCGGTGCCTAACCTGATTTATCCGCAGTTTGCCACCCACAACGCCCACACGCTGGCGGCGATCTACCAGCTGGCGGGCAACAACTACTATCCTGGCCAGTACGAGTTCCAGTGCCTGCACGGCATGGGCGAACCGCTGTACGAGCAGGTGGTGGGCAAAGTGGCCGATGGCAAGCTGAACCGGCCGTGCCGGATTTATGCGCCAGTCGGTACCCACGAAACGCTGCTGGCCTACCTGGTGCGTCGCCTGCTGGAAAACGGCGCCAATACCTCGTTCGTCAACCGCATCGCTGACAACACGCTGCCGATTGACGAGCTGGTGGCCGATCCGGTGGCTGCAGTGGAAAAAATGGGTGTCGCAGAAGGCGCCATTGGCCTGCCGCATCCGAAGATTCCGCTGCCGCGCGATCTGTATGGCGACAAGCGTGTTAACTCTGCCGGTCTGGATCTGGCCAATGAACACCGCCTGGCGTCGCTCTCCAGCGCCCTGCTCTCCAGCGCCAGCCAGCCGTGGCAGGCTCAGCCGATCATTGATGGCGAGCTGGGTAGCGGCAGCAGCCGCGCGGTGATCAACCCGGCCACGCCGGCGGATATCGTCGGCAGCGTGCGGGAAGCCACCCCTGAAGAGGTCTCCTGTGCGCTGGATGCCGCGGTGAATGCCGGACCGATCTGGTTCGCCACGCCGCCGCAGGAGCGCGCCGCGATCCTCGAACGTGCCGCCCAGACGATGGAAGACCAGATGCAGCAGCTGATTGGTTTGCTGGTGCGTGAGGCAGGCAAAACCTACAACAACGCCATTGCCGAAGTGCGCGAAGCGGTGGACTTCCTCTACTACTACGCCGGCATGGTGCGTGACGATTTCGATAACGAAACCCATCGCCCGCTCGGTCCGGTAGTGTGCATCAGCCCGTGGAACTTCCCGCTGGCGATCTTTACCGGCCAGATTGCCGCCGCCCTGGCGGCCGGCAACAGCGTGCTGGCGAAACCCGCCGAGCAGACGCCGCTGATTGCCGCGCAGGCGGTGCAGATTATGCTGGATGCCGGCGTACCGGCCGGTGTGCTGCAACTGCTGCCCGGTCAGGGCGAAACGGTGGGTGCGCAGCTGACCGGCGACGAGCGGGTGCGCGGCGTGATGTTCACCGGCTCAACCGCAGTCGCCACCCTGCTGCAGCGCAACCTGGCTGGCCGCCTCGATCCGCAGGGTCGCCCGACGCCGCTGATCGCCGAAACCGGCGGCATGAACGCCATGATCGTCGACTCTTCAGCGCTCACCGAACAGGTGGTGGTGGATATCGTGGCGTCCGCGTTTGACAGCGCCGGCCAGCGCTGCTCGGCGCTGCGTCTGCTGTGCATCCAGGACGATGTGGCGGACCACACGCTGAAGATGCTGCGTGGTGCCATGGCCGAATGCCGCATGGGCAATCCGGAGCGTCTGTCGACCGACGTCGGTCCGGTGATCGACGCTGAAGCCAAAGCCAACATCGAGCGCCATATCCAGGCGATGCGCAATAAAGGCTTTACCGTGTATCAGGCGGTGCAGGAGCATCCGCAGGACAGCAAAGAGTGGCACAGCGGCACCTTTATCAAACCGACGCTGATTGAGCTCGATCAGGTCAGCGATCTGGATAAAGAGGTGTTCGGTCCGGTGCTGCACGTAGTGCGCTATGCGCGCAACAACCTGCCGCAGCTGATTGAGCAGATCAACGCCTCGGGCTATGGCCTGACGCTCGGCGTGCATACCCGAATCGATGAAACCATTGCGCAGGTAACAGCCGGGGCGAAAGTCGGCAACCTGTACGTTAACCGTAACATGGTGGGCGCGGTGGTCGGCGTGCAGCCGTTCGGCGGCGAAGGGCTGTCGGGCACCGGTCCGAAAGCCGGCGGCCCGCTCTATCTCTACCGCCTGCTGGCCCATCGTCCGGACGGCGCCCTGCGCATTACCTTTGATCGTCAGGATGCCGAACGGCCGGTGGACAGCAGCGTGCGCACCACGCTGCTGAGCGCGCATCAGGCATTGCAGAGCTGGGCACAGGATAAGCCGGAACTGCTGGCGCTGTGTCAGCGTTACGATGCGCTGAGCCAGGCCGGAACCGTGCGACTGCTGCCAGGCCCGACCGGTGAGCGCAACACCTTTACGCTGCTGCCGCGCGATCGGGTGCTGTGTATCGCTGATAACCAGCAGGATGCACTGATTCAGCTGGCGGCGGTCACCAGCGTCGGTAGCCAGGCACTGTGGCAGGATGACGAGCTGCACCGGACGCTGCGCCAGTCGCTGCCGGCCGCGGTGCAGGCGCGCATCACGCTGGCGAAAGATGTGCTGGCGGCGGAGTTTGATGCGGTGATCTATCACGGCGATGCCGATCAGCTGCGCAGCCTGTGCGAACAGATTGCCGCCCGCGAAGGTGCGATTGTGTCAGTGCAGGGCTTTGCCCGCGGCGAGACCAATCTGCTGCTGGAACGTCTGCTGATTGAGCGCTCGCTGAGCGTCAATACCGCGGCCGCCGGCGGCAACGCCAGCCTGATGACCATTGGTTAAATAAAGCAGGATCGCCATGGATGGCGTAATGGAGATCGGTGAAGGACACCGCAGGTTGCAATAAGGCCGTAGCGGCGCTATTCATTGTGCGATGAATCGCGCCGCTACGAAACGTTCCGTCGTTTTTGTACCACTTTAAAACTTACCTGCGCACATCACGCCACCGACTTACTGCGTTTCAAACCAATCAGCGTCGGGAACACAAACAGCGACTGCCCCAGCCCGCGGTTGGTCAGTGACCACACCGCCACCGAACACAGCGAACAGATGCCAACAATCGCCAGCGGATAGAAGCACGCCCACAGTAGTGCAAACCACGCCTGCTCAAACAGATGATGGCGCTGCGCAAACAGAATCGCTGACATGCCGAAGAACTCAATAAAAATGCGGTGGATAACGTAGATCTGCAGCGTGTTGCGGCCAATCCAGTTGAAGTAACGCATGCTGAAATGCGCGTTGAGCCAGCGGCACGCCGCCACGCTCACCAGCACCGCGATGATGCACATGAACAGGCTCTTATCGAGGCCAAAAATCACGTGCATACCGGACAGCGCCGCCAGCGCGGCCCACGGCACAAGGTTCTCGCGGCGCAGCTGACTCAGGCGCAACATCAGCGGGCTCCAGAACGCGCCCAGCAGGAAGAACAGGAAATACTGTGCCACGCTCTGCGGTCCCCAGTAGGGAATGATCTTCTCCACCGCCAGATAATTCAGCACCACCGCCGCCACCAGCAGCGCCACTTTGTGCTGACGGAAGATTTTGGCGCACAGGAAGTAGATCGCCAGACCGTACAGGTACCACGAGGTGCTCATCGCCAGGAAGGTCAGCTTAAGGAACTCCAGCAGCGAACCGGCGTAAGCCGCGTTGAGGTTCTGCGAGATACGCTGGCCGGTGATTTCAGTCGAAATGCCGACAATCGACCACCACTGAATAAAGCCCCACAGCACGTAGAGATAGAACAGATTGGTAATGCGGCTGGTAAATACCTGTTTCCACGGCCGGTTGAGAATGCCGTTGGTGGCAAGCAGGCCGGAGACGAAGAAAAAGGCGGGCATACGCAGCGGTGATAACACCGTATTAAACTGCACCCATATTTCCGCCGGGATCCAGCCGGCGCTGAGATATTTAACCGTGCCTTCAAAGCCCGGTAATACGGTGTGATACAGCACCACCAGCAATATGCACACCCCTTTCAGGGTATTCACCCATGCAATATCTTCTTTCCTGGCGTTATTCATATTTTTGACTCCTGCTGCGGTGTAGGTCTTAAAGGAGAAGAATGAAGAATCAGGCAGTGAAGCCTTTATGGTTATTCAACGATTATTCAACAAGCAGCAGGGACTGACTCTAGCGAAACTCCTAAAACTTTTTCGCTGGTCCTGATATAACAATACTTTACAGTACCAGAGATAAATTGACCGCCCGGCAGGTTAGCCGTGAATAGCTGTTATTTAAGCCTTCATGGCATAAATTGACGGTGCGCCGCGCACGTAATGCCGCGTGGAAATTAAGAACATTCCGCAGCGGAGTAAACCAGCATTAATTATATCGCCGGGAAAAAAATTTATTAATGCGTCAAAAAGGTAAGCGCGGTATTTAATATTTTGCTAGAGGAAAAATAATTCGGGCCAGCGAACCGGCCCGGAGAGATTATTGATTGAGAAACTTGTCGAGAAATTGCCGGGTGCGTGCCTGCTGCGGATTGCTGAACAGCGCTTTAGCCGGGCCCTGCTCCACGATACGCCCCTGATCCATAAAGATGGCGCGATCGGCGACGTCGCGCGCGAAGCTCATCTCATGCGTGACGATCACCATGGTGCGTTTCTCCTGCGCCAGCGCGCGGATGGTGCTGAGCACCTCGCCCACCAGTTCAGGATCCAGCGCCGAGGTTGGCTCATCGAACAGAATCACCTGCGGACGCATCGCCAGCGCCCGGGCAATTGCGACGCGCTGCTGCTGACCGCCGGAAAGCCGGCGTGGAAAACTCTCTTCCTTACCGTGCAGACCAACCTTCTCCAGCAGCGTGCGCGCGCGCGCAATGGCTTCCGCCTTCGCTTCGCCTTTGACGATCACCGGCCCTTCAATGATGTTCTCCAGCACCGAACGGTGCGGGAACAGGTTGAAGTTCTGGAACACAAAGCCGACCTGCTGGCGCAGCTGCCGCACTTTATCCTTCTGCTTATGCAGGCCGAGGCTGGCGTCGATGCTGATGTCACCGACTTTGACCTGGCCGCTTTCCGGAACTTCCAGCAGATTAATACTGCGCAGCAGCGTGGTTTTGCCTGAGCCGCTCGGACCGATGATCGCCACCACTTCGCCGGGCGCGACATCGAGGTCGATACCGTGCAGCACCGTCTGGCCGTGAAACTGTTTCACCAGCTGACGGACTTCAATTGCACTCATCTTGCCTCCCGATCCTGACGATTGACGTGCGCTTCCAGCCGGTTTTGCAGCGCCGACAGCACCGTGGCCATCACCCAGTAAATCAGCGAGGCCGCCAGATACATGGTGAACACTTCCAGCGTGCGCGAGGTGATCAGCTGCGCCTGCCGGAACAGCTCCGGCACCTGAATGGTGGCCGCCAGCGAGGTATCTTTCACCAGGCTGATAAAGCTGTTACCGAGCGGCGGCAGCGCGGTGCGCGCCGCCTGCGGCAGAATAACGCGACGCAGCGTCTGCCACGGCGTCATGCCGATACTGGCCGCAGCTTCCCACTGACCGCGCTCAATAGCCGCAATCGCGCCACGCAGCGATTCCGAGGCATAGGCCGCGGTGTTAAGTGACAAACCAATCATCGCCGATGGAATCGGGTCGAGCTCAATGCCAAACTGCGGCAGACCGTAGTAGATCATAAACAGCTGGGCAATCAGCGGCGTGCCGCGAAAGATCGACACATAAAAACGCGCCAGCCAGTTAACCGGCCAGAAGCGTGACAGGCGCATCAGCGCCAGCACGAAGCCGAGTATCAGGCCGAAGAACATCCCGCCGATACTCAGCTGCAGCGTGAACAGCGCGCCCTTCAGCAGAAAAGGTGCTGAATCCAGCACCAGCTGTAAACTTTCCTGCATTATTTCGTGACGTCCGCGCCGAACCACTTCTCAGACAGCTTGCTCAGCGAGCCATCCTTCTGCATGTCGGCAATGGCACCATCAATCGCTTTCAGCAGCGATTCATTGCCTTTACGCAGTGCCACGCCCGCTTCCAGACGGGAGAAGGCCGGGCCCGCCACCGCCATGGTATTGCCGGTTTTCTTCACCAGATCCAGCGCGGCTAAGCGGTCGACCAGAATGGCATCCACGCGGCCTGAACGCAGATCCTGATATTTGGTCGGGTCATCGTCATAGGTACGGATATCGACGCCTTTGACGTTGTCGCGCAGCCACTGCTCATAGTTAGAACCGAGACCCACGCCGACTTTCTTGCCGGACAGATCTTCCGGTTTGGTGATGGAGCCCGCGTTTTTCTTCAGCGTCAGCGCCTGCACGCCGGAGATGGTGTACGGCGTGGAGAAATCATACTTCTTCTTGCGCTCGTCGGAGATGGTCACCTGGTTGATCACCACGTCGATACGTTTGGAATCCAGCGAGGCCAGCATGCCGTCCCATTTGGTCGGTTTGAGATCCGCTTTCACGCCGAGGTGTTTTGCCAGCTCCTGGGCAAACTCGACTTCAAAACCGGTCAGCTTGCCGTTTTCATCCTGGAAGCTGAACGGCGGATAGGTGCCTTCCAGCCCGACGCGCAGCTCACCTTTGCTCTTGACCTGCGCCAGCAAATCTTCTGCCGCAAAGCTTTTTACGTTCACGCCCGCCACCAGTGCGACCGCCATCATTCCCATCACCAGCTGGCGACGAATCGGAGAGAAAGCCATGTTTACCCCATTATTGTGATGTGTTGTGTGCTTATGGTTAATTAACGCACATTTTGGGCGCGGCGTGCTTTATCTCGCAATAAAGGGTGCCGCTCCGGCATGTGCTCTTTGTAATAACCGCTGGATTATAAACCTTTTTTTGCTGCTGTCTCATACCGAAGGATGATAAGCAAATAACGCCGGTGCGCCGCCGGTATGCACAAACAGCAACGGCCCTTCCCGGCGGAAACGGTTCTGGCTGATGCCATCGATCAGACCCGCCATCGCTTTGCCGGTGTAGACCGGGTCGAGCATAATGCCCTCCAGCCGCGCCAGCAGGCGCACTGCTTCCATGCCTTCGTCATTGGGTTCGCCGTAGCGCGGCGCAAAATAGTCATCCCACAGGGTTATCGGCGCACGTGCTTCCAGCTCCAGCTGCTGTGCCAGCGCGCTGCGAATGCGCTCAACCACCGGCAGCTGCGCCTCGACCTTGCGCGACACCGTCACGCCCACCAACTCGCTATTCGGCAGCAGCTGTTCCAGACCGACCGCCAGCCCGGCATGCGTCCCGGCACTGCCCGACGCCACCACCACCGCAGCGAAATCCACCACGCCTTCGCTTTGATGGGCGATCTCCTGCGCGCATTCGACGTAGCCGAGTGCGCCAAGCGCATTCGAGCCGCCCACCGGCACAATGTAAGGCCGGAAGCCCTGCGCTTCCAGCCGTTCTGCCTGCTCTGCCAGCTGCTGCGGCGGATTGTGCAGCGCATCAACCATCACGACCTCGACATCCATCAGGTCCAGCAGCAGGCGGTTGCCGTTGCTCAGGTAGTTGGCGGCGTCGGTGCCAATCGGGTTCTCCAGCAGCGCCACGCATTTAAGGCCCAGACGCGCCGCCACGGCTGCCGTCTGGCGCACGTGGTTGGACTGGATCGCGCCGGCGGTCAGCAGCACATCGGCGCCTTCACGCAGCGCATCGGCCGCGAGAAACTCCAGTTTACGCAGCTTGTTACCGCCCAGCGCCACCGGCGTGACGTCATCACGTTTAATAAAGATATCGCGTCCGAGGTAATCAGACAGGCGTGGCAAATGCTCTAACGGCGTCGGTGCGCCAAGCAGTTCAAGACGGGGAAACTGGTGCAAAAGATGTAAGGACAATGCAGCCTCCATTCGGGCAATGTGCAGTTATCCCTACAGTGTTGCAGAAGATGAGAAAAGTCGCATCCGGAATTGATCGCGACGCGCCCCGGTTGCTGGCATGCTCACCAGTAACCGGGGTTGAATCACCCTTAGCCGCGCTGCCAGCCTAAGAACTGGTCATATTTGCGCAGTGCAATACGGTAGTTATTGTTGCCCGCATCGGGCAGATCGTTTTGCAGACACTCATGCCAGCTGTTGCCCCGTAACCTTTCTGCCGGGAAATTTTTCGCTTTCAGCATGTCATCAAGACGACGCAGACGCACCACATATTCACGAATGGTACTGTGACTCATCTCGGTCTGCTCAAACAGATATTGTTTGAACGCCATGATATCGAAGTAATTCGGATGGGTATTACAAAAAATATCGCTGCAGAAACGGCACAGCGCCGTCAGTTCCGGCTGGAGTTTCATCCATACCTGATCGTCAATCATCTGGTCCATGCGTGCGATGGCCTCTTTATTGATGATCTGGCCGCGGAACACTAACGCCATACGGTCTAAAACTTTGCCACAGTGTGAACAGTTGCTTTGGCTGTGTTTGTAGTCTTTAAGGTAGCGACTTAACGGTCTGGCTTTAACTTTGGCTCCCATTGCTGAGTCCCCGGTTTTTTTATTTTTGGTTCCCCAGGAACTGAGTCTGTTAGCGCGCTCCCGTCAGACGGGCCCGCAGGCGTTTGATCGCCTGACTGTGCAACTGGCTGACGCGGGATTCCCCCACTTCCAGCACCGCGCCAATCTCTTTCAGGTTCAGTTCTTCCTGGTAGTACAGTGTGAGCACCAATTTTTCGCGTTCAGGCAACGCCTCAATCGCTTCAATCACGCGTTCACGCAGGTTTCCTTCCATTAACTGATGCAACGGGTTGGCTTCCTCATGCCCCTCCGTGACCAGTTCCGCACTGTCGCCGTGTTCTTCCCGATACTCGTCGTACGAGAAAAGCTGGCTGTTATTGGTATCCAGCAGAATCTGCCGGTACTCTTCCAGCGAAACATTCAACCGCTCAGCCACTTCCTGCTCGGTAGCCGCGCGCCCCAACGCTTGCTCTACCTGATGCATGGCGCCGGCCACCTCGCGCGCATTACGACGTACGCTGCGTGGTGCCCAGTCGCGGCTGCGCAGCTCATCCAGCATTGCACCCCGGATACGCTGCACGGCGTAGGTGGTAAAGGCGGTGCCCTGCAGCGCGTCATAGCGCTCCACGGCATTCAGTAAGCCAATACCACCGGCCTGCAGCAGATCGTCAAGCTCAACGCTGGCTGGCAAACGCACCTGCAGGCGCAGCGCTTCATGCCGCACCAGAGGAACGTAGCGCTGCCAGAGCGAATGTTTATCCATCACGCCATCGGCGGTATAGAGATCGTTCACGTTGACTACCCTGCGTTAATAAAGTTATCGGCATGATTATCCAATTCTGTAGCGGTTTCGATTGGCAGAATAGGCAGGCAAAAGCGAGGTTATTTCAAATTTGTTATGGATGGCGGTGGATCGCACCGCCATTGTGCGCAGGTTCAGCGCAGATTACGCAGCCGCTGCCTTGTGCCAGGCGGGACGGCGTCCCACAGCGCACAGGTTTTGCCCTCAAGCGCCTGATAAAAAGGGCTAATGGACTCGTCGCATTCCAGCGCGGAATTAAACAGCACCTGACCGGTTTCTGCGTCAATGCTAATCATTTTGTTGATAAACAGCCGCTGCAGGTCGCTGCGCAGGAACAGGCCGTTGTCGACGCTGTTATCCGCCAGGAAGCCCTCTTCATTCTCCTGGGTGTCGATATGGCAGGCTTCCACCCACGGCCAGCTGTGGCGCTCGGTTAAGCGCGTGCCGGTAATAATGCAGCCACCATAGCGCGCTTTCACCGCCGCGCTGAACTCCGCCTGGCTGGCGCGCTGGAACACTTTCGCCTTGACGCGCCGCCCCACTTCGGTACCCGGCATCACCGCGCTGGGCATTTTCTGCTGCGGCGTGCTGAGCACCACTAAAAACTGGATCTTGCGCGACAGCGGGAAACAGGGATGCGCCTGCGGATCGAACAGCTGCCAGTACTCATCCTCTTCGGTCTGACGCATCAGCACCAGCTTGAAACCGCGGCTGTTGAGCAGGTTTTGCGCTTCCGCCGAGCGGGGATCGAGCATCGCGTACACCCGGGTTTCGCCGATCACTTTCCAGCGTCCGCTTTTACGCGCTTCATCGTTACGACGAAAATAGAGAAACGCCTGCTGGTTTTTAAGGTAATGCTCGAAGCGGCGCAGGTAGTTTTTGCGCTCGTTATCGTCGGAGACGAACAGCAGATCCTCCAGCGGACTGTTCAGCTCCTCCTGCGCAAACAGCGCGCGGATCACCAGGTTGCGGTAGCTGGTTGACGGGCTGAGCAACCCGCGGGCGGTGAGCTCCTTCTCATCAGGATGCTGCTGCGCATAGCGCAGCGCGATCTCATCGAAGGTCAGTTGCTCACCCGGTAACAAGTCATAATTGAAGCGCATAGACACCCCAGAAACAGGAAAAATAGAGCGTAAAAATTGGAATGATTCTGAAGAGGGTTATCGGCAGTTCTGACCCAGGCTGTAACAGGATGGTTACTTTTTTGAGGTTATGATGCGCAAGGGGAAATCGTCTGCCGCACAACAGCCCAATTTGATTTAGCTCAGCAGGAATGCCCACGCGCTGCTTTTCTCTCCTTCCGCTTATCCTCGGCAATGCCCGCTTTTTTATCGGTTATTCGCGCCATCAATTATTCCTGCGCGCTCGTATGCTCACAGCATGACTCTGTGGAGAGCAGAGACGCGTAATAAGGAAGGCAATGATGAAAGGTATAGTGCTGGCGGGCGGGACAGGTTCCCGCCTGCATCCTGTAACCTGCGGCGTATCGAAGCAGCTGTTACCGGTTTATGACAAACCGATGATTTACTATCCACTTTCGGTGCTGATGCTGGCAGGCATTCGTGACATCCTGGTGATTACTACCGCTGAAGATCTGGCGGGATTCCAGCGTTTGCTGGGCGACGGCAGCCATTTCGGCGTCAATCTGCAGTTCGCGGTGCAGCCATCGCCCGATGGCCTGGCGCAGGCCTTTATCATCGGTGAGTCTTTTATTGCCGGTGAGTGCTGCGCATTAGTGCTGGGCGATAACATTTTCTTTGGGCAAAGCTTTGGTAAAAAGCTCGAAGACGTGGTTGCGCGCCCTCAGGGCGCTACGGTATTTGGCTATCAGGTGATGGACCCCGAGCGCTTCGGCGTGGTGGAGTTTGATAAGCAGTTCCGCGCGCTGTCCATTGAAGAAAAACCGCCACAGCCAAAATCGAACTATGCCGTCACCGGCCTCTATTTTTACGATAAAAACGTCTGCGCCATGGCGCGGGAAGTTCGCCCTTCTCCCCGCGGCGAGCTGGAAATTACCACCCTCAATCAGATGTATCTCGACGATGGGTTGCTCAACGTCGAAGTGCTGGGACGTGGCTTTGCCTGGCTCGACACCGGTACCCACGAGAGCTTACTCGAAGCGTCACACTTCATTCATACCATTGAAAAGCGCCAGGGCTTCAAAATTGCCTGTCTGGAAGAGATCGCCTGGCGCAAGCGCTGGATCGGCAGCGAGTCGCTGCTGCAGCGCGCCGCCTATCTCGGCAAAACGCAGTATGGTCACTATCTGAAGATGCTGGTGGAGGAGTGAGATGGAGGTCATCACCACGAAAATTGCTGATGTCAAAATTATCCAGCCTAAAGTGTTTGGCGATGCCCGCGGCTTCTTCCTCGAAACCTTTGAGAAGCGGCGTTATCAGCAACTGCTGGATATTGACCTGGATTTTGTGCAGGACAACTACTCCCGTTCGGCGCGTAACGTGCTGCGCGGGCTGCATTTTCAGAAAACCCAGCCGCAAGGCAAACTGGTGCGCGTGGTACGCGGCGCGGTATTTGACGTTGCCGTCGATATCCGTGCGGATTCGCCCACCTTTGGCCAATGGACCGGGCTGGAGCTGTCTGAAGAGAACAAAACCCAGTTGTGGATCCCGCCGGGTCTGGCACACGGTTTTGTGGTGCTCTCCGAGGTCGCTGACTTCGAATACAAATGTACTGATTACTACAACCCACAGGATGAAGCCTGCCTGATGTGGAATGACGCTGAAATTGCGGTGCAATGGCCGGTAGCGACGCCTCTGCTATCGGTAAAAGATCAACAAGGACTCTCGCTGCAGGAGTTAGTGCAATGCGCGTTTTGTTAACCGGTGCTTATGGCCAGCTTGGCCGTTGTTTACTGGATCGGGTGCCGGCAGAGTGGATCCTGCTGGCCTGTGGCTCTGCCGAGTTAGATATTACCGACCGCCCGGCGGTCGAACGGGTGGTGAAGAAATTCCGTCCCGATGTGATCATCAATGCCGCCGCGTATACCGCGGTCGATAAGGCAGAAACCGACCGTATCCGCGCCATGAAGGTCAACGCCATCGGCCCGGAAAATCTCGCCATCGCCGCTCACCAGCAGGGCGCCCGCTTGATTCATCTCTCCACCGATTACGTGTTTGATGGCAGTAAAAAAACGCCTTATACCGAAAACGATCTGCCCTGCCCGATTAATTTCTACGGCCTGAGCAAATGGGAGGGTGAGAAACGCGTATTCTCCGTGCTGCCGGACGCCGTAGTGATTCGCACCTCGTGGGTGTTCAGTGAGTACGGTGCAAATTTTGTCAAAACCATGCTGCGGCTGGCAGAAACCCGCAGCGAAATCAGCGTGGTGAACGATCAGTTCGGCTGCCCGACCTATGCCGGCGATCTGGCACAGGCGATTATTACCCTGGCATCCCGCGCGGAAGCCGCCGGCGTTTATCACTACTGTGGCGATGTGGCGGTCAGCTGGTGCGAATTCGCCCAGGCGATTTTTGTGGCCGCGCAGCGGGATGTGCTGGTGAAAGGGATTGGCAGTGCGCAATATCCGATGGCGGCGGCAAGGCCGGCAAACAGCGTACTGAATACTGCGCGGATAGCGGCGCTGGGGGTTGAGGCATCGGACTGGCAAAATCGCGTGCAATCCGCCTGCTTAGCCGGTGATTCAGCCACCGTTCAGCCCGTTCCTGACATCACCGCCCTGCAATAAATATAAAACAAGGCGTCTCAGACGCCTTGTTATTATCCCACCAGAGGTAACGCGCGGCTTGTTAGCTTTTGCTCAGCCAGGCGGTGAATGATTTGCACAATATTGTCAACTTCGGTCAATGCTAAGCCAGGATAGACCGGCAAACATAACACGCGCTGAGACATTTGTTGTGCAATCGGTAAGGCCGCTTCATCAGCACTGGGTAATCCACGATACATCGGGAAACTGGTGATCAGCGGATAGAAATAACGACGGGCAATAATGTTGTGCTCACGCAGATGAGCATAAAGCTCATCACGACTCAGCGGAAAATCTTCCGTTACCATCACCGGCAGATAAGAGTAGTTCCATTCAACATCAGCCGGAATATGCGGCAGCGTAATGCCATCGATTTCCGCGAGCAAATCATAATAGTGCGCCTGAATACGCGCCCGCTCCGCTAATGCCTGGTCGATGTGCTTTAACTGCAGCAGGCCAAAGGCCGATTGCACCTCGTTCATTTTGCCGTTAATGCCGGTCGCCACAATGGTGGTTTCATCTGCAAAGCCAAAATTCTTCAGGTAATCGATGCGCTTTTTGGTTTTAGCATCCGGGCAGATAATTGCGCCACCTTCAATTGTATTGAAAACCTTCGTTGCGTGAAAACTTAAAATCGACAAGTCACCATAATTCAATATGCTGTTGCCGTTTTTACGTACACCAAAGGCGTGAGCAGCATCGTAAATGACTTTCAGCCCGTACAGGTCAGCGATGCGCTGAATATTCTCCACGTCGCACGGATTGCCGTAGCAGTGCACCGGCATAATGGCTGTGGTTTGCGGTGTAATGGCCTGCTCTATTTTGGAGGCATCAATATTACAGCTTATCGGGTCGATATCGACAAACACCGGGGTTAACCCATTCCACAACAGAGAATGCGAGGTGGCGACAAAAGAATAAGGTGTGGTGATGACTTCACCGGTAATACGCAACGCCTGCAGCGCCGTCAGCAATGCCAGCGTGCCATTGGTAAATAAGCAGAGATGCTCAACACCTAAATAGCGTGCCAGTTCCTGTTCAAGTTGCTGATGGAAGGGCCCGCCGTTGGTCAGGACTTTATTCTGCCAGATCTGTTCAAGGTAAGGCATGAACTCTTCCAGCGGTGGCATAAGCGGGCTGGTTACATACACAGGTTTATTATTCATAATCGTTCACCTCAGCAGAGTGCCTTTTCACACCAACTCACCTTTGAAGGTTGATAGCCGGGTCATTCCCTGCAGAACAGGTATTCGCCTCAGCCAGCGATGAGGCGGTGCATGACCGCAGAGTGTGGTGTTATCCAGATAGATTGAAACTGCATTGACCTGCTGCGGTGCAGCAGGTCAAAAATTAACGCTTCAGCGTCCAGGCTTGTGACCAGCTTTGCAGGTTCTCGCCTTCCAGCATCCAGTCCTGGCGAATTTCCTGCTGCAGCCTGGCGCCCATTTGGGCACTCGCTGCGGGGTCCAGCAGATGCATATTGATGGCGTCCACCCAGTCTTTGTGGCGGTTCTTCACGCGCGTGACGGTTAAATCACCGCGATAACACGCCACATCACTGCAAATCACCGGAATGCCGCAGGCACCATATTCCATCAGGCGCAGATTACTTTTACAGGTGTTGAAAAAGTTATCTTCGACAGGCGCTAACGCGAGGTCGAGATTAAGCGAAGCCAGTTTGGCCGGATAACGCTCAATTTCTACACCGTGGTGATATTCATGAATAAAAGGCCGCAGCTTTGGCGGGCACATGCCAAAAAACACCCATTCAACGTCATTAGCAAAATGGCGCACCACATCGACAATCATTTCCAGATCGCCGGTATGACTGGAGCCCCCGGCCCAGCCAACGCGTGGTTTTTTTCCCTGATTGCGCAGCGACTGCAGCTTGCCCCACCAGTCATGCGAAAGACGGTTTTTACGCACCACAATATCGTGGTGCATATCCGCGAACGCTTCGGCTAGGGGTTCGGTGGATACGACAAAGCGATCCATATAACTCAGGCTGCGCCGCATCAGTTTTTTAACATCGTTGCCAAACTGTGAGCGATGATGATTTTTGAGCGGAATATTGGGCAGGTAGTCGTCGAGCTCATAAATTTTGAACGCCTGCGTATGCTTACTGACTTTCTCCAGCCATTCATGGAACTCCGCGTCAATCCGGCGCTGGAAAATCAGGCTATCAGGCGCGAAGCGATTGAGCTCGGCAACATTAATCAGCGTGGAGGAGAGTTTGCCATCCACCAGGCCGGCATCGCGCATCGCCTCATAGGGCTTGATGATGCGATAGTAACCACAACCGGCAAAATCAGCCATGAAAGGCATCACCACCGGCAATGGCCGCCACGAAAGCGGACGCCATGTCAGTTCGCTGTCGGAGGACACGCTAAAGTTGATGTTATTGAGCGTCAGGTTGGGGTTATACGCCGGATCCTGGGTCACGATGGCCTGCCATTTCTGCAGCTGACGATCTTCCTCCTGGCTTCGACTCTGCGTGTCGATCGTCAGTTCAGGATTAACCTGCCGCAGCATACGCACGTACGGTGTCCAGACCGTCATCAACCCGGCTTCGCGCACGCGCAGACAGAAGTCGACATCGTCGAAATGCTGCAGCGTCTCATCCAGACCCTCAACGGCGCGAAACACCTCGGTACGCACCATCATCAGATCGCCTGACACCGCGCTGTAGTTCTGGTCGGCTTGCAAACGCGCCATGTGTCCTGCGGTTTCATGGCTCTCACCATAGAACGGCTCACCTACCAGGCCGTTAATCCCCAGCACATAACCGGCGTGGCGTACCTGACCATTTGCGTAGATTTGCCGGGCGCCAACAATAGCGACTTCCGGACGTTGTGCATGGTTAAGCAGGTTTTCCAGCCAGCTGTTATCAAGCATGGCCAAATCGCTACTCAGCAGCAGCAGGTAATCGCCTCTGGCCACAGCGGCGGCGGCATTGACCATTCTGGCGCGATGAAAACCGCCCTCAATCTGCAATGTGCGAATGCGTGCCGGGTCGATCTCAGCGATACCGCGCAGCCATTCGTCCTGGGCGGCACTTCCGCCCTGAGCAGAAACCAGGAGCAATTCATAATTCTGTGAGGCGGTTTTTTCCATCAGTGAGGTGACGCAACTCACCAGGTTCGGGAGGTGATTACTCACCAGAACGATGATGGAAACCGGGGCCGACTGCGGGTGACCATAATGCAGCTGATAAACATTATGTGGGCTCAGGCTGACATCGGCCTGTGCGTAGCCGCGGTGCTGCAGGTGGGTGCGGATGAGGGCGCGCTCTTCATCCACCGGCTGTCGTAATGAGGCGGTCTGCACTAACGGCTCAGCCAGATGCCCAATCACATTAAAAGGCTGGCTTTCGATGGTGCGCAGAATCACGTCCAGTTCAAAACAGCCCGGCCAGTGCGTGGCAAACCCGCCAGTCTGTTGCAAAAATTCGCGGCGGAACAGCCAGTGGCAGGCCATTCTCGATGGGTTACTGAGCAGCAGGTCAAGATTAAAGTCAGGGCGGAAGGATGCGCCAACCGGACGGCCATTGACCGGATACACCTCATCGGCATAAATCAACTGGCAATGACCGACCTCCGGCAGCACCGTTCCCAGCGCCTGCAAACCTGAGGTATACAGCTGACTGCCGGCCCGTAATACTATCAGCCAGTCGAAATGTCCCTCTTCGGTCAGCGTGTTGAGCGCAGCAACTACCTGATTGTCGCGCACATCAATACGCTGCACAGAGGCCGGAATAAACGATTGATACGGTGCCGCCAGCACCACCGGCTGCAGGCTCAGGCCGGCCACAGAGACATCCAGGCTGGCCTGTGTCAGCAGCCACTCGGTCTCAGTCGCGTCGCGCACATCAATCACCACGGCAATACGTGCGACCGTCTGACTGGCAAGATGCTGTGCAATCAGCTGTTGTTCGATGGGCCGCAGTGTGCGTTGACGGAACCACTCGGCAAAATGGCTCTCTACCCGCGCATTCTGCAGCGCCGTTGTCAGGTCAAACGGCTGGAAGTCCTGCTGGCTGCGCAGCGTGGCGTGACGAATCCAGCCCTGCGGCAGCTGCTCATCATACCAGCCCAGTTTTTTGATCTCTTCCGGAAAGCGCTGGTGAGACTGACTGGCTATATTGCCATCGAGGCGCGCTTCCTGACTGGTTTGCTCACGCGAGATACGAATCTGCGCCAGCACCTGCGGTAAATAGACCAGATGACCATGACGTAGCAAGCGCAGGTAAATCACCAGATCGGCAATGAACGGTAGCCCTTCATCGATCAACGCATGCAGCTCGCGCGGTTCGTCCACCAGCTTGCGCAGCGCCGCGCTGCGCACTAAAACGGCACTGGGTTCACCGATAAAGTTGTTCAGGAAATCAGCCTGCCAGCGGGCCATATCCTGACCATGAAAAATCGTGTCTTCTAATACCGGCGATACGCTGTAAATCTCGTCTGCCATCGCTTTACCGACGGAATCAATGCGATTACGTCTGGCTGTCGCCATCACCGCTTGCGGCACCTGCGACAGCGCCGCGACTAATTGCGACACGGCCTGCGGCAGAAGTACATCATCATCATAAAGGAATTTTACGTATTCGCCTTTGGCGCGACGTATTGCCTGACTGAGGTTGGCGATTTCGCCTAATGCGGGATGATGATGCTGGTAATAGATGGGAAATTTACTGTTTACCTGATACGCACTAACAATATCCTCGATTTTTGCATCAGGGCAATCATCGCCAATGATGATTTCACAATGAGGGTAATCCTGTGCTAATGCACTTTTCAGCGCCAGTTCAAACCAGGTGGCTTTATAAGCAGGGATGATTATGCTTACCAGTGCGTTCGCGTTCATTGTCGGTTGTATCCTCAGCCTCGGCGATAACTCACGTCTGTGTGACGTCTCTTTCAGCTCAGAATACGCGGCGCGCCTGGAAACAATCGCGCCATTATCCAGTAAAAAAGCGGTTAATCCCGCCCATAAAAAAGGCCCCCAGTTGGGGGCCTGATCTGCGTAAGAAAGAATTAACGCAGCAGAGATAGCATGGTCTGTGGCACCTGGTTGGCCTGCGCCAGCACCGAAGAACCTGCCTGCTGCAGGATCTGCGCGCGCGACATGTTCGACACTTCTGTCGCGTAGTCAGAATCCTGAATACGGCTGCGCGCAG